>CAZZMW010000006.1:0-205639 GCA_964655215.1 uncultured Halothiobacillus sp.
AACAAATTATGCCAGTCAGAGCGGAAAATGGGGTTTTTCTACAGCCTCAACGTTTAAACTAAGCGGCTGCGCTTTAGCGCAGTCGGCTTGAGTGCATTGTTATGTAACAATTTATATCTTACCAGGAAAGGGATGGTTTTTTATTAACCCCCAGTTACCATCAGCTTTTTCTGAGCCTCTTGCCTTAGCCTTAATTAATAACCTTTTGGTTTCTTCATCTGAGGCGCCAACCACCGCTGACAATGTTGAGAGATTTCTCCATTTTTCTTGAAACCTATTGTCATCAAGCATTTCCGTTAATATTTTAATTCTTTGGTTCTCTAAATCTCGTTGTGGTTTTTCTTTAAACCAATGAAAGATAATATTGCTGAACAAGGTTAGACCAGCACCAATAATTCCTCCAAATATACCAATAAGGGCAATCCAGAACTTGGTGTCAGAAATAACCATCGCTGAAATATTTTGAGCTAAGCTAACTTCATTCATAATTTATCTCTTGTTACATAACAGTTAATATAGAGACCCATGGGTCCGGACGTTTTTTAATAAAGAGACGGACATTTCCATGGTCTATCATCCTGATTCTTATGTAGATGTTGATCCATCTGTCTCTTTATTACATTGTGCAAATGGAGACGGAGATCTTTCGGACTATACTCCTGATTTTCTCCCTCAACTACTAGGAGCGAACCTCATGGGGTCAAACCACGTCCCCCCGCCTACTCGATCAAGTTTCCATCGTCTGCCGCCGACGGCACCTCAGCCCCCGCACTGAGGATAGCTACCGTTCCTGGATCAAGCAGTTCATCTATTTCCATGGGAAGCGCCACCCGAACACTATGGGCGAGCGAGAGGTTGAGTCCTTCCTGAACCATCTGGCGAGTGAACGCCACCTTTCCGCATCCTCGCAAACACAGGCGCTCAACGCCCTGGTCTTTCTCTACGATTCCGTGCTGCATCAGCCGTTGGGCGAGATGACCGGGCTAAAACGAGTTCAGCGGCGCCAACGGATACCGGTGGTCCTTTCTCGCGAGGAAGTGAAGGCCATTCTGGAGCAGATGACGGGTGTGGTCAGGTTGATGGCGGAATTGATTTATGGCTCGGGCTTACGCGTCAATGAATGCATGACGCTGCGGGTCAAGGACATCGACTTTTCGGGTGGGGTGCTGAACGTCCGTTCCGGGAAAGGTGGCAAGGACCGCACCACGCTGCTGCCTGAGCGGCTACATGCCCCGATAAAACAACAGTTGCTCCGAGTCGCGGAGCAGCACAAGCGTGACTTGTCGCATGGCGCCGGACTAGCCCCTCTTCCCAGTGCGCTTGCTCGCAAATATCCTTCAGCTTCGACTTCGCTGGCCTGGCAGTTCGTCTTCCCCTCTGCTGTGTTGCGGCCCTGGGGTGAAAGTGGCCGTTTTGCGCGCTGGCATGCGTCAGATTCGACAGTACAGCGAGCCTTTCGGGATGCCAGAGATCGAGCAGGTATCCATAAGCATGCGAGCGTGCATACCTTGCGTCACTCCTTTGCTACCCACTTGCTGGCGTCAGGAACCGATATTCGGACGATTCAACTGCTGCTCGGCCACCGCAGTTTACAAACTACGATGATCTACACGCATGTAATCGAGGTAACGCGAGGAGTTGCCAGTCCGTTCGACAACCTCTGAGTCTTGTGCGACTGTTGCGACTGGAGGAACAGTGCCCTCCAGTCGCTTGGGGCCAAATTCACTGACTGCTCCTGTTCATGAAGCGGACGTGAAGTGAGGGCGTCATGGTGGGACACTTTGGCCAAGAAGCAGACTTTTGGATCAACCAGCCTGATGCCCCTTTAGTGTGATGATTCAATCAACTAAAGTGCTGACAGCTATTTTTGGTTTAATGCAGCGTCAGTCTTTTGATTCTTTGATCGTTTGGCTGCTTTGCTCAGGAACACCTGAGATGCCGCTGATTTCCGATGTACTTTGATGGGACTGGCTGCGGTGATCTGAGTGACACCACCTTTGCCCCGCTTTTGGGATGAATGCCCGTAGCATTGTTTTGTGCGGTCGGATGTATGGCCCATGGCGGTACTGATATCGTCAAAGTGAATGTTGTTATCCGCTTTGAGGTCGGCGGCAAACTGGTGCCTGAAGCTATAAGCACTGACCTTTTTCCATGCCGGATCGTATTGGGTCATCTGATCGCGAATACGCTGGAGGCGTTTTTGAAAAGCATTCTTCGGATCGATCTGGATTGTGGTGATCTGATGCTCTTGGATGTATGTCATTAACTCATAGACCAGATCGTCATCCAGTGCGCTCCGTGCATCCACGGTCAATTCTCGCCATGCCTGACCACCACCAGTAATTTCACTGACCTTGGCCCCCTGAATGCGAAACGTCAGGCACTGATCGGTTTCAATCACAAGTTGAATGCCCAGACGCAATTCTTCGGGACGAGCGCCGGTCAATGTCATGACCATCAGAGCGAGTTGATCTTCTTTGGTACTCATGGCCCGGATCAATTGACTACGCCAGTTATCCGGCAATCCATTCAATGACTGGCGTTTGCTGGCTTTTCTAGGCGAATGCTGACGACCTTTGCTGGTGTGGCTTGAGTCTGCGTGGGGTACATAACCCACCCCACGGATGTCGTCATCCAATTGGGTGTATAACGTCCGAATGGATTGATCCCTGTCATCGTGGGTTGATTCAATCCCATTCAGGATTTGCTGAGCAATACCGCGCCGCCACGCAGCGCGGAGCACGGCGAGACTGGACTTGCTCTTAATCTGGTGGATATCGGCATAGTCACGCCAATGCTGACCCTTGAGACGAGCCAAAGCCCGATCATATTCCGCTGCTGTGGATGCCTTGATCGGCCTGATCTGCTTTTGCGCTAATTGGTGTTCAGCGAAGTACGTCATGCTAAACGCCTGCGATGAGCATTGGCCCAGAATACGGTGGCGATCTCAGTGGAAGGCAGCAAACTTGACTGATGGGTTCTGCCTGCAAGGCTAGGGTTTGATCTTGATTTGAGTGGGTAGCCTGAAGGTGATTTTTGCCTGATAGGTTGGCGGGCTGCCTGAACAAGACTTCAGCCTGATTCCAGGTGGGCAGCGAGCCTTGGGGGTTCTGCTTGAATAGGATGGGCGCTTGAAAATAAGACTTCGTGCTTGGCAAAAAAAGATCGCAAAAATTGCGTTCTATTTTTACCAAACACCCCATTTTTGGACGCGTTACGAAACGCCCAAAAATGGGGTGACTGGGATGCTTTCTGAATGGCAGGATGCCCGCTGAGATGAAGACTTTTCCCTGAAGCAAGATGCCCGCAGACCGGGAGATTTTGGCTTGAATGGAGTTGCCCGCTAAGCAAAACAATGTCCTGATAATACAAGTGGTTCCGGTCCATCGTTTGTTGGCGTTCATTTCCGAACCATGCAATGAATCGGATATCGGTACGGGCTGTTCCTGGATTAAGTGCTGTTGGATATTCACCGATGTCATACCGCAACGGCTGACTCAGAAAGTGACTCATTCAAACCCACGGCAGGCTGACATGCCAGCTGCTGGATGAATGCCTCTACTTCCGATGCTTGCCACATCGTAATACGCCCAATCCGTTTTGGCTGTGGCGCAAATCCTCGTGCAACCCATATCCACCATGTCGATTTGGATATGGGAATCAGAGCGGGAATTGGTGGGTTGGTGGTGCGATCACCGATGATGTCTCTAAGCCGTAAGAAGTAGTCTGGGGATGTGTATTTCTGGTTCATGCTGCGTTTCCTTTATGGTGTTGGGCGATATGCTCAACTCATATTTTACCGCGGAAACGCAAATCCAAAAAATTCACATCGAAATAAGTCACTGTTAAATAATGGATATTTGACATTGTTGAATTTTCCGGATACAAACTTGCCCGAATTTCATCAATTCAATGGGAGGAGATGGGCTGGTTTGTTGACCCGGTATAGGGACTGAATTTGTAAGTGGCGGGCACTCGGTTTTGCATTCCTACTTCGCAAACCCACAGACGAACGAATGAAATTATCCAAATCCCATTCACACCCCGCTAAAGATCCAGCACCACAGGATGGAAGCCCTTCCTGCGCTCATCGGGATACCCCAAAGGGGAGGAAATAATCCGAGTTCCTTCCAGCTCATAATCTACGGAGTCATGCATCCCTTGATATAGTGAGCCGATATCCTCGTTCGCGACAGGCTCTTTCGTATGCCTCAGCTCTGAGCTGACTCTCATCTAAATGAGTTCGCCACCGATCAGGGGAATTATGCGCTGGATCACCTGCTCTAAGATGCCTGAATCCGCCTCACCAATCTTGCTGGCTTTCCGCTCGCGCCAGTCCATCGTGTGCACTTGACTTGTCACGACAACCGATGGGCGATCCAAGCCTTCTAACGGTACCTCAATGGCTGCGCCTCGAATACTCGTGCTGATTGGGCAGACCATCATCAAGCCAGTTTGGTTGTAACCTTCACTGGTCAGAACAAGCGCGGGGCGTTTCTTGCCCATCTCTTTCCCGGTTGCCGGTTCAAAATCAAGCAGCACGATGTCATTTCGGGCTGGAATCCATTGTTTTTCAGCCATGCCTTATGCCCATTCCCTTTCGAGTGCGTTGGGCAGCTCGTCGGCATGCGCGGAATGAGCGGTCAGGCCCCTAAGGAGATCTGCTTCCGTAAATGGATATTTCTTATTTTCGTGGCGCTTGATCGGACGGATAACAAGCCCTTCAGCCGTGGCTTCAATACTCACGGTATCGCCTTGATGGATACCCGCTTTTTTCTGCATAGGTCGTGTGATCCGAAGGCCGAGGCTGTTGCCCCATGTTTGCACGGTGCCCTCGAATGTACTTTTCTCATGTTCAGTGATCATAGTGATTCCCGCTCTTGGTTTATGATTCGTGTGCCGAGTATATCCATGTATATCCATAAATCAAAAACCGCTTGGTGACCTTACTCATCACCCACGCCTTTTGCCGCAGGGCTCGATCTTCATTCACTGTCCAGAAAATATGCAATTATATTAGGCAATAATCCGCCCATGCCTGCATCAGCGCCCTGCGCTTTTCCAACAGATCCCCGCGAGCATAAGCCGCTTCGGCCTTGTCCCTCAGTTGATGCGCGAGTGCGTGTTCGATGACTTCCCTTGGAAAAGGCGTGGTTTCCCCGGCCCAATCTCGAAAGGTCGAGCGAAAACCGTGGATGGTGAGATCCGGGCGATTGAGTCCGCTGTCTTCTGTGCTTTTCTTCAGCAACATCAGCATGGTCATGTTGGAGATGCTTTTGCCCCGACTCTGACCGGGGAATAGATGATCGTTGTTTGCGATGCGGGGGAGTTTGTTCAATATGTCCATGGCGGCATCGGACAATGGCACCCGATGTTCTTTCATGGCTTTCATCCGTTCGGCCGGAATGATCCAGATGCGGTTATCCAGATCAATTTCATCCCATGTGGCACCGATTACTTCTCCGGTGCGGCAGGCGGTAAGAATGGTGAATAGCATGGCCTGGGCAGAAATGCTTTTTCGTTTCACCAGTTCGACCATGAACGAACTCATTTGGACATAGGGTAAAGCCGCATGATGCTTGGCTGCTTTGATCTTTTCTGGCTTGGGCAACAAGTGATCCAGATGCCCGCGCCAACGAGCCGGGTTTTCCTGACTGCGATATCCGCTGACTTTGGCCCAATCAAGAATGTTCTCGACTCTTTGACGCACACGAGTGGCTGTTTCGGTCTTGGTGCGCCAGATGGGTCTAAGTGCAGCGACTACCATCGGGGTGTCGATGGCATCGACAGGCTTGGTGCCAAATACCGGATAGACGTAATCGCGCAGGGTATTCCGCCATTGGCTGGCGTGTTTGGCGTTCTTCCAGGCGTACTGATGATCGTCAATGTACGTTTCTGCGCACATTTTAAAAGTCATGACCTGCTCAGCTGCATATTCTTGTGTACGGACTTCTTCTGTCTGACGCTCTCGCTCAACATCACGCGCGCGTTTGGGATCGATGTTCTCGGCGAGCATCTGGCGATAGCTTGCTGCTTTTTGGCGGGCATCAGCCAGACTGACCGTGGGGTAGCCCCCTAATCCCATCTCGGTGCTTTTACCCTGAATCTTGTAACGAAAGATCCAGCGCCGAGCATCCGAGGCATTGATCTGCAAATACAGACCACCCCCATCGGAAAGTTTCACAGGGCCTCTGGCCCCCTTGATTTCGAGTACCGAAAGTTTGTTGATCGCTGCCATAATTCCACCCTCTCCGCCTAAACCTGTGCCCACACTTATGCCCACACTTTATAGCACGCTTGCGTAGGATTTTGTAAGACAGCATGAGACAGAAAACTCGACAAACTATTGATATTAAATAACTAAATAAATTCACGCGGATTGTAAAGAACAGTAGTTAGAGTAACTGATCCTCCGCCACAAAAACGATCAAGCCCATGATTTCATGGGCTTTTTTATTGCAAAAAAATCAAGCAAAACCGCATTGCATTATCGGCGCTGTTTATGCCGGTTTCCGCAACTCATTTCGTTGGCTTCACGGTCTCACCAATCCGGCGATACACCTTTTGGGTGTTTTCCTGCTCACTGCGGCCAAGCAGTCGAACCGTGTGCGGTGTCCTGCGTGACACAGGGGCTCCGGCTTCTATCGCAATCAACATCATGTGTTAAACAAAAATCAGAAATCAAAACCCTGATGCACTCGAAAATACGTCTGATCATTGACCAAGCAGAGCCGAGCATGGATGCTGGCGAAATCCTTGAGCACATGGACACCATCGAAGCTCGGCTTCGGGAGTTAAGCGCTTACGGGGTCATCACTTAGCACCCCCTTCGCACGCCTTTTTCAAAAATCGACATCGCGGCTATGATAGCCAGCCGATCTGCCTATGGCACCTACCCGGATGAGAATTGTTTGGATTACGGTTTTGGCCATGGCATTATCATGATTAGCAATTCCATGAAATTGCGAAATTAATATTAAAAACATATTCATACGTTAATGCGTGAGCGTATAGGGGTGGGAATGCGAACTTCTATTAATTGGCACCAAAGGCATTACGATGAAAAAAAGATCCCCATTCAAAAAATCAGAAATTGGCATCTTGATGGAGGAGACACTCTCGATAATCGACCGCATGCAACAAGCCGTAGAGTTAGGCCAAAATATCAACGAGATTTGTGAGCAATTGGATGCAATCGATGAGCGGCTTAATGAACTAGGCTCGCCTGGAGGCATCACCCAGCCATCTTCGTGATAGGCATCGCCATTGACCTTGGATATGGACATCAATCCGAGTCTCGACGATCCTTGGTCGTGATGGCTAAATCCGAAGTGGCACTTTTTCCTGTTGCGGAGGATATTGATGATTGAAATCATCCATGCCCAAGAGGCGCTCATGGTTCGTGACGCCATAGTTGGTGATGATTCAGCACGCTCAGCGGAAGCACAAGCGATACTCGACAAATGGATATCAGAGGCCGAAACAGGGGCGCTCAGCTTCACAGACGAAGCACGGAACGTACTTGGTGAGCTGTTGCCTGATTGGCTTTGATCGACCCTAGTGGTAGGTGGGTGCTTTGTCTTGGTTGATGGTAGTCATGCCAAATCTCCTCGGCTGAAATTGTGTTTGAATTCAGAACCAAGCCACACCCCAACTGGGACCGATACGCCGTTGCCAATCACTCGATAGGCTGCCATGTCATTGCAGTTAAACTCGAACCAGTCAGGCACGCCCTGCGGCGGGGCATACTCGCGTACTAAATAAGGACGGACACCAAGCGGAAAGCACTTGTCAGCAATAAGGCGCGTGCTCTTGTCTTTGGCATAGTGGGCAGCACAGGTGGGCGCAATATCGCCCTTTGCTGGATCGGATATGATCGGTCGGCCACGGTACACGCCAGTCACGCGGCGTTCGATTGCCTTCGAGCATGTGATCTGCGGATCTTACTCAAGAATGTCATCCAGCTTCACGGCCTTAATCGCCGCCGATGATCCCGATTTAACCAGTTATCCTGCTTGGCGAATTGTGCTGATGTGGATATCCGATCACGATTACTTCGTACGCCCCTTCACGATTTGGGCGCCCGTTCGGTAGGCCATTTGATGGGGCTGATTGTGTATTCACATGGCAAGTGAATGCACCGAGCCACTCAATCAACAACATGAAGTTCGGACAGAGCTTTGGTTCGCCATTTGCCACATTGAACAACAGCGCGCTTGGGTACCTGATTAATCGAACGGCACCGGTGCATACCATTGCTCTCTACCAAACGGAGCCATGGTTGTCGGTGAAATCAAAGTAGGCGGTCATTACGAATTCGAGTACGACGCAACAAACAACAACGCTCATCTAATGCCGCAGTCAAAGGGGTTGATTACTTACACATTCGTCGACGGAAATAAGGCCGTTTTCACATCAAACGGCACGCTCACTGTCCCGGCAATCCATTCGCCAGTAAAGTGAACCGTTGGGGTGAACAAGAAGATACGAGCCATTTCATCCGCCAGCTTAAACGGCATACTGTCGAGCATTGCTGTGTTGATTGCGGCCATCGTTAGCGCCATGACGGTATATTTTTCAGGGGTGACGGTATGAAGCCGCTTGTACCGTCAAAAACCGTGGGCTGCAATGGAAACGCTTGGAACGCCACGGGCATAAAAAAACCCGCAAACTGAGCCAGAGTGCGGGTTTAATTAAGGTTTTGAAACCACTTTAGACGTTACAAAACCATCGATTGGTGGAGCTAAGCGGGATCGAACCGCTGACCTCCTGCATGCCATGCAGGCGCTCTCCCAGCTGAGCTATAGCCCCGTTATTCACAGGTGGCGCGCATATTACCGTTCACGTATTTTTTGTCAAGGGTAACGGGCCGCGATCCGGGCAATTTCCAGTGATCTCACCTATTTCCGAAAGGTTGAATAAAAAAAGCCCGCATTAGAGCGGGTCTTTAATTCATGGAGGGGAAATCAACCGAAACGGCCGGTGATGTAATCCTCTGTTTCCTTACGGCCTGGGTTGGTGAAGATGATGTCTGTGTGATCGTATTCGACCAGCTTGCCCAGATACATGAAGGCGGTGTAATCGGAAACACGCGCAGCTTGCTGCATGTTGTGAGTCACGATGGCGATGGTGAAATCTGATTTCAGCTCATGCACCAGCTCTTCAATTTTAGTTGTAGAGATGGGATCCAGAGCGGATGTCGGCTCGTCCAGCAGCAGTACTTCCGGTTTGACGGCAATACCACGGGCAATGCACAAACGCTGCTGCTGTCCGCCTGAGAGCGCCGCACCGGACTGGTTGAGCTTGTCTTTGACTTCTGTCCACAAGGCGGCACGTTGAAGCGCCCACTCTACCCGGTCATCGAGTTCGGACTTCGACAGGTTTTCGTAAAGTCGAACGCCGAAGGCTACGTTGTCGTAAATCGACATAGGGAATGGAGTCGGTTTCTGGAACACCATACCGATCTTGGCGCGCAGCATGTTGACATCGACCTTGGGGTGCAGGATGTCATTGCCATCGAGCAGGATTTCACCCGAGGTACGCTGACCGGGATATAAATCGAAAATCCGGTTGAAGATACGCAGCAGAGTCGATTTACCACAGCCTGACGGACCGATGAAAGCCGTTACCTGCTTATCCGGAATCTGCATGTTGATGTTGTGCAGTGCCTGATACTTGCCATAGAAGAACGACAAATCACGGATATCCAGTCTAGGGTTAACAACCAACCGTACACTGTCCTTTTTCTCCAGCAGATGTGAGCGAGCTTCAGATTCTTTCAACGCGCTGGACATCTTGAAACCGATATTACGGCTATCCGGCTGCTGCTGATCGGTCATGGTCTGTGCTGTCATGAAATGATCTCTTAAATTAACAATTAAAAGTTAACGCGAACTGGGCTGCTTGAGCGTGTAACGAGCAATGATATTCATCACCAGAACACTGATCGTAATCAACAGCGCAGCTGCCCAAGCCAGATTCTGCCAATCTTCGTATGGGCTCAATGCATACTGGTAAATCACTACCGGCATATTCGCAATCGGCTGGTTCATGTCCAGAGACCAGAACTGGTTATTTAACGCAGTGAAGAGCAAGGGCGCAGTTTCACCCATAATCCGGGCTGTTGCCAACAACAAACCGGTAAACATGCCACTCAGGGCCGCCTTGTATACGATATCAATGGTGACCTTGTAGCGCGGCGCACCTAGTGCAGCTGCTGCCTCACGCATCTGTGTGGGCACCAGCCTGAGCATGTCTTCCGTGGTTCGCAGGATGACGGGGATAACCAGAATAGCCAAGGCAACCGCACCCGCCCAACCCGAAAAATGCCCCGAAGGTTTAACCAGAATGGTGTAGACAAACACACCCACGACAATGGACGGTGCCGAAAGCAGGACGTCATTGATAAAACGAACCACACTTGAAAACCGCCCATTGCCACCGAACTCAGCCAGGTAAGTGCCCGCCATCACGCCGATGGGCGTACCAATCAACACACCGAACAATGTCAACAATAAGGTGCCCACGATGGCATTGAGCAAGCCGCCAGCAGCACCCGGAGGTGGCGTCATCTGAGAGAAAACCGCCCAGTTGATGTACTCGAATCCCTTCCCGAAAAGTACACTGAGAATCCAAGCCAACATCACCAACCCGAAAGCCGTCACCAACATGGAGGCGCCCAGGTTAAAGTAGTTGATGATTTTTCTTTTTTGAAATTTTGAGATCAGCATCACATCATGTCCTTAGGTCTTGTCGCCTTCCTGAGATTTCTCAAGGCGAAGCAGGAACCACTTCGCCAACGAAAGTACCAGGAAGGTAATGATGAACAGCATGAAGCCCAGTGCAATCAGCGACGACATGTGCAAACCACTGGCTTCATTGAACTCGTTCGCCATCGTTGACGCAATGGTGGCACCGGGATAGAACAATCCTGTATTGAGATCCATCGAATTACCGACCACGAAGGCAACAGCCATGGTTTCGCCCATGGCACGCCCCAGCCCCAGCATGATGCCGCCGATGACGCCCGCTTTTGTATAAGGAAGGATGACTTTCCAGACGACTTCCCAAGTCGTCGAGCCCATCGCGTAAGCCGACTCTTTCAGTGCAGTAGGCACGACGTCGAACATGTCACGCATGATCGACGCAATAAAGGGTACGATCATGATGGCGAGAACGAAGCCCGCAGTGAAGATACTCACCCCGATAGGCGGCCCTTGGAAAAACTGGCCGATAAAAGGCACATTGCCAAGCGTATCCGTCATGAACGGTTGAATGGAATTCGAGAACCAGGGGGCAAAATAGAACAAGCCCCACATACCGTAGATGATTGAAGGCACGGCTGCCAGCAACTCGATAGCGATACCTACCGGTCGCTTGAGCCAACTCGGTGCCATCAAGCTGATGAAGATGGCGATACCGAAACTTACTGGCACACCGATCACAATAGCAATCAGAGAGGTAACCAGAGTGCCGACAATAGGCACCAAGGCACCGTATTGATCATTTACGGCATCCCACTCAGAGGTATAAAAAAAGCTGAAGCCGAAGTGGGCGAAGGTGGGCCATGCCTCTTTGAACAACATCAGCATGATGGCCAGCATCACGAACAATACAATTGCCGCAAACGAAAAAGCGGCGCCTTTGAAGATCTTATCCCAAAAGACGCCGGCACTTTGTGTATGCAAATGATGCTTGATATCTTCTTCAGACATTGACATTCAGTTCGACCTACTTTGCTTTATTTGCTTAGGTTTGTCTTCACAACCGAATCGATCGGGCAACAAACGTAAACAACGTTGATTAGATGATTAAGGGGCGAGCCTAAGCCCGCCCCCCTCATTTAATCAATGATTATTTGAGTTTGATCTTCTCGGCCCATGAGGCTTCGATCATTTCAGCTACAGAGCTTGGGATCGGGATGTAGTGCAGTTCTTCAGCTGCTTTCTGGCCATGAGCCATGCTCCACTTGAAGAAGTCCAGTACTGCTTGGACTTGAGCCGGGTTTTGAGGATTGGTGTGAACAATCGCAAAAGTAGAACCAGTGATTGGCCAGCTATCGTCACCAGGCTGGTCTGTCAGAACAACGCGGAAGCCCGGGGTGCCTTTCCAGTCAGCATGTGATGCAGCAGCGCCGAAGTTCTTCATGGTAGGTGCAACACGCTTGCCAGCGCTGTTGATCATATCCATGTAGGGCAGCTTGTTTTGCAGCGCGTAGGCGTACTCGACATAACCGATCGCACCTTTGATGCGCGCTGTGTAAGAGGCAACACCTTCGTTACCTTTACCGCCCAGGTTACCTTTGGACAACCAGTTAACAGTTGTGCCTTCGCCAACTTTTTCTTTCCACTCTGGGCTAACTTTTGACAGGTAGTTGGTGAAAATTGCAGTGGTACCAGAAGCGTCTGAACGATGAACCACGGTGATGGCCATGTCAGGCAGTTTCTTGCCAGGATTCAGTTTTTCAAGTGCAGGATCGTTCCACTTGGTGATCTTGCCCATCATGATGTCGGCCAGCACTGGGCCGCTGATAACCAATTCGCCTTGCTTGTTGCCAGGAATATTGGCAACAACTACTTCACCACCCATGATCAGAGGCCATTGTGTCAGACCATTCTTTGCTAGTTCGTCCAGGGTCATCGGGGCGTCTGATGCACCGAAATCCACAGTATTAGCGATGATCTGCTTGATGCCAGCGCCTGAACCTACTGACTGGTAGTTCACCTCAACGCCTTTCTCTGCTTTATAGGCAGCGGCCCACTTAGAGATGATCGGGTAAGCAAATGACGAACCAGCGCCAGTGATCTTGTCTACGCCTTCAGCATGGGCTGACAGGGCGAATGAGGCGGTCGCAGCGAGAATCGCACCAGCGATCAGTTTTTTGTTGAATTTCATCAGGAATATCCCCCGAACAGGTTGGTTAAAAGCATTCAGTCGCGCTCCAAACACGAGCGGGGTGGATTGTGCCCACCCAAAAATGACACTTGATGACAATTTGATGAAGTTTTTATGACAGTCCAAAGCGAAGGATACCCTGATCTTTCCTATATCGCGCTCAATACGACAATCGCTGTGCGTTTCCGATCTATGGGATTTTGACACATAAATCAGCGCGCCGGTATTTTTGGTCTAGAGATGGACGACTACAGACCCTGCCCTGAAAGCCATATCAAATCGCTATCGGTGAACAATTTGGATTAGTTCCCCCGAAACTGCCCTCCTGAAAGAACGTGCCTATCGTCCTCACCCGACCCAAACCACAGCCCATCACATCACGCCTTGACTTCAATTTAAATCTAATCATAATGCGAACGGTTCTCGTTCGCCTTTAGTTAACCATTGAGGAAATTGACATGCTTTTTTCACGAAAACATTCATCGTTGGCGGGTGTCGTTGCATTGGGATTGACGGGGGCATTTGCTCCGCCTTTCGTCGACCGTGCAGAGGCAGATGAGAATCTGCTGGGATACACCACCGGGGCAGAAACCACGCCAAAGGGAGGCAACGAGCTGTATCTGTGGAACACCATTCACAAAGGTAAACGCCAAGGCAGTTATACCGCCGACTATTTCCGGCTCGAATACGAGCGCGGTCTGACCGATGATTTATCCGGTTCGATTTACCTGAATGGCTACAGGCATAAATACAGCGGCAGTCCTGTACCCGGTGAAATCGACGGCTCATTAAGCCAGACAAAATTCAGTGGTGTATCCGTTGAACTGAAAAAGAATCTGCTTTCACCGTATAAGGACGACCTCGGTGTGGCGTTGTATGGCGAACTCACCTATGACACGGTTGATAGCGTAACCGGCGCGGCGATTCATGGCTGGGAGCTGGAAACCAAGGTGATTTTCCAGAAACCCTATCTAGATGGTCAGTTGCAGTGGTTGACCAATATCGAACTCGAGGCCGAAACCGCCAAGGACAATGCATCGGGCACAGCCGAAAGTGCCATTGCACCTCGACTTCGCTCCGGTATTTCGTATCGTTTCATGCCTAACTGGTATATCGGTGCGGAGGGTTGGGTTGATATGGAAGTACTCAAAGCAGCATCAGATCCTGCGGAACCCGGTAGTGGCGGCTGGAAATTTGATCACTGGGATTTCTTTGCCGGCCCGAGCATTCACTATGGAGGGAAGCGTTGGTGGACCACACTGACCTGGGCCCACCAGTTTGCAGGTTCCAGTGAAGAAGCAGGCGCTCAGAATCGAACCGATTTGCATCTGGCCGATCACGAACGCAACGAGATCCGTCTGAAGATCGGCTACAACTTCTGAGGTACTCCCATGCGCTATGTTCCGTTATTAACGCTTGCGCCGCTGCTTATTCCAGTGGCACAAGCCTCAGAGTACTTTGATACCGTCAGTGCACAGAAGGCACTCTTTCCCTCGGCAACATTATTTACGCCGGCACCGGCAAAGCTTTCAGAGGAACAACGATCGCGAATAGAAGACCTCAGCGATGTTCGCCAGCGCTGGGATGAGCAACCCGTGTGGCGGGTCGAAAAGGAAGGTCAGTTTCAGGGTTGGTATATCGAAGATCGCGTCATCGGCAAACATGAATTCATTCGTTATGCCATAGCACTCTCTCCAGAGGGTCGTGTATTGGGCATCGAGATCATGGAGTACCTCGAAACCTACGGCGATCAGGTTCGAGAAGCCGAGTGGCGGGGCCAGTTCCTCGGCAGGACCGAGCAAAGCGGCTTCAAATTAGGCAAGGATATCCGCAACATCAGCGGTGCCACCTTGTCATGTCGCAACATCACCAACGGCGTGAAACGCTTGCTGACTTTGCAACAGGTCGCCCTACCCTCGCCCGTTGGCAGCCCCGAAAAATAAGAACATGATCAATACTGACCGGCGTCATATCCACCGCATGCGCCCGGCGTTGGGTACCTATGTCGAAATTTCTGCGGCAACCAATTCGCCTGCCAAGATCGAGACGGCGGTAAACCAAGCGTTCGAAGAAATCGCGCGTGTTGAAATGCTGATGAGCTTTCATCAGGCTCAAAGCGATATCGGCCGTGTAAACCGAAGCCGAACAGCCATCGAAATTCATCCGTGGACAGCCCGGGTAGTTCGTTTGGCGTTGAAACTGGCGCGGAACAGTGCACACCGGTTCAACCCCACGGTTGGCGGGCAACTGGTCAAACAGGGCCATTTACCCGACCCGGCCATGGATTTCATCACCTCAGGACGGGCAGAGGATATCGAACTGGATGGATCGTGGATGCGTCGTCGTCGGCCAGTGCTGCTCACGCTCGATGGCATCGCCAAAGGCTGGGCAGTCGATCGCGCCATTGCCCGCCTGCGGGCCTGCGGGGTTAAAGATGCCGTCGTCAATGCGGGTGGAGACTGGCGTTGTTTTGGGACACCGCGTTCGATTCGGCTCGATTCAGAGGCCGGCGGCGTATCTCTGGGGCAACTCACCAATGGCGCATGTGCGACCTCGGCGGCTGGCCGGGACTTCGAGCGTTTTCCTGCTCAACTCATTTCAGGTGACCAGCTTGTTCGAACCGGGCAATGGACCGTACTCGCGGGACAAGCCTGGTTGGCCGATGCACTGACGAAGGTCGCCGCTGCCACACCTATGGATGATGCCCCTGATCAGATCCGGCGACTCGGCGGCCAGTTGCTGAATTCTGGTTCAGAAAGTGGGCACATCTTATTGAGAGATGCCTGAATCATGCTGGATAAATTTCGACAGCAGGGTTATCCGGCGGCCTTCGCACCACTACTGATCGGCGGCGGCGCCACGGTGTTTTTTACAGGCTTGGCGCTGGTTCCCCAGTTACTGACATTTCAATGGGAATGGGATATTCCGTGGATGCCCTCCGGGCTGATGCGCATCCTGCTGACCGCCAGCCATGTGCTCGGCGGTTTTCTCCTGATCGCATTGGTGGGTGCTGTCTGGCTCGTTCACGCACGGGCTGGCTGGCTACGGCAGGAGCGACATGTCTCTGGATCCGGGCTGCTACTGGCCATCATGATGCTGACTATAACCGCCCCACTCCTTCTGTATGTCAGTCACGAAAACAGCCTGACCTGGATTACCACGTTCCATGCGGTCATCGGAGGACTGCTCCCGATCATCCTGTTACGGCATGTTCTTCGACGGAAAAGTCGGCGCTGATTCCACTCGGCGTCACGATGCAGGCTCCGCCTTATCACCCAATTTCTGCACGTACACGGGCGGCGCTTTGCCCGATTTATCTTCACCAAAATAAATCGTGGTATGAGGGAAGGGAATTTCGATACCCGCCGCGTCGAAGTGCATTTTGACCAAGCGGTTATATGCCCGTCCGACATTCCACTGTTCGCCCGGAGCCGTCTTGATTTGAACGCGGATATTCACGGAACTGGCGCCCAACTCGGTTACGCCCGGAATGCGTATCGGCTCAAGAATTTTGCCACGCATCGCCGGATCGGTCGTCAGCTCCTCAAACGCCGCTTCAAGGTGAGTAATTGCCTCGTCGATGCTCTCGCGATAGGCGATGCCATACTCGGCCTTGTGGTAGGCGTAACCGCGCATGTAATTGGACACTACCTCGACCGCAGAAAACGGGACGATGTGGTAGGTGCCATTGAGATCACGCAGGCCGACGGAGCGGATCGACAAACGCTCGGCCGTTCCGGTAATTCCGCCAACGGTAATCGTATCGCCCGTATTGATTGCATTTTCGAGCTGAATGAACACGCCCGTGATGACATCCTGCACAAGCTTCTGGGCACCAAAACCGATGGCGAGACCCAAGACACCTGCACCCGCCAGTAACGGGCCGATGTTCACACCCAATTCCGACAGCACCATCATGGTCGCCATGGTCAACAAGGCGATAGCCACCACATTGCGGAACAAGGTGAGCAGGGTCTGCATCCGGGCGGATGGCATGTGGTCGCTCACACCATTGAGCTTGATCTCGATCAGACTGGCCGTCACCAACCAAGCGAATAAGGTGCCAAGCAGGATGAAAGCCACATCGAAAACCGTGCTGAGGAATTGTTGTCCGGGATTTGTTCCCAACCAGTCGAATACGTTCGTGACATGCCACACCGCGAGTATCAAAGCGATGGTCGTCAGCAGAATGACCAACCGGATGGCCCGAACCAGCCAGGGCAGATAGGTATTGAGGCGCCGTTCAAGCAATGGCACTTTCTTCCGATGGTGATCCTTGAGTCGAACCTCGCCACCGAGCAACTGCACCACAATAGCCGACAGCAGCAGTGCACCGGCAATGATCAGGAAGGTATAGCCCGTCGCGTGGGCTATGAATGGCAAAGCATCCGTTGGTCGCGTCAACCCGACCAGAAACACCATGCCGATATACAAAGCGGCGAACAGGTGCCAAGTATGGGCCAGTGCGCTCAATAGCCAGGAAATCATCCCATTGGGATGCCTTTCGGCCATCGGTAACAGGGCATCACGCAGGATGCGACGTTGACTGAGCACCGTATGCAGGGCGTAGATCAAACCGACTACCGCCAGAGTCCACACCACAATCTGCGCCGCATCGGCATCCCAGGCGCGTTTCACTACCGGCACCAGCCACATCAACCCGTACCCCAGAAAGCGGATCAACCCCGAACTGCGGCGCATCCAGAACTTCGCCTGATCTGCTTTGATGGGAAACAGATGCAAACCATCGTAGGAAGGGGTCAGCACCAGCCCGATAACCAACCGGGCAAACTCCAGGGTGATAAATGCGTTGAGGAACAGGGTTTGTCGCCACAAGGCAGGCTCCATATCTCCCGCCAGCGTCGCCGACAGAAAATCCCCCGTGATGAAGATGAGTCCCAGAACCAGCAGCCCCAGTGCACCGATCAAGGTCAGAGACAAGAAAAGCCGCAGCAGATGCTGACGCGCACTCGCCGCAGACGACCAGCGATCCAATCGCACCAGCACGGGCCGGATCAATCGACCGTACAACAGCCACGAACCATAGGTGAAGACGAACAACAACGCCAAGCGCCATGCATTTTCACCGACCATAGACCAATCCCAGGATGCGGGATTTATATGGAGTAAACGGTTCAACTGAACCAACGCCTTGATTCCCCCGTCATGAATGGCGTGAAACACGCTCAAGGTATCCACGGCCATGTTGCTGGCCAGCGTGGGTGTGGCGTTAGCTTTTTGTACCGTGTTGCTGCCTCCCCCCGTAGGAGACTCTGCCGCGAGACGTTGCAATTCCTTGATCAGAGCTGCTCTTGATTTGGGGTCTTCCAGCAAGGCTGCGAGGGCTGCGTAATCGGGGGCGACATTGACCTGTTGCGCCTTGGATTGTGCCATCGCACCAGCATCAAATGCTGGCGCGGCTACAGCTGCCTCCATGAAGCCGACAACCGCCGCCAGCAACAGGCCCAGCATCACCAATCGTCGCCCTTCAAAAATGTATCGCATGACCTCTCCTGTTTCGTTCTTCGGTGTCATGATCCGATAGAACATTTATGTTTCGCTCTCTGATGTGGCGCCTTCGTGCAACCAGGCATGAATGCCATCGGCCAAAGACACCGAAATCCCTGGCACCTTTGCCAACTCCGCTGCGCTGGCGTTGCGCAGACCGCGCATACCACCAAAATGTTTGAGCAGCGCCTGCCGACGCTTCGCACCCACTCCGGGAATTTTTTCCAGATCCGATTGAGTGCGTGCTTTATGGCGCCGTGCCCGGTGGCCGGTAATGGCGAATCGATGCGCCTCATCGCGCACCTGTTGAATCAGGTGGAGTGCCGGATCGTGCGGGTCGAGCCGTGTTTCCTCACCACCCTGCCCGGTCGATGTCTTGGGTCGGATCAGTCGTTCCTCACCCGCTCGACGGGCTACCCCTTTGGCCACGCCCAGAATGTAAACCGAATCGATGCCCAACTCGGCCAGGACATCCTGTGCCTGCGCCACCTGCCCGGCACCTCCATCGATCAGGAGAACATCCGGCAGGATGCCGCCCTCGCGCTGGGCACGGGCGAATCGGCGCGTTAACGCTTGATGCATCGCCGCGTAATCGTCTCCAGGCGTAATTCCCTCGATCGAGTAGCGACGATACTGGTCTTTTTGCGCACCTTCCAGCCCGAAGACCACGCAGGAAGCCACGGTTAATTCACCTTGAGTGTGGGAAATATCGAAGCATTCGATGCGTTGAATCTGGTTCAACCCCGTCACGGCACGCAATGCGGCGAATCGTGTCTCAAGGCCAACACGGCTGGCAAGGCGCTCCTGAGCGGCCAGACGCGCATTTTCAGCCGTTTGATCCAGCCACTCCCGGGCCTTGCCGCGTTGCGGAGTCGTAAAAGTAACGCGACGCCCGGTTTGAGCGCTCAGGCCATCGGACAAAAACTCGACATCCTGCGGCAAAGGGGAACATAAAACACGCGCAGGCGCTTCGCGTTCGGCGTAATACTGGCTGATGAAACCCGCCATGGTTTCTGCCGGTTCCGTATCCGCCGGGATTTGGGGGAAGTAGCTGCGCGTGCCGAGATGGCGACCATCGCGAATGGTCGATACCGCCACGACCGTCAGATTCATCACCGTGATCAGGGCAATCACATCGGCATCACCACTCACGCCCGTGATCGATTGCTGCTGCGCGACCACACGAAGCTGGCTGAGCTGATCACGCAACTGCGCCGCCTGCTCGAAGTCCAGAGCGGCGGCGGCCTGCTCCATACGTTCGGCCAGTTGCTCGGTCAAGATCTGACTGCGACCGCTCAGAAAGGCCATCGTATCGTCCACGTCCTGCCGGTACGCCTCCGGGCTGACATAGCCGACGCACGGCGCCTTGCACCGCCCGATCTGATATTGCAGACAAGGGCGACTGCGATTTCGAAACACGCTGTCTTCGCACTGACGGACCTTGAAGACCTTTTCGAGCAGATTCAGTGTTTCCCGCACCGCACTAGGGGCGCTGTAGGGGCCGAAATAGCGCCCCTGCCGCTTGCGGGCACCCCGGTGATAGGCGAGCCGGGGATATTCCTGATCGGTGGAAACGTAAATCCATGGGTAGCCTTTATCGTCGCGCAACAGAATGTTGTATCTGGGGCGTTGTGCCTTGATGAGATTGCTTTCCAGCAATAGCGCTTCGGCTTCGGTCTGGGTGGCGGTGATTTCGATACGGACGATCTGCCGTACCAGAGCCTGTGTCTTGATGGCCTGCTGACCACGAAAGTAGCTCGACAGGCGCGCCTTGAGATTCCGCGCCTTGCCGATATAGAGAATCACATCATCAGGACCGTACATCCGGTAGATGCCGGGGCGTTCGGTCACCGATTTAAGGAAACGTGCCGCATCGAAAACCGGTGATGGATCCGCGACAGGCTGCTCGGTCATTCGTTGATCACGACCCGCCCGGATTTCACGGCCAATCGCAATAACTCGATATCATTATTGACGCCGAGTTTCTCCTGCAAGCGCACTTTGTACGTGCTGACCGTCTTGGGACTCACGCAGAGTGCGTCGGAGATGAACTGGTTGGATTTACCTTCCAGAATCATCATCAGCACTTGCTGCTCCCGCCCCGAAAGGGTTTCGAAGGGGTCTGTCGTTTTGCGCATGGATTGCAGAGCGATTTCCTGCGCGATTCGCGATGAAATGAAACGGGTTTTATGACTGGCGTTTTCGATGGCAGTGATCAGCTCCTGTGGCGGCGCATCCTTGGTCACATAACCATGCACCCCGACTTCCAGAACCGAGCGCGCCAAGGCCGCATCCGCTTCTGCCGTTACCGCGATCAAGCCGATCTCCGGATAGCGGGCCTGGATACGCCGGATGGCTTCCAACCCACCCATGCCGGGCATGTGGATATCACAAAGCACGACATCGACCGTCTCGGTCTTCAGCAGCGCCAACGCTGATTCACCGCTATCTGCTTCAGCCGTCACACCAATGCCTTGCTCACTTCCAATCAGGTGAGCCAGCGCCTTGCGCACCATGGTGTGATCATCGACGATCATCACGCGAATCATGTCCCTACTCCTGATTGCGGTGTCGACAAATAACACATTGATTTAATTACCCAGCTCACCATTCTTTAAACGGATGCCTAACCAGAGACACGTTATAGTAACGCCGATCATGGGTCACTTCCTCCCCGACCCAATCGGGCTTCTCGAAAGCCTGATTCTCAGATTCCAGTTCCACTTCAGCCACAACCAGGCCATCGTTGGCGCCGAGAAACTCGTCGATTTCCCAGAGCAGGCCGTCAATGTGAGCATGGTGACGAATTTTTTCAATCACGGCACCAGAACACAGATTGGCCAACATGTGCTCGGCATCTTCACAAGGAATCGAATACTCAAACTCGTCGCGCGTCATGCCCAAGGTCATGCTCTTGATATTCAGATAGGCCTGATCGCCACCGATTCGCACACGCACCGACGCCTTGGCGCCATCGGTCAAGGTGGTCAGATACCCCTGACTCAACCGACGGCTGGACGTTACCGCAGCACGCCAGCTGTCATCCTTCAGCAAAAACTTGCGTTCGATTTCCAGAGCCATCGTTGAACCCCTTAGTGCGCTCAATATTTGATGAGCGCAGAACCCCAGGTAAATCCTCCGCCAAATGCTTCGAGCAGAATGGTATCGCCACGCTTGATACGACCATCACGCACGGCGGTATCCAATGCCAGAGGCACCGAAGCAGCCGAGGTATTACCATGTTTATTGACGGTGACCACCACGCGCTCCATCGGTAAATCGAGCTTGCGTGCCGTCGCCTGAATGATGCGGATGTTGGCCTGATGAGGTACCAGCCAGTCGATGTCGGCATAAGACATCCCGGCGGCATCCAAAGTCTCGTCGACAATGCGGCCGAGCGTATTCACCGCCATCTTGAACACCTCGTTCCCGCGCATTTCGATGAACGCCGTACCATCGGCCAGTTTGTCAGGATCGACATCCGGCCCCGGTTTTACCGTAGTCAGCAACGATTCGTATGCCCCATCGGCATGGATGTGCGTACTGATAATACCGGGCTCTTCGCTGGCTTCGAGCACGACCGCACCGGCACCATCGGCAAACAGCACACAGGTACCGCGATCCTGCCAGTTGACGATACGAGACAGGGTTTCCGCCCCGATGACCAGCGCGCAACGGGCTGCACCGGTCTTGATGAATTTCTCGGCCACGCTCAACGCATAAACGAAGCCCGTGCAGACCGCCTGAATATCAAAGGCAGGTGAACCATGGATGCCCAGCTTCTGCTGCAGCAGACAGGCCGTTGAAGGGAACACGCGATCAGGTGTTGTTGTCGCCACGATCAGCAGGTCGACATCTGACGGGGTTTTGCCGGCCGCTTCCAAGGCACGACGTGCCGCCGGTTCAGCCAGGTCAGAAGTGAGTTGTCCTTTCTCGGCGATATGACGTTGCTCGATGCCCGTCCGTTCCCGAATCCAGGTATCCGAGGTTTCCACCATCTTTTCCAGATCCTGATTCGTCAGGATCCGTTCAGGAAGGTAACTCCCGGTACCGGTGATACGTGCATGAATCATGCTGTTTCCTTTTCGTTCAATAACTGACCCAGCCGCTGATCGATCCGACGCGGCACGTCTTTTTCAATCTCTCGCAGCGCCACACCCAGTGCACTGGAGAACGCCGCCACATCGGCCCCGCCATGACTCTTGATCACAATACCCTGCAGTCCCAGAAAACTGGCGCCGTTGTAACGGCCGGGATCGAGTCTGTTCTTCAGACGCTTAAGTACCGGCAACGCAAATACCGCTGCCAGCTTGGACAATAGACCACGACCGAACTCTTCGCGCAGGAACTGAGTGATCATCTTGGCCAGTCCTTCACTGGTCTTGAGGGCGACGTTGCCCACAAAACCATCGCAAACCACTACGTCCACATCACCTTTGTAGATGTCGTCGCCTTCGACATAACCGATGTAGTTGATCGGTCCGTTTTCAAGCAGTACAGAGGCTGCCTTGACCGTATCGTTGCCCTTGATGGCCTCGGCGCCAACGTTGAGCAGACCGACTCTTGGTGCAGGATTATCATCATAAGCCTCCACCAGAACCGACCCCATCACGGCAAACTGGAACAGATGGTCGGCATTGCATTCGACATTTGCCCCCAGATCCAGCACATGTGTATGGCCCTTGCGACTCGGTAATGCCGTACAGATGGCCGGGCGCTCGATACCGGGCAGGGTCTTCAGGACGAATTTGGCCGTAGCCATCAGTGCGCCGGTATTCCCCGCGCTCACGGCTGCCTGGGCCGACCCATCGCGCACGCAGTCGATCGCGATACGCATGGATGATTTTTTCTTTGTACGCAGTGCCACTGCTGGCGATTCCGCCATCTCAACGACTTCAGGCGCGTGGACAATTTCCACCTTTTCGCCTTCGACCAGTCCATGAGTGCTCATCTGTGCTCGTAACAGCGTCTCATCCCCGACCAACAACAAGGTGACGTTGGGATGCGTCTCAAGGAATTGCGCCGCTGCCGCCAGCGTAACGACGGGGCCGTGATCTCCGCCCATCACATCAATCGCAATTTTTACCTTCATGAAAAATATTCAGCCTCACCAAATCTTGACTCAAAAAAACAAACCCAAGACCGACCCGATGCAAACGAGTTCACATCAGGTTGATCGCGCTCATCACCCAAAAATGCCGGGCAAAACAAAAACCTTGCGCACCTGGGCACGCAAGGTTGGGATCATTCCGCACCACCACTTGGGTCGATTAAGCTTCGGTGGTCGCTTTTTCGGCAATCACACGCTTGCCACGGTAGAAACCGTCCGCAGTCACTTGGTGACGGCGATGAGTTTCACCACTGGTCGCATCCACTGACAGAGTGGGTTTAACGAGGGCATCGTGGGTACGACGTGAATCGCGACGCGCACGGCTCTTTTTATTTTGCTGAACAGCCATTTCTCAACTCCTGACACTAAAAATCGCGTTTCTATTACCAAAACGCCAAACTAAAACTCCGCAACCATTATCAATACATGGTTGCGGCTGAATCTAATGATCTTCACCCTTTTTGCCGGATCCTTTCGCTCCTGGCACTTTCGTACTTGGCGCGTTCCATTGCTCGGCTAATGCGGCAAAGGGATTAGCCCGCTCCGGTCGCTCAACCGCAAGTTCGACGTCCTCCTCGGGCTCGGCTTCTTCTTGCCAGGCCGGTTGGCACTGATGCTCGTGCATCGCTACCGTGGGGATGGCCATCAACACTTCCTCTTCGATCAAGTCCGAAATAGTCACCCCGCCTTCAGCATCGACCAGGACAGGTTCGCGAGCATCTCCAACCTGTTCTGCCTGATCGTCATTATAGACAAACTGCAACAACGACGAACCCGTCAAGGGCAGATTCATGGGCTGAAGGCACCGGGCACAATCAACCTGAACCGTGGTCTGCACGTCTATCTGTGCCAACATTGCACGGCCTTCGTCCCGAAAAAATCGCAGATCGAAATTCAACGACGTCTCCGGAGCTTCCTGCGGTACAAAAGGCACCAACCGCGGCAACTCGGCCAAACGCACAGATCCGGAAAACGCTCGATCGCTATCGCAAGCCATACGCACCATCAAGCGCGGCAAACTTGCTGCAGATTGAAGCTGTCTGTCCGCCTGACCGACCACAGGATGCGATCCGTTGTCTACACTCATGCCGAATACCTGCTTACATGCCCGACCAATACCAATTAACCAAAAGCAATTAATTTTGGGCGCGAGCCAAAAAACGGCCCGCACAAATACGGCATTAGCCAGACCAGAATCGTATAATATTAGCGATTTATTGCTTGGCACGCAAAATGTATATGCAAAATAATCCTTCTCTTGTGCTTGCTTCTTCCTCCATCACCCGCCGCGCCTTGCTTGACCGTATCGGGATACCCTACCAAATCGACAAGCCCGACATCGACGAACGCGTCCATGAGCATGAAGAGGCCCATGCGGCATGCCTGCGACTGGCACGGGAAAAAGCAAGCACAGTTGCCGAACGCCATCCCGGTTCGGTCGTCATCGGGTCAGATCAACTGGTGTCCTGTGATGGCTGCATCATGGGCAAACCGCACGATATGCCACGCGCAACCGAGCAATTACGGTTCATGTCCGGCAAAGCTGTTTATTTCCACGTATCGGTCGCCGTCATTGACGCACACGGCGCCCTGCAGGAACACAGCGAAACCGTCACCGCGCAACTACGCAACCTTTCGGATTCAGAAATTCGGCATTACCTCATCCGAGAAAAACCATTCAGCTCGGCGGGCAGCATGAAATCGGAGGGACTGGGTACTGCCCTGCTCGAGTCAATGCAATCGGACGACCCCACGGCAATCCTCGGTCTACCCTTGATTGGCACCTTGCGATTGCTACGCGCAGCCGGCATTAACCCGCTGGGTTGAGCGCCCCATCAGCTGGAACGACCTCCTCGAAGCCGCCAGACAGCCAGCGCAGCCATCCCCAACGTCACGACTATTCCGAAGCCATAGGCCACGGCTACAGGATTCATTCCTGCTTCGATGGCCAGAAAATACAACCCGGCCATACCCAACATGGTCATATTTTCGAAGAAATTCTGCACGGCCAACGTGCGACCCGCACCGATGGTTTCATGCCCCCGTTCCTGCAGGAGCGCATTCAACGGAACCACAAAGTAACCACCAGCCATGCCCAACAACATGAGAATGACAGCCGCGGGAGTAAACGCGTGCATGGGTGCCAGCAACACAATCAGCGGCCCCAGAGCCAAACCACCCAGAATCGCCCGATTGACATGCTCCAGACGCACGCTGGCAGCAGCCAGACCGGCACCCACCACAATCCCGATGGACACCAACCCCATCAGGTTGGACGGTGCCTGGTTGTCGAGCAATGACAACGCAACCGGAACCCAGGCAAAAATCAACAGCCGCAAGGAAGCGCCCATCCCCCAGAACAGACTCGTGCCGATGATGGAAAAGCGTACGTCGCGAATACCCCACAATACGATCAGGTTGTGAATAAACTGCTTAAGCAAATGTGCCAGTTCATGCCGAACAAAGCGATGGATCACGGGCAACCGGGGAATACCCAAGTTTGCGAGCGCAGCCAGAAGATACATCCCGGCTGACACGGCCACGGCCAGCACCACGGATTGATCCGTGAGCCAACCGCCCGCCAACACACCCAACAAAATGGCGGCTATCGTCGACCCTTCAAGCAAACCGTTAGCCTTGACCAGGCGGTCAGGATGCACGAGTTGCGTGAGAATGCCGTATTTGGCGGGCGAATAGATCGCCGCACCGATGCCCGCGATGGCATAACCCAATAGCGAGTTCGCGCCGAACAGAATCATCAGTGCGCCCAGCAATTTGACCAGATTGGCATACAGCATCACACGCCCCTTGGGAAAGGCATCCGCCACCGGCCCTACATAAGGCGCCAACAGAATGAACGCAACAACAAACACAACCTGCAGCAGAGGAAGGAGTGCCTCGCCATGAGCCGCCGTTTTAAGCAGCGCGATGGCCGCCACGAACAGAAGGTTGTCCGCCATTGCCGAAAGAAACTGCGCCACGAGCACAGCCAACATGCCGCGAGATGCGAGTCCATTCACCGCTGGAATCTGCGCTGTATTCATACCGTGGCCTCTGCCATGTGCTTGACACCTTGATAGTCCGTTTTCCCGGAGCCCAGCAGCGGGATGGCATTCACCACTTGAACACGTCGTGGTACAGCCAGATCCGGCATACCGAGACGCTTCGCCGCTTCGCTCAACTGCACACGTGAAAGTGATTCATCCGTCGTCAACAACACGATCTGTTCACCCCGCTGGGCATCCGGCAGGCTGGTTGCAGCATGCTCCTGATACGGCGCAGCCGCTCGGGCGATGGATTCGACCGTTTCCAGGGAAACCATTTCTCCGGCAATTTTCGCAAACCGCTTGAGGCGACCGAGAATCCGCACGAATCCCTGCTCATCCACAGAAACGATATCACCCGTGTTGTACCAACCTTCACCCAACTCGTCGACCGAAGGTGGTTCCAATACCCCCGGCGCTTCATAACGCAGATAACCGGACATCAAATTCGGTGCGCGCACGCAGAGCAAACCGCCATTCTCAACGCCCGGTACCGACAGGAGCTTGTACTCGATGCCCGGCAAAAACTGCCCGACCGTTCCCGTTCGATAGGCCATTGGCGTGTTGACCGCCAGCACGGGCGCCGTTTCCGTCACACCGTAACCTTCCAGTACACGCAGGCCAAACTTTTCATACCAAAGCGTCCGCACCGAATCGGACAACTTTTCGGCACCGGCGATCACATAACGCAATTTGTGGAAATCATAAGGATGAGCAAACTTACCGTAGTTCGCCAGAAACGTACTGGTACCGAATAGCAGAGTGCAATTCCGGTCATAGGCGATCTCCGGCACGAGCTTGTAATGCAGGGGGGAGACATGCAGGAACACCCGCGCACCTGTCAGCAGCGGCAGCAAAAGCCCCCCCGTCAGACCGAAGGCGTGGAAGACCGGCAAGACGTTCAGCACTTTGTCGGCGGGTGTGAGATCAAACACCGATTGCACCTGAGCCACGTTCGCCATCAAGGCCCGATGTGAGAGCACAACACCTTTGGGCTTGCCTTCAGAGCCGGAAGTAAACAGGATCACGGCGGGGTCTGTCGCGAGCACATCATCAGCTAACGCTCGAATCGGCGACCAATGGGCATACCCCAACAGCCAGAGTCGATCCGAGAGCGTCATGGTCGCACGCAGATCCTCAATGTAAACCACATCCATTTGCTCCAGACCGGTCAACAAGGACTGCAATTTCGCCTGCTCGATAAATGCGCGAGAAGTGACTACCGTGCGGATATCTGCAGCACGACAGGCAGCGGCGATACCGTCGGCACCGGCACTGTAATTGAGCATTGCGGGCACTCGCTTCCATGCGCTCAGACCCAACATGATCGATACCGTGACGGCCAGATTCGGCATCAGCAATCCCACATGCTCATCCCGTCGGGTTTTTCGCGAGAGCAATCGCCCCAACATCAGCGCCATATCGGCCAATTTACCGGAGGAATAGCTAGGCAATTTCACATCTTCCAGCACATCCCGCCCGCGACCGAATGTGTGCATCGCGAGAACGAAGGCGTGCCATAAAGTTTGCGCAGGACGGGAAGCGAACAACATGTTCTGCATGATTTCACGCATCATTTCGCCTGCTTTCGCTCGACGCTGTTTTGCCGTATCGGCTGACGGAAACTCGATATGTGTTGGTGGAAGCAGCGTCACACTTACCTTGGGCAACAGAGACTTAGGCTGAGAAGCGGACATGCGGCTGAAGTAGCTACGCTTCATCCCATCAAGACGAACGGGAATGATTTCCGCCCCACTACGCGCGGCCAACATGGCCGGACCGTCATACACCTTCATCAAGCCACCGGTATCGGTGATTCTCCCTTCGGGGAAAATCACCACGGGTCGTCCGCTGGCAAGCACCTTCAACACCGTTTTCATCCCGATGGGGCGCATGGGATCGACAGCGACGGTATCAACCAATTTGAGCCCCAACCGGAACCAGCGATTGCGCATCACACCAGAGTGAACCACGAACAAAGGATCAACCGGCAGAAATACACCCAGCAGCAGTCCATCCAGATAGGACTCGTGATTGGCCACAATCATCTGCCGACCTCCCCAGCGGACATGATCTTGGTCGTGCACCTCCACTCGAAAAAGAAGCCGCAAGAACCCGCGCAGCAGCAACCGAATCATCATGCGTATGGTTTTTTTCATGGCTCAAATCTCCTTGATTCCTATTTCGTCTGTTCCTGCTGCTGACGAACATAAGTCGTCATCAGATCGAACGTATCCAGCAACAAAGCCGTGTTCACTCGCAAGAACACCTCCTTCCCGACCTTTTCGGCGATCAACAAGTTTGCTTCCCGAAGTATCTTGAGATGATGGTTCACTGCGGTTCTCGACAAAGTGGACACGCCCACGATGTCGGAAATGGTCAATCGCTCTCCCGGTTCGAAAAGCAACAGAATCCGTTGACGATGCTGATCGCCCAGAGCGGTAAAAATGCGAGCCGTGTCCGCCCACTCGACAGGAATACTCTGCAGGTAGTTCGTTTTCATAACTACGATTGTAGTTATTTGGATATGTTGGTCAAGGCAAATTCTTCACGCTGACTCGTCAAACGTCAAAATCAAAAAACCGGACAAACAAAAAACCCCGCCGAGGCGGGGTCATTCTCACTTGGCTTTAAAGGCCGGATCGACAATACCAATCAGGGCTGGATCGGCCCGCCCATTGGGCGACTCGCGCCACCAAGACCTTACTGCATACCGGGTTTTTGACCACGGGCACCAAAATGCTTGTGCCGATGCTGACGAGCCATTTCATCCAGAACCTGCTGCTGATCAGGCGCAAGGGCTACGCGCAGCTCGGATGTCGCCTTACTCAGCCGTGCCATCTTTTTCGCCATGAATTCGGCTCGTTCCGCACGGAATTCAGCCAGTTGGGCTGCATTCATATCAGGGCCTGGACGTTTGAAATTCTTCGGCATCATATCCATACGCACCTTTTTATATTCATCCCAAACGGCTTGCTGACTGGCCGTAATCTGCAGACGATTTGCCATGGTATCGAGCTCTCTTTGCATGAAAGCGGCCCGATGCGCACGCATTCGTTCAAATTGCACAGGGTTGTTGCAGTAAGGCGCCACTTTCTGGCCGACTGGCGCGGCAGAACCGACCGGTAAATCAGCCAGGCTCACCGTAGCGAAACCACCGGCAAGGGTCATCAGTGCCGTGGCGAGGGCCGCCATGCGAAGTGCCGGGCGACGGGCTGAAATATTCTGGGTTGATGTTTGAAGGCTCATGGCTTCTACCTCTGGTCAATGGAACAACGATTCACGGGAATCATTGAACCAAGCGACTGTAAACCGGCTATTTCAAGGCCATCCCCACGTGTAAACGGTATGTAGGGGTTTTGTAATCTCAGGGAATTACGTCTCTTTCCGGCTGCATGGCTGGGCTAAGATAGCCTCAATTCAGCGATGGACGAATCAAATTCATGAAAACAATTCTAGTGGTAGATGACGATGCCGATCTGCGCAGCCTGTTGCGGGAATATCTGACCGATCAAGGCTATAGCGTGATCGAGGCAGCAGAAGGGAGCGAGTTGTGGACGCGACTCGAGAACTCAACGGTCGATCTGATCATTCTTGACCTGATGTTGCCGGGTGAGGACGGCTTGTCCTTATGCCGGACCATCCGGGCACGCCAGACCACCCCCATACTGATGCTGACCGCGCGTGGCGATGAAATGGATCGCATCATCGGTCTTGAGATGGGTGCCGATGACTATATGCCCAAGCCATTCCACCCCCGCGAGCTGCTCGCTCGGATCCGCAGCATTTTTCGTCGCTCGGAACAGCAGAACCAGGCCCAACCACCCCGCCACCTGCACTTCAGCGGTTGGACTCTCGATTTGGCCGCCCGACATTTGATGAGTGCGGACCAGGTCGTCGTCCCATTATCCACGGGCGAATTTCGACTGCTCAAAGCACTGGCCGAGCACCCGAACACGGTACTATCTCGCGACCAACTCATGGATGCACTCGCTGGCAGAGAAGCCGATCCGCTCGACCGAACGATCGATGTCATGATGAGCCGCCTCCGCCGCCGACTGGGTGATGACGCCCGCGAACCCACGCTCATCAAGACCATTCGAAACGAGGGCTACATGCTCCTCACCCACCCGCAAGGCGGGCAACCGGGGTGAACAAGGTGCAAACCATGGCATGGCATTTCTGGCCACGCAGCCTGTTCGGACAGGTACTGTTCATGCTGACGCTGGGCATTGTGGCGGCGCTCGTCCTGAGCCTGAGCTTACTGGTGGCCGATCGCGCCCGCCTGGGTGAGCGTCTGCTGGGAGATTACGCCATACAGCGGATTGCCCAGATCATTCAGATTCAGAATGATACCGTGCCGGATGAACGGCGCCGTCTTGCCCGCTGGATGAATACACCACTGACCCACTTGATGTTTCGCCAACCCTGGCGCCAAGCCACCGGTCAACCGCACAACGGAGCGAGGGTGCCCGTGGAAAATGCGATGACACGGCAGTTTGCACAACGCCTGCATGCCGCATTGGAACAGCCGATACCTATCCAGGTTCTGGCCATTAACGGCGACGACACGGATCGACGCGCCCTCCCGCCTCTTGAGACCGAAATGGATCATATCCGCCTTCACCCGGCCCCCTGGACGCTCGCCCGCCTCTGGCAGGTCCAGCCTCCCCTGCCAAGACACGAAGAACATGCGCTATTGATCCAGGCCCAGCTTGACGACGGAAGCATTCTGACACTGCGCCACGCCTTGCCGCCTCCGATCCGCTGGCCGCTTCAGACCATGGGATGGCTCTTGCTGCTGGGGGTTATTGTGATCGCCAGCGTGGCCTGGGTACTACGCCGACTGACGCATCCACTCGATGCGCTGGCCGAAGCGGCCGTCCGTCTGCCTCAGAATCTGAATCAAGCACCGCTGACCGAAGCCGGCCCCACCGAAGTCATTCGAGCGGCACAGGCATTCAACCAGATGCAACGTGACATTCAACGACTGATCGAAGTACGCGGGCAGGCTCTGGCGGGCGTCTCGCACGATTTGCGATTACCGATCACCCGGATGCGGCTGCGACTCGCCCATCTTCCTGATGATGAGCTAAAACAGAAAATCGAGAACGACCTCACCGAAATGGATGAGATGATCGGTCACACGCTGGCCTTTTTAAGAGCCGGCACCACAACGGAACCGCTTGCTTCACTCGATCTCGACGCACTGCTTGATTTGCTGTGTGAAGACATGACCTTGCTGGGTGCGGAAATTCGGCGGCATGGCTCGGCCGAAACACCGGTCAAGGCGAGACCACAGGCGCTTCAACGGGCTTTGCAGAATGTGCTGGATAATGCGAGGCGCTATAGCGATGGCCCTATCGATCTTTCGGTCGAAGTCCGTCCTACCGACGTTGTTATACGCGTAGAGGACAGAGGGCCCGGTATTCCCGAAGCGGACCGGGAACGGATATTCGAACCTTATGTGCGCCTCGAAACCTCCCGTGCAAGGCATACCGGCGGCAGTGGTCTCGGCCTCGCAATCGCCCGCGCGTCCTTACGCGCTCAGGGAGGAGATATACAGATCCTCGCACGCGAAGGCGGCGGCACAAGTGTCGAGATTACCTTGATGCGCAAGCGCTTAGAAAGCGGCACAAAATAAGGCTCAGTCGGCTCGGATCCGATCCGGGCGCAGGATGACAAACGCCATCAGTGCAATGAACGCCAGCCCAGCCCCCACAAGGAACGCCGCCGATGGATGTGTCATCCACAGCAATCCGGCAATAAGTGACGCGGGCAGGTAAATCAGCCCCGTCACGAAGTTATAAAGACCGATGGCCGAAGCACGTCGATCAATCTCTATATCCGCAATGAACGCCTTGCTCTGAGCCTCATCTATCGCATAAAAAACGCCGTACAGCATGAACAGCGCGATGATCTGCCATTGCGTGACTGCAAATGCAAAACCAATGCTCATGAACAGATAAACCAAGTACCCGAGCATGATGATGCGTGCCCGACCAATATGATCGCCAAGCTTACCGATCACTGGCGCCACAACGACAAACGCAATATTGAACAGCGCATAAAGCAACACGATATCCTTAACCGAAAACCCGACGTCATGCGCGCGCAGTAACAAAAAGCCAAAGCTGAAATAAGCCAAGGAAAATAATCCGGCGGTGATCAGATACCGTTTGAATGCCGGACTCAGGGTCTTCCATGCCTCAAACATGTTTTCACGCCGATGGGGTTCACCGGGTTGTTCTTTGACGAAACCAAGAACAACCACACTGAGCACAGCGGGAATCAGTGCGATCCAGAACAGAATATGAAATGTCGACGCGCTTTCCCCCAACCAGGAAAGCAACCCGTAGGCCACCAAGGGACCAAGAACGGCACCGGACTTATCCAGCGCCTTGTGCACCCCGAATGAAAACCCCCGATTGCCCTTGTCCGCGATGGATGAAAGCCAGGCATCGCGTGGCGGCCCCCGGAAACTTTTACCCAGCCGCTCAATGACCCGAAAGATGCTCAGCCCTGCGATCGAGCTGGAAACCAATAGAATGACCTTGGCCAATGTCGAAAACCCATATCCGGCCAAAGCGAACGCCTTGCGTTTCCCCGACCGGTCCGATAGCCATCCGGAAAGATAATTCAACGATGATGCCGAGAAATCGGCCAGCCCTTCGATCACGCCGAGCAAAGCGGCCGAAGCACCGGCAATCGTGGTGAAAAAGACGGCGAAGACCGAGAAAATCATCTCCGAACTGAGATCAGTCAGAAAACTCACCAACCCCAGCCTGAGCACATCGGGATGCACACCAAATCTTTTTTTCGTGGAACGATCCGACGGCGACATGGGTTCTTTCATGAAAGCCTTACTCCGAAATGCAAAGAGTCCGTCCGTGATGAATACTCTACGCCAATCCGATCCTAAATTTCCGTGAACGGAAGCAAGACCTGAGGCTGTTCTGTCAGCCGTGATAAATAAACAAGTGGTATATTGCCCCGGCAAGATATTTTTCCATTTCTTCTAACACCACAACATCAAAATGGGTTGCCCTCACCTCATCAGGATGTTGATTTTTCATGGAGCTAAACATGGCTGTTCTCGTATGCAAACCCGCCCCGGATTTCACTGCAACCGCGGTAATGGGCAACAACGAAATCAAGGAAATCACTTTTTCCTCACTCACCAAAGGCAAATACGCCGTTCTGTTTTTCTACCCGCTGGATTTCACCTTCGTATGTCCGTCGGAACTGATCGCCTTCGATCACCGTTTGGCTGAATTCACATCGCGCAACGTTGAAGTTGTGGGCGTATCCATCGACTCGGAATTCACCCACCTCGCCTGGAAAAACACCCCCATCGCGAAAGGCGGCATCGGCCAGGTGAAATACACACTCGTTGCCGACATCAAACACGCCATTGCAAAAGCGTACGACGTCGAACTCGACGGTGGTGTTGCCCTGCGTGGTTCCTTCCTGATCGACCGTGATGGCATCGTTCGTCATCAGGTCGTCAACGACCTGCCGCTGGGCCGCAACATCGATGAAATGCTGCGTCTGATCGACGCGCTGCAATTCACCGAAGTCCACGGCGAAGTATGCCCTGCAGGCTGGAAGAAAGGCGACGCTGGTATGGATGCAACTACAGAGGGTGTCGCCAAGTACCTGGCTGAAAACGCAGACAAGCTGTAATACCCTCGGCGCGCCTGGGAGGAACCTCGGTTACTGCCAGCAGTGACGACGCGTTCATCGAAGCCCTCAATGTGAACCATTGGGGGCTTCGTTTATTGAGTCGAACGAAACATCAACGATTTGGTCGACAGTCATAATCTGTGGATTTCTGGAAGAAATGTGAACTGTCATTTTGAAACGGCAGAAGCTATGTAAAATCGATGAAGCAAAAAACAAACGGAATCAGACACCGGTAAACAGGACGCTTTATCATCATGACACCACGCCACACCCTCTATACAAAACGCGCACTCGGCATACTGTGTGCGCTGGCCATCAACCTGCCCGCCCACGCTGGCCTACCCGTTTCCGCAACAAATATTGCGCTTCCGGCCCCTTCTGCCGCCAGCTCATTCAAGCCGGATACCGTGGTTCCCAACGAGGTTCTGGTTAAATTCGGCAGCACGCTATCGGCGCAGGACATGACGCCCACGCTGAACACCATGGCGAGCAGCGTCAAGCAGATCAACCGTTCAGGTCTGACATTGGTCAAACTCACGCCCGGAACCGAAACGATTTCATCGGCGATGGCCACGCTCCGCGCCATGCCGGGTGTGGTTTCCGTACAGCCGAACTTCATTTACCACAGCACCGCTCTTCCCAACGACCCAGAGATCGGGCAGCAATGGGCGCTGAAAAACGATGGGGTGACTCCCATCCTCAATGCAACCTACGCCACCAATAACCCAGGTACCGCTGGTGATGACATTGATGCCGAGGGTGCCTGGCAATATCAATCCGATTGCTCGTCGGTCACAGTCGCTGTCGTCGATACCGGTATCAACTATACCCAGCAGGATCTGGTCAACAGCATGTGGAATGGTGGCACCAGCTATCCGAATCACGGCTATGATTTTGTCGACAATGACAATGATCCCTACCCCACGACAGGCGATGAACTCCATGCCACACACGTAGCAGGGATCATCGGTGCAGAAGGCAACAATGGCATTGGGGGCTCAGGCGTCTGCCAGAAAGCCAGCATCATGTCTGTACGGGTGATGAATGCATCTGGCGGCACCACAGCGACTGTGATTCAGGGTATTGATTTCGCTGCAGATCATGGTGCCAAAATTATCAACTTGAGTCTGGGCGCGAATACAAGCTTCGACCAGGCGTTCTCCGATGCGATCAGCTACGCCCAGAGCAAGGGCGTGCTCGTCGTCGCCGCCGCTGGTAATGGGGACTCAAACGGGAATAGTTTGAACAATGATCAAACTCCGTTTTACCCCTGTAATTTCACGCAAGACAACCTTATCTGCGTCGCCGCACTGGACCAGTCATTCCAGCTCGCCAGCTTTTCCAACTACGGTGCCACCAGCGTGGACGTCGGCGCACCGGGGACAAATATTCTCAGCACCATTGCAGGACCAAGCACAACGACGGATTTTTCTGGATGGTCGAGTAACCTTAGCCCCACAGGATGGACAGCCGGTAACGGCACAACAACGGCTGGAGTGACGGTCCCCATACTGTTCAACCCGCCCAACTATGGTTCCAGCAACTATGCGTCAACAACAGATGATCACACGTGGGGGGCCTTCAGTTTTCCGGGTGCACAACATGTGTCACTTAGTTACCAGCTGCAGGGCAGCGTGGCGACTGGCGATAATTTCTACTCGGGCGTAATTACCGGCAGCCAGGACCCCTTTGGCGCTGGTGGAAACACCCTGCAGATCTCAACCGGGACGCTCAGTTCACCGACATCCGCGTACTCGATCGACCAGTGTGCCAATACCACCTGCTCGCTTGGATTCCGCCTAGTCGGCAATAGCAACGGTGGGAGCACCGGCCCACTCGTCGGGTTATTTACCCTGAATACCCTAGCTCAAAACACCAATGCGATGGGCATTGAAGGCGGCACCTCCATGGCCGCTCCCATGGTTTCAGGCATAGCGGCACTGTTAATGGCCTCTGCCCCCGGCACCTCCTACCAGCAGGTTGCTCAGGCCATTAAGGCCTCGGGCGTACCAGTAACTTCCCTGACTAACATCACTACAACTGGTAAGGCCGTCAATGCAATGCGCGCACTCGCCAATCTGCATCTGGGAGTTACCGGACTCACCGACCAAACGGGCGCCGCGGGACAACCGCTGAATGTCACATTCAGCATTGGTGGCCTGAGCGCCCTGAGCCTCACCACCACCAGCAGCAACTCGATGGTGTTACCCAACAACGCCATCACCGGGCAAAGTAGCTGCACGCAGGCAGGTAGCTGCACACTCCAACTCCTCCCGGCAATGGGTGGCACCTCTACGGTATATGTGACAGTAAGCGACTCCTACGGACAACAGGCCACGGGCAGCTTCTTGCTGACAGTCCTATCTTCCGGAGGTGGCGGTGGCAGCATGAACTGGATGTTCCTTCTGCTCCTGGCTGCCATTTTGGGTGCCGTACAATGGCGCAATAGAGGGTTGGAATCATGAAATGCAACCGGCTGCTTTGTGGCGCTGTCCCGTTGTTGCTACTCACGAGCTGCCAGAGTGTCAGCGGTGTCAACATGGTTGATACTCCCGTAACCGACACGAGAACTGAGGGCAACACAATGAATCCTTCGAATCATCCCACCACGGGTGAATATCTGTTGACGCTCAAGCCGGGGACATCGGAAGACGCGCAGACCCTCTCCAACCTTCGGCGTGATCTAAGTGGTTTGCCCATTGTTGGCTTGTCGTCCATCGGACACCGGTTGTATTTGCTCAAAGTGGACCCTGACCCCGGATTGGCGGCCATCCAGAGCGCTGTTGCGAACAGCAGGATGCTCTCTGCCGCCCAGCCAAACCAGCACTACGACATCAACCCACCGAAAATACAGATTCAGCCGTAAACGTATTCAAACCACACGCTGAGGCCAAGTTCATCAAAGAGGCGTTACGACGCCTCTTTGCGTTTCAACTGAACCAATACCTCACTGTGCGCCGTGTGCGGAAACAGATCGAACACCTGCGCCTTCACCAGTTCAAAGCCAGACATCATGGCAAGATCACGGGCCAGACTCTCGGGATTGCAGCTGGAGTAGATGACGGTCTGCACCACCGATTCATCCAGAAAGGCGCATAGTTCGACACCCAGTCCCCGTCTTGGCGGATTGACCACGACCAGATCTGGCATCTCCGGCAGGTTCACCGCCTTATCAATAAATTCGTTGGCTCCAAGCGCATGAAACGATACGTTTTGAAGAGCCAGTTCCGAAGCGGACTGTTGCGCACTGGCTATAGCCTCTGCGCTAATTTCAATCCCGGTGACGTTTCCAGGCACCACATCGGCACAATGCAGGGCGAAACCACCCACGCCACAGAACAGGTCCCACATGTTCGCGGGGACCACTTCGGCTACCCAGCGCCGAGCCGTGGCATACAACTGCTCCGCCACGCGGGTGTTTGTCTGGAAGAAGCTCTTGGGGCGCAGATGGAACGGCAAGCCATTCAAGTGCATGGTCAGGGTTTCCCGGTCCGTGAGAATAACTTCCTGGTCGCCCTCAAGGATGGCCTGATGCACGGGCTGAATATTGACCGAAAGCACGGCAAGGTGTGGCAAATCGGCTGTCAATGCAGGCAAGTCTGCATATAGGCGCTCAATCCATACCTCCGAACGCAAAACAAGCCTGACCATCAGTGAACCGTCGTCCTCAGAAACCGTAATCAGCAGATATTTCAATTCACCTCGTCGTTTTTTGACGTCATAAGGTGGAATACCCAATCGACTGATCATCCGCTTGAGTGGCTCGAAAGCTTCGGAAATTGCAGTGGGATACAACGGACAATTCGATAAATCGACACCGTCACCGACGGCATCCAGAATGCCCAGACAAGGCGAAGATGCATGGCCGGAAACGACCATTTTGGCTTTGTTGCGGAAAGCAGTTTCGGCGCTGGGGACAATGGGTAGCCAGACACCACCAAAACCAGTCAAGGCTGATTGACAGCGCTCCATCTTACGCTGCAACTGATCGGCATAGGGATCAGCCAACCAACCACAGGAACGACAGGCTCCACGTTCAAAATAAGCACAATACATCAGACCTATATCCCGACGGGACACTCCAAAATATCCAAAAATCAACCCGAAAACCCTGATCGAGACTGATCAGGGTTCAGAAAAAATGCAATAAAAAAGGGGAGATAACTCTCCCCTTTTGATAGCGAAGCAAGCCTTAACTGAACTTCTGTTCAATCTTCTTCAAGGCGGCTTTCAGGGCAGGATTTCCTTCAGCTTCAATTTCTTCTGCAATCATCTTGTAGCTTTCCTGGTCACCCACGCCGAGGAAGGCTTCCGCCAAGCCCAAACGGGTATCATCCTGAACCGCTGATTCGTCTACAGACTCGAGATCGGGCAACGCTTCTTCTACTGTCTCGGCGACCTCGGGCATATTATCGCCAAGCTCAAGATCAATGACTTCAGGAGCGGGTGTCGGCTCTTCGGCACCCTCCAATGAAAGTGTTTCCAGAGCGCTCTCGGTCTCGACTTCGGTGGATACCCGATTCGTTTCATCGAAGTCTAGCGATGTGTCGACTGGCTCTTCACTCGGCAAGTCCAAACCTGCATCAAAAGAAAAAGCACTGTCTGGAATGGAGTCCAGAGCATCCGATTCAGCAGGCGCAGAAAACTGGGTACCTGCTTCTTCGCTTTCCGTTTCCACCATCGTTGGCGCTGGAGAATAAACTTCCAGTTCCTCATTGTTTGGACGATGCTCGGAACCGAATTTTTCATCGATACGCGTCAATACTTTTTCTAACTCGGCAGTATTGTTCGCTTCCGAATACATCCTTGCGAGCTCTTGATAAAGCGACAACTCATTCGGCTGGTGGGCGATCGCCTCTTCAACCAGATCATAGGCCTGAGCGTGAAGGTTATAGGAGAGGAGCAAACGTGCTTCATCAATAACAGACTTCGGATCCGCAGCGGAGCTGGCAGATGGCATAGCTGGCACCATAGGCGCAACATCTGCAACCACGCGCGGCTCAATTTCGGCCTTGGGTTGCGTTGCTACAGCACCAGCCACAGCCCCCGTCGTCGAGTAAATGGTTGATTCAACGGCTTCACGTTTACGACCTCGTGAAATTGCCACCAACAACAGGACGATGATGAGAAGACCAGCTCCACCCATCAAATAGGGTGCCCACTGCAACCAGAAATTATTGTTCTGCGCTTCCAGTTGTTTCTTGAGCAACTGGGTTTGTTCATTGGATTCCTTGATCTTCTGCTGCAACTGTTCAATGCTTTGATTCCGGTCGGAAACCAATCCCTGAACTTGTTTGAGCTGATCATTCAACATTGAAATCTGCTTGCTCATCACCTCGCTTTTCGCATCGATGGAGGCAATGGCTTCATTGTTCTGTTGCACAGCATCGGCCGTTGGTGCAGCCGGAGTATCTATAGCTGGCAACACGCCACTCAACTCGCCTCCGGCTCCAGTCTCCGCTGCTGGAGCGGCTGCCTCTGGAGTTGCAGCGGCGGTTTTTTCCTTATCAGGCTCAACGGCAAGCAGTTGCAGCTTGGGTTTGGCTTCAGTGCTCGCTGTTTCCGACGACTGAGCACCTGCGGCTTTATCCGCTGCCGCAGTCCCTGCTGCAGCAACCGCCGCGCGCTCGGGAACCTTGAGTGTTGAACCCGCTTTCAGCAGGTTGCCGTTACCATCGACAAAAGCCTTGGGGTTCGCGTCGATGATGGCTTGCATCATCGGCCGTACAGAAGCCGACTTGTCGACAACTGCCGTTTTGGCAATATCGTACAGTGTATCGCCGCGCTTGACCTGGTAGGTGCCGCCCATCTTGACATTCGGCACATTGGCGACAGTTGTCCAAGCAGAACTCGACTGCGCGGGGCGGCTTGTCGTAGCAGGTGCCGCGACATTGCCTGTGAAAGAGTTCCGGGATGCCGCCATAGCACGACGCTCGGCGTGAACCGGGGGATCAAGCAGCAGGTCGAATTCCTTGACCTGTGATCCATCTCCAGCGTTGATCTGAATCAGCAGACTCAGGATCGGGTTGGAGATAGCCCGCTTCGAACGGACGATAACGTAATTGTGCTTGCCTTCGGAAGTGATCTGGAACGTGATGTTTCCGGAGAGGCCATCAAGGGACAGACCAGCCTGTTGGTAGTATTCCTCTGGCGCCAGCTGTACCTTGACCTGATCGAGTGAAACGCCATTAAGCCCGGTGATCGGGATTTTGACGTTGAGGCGTTCGGTCAGATGTGAGGCTATCTTGGCGTCGCCCAGTTCCGCTGCATGAACAAAAACCGGGGTACTACACAGAATACCGGCAATAATCCAACTCAACTTCCGCATGTCTATCAGCTCCTTCTAAAACAGATCTCTTGTGACCCGGCGCAATCCGACAAACATCCATGCAACCGCAGGGATCGGATTGACGTCCGGTATCCACCGTGATTGGATTGTGCCACAGATCAGCGGCAAGTCAGCCAAAATTCAGCCTGGAATCAGGCTGAAATCAAAGATAGTCGCGAGCCAGGCACTCTGCTATCTGCACGCTGTTCAACGCGGCACCCTTGCGCACATTATCCGACACGACCCACAGGTTCAAGCCGCGCTCAATCGAAATATCTTCACGAATGCGTCCGACATAGACGGGGTCTGTCCCTGCCGCATCCGATTGCGCTGTCGGCCAGCCGCCGTCTTTACGCTCATCGACCACTTTGACGCCCGGCGCCTTCTCCAGCAGAGCGCGCGCATCCGCTGCTGTGATCTTGTCGCGAGTTTCAATGTGAATCGCTTCTGAGTGACCATAGAACACGGGTACGCGTACCGCTGTCGGGTTCACCATGATGCTGTCGTCACCCATGATCTTGCGGGTTTCCCACACCATTTTCATTTCTTCCTTGGTGTAGCCGTTGTCCATGAACACATCGATTTGCGGCAGCACATTGAATGCAATGGTCTTCGGATAGACGACGGGTTCTTTACGATCCCCACTCAACAGAGCTGCCGTTTGACTCGCCAGTTCTTCAATCGCTTCCTTTCCTGTGCCAGAAACAGCCTGATAGGTAGCGATGTTGAGCCGGGTGATGCCTACCTTGTCGTAAATCGGTTTGAGCGCAACCAGCATTTGGATGGTGGAGCAATTCGGGTTGGCGATGATGCCGCGATTCTTGTACTGGGCAATCGCCTGAGGATTGACTTCCGGCACGACGAGCGGAATATCGTCGTCGTAACGGAATTGCGAGGTGTTATCGATCACCACGCAACCTGCAGCCGCTGCCTTTGGCGCATAAATGGCGGACACGGATGCCCCGGGCGAGAACAGACCAATTTGAACTTTTGAGAAATCAAACGTGGCCAGATCTTCAACCAACAGCATCTTGTCACCAAAAGGCACCCGCTTACCAACGGAACGCTCCGAAGCCAAGGCGTACACCTTGCCAACCGGGAATTTCCGTTCGGCAAGAATTTCCAGCATGGTTTCGCCCACGGCACCGGTTGCACCCACTACAGCCACATCAAATACACGACTCATAAAAATATTTTCACTCTCAAGTTCTATATGTATTGCGCGCCCCACTCCAGAAAAGTGAGCGCCTGAATGAGTATCAGTCTAACGCAGCAACGACCGCATCGCCCATTTGCGCGGTAGAAACCTGACGATCGCGCGGTGTGCAGATATCCGCCGTGCGCAATCCCTGGTCCAGCACGCGACTCACCGCGGTCTCGATCCGATCGGCCAGATCGCCTCGACCAAAGCTGTATCGCAGCAACATGGCCGCAGAAAGAATCGTCGCCAGCGGATTGGCGATGCCCTTGCCCGCGATATCTGGTGCCGAACCATGGCTTGGTTCGTACAGGCCCTGGCCTTTGTCGTTGAGAGATGCCGAAGGCAACATACCGATCGAACCGGTCAGCATGGAAGCCTGATCGGACAAAATATCGCCGAACAGGTTTTCCGTCACCATCACGTCGAATTGCTTCGGCCAGCGCACCAGTTGCATGGCGGCATTATCGACGTACATGTGGGTCAATTCGACTTCCGGGTAATCCTTGGAAACACGGATCATGACTTCGCGCCACAGCTCGGACGTTTCCAGCACGTTGGCCTTGTCGACGGAACAAACCTTCTTGTTGCGTTTCATTGCTGCTTCGAACGCAACGCGGCCAATGCGCTCGATTTCCGCTTCGTTGTAATGCATGGTGTTGAAGCCTTCGCGCTGGCCGTCCACTTCGCGAATACCGCGCGGCTGACCGAAATACACGCCACCGGTCAATTCGCGCACGATGAGGATATCCAGACCAGCAACCACTTCCGGTTTCAGGGATGAACTATCCGCCAATTGCGGGTACAGGATCGCCGGACGCAGGTTGGCGAACAAACCCATCGCAGAACGAATGCCGAGCAGACCGCGTTCCGGGCGCAACGGGCGATCCAGATTATCGTACTGGGGACCGCCGACGGCGCCGAGCAGAACAGCATCGGCCGCCATTGCGGCCTTTTTGGTTTCTTCCGGGAAAGGATGACCGGCTGCGTCGTAGGCCGCACCACCGATCACGCCGTTGACGAAATCGAGCGTCAGGTCAGTCCCTTTCGTTACGGCCTTGAGTACGCGCACAGCCTGCTCGGTGATCTCTGGACCAATCCCGTCACCGGGCAATACCAAAATACTTTTCTGCATAATCAACCTCAATCCTTCTCAATCAATCGACATGTCGGCCAGCGCAATCATGACCACGCCTGCCGCCACCAAAAACAAGGCGAACACTTCATTGCGAGTGAAGCGTTCCTTCAAATAAAAATGGCCGAATAACAAAGTGAACATCACTTCGATCTGTCCCAGGCCGCGAACCAGGGCAACCTGGGTCAGGGCAAAACCACCAAACCATGCCGCCGAACCCAGGGCGGACAGCACACCGACCGGCAAGGCGCGGCGCCAGGCCACCAGACATTGCCGCAAGTCGCGTCGCGCGAACTTGAGCATGTAAGCGCCTTGAACCAGCACCTGAAGGCTGTTTGTCACCAACAGAACCAAGAGCGCCTTCAACAACACCGGTGTCTGCTCACTCAACGTAAGGCTGGCTTCGCGCAGGGCCAACGCCGTCAGCGCAAACGCCAAACCGGCACCCAAACCAAACAGGGCTGCCGGTTGCACCGAGACCTTGAGCCATCCCAGAAACGTAAACTTCTCATGCGGAAGGGCCAACCACAAAACACCGATCATGGCCGTCACGGCGCCAATCACAGCCCAATCGGGCAAGGCAATGCCGAACACGAACACCGAAATCAGCACCAACTGTACCGCTTCGGTTTTCGCGTAGGCCGTCCCGACCAGATAGTTGCGATGCCCGAAGGCGGAAATCAGGAAAAACGTCCCGAAAATCTGCGCCACGCCCCCGGCCAAACAGTACAACACGAACGTGGTTGATAACTCCGACCACCATACAGACCATGATACAGGCAACCACCACAACGCCAGAACGAGCATGAGCACATCAAGCGGCAGTGCGTAAAAATAGCGGACAAACGCCGCGCCACTCGCGGTCAGCTCATGACGCAAATTGGCCTGTAACGCAGTGCGCCATGCCTGAAACAGGGCGGCGGCAAGCGTGACCGGTATCCAGACGGGGATGTCCACAGCCCCCCGATTCATTACGCTTGTTTGTCGAGGAACAACCACGGTGCGGTTTGCTGACGCTTGGCCTCGTAGGCGCGGATATCGTCCGCATGCTGCAAGGTCAAACCGATGTCATCCAGGCCTTCGAGCAGGCAATGCCGACGGAAGGCATCAACCTCGAACGGGATCACCGAACCATCCGGCTTGACGATCTGCTGTTTCTCCAGATCAACCGTCAATTGATAGCCCTTGTTTGCCGCTACTTCGCGGAACAGTTGATCGACCACGTCTTCCGGCAAGGCGATGGGCAGCAAGCCCGTCTTGAAGCTGTTGTTGAAGAAGATGTCGGCAAATGAGGGGGCGATCACCACACGGAACCCGAAATCGGTAAGCGCCCAGACCGCGTGCTCCCGAGAGGAACCGCAACCGAAATTCGTCCGCGCCAACAGAATCGTGGCCTGATCATACGGCGATTGATTCAGGATGAAATCCGGGTTCTTCGTCCGCTTGCTGTGGTCCATTCCCGGCTCGCCCGGTTCAAGATAACGCCAGTCATCAAAGGCGTTCGGCCCGAAACCGCTACGCTTGATCGATTTGAGGTATTGCTTCGGGATGATGGCGTCGGTGTCGACATTCGCACGATCGAGCGGAGCCACGATACCGGTATGAGTTGTAAAAGCTTGCATGGTATTTCCTTCCTTAACTTAATCGGGTGACGGCTCAGTTGATATGGCGCACGTCGACGAAATGGCCCGCAATCGCAGCAGCAGCGGCCATCGCCGGGCTGACGAGATGCGTACGCCCACCCTGCCCTTGGCGGCCTTCGAAGTTGCGATTACTAGTGGAAGCACAACGCTCGCCCGGTTCCAGGCGATCCGCGTTCATCGCCAGACACATGGAGCAGCCGGGCTCACGCCATTCAAAACCGGCTTTCAGGAAAATCTTGTCCAAACCTTCTTTTTCCGCCTGCTCGCGCACGAGACCGGAACCCGGTACCACCATGGCGAGCTTGACGTTCGAAGCCACCTTGCCATCACCGATCACGGCCGCTGCCGCACGCAAATCTTCGATCCGCGCATTGGTGCAAGAGCCGATGAACACTTTATCGATGGCGATCTGCTCAATCGGTGTATTGGCAGTCAACCCCATATAGGCCAAGGCCTTGCGCATGCCATCCGCCTTGACGGGATCGGTTTCGTTCGCCGGATCGGGAACGGTTGCCGACACAGGAACGACCATCTCCGGTGAGGTTCCCCAGCTGACTTGCGGTGCAATCTCGGCCGCATCCAGAACCACGACTTTGTCGAACACGGCATCGGGATCCGATTTGAGTGTGCGCCAGTAGGCTGCCGCCTGTTCAAACATCTCGCCCTGTGGCGCGAACGGTCGGCCACGGAAGTACTCGATGGTTTTTTCGTCCACCGCGACCATACCGGCACGTGCACCGCCTTCAATCGCCATGTTGCAAACGCTCATGCGACCTTCGATCGAGAGTGATTCGATGGCCGACCCGGCGAACTCGACGGCATAGCCCGTGCCACCCGCCGTACCGATCTTGCCGATGATCGCAAGCACGACATCCTTGGCGGTCACGCCCGCACCCAACTGACCATCAACGCGAATTTGCATGGTCTTCGCGCGCTTCTGCAACAGGGTTTGCGTGGCCATGACGTGCTCGACTTCGGATGTGCCGATTCCGAACGCCAGAGCGCCGAATGCGCCGTGCGTGGAGGTATGCGAATCGCCGCAGACAATCGTGGTTCCGGGCAAGGTAAAGCCCTCCTCCGGCCCGATCACGTGCACGATGCCCTGACGCTTGTCGTTCATCGAAAACTCCTGCACGCCGAATTCCGCGCAGTTGCGATCCAGGGTTTCGACCTGCTCGCGGGAAACGAGATCATCAATGCCGAGCAACCGGTTCGTGGTGGGTACGTTGTGATCTGGAACGGCCAACATGGCGCCCACTCGCCACGGCTTGCGATTCGCCAGTCGCAAGCCTTCAAACGCCTGCGGGCTCGTCACTTCGTGCACCAGATGACGGTCGATATACAAAAGCACCGTACCGTCTTCCTGCTCACGCACGATGTGGGCGTCAAAAATCTTTTCGTAAAGGGTTTTTCCAGCCATGAGTCTCTCCTCGGGTACGGTGACCGTAATAATTGTCGGGCCAGCTTACTCGCCTCAACCTAGAACTGAAAATAGCATTTTTTCATATAAACTATTCCTGCTGGTTATATGAAATATTCAGCTGAAATCCATTGATTGAGATTCGCTCAGGTGCCCACCATGAACCCCGCCCACATTGATCATCAACAGATTCTCGCTTTTTTGAGCGTGGCGGAGACGGGGTCATTCTCGACTGCAGCGCAACAGCTTCATCTGACACAACCGGCCGTGAGCAAACGCATTGCCCTGCTCGAATCGCAGGTGGGCGCACCATTGTTCGAGCGAATGGCCAGACAAGTCCTGCTGACCGAGTTCGGTACGCAATTTCTGCCCGCCGCACAGCAGGTACGTCAGGCGATGGATGATCTCGCTGCTGTCACATTGGACAGTTCACGCCCTTTGAGCGGGCGACTGGCCATCGCACTCAGTCATTATGTCGGCCTGCATTTGCTGCCATCGGTGCTTGAAACCTTCAGTCGACGGTATCCGGATGTCGTGCTGGACCTTCGATTCATGGATTCGGAAGCGGCCATTCTGGCCGTAGCCCAGGGATCGGTCCGATTGGCGTATGGCACATTGGGGCACGGCGCCCCCGCATCGGTCGAAACGTCACCACTCTGGCAGGAGAAACTGGTGCCACTCGTCGCATTGCGCCATACGGAGCACCGGTCGCCCACGCTCCATGATCTGGCCAAACGCCTGCCCGTGATCGCTCCGGCAGCGCATACGAGCACGCGTCAGGCCATCGATATCTGGTTGAACGCACAGCAGATCACCCCACTTGCGGTGATCGAGGTGAACCAACTCGATTCGATCGCACTTCTGGTCGGCACCGGAATCGGTTGGGGCGTGCTGCCCGAAACCTTGCAGGATCCTGAGTTGGCGCGATTGCCGGATACCAAGCTGGCGCCTCCTGAGCGTCAACTGGGTTTGATTACCCAAAAAAATCGCCCGACCCATCGACTGGCTCAGGCGTTCATGGATTGCGTGACCGAACACCGGTCACAGTAGAGGACACTCAGCCCGAATAGACGGGGTAGTCGGTATAGCCTTTGCCGTCGCCGCCATAGAATGTGTTGGCATCGGCTTCGTTCCAGGGCGCATCCAGACGAACGCGGTTGACGAGATCCGGATTGGCGATGAATGGCACACCGAATGCCACCACATCGGCATGCCCCTCGGTGATGGCGGCCTCGCCGCTGGCCTGGTTGTAGTGGTAGTTGACCATCAGACGACCCGGCCACAACGGGCGCAGATCGTTCAAATCAAAGTACGAACCCGCAGCGCCCGGTTGATCGCTACCCATGCCCGCGACGTGCAGATAGGCCAATGGATAGGCGGCCAGTTCCTTGACGACATACGAGAACGTGCCCCAAGGGTTGCTGTCGCTCATGCCATTGGCGGGCTGGAGCGGGGAAATCCGCAACCCGGTTCGATCGGCGCCCACGGCAGCCGTGACCGCCTCCACCACTTCACGCAACAGGCGGAAGCGATTTTCCAGAGAACCGCCATAGGCATCTTCACGGTGGTTCGTGCCATCTCGCAGGAACTGATCCAGCAGGTAGCCATTGGCCGAGTGGATTTCAACACCATCAAAACCTGCCTCTATCGCATTCTTTGCGCCCTGAGCGTACGTCGCGACGATACCTGGAAGTTCGGCTATATCCAGTGCGCGCGGTGTCTCATAAGGGACTTTTTCGAACTTCGCATCACGCCCCTCACCGGGAATGGCAATGGCGGAAGGCGCGACCGGCAACACACCGCCCGGTTGAAAACTCGAATGTGAAACACGACCGACATGCCACAACTGCAACACAATCTTTCCACCGGCTGCATGCACGGCTGAAGTCACTTTCTTCCAGCCCGCAATCTGCTCACGACTATAAATACCCGGTGTGCTCGGGTAGCCCTGCCCTTCAGGCATGATTTGTGTCGCTTCACTGATGATCAGCCCAGCACTCGCCCGCTGACGGTAATACTCGGCCATCAGATCGGTGGGCACATTACCCTCTCCCGCACGGCAGCGCGTCAATGGCGCCATCACCATGCGGTTTGCCAAACTAATTTGGCCCAAGGTCGTGGGTTGTAACAATGCGGAATTCGAACTCATGAACGGTCACCTCGAAATTTGATTGCTTGCGAATAAATAGCCTAGGAACAATTGACCTCAGAGAAATTAGCACATCGGTGATCAAACCACAGGCGCATCAGACAGCGACCGATCCTGTATCAGCACCCAAGGGGTCACGACCACTCCCCACAAGTCGGCAGTATCGGACACCCAGTGACGCGCAGTTTCGGTAGCCAAAAGGCCAAAATCACCGGAGCTCATCCAGTCTGCTACGCGCGATTTATCGTCCTCGGCCACGGCGACGGCCACTTCAACCAGATCAAGCGAACTTCCTACATGGATCACCTGCCCACGTGCGAAAAATGGCTCTATTTCCGTCCAGCCAATTGGGGCGGTTTGCCCCAGAAACATGGCCCAACGATCCATTGGCGCATCACCGGTTTCACTCAGGGGCAATGCATCACGCAGTTCGTTTTCAGGATCTGTTGGTAAATTTATGGGGAAATTCATGGTCAAACCGCTCTCCAAGAGGTGATAATCTGCCGCCAGCATTTTTACCGGATATCGTTACACATATCCTCAAACAGGGGCTCATTCGAGCATAGCCAAGCGACTTCGATGACAAAATCCGCACGGCAAAAACGCCGGACACCGATTCAGGGCGCATTTTATCTCAAACACCGGGCCGATTGCCCGCCAGTCACGCAGGCAGACGGCCTGACGCTACGGTATTTGCTGCCCGAAAGCATGACGACAATGGGTCTGCAAGAACTGGAACTGCAACCGGGCACGGAGACCGATTGGCGCACCGCAGCGACCGCGCAGATCGTCTGGCAGATCCTACAGGGCGCTGGACTGATGAACCTGGGTGAAACACAGTTTGCAGTTGTGCCCGGCGACGTCATCCTGATTCCCGCAGCGCAACCCTATCGGCTCACCAACAAGTCTGAAGTTTCATTACGTCTGAATCAGGTCACAACGCCAATCCCCAACCCTTCTTAAGTTCAAAGGATTTTCAATGCGCATTCAACGCTCGACATTCGATTTTTTGATGATCAGCGCCATTCTCGGCAGCGTGATCGTGGTTACGAGCTACTTTGGCTACGGGGCCGGCACACTGGTGATTCTGTTCTGGGTGCTGCTGATCCTGTTCCGACTGAAACGCAGCAGCAAATCCACTATCGATAGCGGCGGAGATGGTTATGTATCGGGTGCTCACTCCGGCAATACCCATAGTGGCAGCCACGGGAGCGACAGTAACGATGGCGGTTCGGGTGACGGTGGTGGAGACTAAGCCAGCGCTTACAGACCGGAGAGCACGTACTGCGTCAGATCGTCATGGCGCGTGTTTTTGTGCAGGTAATTGAGCAGCCAATCCTTTCCAGCCTCGCACTGTTCCTTGCGCGGGTACTTGGCTTCAACCTCATTCAGCTTTTTGTAGATTTCTTCCCATTCAGGAATCCGTTCACGCAGCGGCGAACGTCGTACCGAACTGAAACCATCCAGTACTTTTTCGGGCGAGTAGTGCGGTCCAACGTAGGTGATCACCCAATAGTGATCACCATTCTTCGCCCGATTATTGACATAACCGTAAAATTCCTTCTCGGCCTTGATGGTTTCCCACATCACGTAATACGCCGTTCTCGGCATATGCGGGTGCCGAAGAATGGAATGGGGCGAACCCACCAGTTCTTCACGGGTATAACCTGAAACGTCCGTCAATGTCCGGTTGGCAAACGTAATTACACCGCGCAGATCCGTCCGCGACTGAATGGTCTGTGTTGGCCGCATGATGTACTCGTGCCCGGTTAAATTTCGCTCCATCACCATGACCAGTTTCCTCTCCGAATATTAACTCAACGCGCCCTCTTGCTGACGTGCCCGAAGCACAGCCCTCACCCGCTCCAGATCAGCTGGCGTGTCCACGCCCGCGTGTGGAATCATCTCTGCCACCGCCACGGCGATCGACTCGCCCATTGCCAGTGCGCGAAGCTGCTCCAGTTTTTCAGCCCGCTCCAGCTCGGCCATTGGTGCCGCTGCAAAGCGTTGCAGGAACCCCGCCCGGTAGGCATAAACACCCAAATGTCGATAGCCGAGCACAACGCCGTTTTCCGGTAAACCATCACGATGAAATGGAATCGGAGATCGAGAGAAATACAAGGCTTTGCCCGTCTCACTGGCCACAACCTTTACTGCCGAGGGATCATTGAACTCATGAGCATCGGTGATCGGCACCATCAGTGTCGCCATCGCCGCCTCTTTCTGAGCGACCAGTAAGCCGGCTACTTGCCGCAACAGTTCGGGATGCATCAAAGGCTCGTCACCCTGCAGATTCACCACGATTTGATCTTCGGTCAGGCCCAGTTGCGTGACGACCTCGGCCAATCGATCGGTTCCAGACTCGTGATTATCACGCGTCAATACAGCATGGGCACCAAATTGCTCGGCCGCAGCATGGAGATCCGCGTCATCCACGGCCACGATGATGCGCTCGGCTCCGCACTCTTTGGCGCAATCATGCACCCAAGCCAGCATGGGACGACCATGAATATCTGCGAGCGGTTTGCCTGGCAGACGGGTCGAACTCATCCGCGCCGGGATAATGACGCAGAAATCACCATCAAAAGCGGCCTCGCTCACGGCGCGACAGGCTCGGCTGGATGTGCCTTGCGCAAGGTTTCGTATTCTTCGTCCTCAAGCGGACGGGCATCCGTTTCCAGCATGACCGGGATGTCGTCACGAATGGGATAGGCCAAACGTGCCGACAGGGAAATCAACTCCTGACTGGACGGCTGGTATATCAATGGCCCCTTGGTCACTGGGCACACGAGAATTTCAAGCAAACGTTTATCCACAAAAATTCCCTCAAAAAATTAGACAGTCTTGCCCTGTCTGCAACACGGCAAAACCATTGGCCACCCCATGTTCAAGTTGGGCACTCAGGTTGGGGCGGTAGTTTGTCCAAAATGGCACGAACCAATTCGTCTGGCAACTGGATTTGACCAATGGCTGCGAACACCTGCTCAGGGCGAACATGCCAGGATGGGCGATTCTGCTGCCACTTCACCGCATCTTTCTCTGTCATCACTATCGGGTTGCCTACCCGGCGCAGGTAATGGATCAATGCCGGTGGTACGGGTTGATGATCATCCAACGCATAGGTTTCCAGACTGAGACCACGGTCACGCAACGCATTGAAGAACTTCTCGGGATGTCCGATGCCGGCCAGTGCGACGACGGGTTTGGCTCCAAATCTGAGAATAAAATCGTCGATGCTCATGGTGCTCTGATCGAACAGATCTCTCACCATCGTCAACTCGAAGTTAACGGCCCACTGATCATCTGAAAACTGTTCGCCATTGACGATAACGAAGTCGACGTCATCCAGGGTTTTAACCGACTCTCGCAATGGACCCGCCGGTAGACACAATCGATTGCCCAACCGACGTACACCGTCGATGACTACGACTTCGACTTCCCGGGGTAAGGGATGGTGCTGCAGGCCGTCATCACTCAGGATGACATCCACCTCCGGATGCCGGGCACGCAATTGCTCGGCGGCCCGCACCCGGTCGGGGTGCACGAATACGGGTACGTTCAGGGTGTGGTGGATCAGCCAGGGTTCATCGCCTACGGCATCAGGTCCGGTGGCTTCGGACACATCTCGCGGCTCGATGCCGATCCTGGCACCGTAACCCCGGCTGATCACGCCCACCCTGCGTCCGTGATCAGCAAGAGCCCGCGCCAGAGCAATCAGTACCGGGGTTTTTCCGGTTCCGCCCACGGTAAGATTACCGATGACGACCACCGGGCAACCATCCTGAAGACGGGCTGCGCCATGCGCGGCAGCAGTTCTCCGCCGCCGCGCGACCATACAAGTAATGAGCGAAAGCGGTCTGAGCAACCAACTGCGTAAACCACGACGCTGCCAAAAAGCGGGATACCGCATTTACAAAGACAACTCCACTGTTGAGCCCGATGCGGGGTCCGACCTGAACTGCAATCGGTGCAGCGCGGCATAGGCGCCATTGGCAGCCAACAGATCGTTATGGGTGCCGGTTTCAACGATACGGCCCTTGTCGAGCACGACGATAAGATCGGCATGTTCAATCGTGGACAGACGATGGGCGATCACCAGAGTGGTCCGTCCGCGGCTGAGATTATCCAAAGCCGCCTGAATATACCGCTCCGACTCGGTATCGAGTGCCGATGTCGCTTCATCCAGAATCAGAATCGGCGCATCGCGGTACAGGGCACGGGCAATGGCCAACCGCTGCCGCTGCCCCCCGGAGAGCAACACGCCATTTTCGCCCACAGGTGTATCGAAACCCTGCGGGAGCCGCTCGATGAAATCGAGGGCAAATGCCGCTTCCGCTGCAGCGCGCGCACGTGCTCTATCTTCCAGACCGCCATCGCTGTAGCCGATATTGGCGGCGACCGTCGTGTTGAATAACACAGTGTCCTGCGAGACATAGGCGAATTGCCGTCGCAAATCGCTCAGCTTCAGCGTGGAGATGGGATATTCATCCAGAAAAATATTACCTCGGTCGATGTCCACAAAACGCGGCAGACTGGCAATCAGGCTGGATTTACCCGCTCCGCTTCGCCCGACCAGAGCCACGGTTTGCCCTGCCTTGATCTCCAGCGATATATCCGAAAGCACCCAGGGTGCCTGTTCGCCAGTCTCATAACGCAGACCTACCTGTTCAAAACGAATCTGACCGGATACCCGTTCGACATGTGCGGGTGTTAGCGCATCGTGTTCACGTGGTTCGTCCATCAGGCCGAACAGACTCTCGCCCGCTGCGATCCCCTTCTGCAGCACGGCATTGACGCCGATCAGACGTTTCATGGGGGTCAGCATCAAGCTCAGTGCTGTAATGAAGGACACGAACGTCCCCACACTGATGGTCTGCATCCGGTCACCGGTGGTCGCGAACCAGACGATTCCGGCAATACCGACGGCCAGAATGAACTGGGTGAGTGGCGAGGATGCCGCAGTGACTGCCTGCATCCGCATGAAATCTTTGAAATTCTGTTGATTGATGGCTGCGAATCGTGCCGCTTCAAACCCTTCGCCACCATACAACTTAACGACGCGATGACCGCCCACTACTTCTTCCGCCACATGGGAAACCTGGCCCATGGAGTTCTGAATCTGGCGGGCATGTCGGCGGAACGCTCTCGAAATCCCGCCAACCAGCAAGACCAGAACGGGGGCGAGCACGACCAGAAAGACAGCGAGCTGCCAGCTCAGGTAAAGCATCCATACGAGCAACCCGAACACGGTGATGGTGTCACGGATGAGCGTCGTCAGCGCACGTGAGGCCGCCTCTGAAACCTGTTCGCTCTGGTAATTCAGCCGCGTCAGAATTTCACCGCCGGGAACGTGGTCAAAATAACGTACCGGCAGGTGCAATACCTGATCGAACACATCTCGCTTCAGGTCTCGGATGACCGATCGTCCGACCCAAGCCATGCCATAGCCCGAGGCAAATTCGGCCACCACGCGTACCAGAAACACGGCAAGCAGCAGGGCGGGCATGAGATGGATCGTGGCGGGATCGCGGCTCACGAAACTACCGTCGAGCAGGGGTTTCATCAAGGCGGCGAACGCAACTTCGGTCAGCCCGGCAGCCACCATCCCGATGATGGCGAGGATCAGTACACGAGTGTATTGGCGCGTATAGCTCAACAAACGTCGGTAGGTCGCCCAGCCCGATACTTGCGTCTGCGTGGAATCGTTTGTCGTCATGCCCTGCCCGGTTTGTGGATTCTGTCGTGGCTCAATTCATGGTTCATTTGACGGGAGTCGTCCCCAGGCCAACCTTGGTAATGCCTGCACTGCGAACCAGATCCAGCACGGAGATGACCTTCTGGTTGATCACCTCGGCATCAGCCCAGACCACGACCGGTCGGCCATCGCCGGCAATGGCCTTGAGCTGAGGCAACAAGGCATTCGTCGGCATGATGTGTCCATCCAGTGCAATCCGACCATCCTTGGCAATTTCGATCACATGATCCTTGACCGGGGCACGCTGCTCACTGCCCTGATCCGATACCGGCAAGCTGACATTCAGCGCCCGGTCATGAATGAATGTAGTCGTCAACATGAAGAAAATAAGCAACATGAAGATCACATCAATCAGCGGGATGAGATTGAGCTCAAGCTCCTCGCGCGGTCTTTGGCGGAATTTCATGGCGATGCCCTCAACGCCGACCGGATTCGGTCGGATGGATCATGTCGACCAACCGGATTGCCTCACGCTCCATTTCGATGATGCGCTCGTCCACCAGACCACGGAAATAGCGGTGGAATATATAGGCAGGTACCGCAACCATGATGCCACCAGCCGTTGTGACCAGCGCCTTGGAAATACCTCCGGCCAGCAACTCGGGATTGATCCCCGATGCGCCACCACTGGCAGTAATCGACTGAAACACATCAATGATGCCGACGACCGTGCCCAGCAGCCCGAGCAAGGGCGAGATGACCGCGATGGTACCGAGTGTATTGAGGTAGCGTTCCATCTGGTGCGCCACATGACGCCCGGCATCCTCGATCCGGTTGCGCATGGCCTCAGCACTACCGACATCCTGCAGGCCGGAGGCAAGCACGACACCGAGTGGTGACATGCGCGCCAGTTCCGAAACCCTGTTCTGCGTCAATTGCTTCTGTGCAATCCAGCTTTCCACCGTACCGACTGGATCACCGCCCATCAACCTGCTGTGGCGCAAGGCCCACAATCGCTCGAATATGATCGCCAGCGCGATAATCGAGGCCAGAATGATGGGAATCATCATCCCGCCACCCGCTAATACCAGTTCCATCATGTCGCGTTACTCCCTGAATAAATCACACAATTCAATCCATCTTATGAGCAGGCTCAAAGGCCGGATAGGGTTTTATCACTTGGCCAGCGCAAGCGGAATCCGAAATTCAGCGTGATTTTCTGATCCGGCTTGATCTGGTTAGACCAAGCCCAAACTCCGTCAATCCCGTCGAACTGTTTGGTCGTTGGCGGTGTCGTATCGGACAGCGCATCCACTGAAATCTCACTGTCTTCGGCTATGGGCAGATTCATGATCACCGTGACGGCCACCGGTTCTTTGTGCTGGCTTTGCACCTCGACCACCGTGCGGCGCACCATCTGGGTCGATTTACCGATGACACCATTTTCCTCTCGCCGATCCGGCTTCTGATTGACGGTGACCTGAACACGCCGATCAGCACCGAAGCCCAGACTCATCTTCTTGGATGGCGCCTGAGCCTGCCGGAATGCCGACCCCAATTGCTCGCCATTGACGAAAAACGCCCAATGACCAGCAGGAAGCGGTAATGGATTCTTCAGGATGAATGTACCCGTCAGTACGCCCAGAGGTGAAATTGTCGGGGCAATCAGAACCGTCGCGTTTGCAGGCACTTGTTCGTGCTGCAATGGAATCACGGTAGTCGCCGGACCGCTGGTCACCGTGAGCGGCATCACGCTTTTGTATTCGGCATTGAAGCCACTGACATCCACAGGGCGTACCGACGGAGCAACCATTGCTTCCATGGCAACCTTCGCTCCTGCCAACGGCGCAGGCATCTCCGGCTGGCCACGACGAAAACCAATCGTCCAACGGGGTAGTGCCGGCGCGGGGTAGTAACGCCGGTTATCGAGTAGCGACAGGGTAATCGGCACGTGTGTCCAGTCCTCTCCACTGTTCTGGTGCACGCTGGCAGAAAAGGACCAGTCGAGCTGTGCATTCTCGTCACCAATCTGGTTGGCGGGCGCATTCGCAGTTGTCGCAGGTTTTTCTGGTGTGTTTTTGCCAGGAGCATCGGTTGTCGGCAAGGTGATCAAATCGGCGCGATAAACCGGTTGCCAGCCCGCATCACTTACGCGGTATCGCAGATAGACGGGGAGAAGTCCTGAACCCACTGTGCCGCTCACCGATTTTTTACGCTCAAGCGGCAGGATCAACTTCATTTTTTCCGGCCGTTTGCGAAGTTCGGTCAGTTTGGCCTGCTGTTTGGCCAATACGTCATTGACCTGATCCAAGTCATTTCGGGCTTTACGCTGAGCAGACATTAAATCCGTCAGCAGCTTGTCGAATGTCTGCCTGGCGGCGGACTGAGTAAGAAACGCACCTGCCTGATGTCCGGCCTTGGTCGTCACGGTGGCTGGCGCACTCATCTGAGCTTGAAAAATACTCAAACGAACCCGCGCAGCCTCGAGTGCATCACGCGCGTCCGCCTGTTGACCACGCAGGGTATGGATTTCCGCTTCAAGCGCCACATATTCGGGCGAAGTTTCCACAGCCTGCTTCTGCCATTGCAGCGGGCCGGATTGCAACAGATCGACAGAGGAAGTCTGGACACTTTCCTGATCGATATTTCCCGGCAGATCAAGCACGGTAACCGATTTACCGACTTGCTCATTTTTTGATCCGGCAGCGCGATTGGCTTCAACAGGCACCTTGGCGGCGGGAACTTCGATTCGACGCGTAACCCAGGCACCCTGAGGCAACACGGTCACTTCAGTGATTCGGCTGATCAAACCGGTCGCCGCCGGTTCGCCCGGTTCGACAGATGCAGGCTTTACTTCGGAAGCGGCATCGGCCGCAGGCATCAGCCATAAAGGCCCAATCGCCAAGCAGAGCGCCAGGCAGGCCACGAGACAACGCAATACCGCGCGGGATTGACGAGCGGCGAATCTATTCAAGTTGCAACAAAATTCGTCGTTCAGCTTTGCATTGCTATCAACCATATTCTGGCTCATCCCTCTGATCCTGCTTTGGCCGAATGAAGTTCATCGCTCACCGTATCATTGCATCAGTCAATGCGCTGGCTGTTCATGACTCGCACAGACATCAACCAGTACACCGCCGCCGGCTCGTCGAATCCGCACCGCCTCGGCCAGACGGTGGATGACGCCCACACTGTCTTCCCACGCGATGCAGGCATCCGTGATGCTCTGCCCATACACCAACGGGCGACCCGGATGCACATCCTGCCGTCCACCGACCAGGTGACTTTCGATCATCGCCCCGATGATGCCGGCATTGCCCGCGGCGATCTGCGTGGCGACCTCTTCGGCCACCTGAATCTGTCGGGCGTGCTGCTTCTGGCTGTTGGCGTGCGAAAAGTCGATCATCAACCGCTCGGGCAGTTCAGCAGCACGCAGTTTTTCAAGTGCCTCATTGACACTGTTGGCGTCGAAATTCGGTTTTTTCCCACCCCGCAAAATCAGGTGGCAGTCTTCATTACCCGCTGTAGAAAAAATGGCCGACTGCCCTGCCTTGGTGACGGACAGGAAGTGGTGAGGGCGTGCCGCAGCCCGAATCGCATCGATCGCAACCTGCAAACCGCCATCGGTACCATTCTTGAAACCAACCGGGCAAGAAAGACCGGAGGCCAGTTCCCGATGCACCTGGGATTCGGTCGTCCGCGCGCCGATTGCGCCCCAGGCTACCGCATCCGATACATATTGCGGACTGATCAGATCCAGATATTCCGTCGCCGCAGACACGCCCATATCCGCAAGGTCAACCAGCAAATGACGCGCCACACCCAGCCCCTTATTGATTTCAAAGCTGCCGTCGAGGTTCGGATCGTTAATAAGGCCTTTCCAGCCGACGGTCGTACGTGGCTTTTCGAAATACACCCGCATCACAAGCAGGATGTCGTCTTTCACCTCATCGGCGAGTGCTTTCAGGCGCGAAGCATACTCGCGTGCGGCCTTCACATCGTGGATCGAACACGGCCCCATGACGACCAGCAACCGATCATCGTCGCGGTTCAGGATCGCCTTGATGGCCTGACGCGTCGCATACACCGTCTGAGCACCGCGCTCGGTCAGCGGAAACTGCGCGCGAATCTGATCTGGCGACAATAAGTTATGGATATCGAGAATACGTAAGTCATCTGTGCGATGCGTCATGGTCTGCGGCCTGCTACAAAATCGGAATGGGCGTCTAATTGCAACCCTAAACCGGTAATAGTACTTGGCTTGACGATGTACGTCATCCCAATCCACACGCCAGCCATATGGGTCGGCGCTCCAACACGGGTACCTACCGCCATCTACTCGTCAGGACACAGATTTCTTTCCGAACAAAGTAGCGCTCCCTATATGATTTTTTCGGTATTTACTCTGATAGGTGCGCACCACAGAACCGTAACGAGTCGGAGCACATGGTGAACCCAACTTCGTTGACGAGACTGCCGCGAATTCGATTCATGACGTTAAACGCCGCAAGTCCAGAACCGGGAATTGCTGACGGACATGTGCCTGAGCTTCAGAGTCGATTTCTGCCATGACAAAGCAGTCGGCCAGGGTATTGGCATTGGTGAGTACGGTTCCCCAAGGATCGACAACCATGCTGTGACCGAAGGTTCTACGCCCGCTGGCATGCACACCGACTTGAGCGGCAGCCACCATATACACCTGGTTTTCGATGGCACGGGCACGCAGCAACGCCTCCCAGTGCGCACGCCCCGTGGTTTCAGTGAAAGCTGAAGGCAAACAAATCCACTCGGCACCCAACTCGGTCAAACGGCGAAACAACTCAGGAAAACGCAAATCAAAGCAGATAGCCATACCCAAGCGTCCAGCCGGCGTATCGACCAGCTCCAACTCGGTGCCGTGCAGGAATTGATCCGACTCTCGATAGGATTCAGCGGTCGCCGATTGTGAAGGTCGGCGAGGCGGCACATCAACATCGAACAAATGAATCTTGTCATACTTCGCCCGGATTACACCCTGTGAATCAATCACATAGCTACGCGACCATAATTTGCCTTCATCCGTACCACTACCGTCATTTCGAATGGGCAATGTACCGGCCACCAACCAAACACCCTTGGAGCGAGCCAACGACTGCAACCAGTCAAGTGGTGCATTCTCACCCTCTGCTGCAAGTCCCAAAGCGAACAGTTCTCCGGGATCGACCGGCATCGCGTACACATTTTCCGGCAGGACGATCACTTCAGCCCCCGCCGCTGCTGCATCACTCACCAGACGGGCGATCACAGGTTGATTTTCGGCCCAGGTCGCTTTGCCATTGATCTGTATTGCGGCAATTTTTGATTTTTTCAGGCGGATGACTTCAGACGGGGTTGTCATGGGATGGAACGCTCCGGATTGGCATCGGTGGTTTTGACTACGGGCTCGGCGATGGTACCGGTCACCCGGTATACCAGTGTCGGTGCAGGGGTTTTATCGATGGTCTTGAGAGCCTGCTGAAGCGCCAGCACGGCGCCACCCACAATCGGGCCACCGGCCACAGTACCGATAATGGGCAGAAGCATACCGATATCGGCATAGACCTTAACGGTGTAATCGAGACTGTTGTCGCTCAATTTGGTCTTGCCTGTGGCCGTAAGATGCATCGAGGCGTTTCTGACCGTCAGGGGATCGACATTCAACACGCCCTGTTCCAGTTTCCAGTCGGCGGCAAGTGAATCGAACGGCAAGCCCTTATCGACCACATCGCTGAAATCAAGCCGCAAGCGCCTCGTGATGGCCCCCAGGCTCAACAACCCCGCCAACCGTCCGGCTCCCGGATCCACATCGTTCAGTTGCCCGTTCTGCAATTCAAAGGCACCAGCACCGTTCAAGCGCTCAGGAGCGAATGCAGCGGGTGATCCAGGCCAGGATAGCTGGAACGAGGACGTTTTGACCTCACCTCCGGTCAACGGTGAATTGTCACCGGCCACCTGCTTGAACACAGCACCAATGTCCGTCCCTTGCGCCGATACGTTCAATTGAGTCTGCTGATTTGCACCCTCACCGACTACCGCACCCTGGCCAATCAGGCGGAAACTCGATGTTGGTTGCCAGTCGATAGTCGGTATCTCGAGTTTGTCGCTCCCCACCGTTGCAGCTTCGCTATTCAGAATAAGTTTGCCCAGTCGGTGTTTACCAAACCGCAGGTCATCAATAATCACCTGTGCACCGGGAATCTGTTTTAGATCCCACGAACTGATCGGTGTCACGCGATCGGAAGATACTGAACTGGATGACGGTGCGTCTTCGACGTGGAACTGTTTGAATTGCATGGATATCTGACCAGCCGGATGTGCGGCATTCGGTTGTTGATACCTCAGGTCACCGTCCAAGTCGTCGCCGCTGGCCTTGATGAGATACTGCTCATCCGCAAAGCGGACATTCAACCGGGTCGGGCCGAAGTGCAAACCCGCGACTTTGAGGCGATCGGTCTGAACATTCAGGTTGAAGGGGGCGACAGGCGCGCTGGAAGATACCTTCTCCGATCGGAAGGACGAGGCACTACTCAGAATCGGTTGCCACGCGTCCCAATCAAGCGACGGTGTGCTCAGATTGATAGCCAGAATCGCCGAATTGTTGAAGGAACGATCGGCATTTTCGGCGCGATTACTGACATCCCCCCCACTCAGAGTGCCGCTGTCATTGAATCCCAAACTGGCTTGCCACGGTACGCCGCCTTGCGATTTAAGATCCAATTGCCGCAAAACGCCACCGGTAAAAGTGAGGTCGGCACTCAATGGCCATGCCTCATCAGAAGCTTTGCCGAACGGCGGTGGCAGCTGGCTCGATACGCCGTTCAGATCACTTTTCGCCTGAACTGTAAATTGATCGCCATGATGAGGAATATTCAGTTCAATCGTGGTATCCGCCTTGCCACTCACTCGATCAAGCAGGGGCTGTACCGCCGTGCCTGACTTCTCTCGCAATGCGAACAATGGATCGAGGCGCGTCTGCAGGCTCACTATGGTCGAATCATCTGATTTACCCGGTTCCAATGTAATCGTTGCCGGTTCGTCATCGAAATGGGCAGAAAGGTTCTTGGCGGAGAAATCCGCGTTATGGAAATCGATGGCACCGGAAATCTGACTCAATTTGATCCGGGTCTTGTCCAGAGACAGGCTATTGTTTTTCAATACCAAATGGCCATTTACTTCGGGGTTTTCTCCTTGCTTCAATCCTACGAGAACTGAGACATCCAATCCGGCCTGCCCTGTAGCCTTGAGCGCGTTCAAACTCCCGGTACCCAGTAGCGGGGTTTGCCCTACAAACCCGAGCAGTTGACTCAAGGGTGCTTTGGCAGTCACGGCAATATCGAGTGCGGCCTTGTCTAGATCAAAAATACTCACGCGCGAGCCATCCACCGGCACGTCAGCCAGCTTTCCATGATCAATCGCGGCGTGGAACTGCTGATTCACGAAGGCAATGTTGCCCTGAGCGTCCTTGAGTTCCGGCCAATGAGGGAGAAAGGGCAAATCCAGCTGTCTGAAATCGAAAACCACGGAGAACCAGCCGCCTCCATGAACGAACGGGAATCGAGTCGGATCGCCGTTGTATACGAAATGCCCCCGATCCACTCGGCCCGTTTGTCCGGGCAACGCCAGATTCGTATCCAGCCATTGCAGCACATGCTTATCCAGCAGATTCCTCGGCAAATACGCCGGAACACGCGCAACGTGGATATCACCGAATTCACTGTCGATGGAGAGTTGAGCCGAATGATCCTTGTCAGCGGCCTGATACCGGAAGCCCGTATCCGTGAACAGATCGGCATTTTTGATGCGCAACCCCGGACTGTAGACCATCAGTCCCCCTGAATCCGCATCATGCAGATACACATCACCTTTCAGGGCATCAATGGTCATCGGTTCACGGAACATGCCCGGCACGGCGAGCACCAGATTCGACTGATCAAAACGTGCCAGCCATCCGGATGGCTGCTTGTAGAGCTTGAGGTTCAGACCACCGAGGCCATCGGACTGACCGATAACCGGCCACAATCGCCGCCCCGGCACGTTGCCGAAATGCTGCAATTCGAGATAACCCGCCACAAGCGTATTGCCGACCAGATGCAAGCGGATATCCCGGGCATCGCCACGCAACGCGTTCTGCCCCAACAATGCCAGGAATGACTTGGGCAAAGGTGCGGTCGCCAACCAGACGGCAAGCTGATGCAGGTCGACGTAACTCGATGCGTAATCGGTCTGGTTTCCAGCATGGATCAGGTGTATCGAATGAACGGGCCACTGCATATCGGCAGTGGTCGCGACACGAACATGATCGGCATCCAACCGCCAGCCGTCTGCCGTTTTCTGCCAGAGCAACCGCCCGCCAATCCGATTCAAATCCGCCTGGGACTGAGTCGCAGCCAGCGCACCGACACCCGCAATCTTCGCCATCCGGCTGACCTTGAGGCTGGAAATATCAAAATCGGCTGAAACCGAACGAAGACCTGCTCCGGCAAAACGCAACCACAACTCGCCTGTCAGTTGCCCTTGATTGACGAGTGGCATCCCCGCTGAACAATCCAGGTCTTCGACCTGTTCGGCACAACCGCCGAGCTCGGCCCGCACCGATCCATGAGTAAAGTCGCGAATGGCCTGCTGCATGGCGGGCAGGTTCCAGTTACGGGTTCCCAGATACACTTCGGCATTCGATCCATCACCCAAATGACCGTCGGCCCGCAAACGAACAGGCGCGGTACCGAATCCGGGCGCAAACAACTCTCCGGAAAGCGACCAGCCATGCGACGCCAGCCGCGCCGTCGCGTCCAGGTTGATGGTCTGATGGGACTCGGGGAGATCGGATGTAGCCGGTCGAATCCACTCAATCACGGCATCATGAATGGATACATCGCCCAAATCTGGCAGCCTGGACAACCAGTCCGACCATGAATTCGCCTTCTTTTCCGGTTCGTTTTGCGGCGATGTTTGCGGGGCGCCTGAGAGTGTCCATTTTCCATCGGCTTGCTGAATGAACGCCAGGTGCGGCTTGTCGATCACGATCTTCCCGGCGACCCAACGCTGGGCAACCAAACTGCGCCACGGCGCGAGCGATACGCCAAATCGCGAGATGGCCGGACCATTCTTTCCCAAGCGTAGATCCGTCAGTACCAACTGCGGGCGATAACTGACGAACGCCACATCGATCGAACCTAACTGCACCGGTGCACCCCAGGCCTTGGACAGCACGCTCTGCACTTCTGCGCGATAATTTGTCATGTACGGCAAGGCAACACGCAATGCACTGAACGCAAGCGCGAACAGCACCAGAATCACGGCCACAGATGCCAACAAAAACCGCATCAACCGGCGCAGAGGCCGGGAGGACAGATGGATCGCATGCGGCAGATGAATGTGGGTCACAGCGGAGGTTCACCTTGGTAGAAATTACCCTGGACGCAGTATATCAGCGCCATATGCCACTCCGGTGAACTGGGGCCTGGAGCGATACAATCACATAAGAACGATATCGTACTGTTCCGGCAGATAATGGACGTCTGCCTGCAGGCGCAGCGGCACGCCGATGAATTCCTGCAATTCGGCCAGCGAGGTCGAATCTTCCTCTCGCAGACGATCGATAACCGCAGATGAGGCGATTACCAGCATCTGCTTCGCATGGTACTGGCGTGCCTCGCGGGTCACCTCTCGGAAAATCTCATAGCAGACGGTTTCAGCCGTTTTGACCGTACCGCGCCCACCGCAGGTCGGGCAGACCTCACACAGAATATGCTCCAGTGATTCGCGCGTGCGCTTCCGGGTCATTTCGACCAACCCCAATCCGGAAACCTCGCACACCTTGGTGCGTGCATGATCGGATTCCAGTGCGCGCTTGAGCGTTTCCTGCACGGCAAGGCGATGATCCGGCTCGATCATGTCGATGAAATCGAGAATGATGATGCCGCCCAGATTGCGCAATCGCAGCTGACGCGCAATGGCACTCGCCGCTTCCAGGTTTGTCTTGAAAATGGTTTCTTCGAGATTTTTCGAACCGACAAACCCACCGGTATTCACATCAATCGTGGTCATCGCCTCGGTCTGATCGATGATGATGTACCCGCCGGATTTGAGTGGCACACGGCGTTCCATCGCATTGACGATTTCCTGCTCGATGTTGTGCATATCGAATAACGGACGCTCGCCCGGGTAATGTTCAAGAATCGGCAGAATATCCGGCACCATTTCCTGAGCGAACTGAATGGCACGATGGTAGGTCTCGCGTGAATCGATACGGATTTTCTCGACATAGCGACCGAGCACATCGCGCAAAGTCCGCAGTGCAATAGGCAGATCTTCGAAAATCAAACCCACACCGTTGGTCTGACTCTGGCGCTCCTGAACACTCGCCCACAACCGCAGCAGAAAGTCGTAATCCTGTCGCAACGCTTCGGCATCAGCGCCTTCGGCAGCCGTTCTCAGAATGAATCCGCCAATCTCGTTCTCGCCCACCTGCTCAATCGATTCGGCCATGAATTCGCCCAGAATATCCTTGAGGCGATCACGCTGTACCGGATCTTCAATCCGGCTCGATACCCCGATATTCCGACCATTGGGCAAATACACGAGATAGCGTGACGGGATGGTGATTTCTGTCGTCAGGCGGGCGCCTTTGGTGCCCAGTGGATCCTTGATGACCTGCACAACCAGATTCTGCCCCGTTCGCAGCAGGTCGTAGATCATGCGGGGACGTGCCTCGACACCGGTTTCTTTTTCTTCCGGCTTGAGCTCGATATCCGAGACATGGAGAAACGCGGCGCGCTCCAGGCCGATGTCCACAAATGCCGCTTCCATGCCCGGCAACACCCGACTGACCCGCCCCTGATAAATATTGCCCACCATGCCGCGTGATCGGGAGCGCTCGATATTGATCTCTTGCAGCACCCCGTTTTCGATGTAGGCAATCCGGGTTTCCTGCGGGGTCACATTGATGAGAATCTCTTCACTCATGCTCTATTTCTCATGGCCTATTTCTCTTCATAGACTAGTTACTCATGGATTGAATTTCGTTGTTTCTTTTTTGCCAGAAAGGTCGAATGCCGAACGTCGCCAGCAATTGTGCCGTTTCGTACTGAGGCAGACCGACAACCGCGCCCCAGGAGCCGGAAATCCGTTCGACGAACTGGGCGGCCAGACCTTGCAAGGCATAGGCACCGGCCTTGTCGAGCGGCTCGCCGGTCGAAATGTAGGCGGCAATCTGTTCCTCGCTGAGCGGCATCATCGTGACATCGGTACGCACGGTCACCGATCGGCAGTCTGCCGCATGGGCAACCGCAATGGCAGTCACCACGGCATGTGTCTGTCCGCCCAGGGCTGACAGCATCGCCGCCGCATCCTGTTTATCGACAGGCTTACCGAAAATGCGGCCCTGATGAAGCACGATGGTATCCCCGGCCAATACGACGCTGTGGTCAGGCAAATCAGCCATGGACAATGCCTGCGCCGCCTTGCTGCGCGCCAACCGTTCAACCAGAACCAATCCCGATTCGTTATCTTGTGGCGTTTCATCAACCGAACAGACTTCGGCCGACAGGGTCTGAAATTCAAATCCCATATCCGCCAGCAACTGGGCACGGCGCGGCGAGCTGGAAGCCAAGAACAACGGCCTAGTGGAGCTGATCATCACGCTCACTCCCGATGATAGGGATGACCGTTCAGCAGCGACCACGCCCGGTAAAGCTGCTCAGCCAACAATACGCGTACCAGAGGATGCGGCAGGATAAGATCGGACAGACGCCAGAGCCGGTCGGCACTCTGACGAAATTCGTCCGTCATTCCATCGGCACCGCCAACGACCACGGCGACATCGCGACCGGATTGCATCCAGTCGGCCATCTGCGCGGAAAGCTGGGCGGTAGACCAGGATTTACCGCGTTCATCGCAGATGATTCTCCAGGCACCCTTGGGGATTTGCGCATCAATCCGTACGCATTCTTCAGATTTCGCGCGTTCGGTTGCCATGGTCTTGCTGCGCTGAACGGCGGGCACTTCGTGCAACTGAACCGGACAGGCGGGCGGCATACGTTTTAGATATTCCGCCGTGCCCGCATTGGCCCAGTCGGGCAAACGCGTACCGACGCTGATCAGATGGATTTTCAACGACTTGATTACTTGGGCATGGAAGAACCACGAATCTTGTCAATCGCCGTTGCGTAGGCTGCAGGGGCATCGGCAGCTGTTGTCGCCTTGGTCGAAGCCTGTGCCGACCAGAGTTTTTCCAGCTGATAATGGTCTCGCGTTTCCGGCAGCATGATATGCACCAGCACATCAATCGCATCGACCAGTACCCACTCGGTATTGGGCACGTCATCGCCTTCCACGCCCATCGGTCGCACGCCGTGCGCCTTGAGTTGCTCGACCACGCTGTTTGCCTGCGACTTGAGGTGTCGGTCGGAAGTCCCCGAAGAAAACACCATGAAGTCGGCAAAATTGCAAAGACCACGAACATCCAGCACGCGGATATCGATGCCCTTGAGGTCTTCCAGCGCAGAGACAACCCAGCCCGCTACGGTTTCAGCCGCAGGGTATTCCTGAGCAACGGCCGGGGCAGCGGCAGGAGGGGTGATCGCAGGATCGTTTTTTTCAGTGGTCATGGTTCAGCTTTCTATTGGGAAAATTAAAGGGAATTCAGTGGGTAATTCAATGGGAATGGGACCCAGAATAATGCGCATGCAGGGGATTTAGCAAACAATCCGGTACAAGGTAACGTACCGAGCGTCCGGCACCGAGCGCCGCACGAATCGCGGTGGCGGAAATATCCAGCCGGGTGATTTCGAGGGCCACGATACCGCCCGCCCGCTGCCGGGCGAGTTGATCCGGCTGGATGCGCCGCGCCGCCAACAACGCGGCGGCTTCACCGGTGGCCTCTGCGCCCGGGCGGCTGGCGACGGCGATATGAGCCCAATCGAACAGCTCCTGCCAACGATGCCATTGCGTCAGACCATTGAATGCATCCATCCCCAGGATCAGCACCAGATGCCGATCCGGAAATTCCGCGTGTAAGGCCTGCAATGTGTCCACGGTATACGAAAAACCCTGCCGCTCGAGTTCACGTCCATCGGCGATAAAGCCGGGGTGATCAGCTATGGCCGCTTGCACCAGAGCCAATCGCGTTTCCGGACCCAGTGCGGGCTGGGCACGGTGAGGCGGTACGGCAGACGGCACAAAATGCACCACACCCAAATCCAGTGCCTCGCGGACTTCTTCAGCCAGGCGCAAATGCCCCAGGTGAATCGGATCGAACGTGCCGCCAAGAATCCCGAGCAACGGCGCTGCAACGCGATTCAGCGGGGTGTCAGCCACGGATATGGCCATTACCCAACACGATGTACTTCTGCGACGTGAGCCCCAACAGGCCGACAGGACCGCGCGCGTGGATCTTGTCGGTCGAAATACCGATTTCTGCACCGAGTCCATATTCGAAACCGTCGGCAAAACGCGTGGAGGCGTTCACCATGACTGAAGCGGAATCCACCTCGCGAAGGAACCGGCGCGCGGTAGTGTAGTTTTCCGTCATGATCGAATCGGTGTGGTGCGAACCATAGGTCTCGATGTGATCGATGGCCTGATCGAGCGAATCGACCACACGCACGGCCAGAATGGGGGCAAGATATTCCGCATACCAGTCCTCGACTGTAGCCTCGCCAACGGACTCGCCCAGAATCGCCCGTGTCTTCGGACAACCACGCAACTCGACGCCCTTTTCGGCGTAATACGGGGCCACCATCGGCAAAAATCGATCCGCAACGGCCGCATGCACCAGCAGGGTCTCCATCGCATTGCACACACCGTAACGGTGCGTTTTGGCATTGACGGCCACCGCAACCGATTTATCCAGATCGGCCTGCTCATCCACGAATACGTGACACACGCCATCGAGATGCTTGATGACCGGCATCCGCGCCTGCTCGGTGACAAGCGCCACCAACCCCTTACCGCCACGGGGAATCATGACATCGACGTACTCGTGCATGCCCAGCAGCATCGATACAGCCGCCCGATCGGTCGTCGGTACGATCTGCACGGCATCTTCCGGCAAGTCGCCCGCTTTCAATCCGTTCCGGATCACATCTGCCAGCGCCTGATTGGTTGCAGCAACTTCCGAACCACCGCGCAGAATCGTGGCGTTGCCCGATTTGAGGCACAGCGCTGCCGCATCGATGGTCACGTTCGGACGCGATTCGTAAATGATGCCGATGACACCCAGCGGCACGCGCATCTGCCCAACCTGAATCCCTGTGGGGCGGAAAACCATATTGGTGATTTCACCGACCGGATCAGGCAACGCTACAATCTGCCGCACACCTTCGGCCATTTGCGCCACGCCCTTTGGCGTCAGGATCAGGCGGTCGATCATCGCCGCATCCAGACCACGCGTCCGTGCGTTCGCGACGTCCACCGCGTTGGCGGCCAGCAACTGCGCTTCGGCTGCGAGCAGGGCATCGGCAATCGCCAAGAGCGCCCGATTCTTATCCGCAGTGGTCACACCTGCCAAGGCCCGTGATGCACGACGGGCCGCTCGGCCCATCTGTATCATCGTTTCTTCCAAATTCCCTTCCACATTCTTATGGTCTTGCATCTGTCATCACTCACTAACTAATTACGTGCGCGGCTTCCACCGCAGGCCGCCAAGGCCACCCGATCAAGCATTTGCCAGGGCTCACCTACCGCAAGCCCCTTGATACTACGGTCGATCTCTGCACAGCGCCCCAGCAGCTTGAGCCAGTACGCCGCCGGCGCGCGTCGTGCCGCCCGGGCATACAAGGGTCTGCGGCCTTTGGGCACCGGCAAGCGGTCGATGGCCGCGGGTTCATCCAGTGTGGCCAGTAGTCGCAGTTCCCGACTGAGCACCCACAGAATCAAGATGGCATCAACGCCCTCTTCCCGCAACCGCTGAAGCAAGTGTCCCGCACGGGATCGGTCGCCATCCAACAAAGCATCACCCAGATCGAATGGGTTGAACCGGGACTGATCGGTAATATTTTCGAGCAGCGTCTCCGCTGTCAGGGGGTTAGGCAAATTCAGCAAGCTGAACTTGTCGAGTTCCTGTTTCGCAGCGAGCAAGTTGCCTTCAACCCGCTCGGCAATCAGCTGCGCGGCGTCCGGCAGTATCTGCAAACCGAGCTTGGCACCGCGCGATTCGATCCAGCGTGGAAGATCACGCAAACCAATCGACCAGAACTGGATGGTGACGCCCGCCTGACTCAATGCATTGAACCAGACCGACTTCTGCACGTTCATGTCCGGTTTCGGCAGGCTGATCAACCAGACGTCGTCTGTCTCGGTAGCGTTCGACAATTGGGCAGCCAACGCTTTGAGTGCTTCGCCACCATCCTTGCCCGGTTTGCCGCCGGGAATGCGCAAATCGATCAACCGCCGCTCGGCGAACAAGGACAGATTCGCCCCAACCGACTTCAGACTACTCCAGTCAAAGCGACCCTCCACCTCGAACCGCAAGCGCTCGGTCACGCCCGCCGAACGCGCCTGTCGGGTGATGGATTGACGGGCCTCATCCAGTTGCAACCAATCGTCGCCCACCAGTACATAGAGGGCGGCCAGTTTTTTGGCCAGCGCCGCATCCAGTTGTTCCGGACGCAGGTTCACAGATCAGTGCACCGCCGCACCCGAGTTCTGGTTCGCGTCGTTCATATTCGGCGCAACCGGAGCACTCAGGCGGTAGAACAACAATCGGGCCAGTGTTTCGGCCAGTTCCTGGCGAATCTGCGCCTCGTTACTGGTGGAAGCAATGACGCCCGTAGGATCGTAATTGTAGTTACGCGCCTGTCCGAGTGTCTGCTCAGGGAGACGCCGTCCGCCTGCCAATTCAACGTGATAGGTAATCTGTTGATACAACTCGTACTGCTGCACGTTGGCCTGCGGTGTAACCACGGCGACACGCTGTTCGACCTTATTCCTGTCGATCACCACAGTGGCGGTTGCCTTGCTCGGGTCGGTCACGAGGGAGCTGTGCGTGTTCAGGAACAGACGTTGTAACTGCTGATAAACCGGATCGCTGGTACTCATGCCCTGCACATAAACCGCTTGATAAACCGGATCAAGCGTCGTCACCCCACGTAAGTGGTAGCCGCAGCCCCCCAGACTGAGCGCTGTGAAAACAGCCAGTAGGGCACCCCAAAGTCGCAGGGAATGAAGACGGGCATGAAGCGAAAAATTCTGGCTGAACACTGATTACCCCACCACGATATTGATAAGCCGACCGGGTACGATGATGACCTTCTTGATGGACACCCCTTCGAGATAACGTTGGACATCCGGATTGGCGATGGCCGCCGCTTCCTGTGCGGCTTTATCCGCAGAAGCAGCCACCAGAATCTTGCCACGCAACTTGCCGTTCACCTGCACGACGAGTTCGATTTCGTCGCGTACCAGTGCCGAAGCATCCACTTCGGGCCATGACGCGTCGATCACCAGTCCAGTTCCGCCCACTTCCGTCCACAGCGCGTGCGCGATATGCGGCACGATGGGCGAAAGCATCTTCACCATGTTTTGCAGCACTTCCGTGACGACGCCACTGGCTACGGGATCGGTCGCTTCGAAACGGTTCAGTTCGTTGAACAGTTCCATGTTCGCCGCAATGACGGTGTTGAATGTCTGGCGCTTCTCGACATCGTCGCTGACGCGCCCGATGGTTTCGTGCAACTTACGGCGCAAGGCTTTAGCGGTGTCATCCAGACCTTCGGTCACCAGCGGCAAAGGCTGCCAACCGGCCTGTTTGCGATCGTACACCTGACGCCACAGGCGTTTCAGGAATCGATGTGCACCGTCCACCCCGGCATCGGACCACTCCAGGCCCTGATCCGGCGGTGCGGCAAACATCATGAACAACCGCACGGTATCCGCGCCGTATTCCTCGATCAGAGGTTGCGGATCGACCGTATTACCCTTGGATTTGGACATCTTGCTGCCGTCCTTGTTCACCATGCCCTGCGTGAGCAAACGGGTGAACGGCTCGGCCATATCCTTGGAAACAAGACCTTCGTCGCGCATCAGCTTGTGGAAGAAACGCGCATACAGCAGATGTAGCACGGCGTGCTCCACCCCGCCTACGTACTGATCGACCGGGAGCCAGTAGTCGGCGCGCTCATCGAGCATGCCTTCGGTGAAATCCGGGCAGGTGTAACGGGCGTAATACCAGCTCGACTCGAAGAAGGTATCGAAGGTATCCGTTTCGCGTTCGGCCGCACAACCGCATTCCGGGCAGGTCGTTTCGATGAATTCACGCGACTGCTTGATCGGCGATTGCGGGCCGTTCATGACCACTTCGGTCGGCAGCACGACCGGCAGCTGATCGTCCGGCACCGGCACCGCACCGCAATGCGGGCAGTTGATGATCGGGATCGGGCAGCCCCAGTAACGTTGGCGCGATACGCCCCAGTCACGCAGGCGGTAGTTGATTTGCACCTGCCCCTGCTTTTTGGCTTCGATGTGCGCAGCAATCGCATCGAAGGAGGACTCGAAATCCATCCCCGAGAATTCGCCCGAGTCAAACAGCTTGCCTTTGGCGGTCATCGCATCCGCTGTGTAATCGTGCGGTTCGGCGGACTCGATCACCGGGGTCACGGCCAAGCCGTACTGCCGCGCGAATTCGAAGTCTCGCTGATCGTGCGCCGGTACGGCCATGACCGCGCCGGTGCCGTATTCCATCAGCACGAAATTGGCCGACCAGACAGGGATCTGCGCACCGGTCAAGGGATGCGTGACGGTGATACCGAGATCGACGCCCTCTTTCTCCATCGTCGCCATTTCCGCTTCAGCCACCTTGTGATGGCTGCAACGGGTGATGTAGGCGGCGATGTCGGGATTGGTTTCCGCCGCTTTTTTGGTCAGCGGATGTTCGGCGGCCACAGCAAGGTACGAAACGCCGTAGAGCGTGTCCGGGCGCGTGGTAAATACCGTCAGGTTCTCGCTCCCGTTCAGAGCGAAATCCACCTGTAAACCCCGCGAACGCCCAATCCAGTTGGCCTGCATGGTGCGCACCTGTTCCGGCCAGCCTTCAAGCTGGGCCAGGTCGTCGACCAATTGATCCGCGTAATCGGTAATGCGAATGAACCACTGCGGAATCTCGCGCCGCTCAACCAGGGCACCGGAGCGCCAGCCGCGACCGTCAATGACCTGCTCGTTCGCCAGAACCGTCATGTCGACCGGATCCCAGTTCACGACGGCGGTTTTCTTGTAGGCCATGCCCTTGCGCACCAGACGGGTGAACAGCCACTGTTCCCAGCGGTAATATTCCGGCGTGCAGGTGGCCAGTTCGCGCTGCCAGTCGTAAGCCAACCCCAAGCGCTGCAACTGGCCGCGCATGTAATCGATGTTCTCGAATGTCCAGCGCGCCGGGGCGTCACCATTCTTGAGCGCCGCGTTTTCTGCAGGCAGACCGAACGCATCCCAACCCATCGGTTGCAACACGTTTTTGCCGCGCATCCGTTGATAACGCGCGATCACATCGCCTATGGTGTAATTGCGAACGTGCCCCATGTGCAGCCGCCCGGAAGGATACGGAAACATGGACAGGCAATAGAATTTTTCCCGCGTCGGGTCTTCAACCGCGCGAAACACATGGCGATCGGCCCACAGACTCTGGGCTTGATCTTCAACTTGGGCGGGAACGTATTGCTCGTGCATCATGGCGATTGGGTGCGTATTCGACGATATAAAAAGGGCGTTAAGAATACCCGAAAAACCGGACTACTGCCCCAAAAAACCGTGCCCAGGTTTATGGCCTGGGTGTATGCTGCGCGCAGCCCTTCAGGAGGAACAGCACATGTCTACCGATGAACAAACCACAAAAACGGCACACCAACGCCTGAGCGACCGTTACTACCACTGGCTGGGCACCATCTACGCACGCCTGCTGGACGACGAAAGCCGCTCTATCCAACGTCGCAGCGATGAAATCATCGACGAATCACGCCATGAGCTGGCCGAGCACGAATACCATCCGGACATCGTGGACACCCTCCGCATCGACATCGCCAAAGCACAGACAACCCTGCGTCATGACCGCGAAGCCTTTGCGAAGGAATGGCGGGATATCGAAGCCGACCTCGGCATCAAGCTGCTTTCCATTGCGGACAAGACCGATGTCGAACTCAACGCAATGCGCGAAGAGGCCCACCAGAAGCATCACGACGCCAAACATCAGGACTAGGGCGCTACCCGTGAAATGGCGCTTCCTTTGGGTGTTGCCCGTACTGATCGTCACCGCGCTTTCGGGTTGCACCTCCCTTTCCTGGCGTTCGGGCGGATCATCCGGTTACATCAGCGGATTTTCTTCTGACGCGCCCCAAGAGTCACCCCGTGTGTACGGTCAGATCAACTCGTCCTACACACACCGGACCGATTAGCGAAATCGCCCCGATCATGCTTCCGGCCTGATTTCTGCCCCCTCAAAACGAAACCCCCGCGACCGTTTCCGGCGCGGGGGTTTTGACACTCAGACCTTGGCTGACTTACTTCGCAGCAGCATAACGGTTGGCAACCGCTTCCCAACTGATGACGTCCCAGATGGCCTTGAGGTAATCCGGACGGCGGTTCTGGTAACGCAGGTAGTAAGCGTGTTCCCACACATCGATACCGAGGATGGGCGTGCCCTTGATTTCGGCGATGTCCATGGTGGGGTTGTCCTGGTTCGGCGTTGAGCAGACGGCGAGCTTGCCCTGTGCGTCCACGATCAACCAGGCCCAGCCTGAACCGAAACGTGTAGCGCCCGCAGTGCTCATCTGATCTTTCAACGCAGTGAACGAACCGAAAGTGGCATTAATGTCATCGGCGAGTTTTCCAGCTGGCGCATCGCCGCCGTTCGGAGAAAGGATCGACCAGAACAGCGCGTGGTTGAAGTGTCCGCCACCATTGTTACGCACCGCCATGGGCAGTTTGGAGATGTTCGCCATCAGTTCTTCGATGGGCTTTTCATCCCACTCGGTACCGGCAATGGCGTTATTGCAGTTGGTCACATATGCGCCGTGGTGCTTGGTATAGTGAATTTCCATGGTTTGCGCATCGATGGATTTGTCGAGCGCGCCGTAGTCGTAGCTGAGTTCTGGGAGTTGAAAAGCCATATCGTGCTCCTGATCTGGGTTGAGGAAGTTGCCAAGGGAAAATTGCCAGGGAGAATTGCCCAAATAAAATTGTCGATGGGCAGACTTGGGTATTCATGACGGGACATTTATAACATAGTCGAAGCGAGCCCATTCGCGCTACCCGCGAGAAATTGACTGAAGTGGACGGCCTGCCCGTAGTCCGACTTTCAACTACATTCGCAATCCGCGCAACCATTTGACGACATTAAGCACCGAAGACAGCGCCTGCGCCACATAGGTGAAGGCGGCCGCACGAAGAATCTGTCGCGCCGGTTTCTTTTCGGCCTTACCCAGCCACCCCCCCTCTTCCAGCATCGGCAGGGCGCGATTGAAGCTGGCATCCAGCTCGATGGGCAGGTTGGATAATTGCGCTACCAGAGGCACTGCCATGGTCAGCACGCCAACGACCAGCATCACCAGCGCGGGTGCCGGTTGCTTTTCGATCAGGGTAACCGCCGGAATCGCGACCAGAAGCCAACCCGCCACACGCTGCGCCCAAGCGCTGCGCTCGACCAGTTCCTGCCGACGTTCGAAGGCAGGGTCGCCCTCTGCGTGTTGCAGCGCGTGACCGACTTCGTGCGCTGCTACGGTAATCGCCGTCAACGAACGACCACTAAAGTGCTCGGGTGACAAACGCACACTGCGGGCATGGGGATCGTAGTGATCGCCTTCCTTGGTGGATTCCACCGTCACGTCACCCAATCCACGACGATCCAGCAGATAGCGCGCCAGATCCGCACCGGAAAAAGGATAACGATCAGCCGGTTTGGCATGGCGGGCCATCACCTGGCTTACCCACCAGCTCGGCCACCAGGACAAAAGCGCCAGCAGGCCCATCGCGGCCAGCAACAAGATATACATCAGTGAATCCGATAGATCAGATCACCGCCAGTCGCTTCCGGACTCGCGGTGATTTCAATGGAAAACAATTTGCTCAATTTGTATTGGGTGATGATTTCACTCACACCATTCAGCACTCCGACCGCATAGCGGACAAACAATCGGTCGCCGATCTTTTTACCCAACGAAAGGCGTGTGTCGCCGAATCCGCCCGTCGTATCGAGACCAACCGAATCGAAGCCGAACTTCTGGCCGATGTCACGCACGATATCACTCCCCTGCGCCACGCCAAGCCCTGCAATGGCGTTCATCAGCATGGCACGATCACCCGAACCACTGTCGCTCAAGGGTCGGCCGGTCAACAACATCGACAGGGCATCGGATTCCGGCATGGACGGCGACGAGAACACCGTGGTTCTCGGATGGTACAACGTGCCGGAAATTTTCAGCCCCACCGTCGTATTCTCGACCACCCTTTGCGCGGTGGCCGCCAACCCCGGATCGTTCACGGGCCCGACGAACAACAAACGCCCTTCGCTGATGGAAAGATTTTGTCCATAGGCCTTGAACACGCCATTTTTCAAGTCGATTTCACCCACTGCCGCCAGCGGTTTGTTCGGACGCAGTTGCAAATCGAGCTGGCCGGATAGATCGGTCGAGAACCCCATGCCCGCGAGAGAAACTGCTTGCCCCAACTTGAGCGCGATATCTCCGGTGAGCGGATAGGCATCCGTCCGTTCTGCTTTCTGCTCGCCCACAATCACAAGATCATCGCTGGATTTAACTACGCCCTCCGGTAGTTTATCGACCCGGGCCGTGACCGTGGGCAAGGTGACCGTGCCGCCGATCTTCGCTCCGGCATTGGTCGCATCCACGGTGATATCCGGGCTGGCATCGACCAGCAGACTCGGCAGCCGCAACATGGGCACGACATGACCTTGCACCGTGGCGTGCATCTGCCAGGCGGGCAAATCGGCCAGATTTCCGGTGCCCTGAATTTTGATGCGCTGATCAACCGAAGATGGGGGTGAGGCAGCTTTTGAGGTGGACAAGGCGGTGGTTTTTGCAACCGGTTTCGCACCCGATGCCGTTTTGGACGCGGTCGCAGTCAAACCACCTGAGAATACCAACCGCCCCGCTCCATCGATGCGTGCATCCAGCTTGCCCTGATCGTAGGCCACCCCGGTGTCCGGCAAAGTGAAGGCCAATTGATCGACGGTCATGTGCCCGCTCGGCTTCGGTTGTTTCAGGGTGCCGCCCACCGTCACTTCGGCTTCGGCCCGCCCCTTGAGTTGTGCGACTTGCGGCAACAGGCTTTCCAGCACGGACGCATCCGGCAACTGGGCCACGCCTTTGAGCGAAAGCGCTTGTGCTCCCGTCAACGCCACGGTGCCGCCGCCTTTGGCCGTCAGCAATTGCGGCACATCGGCGTGCAGATTCAGATCGACTACGTCGGACTTCAGGTTCGCCGTCAGCCCGACGTTCGTGTAGCGGTAGACACGATTGCCCAGCAGGTCCGGCAAACGGAATTCGTTATCCGGCAGCGTCAGTTTCAGTGCACCGCTGACTTGGCCCGACTCGGCAACGCCGTTCGCTACCAGCGTGATTCGCCCCGGCAGATCACCGGTCGAGGGCAGCCATCGCTTGATCAGGGCCAACGGCAGATCGGCATCCAGATGGGCCGTTTGACGGTTGCCCTGATGATTCGCGGTTTGATCCACGCCAAGGCACACGTGACTGCCTTTGCTGGAGATGCGGTTCGAATCGGGTGTGAGGCAGGTCTCGCCGAGATTCTGTTCCTGCGCCGATACGACCAATGGCGCGGGCTTCTGAAGCCGCCACGGCAACAGCGGACGACCTTGGACATCGGCTGGAACCAGATCCAACCGCGTCAGGCGACCACTCCAGACGGGATTCCGGACAGTCTTGCCCTGCGACAGCGCGCCATCCAGCGCCAACTCAAGACGCCCCAACGGACCTTGCGCCGACACGGTCAAACTCTGGGCCGCCGATGACGTGCCCTGGCTCACATGCTGGCTCACATGCTGGAACTGCGGCCACTGTCCCTTGGCATCGAGACGTACGTGGTTCAGCCACACTTCCGCAGCCGCACGCGCATCCGCCTGCGTCAGTTGATCCGCCAAGAGCTTGATATCGAAACCGGCATCCTTGTCAGCGCTCACGTGACCATTCAGGGTCAGCCCCGCCAGATGCCATTGCGCGTACGCGAGATCGTGTGCGACCAGATTCACCGTCCCTTTCGGCTGTTGCAGACTGCCGTCCAGTTGCGCCTTGAGACCGATCGCCCCCGCCAGATCGGGCAAATTAAGTGCCCGCCAGGGCAGATGCGACAATTCAGGCACCCGCACACCGAGCGCCAATGCCATCGCCGACGAGTCCGTCTTGGCGTTGGCCGAATCCCCCCAGTTCAGATCGCCCTTCGCATCGATCGACGCATCGGCAAGATCGATGCGCGCCTGTTTCAAGGTCAGTCGCTGCCCCGCGACACCGCCATTCAGTGCGAGCGACAGCGGAATCGACACTGCAGTTTTCTGATCTTGAGTTGCTGGCAAATTCACCACCGTGGCAGGTACGGACCAGTCGAAATTAAGATGGGCATCCCGTACAGGATCGGCGCCCAGCGAACCCGTCAGGTTCAGATGCGTGCCGATCTGTCCCTCCGCGATCACGCCCGTTTGAGCCAACAGATCGCGCAACGCCGCATGATCCAGATTGAGGTTGAGCGTCACCGGTCGCGCGTCCGTCAATCCCATCTGCCCTTGGGCCCGCAGGGTACCGCCCGCCAGTGTGCCGTTCGAAACCGCCACATCGAGTCGCTGATCGGCCATCGTTCCCTTCACGGCCAGTGCATCGAACGGTACCTGAGCGACATGCCCCGCGAGGTTCGTCAGATCGAACGACAGATGGGGCGCAACAACTCCACCCGGCGCGCCGACAGACTGTGCGAACGACATCTGATAGCGGAACCCTACCTGCCCCGCCGCTGCCGGATCGATGGCGCCTGGATCCAGCTCTTTGGCCTCGCCGTGAATCGATACCTGCATGTTATCGGCATAGTTCACCGTGCCGCTGCCACACAGCGTGCCATCAAGGGTATCGACGTTCAGAGTCTTGAGTGCCACCCGTTGTGTATTGATGTGCGCGACGGCCGTCAGGCTGGCCGACGGCACGGCATAGCCCTCCCAACGGGCGTCGAGATCGGCCTGCACATCCGCCAGACTGCCGCCAACCGTCGTATGCGCCATCAACCAACCCTGCGGAACGGAAACTAGACCGGAGATATCGCCCCGCACCCGATGCGGCGAAGTCACGGCCACGGTCAACGCGCCGCGACCGTCGATGGTCGTATCTTGTGTGTCATCCGTGACGGTCGAATCCGAATCGGTCTGGCTTGGCAGCACGGCCACCAGCCGATGGACCTTCAGGGAAATGGTCTGCTGATCTGCCTCACCTTCGGCCTGGAGCGTGGTCAGGGAAAAGCTGGGGTTCGGGTTCTCGATATCGTGTTCCAGTTGCAACAAAGTGAACCGGTTGATTTCCAGATGGAGCACATGAACGCCAACCGGCAATGACAACGGCAGATCGACCAGATTCAATGGCGTGGGCGGTGCGTCGGATTCAACCGGCGGCGGCAAGCGCACGATCACGTCGTCGGCGGTCAGTTTCTTGAGTTGCAGCGAGAAATGCCAGAACTGCCGCCAGTCGAGCTGAACATAGGCTTTCCCTAGCGACAGGGAGAAACCGTCGTCGCTGTTGAAGGCCAGTTGGTCGAGAGTCAGCCCTTGCCAGAGATTGCCGCGCGTATCGCCGATCGACAGACCCTGAACGTACTGTTCGGCCTGCCCCGCCAACCACCGCGTACCCGCCGATGTCGCCGTCAAACCGACAAACGTCACGAAGACCAGCACCAGAAAGCCACCGATCAGCCAACCGAACGCCTGCACCAGCAGTGAAAGCCAGCGGCCCATCAGAATGCCGCTCCGATGCCCAGATGAAGTCGGGGGGTATGGCTGCTGCCGTCGAAGGGATATGCCACATCCACTCGCACCATGCCCACCGGAGAACGCCAACGTACGCCGATCCCGGCCCCCGTGTTGAGCTTGATGTCGCTCAGCGTGTCAAAAGCGTTGCCCGTATCGACGAACAACGCCCCCCACCAATCGCGACCGTAAACCGGGTGCATGATCTCGGTACTGGCGGTGAACAGGTATTGCCCGCCAATCACCTGACCGGTCGAATTGGTCGGTCCCAGCGATTGGTAGGCATAGCCACGCACGGATTGATCGCCACCCGCAAAGAATCGCAGACCTTTGGGTAACGAATTGAAATCGGGCGTGACCACGCCGCCCACTTCGGTTCGCGCCTTGAACACCCAGTCGCCCAGGGGATACAGACCACCCAGCATCACGTGCGCACGCAACAGGGACGTACTGGAAAACAAAGGCCGGGCAGCCGTGCTGATCCCGCTACTGAAAACGAACCCCTTGGTCGGAAACAGGGGATCGTTCAGATATTGCCGCCCCAATCGTGCCCCGAACAACCAGAAACCGGTGGTCTGCGCCGGTTCGGAGCCGAACTGGCTGCGATCGACCAGATATTCGCTGTACAGGGAACTCGTCCACAGGTTGAAATTCCGCACCCAGCGCACGCCGGTCGTCGCGGACAGGGTCGTGATGCCGACATCCTTTTCCCGATCGAATACCTCATACACGTCATAGTGTTGCCTCAGAGGGTCCGAGAGTTTCGGCATGATGTAGGTCGCGCCCAGGGTCTGCTTGCGCTGGGCCAGCGACAAATCCGCCTTCCAGGAATGACCTGAGCGATTCACGTAACGCTGCGTGATCTTTCCGCCCAGACGCGCGCCCGTATCGGTGCCATACCCGACACGAAGCTCGTAGCTGCGAGGTGGATTCGGCGCGGCATGGATCGTGATCGGGACGCTGCCGTCCTGGCGCTGATCAAGCTTCGGGCGCACCCGCACATCGCTGAAATAATCGGTACCCGCCAGATTCTGGTTCATCGCCACCAGCGTTTGCGTCGTGTAGGTATCGCCAGTTTTCGCACCCACCAGATTCTCGGCCAGTTCCGGCTTGAGAATGGACTGTTCGATGGTGATCTTGCCGATGTGGTAGACGTCGCCTGCATCCAATGTGAGCCGGATATCTGCGGAATTGGCTTTCGGATCGACCAGCAACTCATGCTTGAGCCACTGGGCATCAAGATAGCCCGCGCCACGCACGCGCTCGATGATGCCATCGCGCAAGGCGGTGTAGGCAGCCTGATTCAGCACCGCGCCCTTCTTCGGCCGGGCGGAATTCAGAAAAGCCTGAAGAAACGGCTGTTGGGTCAGATCATCCCCGTCCGTGCTTTTCACGACCACATCGACCGCCGCGATACGCACGAGCGGGCCGGGAATAATGTTCATCGTCGGCATCGTGCATTCAGTGTCGTGAACCAGACGGGTTTCGATTCGGGCATTGAAATACCCGAGCGCTTGCAAGGATTGACGGGCTGCATCCCCCGCCGACCGAAGATATCGTCGCATCATCACGGGCGAGGCATCGCAATCGAAACGCACGGGCGGCACGGACAGACCGACCTGAAGAATCAAAGCCTTATTGGTCAAACCCGTGATTTGCAGTTGCGGCCTCGCGGTTCCGGACCAGGCAGAAGAAGCAAACACGAGCACGGCCAACGCGATCGCAGCGGTAAGGCCTGGTACCCGCAACGACACGCCGTGCACCGAATCACGCCACGATGGCTAAATCGCCCTTGGCTTCCAGCCAGCCGCGACGATCAGCCGCCCGCTTCTTGGCCAGCAGCATGTCCATCAGGGCATAAGGGTCATCATCCATCATGGTTAACTGCACCAGTCGGCGCGTTTGCGGGGCGAGTGTCGATTCACGCAGCTGACCCGGATTCATTTCGCCCAGACCCTTGAAACGGGTGACCTGGGGCTTGCCGCGCCGATGTTCAGCCGAAAAGCGACCCAGAATGCCGTCGCGCTCGGCTTCATCCAGGGCGTAGAACGTCTCCTTGCCCATGTCGATGCGGTATAGCGGCGGCATGGCGACGAACACATGTCCGGCACGGACCAATGCGGTGAAGTGCCGCAGGAACAAGGCGCAAAGCAGCGTGGCGATGTGCAGGCCGTCGGAGTCGGCATCCGCGAGAATGCAGACCTTGCCGTAACGCAGCTTGGACAGATCGTCGCTGCCCGGTTCCAGACCGATGGCGACGGCGATGTCGTGCACTTCCTGACTGGCCAGCACCTGATCGCCACCCGTTTCCCATGTATTCAGAATCTTGCCGCGCAGCGGCATGATGGCCTGGAAGTCACGTTCCCGCGCCTGTTTGGCCGACCCCCCCGCCGAGTCCCCTTCCACGAGGAACAGCTCGGTGCGCGAGATATCCGTGGCGGTACAGTCGGCGAGCTTACCGGGCAGCGCAGGCCCTGCAGTTACCCGCTTACGTGCGACTTTCTTGTCGTTCTTGAGGCGTGCCTGCGCCGCATCGATCGCAATGCGGGCGATCACCTCGCCCTGCTCCGGATGCTGGTTGAGCCAAAGCGACAGGGAATCCTTGATCACGCCGCCGATGAAACTCGCCGACTCGCGCGAAGACAGGCGCTCCTTCATCTGGCCAGCGAACTGCGGCTCGGACAACTTTGCCGAAAGCACGAAAGACACCCGATCGAACACATCTTCTGGCGTCAGCTTGACGCCGCGCGGCACCAGATTCCGGAAATCGCAGAACTCGCGCACCGCTTCGGTCAGGCCCTGGCGAAGGCCGTTGACGTGGGTACCGCCCTGCGGCGTCGGAATCAGATTCACATAGCTTTCAGTCAGCGGTTCGCCGCCCTCTTCCAGCCAGACCAGGGCCCAATCGACCATTTGCGGTCGCTCGGCCAGTTCGGCACTCATATGACCGACAAACCCCTGAGCCGGAATAATTGCCCGACCTTCGAGGGCGCCGAGCAGGTAATCACACAAGCCGTTTTCGTAATACCAGGTCTTTTGCGGCTCGTCGCTGGACTCATCGAGGAAGGTCACCGTCAAGCCGGGGCAAAGAACGGCCTTGGCGCGCAACACATGCAGCAGGCGGCTGACCAGGAACTTGGGCTGATCGAAATAGCTCGCCCGCGGCCAGAAGCGCAAACGCGTACCTGTCTGCTTTTTCGGTACCGTGCCGACTTCTTCCAGTTCGCCGACCGGTGCCCCGTCCGCAAAGGCCAACTGCCAGATTTTCCCGTCCCGACGAATCTCTACGGTGAGTTTTTCGGACAAGGCATTGACCACAGACACGCCCACGCCATGCAGACCGCCGGAAAAGCGATAGGTCTTGTCGGAAAATTTCCCGCCCGCATGCAGGCGCGTCAAAATCAGTTCGACACCCGTCACACCATGTTCAGGGTGAATATCGACCGGCATCCCGCGCCCGTCGTCCGTGACGGAGAGCGAACCATCGGCATGCAGAACCACATCGATCCGGCTGGCAAAACCGCTGACGGCCTCATCAACGCTGTTGTCGATGACTTCCTGTGCCAGATGATTGGGCCGCGTGGTATCGGTGTACATCCCCGGGCGCTTGCGAACAGGCTCAAGGCCGGTGAGCACCTCGATGGCACGTGCGTCATATTGTTGGGAAATAGTTGAATCAGCCATAGAAAATCAACGCTCGGAACTGAAAACATGGGACAAACAGGATCACGGTACTGTCAGCGATCAACGCAGGACAGGCTCGTCATCCACCCGCTAGCGAGAAAGTGTACACGCAACGCGGCTTTCTAAGCCCATTCAATCAATTCCGTCGAGACAAGAGCGACAAGAGCAAAGCCGTGAGAATCAGGATGATGCCGATCAATTCGAACAAACCGGGCCGCTCGCCCAGCTGGATCCAGGCCCCCAGCACACCGACGCTGGGAATCATCAACGAGCCGAACCCGGCAAACCGGGTGGGCAGATTGTGCAGGGCGTAAATCCAGAGAATCCAACCCAGCGCACCCGCCGGGACAATGTTGTAGAACAGCACCCACCACAGATGCGGCGTCCATTCGGCATGCCAGGGCTCAAGCATCACGGCCCCCAACAAAATGGCAAATCCACCGAACAGCATCTGCCAGGCAGTGACATTGAGCAAATCCAGGGTGTAGCGCGAGCCGAACTTCTTCTGCCAGATCGAGCCACCGGCCCAGGTCAGACCGGACAACACGGCAAACAGCGATGCACCGATGGCCAGATGTCCGCGCCACGGGGCGATCATGAAAAACAACCCGACACCGGCAATTCCCAGTGCCGCCCACTGACGACGCGACAACCGCTCATGCAGTACCGTATGCGCCATCAACATCAGCCACAGCGGCATGGTGAAGACGATCACCGCCGTTTCTCCGGCCGCACCAGTGCGTAGCGCCCACATCATGAAGCCGACAAATCCGGCAGTCTGCAAGAGTCCCAGCGGAATAACATAATGAATGGGTGGCGGTTTGAGCGATCGCCCCGTCGCAGGCAGTAACAGCAGCAACAACATGGCAGGAATAATGGTGCGCAGTGCCCCTAACCACAGCGCGGCGATCTCACTCAATGCCCCTTTCATGACCACCCAGTTATAACCCCAGAGCAAACCGAGCAGCACTAGGGCGACCAACGGCCAGAAATAGGGATGGTGACGAGTGAAACGAGGGGCGGAAACCGCCGGAGATTCAGGGATGGAGGACATAAGTTGACCCAGAGTGTGGCCGCGCCGAAAAGCAAAAAGAGGCTGGAGCATAGCAGCCCGATTCGGGTTTTGCCGTGAGTCTGCCTTGAAAAGTGAAGGGGGAGCCGCCATACCTTCCCCACTTCGACTTTTTTTCATTTTCAAACACGGGGATACCCATGTCCGATCTGCCTTATATTTTCGACGTCACCGCCGCAGAGTTTCAAACCCGCGTGATCGACGCGTCTTTCCAGACGCCTGTACTTGTGGATTTCTGGGCGGAATGGTGCGGCCCTTGCCGGACACTCAAACCCATGCTCGAACAAATCACCGAAAGCTACGGCGGCAAACTGCAGCTCGCCAAGGTCAACACCGACGTCGAAGATCAACTGGCCAGCCATTTCGGCATTCGCAGCCTGCCGACCGTCATGCTGGTTATCAATGGCGCTCCTGTGGATCAATTCATGGGGGCTTTGCCTGAAAGCAAGGTGCGAGAATTCCTGGAGAAGCACGTCGTTTCGGAAGTGCAGGCTCTGCGCAAACAAGCGCGCGAACAGGCCGATTCAGGTGCCATCGAACAGGCAATTAATCTGCTCAAGCAAGCCAATGCCATCGAGCCGAACAACGCCGACATTCTGATCGACCTGGCCGAGATCGTGAGCAACATGGGGGATCATGACCAAGCCATGCAGATCATCAACGCCCTGCCGATGGATGTCGCCACACGCAAAGACGTCAAGGAACTCAAAGCCCGCATTCACCTGGCGCAACACGCGGGAGACGGCCCGAGTGTCGAGGAACTGCAAGCGCGCATCGCCACCGATGAAAACGATCTCGACGCACGCGAACAGCTCGCTTCTCGTTGTGCCATGACACAGGACTATGAATGCGCCCTCGCCCAGTTCTTCGCCATCATGCAGCGCGATCGCCAATACAAGGATGACGCCGGTCGACGCGGCTTGCTCGATACCTTCGAGCTTCTTGGCTCCGATCACGCCCTCACCAAGATCTGGCGCCGCAAGATGTTCGGTCTGCTCCACTAAATGTAAAGCGGCGGCTCCGAAACAAACATGGAGACGCAGAAAAGCATAAATCAGAACCAAAAAAGCCCGAGGAAACCCCGGGCTTTTATTATTTTCGACTGATGGAAACCGGCCTTAGGTGTTTGGTTCCTTGCGAATTTCCCCTTCTGAGGAATCCGTGGCCGCCATCACTTCAGGCTGGGCGCCTTCTTGTGTAGCCGTCTCGACTTGCGGCGCCACATCGGCTACAACTTCGGTCGTCGCCTCCGGCTGTTCCACTTCAACCGGTATCGGCTGAGCCGCTTCCGCTTGAACAGGGGCAGACTGGACGGACAAGGGTTCAGCTGGTACGACAGACTCGACAGGCGCAGGTTCGATGATCGCATCCGCCACGGGAGCTTGCGCGAATGATGCCCCTGAGGACTCTTGGATCGACTCGACCTGAGCGACCGGAGATTCAACCTCGACAACTGGCTGTACGTCCATCGGCGCTTCCTGAATGACCGGATCGGCCACGACTTCCGCCTCCACTGGGGCGATAACAGGGGCCATCTCCTCCTGCTTGGCAGCCAGTGTGACGCTAGCCTGTGACCACGGAGAATCGTTCGTCGCTTCGACCGGGTGCACAACGATCTGCTCAGCAGCCGCTTCTGAAACGGGAGTGGAAGTTTCGACTGGTGCCGCTTCCGCCGCCACTTGTGTCGCCTCCTCCATCGTTTGAACGACAGGCACTGATGCGATCACAGGTGCTGGTACCGGTTCTGCATCGACTGGGGTGTCTGCCGCAATCGTGGTATCCGCCGGAGCTTTGACCCGCGGTTCAACAACAGGAGCAGAGGCAACTGACGGTGCTTCATTCACTTCATCCGCCACCTTGTTCTCGAACAGGGCAGCCGCCGGGGCTTCTACCTGTGTCACTACGGCTGCAGCAACCAGAGCGGGCACCACCAGATCATCCGCGAGCAACCCCAAGGCCGCATTCGGTGCCAATTCGGCAGCCGGGTCACGTTTGACTGAAACGTTCAAAGGCAGCGCAGAAGGTGACGCCACCGGCGCCTTGAGTTGCTGCTCGATCAGGCTTTGCTCGTGTGCGGCAATTGGACGAACGGCTGGCTCAGAGGAGCGAGGCTCACGTTGACGGGCCGGAGCCTTCGCAGGGCCCTTGCCTTCCGTGGTATCAGTGATTGCAGCAGATGCTTCAGCAGGCTGATTTGCCGAAACGGTGGCATTGACCTGGCTGTCTCTTTGACCTTCTGCCGGCTTTCTGCTGCGTGAACGGCGACGGCGGTTGCCCGAACCTTCCGGTTTCGTGCCCTCTACCTTGCCTTCATCACGGCGTTTATCCTCTGGTCGTGCTTCCGACTCGCTCGCTTGCGTCGTCGCACGAGGTGAACGATTAGGTGCGGCCCGATTGTCATCCTTCACACGCGGTGGACGGCTGGCGGATGCTTTCTTGGCTGGAGCCTGAGGTGCGGTCATTTCCGGTTCGGCCGGCTTTTCGCCCCCGCCGAAGATTTGACCAATCACACGCTTGAGCAACCCCAAGGCACTGGTATTGGCCGCGTTCGTGGTGGCCGCTGGAACAGTAGCCGCAACAGGCGCGCTGGCAGCAGCCTTGGGCCGTGGAGCGGGTTGAGGTGCCGGGCGAATCGGTTCGATCGGTGCAATGGGGCGACGCGGCGCACGCTCCAGTTCGGGCAAGACCACGGCAAGCGGCTCAATCAGGGCACGAGAACTTGTCGGTGCTTCGGCAAGATCTGAGCGACGAACGCGTTCGATTTTGAAGTGCGGTGTCTCAAGGTTGATGTTCGGGATAATCAACAACTCGACCTGGTGGTTTAGCTCGATCTCACGCAACTGCTCACGCTTTTCATTGAGCAGATAGGTGCCCACATCGACCGGCACCTGGGCCACGACACGCCCGGTCTGATCCTTCATGGACTCGTCAATCACCAAACGCAGGATCGACAGGGAAAGTGATTCAACCGAACGGATATGCCCCTGCCCCATGCAACGTGGGCAGACGTGCTGCGCCGATTCTTCGAGAGAAGCGGACAGACGCTGACGCGACATTTCGAGCAGACCGAATCGGGAGATACGGCCCAGTTGCACCCGGGCACGATCCATCTTGAGTGCATCGCGCAGGCGGTTTTCGACCTCGCGCTGATGCTTGGGTTGCCCCATATCGATGAAGTCGATGACGACCAGACCGCCCAAGTCCCGCAGGCGCAGTTGCCGGGCGATCTCTTCGGCGGCTTCAAGATTCGTATTGAATGCCGTGTCTTCGATGTCCTGACCCTTGGTGCTACGCCCGGAGTTGATATCGACCGCGGTCAGGGCTTCGGCCACATCGAACACCAACTCGCCGCCGGATGGCAGGGTGACGGTTCGCTCGTAGGCCGACTCGATCTGCGATTCAATCTGATAGCGCGTGAACAGCGGCGTGCGGTCCTGATACAGACGAATCTTGTCCACGGAATCCGGTGAAACCAGGTTCACGAAATCCAGCGCCTGCTGGAACATGTTGGGCTCGTCGATCAACACTTCGCCGATGTCGTTACGCATGTAATCGCGCAACGCACGGATGATGAGGTCGCTTTCCTGATAAATCAGGAACGGGGCCTTGCGGGACTCGGATTTTTTCAGGATGGCATCCCATACCTGTTGCAGGTAATCGAGATCAGACTGCAGCTCCGTTGCCTCGCGCCCCACACCCGCGGTACGCACGATCAACCCCATACCTTCAGGCACGACCAACTCGGACAGTGCCGCCTTGATCTCGGCGCGATCGTCGCCTTCGATGCGACGGGACACACCGCCAGCGCGGGGATTGTTCGGCATCAGGACCAGATAACGGCCCGCCAGGCTGACGAACGTGGTGAGGGCTGCACCTTTGTTACCGCGCTCTTCCTTTTCGACCTGAACGATGATTTCCTGGCCTTCTTTCAACGCCGACTTGATGATCGGACGGCCCTTGTCGTCGACGGCCTCCGAATCAAAATAGCTGCGGGAGATTTCCTTGAAGGGCAAGAAGCCGTGGCGGTCTGCGCCGTAATTGACGAAAACCGCTTCGAGGCTCGGCTCGATTCGTGTGATTAACGCTTTGTAAACGTTAGATTTTTTCTGTTCGTGGCCCGGGGTCTCTATGTCAATATCATAGAGTGTCTGTCCATCGACGAGCGCCACCCGAATCTCTTCGGCTTGGGTGGCATTGATTAGCATTCTTTTCATGGATTGATTCTCGAATAAAACACCACCCGCGCAGCCATGCGGGCTGCGGCCAATCGGCCTGAATCGGGGGCGTTAACACTGGAAGGAAAGATTGATGCGTTTGTGGCTGCCGGTCGATTTGCATGAGATTAGCCGGGCGCGACGAACGATGACGGCGGTTTGAAACCGAAGCCGCCATCCAATCGAGGCCCGAGCAAGCCGTTGCCCCGCGAAAACGCGGCACAACGTCATGTAGTAAAACCAGTGTCACCAGCCAGAATAGGCGCATAAATCCTTGGAAATGATCGTAAAAATTACGGGAAACTGTTTGAAGCCACTTATACAAGCGATTAAACCTCAAGGGCTTCGTGATCGAACCACCGTTCAGGTGATCTGCCACTCCTGTCTCATGCACCCATCGGTTAGGGAATACATGCAAGACTGGAGTGGCGATGCTTGACTGTGCTCATGCCCTACCGCCGCGCCATTCCGATGGAAAAATTCCACACCATCGACCACAGTATCAAGGCGAGGCAAACGCGACATAAGCCATTCAAGGCTGGAAGATTGTAACACAACAACCCATCGCGTGATGCCGGTAAAAATACGCCATAATGCGCGGATGAAAACACACTCTATGGCACCTTCCGTCCAGCCAATCGAAAAGAAACAATCCGTGCGCCGCGTTACTGTCGATGCGCACTATGCCGGCCAGCGCATCGACAACTTCCTGCTGCGCGAACTCGGCGCAACGCATGGCGAGGTTCCGCGCTCTCTGATTTACCGCATTCTGCGCACCGGAGAAGTTCGCGTGAACAGTCAACGCGCCAAGCCGACCACCCGACTCGCGACTGGTGATGAAGTCCGTATTCCGCCACTCAAGCTGCAGAGCGCCTCACCGGAACCGGCCGCCGCGATCTCACCGAACTGGCTCGCACGCGCGGCGGACCTGATCGTTTACGAAGATGACGCCCTGCTGGCCGTCAATAAACCTGCAGGCCTTGCCGTGCATGGTGGTTCGAACATCCCTTTCGGCCTGATCGAACTCATGCGCCAACACACGGGACTGGGTGAAAAACTCGAGCTGGCCCATCGCATTGACCGCGACACCAGCGGCCTGTTGATTCTGGCCAAGACCCGCGCCGCCCTGCATTCGCTGCAAACCCAGTTTCGACCGGAAGGCCATGCTGAAAAGTATTATCTGGCCATCGTGCACGGACATTGGCCGGACCAACTCAAACGCGTTGATGCACCGTTGGAAAAGTGGCAAGGCGAAGGTGAGTCGCATCGGGTGCAGGTCAATCCGCACGGCAAGGAAGCCGTGACCCATTTCGCTGTGCTGGCCGCCAACAAAAACGCCACCCTGCTGCGGGCACAGCTCGAAACCGGACGCACGCATCAGATTCGTGTGCATACCGCGCACGAGAACCACCCGATCATCGGGGATGAAAAATACGGTCAGCGTGAATGGGACAAACGACTTTTCCCCTCAGCCCGACGACGCCCGCCCCTGCTGCTGCACGCGTATCGCCTGACGCTGACGCATCCGCAGACAGAACAACCACTCCATTTGACCGCCACGATCCCAGACAATTGGCGCCCGCTGGCACAGCAACTCAACCTGACCTTGCCCGTACAAACAGCGTCATGAACCAACTTCGCCCCCTGCCGGAAGACCAGACGATGCGTCACACAGACATTGACCTCACCCCACCTCAACTGATCATTTTTGACTGGGACGGCACGCTGGTTCAGTCCACCGGACACATTGTGCGCAGCTTCGAACTGGCCATCGCGCACAGCAACCTGCCCACGTTGGCACCCGAAGCAATACAAAGCATCATCGGACTCGGACTGGTCGAAGCGTGCCAAACGCTCTACCCAGAACTTTCGCTTGAGCAGGCGCAGGCACTGGGGAAAACCTACCAGCAGTTCTATTTCAGCCGAACCGATGTCCTCGAAACCTATGCCGGTGCGGAAACCCTGCTAAAAGATCTGCGTGACGCAGGCTGCTGGTTGGCCATCGCCACTGGAAAATCGAACAGAGGCCTGCATGAAGCACTTGAAGAAACCGGCCTGGGTCACTACTTTCTCGGTACACGAACAGCCGAGCAAACAGCATCCAAACCATCGCCCTTGATGCTGATGGAACTGCTGGACGAATTCGGACTGGAACCGGCCCAGGCCTGGATGATCGGCGACACTGATTTTGATTTATTGATGGCACACAATGCGGGCTGCACCCCTATCGCCATCACACATGGCGCACACGAAATCGAGCGCCTTCACGCCGCCAAACCGGCAGCGGTAATTCACGATCTGTCCAGCCTGTTGACGCTGTACCAGTCCGCCACCTCCAAATACAAAGTGAGCCAGAACGCATGAGCACTGCCCAAAACCCTAATGATGATCTGCGCATCGAACCCAATCTTGGTGCCTCATCTGCACCGCATGCAGCGGCGTCTGGAGCATCGTCAGTGAGCGACGAAGCATGGGCGCGCGAGGCACTGTTCGATCTCGCCCGTCAAGGTTTAAAGGAACAGCGTAGCGCGCGCCGCTGGCGGGTGTTTTTCCGACTGATCAGTTTCGCACTGCTGATCTGGATCATCGCCTGGATTTCTCTCAGCGGTGATCTGGACGATGGCAAGGGTCTTGTTCTCAAGGAGCCTTCGGCTGGCATCATCGATATCAACGGCGTGATTGCCGCCGGACAGGACGCTTCGGCGGAGGAAATCGTCCCCGTGCTGGAAAAAGCATTCAAGACCAAACAGATCAAGGGCATCGTTCTGCGCATGAACACGCCGGGCGGCAGCCCCGTCCAGTCTGGCGAAATCTTTGACGCTATCATGCGACTGCGCAAGGAATACCCTGCCAAACCGGTGTATGCCGTAGTCGAGGATGTTTGTGCCTCCGGCGGGTATTACATTGCGGCCGCAGCCGACAAAATCTATGCAAACCAGGCATCACTCGTTGGTTCGATCGGTGTCCGGATGGACAGCTTCGGATTCGTGGATGCCATGCAGAAACTTGGTGTCGAAAGCCGCCTGCTGACCTCGGGCGCGAACAAGGCCATGCTCGATCCGTTCTCTCCTGAAAATCCCGCCCAGGTGCAATACATGCAGAACCTGCTAGATCAGGTGCATCAACAGTTCATCGATGCAGTCAAAAAAGGCCGAGGCCAAAGACTCGCCAACGACCCCGACCTATTCTCCGGCCTGATCTACACCGGTGCACAGGCACAGAAGAATGGACTGATCGATGGTCTGGGCACGGTACGTAGCGTGGTGCGAGATGAGCTTCACTTGAAACACGAAGTCGACCTAACGCCAAGCAAAACCCCATTCGAAGAACTTCTGGGCAAAACCAGTACGCAAATCAGCCAGTCGCTGACGAGCCTCTGGGCTGCAAATCTCGGTCCTAAGCTTTTACCTTAGGCTCTTGCCCAAACCTACACAGAGTCAGAGATATGGTCGATCAAATCACCCCCATAGAAACAGAGTCCATTCCTGAGGCCATTGCCGCCGAGCCGCCGATGTATCAGGTGATCCTGCTCAATGACGACTTCACTCCAATGGAATTCGTCGTCCGCATTCTGGTTGAGCTGTTTTACCTATCGACCGAACAGGCTGAACGAGTTATGTTAGAGGTTCATCATAAAGGTCGAGGCATCTGCGGCATATTTACGCGGGAAATAGCAGAAACCCGTGTAGCGCAGGTCAATCAGGTAGCACGCCAAAATGAACATCCGCTGTTGTGCGTGATGGAACCGGCGGCCCAATAAATGGGACCAGATAGGAGTTCTCCGTGTTAAGCAAAGCCCTAGAAACCACCATCAGCCGAGTATTCGACCGTTCCCGGCGTCAACGATACGAGTTCGTTACGCTGGAAGCGCTCACCCACGCTTTGCTCGAAGATCCTGATGCACGCGCCGTGCTGGAAGGCTGCAATGCCAATATTTCGCAACTGGCCGTCGACCTGGAAAACCATATTCGTCACACGACACCGCGCATTCCAGAGAATGACGCCCGTGAGACCCAGCCTACCCTCGGCTTCCAGCGCGTGCTGCAACGCGCCGTCATGCAGGTACAGTCCGCTCAACGGAACGAAGTATCTGGTGCACATGTACTGGCCGCGCTGTTCGCCGAGCAGGATTCGCATACGGTGCATTTGCTGCACAAGGCCGGTGTGACGCGCCTGGATGTGATCAATTTTATCTCGCATGGCCTCTCGCAGGATGCTCCTGCCACAAACGAGACGCCCACTGAAAAAGAACGAGAAAAACCCGAAGTCACCGATGAGAACAGCTTCGAAAACTTCGTCATCAATCTCAACCAGCTCGCCCGCGATGGCAAAATCGACCCGTTGATCGGACGCGGCCCTGAAATCGAACGGGTGCAACAGATCCTTTGTCGCCGTCGGAAGAACAATCCTTTGCTCGTCGGCGAGGCTGGTGTCGGTAAAACGGCCCTAGCCGAAGGTCTCGCACGCAAAATCGTTGAAGGCGAAGTGCCTGAAACTCTCAAGGATGCGGTGGTCTATTCGCTCGACCTCGGTTCCCTGGTCGCTGGCACCAAATACCGTGGTGATTTTGAAAAGCGGCTCAAGGTTGTACTGAAAAGGATCAAATCACTGCCGAATGCCATTCTGTTCATCGATGAGATTCACACCCTGATCGGTGCCGGTTCCGCCTCCGGTGGCTCCATGGACGCATCCAACCTTATCAAGCCCGCACTTGCCAATGGGGACTTGCGTTGCATCGGCTCCACGACCCACCAGGAATACCGGGCGATCTTCGAGAAGGATGCCGCCCTCACCCGCCGCTTCCAAAAACTAGACGTTCCCGAGCCCAGCGAACATGAGACCATCGCCATTTTACAGGGATTGCGCAGCGGCTATGAGAAACACCATGGCGTGACTTATTCCGACGAAGCGCTGGAAGCCGCCGTACGGCTCTCAAGTCGCCACATCGCGGATCGTCATTTGCCAGACAAGGCAATTGATGTAATTGATGAAGCCGGCGCACAACACCGCCTCATCGAACCACCACCAGAAAGCAATCTCATTACGGCGGCAGAAATTGAACGCGTCGTAGCCAAGATCGCTCGTATTCCGGAACGAAGCGTATCCACATCGGACCGTGAAGTGCTGCGTCATCTGGATCGCAACCTCAACATGGTGGTATTCGGCCAGGATGACGCCATCGAACAGATCACGACATCCATCCGTATGGCGCGGTCCGGGCTGCGCTCGGCAGACAAGCCCATCGGCTCCTACCTCTTTGCCGGCCCGACCGGCGTGGGCAAAACCGAAGTCAGCAAACAGCTTGCCCGCCTGCTCGGCATCAAGCTCGTGCGTTTCGACATGTCCGAATACATGGAGCGGCACAGCGTATCGCGCTTGATCGGCGCTCCGCCAGGCTATGTCGGTTTCGACGAGGGCGGTCTGCTCACTGAAGCCATCAACAAAACGCCACACGCCGTTTTGCTACTGGATGAGATCGAAAAAGCGCATCCAGACGTATTCAATGTCCTGCTTCAGGTGATGGATAACGGCGCATTGACGGACACGAATGGCCGGAAAGTAGACTTCCGGCACGTCATCCTCATCATGACCTCCAATATGGGGGCCGAGATGCTGGCACGAAACAGCATGGGCTTCGTCACCCAGGATCACAGCCCAGACGGCATGGATGCGATCAAACGCGGCTTCACCCCCGAGTTCCGCAACCGTCTGGACGCCATCGTCCAGTTCAAGGCATTGGCCCCACGGCAGATCGCCAACGTGGTCGACAAGTTGTTGCTTGAACTGGAGCAGCAGCTCGAAGAGAAGAAAGTCCGTTTGGTTGTCGACGATGAAGTTCGCCAGTGGCTGGGACGGGAAGGTTACGACGAGGTCTTGGGTGCACGCCCGATGGCGCGTCTGATTCAGGAAAAAATCAAACGTCCGTTAGCAGAAGAACTGTTGTTTGGTGTGCTGGCCGAACATGGCGGCACAGTCCGGTTCTCACTCGATCAAGCCGGCGCCCCAGCACTGACCATCCAGCCTGCAGAAGAAGTGTTAACCGAGGAATCTCCCGGCTAAAACGGCCACACCGATACGAAGGGAGATTGGGGCAAGGACGCGCGTTGAAGGGAAACCCTTACCGCACGAAGCCCCCCGCCACATCCAAGTGATGGGCGGGTGAGGAAGGAAAGCCCGAACGGAAGTCGAATTCGGAATTAACGCGCGCGGAACGAGATCCGACCCTTGGTCAGATCATAAGGCGTCAACTGAACCGTGACCTTGTCACCCGTAAGAATACGGATGTAGTTTTTACGCATACGTCCTGAAATATGGGCCGTGACAATGTGGCCATTTTCCAACTCGACGCGGAACATAGTATTGGGCAAGGTGTCCACAACGGTGCCTTGCATTTCGATGTAATCTTCTTTTGCCATAAATCCAGCATGTTTCAAAGTGGGCGCAAATTATCAAGCAAAAAGCTTTCAGCTCCAAGCATTTATTTCAAAAAAACCACATTGGGACTCTAAATTGAGCCCAATAAAATCATCAAAAATACAACAGGAAAATCATGAATCTCATTGAGTTTCTAATTCAGAGACAATCTACACCCGCAAAATACCTGATCGAACCCGCCCCTTCCCATGAAGAATTACAACAGCTCATGGCGGCAGCAGAAAGCGCTCCGGATCATGGTGCGCTTAAACCCTGGCGGTTTCTGGTCATTTCAGGATCTGCACGGGACTCGTTGGGTAACCTGTTCGTGCGGGCGTTGTTGCAAAGAGCCCCGGACACAGAACATGCGCTACAGGAACGCGAACGTGAGCGGGCATTGCGCGCCCCCATGTTGATAGCAGCCATTGCCCGATTGGATAACGAACACCCCAAGGTACCTGCTACCGAGCAGCTGATGGCTGCGGCAGCCGCAACACAACAGCTGATGCTGGCTACCAACCATTTAGGTTATGGAACGGTCTGGCTGACCGGCAGTCGAGTCTATGACCGATACGTAATGTCCGGACTGGGTCTAACCCCCGAAGAACAACTGATCGGCCTGATCAACATTGGCACTGCCGCGCCGACGTTATCACCAAGACAATCCCACCGGCGCAAAACAGACGTTACCTACTGGCAAGGCGAATGATCAAGGTGCGCGGGTGATGATGCGGTCGTATTCATCACCTGCGGCAATGGCATGGGTCTGCTCCACTGACCAATAACCATTTGGATTACTGAAGGTCCTCAGTAATGCAAAGTCAATGCGGGCACCCCGCCAAGAGCCCTGTTCCCAAGCCAAAGAGAATAGGTATAGGAAATACGACACCTCGGCCCCACTCAAGCAAACCAAAAGTGGGGGAAATGTTTTCGAAATCAACGAATATAGTTAAACAAGGACAGGCTTTGGATTTTCACCATGCTTTGTTGTGTCGCCTGGAGATTGAGGTAACTCTGATTCAGTTTAGTAATGGCACTTGCGACATCGGTATCGCGCAAATTGGAAAGCGTTTGCTGGGTAAGCACATTTTGTGCGGCATTATCGTTTTTGGCCGTGCTCAGTGTATTGAGCGCATTACCCATGCTGCCGCGCGCATCTGTCACCTGATTCAACACGGTATCGATATCTTTCTGGGCAGACTGATAAATGGTCTGAAGATTTGCAGGCTGAGTCGTGATTGCCGTTTTCAGTTGATCAATGACTTGCAGAATGCTGGCATTGCCACCCGTCGTTGCGCTGGATGACAGTTGGAAAATCTGCCCGGCTGGCTGATTAATGGCCACGGACTGCTGATCAGAAATGGCCAGCTTGACGGTCCCCGCCGTACTTACGGACGGATTGAGCACGCCGTTTGCGTCATAGGGCATCTGACGCGCCGCCGTACCAGAGAAGAGATACTCCCCGCGTTCATCCGTAGCATTCATCTGACTCGCCAACGCTTGTTTCAACTGATCCAGTTGATCTGTAAGCGCGGCCAAGGACGTGCCGTTTTGTGCTGCATTGTTCGCCTGGATGGCAATATCACGCACGCTTTGCAACATCGTGGTAATCGAACCCAAAGTTGATTCCTGTACCTGAATCTTACCGGTCGCATTATCGATATTCGTACTGTACTGACTCTGCTTGCTACTGAGTACAGACAAGTTGCTGGCCGTCGAAAAAGCAACAGGATCCTGAGCCGGATTGGTCAACTTGATGCCCGTCGCGATTTCTTGCTGAGACTGCAACATCGTGGACTGCTGCTGCTGCAGATTGCTTAGGCCCTGCGCAAAAACCATGGAAGTAGAAACACGCATCTCAAAGTCTCCTTAACGAAAGGCCGAAATCAGTGACTGGAACATCGTGTTGGCCGAACTGATTGACTGCGAAAGCGCCTGATATTGTTGCTGAAACTTCAACAGATTCGCCGCCTCTTCGTCCAGATTGACCCCCGAAACCGACTGCTGCTGCGCGGTCAGATTCTTCAGAGTGGCACTGGCCGCTTTGGCTGCAAGTTGAACCTGTCCGGCGAAGGCGCCAGCCTGGCTAACCGAAGCACTCACACTTTCTGACAAACTGGTGCCATTGCCGGCGCCGGCCGCCGTTTGCCCCACAATAGGAGCTGAACTCAAAGCGAATAGTGCATTAATCTGGGTGTTATCACGCGAGTAAGCCGGTTGACCTGCGGCTGCGGCTGCGACCCCAGAAGGGCTTTGCTGGACCACGCCAATCTTCCCTGCTGCACCAACCGTCGGCAGGATATTGAGCACATCGCCCGATTGAGGTGTACCAGCAAAAGTCACATCCAGGCCGGGCAAGCTCAGCGTGCCGCCAGAAGCGACTGTCAGCGGTGCCGCTCCGTTACTGGGAACGGTGCTTACCTGCCAGTTGGTACCGTCGTAACGTGCGAGGTAGGTTTGTCCCGTCAGCAAGGTGGGATCAGTGTAGGCACCTGTCGCTGAACCGGTTCCTATGTTGGTCGGCTGCGCCGTCGTCTGCGGTGCGAATGCAGAAACATCCGTAAACAAATTCGTTCCAGGATTTCCATTCAAATCAACACCGGTGGTTTGATTCTGGTTGACCTGGTCGGCCAGAACCAGCGCTGCACGGCCCAATTGATTGCGCAGGGGCGTCACCAACTGGCTTTGAGTCTTGAGCATCCCGCCAAGGGTGCCGCCAGTCACTCGTGAAGTGATGTCGGTTTTACCCAAGGTGATATTCAGGCCGGAAGGCAAATTCCCCACGCTCAGGTTGGTCGCAGTCGAATTCAGAACCAGCGACTCGCCACTGGCTAGAGTGAGATTGATGTTTCCTTGATTGTCCGGATTGGCCTTCACATCGATCAGAGATGAAATCTGGGTAATCAACTGATCACGTTGATCAAGCAGATCATTGGGCATGGCATTGGGGTTTGTTGCCTGCGCCTTGCTGATCTCACCGTTCAGTGAAGCAACCTGCTTCGCGTAGGTATTGATTTGCCGACCGATATCAGAGGCCTGCTGACCGATCTGGTTATCGAGACTTTGCAGCTGGCTGTCGATCCGATTGAAACTATCTGTCAATGCTTGTGCCGACCCGAGGAATGTCGAACGCGCCGTGGCGTCCGTCGGGTTGGCGGCTATCGCCTGTGTCGCATTGAAGAACGCCTGCGTTTGCTGTGCGATGCCCGACGAGGTATCACCCAGCAATTGGGTCACCTGAGTCGTGAAATCATTCTGGAAGGTCAGGCTGCTGTTGGTTGTTGTCGCGGTATTAAGTTGACTGGTAATGAACTGATCATAGGCCCGGGTGACGGCGGCCACCTGAACACCAGAGCCAACATAAGTGCCATTCTGGAATTGTGTGGGCATGGCCGCCAATTGAACCATCTCGCGCGAATAGCCCGGCGTATTCGCATTGGCAATGTTCTGCCCTGTCGTGGTCAAAGCCTGCTGCATGGCCAACAGGCCCGTAACGGAATTACTCATTAAGTCTGGCATGGCCAAAACCTCTTTTACGGAATACGGTCGTTATCGACCAAGCTTTTGGAAACTTGAGCTTTTTCCACGAGAAAATCAATAAAAAACTCAGGACGTACCCAAGCCATCCGACGAATCGGGAATTCTTCCAGATCGCATGATCGCAATGAGCTTGTCGGCATACTGCGGATCAGTTGCGTAACCGGCCTTCTGCAAGGCTCGTGCAAAACGCTCCGGGTCGCTCTTGTCAGCCAAGGCCTGGCTATACCGAGGGTTCTCCTGCAAGAAATGCACGAAATCATTGAAGGAAGCACTCACGGAATCATAGGCCCGAAACGCCGCCTTGCGTTGTACCATCGCCCCGCCTTCAAACTCCAAGGTATTCACGGATTGCCTCGCGCCTTGCCATGAAGGATCCGCCTTGATGCCGAAAAAGTTGTAGTTGGCCTCTCCGCTCGCATTCACGGGTAAATGTTTACCCCAGCCGGTTTCCAGAGCCGATTGAGCAACCAGCACCTTGGCGGGGATGCCGAGTTTTTTTGCAGCCGCTTCCGCGTGAGGAAGAATCGCGTTGACGAACGCCTCAGGGGAATCCCAATACTTTTGCTTGGGTTGAGAACCAATCGAAGTCGCCTGATCCGCCAGCGTAGAAACGGACTGCGCTGCATCTGACGCTTTCACCGCTGAAGCGCTTTGTGTTTGCTTTCCCAGCGCAAAGGCTTTAAGCATCTGGTTGCGCTCCGGCAATTTGAACGCACGCGGAGTCGAATCGATGGCCTGCTCCGTCGCTGGGTTCACCGGGTGCAAAGCAAAGGCACGTGGTTTAGCTTCATTAAGTGCCTTGTTCTGAGCCGTGCCCGGCGTGTCCTGACTGAGCTGCCGCTCGATCATGCTCGCCAGGCCGATACCGCCGTGCGCTGCAATTTTCTGCGCCACTTCCTGATCCATCATGCTCTGGAATGTTTTGCTCTGCTGGCTGTCCAGCAAACCATCCTGCGGCGTGGCATCACGCATGGACTTCATCAACATGCCGATGAACTGGGTCTCAAACTGATGCGCGACGGTTTTCAGGGCCTCACGCGGATCATTCTGCGCAGTCGCCTTCAGGCGTGCCAAACCTTGGAAGTCGGCGTAGCTACTGACATCGGTACTTTGATTGATGATGCTCATGCCACGCCCTCCCCCCATCAGATCACGATCAGTTGCGCCTTCAACGCACCTGCGCTTTTCAAGGCTTCGAGAATCGCGACCAGATCGGAAGGCGATGCGCCCACTGCATTCACAGCTTTGACGATATCGTTCAGCGTCACACCCGGATTGAACAGGAACGCGCGCCTCTTATCTTCTTTCGCACTCACCTGGGAGTTCGGGGTAACCACTGTTTGCCCTCTCGAGAACGGAGCCGGTTGCGACACCTGGGTGTTCTCTTTGACCGTAACAGTCAGATCCCCGTGTGACACGGCGGCGGCTTCGATACGCACATTCTGACCGATCACCACCGTTCCGGTACGTGCATTGACGACCACTTTGGCCGCGCCTTCTCCCGGAGACACTTCGATCCCTTCGAGTACCGACATGAATCCCACTCGGGCGTTGGCATCCTGAGGCGCACGCACGCGGACCGTCCCCCCATCAACCGCCTCAGCCACTCCGCCGCCCAACGCTTGATTGATGGCTTTTTCCATGTTTTTTGCTGTCGTGAAATCCGGTGTATTCAGGTCGAGATAAACCGAATTCGCACCGCCCATCGTGCTGGTAACCGAGCGTTCAACCAACGCACCATTCGGGATACGACCAGCAGTCGGAATATTGACGGTCACACGGGATCCATCCTTACCGGTCACATCCAGGCCACCCACGAGCAAGCTACCCTGAGCAACGGCGTAGATTTGACCATCCACACCTTTGAGCGGTGTCATCAACAATTCACCACCTCGCAGGCTTTTCGCATTCCCGATGGAAGAAACCGTCACGTCAATTTGTTGACCAGGCTTTGAAAATGGCGGCAGGTTAGCCGTCACCATCACCGCAGCCACGTTCTTGAGCTGCACATTCCCCGACGATGGAGACAACCCCTGACGCGCCAACATGTTCTGAATGCTCTGCAAAGTGAACGGTACCTGAGTGGTTTGATCCCCCGTCCCCGGCAACCCCACGACCAGGCCGTAACCGATAATCTGATTGTTCCGCACGCCCGCAAAGGACGCGAGATCCTTGATGCGCTGCGTGGGCTCCTGGGTCGCAGCCTGCGCCACTGCCGCTGGCAGCATCAAGCCCAAGAAAACTATGAACACTAAATGGCGCATGATCGGCCTCACTTGACTTAGAAAGGGAAAATCGGGCTGTTGAAGAACCGTGCAAGCCAACCCATGTTGTTGGAATCATTCACGGCACCCGTTCCCCCGTAGGAAATATGCGCATCGGCAATACGGGTTGAAAGCACGGTGTTATCCGTCGAAATATCCTGCGGACGTACCAACCCGGACAAGCGCACGTATTCAGTACCCTGGTTGATTCCGATGTATTTCTGGCCCTGAACGAACAGACTGCCATTGGCATAAACCCGCGCGACCGTCACGGAAATCTGTCCCTTCAAGCTATTGGTTTGTGCACTGGTGCCATCGCCCTTGAACTGATTGGCCGTGGAAATCGTGGCGCCGAAGCGATTCATGATGGTGGAAGACAGCCCCCCGATCGCAGGCGGCGTGATGGCTACTGAGTCAGCCTTACTGGTACCGGTCGTGGCGCTCTTGCTGCCATTCATGTTTTCTTGCAGCACCACGGTCAAAATGTCGCCAACCCGATACGGACGGGAGTCGACAAACATGTTGTCCATCTGACCGGACTGGTAGATCGAGCCGTTATTCTGCATGGGATTGTGGGTCGACTCCTCCGGCGGCATCACCACCGCAAAGGACGGGTCGGGTTTCATCGGAGGTTGGCTCGCGCAGCCACTCAAACCAGAGCCAAGGCTCAGGCCGATCACTCCCAACCCTAAAATTCGATATCGATTCATACCCAATCCCCCTTACCCATCAAACTCAGGTGTTCTGATTCAAGGTCTGCAACATGCTTGATGTCGCGGAAATGGCCTTGGAATTCATTTCGTAGGCACGCTGGGTTTCAATCATGCTGACCAGCTCTTCGACCACATTCACGTTCGAACTTTCGAGCATGCCTTGCTGAAGGTTACCCACCCCGTTCAGACCTGGTGTACTGGTTTGCGGTGCACCGCTGGAACCGGACTCGAGGAACAGGTTGTCCCCCACGGGCTGCAAACCGGCGGGGTTCACGAAATCAGCCAGATCAATTGTGCCAACCTGACTCGGTTGGGCTTGCCCGGCGAGCTGAACGGTCACCGTCCCGTCCTTGCCCACCGTGATCGATTGCGCGCCCTGAGGCACAGTGATGGCCGGCTGCAACGGGTAACCGTTCGCCGTAACGACCTGACCGTTACTGTCGAGACTGAAGCTACCGTCACGGGTGTAGGCCACAGTGCCATCGGGTTGAAGAACCTGAAAGAAACCACGGCCATTAACCGCCAAATCCAGCGCGTTATTGGTTGTGACCAGGTTGCCTTGGGTATGATTCTTTTCCGTCGCCACGACCTTCACACCGGTACCGATATTCAAACCTGTCGGCACTTCATTCTGTTGCGTATTGGCAGCGCCTACTTGGCGATAGTTCTGGTAAATCAGATCCTCGAACACCGCCCGGTCCTGTTTAAAACCCGTAGTGTTGACGTTCGCCAAGTTGTTCGAAATCACCGACATGCGGGTTTGCTGGGCATCAAGGCCGGTTTTGGCGATCCATAAAGCAGGTGTAGTCATGATTCAATCCTCAGCTAAATTTCAATAATTGATCGGCCGCCGAACCATTGGCATCGGCCGTCTTGATCATCTTGGTCTGCATTTCGAACAGGCGACCGTATTCGATCATCTTCACCATCGAGTCGACCGGATTCACATTGCTGCCCTCCAGCACACCACTGGCCACCTGGACGGTTGCATCGGGTGGCGGTGTCGGCGTGTTCGGCTTCAGCTCAAACAGACCGTCGCCACGTTTTTGCATATTGGCCAACGGTGGATTCACCAAACGGATTCGATCAACCTGTGCCGGCGCATTGACATCGCCTCCCAACGGAACGATCGAAATGGTGCCATCACCCAAAATATCGATCTTGCTGGCCGGCGGAATGGCAATCGGTCCTTGATTACCCAGCACAGGCGCTCCGGTACCGGTTTGCAGCTGTCCATTCGGTGAGATGTGCAGATCGCCGCGACGGGTATAGGCCGTCGAGCCATCGGGAGCCTGAACGGCAATGAACCCCTGTCCCTTGAGCGCGATATCGAGACTTCGCCCCGTGGTTGTCAACGGACCCTGTTCAAAATCGGTACCGCTCCGTTGGTCTTGTGCATAGACCCGACTGGCATAGCCCGGCCCATATACCGGCATGGATTGAAATGCATCCAGATCGGCTTTGAACCCCTGGGTGCTCACGTTAGCCAGATTGTTGGCATTCGTGGACTGGGCCAGCAGTGTTTGTTTGGCACCACTCATGGCGATATAGGCGAGACGATCCATAACCGACTCCTCACTGAACAATTAAGATAATCAGTTCAAAGCACAGGGCGTGCCAATAAATGAAATAACAGGCTATAAGGCGCATTGCGCCGTGGAATAAAGCCATGAACTGATTCAAAACAAACCCGATAGCCAATTTTATGACGCCATCCTGACATCACCTTCAGACTGAATTTATGGCGAAAAAAAAGACGGAACGCTGTCCGTCTTTTTCATCACGCTCAGTGAAATTTAGGGGCCAAATTTACCGGCCAAACTTATCGGATGTTAATCACCGCATCAGTCGCGGTTTTATCCGTCTGGATGGCTTGAGCATTTGCCTGGAAGTTACGCTGTGCCGTAATCAGGTTCACCAGTTGCTGAGTCAGATCGACGTTCGACTGCTCCAGCGCGCCACCCTGAATCAGGCCGAAGGTACCTGTACCGGGCTGACCGGCATTAGGAGCACCGGAATCGACCGACTCTGCCCATGAGTTATTGCCGATCTGTTTCAGGCCTTGCGGATTACTGAAATTGGCTAGCGCCACCATACCCAGAGGAATGTTCTGACCGTTGGAGTAGCTCGCCTGAATCAGGCCATTGCTACCAACTGACACACCCGTCAATTGCCCGGTGGTATTCCCGTCCTGAGATTGGGCCGCCATATTGAACGGGGCGTTGTACTGCGTGGAATCGCCTTGAGTCTGAACATTGATACTCAATGGCGCGGCGCCTGTTCCCAAACTGGCTGCCGTTGCCGTCACATTAAATGGAGCGGGCGTAGTCGGCAGTTGCCCGTTTGCATTAAATGTGATCGTCGACGGGCCTTGGATGGGTGTCTGAGTGTCCACCTGATAATAAATATTCCACTCATTCGGGTTAGCGGTCTTGACGTAGTAACTCGTCAATGTGTGGGTATTACCCAAAGAATCATAAACCTGTTGCGAGTTCGCCTGCGTGTAGGAGGAAGGATCCGGCGTCGCCTGAGTCAGATTGAAGGGAGTAACCGTCGGTACCGTGGCACTGGCAGGCAAGTTGAACGACTGTGTTACTAAGGTGGTGGCCTTGGGTGCGCCTGCGGCCACCGGTAACTGAACAGGCTTGGCACTGGCAAGTGACGTGGATTGCAATGAGCCATTGACGCTAACCGGCAACGCCTTGAGGTATTGGCCATTGGTATTCACGATGAAGCCGTCCTTGTTCACACCCAGTGCACCGGCGCGGGAATACACCGATTGCTGGCTATCCAGCGTCGGCTGAAAGGCAAAAAAGCCCTGCCCTGAAATCGCCAGATCCAAAGAGTTGTTCGTGAACTGCAGGCTGCCCTGCGTGAACTGCTGCTGTACGGCCTCGGTTAAAACGCCCTGCCCTGTGGCGGTTTTACTGTTGCCATAAGCGCTAACGGCATAAATATCACCAAACTGCGCACGCGAACTCTTGAAACCGGTCGAGTTGGCGTTGGCGATATTGTTACTGGTTACATCCAGATCTTTCTGGGCTGCGTTCAGCCCTGTAATCGATGTATTAAATGACATGGGAGTTTCTCCTTAACATGAGTACAAACATTACTGCCGGATCAACCCCAGCATCAACTAATAATTTCAACAACATCAGACAATTTTGCTGGAGGCAGGCCACCATCCAGATTCAGTTGCGGGCCGCTGCTCGTCACACCGACACTACTGATCACAGCCCCCACGTAAGTTTGAGCCGCTTGTCCTTGACCGTTCACCGACGCGTTCGCCGTCACGGTGTAGGCCCCAGCCGGGGCAGCACTGCCATCAGGCATGGTGCCATCCCAGGAGAACGTCGGCCGTGCATTCCCTGAAACCGGTACGCTTTGCGTATCCACCACCTGCCCGCTGGCGTTGGTAATCGATACCGATACGCTTGTGGCACCCGTGGGAATATCCACTGCCCCCAGAATCCCGGACGCCTTCGTCGTGCCGTCGGCTGCGGTCGAGTTATACATATGTGCGATATCACCTTTCACGATGGCCGCTTTGCCGACCAGCGAAGCCGCCTGCATGATCTGGCTCGACTGCAATGTCGATTGGAACCCGCTTACCGTCGTGTTGAGCTGGCTAATCCCTTGCAGCGAGCTGAACTGTGCGAGTTGCGCAATCATCTGGCTGTTATCGGTCGGATTCGTCGGATCCTGGTTTTGAAGCTGTGTCGTCAGCAACTTCATGAAACTGTTCATATCGAGAGACTGAGCGCCCCCGCCCGTCGTTCCACTGGTACTGGACGTGCCACTACCCGTCGCAGAGGAAACGGCCAACCCCAAACTGGCGTAAGGGTTGGTTGCTGTCGTACTGGTTGTCATATCTCAGGACTCCTATTGACCGAGTTGCAAGGTTCTTAGCGCCAAATTCTTGGCAGTGTCCATCATCTGAACGTTCGTCTGATACGAACGCGAAGCTGACAACATATTGACCATCTCCTCGACCGGATTCACGTTCGAGGAATAGACATAACCATCCTTATCCGCCAGGGGATTACCCGGCTCGTAGAGTGCAGGGTTGGCCGCATTGCTTTGCGTCATGCCGGCTACGCGCACTCCCACACCGCCGTTCTGCTCCATCACCTGCTGGAATACCGGCTCTCTGGCCTTGTAGGCATCTTGGGGCTTGGTCGCGACTGCGTCAGCGTTGGCCATGTTAGAGGCCGTGGCATTCAACCGCAGGGACTGTGCCGCCATCGCTGAACTGGAAACATTGAAAATCGAAAACAAACTCATGCTTGATTACCTCTCTACTGACCGGTTAAGGCGGAATTGATGCCTTTGATCCGGCTATTCAGAAAACTGAGTGTTGTTTGGTACGCCACCGCGTTTTCGGTAAACCGCACCCGCTCACGATCCATATCGACCGTATTTCCATCCAACGCGGGCTGGTCAGGGATGCGGTACAGTTCCTGCGCCCCGCCGTTTGCCGACGTACCGGACAATTGCCCCGGTTGATCGTGTGCCAATGCCAGTGGCTGCCCCACCGCCCCCTGACCGGCTGCCGCCCGCAAGGCATCGTGGAACGACAGATCCTGCGCCTTGAAATTCGGCGTATCTGCATTGGCAATATTTGAAGCCAGAATCCCCATGCGCTGCGATTGGAACACCAATGCCTGCCCATGAATTCCGAAGATTGAATCACTCATCACGGTTACCCTCCCGCTAATTGATGCACAATGCAAAGCGATATCCGTGCCAACTCAAATAACTACCAATGATGATGAATTCCCACGACCCTCCGTTTTTTTCGTACACTAAGGCCCTGTTTGGCCACACACAGATCCTTCATTGAACGAAATACACCTCAGTGTGCTGATCACGGCACTCATCATTCTCATACTGTTATCGGCGTTTTTCTCCAGTTCAGAGACCGCACTTGTATCGCTGAACCGATATCGATTACGCCACCTGGCCAAACGTGGACACGGCGGTGCGGTGCGCGCGCAAAAACTTTTGGAGAAGCCCGATCGAATGCTCGGGCTGATTCTCTTCGGCAACAACTTCGCCAATATTCTGGCTTCATCAATTGCGACAGTGGTCGGACTACGTCTGTTTGGTGACAGCGGTATTGCCATTGCCACCGGCGTCATGACCTTCGCGTTACTGATTTTCGGTGAAGTTGCGCCAAAGACCGCCGCCGCAATTACACCCGAACGCTTTGCCTGGCCTGCCGCATATTTCTATACCGTCGTCATGCCGCCCATTCTCCCGTTGATTCGACTCATTAACCTGTTGGCGAATGGCCTGCTGCATCTACTGGGTTTCAACACCAAAACGAAACATATCCAAGGGCTTTCCGCCGCCGAACTGCAAACGATCGTGCGTGAATCCAGCCAGCATCTGCCCGAACAGCACCAAAATCTGCTTCTCTCCGTGCTGAATCTGGAACAGGGTCAGGTTGAAGACATCATGATTCCCCGCGCAGATATCGTCGGTATCGACATCAGCGCACCGTGGGAAGACGTGCTTGAACAAATCAAACGTGTCGCCTACAGTCGGGTACCGGTTTTCCATGGTTCGGTCGAACACACGCTCGGCATCATCACTGTGCGACGACTGTTCGCCCCACTGATGGACGGGTCGCTCACGCTCAGGCAACTCAAGCGTCTGTTGAGAGAACCCTATTACGTTCCAGAAGGAACGGCGCTAACCACACAACTTTTGAATTTCCAGAAAGAGAATCGTCGTTCAGCTCTGGTTGTCGATGAATACGGAGATGTGCAGGGATTGGTCACGCTCGAGGATATTCTTGAAGAGATCGTCGGTAATTTCACCACATCACCCGTAACAGACAACGACGAAATTCAGGCGGAGCCAGATGGCAGTTACCTTCTGAAAGGCAGCATGCCGATCCGAGAAATCAACCGGGAGCTGGCAATCGAGCTGCCCACGCAGGAAGCCAGTACACTCAATGGCCTGATCATTGAACAGCTAGAAACACTGCCGACAGTTGGCGCCATAGTTGATCTGGGCGGCATCCTGATTACGGTGGAATCCGTACAGAATCGAGCAGTCGACATCGCTCGACTCACCATCACGCACGAACCCGCGAGCGATCACTAATGGCTCGTGCCAAGGAAAAATCAGCATTCGTCTGTCAGGAGTGCGGCGCCGATTTTCCCAAGTGGGCGGGCCGCTGCAGCGAGTGCGGGGCATGGAACAGCCTGACGGAAATTCGCCTGCCCAGTACCGCATCGTCCGCCAGTTCACCGAGTGTGAGCGGCTATGCCGGGGGCAACCCTCAAACCACCCTGATTTCCGAGGTTCGCATCAGCGAAACGCCTCGAGAATCCACAGGGCTTGATGAACTTGATCGCGTATTGGGCGGCGGCCTTGTCGAAGGCTCGGTCATCCTCATCGGCGGTGATCCGGGTATCGGGAAATCGACGTTGTTACTGCAGACCTTGCTCACGTTGCAGGCACGCATGTCCTGCCTCTACGTGACGGGCGAAGAATCCCTGCAACAGGTCGCATTACGCGCCCAACGCCTTGAAGCCGACCTTTCGGGGAAACAAGGCCAACTCACACTGATGAGTGAAACTTCAGTCGAAGCGATTCTGGCGCACTGTGCCCGCCAATTGCCACGTTTGCTGGTGGTCGATTCCATCCAGACCCTGCATACCGAAGGCCTGACCGCTGCCCCGGGTTCCGTATCGCAGTTGCGTGAGGGAACGGCCCAGCTTGTACGCTTTGCCAAACGGCATGAAGTCACCATCTTCATCGTCGGCCATGTTACCAAGGAAGGCGCGCTGGCCGGGCCACGCGTGCTCGAACACATGGTCGATACCGTGTTGTATTTCGAAGGGGATCCGGGTGCACGCTTCCGCGTCATCCGTGCCGTCAAGAATCGTTTTGGTGCAGCCAACGAAATCGGCGTATTTGCCATGACGGATCGCGGCCTGAAACCGGTCACCAACCCATCCGCCATTTTTTTGTCGCGCCATGAACAACCCGTTCCGGGCAGCGTCATCACTGTCACTCGTGAAGGTACCCGCCCCTTGCTGGTCGAGGTACAAGCGCTGGTAGCCGAACACCCGGGCGGCAATGCCAAGCGGCTGACCGTCGGTCTCGACCAGAACCGGCTGGCCATGCTTCTGGCCGTTCTGCACCGGCACGGACAAATCGCTTTGTATGATCAGGATGTCTTTCTGAATGTTGTCGGCGGCGTGCGCGTAGCGGAAACGGCAGCCGACCTGCCCAGCCTGCTCGCTATCTTGTCGAGTTTTCGGGCCCGGCCATTACCGGAAGGATTGATCGTTTTTGGTGAAGTGGGACTCGCCGGTGAAATCCGACCTGTCAGCGGTGGGCCGGAACGACTTGCCGAAGCGGCAAAACATGGCTTTACGCATGCGATCGTGCCCAAGGCCAATCTGCCCGCACGACCGATAGATGGCCTAAAAATCACGGCCGTCAGCCACCTCGATCAGGCGCTGGAACTGCTGTAAAGCTCAGCGCCTTAATAACGCCCCGCAATGCCGGGGCAATAACTTCTAACTTAGTGCTGACCCTTTTCCTTGAGGGCCTCGCCAGATTTTTTCCAGAACCACCAGAACACATACGCAGGCATGCCGACGATACCGATCATGGCGAGGATAGACAGCAGTACAATTTGGAATTCAACGTGCATGATTCATGTCTCCTTGTGAACAACCAAGCCCATAGAATAGGGCAATAGACACACTTTATCGACAAGTTGTGTCATTTCAACCAAGTGAAACACTCATGAATATCGGCGCGACAAGTCTCCATCGTCAATAAGTACGCACCGGGATTCAATAGTAGCGCTAGCTAGGCTATATTCACCTGTTGCAGGCGCGGACGCGTGCCGGTTTAATCGACGGTCATCCCGTCAAGACAGGTATGTTCATCATGTACGAATTCAGCTTTTTGACCTCTGATCGCGGAGCCGCTTTCATCGAACGGGTTCAGGCCCTTGGTCTTGAGGTCGTCAGCCGTCCAGATCCCATTAACGATGCCGTGACGAACGTCGGCATTCCGGACGATATCGATGAAGACCTGCTGGATCAGATCGAGGCGTGGTACGAAGATGAGACATCTCGCAATGAAGCCGCGGCCCGTGCACTGGAAGATGACGGCGATATCGTCTCTGCCGGTATCTGGGTTCAATTAGAAGATGGTGGTTCGAGTCTGGCCCGTGTTGATCCGGACATCATGAACCGCATTCTGACTGTACTGACACCTGATGAGTTGGGCCACTTTGTCAGCGTGATTGCCGATGCCGTCGAGCATCCGGACGTGACCCCCATCTGTCACAGCAACAGCAGCAGCTGCGGCTGATCCCTCCCAAAAAACGCTACTGCTCAACACGCTCTCCTCATGATGGCGAGGGGGTGGGTTTGTACCGTTCTCTCCTATTGGGCAGTCGCCGCGTTGGGCAACTCCATTGCAACAGGCTGGGTGAGACGGGTTGCTCTACGCTGCTCAATCGCCTGTTTGATTGCAATCAATATAGCAAGCGCCATGAACGCGCCGGGCGGCAGAATCGCCAATAGGAAGTGGGCTTGCTCCGGCAAAACATGAATCGTCCAATTGGCCGCCATCGGGCCAAAGAGTTGCTGTGCATTCGCCAGCACTGTGCCGAACCCCAGCAATTCCCGAATTATCCCCAGTGCCACGAGTACGAGACCGAAGCCTAGCCCCATCATCAACCCGTCATACAAAGATGGCAAAACGGGATTACGAGCCGCGAAGCCCTCTACCCTGGCGATAACAATGCAATTGGTCACGATGAGCGGCAGGAAGATGCCCAATACGTGGTAGAGCGTATTCAGATAGGCATTCATCCACAGTTCGATCATGGTCACGACCGAAGCGACAACCATGACAAACACCGGTAGGCGCACTTCAGGCCGTACCCAATGACGAATCACCGAAGCCAGACCATTGGACACCACCATCGTCAAGATGGTCGCCATCGCCAATCCCAATGAATTGACCACAGTATTCGAGATCGCCATCATCGGGCACATGCCGAGGATCTGGACCAACCCCGGATTGTTTTTCCAGAGCCCTTGTACCGCGAGATCTCGATAGGAAACATCACTCATGGTTCACCTCTGTTGGTATATGTGCCGCCCCTGACTTGTCTTTAGACTCGTCATCATGCTCATGCCTGGATGAGTGGGGTGCGTCAAACAATTCGGCATGATGCAAACGCACATACTCCAGCACCTGATGAATCGCACCGACGACGGCGCGGGGCGTAATGGTGGCGCCGCTGAACTGATCGAACACGCCGCCGTCCTTTTTCACGGCCCAGCCCTTTTCGCCCGGGTTACCCAGACTTTTACCATCGAAGCCAAATATCCAGCGCGTCTTGTTCGCTTCGATCTTGTCACCGAGACCCGGGGTCTCATTTTGCTTGGTCACACGTACGCCGGTGACTTCGCCTTCGCGATCGACGCCGACGATGAGTTTGATATCACCGCTGTACCCGTAATGCGTGATGACCGGCAGAACCACGCCACTGACTTCGTCATCTTCCATCGCCCGGAAACCGACGATCCCTGCTCGCGTCGATTCCGACAGTCGCTTGGCCGGGTCGCTGAGTTCCGGTTTCAGCGGCGGCAAATTCAACGCTTCGGGGTCAGGCAGCAAAAATGCGGTATTCGCCGGATTATTATTGAAACTGCCGGGGCGCAGAACCGCCGTGACCTGACCGCGCAGCACGGCCAATTCACCTTGAGCTATGCGCTCACGTGTGGCTTTCTGCGTCATTGAGACCAAACCGACACCCACAACAGAAAAGCCGCCCAGCAACAGCGCCGTGATGACGATCCGGCTTTTATCCAGTGCGAGCAGGCGCTTCATGCCATCGACCTCATTTTATGGGTTCCGACTTCTTATGGCCAAAGACCTTGGGCTGGCTGTAGTAGTCGATCAGCGGTACGCACAGGTTCATCAGCAAAACGGCAAAGGCAACGCCATCCGGATAACTGCCGAAACTGCGAATCAGCACGGTCAACACGCCGATGCCGAAACCAAAAATCAGACGACCGCGTGGTGTGGTCGAAGCTGTGACCGGATCGGTTGCGACAAAGAAGGCACCGAAAACGGTCGCCCCCGTGATGAGATGAAATAGCGGGCTTGCGTGGCGAGCCGAATCCAGCAACCACAGGAACCCCGACATCATCAGTACGCCGGTGATCATCGCCACCGGAATATGCCAACGGATGACCCCGCGCCACAAAAGAAAGGTACCACCGGCAAGGAACGCCAGACTCAGCCACATATTCCACGACTGAGCCAACGAAGTCCCACTAAACAGACTTTGCGTCACATTATGGATAGTGGCACCCGTACTGAGTTGTTCTCGCGCATGATCAAGCGGCGTAGCCACGCTCAGACCATCGTAGCCCACACCGCTGGGCAACACGCCCGAAAAGGACCATGCAACCGACTGCATGAAGTTGAGCGCCGAGCCCGAGCTGTCGATGGCCGGCCCCCAGCGCGTCATGGGCTCCGGGAACGAGATCAGCAATACGACGTAACCGACCATTGCCGGGTTGAACAGGTTGAATCCCAGGCCACCATACAACTGCTTGGCGACAACCACAGCGAAGATGGTGCCGAATACCGGCAACCACCACGGTCCGAGGTTGGGTAGGCACAACCCCAGAATCCAGGCCAGCACAACGACCGAACCATCGCCGATGGCCGGGCGCATGGGACGGGCACGCAGGCTCAGCATCGCCGCTTCTGCCACCAAACCGGCGCTCACCGCCAGCAGGATGTTTATCAACACCCCCCATCCCAACAAGGCAATCGCGACGGCGGTACCCGGCAACATCGCCAATAGCACGGTCAGCATGACGCGTCGAACGCTATTGGATGCCTCGGGCAAGGGCGCGGTTTGTGGTGAAAATTTCATGGCGGATCGCTCTCGGAAATCTGTTCTTGTTGTGCCCGAACCTGTGGTTGCTCATTCGCTGCGGCACGATCAGCGTCCAAGGCTTCCCGTCGTGCCTTGGCGCGCGCCCGTGCGGCTTCGACAGCGGCATCCATACTGGCTGGTGCCTCGGCGCCGTTCGACGCGGGCTTATGCGTACCGAACGCATCCGGAGAAGATGGCGCCGCACTGGCATCATCGGTCGCAGCTGCGGTCTTGGCTGCCAATGCCTGACGTTTCTTGTTCAGAGCTGCTTCACGCTCCGCCTTGATCCGCTCCAGTCGTTCATTGCGGAATTCGAAACGCTCACGCGCCTGATTTGCCTTGGATTTTTCACGTTCCTGCGCCCAGACTTCGGTTTTCGCAAAGCGGTAATAATCGACCAACGGCAGGTGAGACGGACAAACCGCACTACACACGCCACATTCGATGCAGTCGAACAAGCTGTATTCAACCACGCGGTCGAACTGCTTGGCGCGGGCGTACCAATACAACTGCTGTGGCAACAGATCGGCAGGGCAGGCTTCAGCACAGAGACTGCAACGGATGCAGGGCTGTGGCGCGGGTTCGGCTGGTCGATCCTGCGGACGCAAGGCCAACAGACAGTTGGTGGCCTTGACCACAGGCACCTCATCGCTGCGCAAGGCAAAGCCCATCATCGGGCCGCCCATGATCAGCCGGTCGACTCCGGATCGGTACCCGCCCGCCTCCGCCACCACATCACTCATCAGCGTGCCGATTCGCACCTGCAGGTTTTCCGGTTGCGCGATACCCTCCCCCGTGACCGTCACGATTCGATCGAGCATCGGCTCACCCAGCGTGACGGCACGATGAATCGCCGCCACGGTGGCCACGTTCAGACAAAGCAATCCGTACTCACTGGCCCGACGACCGCGCGGCACTTCGATATTGGTCAATACCTTGATGAGTTGCTTCTCGCCTCCCGCCGGGTAACGGGTGGGGACGGAAAATACCTCGAAACGCGGGTCCGTGCGACTCGCTTCCAACAGGGTGGCAATGGCTTCGGGCTTGTTGTCCTCGATCCCGATCAGACAGCGTTCGGCACCGATCATGTGCATGGCGATGGCAGCGCCGCGCAGGATATCTTCCGGTTGCTCACGCATGAGTCGATCGTCGCACGTGATGTACGGCTCACACTCCGCACCATTCAGGATGAGGGTCCGCACCGCCGCTTGCCCTGTCGCCATTTTCGCGGCAGTCGGGAAGACCGCGCCACCCAGACCGACGATGCCCGCCTCGCGCAGTCGTCCACGCAGTTGAGCGGGCGAGATGCCCTGATAATCGACCCAAGGCGTCATACGCTCGGCCCATCTGTCCTCGCCATCGGCTTCCAACAGGATTGACGGCGCGGACAATCCGCCCGGATGGGCTATAGGTTGCGGAGAGATATCCACAATGGTCCCGGACGTCGGTGCATGAACAGATGCCGAGACGAAGTCCGTCGCCTGCGCCAGCACCTGTCCCTTCCCGACCCGATCCCCGACCTTGACCACGGCCTGCGCCGCCGCGCCAATATGCATATGCAAAGGCAGCACATAACGCGATAGCAACGGCATGACCTTGATGGGACGATCGCGGGTTTGCGCCTTGTTCTCCGGCGGGTGAATACCGCCGTGGAAGGCATACGGAGCAATGAGCGGACGCCGTTCTGACTCAGACATGCGCATATTCCGACGGGGTGGCGGGTTGACTAAGCGACGGTTTCGGTTCGGGGAAGCGGAAACCGGCCAAACCGGCATCCAGCGGCACCATATCGATACAGTCGACAGGGCAAGGTGCCACACACAACTCACAGCCTGTGCACTCGGAGGCAATAACAGTGTGCATCTGTTTGGCCGCGCCCAGAATGGCATCGACCGGGCAGGCCTGGATGCACTTGGTGCAGCCGATACAGACCGCCTCGTCGATCACCGCGAGTAGTGGAACCGTTTTGGCTTCGCCATTTTCGGCGTTCAACGGCTTGGGTTCCACGCCCAACAGGTCGGCCAGATTCTTGATAGTGGCCTCGCCGCCGGGCGGGCACTGGTTGATATCGGCCTGACCTGTAGCGATGGCTTCAGCGTAAGGCCTGCATCCCGTGAACCCGCATTGGCCGCATTGAGTCTGCGGAAGAATCGCATCGATTTTTTCTGCCAGCGGGTTGCCTTCAACATGGAACCACTGGGCCGCAACGCCCAGCAAAATACCGAACGCCAATGCCAAGCCAGCAGCCACAAGGATGGCAGTCAACATCAGACTTTCACCATGCCGGCAAAGCCCATGAATCCAAGCGCCATCAACCCGGCCGTGATCAAGGCAATCGGCACGCCCTCGAACGCCATCGGCACATCGGCCACATTGATGCGCTCACGCAAGGCCGAGAACAGAATCAACACCATAGAAAAACCGACCGAGGCACCGAAACCATACAACGCGGATTCCACGAAATTATGGGCCTGCTGCACGTTCAGCAGTGCCACACCGAGTACGGCGCAGTTAGTTGTGATCAGGGGAAGATAGATCCCGAGGACGTTATGCAGGAGCGGACTCGTTTTGCGCACCACCATTTCCGTGAAATTCACGACCACAGCAATTACGACGATGAACATGATCGTGCGCAGGTAGGTGAGCCCCAGCGGTTCGAGAATGAAGGCTTCGGTCAGGTAGCTTGCGATGGCCGACAACGTCAGCACAAAAGTGGTCGCCAGAGACATACCGATGGCTGTTTCGATTTTTTTGGACACGCCGAAGAACGGGCACAGGCCAAGAAACTTGACCAGTACGAAGTTATTCACCAGTACCGTACTGATTAAAATCAAAACATATTCTGTCAAGACACACCTCCGGGCCGATGAGCTCCGGTGAAAACGCCAAAATACAGATAGCCAATATAAGCAGACGATTATAAATAATTTATCGTCAATGTACGAAAAACTTATAAAACATCGGCCTTTTGTACTAACAAGCTCCGTGCCGCCCCCGGGGCTTGCAAACAGGAGCTAGGAGACAGTTGGCCAGGGCGCTGGTTCACCGTCTTTACCCAATTTCAGCAACCATTCCTGATGAGCTACCCGCTCTTCGTCACTGGCGGCAATGACGCGTAATCGCGCCCGGTCGGCCGACAAGCGGATGATTTCCGCCCGTTGTGCCTGATTGTCGCCCTCACCGTGGTCGGCTTCGAAACCAAGGGTTTTCTGCCCGCCCGTCAGCGCAAGATACACATCGGCGAGGATTTCGGAGTCAAGCAAGGCGCCGTGCAGGGTTCGCGCGCTGTTGTCGATGTTGTAGCGGCGGCACAGTGCATCCAGGCTATTCCGTTGGCCGGGGTGTTTTTTCCGCGCGATTGCCAGGGAGTCGGTAATTTGCGGAACGACATCCGCCAGTGTCCCGCCATTGGCCAGTCGCTGGAGTTCGGCATTGATGAACCCCACGTCGAACTCGGCGTTATGGATGATGAGTTCGGCACCCTCGATAAAGGCCAGGAAGTCGTCCACCACGTCAGCAAACTTCGGCTTGTCGGCCAGGAAGTCGTTGCTCAGGCCGTGCACGGTAAATGCCCCTTCATCCACCGGACGCTCGGGGTTGAGATAACAGTGGAAGGTTTGACCGGTCACACGCCGATCCACCATTTCAACCGCACCGATCTCCACGAGCCGATGCCCTTCGATAGCGGGCATACCCGTGGTTTCCGTATCCAGCAAGATTTGGCGTTCAGACATGAGTGGGCTTCCTGTTGATGGCGTGACACGGCGGCTTCGGCAGTTGTCCGGAGATATGGGCGGACATAAGGCGCAATGCACGGCGTGATTGGGTATTGATGCTTATTCTAGCAGGGCGCTTCCCTTGACGTTCAGTACCCGTTATTGGGCGTGCCTCGGTTGGCCAGTTCATCAGCGCGCTCGTTTTCCGGATGTCCTGCATGGCCCTTGATCCAGTGCCAGTGCATGTCGTGCCGTGCGGCGGCTTCGTCGAGTCGTGCCCACAAATCGGCATTTTTCACAGGCTGACCATCCGCCCGGCGCCAGTTCTTCTTGCGCCAGTTGGGAAGCCATTCGAGCATGCCCTGACGCACATACTGGGAATCGGTCGTCAAATGCACGGTACAGGGTCGCTTGAGTGCTTCGAGTGCGCTGATGGCGGCCAGCAATTCCATCCGGTTATTGGTGGTATGGGCCTCGCCCCCACAGAGTTCCCGCTCTGTCTTGCCGTAACGCAGCAGAGCTCCCCAACCGCCCGGCCCGGGGTTGCCCTTGCAGGCTCCATCGGTCCAGATATGAACGATCTGTGAGGCGGTCGCTTCTGAATCGGCACCTGGCTTGGCCTCCGGTGCCATTTTTAATTCTGTTGTCATGCTATTTCTTGAAAAGGTGAATGGATCGCCCAGTGGGCTGTCGTCTGTGTTGGCGCGTCGATTGGTATGTTGTCTGATTTGCCACTGTTGCGCGGGATTTGTTCGGCATCATCCGGGGCAACCTGAAAGCAGGCCGGATGGCGGTCGGCGTACTCACCCGACGCACGGCATCAATCACGTAGAATCCCTGCATGAACCATAACCACTTGCTGCTGATGGCGCGCATCGGGCCCATCTTGTCATAAAACCGTGGCCGGGTTGTGGGGCACATACCCCCCAGATGCTCCACGCTCTGCACGTCGTAGCCAAGCAGGCGCAACCAGTCGACCACCCGCCATGCGGCACGATGCTGCCCCGCCAGATGACCTGTTTGCGCCATTTTTTCCTTGCCCAGCCATGATTGCTGCCAGGATTTTTGCAGATGCCAGAGGCTCACGGGATTAACCCCGACAATCAGCACACGTCCTTCCGGTCGGATGATCCGATCCAGTTCGCGCATGATCTCATGGGGCTCACGGCTACTTTCCAGTACGTGCAGCGCAATCACCAGATCGACCGACTCGGTTTCAATGGGCAGATACTCGAAGTCCGCCTGCACGGCCATCAATGGGGTTTCGGCCAACTCCTCAAGCGTCGCAGCCACCTGGGTTCGCGCACGGATACGCAACCGGGGCACACGGGGTAACACCGCACCCACCATGACAGCGTGGTAACCGAATGCATCGTCTGCCAATCGACCAAGACATGCGGCCAGGTCTTCTGCCATCCGCGCCCCCATCGGCGTTTCATACCAGCGGGAAATCAGTTCGGTGGGATGACGTGCGTGCACATGATCGTCGTTACGCATTGCCCGTCCTCTCAATATTGATCACATTCAACTCAAGCCCTCGGTGGCCAAGGCGGGTCGGAACCTGGTTACACCCCATCCGTGAGGACCTCGCCCGGAGCAAACGTCGGCGCATCATCCATCAGCCGACGACAGGTGAACCACATTACCCCCGCCAGCACGGAAACCAAAGCCATGGACAGAAATGCACCCGTCGCACCGATATGCGCCCAAAGATAACCTGCCAACAACAAGCCGGTTGCAGCGCCGCCACCGTAACTCAAACCGGAGAAGATCGCCTGACCCCGGGCCTGCATTCCACCGGAAAACTGTTGGTGCATGACCGCAATACCCACCGCATGGGTCAACCCGAAGCTTGCCGCGTGCAATGTCTGAGCAAGCAGCAGCCAGAACAGTGAATCGATCAAGGTACCGATCATCACCCAGCGTAGCGCCATCAGCGCGATGGCCAGCAGGAACAGCGTACTGAGTGCATAGCGTCCCAAAAATCGCGGCAGCACGAAGAAAAGCACGATTTCCGCAACCACGCCAAGTGCCCAGAGCAAGCCGATCACACCGGCGGAATAGCCTTTGGAGTCTAGATAGATACTGAAGAACGCGTAATACACGCCGTGCGCCACGTTCACCAGAAACTGCATCGACAGGAATCCCAGCATCGGCGGGCGACGCAGATGTCGCCAGAACTCCGGCCAGAATTGATCTGAATGCACCGAGTGCACGTGCGTCGTTTTCGGCTCGGGCATCAACAGCAGCAAGACCAACAAACCGAGCAGGGAAAGCCACATGAATCCGGAAATCAGCGCGGTCTTGTGTTCGAGGAATCCGTTGATCACCCACCCCAGACCGACCGAAGCGACGATGAACCCGATCGATCCCCACGCTCGAATGGCTGAATAGGCATGGCTGTCATCGGCCACAAGGCGCAGCGTCAACACATCCAGTTGCGACAGAATCGGCTGCCAGACCAGCCCGAACAACAACAGCACGACAAACCAGAGGGTGAACGGTGCCGAGAACACCGTCAGGCCGATCACCACGCCGAACAACAGAACAGAAAACAGTGCCGTGCTGCGCAGGGCCGGCAACAACTGGTTGCTCCGATCGACCCACCATCCCAGCATCAACGGTCCGAACACCTTCGCCAGCATTACCGCGGCGAGCAATCCGCCCACCTGCTGCGCATCAAAGCCTTGAGCCTTCAGGAACGGACTGAAGAACGGGAGAAAAACCCCGAAGCTCAAGAAATAGACGAACAGAGTGGTGCGCATCATTCTTCAAAGTAGTCAGAATCGAGTCTCTTGACCTCGTAGGTAGCCACTTTTGTGACACCGACGCCGGTATCAATCATTAACCCTGCCAACTCCTCACCATCGATGAGGACAATTCGGGTATCAATAAATGACGCATATTGAATTGCTTCAACACTGAAATTCGATGTCGTTAGAAAAATGCCTTTTTTCGCCCTTTGCCCCTGCAAAGCGCCCGCAAATTTCTGTATTTCAGGACGTCCAACAGTGCCTTCCCAGCGTTTAGCTTGTAGGTAAATCACATCAAGGCCTAATCGATCCTCCTTGATGACACCGTCTATCCCACCATCACCGGATTTTCCAAGCGTTTGGCCGGCATCCTTTAGAGATCCGCCGTACCCCATTGAAACCAACAGCTCTACTACTAACCTTTCGAAGAAGGCGGGAGAAGCGGATTTGATTTTGGAAATCAATTCCTCTTCCAGTTCTTGACGGATCTTTTGATAGCCAAATTCGAGATGTTCGGAAGGTGTCAACTCGTCAGTGTCTGACGTATCCGTGGCCAAACTTGAAATGGTTTTTTCTGCCTTTGAGCCTGACTGAAAATCTTTGTATTCATCAAACTGTCGCAGGTACGCGACGTTTATTGGCCCCGCCGCATTCGCAAGTGAATCAAGGCCGCGCTGCGTAATACGGTACTTCGCCCGGGAAGGAGACTCGATGAGGCCAGCACCCTTTAGATGAGTTTTTGCCCAACCAATGCGATTGTCAAAAAGTCGGGCGAAACCACTTGGGAGCATCTCTGCCAACTCATCTTCCGAGAGCAGGAAATGTTGAGCCAAATACTCATTGGTATCCCGGTTTCTATGTACCTCTCCATCGGCCAGATGTTCAAGGAGTGGCCGCATGATGGATTGAAAGTCCGGGATTGCCATTAACCTCTCCTGATTCTTATTCGATTTTCTTGGACGGAATCACCGGCGTGCCGCTTACCACGACACCGCACTGTCCGCGATGACGCAGGGCGTGATCGAGCAGGGTGAGTGCCATCATCGCCTCGGCAATCGGTGTGGCGCGAATGCCGACGCAGGGATCGTGGCGACCGGTCGTGATCACCTCAGTCTGGGCGCCGGTCACGTCTACGCTCTGGCCCGGCAAACGGATGCTGGATGTCGGCTTGAGCGCGATGTGGGCCACGATGTCCTGCCCACTGGAAATGCCGCCGAGAATGCCGCCCGCGTGGTTGCTCAAGAACCCTTCGGGCGTGATTTCGTCGCGGAATTCGGTACCCAGCGCCTCTACACAATCGAAGCCGGAACCGATTTCCACGCCTTTCACCGCGTTGATACTCATCAGCGCATGGGCGAGTTCGGCATCGAGACGATCAAACACCGGTTCACCCCAACCCGGTGGGCAGCCCTTGGCCACCACGGTGACTTTCGCTCCCACCGAATCGCCGGATTTGCGCAGATCATCCATGAAAGCTTCGAGTGCGGGCACTTTCTCTGCATCGGGCCAGAAAAATGGATTGCTCTCAATCACCGAAGCATCGACATCGGCGGGTGCGCTGCTGAACTTTATGGAGCCAATCTGCGACAGATAACCCTGAATTTCCACACCGAACGATTCCCGCAAAACCTTGCGGGCAATGGCACCAGCCGCAACGCGCATGGCGGTTTCCCGTGCCGACGAACGTCCGCCACCCCGGTAATCGCGGATGCCGTATTTTTGCAGATAGGTGTAATCGGCATGGCCGGGGCGGAACTGGTCGGCGATCTTGCCGTAGTCCTTCGAACGCTGATCGGTGTTCTCGATAACCAGGCCAATTGGTGTACCCGTGGTCTTGCCTTCGAACACGCCGGAAAGAATCTTTACCTCATCCGGTTCGCGCCGTTGTGTGGTGTGGCGCGAAGTACCGGGCTTACGACGATCGAGGTCGATCTGCAGATCCGCCTCGCTCAGCTCGATACCCGGCGGGCAACCATCAACAATCGCGCCCAGTGCAAGGCCATGTGATTCGCCGAATGTGGTGACCGTGAAAAGTTTTCCAAACGTATTGCCGGACATGTGCGTCTGTTCTCGTCTTTGGGGCGCCAATCATACCGATACCGCAGCGCACGCCTTGTTAAAATGAAAGAGCACCTATTATACGCATCCGAATACATATCCGACTGAGAACACGCACACCATGCCACCCGACCTGATCGCCCACCTGCATAGACACGCCGAAGAACAACCAGAGCGCGTGGCATTAAGGGATGGCGACCGTCAACTGAATTACGCCGAACTTTCCCGTCGCGTGACGGCCATGGCCTCGGCTTTGCGCCATTCGGGTCTAGAACCGCAGGACCGATTGGTTGTCTGGGCGAACAAACGGCTGGAAACCGTAGTGGCGCTACTGGCTGCACTGGCGGCGGATATCGTGATCGTTCCCCTGCATCCCGCCTTGCGCGCACCGCAAGTGCAGGACATCTTCAATCGCGCGCAGGCGCATGGGCTGTTGGTGGATGCGCCACACGCAACGACGTTGGGTTTTGCCCAACCGTTGACGGGCGGGTTGGGGTTTTCCCCGCGTCCGGATCAAATCCCCCACGACTTGCCCGAAGCGGAGGCCAGCGCCCATCGGCTCTCCCTGTCGAATGGCGATCCCGACCGTCTCGCGGCCCTGCTGTACACCTCCGGCAGTACCGGTTTACCCAAGGGCGTGATGGTCACGCGCCAGAATCTGACCGCCGGAGCCATTGCCGTCAGCCGTTACCTCGATTTGAACGCACAGGACGAACTGCTCGCCATCCTGCCGCTCTCGTTCGACTATGGACTTTCGCAACTCACCACCGCGCTGACCGTCGGTGCGGGCGTCACCTTGCGGGATTACCTGCTCCCTAATGATTTGAAAAAGCCCTTGCTCGAAGGTGGCATCACCGTATTGGCGGGCACACCGGGGCTGCTGATTCCTCTGGCTCGTCAGGCTTGGTTCCCCGATGCGCCAGCCCTGCGCTTGATCACCAACTCCGGTGGAAAGCTACCCGTAGGAACCGTTCGCGCCATGCGTATGGCTCGTCCCCGGACACAGATTTTCCTGATGTATGGTCTGACGGAGGCCTTCCGGGCCAGTTTCCTCCCCCCGAAGGAAGTAGACGCCCATCCGGACTCAGTCGGCCGCGGATTCGATGGCAGTCATCTGGAACTGGTGGATGCGACAGGGCGCTTGCTCCCCGCCCACGAGGCAGGTGAAGGCGAACTGATACAAGGCGGTCCGCTCGTCACCGCCGGTTACTTCAACGACACGGAGGCCACGGCCCTGCGTTTTCGCGCGCCGCCAGCCGGTTGGCCGCATGCCGAAGACGAGCGGGTCGTCTATTCGGGTGACCGTGTCCGACGTGATGCGGAGGGTCGTTTGTATTTCCTGGGCCGCACCGACGAGCAGATCAAGTCACAGGGTTTCCGCGTCAGCCCGGAAGAAGTCGAGAGTGTGGCCCTGCACTTCGACGGCGTGACTGAAGCCCTGGCGTTCGGCTATCAGACCGATGACGAAGAAACCCGGATCGGGCTCGTCGTGGCGCCGGAAACCATTGCTGCCGATGCGCTTCAAAGCTGGCTCAGAGCGAGGCTCGCCCCCTTCCAGATGCCCGCGACCAGCTTGTCCGTGCACGCCCTGCCCCGTTCGTACAACGGCAAACTGGATCGACAGGCGAGCCGCGCTCTGTTTCTGGATCGACTCGCGGCATCTTCATCAACACAGGACCCGAGCCGGAATTCAGGCACACTAGCGCCATGAAAAATCATGAAATACATCCCGAAAACCCAACCGGACTCGATGTACTACTGCAGTGTCTTGGCCCTGCCGTGAACGGCTGGCCGCAGGCGAGCGGGCGACTCCTGCACGGCACGGAGCCACTGGGCGACTGGCTGAAGCGAACCGGCCAGACCACGCCTGCCTATGTATATCATCTGGCCGCCATTGACCATCAAGTTGCCGCCGTTCGCGCCGTTCTACCCTCGAATCTTCACCTGCATTACGCGCTGAAGGCGAACCCGCACCCGGAAATCATCCGACATCTGTCCCCACAAGTAGACGGCTTCGATTGCGCCTCGCTGACCGAGATGCAACACGTCGTCGCCCTCGCACCGGATATGGCTGATCTGACCAGTATCGCCGGACCGGCAAAATCCGACGACGAACTGGCCTTCGCCATCGCCCACGGTATTTTGATCAATGCGGAATCGGCCAATGAACTGATGCGCATCAAGGAGTTGGCCGCCCATGCAAGGAATCGCGCCCGCGTTGCCTTGCGGATCAACCCGCCCTTCGAACTGAAAGGTTCGGGCATGAAAATGGGCGGCGGCGCACGGCCATTCGGCATCGACAGCGAGGACATTCCCTCCCTGATCCGCCGATGGCAAGACGAGACGACCTTGGCAGAATGGGTCGATCTGGAAGGATTTCACCTTTACACCGGGTCGCAAAATCGCGATGCGGCCGCGCTGAGTGCCGGTTTCCGCGCCGCGATGAGCTTGATTGTCGATCTGTGTCAGACCTGCGACTTCACGCCACGCCATGTGAATCTCGGCGGCGGTTTTGGCGTTGTTTATCACCCGCAGGACACCTCGCTGGACTTGTCCGAGCTGCAACCGGTACTGCTAGAAATCACCTCAACCGCGCGACAGATCTGGCCCAACGTACGGCTGAACCTGGAACTGGGACGGTATCTGGTGGCGGGCGCCGGTCTGTACCTGACCCGCATCGTCGACAAGAAAGTATCCCGCGGTAAAACCTATCTGCTCTGCGACGGCGGCATGCACCACCACCTCGCCCTTTCAGGCAACCTGGGTCAGATATTGCGCCGCAACTGGCCGATCGTCGCTACCGACCAACTCGACACCCCCTGCATCCATAAAGTCGATCTCGCAGGCCCGTTGTGCACCCCGCTGGATGTGCTCGGTCAAAATCAGGAACTACCTGAACTGGCCGTGGGCGATTTGATCGGCGTACTGCAATCCGGCGCCTACGGCTTGACCGCCTCGCCCAACGGCTTTTTGTCGCGCCCGGACTGTGGAGAATATTTCCTCAAGTGAGTAAGCCGCCCCCGAAGGATCACGGCTGTCGTCTCACCTGAAAGAAGGACTGTAAGAGCGCCGCCGCTTCCTGCTCACAGGGCCCGGTATCGACGATCACCGGATGGTGATGCCAGGGCGCGCGATTCAGATCGATCGCCCCGCCACAGGCGCCCGCACGCGGATCGGGAGCCGCAAAAACCACCCGCGCAATACGCGCATGACTGATGGCCGCCATGCACATCGGACACGGCTCCAGCGTCACATACAAGGTGCACTCGTCCAGACGGTAATTTCCCAACGCCACACCTGCGGCACGCAGCGCCAGCATCTCGGCATGTGCCGAAGGATCATTCAGGCGGATCGGCGCATTACGGCCCGTCGCGATCACCTCGCCCCGCCGGACCACCACCGCCCCAACCGGCACCTCGACTTCGGTCGAAGCCAATTCGGCTTCGGCCAAAGCAAGCTGCATGAACTGACGATCAATGCCTAGAGTAGGTTTCATGCCATCACAGATCGAGGGTTATTCCCACTCGATGGTTCCCGGCGGTTTGCCGGTCACGTCGTAGACCACACGGGAAATGCCGTTGATTTCGTTGACGATGCGCAAGGAAACGCGCTCAAGGAACTCATACGGCAGGTGTGCCCAGCGGGCGGTCATGAAGTCGATGGTTTCCACCGCGCGCATGGCTACCACGTAGTCGTATTTGCGTCCGTCGCCCATCACGCCGACGGATTTGACCGGCAGGAAGACCACAAAGGCCTGCGAGACTTTGTCGTACAAATCCGCAGCGCGAAGTTCTTCGATGAAGATGGCGTCGGCGCGGCGCAGCAGGTCGGCATACGGTTTCTTCACTTCGCCCAGAATGCGCACGCCCAGGCCAGGGCCGGGGAACGGGTGGCGGTAGACCATCTCGCTCGGCAGGCCGAGCTCGACGCCGATCTTGCGCACCTCGTCCTTGAACAGCTCACGCAGAGGTTCCAGCAGCTTCAGGCGCATATGGGCTGGCAGACCGCCGACGTTGTGGTGCGACTTGATGACATGCGCCTTGCCGGTCTTGGAACCGGCAGATTCGATCACGTCGGGATAAATCGTGCCTTGAGCCAGCCATGCCGCATTTTTGTGCAGGTTGGCCTGCTCTTCGAAGATTTCGACAAAGATGCCGCCAATGATTTTACGTTTTTCCTCTGGATCGGCGACACCATCCAGCGCGGCAAGGAAGCGCGCCTCCGCATCGACTCGAATCACGCGCACACCCATGTGCTGGGCAAAGGTGTTCATGACCTGATCGCCTTCGTTCAACCGCAACAGGCCGTTGTCGACAAAGATGCAGGTGAGTTGGTCGCCGATCGCCTTATGCAGGAGTGCAGCCACTACAGAAGAGTCGACCCCACCGGACAACCCCAGAATCACCTCGTCGCCGCCGACCTGTTCACGTATACGGGTGAGCATGTCGTCAATGATGTTGTCGGGTTTCCACAGACCTTGTGTCTGGCAAATCTGGCGCACGAATCGCTCCAGAATACGATGCCCTTGGCGGGTATGTGTGACTTCGGGGTGGAACTGAACACCATAGAAACGACGTGTTTCATCCGCCATGCCAGCGATGGGTGCGTTATCGGTCGATGCCATGAGTTTGAAGCCGGTCGGCATTTCAATGACGTGATCGCCATGACTCATCCAGACATCCAGCATGCCGAAACCCTCAGGCGTGACGCTGTCTTCGATGTCTTTCAACAGTGCCGTGTGACCCCGTGCACGCACGGAGGCGTAGCCAAACTCACGGTGATCGGCATTTTCGACGATACCGCCCAGTTGCGCCGCCATGGTCTGCATGCCGTAGCAAATGCCCAGCACGGGTACGCCCATATCGAACACGGCCATCGGGGCTGCGGGCGGGGTAGCCTCAATGACCGATTCCGGCCCGCCGGAGAGGATGATGCCTTGCGGTGCAAAGCTGCGCACGAACGCATCATCCACTTCCCAGGAATGAATTTCGCAGTACACACCGCACTCGCGAACGCGACGGGCAATGAGTTGGGTGTATTGCGAACCGAAATCCAGAATCAGGATCCGTTCGGCATGAATATCGGCTGCGTGTGAGGTCATTCGTCTGTTTCCATAAAGCAGACAGCGGCCAAGCGGCCGCTGTGTTTCAAATTTAGATCATATCGACCGAATCAATCGACGCGGTAATTCGGACTTTCCTTGGTAATAGCGACATCATGCACATGCGACTCGCGCATGCCCGCACTGGTGATCCGTACGAATTGCGGGATGGTGCGCATGGTTGTGATGTCGCGTGCGCCCACATAACCCATCGATGATCGCAGGCCACCCAGCATCTGATGCACAATCGCCACCAGTGAACCCTTGTAAGGTACCCGTCCCTCAATGCCTTCCGGCACCAGCTTTTCAACGGCAGACTCGCCCTGGAAATACCGATCGCTCGATCCCTGCTGCATTGCGCCCAGTGAGCCCATGCCCCGGTACGCCTTGTACGAACGGCCTTGATAGAGTTCCACTTCGCCCGGTGCCTCTTCCGTGCCGGCCAGCATGCTGCCAACCATGACCGTATTGGCACCGGCAGCAATCGCTTTCGCAAAGTCGCCGGAGTAACGAACACCACCGTCGGCAATCAACGGCACCCCCGTTCCCTTCAGCGCTTCAGCCACATTGGAAATCGCCGTAATCTGCGGCACACCGACACCCGCAATAATTCGCGTGGTGCAAATGGATCCGGGGCCGATCCCCACTTTGACGGCATCAGCGCCGGCGGCGACCAGATCGAGTGCCGCAGCACCTGTCGCAATGTTACCGCCAATCACATCAACGTGAGGATAGGTCTTCTTAACCCAGGAAACGCGGTCCAGCACGCCCTGGCTATGACCATGAGCAGTGTCCACGACCAGCACATCCACGCCTGCAGCCACCAATGCGGCCACCCGCTCTTCGGTATCGCCACCGGTACCAACTGCGGCACCTGCGAGCAGACGACCCTGGGAGTCCTTGGACGCATTAGGGTAATCGGTCGATTTCTGGATGTCCTTGACGGTAATCATGCCGCGCAATTCAAAACGGTCATTCACGACGAGCACTTTTTCGATGCGGAACTTGTGCAACAAGGCCTGGACTTCCTCGCGGCTGGCGCCTTCCTTGACCGTTACCAGGTTGCCCTGCTGGGTCATGATCTTGCTGACCGGCTGATCCAGATTGCGCTCGAAACGCAGATCGCGACTGGTCACGATACCGACCAGATCCATGCCGTCGACCACTGGTACGCCACTGATGCTGTGATCGCGCGTGATTTTGAGGACATCGCGGATGCTCATATCCGGCGGAACCGTAATGGGATCCTTGATGACGCCAGATTCGTACTTTTTCACTTGTCGCACATGATCGGCCTGCATCGCGATAGGCATGTTCTTGTGAATAATGCCGATGCCGCCTTCCTGCGCCAGCGCAATCGCCAGACGCGCTTCGGTCACGGTATCCATGGCTGCGGACACAAGCGGCACGTTCAGCCAGACATTGCGTGTCAGTTGGGTTTTCAGTGAGACTTCTCGCGGCAAAACAGTGGAATGCGCGGGGACGAGCAGAACATCATCGAAGGTCAGGCCTTCATCGACTATACGCATCATAAAGATCTCTTACGGTAATGAAAATTTTGCCAATTATAAGGATGGATGGTTAGCGGGTAAACTCAAACCCGCTGAGATAGTAGCCAGAGCAGTGACTCTAAGCTAAAGTCCCCTTTGCACCGATAAGGGCACCAAAGGAATCCACCAGGAGAAATCTAGAATGAAAAAAGCTCAGAAATTAGCCACCGCAGTGACTGCAGCCGCCCTTTTTGTCGGCATTAGTGCTGCGAATGCGGCCAACATGGCCGACTATGAAAAGGCTAAGGCAGCCGCCATGGCAGAAATCAAGAAGGTAGAAGCCGAAGGCGTTGCCGCTTGGAACCCCGACGCTAAAGACCCTGTCATGCAGCACGGTGATGAACTGGCGGCCAAGGGCGACTTTGAAGGCGCCATCAAGTACGCCGATTACGTTGCCAGCTTGCAACCTATTGCGGCCAAGGAATGGAAAAGCCAGCCAAACCCAGGCCCATACAAGCCATAATTGAGATTAGCCCTCCGCCGTAAACGCGGAGCAAAATACAAGCCGGGCACGTGTTGCCCGGTTTTTTTATGCCCGGCATTCGCTCACCAGACGACGCACCCAACGATCCTTCACACTGCCTGAGTTATTGCCTGAAGCCCATCGTGACGCGCTCAGATCGCTTCCCTGTAATGGCAAAAGAACGCGTGATCATCTGCCCATCATGGGTCGCTTCGACCTGATAGTGGCCTACCGGCAACTGGACCAACATCTGAGGCCCGTCTGACGTGGCATCGAGGATGGACTTACCCTTTGCATCACTGATCCGCACATGGACATCGGCGACGAATTCTCCGCCCGGCACGACGGCAAAGGTCAAATGGGTATTGAATTCCCGCGCATGCGATGCCAGCCATGCTCGCTCTTCGATACCGATACCACCGGAAACAAAATGCACACCACCCTGAACCTGCGGCGTCAAAGCGCCCGAGGCCACTTCAGCAGGGGTAAGCGACTCGATCGTGGGTTGTTCGGCTGCTGAAACCGACCCCGCCACCACTGCCAAAGGCGTGCCGATCAAGGCACTCGCAACAACCAAGGCATGTAAACGATTCATGTTCATAGTCGCGCTCCTGTTCCGAGATTGGGAACATTAGGCCGCAACGACAAACAAAAAGTTTCGCTCCCGAACCGTCAGCCAGCAAAAAAAGCAGCGGGGGAAACTCTGGACAGAATCAACAGAGCCACCAGGGCAAATATCCCGGCCAGCAGGTCATCAACCATGATGCCCAAACCACCGGATACGCGACGATCCAGCCAGCTGATCGGCCAGGGTTTGAGTACGTCGAACACACGGAAAGCCAGGAAACCCCAAAGCAGATTGAGCGGCGTAACCGGGATCAGGATGAACGGGATCAACACACCGACAATCTCATCGAACACGATACCGCCATGATCATGCACACCGAGCTTCCCACTGGCTCGGCCGCAAAGAAATACACCGATGGGCGTCAGCAGGACGACGGCGATCACCATCAGATATCCGGCAGGAACGGCCAAACTGGTAGCGAGCACGCCGATGACCCCTGCCAGGGCGACACCCGGCAGTGTCCCGAAAGTACCCGGTGCCCTTGGCGCCAATCCACTGCCAAACCCGAAGGCAAGCCACAATACAGGATCGCGCCACACGCGACGGGCCAGATCAGGAATGGGGGGATTTTTCTGATGCGAACTCATCATTCAACCTTGGTCAGGAGACGCAAAGTGATCAAACCCTTGCACCTGTACTGGAATATCATGCCCCTGGGCGTCCTGTACACGAAGGCGCTTATCTTCTGTGATTCGCCCAATCACAGTGGCGGGAATGCCCAGTGTGCCCCACTGATCGGGCGGAATGGCAAACAACAATTCGTAGTCATCACCCGCCGTCAAAGGCAGGTCACGTCGGGTCGGGTCGGCTGCGATCCATGAGCGTGCGGCGGGTGAAATCGGCAGGCGATCCATCTCAACAACAGCGCCCACATTACTGGCCCTCAACAGATGCCCCAGATCCTGCAACAGGCCATCGGATACATCGAGTGCCGCATGGGCCACCTTGGCAAGCCGCCGCCCCTCTTCCACACGAGGCGTCGGGCGATTCAGGCGCATCTGCAAGAAGGCGACGTCCTCGGGCATCAAGGAAACGGGAATGGACTCGGGATGCTGAATCGAACGCAATCCAAGGCCCGCATCCCCCAGCGTACCGGTCACGGCAATCAGATCCCCGGGCTGTGCACCTGAGCGCTTGAGCACCCGATCCGACGGCGCACTACCCATGATCGTTACCGCCAGGGATCGAACCGGACTCTTGACCGTGTCGCCACCGACCAGACAAATCCCGTATCGCTCAGCCAACGCATAGAACCCCTGGGCGAATGCCTCCAGCCAATCGGGTTCGATAGACGGCAAAGCCAACCCCAGTGTCACGCCCAAGGGTCGGGCGCCCATCGCAGCCAGATCGGAAAGATTCACCGCCATGGCCTTGTAGCCCACATCGAAGGCGGCTGTCGTTTCAGGGAAGTGTCGCCCTTCGACAAGCAGGTCGGTACTGACCAGCAAGCTCTCCCCTGCAGGCACCCGCAATGCGGCGCAGTCATCCCCCACCCCCAACAATACCGATGCATCCGAACAAGGGCGGGAAAAGTAACGCGCGATGAGTTCAAACTCATTCATGACCGCAAGCCCGCCTCATCACGGCAAATTCAACCAACGCCGTGTATTCACGTCGGTATATTCGGCCACAGCTGAGAGGGTTTGCCCACGGATATCGGCCAGCGTTTGGGCCGTGTGGGCGACATAAATCGGCGTATTGGGCTTGCCGCGATGCGGCGCGGGCGCCAAGTAGGGCGCATCGGTTTCAATCAGTAGCCGATCTTCTGGAACCTTCTTGGCCGTTTCCCGCAAATCGGCGGCGGATTTGTAGGTCAGAATGCCAGAAAAAGACAGATAGAACCCGAGATCCAGCGCTTTTTTCGCCGTATCCCAGTCTTCGACAAAACAGTGCATCACCCCGCCGCAATCACGGGCATTTTCCGATCGGAGAACATCAATGGTGTCCTTCGCCGCAGCCCGGGTGTGGATGATGACCGGCTTTTTGAGCTCAAGCGCTGCCGCGATATGCGCCCTGAAACGCTCGTGCTGCCAACGTTCGGCCTTACCGCTTCGAAAGTAGTCGAGACCGGTCTCGCCGATGGCCACGATCTGTTCGGAATAAGGACTGGAGCGCACATGCGACACGATAGCCTCAGCTTCCATGGCATAGTCGGGTTCTTCAGTAGGGTGCACGCCGAATGAAAGCCAGACCTGTGGACGATCCTCGCTGTAATGGGCGTAAGGCGAAACCAATTCGGCCATTTCCTCCCACTGATCGGGATGAATCGCCACGCACAGCATGCGTCGCACACCAGCTTCGAACGCAGTGGCCATGAATACGTCGAACGAATCACCAAACGGTATCAGATCGAGCTTATCGAGGTGGCAATGGGAATCGAACAGGTTCATAGGGGCAACTTGACTCAGTAAACGGGAAAAATGGCGTTTCGCCGACGCAAGAGCAAAACGAGGGCGAATAACTTTGCCCGATATGATAGGCCATCAGACGGGTATGAAGGTTTTTTAGCGCCTTGGAAGAAGGCTCGTCGTATCAACGTGACGGCTGAACAGGCGTTCGCAAACGCAGCACGCGGAATCGTTCACCCATCTCGGTTGGCATCACCAATTCCTTGAAGCCCTGAGCAATGCGTGCACTGACCGTGCGATCCGTTGCCTCGTGCATCCGCTGGGAGAACTTATCCGGTACATCGGTACCCAGTAACCAGGCCGCCTGGCTCCGTTCGCCATCAACGATAAAGCCCGCTTCTCGGGCCAAACGAGCAAGCCGTTCAAAATCAACCCAGGTGGTAATATCCTGCAAGCCGGGATAGACGAACGGATCATCGTGCGCTCGATGCCGATAGTGACAGCGCAAGGTACCATCCACTCGATCAGGGCGGTACACCTCTGCAGTATGTCCGCCATAATCGAAGAGATAGAGCACGGTCACCGCTCCCGAGCGGCCAAACAGCGTACGGATGGATGCCAACCACCGCGGCAAGTCGAGATTGATTTCCGCCGCCACCGGTTCCGGAGCAAGATCATCCAGCGGCCACAGTCCGGCACAACCCGCCAGTGCGGCACGTAACTCGGGCGAAACCGTATCGACGACCCAGCCGAATCGCTCCTGAACCCAACCGACCTTGAGTTCTTCGATTGTATCGATCTGACCGGGCCGCCAGCGAAAACGACAGACAGGCATGGCATCCAGCACCTCGTTGGCGATCACCATGCCACCGGTCCAGATGGCTGCCAAATCTTTTGCTTCCATATCTTCGACCCAAATCAGGCGCGCCCACAGCTCGGGTTTCAGCTCAACTTTCAGGCGTTCCTGTTGCCGTTTGCGCAGGCCGGGGCTGATTTCCCAAATCAGATACTGATCCGGCAGACAATCGCGTGTCTCGCATTCACGCAGAAAATCCATCGCCAGTTGACCAGAGCCCGCACCCAGCTCGCACACCTGGCGAACCGGGTTATCTTGCTGTATCTGCTGCCACTCGTACACGAGGCCTGATGCGAAGAACGGAGAACGTTCGGGGGCAGTCACGAAATCCCCACCCGCACCGAATTGCACCTGGGCGCTACCGTAATAGCCGAAATCGGGGTGGTACAAGGTCTCGGCCATATAGCCTGAAAAGGAAAGCGGCCCATCGACCATCCTGTTATGCAGGTGGTCGATCAACTTCATGCTCTTGATCTGGTCTTCGGACGAAGGAACGGGCAGGGAGAAATCGGGTTCAGGCGTCATCGCTTTCAATCGAGTCGGTAGATTTATTGAGGCTGGGATTCGACAACAGGGCGGCGACGGAAGATCTCGACACCAACACCCCGCGTGTAAGGCAAGGCCAATGGCTTGCTGACAGACAGTTGAATCGCCTGAATAGGAAATGCCGCAAACAGGGCGTCAGCGCTACGTTCCGCTAGGGTCTCAACCAGATTGAACTCACCCGCCTGTGCCAATGCCATCACGGTTTCACAAACACGCTGATAATCAACGGTGGTCGAAATATCGTCACTTTGAGCAGCTGCGTGGATGGGTGCTACACCAAGTCGAATATTCATCCTCAGGGGTTGCACCTGTTCCCGTTCGTGCGGGTAGATGCCGATGATCGTATCGAATTCGAGTTGATCGATGACAATCCAGTCCCAATCCCAACCCCCGGCGGGCAATGACTCTGTACTCATGCCATCCATGCCTGATCAGAACTGGGAAAAGTCAAATTCAAGCCCTTTGCGCGGACTCTGGATAAAATCACCCTGCACCAGATCCACGCCCATCGGCCAGATCAACTGCAAGGTTGCCGGATCTTCGATATTGGGCACAATCACGGAGACATCACGCGCGTTGGCATCATTCAGCAATTTTGTCACAGCAGCCTGATGAGACGGTTCCTGGCTGAAGTTTTCCAGCAAAGTGCGCGAAACTTTGATCTCTTTGGTCTTGAGATGGTCGAGCAGGCGGAAGGAGTCGGCACCTTCTCCGAAGCTGTCGATTAGCAAGCCGCAGCCAAGTGGGGCGATGGTATCGCGCAGGTTTTCGAGATGCTTGAGCAGGTAACCTGCCGTATCGGCGCGAACTTGGATAACTAGAAGAACGTCGGGGAGACGAACACTGGCCAGACGATTCATCAACCACTGCGCGAATTCTTCATCCCGAAGCGATTGCTCACTGATGCGCAGATACAGCTTGATGTTCTCACCGCGCTTCAATCCGGCATGCACTTCCTTGATCGAACTCAGAATGACCCAGCGGTCAATCGACTGCATGAGGTCTCCTCGTTCTGCTTTCCCGAGAAATTCCATTGGTTTCAATGGATTGCCCTGTTCATCGAGCATCCGCAGGAACACCTCGAAACGATTCACGTCTCGATTCCCGTGTAACGAGACAATAGGCTGGAACGCCAGGAAGAAGCGGTTTTCCTTGAGTGCGTCCTTGATTCGACGAGCCCACATCTCCTCCTGTTCAGCATCACTGGCAGTTTTGAGATCCGGCTTGTAGAACTCCGCCTGATTGACACCCTTTTCCGCCGCCTTGTTGGTTGCCCGCTCAGCGCGATCAACTAACTCCATGACGTTCACAGGAGAGTTGATATCCAGCAACGTGTAACCAATGGAAAGATTGACGGTGACCGATGTCGTTCCCATGGTAAAAATATAGTCCTTGGTATAACCCAAGAGACTGTCCACCACCTGCTCGGCATGCGGCAAATCGGTTTTACCCAACAGAACCAGGAACGAGTACGCCCCGTGGCGGGCTACCAATCCTTTGCCACCGACCAGCGCCTCCACTTCCTTGCCGTATTCAGTCAGCAGACTATCCACACCTGTGGTTCCAATCATCTTCTTCAGGGCTTCGCTATTGGTGATGTCCAGCATCATCAGTACACCCTGTTCGTTTTCGTTCTGCTTGATCAGATCAAGTCGTTCGTGCAACTGATCGAAGAAATAATTACGGTTGTACAGCCCCGTCAGCAAATCGCGCCGCGACAGGAATTCGAGTTGCTCTTCGATTTCGGCAGAGTTCTGCTGCTTCTGGGCGACAAACAATTGCAAACAGGCTTCGCCATCAAAGGTCGCTTTCGACGAGGTGATGATGACCTTGATTCGATTTCCGCCCTCTGTCTCCAATTCAAACTCATCACTGGCTTCATCTTCCTTGAGGAAAGACTTGAGGCGTCCGGCACTATCGCCCACTGCTCTGTCCAGCAATGGCTCGTCAATCAACTCACCGAGTTCGTTAAAGCCCATCAAACTCAGATAGGCCTGATTGGCATAGATGTGCAGGCCATCCTGAATATACGCCACGGCCTCACTGGAGCCGTCAATCAGCTTCTGGCAACGCCCTTCGGCACTGGCCAGCATTTTCTGCAAAAGGGTTCTTTCCTGCTCGGTAATGGATGCAGCCACCTCCCGAACCAGTACGGGAATCAATCGCGACTCATGCGTAACAACTGCAGTGGCGCCCAGCTCATACAACGGCAATACCTGATCATCGTCGTCCACATCGGCGATCACCAGTTTGGGCAGGCGATCAAAAACCGAACGGTGGTCATCCTCCAGCATGGTGTCGAGCAAGCTGCCCGAATGACCGCCGAAGTCGATCAACACAACATCCAGTACATTCTTATCCGCCTGAGCCAACGCCTCCTCGAAGGAAGTCGCGTGAGATACATTGGCAGCAAAACCATGGTTGCGAAGCTGACTGCGGAGTGTCACCGCATCATTGATTTCATTTGAAAGGTAAAGTACGGCAAACGCCCGTTGTTTGGCCTTGTCACGCATCAACACGGTGCGCCTCCATCATCAAAAAATCCTGCCCTGTCTGACAGACCGAGCCCAGACGCAACCGCATTTCCGTTTCTTCCTGCATCACCAAAAGTTCCTGTGCTTCGACTGCAAGTGCAGTCGCGAGAATAATCCGTACCGGGACTGCCCGCTCATCCGACTGAACAATAACGGGCCAACTCTTGCTCCAACGCGTGTCTCCCGCCCGGTAATCACGCGCATAACTAGCAAATACGGTACCAGAAAAACGCTGTACACCCATATCAATGGTTTTGTGCTCTACGTCCATATGGCGCACCCAGCGCACGATACCGATAGCCATCGCTGACCCGGCTTCATCCTGTTCGGACCACTCCGCCAGTAATAAGTCGTCAACTGCCGCATGGCTGTTGGAGGACAATCGCCAATGGAATCGGAATCCACTGGCTGAAAAATTGACCACATCCCATGTACCCGGCTCGTTCAGGGACTGGTGATGCTTGACACCGCCATGCCCGGCACCGACGCCAGCATCCCAGTCCACATCTTCCCTCGAACTCCTGGTCTGGATATCCATTTTGAAATCGGCCACACCACTGAGTGGCGCCACTTCCCCGCGAATCGGTTGCTCCAACCCTTCCCAATCCAACCCAGCCAAAGCGATGGTGCTTTCCTGGTGTCCTTCTTTCAGGCTCAACCGCTCCAGACGATGATGCACGCTCAAAAACCCCAAGGTGATCAGGCTGGTTTGCTGTTTGCGTTGCCCCAACACCGTCGACTGACTTTCTCGGTCACCACGTCCGACGAAGAAGAACTTCAGATGATCAAGCAGATGGTACAGCTGCGACCGGCAAACAGGAGATAAACCAGCCGTCGTTCCAGGCTGATACAAACCACCCAGATCAAGGAAAAGACCCGATTCGGTTAAGTTGCTGCGGGTTGTCAATGCCAGATGAGGCATGATCTTTCCGGTCAGATCGATAAACCGACTGGTCGGAGTCGGTTTATCGTGTACCAATTCGATCGCGCCACCGACCTGAACCAGGCAGGCATAACTATCTTCCATTTCCTCCCGAGTCAGCCCATAGGGATTGACGACAGCGAGGGTCAGGATGGCCACGTAATGCTGATAAATCGACTGCCAGCCCACAGGCTGTGCTTCCTGCAATTCGCTACGCGCCAGATCGACCAGCTGGTGCAAATCAACATACAGTGATTTGGGTACATCCACGTAAGACAGATAACAATCCATGACCGTACGGATCGCCCAATCGATACGATCCTGATGTGTACGAACGAGATATTCGCGACCGGAATCAATGTCGGTGTGCTCGCTGAGCGAGTTCAATTTCAGGTTCAGCATCAGTTGCGCATAGCGGTACAAGCGAAGCAACGCATCAATACGCAAACGCCCCTTGTCGCTCAAGGGCAAAGGAGACTGGCGCAAATCGGCTCGAATTCGGCCCGCAAGACGGGTCAGAAAGGGCAGGAAGTCCGCCACAATCGCGCTGATCTCGGTTTCATCCCGATCCTGCCAGCTGATATCCGCGAACTCCTCGCCCAAGAGACGCACGGCGTCCAATGGCTCACGCATCAAAAGTTGGTCAAGCAGACCATGCAAATCCGTTGGCTGCGTCATGGCGATCCTTTCCTTTTCCCTGTGTAGATAAATGAAACCAGTTAAAAATATAAACGTTTAAGCCGTACGAACAAAAAACTCTGGAAATGACCGCCCCGCATCCAATCCGTTTCAGATCAAAGTACTCCAGATCAATGTGCTTTTGGACTTGCCAAGATTTCTCCGAGTTGAATTGCAGACTGCGGATGCCACTGCGAATCCAGAGTCAACCCCTCCGGCAAAAGCATGACAACGGTCGAACCCATATTGAAGCGCCCCATTTCCTGCCCACGCGCCAGACTGACGTTCATCCCTGTATCGCCACCGTAGAACCAACGGTTGACTTCGACCCCGGCTGGTGGCGTAACAATGCCCGCCCAGACTGTCTCGATCGCAGCCACATTGATCGCGCCAACCAGAACCAGTGCCATCGGGCCGTGGGCGGTATCAAACATACAAACCAACCGCTCATTACGAGCGAAGATTTCCGGCACCTGCTGAACGGTGACTGGGGAGACACTGAACAACCGTCCCGGCACATGAATCATTTCCCGCAGCTCGCCATCGCAAGGCATATGGATTCGATGGTAATCGCGGGGTGAAAGATAGATTGTCGCGAACTGCCCCTGCTCAAAACGCCGGGCCAACGCCGCATCACCTCCCAGCAAACTCTGCACGGTGTAATCACGCCCTTTCGCTTGCAGAAGATTACCGGACTGGATCGCCCCCAACTGGCTCATGCGGCCGTCGCAGGGACTTACCCATACTGCGGCATTATCAGGCATGGGACGGATACCCGGCTTCAATGCCCGGGTGAAAAACTGGTTGAAGGTGGCGTAGGCCGCGGGATCGGACTCAACGGCTTCACTCAGGTCCACGCCGAAACGGCGGACGAACCAGCGAATGACACCAGTAGTGAAAGGTGTGCGCCAGCGCGTTGCGCGAAAGACCAGGCGCGAGATCAAGTGATGCGGCAGAAGATATTGCACCAGGGTCCAGAGACTTTGAGCAAAGGTAGGAGAAACCGGTTTGTTTTCGGCAGGTGTGGCGTTTAGGTCTGTCATCGTGGATCACATCTTTAGGGAATGAGGGACATGATACCTCCTGTTCTGCCACAATGGGGCAACCTACAAGTGACCGGCCAGCAAAGCGCAAAATATGACTGCATCCTCACATTCTGAACCCGCCGGGCGCCACGCCCACACTGATCCACTCTACCCTTTGATCGAGGACACAAGACAGCTCGTCACCATTCTGGATCTGGTTCGTTGGGCCACCAGCCGGATGGACGAGCAACAGGTATTTCTCGGGCATGGTACCCAGCGTTACTGGGATGAAGCCGCTTGGCTCGTGCTCGACAGCCTGCACCTCCCACTCGATCTGGATTCGGCTCATTGGTCAGCCAAGCTCACTCCCGGCGAAATCACGCAGGTCACGGGCCTGATCCGTCGGCGTTGCCTCGAACACATCCCGACCGCCTACCTGCTCAATCGCGCCTGGTTCATGGGACAACCTTATTATGTTGACGAACGGGTATTGATTCCCCGATCGCCATTTGCCGAGTTGATCGAGCAGCATTTTGAACCCTGGTATTCACCGGACACACCACCCGCCTCGATTCTGGATATCGGCACAGGTTCCGGTTGTTTGGCCATCGCCCTCGCTCAGTACTTCCCTGAGGCCGCGATCGGTGCCTGCGACATTTCCATGGACGCACTCAGTGTCGCCGCCAGAAATGTGAGGGACTACCAACTCGAAGACCGTGTCGAGCTGTATCAATCGGATCTTCTGGATAATCTGAAAGATGAAACCGGCGCCCCGCTGCGTTTTGACCTGATCATCAGCAACCCGCCCTATGTCGACCCGGCCGAAGCCGAAGACATGCCGGAGGAATATCACCACGAACCCGCAATGGCACTGTATGCACCCAATCAAGGCCTGGCCCTCGTCGAGCGCATGCTCGATACGGCAGGCGAACACCTCTCGCCGCATGGATATCTTTTTGTCGAAGTCGGCAACGGCAGGCGGCTGATCGACCAAGCCTGGCCCCAGCACCGGCTTTCATGGATCGAGATGCACAATCAGGAAGCAGCCCTGTTCACGATTACCTGTTCCGATCTGGTAAATTGGCGTGGTTAATTTTTTTTTAATAAACAAATAAAAATTAAAAACACTTCAAAAACATATAATTAAAAACACATAATCCGGTTCTATTGAAAAATTGACCCGAATTTCCTTGCCAACAACCGGCAATCGCGCAAGAATCGGCTATCGTTTGGTTGGCTATGCGCATAAGACAAATACACAACAAATATGCCGGACACCTGATGGAGACCCCATTGCCCGACCGATAGCCACCGCGATACCGGAGAAATTAACTGTTTGGTCTTGGCGATCCGCCCAAGGCACCACCACAGGAGTTAGCACAATGGCACATATCGTTATTCTTGGCGCCGGTATTGGCGGCATGCCAGCCGCATATGAAGTGCGTCAAGAGCTGGGGAAAGAACACAAAGTCACCGTCGTGACAGCCGATACCTACTTCCAATTCATTCCGTCGAACCCCTGGGTTGCCGTCGGCTGGCGCAACCGTGACGACATCACCTTCCCGCTTGCACCCTACCTTGAACGCAAGGGCATCGACCTGATTTCCCAACGTGTAGATAAAATCGTTCCGACAGAAAACCGGCTCGAACTCGCCAATGGTGAAACCGTTACCTACGACTACCTCATCATCACTACCGGCGCGAAACTGATGTTCTCCGAAGTGGAAGGTACCGGCCCGCACGGTGGGTTTACCCAGTCAGTCTGCACGGTAGACCACGCCGAACACGCATACGAAGATTACAAGAAGCTTGTCGAGAACCCCGGCCCCGTCATCGTGGGCGCAGTGGGCGGCGCCAGCTGCTACGGGCCGGCTTACGAGTATGTGTTCATTCTCGATACCGCCCTGCGTAAAAAGAAAATCCGCCAGAAAGTGCCAATCACCTTCGTCACGCCGGAACCGTATATCGGCCACCTGGGCCTGGGCGGCGTCGGCGACTCCAACGGGATGCTGGAATCGGAACTGCGCGCACACGACATCAAGTGGATCACCAATGCCAAAACCACGAAAGTGGAAGATGGCATGATGTACGTGGACGAATACGACCGTAACGGCGAAGTCATCCAGAAGCACGAGCTGCCATTCAAGCACTCAATGATGCTGCCTGCCTTCAAAGGCGTGGATTGCGTCGCAAACGTTGAAGAAATGTGTAACCCACGCGGCTTCGTCAAAATCGACGAATATCAGCGTAACCCGGTGTACAAGAACATTTTCTCAGCCGGTGTTGCAGTAGCCATTCCTCCGGTAGAAAAAACCCCGGTACCTGTCGGCGCACCGAAAACCGGCTACATGATCGAATCCATGGTCACTGCGATCGTGCATAACATCAAAGCCGAACTGACAGGTCAGGGCGAGCCGGACGCCAAAGGCACCTGGCAGGCGATCTGTCTGGCCGACTTCGGCGACCGCGGTGCAGCATTCATCGCCCTGCCGCAAATCCCGCCACGTAACGTCAACTGGTTTGCTGCCGGCAAATGGGTGCATCTGGCGAAGATTGCCTTCGAAAAATACTTCATCCGCAAGATGAAGAAAGGCACGTCCGAACCGCTGTACGAGAAGTACATGATGCGGGCCATCGGGATTAACCGCCTCGAAAAATAAGCGACATCCTGCTTAGACTGAAAAACCTGCCGATTGGCAGGTTTTTTATTGGAAGCAACTCCAGATCAACGTGGGTTTTTGCCACCATCGACGCTCAAAGGAAAATTCGCACCCCGATACCGAAGTGCCCATCCAATCAACGCCAAAACAAAATGAACACACCACCGACTGCTACAGCAGGGAGCAACACACTGGCGACTCTCAGTCCCAATGCCTTGCCGCCAATCATATAAGCCAGGGCAGTCTTGACCATCGTGTTCACCAGAATTGCCAAGACGATCGCCTCCGTGGCCACTGATGACGCCACTTGAGCATCCGCAGCCATTTTGGCCAGCGACAATGATAAGGCGTCTACATCTGCCAAACCGGAAATGGCAGCCAGTGCATAAATCCCCGCATCCCCTGCCACATGCTGAATAGCACGTGCAAACACCATGATCGACACCAGCAGCAAACCAAAACGCAGCGCAGCGGTCAGTTCTAGCGGGTTTTTCAGAACAGGCTCCACGTCCATGTCTTTGTTTTGCAGACGGATACCATACCGCCACCACAACATGGCCCCACCGAACCCGACCAACAGCATGCCACCCAGCACGGGAATCAATTCGGAGGCCAACGCGGGGTTAACGATACCTACCTCTATTACCACCCGCGGAAGCAAGGTCACCGATGCGATCACGATTCCGATCGCAAGGACCGCCGTCACACCGCTACCACTTCGAGCCAGACGGGAGAACACCAATGTCAACGCAGTGGAAGAAACGATTCCACCGAACACACTTGTCAGGATCAAGCCCCGCTGCGAACCGAGAATGCGTATGGCGAAGTAACCGATAAACGACAAGCCCGCCAGCAGCAGAATCATCCAGCCGATAACAAAGGGATTCAACGCGCCCCACGGCCCGAAATCGCCATTGGGCAGCACCGGCAGAATGACCAGCGCAATCAACAGGAGCTTGAAGGTCGCAAAGAGCTCCTCTTCGGATAATTTGAGCAAGCCACGATGCAAAATCGCCTTCATGCCCAGCAGGATGGTAATGACCACAGCCGACACTACAGCAGTGTAGGTATAACCGGCTACGGCAGTGACACCCAGAATGAATGTGAGCAGACTGGCGATTTCCGTCGTGATACCTACTGCGTTATCACGCAGGCTGGCGGCCCAGTAACTGGCGACCAGTATGGCCGACAAACCCAGCAGCCCCGCTACCAGCACCCAACTGCCAAAATGTGCGGCCAGAACCCCCATCAGCCCGCCGGTCAGCCCGATTAAACCGAAAGTACGCACACCGGCGACACGACGACCATCCTCAGCGCTGCGCTCATGCCAGCCGCGTTCAAGACCAATCAACAAGCCAATCCCCAAGGCCACACCCAGACTTTGCAGCAGCACCAAGGGGTCGTTGACTGGCACATTCATCAGGCAATCTCCTGGATTTGCAAAAACATGGCTGACAACTCAGCCTGCCGAATCAATGCTCTCCGCCCTGCAGTTTTTCCATGATGGCGAAAATCAGACCGGAGAAGAGGAACGTCACATGAATTCCCACCAACCAGGCCAGATGACGGTCGGCCAATGTATCAACGTTCATGAATGCCTTGAGCAACTCGATCCCCGAAATCGCCACCATCGAACCGATCAGCTTGATCTTAAGATCACTGAAGCCGATTGAGCCCATCCACTCAGGTCGGTCGGCATGAGTATGCAGATCCTCCATCTTGGATACGAAGTTCTCATAACCTGAGAACATGATGATGATCAACAGATTCATCAACAGAGACACATCCACCAGTGTCAAGACGCCGACAATGACCTGCCCTTCGTCCATCGTGGACACATGGGAGACCAAATGCCATACCTCCTTGCCGAACTTCATCAGCAGGACACCCATCGCCACAACCAGGCCGAGATAAATCGGCGCCATCAACCACCGGCTCGCAAACAGGAAATGCTCGAACCCGCTCTCGAAATGTTTCACCGCACTCCGTGGTTTCGCCACCGAATCATTAGACATGACAACGCCCTCAACAAATTAATTAATCACCAATAGCAGGATCATAGCATTACCTCTATTGAGGTGACCCCGAGCAGGCAAAATTCATTTTCACCCGTCACCCGCCTATCTATTTAGCGAGATAACCCGGCGCAATACGCTCGAGTCGGGTAGCCTGGAGCGGGCAACCTTCGGCACACACACTCGGTGTCTGCAATGAATCATAGTTGTCGCGGGTAAAGGGTTGTCCCGGCACCAACTCCAGGACTGTTGCCTGCAACCGTGCGATCCAGTCCGGCAAGCCAATCACCAGACGGGGATGCCCGGACATTTTGGCCGCATAAGCCACCAATTCGCGCAGACGGTACTCGGCAGGGCCGCACAGATCAACTCGCTTACCGATGGAAGACGGATGAGCGATAGCCGCCACGAACTGACCCGCCACGTCCCCGACATACACAGGGGCAAAACGCGCATCGGCACAGGCCAGTGGGAATACTCCGGGCATCAGTCGCGCCAATCGGGCAAATCGATTCAGAAATGAATCCTGCGGACCAAAAATCACCGATGGCCGAAAACTCGTGACCGCGATCCCATGCTGTTCACCAAACTCATGCGCCCAATCCTCAGCCTTCCCCTTGCTGCGCAGATAGAAACTGCTGCCATTATCCGCATCGGCACCGAGTGCGCTCATATGCAGATAACGTTTGACGCCCGCCTTTGCAGCCGCCTTGAGTGCTACTTGTGTCGTGTGGACATGAGCCTGCTCGAACCCCTCACCATCATGTCGTGGCTCGTTGAGTATTCCGATCAGATTGATCAGAATCGAACCTTCGGACAAACCCTCATGCCAGCTCTCATCAGGGCGGTCATTCGCCATGTCGGCAGCAGCAGGCGTACCGCCGATCAAACGCACCCCGCGCATCAGAGCCATATCACGATGGCGCGCGGCATGCCGAGTCGGAATCGTCACGGAAAACCCCTGTTGACTGAGCAGAGAGGCCAGCGCACGACCGACAAACCCCGTACCCCCCAGAAGCACGACCTCTGTTGACCCGCCTTGATTCGATATCGTCGTCATATGCCCTACCCCTTGAAAAGTTTGCCGACCAACACTCGAATGCAGTGGCCTCAAGATATACTCAAACCCTGTATCCGTTAAGCCATACCCCATCCTATAGGACGTCTGCTTCGTGAATACCCATTCGAACGCATCAGAACCAATCAACTGCACCTATCTCGTCATCGGCGGCGGCATCAGCGGTCTGGCAATCGCCTACCACCTCACCCGATCGGGCAAGGCGGTCACATTACTCGAAGCGACATCTCGAGTGGGCGGCGCCGTAGGGAGCGTGGAAGAAGACGGCTGGCTGCGCGAACTCGGACCCAATAGCCTGATGCAAACGCCAGATATGGCCGCACTTTTGAGCGAGCTCGATCTGGGTGGCGAAATCATTGAGGCCAACACCTTGGCCAAGAAGCGATTCGTATCCAAAAACGGACACCCAGTGGCGCTGCCGGGAAATCCCCTGGAGCTGTTCACCAGTCCACTGTTCAGTATGGGTGATCTATGGCATCTGGCGCGCGAAGCCTGGATAAAACCCGTCAACAAGGAAGAAACCATAGCCGAATTCGTTCAACGACGCCTGGGCCAAGGTTTTCTCGACTGGGCTGTCGACCCCTTCGTATCGGGCGTGTACGCGGGCGACCCGAACCAACTGTCCGTGCAGGCAGCCATCCCAAAAATCTATGCCCTGGAACAAGAGTCAGGCTCCCTGATTCGCGGTGGCATCGCAAAAATGAAAGCGGCCAAAGCCAACCCGGCACCAGTCACACAGCCCGCGAAGGGCAAGCTGTTCAGTTTCAAGCGAGGGCTACAAACACTCACCGACGCACTGGCGTCGGCCATCACTACATCGGGCCGGGGAGACATTCAGCTGGACTCTTCCATCACCCACATCCAACAACTGCCCAGGGGCGGCTGGTCGGTGGAAACGGCTCAAGGCAAAACCATTCACACAAGACAACTCATATTAAGTACACCAGCGCACATCAGCGCTCAACTACTTGGCGAAGTCGATAGTGCATTGGCCGAATCGTTGGCCGCCATTGAATATCCACCCGTCGCTTCCGTCGTCATGGGGTTCGATCGTTCTCAGGTTGCACACCCACTGGATGGATTCGGCCTGCTGCTACCGTCCAAGGAGAAAAAACGCACATTGGGCGTTCTGTTCTCCTCGACCCTGTTCCCGAATCGAACACCGGATGGAAAGGTGCTACTCACCGCCTTCATTGGCGGACGCAAGCATCCCGAAGCAGCGGAAGGGAATGATCAGGAACTCGTAGACCGGGTTCTGGGCGATCTTTCACCGCCGCTCGGCATCAAGGGAAAGCCGGAATTCTTGCGCGTGAAACGTTGGGCACTGGCCATTCCACAGTACGAGATCGGCTATCTTGGATTACAAGAGAAGATTACCCAGCGACTGACCGCACTGCCTGGATTGAGCCTGAATGGAAACTGGCGGGGCGGCATCGCGGTGGGCGACTGCCTGATCAATGGAAAGAAACTGGCAGAACGCCTGATCGAAAACGCTCATACAGAAGAAGCCTGAGATTATCGTCTTCCTACCGAGATGAGATGAGATGAGAAGCGCGCGGGCGGATATCAGCCACCCGTCATCGACATAAAGCGAATGACCTTTTCCGGCTTGTCCTGAAACTCATGCCGCTCGGGCTTCAGACCGATGGCCGAAATGATGGCTTCTTTGAGTTCATCATCGGGGATACCACTGCGCAGCAGTGGACGGAACGAAAAGTTATGTTCCTGCCCCAGACACATATACATGGTGCCATCTACAGACAGCCGAACACGATTACAGGTACCGCAGAAATGCTCAGACATGGGCGTGATAAACCCGACCTGGGTATCCGTACCCGCAACCTGCAGGTAACGGGCAGGCCCGGCTCCATCGACCGGATTGATGACGGGAATCAATGGATAACGCGCTGAAAGCCGCTGCTTGATGGTTTGCAGACTGATGTAATGATCCAGCGCATCACGACCGGTATCCCCCATCGGCATGGTTTCGATCATGCGCAACACAAAACCATGCTCGATACAGAATTCCAACACGGATTCGATGTCGTCTTCGTTGACGCCTTTCATGACGACCATGTTGAGCTTGATGGGTGACAGCCCCACATCTTTGGCAGCCATCAAACCATCAATCACCTTGCTGAGCTTGCCCTGCGTAATCTGCCTGAAGCGCTCGGCATCCAGCGTATCGAGGCTCACGTTAATTCGGTCGACCCCCGCTGCCTTCAACGGTGCGGCCATTTTCCCGAGGCGGGTGGCATTGGTGGAAAGCGCAATATCACGGATACCGGGCAGCGCATCAATACGACGAACAATGTCCTCAACCCCATGGCGCACCAGAGGCTCGCCACCGGTAATACGGACTCGGCGCAAACCCATTTCAGCCATCACGCCCAGCAATCGTTCGATTTCATCAGCCGTCAACCAGTGTTCCGGCACTTCGAAGTCGTTAAACCCTTCTGGCATGCAGTAGAAGCAACGCAAATCGCAACGGTCCGTAACCGACAGTCGCAGATAATCGATTGTGCGACCGAATGGGTCCACCAAATTTGACATAGTTAAACCTTATGAATCCTAAACAGCCAACCCCGGTCTCATCTGATCAGACCGAGCGACAAACGACATCGACGCCACGCCACTAAATTGGCTGCCGATTGCGCAGGAATGCTCAGAGGTCGGAGTTCTGAGCGTTCAACGACTTGCTTACTCGTGCAGGAGCTCGCTAGGTATCAGTGGACATAACGATAGCTGCAAAAAAAACGCAATTCAAGCGTTATATTCTAAAAAACCACACGGGTGCACGAGCCCTTTAAATCTCAACGCACCCAGGAACCGGTTTTCCCGCCATGCTTTTCCAGCAACCGGGTGTATTCGATCACCATGCCGCGATCCACTGCCTTGCACATGTCGTAAAGCGTCAGCGCAGCGACGGAGGCAGCCGTCAACGCTTCCATCTCCACTCCGGTTTGCCCGCTCAAGCGGCATTCGGAGAGGATGTGAATACCTTGGTTCTGCTCATCGGGAGTCAAGGTAACCGCGACCTTGGTCAGCAAGAGCGGGTGACACATCGGGATCAAATCCCAGGTTTTCTTTGCAGCCATAATGCCTGCGACGCGAGCCACGGCCAGTACATCACCCTTCTTGTGACCACCGGAAAGAATCAATGCCAAGGTTTCAGGCTGCATGCGGATAAACGACTCCGCCAAAGCCACACGTTCCGTATGGGGTTTAGCGCCCACATCCACCATGCGCGCGGCACCGGTCTCATCGATATGGGTTAATTGCTGATTGCTCACAGATACCATCCTTCAAAGGGGAAATAATCGACCATGTCGCCACACGCAAGTGTGCGATCGGCTGGAATAAGGGCCACGCCATCCGCCCAGGCGATCGAGCTCAACAGACCCGAGTTCTGGTTTCCAAACGGCTGCAATTGAGTTTCACCGGAATCCGAACGCTCACGCCGTACACGAATAAACTCCGGCCGATCGCCCGATGCCCTGTTCTGAGCCAAAGGCAACCTCAGCGGTGGCAGGTCGATCTGAGGATCACCACCCGCCAGCGCACGCAAGGCCGGGCGAACGAACAGGAAAAAGGTAACAAAGGTTGAAACGGGGTTGCCGGGCAAGCCAATGAAAGGCACCGATCCGATCCGGCCGAAAGCCAACGGCTTACCCGGCTTCATGAATACACGCCATGAATCGATGACACCGATGTCCGAAACAACCTGTCGCACCAAATCAGCATCCCCGACAGATACACCGCCGGAAGTCAGCACCAGATCGACTTCTTTTGCCGCCGCCAACAGTGCCGTGCGGATGGAGGATGCCTCATCTGGCAACCCGCCCAAATCCACCACCTCGACACCGAGTCGCGTCAATGCAGTCGCAAGGATGACGTGATTACTGTTGTAAATCTTGCCCGGTGATAGTGGCTGACCGGGCGACACCAACTCATCGCCCGTCGTAAAAATAGCGACTCGCGGCTTGCGAACGACCCGGACCTGCGCACAGCCTATGGATGCCAGCAAACCAAGCTGAGCCGCGTCCAAACGAGTTCCAGCAGACAGCACACGATGACCATGACGGCTATCGGCACCTTTAGGTCGCACCCCCGCGCCCACAGACATACTTTCGTGCAGTGTCACCACGCGACTATCCGAACTCGTTACGGATTCCTGAGCGATGACGGCATTCGCCCCCCCAGGTAACGGCGCCCCGGTAAATATCCGCCAGACAAAATCTCCTTCCGGCAGAGTTGCTGGTGCATCACCCGCATAAGTCACTCCCGCCACCTGACGCGGTGAACCGGAAGCCGAAGGCGCTCTCAAAGCATAACCATCAAACAGGCTTGTATCACTCGCGGGAACATCCTGTTCGGCATACACATCCTCAGCCAGAAACCGCCCCAGTGCAGTTTCCAGCGGAATCAGTTCCGACTCGGTAATCGACGCCAACTGCTCAATCAATTGGTGCTGCGCAATATCAATAGGTTGCAAAAGAAATCCTCGTACAGACACAGGCACTGCGGCCCGGAGCGAATCGACGAAACAACGTCACTTACTCCGCTGTGGGCGGGTCGAAATCGGCAAACCAGCGAGCCCGGGCCACCGCATCGCTTTCCCGTGCATCAACCCAACAAGTAGCGCCGGAAGAGTCAGTTTCCTTCTTCCAGAAAGGCGCATGGGTTTTCAGGTAGTCCATCATGAATGTGCAGGCTTCGAGCGCATCGTGGCGGTGTGCGCTGGCCACAGCGACCAGGACGATCTGATCACTGGGAAATAAAGCGCCATAGCGATGAACGATCGTTACGCCCGCAACCGGCCATCGAGACTTCGCTTCCGTGGCCACACGCTCAAGCGCACGCTCCGTCATGCCAGGGTAGTGTTCCAATGTCAGTACGGCCACGTCACGCGCTTCGTTCATGTCTCGAACCGTACCCAGGAAACAGGCTACCGCCCCCACGTGCGCGCAGCGCCCACGGAGTTCTGCCAGCACTGAATTCACATCAAAATCCTCGGTCTGAACCGAAATTCTCATAGATTGCCTTTGCTTCATTGGATTCACGGGGCTCGTGCATAACGCAGTAACGCCAGCGCCCACCATTGATTAGTTTTAATGCCCTATAGAAACACTAAGGGAAGGTACACATTGTATATTAGTGGCACCTGATGTAGATTCTCTGCGCTCGAAAATTTCATGATCGAATTTTGTGATCGTAAATCAATACAGATTGATTGACCAATGATGAAGAACCATGAAGAATGCCGAGTCTCGTTGAAAGCGTGAATTTCTTACGTTAGAAAACAGCGTGCAAAATACCGTTGTCGGAGAATGGTTTTTTTGCCGGGCGGATCCCTTAAAAAGATCCTTGCAATTGCCTACAGTGCAGGAGTGAGCAATGTCAGAAAATATGATTAACACCGTACCAGAAGGTACGAAAAAGGCAGGCGAAGCGTCGAGTGATCGTCGCAAGTTCCTGCGAAAGAGTGTTGCCTTGGCAGCCGGTGGCGCAGCCATCGCTGCTACCAGCGCAGCCAACGCAGGTGATGGTCTGAAAACTTGGACCACACCTTTGCAAGACGAACCCACCCGCCACATGCTGGGCCGGGGCGTTGTTTCCGTTCCTTATGGCTTACCCTCCAAATATGAAAGCGGCGTGGTTCGACGTAACGTCGGCTGGCTGACTGCGGACACCATCGCATCAATCAGCTTCACACCGTGGCAAGACCTGCACGGGATTATCACCCCTAATGGCCTGCACTTTGAGCGTTACCACGCTGGTGCCGTAGATGTTGATCCAAGCAAGCATCACCTCGTGATCCATGGCATGGTCAAGCAACCGATGATCTTCACTGTTGAAGACCTCAAGCGCCTGCCTTCTCACACAGCAATTCACTTCCTCGAATGCCCGGCAAACGGTGCGATGGAGTGGCGTGGCGTTCAGATGGACTCCCTGCAATTCACCCATGGCATGATGAGCTGCTCAGAGTGGACCGGCGTTAAGCTGACCACCCTGATGGAAATGGTTGGCGTAGATCCCAAGGCCACTTGGTTCTATGGCGAAGGTACCGACGGCTCAGCTCTGCAACGTTCCGTTCCGATGGAAGGCGCTGTTGATCAACACGGTCGCCCAATCCCGGCTGAATATACCAGTCACTACCGTGACGCAATGGTTTGCTACGCCCAAAACGGTGAAGCACTGCGTCCTGAAAACGGCTATCCGATTCGTCTGTTCATTCCTGGTTTTGAAGCCAACATCTCCACCAAATACCTGCGTCGTTTGATGTTCGTTGACAAGCCACTGGTGACTTACCAAGAAACCAAACACTACATCGAAGTTCTGCCAAATGGCATGATTCGTCAGTACAACCTGGTTAACGAAGCGAACTCGGTCATCAACTACCCTTGCCCTGACTTCAAGATGAATGGCAAAGGCACCTACGAAATTCGTGGGATTGCATGGTCTGGCTACGGCAAAATCGCCCACGTCGATGTCTCCGTTGATGGCGGCAAGAACTGGAAACAAGCGAACCTGGTCGAACCTGTTCTCAACAAGTGCGTAACCAAGTTCACACTCCCGTTCGAATGGGATGGCGAAGAAGCGCTGATCATGAGCCGCGCAACCGACGAAACCGGTTACGTTCAACCTACGCTGAAACAGTTGCGTGAAGTTCGTGGCTTTAACAGCATCTATCACAAGAATTCAATTCAGGTCTGGAAGATTGAGAAGACTGGCGAGGTGAAGAATGTCCAAATCGAAAATGTCTAATTGGAGCCTTGGGCTTGCCGCTACCGCCGTCGCTCTGACCCTGAGTGCCAATGCGTTCGCCTTCGATGCCGCCGCTCTGAAAAGTGCACCTAAGGTACAAGGCGTAGGGATGAACATCACCAACGCGGCCATCAAGCCTTGGGATATCTCTTACTTCTATGACGGCACCAACCTGCCTGACGGTAAAGGCACTGTCAGCGCCGGTGAGAAGATTTACCAAGAGCAGTGCGCCATGTGCCACGGTGACTTCGGTGAAGGCGCTCATGGCTATCCGAAAATGGTTGGCGACCCCGTTGACCAATTCGAAGCATCAGCGAAAGCTGGCGTGGATGCTGTAAGTAACCGCGGTTTGAACAACAACTGGGGCAATGCGCCGACGTTGATGGATATGATTCACCGTCATATGCCTTTCTACGCACCGGGCACCCTGACTGCTGATGAAGCCTACTCGGTCACTTGCTACGTAATGAACCTGGCCAGCATCCCAGGCGTGGGTGATGATTTTGTCTGCGACAAGACTTCACTGCCGAAGATCAAAATGCCAGCCGAACCACTGTACGTTACGAACAGTGGCCCGGACACAGACAACCAGCGTTGCATGAAAGACTGCTACAAAGGCACACCTTTTGTAGTAGAAAAGGCAGCCACAATTGGTAACGTCAGTGTTGGCAAAGTGAAAGCAAAAGACACCCAGTAATTCGAAACTGGATTGTTAAGCAAAAACCCCGTCTCTATAGACGGGGTTTTTTATTGTTCGCAACTTTTAGTGGCGATCCAACCGAACTGGCGCTGTGTCCGCACCCAATTAGATCACGAACCACCCCCTGATCACCACACCCCCTGATCACCTCATGAACATTATCTCCAATTCAAGCAATATATTCCGCCGCCAATTAAAGGGACAAGCAGATAGGCACCTATTACGATCCGCAGCATCTGCTATTTAATTGACTGGACTATTTGTTCTGATTCTCGTCGATCCGACGGATAACCCGGCGTTCCTGTTGCACGTCAACGATCTCGCCTTCATAAACCTGACCGCGTGCGCTTCGCTTCGTTACTATCGTGTGCAGATTCCTTGCTATCCAGACTCCAAACGTCAACTTCCTTAACCAGGGCAGGACAAGAACCAAACCCAATACATCCGTAAGAGGCCCTGGCAGAATCAGGAGCATGGCCCCAATCCAAGTTGCAAAAGCGCCCAACGGATCTAAGGATGCCGACTGGGCGACCGGATCGAGGGGACGCCCGATTTGAAACGCCCCACGCATTCTCCGAAGCAGATACACGCCCACAGCAGCCGTACCGATGATCCATGCCAGAGTGAACCAGAACCCGAACAGCGACCCCATACCAATTAACAGTACGATTTCGATCACAGGCAACAGCGCAATAAGAGATAACGGGTTCACCATCAAAAACCTTCATAGATTGGGCGATGCAAAGGCATCAATTTATTTGCATACTCACTAACCGGCCTACACGGTCTAAGATCATAGTGGTGTCATGCTAAGCAAAATTCAATGCAGCAAATGGAAAGACCACGCACACAAATTTTGGTTAAACCCACCACTCTCCGGAATCTCTGCGAATAATTCGCGTCTCAGTCATCTGAAACCGCTCCCAACAAAAGGTGCTTGAACCGTATGTCCATGTACAAATTGCTTAAAACAGTTCTCACTAGCCTAGTACTGTTTTCATCCATGCTACTGAATTACAGCGCGCACAGCGCCGATCTTCTGAATCCCGAAGAAGCTTTCCACGCTGCGGCCGAGTTGAAAGGCACCAATATTGAACTGAAGTTCCACGTCGCCAATGGCTATCATCTTTACCGTGACAGAATCGCGATCAACTCACAGACGGAGTCGCTCAAACTGGGTAAACCGGTCTTGCCGGAAGGCGTCATCGACAACGATCCCTACTTTGGCAAACTTGTCGTGTACAAGTCGGACTTTACAATTCAGGTGCCTATTGAAGCCAGCCAGGAGGGCGAAGCCAAATTAAAGCTCAAATACCAGGGATGTTCCGACACGCAGGGCGTGTGCTACCCCCCTCAGACACAGGATGTAACGATCAATTTGCCGGCGAGCTCAATGAAACCCGCGTCAGCCACACCGAGCAGTCTCAGCGCCCTCTCGTCGCTTGGAGGCGATGGTGGACAGCAACCACTTGATCCAGAGCAGGCGTTCAAGGCCAGCGTCCAGGTGAAAAATAATGAGATCCAGCTTCACTGGGACATTGCCAACAACTACCACTTGTATCGTGATCGTATCAAGGTTGGGCTAGCCGATACCGATGCGAAGATCACGACGGGCTCCATACCGAATGGCAAGGTGGTTGATGACCCGGGATTCGGTAAAACAGAAGTGTTCTACCACACACTGGATGCCAAGGTCGGAATCAAGCCCGGCAATAGCGATTCAGCCATTGTCGTCGCTGGCTCCCAAGGCTGTGCCGATATTGGCCTGTGCTACCCACCTATCGAGCACGCATGGAAAGTAAATTTCAAGACAGGCGCTGTCGAGCCACTGGATACGGCACCGAAGACCACACTTGAGAAAGTTGTCAGCCTGCCGAGCGGCATGAACTCCGCTTCCACCGAAACGCAACAACCAGCTCAATCTGAACCTGTGCAACGCAGCCAGACGGATGCCATTACCCATGAACTGCAGACAGGCAGCCTCTGGACCATCATCCTTGGCTTCCTGGTGATCGGTCTGCTGCTGGCATTCACACCCTGTGTATTCCCGATGATTCCGATTCTCGCGGGGATCATTGCCGGCCAAGGCGATAAAATCACCACGCGCAAGGCTTTCGTCCTCTCGGTCGTTTATGTGTTGGCGATGGCCGTCACCTATACAGTGGCGGGTATTCTTGCCGGTCTGTTCGGCTCAAACCTGCAGGCGGCCTTCCAGAATCCCTGGATTCTCACAGCTTTTGCGGGCATTTTCATTGCCCTCGCCTTCTCGATGTTCGGGTTCTTTGAGCTGCAACTCCCCTCATCCCTGCAATCGAAAATCATGCAGGTCCAGAACAACCAGCAGGGCGGAACGCTCGTGGGCGTAGCCATCATGGGTCTGCTCTCCGCGCTGATCGTCGGACCCTGCATGGCCCCACCTCTGGCTGGTGCGCTGATTTACATCGGGCAAACAGGTGACGCGGTACTAGGCGGCACTGCCTTGTTCGCCATGAGCATCGGCATGGGCCTGCCCCTGATCATCGTGGGCACACTGGGCGGCAAATTCCTGCCCCGGGCAGGCGCCTGGATGGACGCCGTCAAAAATGTATTCGGTGTACTAATGCTGGGTGTTGCCATCTGGATGCTGGAACGCATCGTTCCGGATATCGTGGCTCAAGCGCTGTGGGGCATTCTGATGATTGGCGCAGCCGTTTATCTGAGCGCAACCGACCCGCTCAAGGAGGCTGCTTCCGGTTGGTCCCGACTGTGGAAAGCCCTGGGCGTAATCCTGCTGATCTGGGGATCTCTGATCCTGGTAGGTGTTGCAGCTGGAGGCAAAGGGAATGTCTTCACCCCATTGGCTGGACTGAGCACGGGAACGCCTGGAGGTGCAGCCCAGTCAACGGCCGCGCTGTCCTTCTCACCCGTCAAGAATCTGGCCGACCTCAACACAAAACTTGCCCAGGCCAAGGCCGAAGGCAAGCCGGTCATGCTGGATTTTTATGCCGACTGGTGCGTGTCATGCAAAGAGATGGAACACAACACCTTCAGCGACCCCACTGTCATTGCACGCCTGAAACCCTTTGTCCTGCTTCAAGCGGACGTGACCGCCAACAACGCGGATGACAAGGCCCTGTTCAAGCGTTTCGGCGTACTTGGCCCACCAACCATTGTCTTTTTCAATGCGAAAGGCGACGAACAAAAAGCTCAACAGGTCGTGGGATTTGAACCACCTCAGACGTTCATGAAGCATATCGAGGCATCCAGCGCACCATAAGGGGACAAATACAGACTAAAGTGCGCTGATCCTTACAAAGTCGCGCAATAAGAAACGGAGATAAACCCTCAGCTTTTTTTGCTGGGGGTTTTTTGCATTTTGAGAGTAAAGTTGGGCGCACTGGTTGGAGTTGATCGGTTCCATTGTCCGAGAAGGATCAAGGAACAACTAAAAACAGAATAAGGAAACGCATTCTTTGATTAACGCGGCGACTAAGACAAAAAATGATCGCATGATTCGTTTTTTCACGCGTCCTCTCGCTATCAATCTGCTGTTGGGGCTACCGGTACTCATCCTCTTAGCCTGGATCGTGATCAGCGAGCATCAACAGTTCCTGCAAACCAGACTCAGCACCAATCAAGATGCTGAGCGTGCAGCGATGCTATATGCCAGTCAGATTGATAACCGACTGCGGACGCAGTTTATCGAACTTGAATTTATTGCCACCAACCTACTCGATGAAGAGTCCGATCCAGCTCATCTCTCTCCGAGAACAATCCGCTCCCTACAGCGGTTCATGGAGATTCATCCGGATTTTTATGCGCTGAACATTCAGTCTGCCGACGGTAACGAAATCCTCTGGTCGACTACCCAGCAAAGTCACAAGCCCATTGTTGAGGCAGATAAATTCACCCCCCTGGATGGTCATCCCAACTTTCTGCTTGGCGAGAGTAAATTCGCACAACGCTTCGACGGCTATTTTCTTGCTATGCGTTATCGCGAAGAAAATCCACAAGGCGGTGCCCGCTTCTTTGTCGGTTCACCTTATCGACTGACTCATCTGATGGCATTCGACCTAAAAAATGTACCGTGGGTCTTTCGTCTAAAAGACATGCGCTCCAATAAAATCCTGGGGGAATGGCGCAATGGTGCAATTTCTAACACACATGACTTCTCTCCACTTGAGACACAGAATCAGGCGAAGGTCATAGGAACACCGCTCTGTGTCGAGGTCTATGGTGCCGCCGACCTCGCTTGGCAACACTACCTGGGTTCAGCATGGCAACGCTGGATCCTCGAGTTCAGCCTGATGCTCTTCCTAGGCGCCGTTTCCGCGCTTACCAGACGCCTATTGCATGAACGCGCTCAAGCCAATCAGCACTTGCAGCGATTATCCCAATTCAACCGGATGTTCGCCGAAATCAGCCAGGTCATCGCAGAAGCCGAGAATGAAAACCAGCTGTTCGACGAGATCTGCGAGATCGGGATCAATGAGGGGCAACTCGCACTCATGTGGGTTGGTCGACCAGATGAAAATGGCATGTTCAATTTTCTGGCTACCGCTGGCAGGACGGAGTTCCTGGATGGGCTGCATTTGTCGATTGATCCCGATCGCTACACGGGCCAGGGTTTCTGCATCCAGACCTGGAACAGTGGCCAGCCATTTTTCAGCACCGACCCCAGCATCTCACCGTTTCCTTGCGAGTGGCAGGAACGTGCGCACGCTTTCGGTCTGCAGGCTCTAGCCTGCCTGCCTCTGAAACGAGACGGTGAAATTCAGGCCCTATTGGCGATCTACTACCCGGAAGTCAGAGATTTAACCGAATTCCACCCCCTTTTCGAGGAACTGGCTGAAGATATTTCCCGGGGACTAGATCGGCTGGAGCTGAAGAGGCGGGAGCGCCTGAGCTCGGCCTTCAATCGCGCAATTCTGGACAACTCTTCTGCTGGCATCATGTTGCTGCAAGACCGCATCATTAAATTCGCCAATCAACGCGTAGCCGAAATGATCGGTGTAGCCAGCCCAGAGGAGTTGTTGGATCACCCGACATGTGATTATTACTATCGCCCAGAAGATCAGGCGCACCTGCTTCAACTGATTCCAGATGCCTTTGCCAAGGGCGAACAGGTCCGATTCGAAGCCCAATTTCGACGGGTAGACAATGGGGAAATTCGCTGGTTTAGCCTGACTGGACAGGCGTTCGACCTGCCCGGTTTCGATGAAACCTGGATGATCACCGACATCACGGAGTACCACGAAGCACTCAACCAGCAACGCCTGTTGGCTTCAGCGCTGACCGCCATCCAGGAAGGCGTGGTGATCACAGACAACCAGCAGCACATCATCTACGTCAACGCGGCTTTCACCACTCAAACCGGGTTGACCCTATCCGACGTCCGGAACACCTGCCTGGTCGAACTCCTCGGTCCACACACCCCGAACGACATCAGATCAGTCGTTCAGCAGATTCAGACCGAAGGCAAAAGCTATCGAGGCCAAACGCCGATCAAACAGAGAGATGGTCGAGAGTTCTGGAGCTTGATGACCATCAACCCGGTCATCAACTCATCAAACCAGCGAACCAACTTTGTCTGCGTACTGCGCGACATCACCGCGATGCGGCAACTCAATGAGCGGCTCGAATATCAATCTCTACATGACCCGCTCACGCATCTGCTCAACCGGCGAGCCCTGGAAAAAACCCTGGAGGAACGCGTCCATCAAGCCCGACTTACGAACCGGCCTCTGGCTGTAGGCATGCTTGACCTGGACGATTTTAAGCCGGTCAACGACACCTATGGGCATGAAGCAGGCGACCGGTTACTCAAGGCGGTATCAAAGCGGTTAACCGAGCGATTGCGAGAACATGATGTCCTTGCAAGGATCGGCGGCGACGAATTCGTGATCATCATCGGCTTTCTGGATGGAGACAACCTGGCGCCGCAACTACAACTTGTATTGGAACGCCTGCACGAAGCCATCGAGACCCCGTTTGACATTGAAGAGGGACAACTGGCCTGGGTGGGCATGAGCATGGGTGTGGCACTCTACCCCGACGACGGCACAGAGAGCGACTTGTTATTGCGTCGTGCGGATGCCGCGCTCTATCGAGCCAAAACACATAAGCAGACGCAAGGCCTCTGGTGGCGGCGTTGGATCGAAGAAAGCAACACAGTTAAACCGATGAAGCCATAAGCCCACAACGGGAAATGGCTAAAAACACGCCGGGAACCAGACTCGAAGTCTGATCAGTCCATGTCCGTGCGGACAATCATCACCACGGCCTCTGCAGCGATGCCCTCGCCCCGACCGGTAAAGCCTAAGCACTCTGTCGTGGTGGCCTTGATGTTGAGTGCACCGACATCCATCTGAAGAAGATCGGCCAATCTCGTACGCATCGCCGGAATATGGGTACTCATACGAGGCGCCTGAGCAATGATTGTCAAGTCAGCATTCCCAATACGCCATTGGTTTGTCTTCAAGAGGGCATGCACGCGGGCCAGCAAAAGTGCGCTGTCGATTCCGAGGTATGCGGGATCCGTATCCGGAAAATGTTGTCCGATATCCCCCAAACCAGCCGCACCCAACAGGGCATCGCAGAAAGCGTGAATCAGCACATCCCCGTCAGAATGCGCTTTAAATGCATGATCGAACGGGATACGCACCCCACCGATCATCAGGTGATCGCCCGGCTTGAACGCGTGAACATCGAAACCATGCCCGACCCGCCAAGGTACGGGCTGGAATGAAGACGACGATTTCGGCTCGCTCATAACTGCTCCAATCTGTTTATTCTGTAAAAGGCATGTCGCCAATCCAGGCGGACTGGGCCTGCAGAATCAGCCTCGCCAACGGCAAATCGTCCGGGTGCGTGACCTTCAGATTGTCGGCATGCCCTTTCACCAATAACGGTTTCATACCGACATGCTCCATCGCCGAGGATTCGTCCGTGAGAGCCACTTTGTCCTGATGGGCACGATCCATTGCCTCAGCCAATAGCCCTAACCTGAATGCCTGGGGCGTAAGGGCATGAAACACCCCGTCGCGCGGAACGGTCATCGAAACATGGTTGAGTTCATCCGCATGTTTCAGGGTATCCCGCACAGGCACCGCCAGTAAACCACCCGCATCCGAACCTTTCACTGCTTCAAGCAACTTCTGGACATCGGCGGGTCGAACACAGGGACGTGCGGCATCGTGCACCAATACCCAACTCTGCCGGTCAATCGCCTGTTTACCGGAAAGATAGCTCAAAGCAGCCAGCACGCTATCTGAACGGGTGGCACCACCCACGGTGAAGTGGAGCGGGAACGCTGAAAAAGACGCCAGAAGCTCCGGCGTCAGTTCATCATCTGCTGCCAGTGCCAACACAGCCCCTTTCAATCCGGGCAAGCCGATGAAACGAGACAAGGTGACCTCAACCAGAGTCCGTTGATCAACCTTCAAATGCTGTTTGGGTTGATCGGCACACATACGCCGCCCCATCCCGGCGGCAGGCAGCACCAACCACCAATCATCAATGATCGAATCGTTCGGGGATAAAGGAGACGAAATCAAAGAAGTTGGAGCCAATGAATCAGTGTGCACGGGTCACGGGATTGACCGTTGTTGAGGTTGCCCCCTGCCCCGATCCGGCTGACGTCGCTGATGGATTGGGTTCGGGATTCACCGACAAGGTTTGCGGTGCAGTTAGAGAGTTAGGTGTGATCTGCTCGGTTTGAGCATCTTCAATGACCTGATAGAAGGTCTCATTCGGGCCGATCATCCCCAAATCCAGACGTGCAAGTGCCTCAACGGTGCCCAAACCTGTCTTGAGATCATCCACTTCTGCGAACAAACGACGATTGCGCTCGGCCAGAGCGTCCTGCGTCTGAAGCATATCCGACAGTCTTGCCTGCTTTTGCCAAAGCTCCCGCAGGGATGACCCACCAAACCAGAGCCGCCACTGAAGGCTGCCAAGAATGATCAGCAACCCTACCAGCAGAGACAGGCGGATGGTTCGAGTCATATCGTCGATTCGCGAGCGCTATGATCTCAGGCGCGACGGAATACGGAAACGCCCGGGAATGTGGCGCGTGCCCCCAAAGCTTCTTCGATACGCAGAAGCTGATTGTACTTAGCCATACGATCTGAGCGGGACATGGAGCCGGTCTTGATCTGACCTGCATTGGTCGCTACCGCGAGGTCGGCGATGGTGGTGTCTTCCGTTTCACCCGAACGATGCGAAACAACGTTGGTATAACCGTTTTCCTCAGCCAGGCGCATGGTATCGAGAGTTTCGGTCAAGGTACCGATCTGGTTGACCTTGATCAGAATCGAATTACCAATGTGCTTGTCAATACCTTCACGCAGAATCTTGGCGTTGGTGACGAATATGTCATCACCCACGAGCTGAACCTTGCTCTTCAAACGCTCGGTCAGCAGCGCCCAACCGTCCCAGTCTTGTTCAGCCATACCGTCTTCGATAGAGAGAATGGGGTATTTGCTGACCCAGTCCGCAAGCAGGTCTACCATTTCAGCCGATGTGTAGGCGCGGCCTTCTGCCGTCAGATGGTACTTGCCATCCTTATAGAACTCTGAGCTGGCTGCATCGAGCCCGATGAACACGTCTTTGCCAGGCACAAAGCCAGCCAGTTCAATGGCTTCGATGATGATCTGGATGGCCGCTTCGTTCGAAGGCAGATCAGGTGCGAAACCGCCCTCATCGCCTACCGCCGTGTTCAAGCCACGGTCGTGGAGCACTTTTTTCAGTGTGTGGAATACTTCAGTGCCATAACGCAGCGCTTCGCTGAAGCTGGGAGCACCGGCAGGGATGATCATGAACTCCTGCATATCCACAGAGTTATCGGCATGCGCGCCACCGTTGATGATATTCATCATCGGCACCGGCAGGGTCGCACCCTTGCCTTTACCCAGATATTCGAACAAGGGTTTGCCGGCAGCGGCAGCGCCTGCATGTGCAGCCGCCAGAGAAACCGCCAGAAGGGCATTGGCGCCCAAGCGGGATTTGTTCTCGGTGCCATCGAGTTTGATCATCGCCGCATCGATCGCAGCCAGATCGTCAATATTCATGCCTTTCAGGGCAGCGGCGATTTCACCATTGACATTGGCAACTGCACGGGAGACGCCTTTACCGCCGAAACGGGATTTATCTCCGTCGCGCAGTTCGATGGCTTCACGTGTACCTGTCGATGCGCCCGAGGGAACAATGGCACGCCCCATGAAGCCACCCGTCACGTGTACTTCGGCCTCGACCGTGGGATTGCCGCGGGAATCGATTACTTGTCGGGCGCGCAGGCCTTCGATGACTGTCATGTGGTCTCTCCAGATTAGTTCAATGTTCAAGTATGTGTTGGCTGCATGACACCTTGGCGACATGCAGCAGAAAATGGGGTTTACCGCGTCATCAACGCCTGTTCAGGGAAACCGGCACCTTTCACAAGGCGATCAATCTCCACCAAGGTATGCAATAGGTCTGCCATCTGATCGAGCGGCCAGGCGTTCGGCCCATCGGACAAAGCCTTGGCTGGATCAGGATGCGTTTCCATGAACAATCCCGCCACGCCAGCGGCAACAGCAGCCCGAGCCAACACCGGAACAAATTCACGCTGGCCGCCCGAGCTGGCGCCTTGGCCGCCCGGCAACTGCACTGAGTGCGTGGCATCAAACACGACCGGCGCTCCGGTTTGTCGCATCACTGCGAGACTGCGCATATCGGAAACCAGATTGTTGTAACCGAAACTGGCGCCACGTTCACAGACCATAATCTGATTGTTGCCCACCGCGCGGGCCTTATCCACCACGTTGCCCATATCCCAAGGTGCAAGGAACTGCCCTTTCTTGATATTCACAGGCTTGCCTTGACGGGCGACGTTCTGGATGAAGTTGGTTTGCCGGCACAGGAATGCAGGTGTCTGCAAAATATCGACAACGGCAGCCACTTCATTGAGCGGCGTATCTTCGTGCACGTCGGTCAACACCGGTACGCCAATGGCCGATTTGACGCGCTCCAATATCGCCAAACCCTGCTCCAGACCCGGACCACGGAAACTGGTGCCGGAAGATCGGTTGGCTTTATCGAACGAACTCTTGTAGATGAACGGGATGTTCAGTTGCTGCGCAATTTCCTTAAGCTGCCCCGCCGTTTCCTGTGCCAGGGTTTCCGATTCGATCACACAGGGACCAGCAATCAGAAACAGGGGTTGATCCAAACCCACCTTGAAATTCAACAGATTCATTCGACGATCTCCTCACTGGCACCACCCGCTCGCTGCGCTAATGCGGCCTGAATGAATGCGGTGAACAGGGGATGACCGTCGCGCGGTGTGGAGTTGAACTCCGGATGGAACTGGCTGGCAATAAAGAACGGGTGCTCTGGCAATTCGATGGTTTCAACCAGGTGGTTCTCGGCAGAGAAGCCGGAGAAGACCATACCGGCATCTTCGAGTGTTTTTTGGTATCCGTTATTGAATTCGTAGCGGTGGCGGTGACGCTCGCTGATTTCCGTCTTTCCGTAGGCCGTGGCCGCGCGGCTGCCCGGGGTCAACTCGCAACGCTGCGCCCCAAGACGCATGGTGCCACCGAGATCGGTTTTTTCGTCGCGCACGATCAACTCGCCGTTCTCATCCCGCCACTCCGTGATCAACGCGATCACGGGATGGGCTGAGTCCTTGCGGAATTCGGTCGAGTGCGCATCACTCAGACCCGCGACGTGACGTGCGTACTCGATCACGGCCACCTGCATACCGAGGCAGATCCCCAGATACGGCTTGCGGGATTCCCGAGCGAAACGAACCGCAGCAATCTTGCCTTCGACACCGCGCTCGCCAAAACCGCCAGGAACGAGGATCGCGTCCATCGTCTCAAGCACGGTTGTCGGCTCACGCTCAAAACGCTCTGAATCGAAGTAGTGGATATTCACCCGTGTACGGGTCTGAATGCCGGCATGCAGCAAGGCTTCGTTCAAGCTCTTGTATGCGTCCAACAGTTCAACATATTTTCCGACCATCGCGATATCGACGATGCGGTCGGGCTTGGTTTGCGCCTCGACCACACGATCCCATTCGGTCAGATCGGCAGAACCAGTTTGAATATGCAGTTTACGGAGCACGATTTCATCGAGCTTCTGCGCGTGCAACAAGCGCGGTACGCGGTAAATGGTATCCGCATCGACGGAAGATATCACCGCATCGAAGTCCACATTGGTGAACAATGCGATCTTGCGGCGTTCCTCATCCGGCAAGCTCACTTCGGAGCGGCACAGCAGGATATCGGGTTGAATACCGATAGAACGCAGTTCCTTGACGGAATGCTGGGTCGGTTTGGTTTTCACCTCGCCCGCCGTGCGGATGTAGGGCACCAGCGTCAGGTGCATGTAAATCGCCCGCTCACGGCCCAACTCCACACCCATCTGCCGGATCGCCTCAAGGAAAGGCAACGATTCGATGTCACCCACCGTGCCGCCGATTTCAATCAGCGCCACGTCATATCCCTTGCTGCCTTCCAGTACGCGTCGCTTGATCTCATCGGTGATGTGCGGAATAACCTGCACGGTGCCACCGAGATAATCGCCGCGCCGCTCTCGACGAATCACCGACTCGTACACACGGCCGGTGGTGAAATTATTGCGTTTGCCGACCGGACTGCGTACGAAGCGCTCGTAGTGCCCCAGGTCCAGATCGGTTTCAGCGCCATCCTCCGTGACGAATACTTCGCCATGCTGGAAAGGGCTCATCGTACCGGGATCAACATTGATATAAGGATCGAGCTTGAGCAGCGTGACACGGAGTCCACGAGACTCCAACAAGGCCCCCAGGGAGGCCGCCGCAATGCCCTTACCCAGAGAAGAGACCACGCCACCGGTAACGAACACAAATTTGGTCATAGAAGAACCATCAGTAATGAATGCCTAAAACGAAAAAGCCAACCAGAAATTCATGCGAAGAGGCGAGCGGAAGATTCGCAAAAAGAATCGGCAGCAAACGAACCTCTGATGACCAGAACGGCAAAGTTGATGGACTGGCATCATAAAACATTCGGCCCTCAAGAACAATTTGCCCCGCCCGCTACGTGCCTCATTCGGGCATCACGGATTGCTCCTGACTATCTCACCCCCATATTTCCGGCAGGAAGATTCTTAAATTTATTTATATCTGTATATTTTTTTATACAATGGTTTTGATTAGACTGACTCATTGGTTCATTGGGAAGACCTGATCCGCATGAAAATGAGGGGGAAGGCAACAACCAGGCACCCTGTGGCAGCACAGAGCGATGAGTGAAGTTGACTCCCAATCATCGGTTTATGGTGTATATAATTAACTGGAAAAATCATTAGGTGGCTACTATTATGCTTAAAGAATACGCAACGATGTCGGACGAACAGATTGCTCGCCTGCTTTTCGATACGTCTCGCATGTGGCGCTCCCAGCTCAATACCGTATTGGCGGAATACGACCTCACGGCATCAGCATGGTCCGTCATTCGTGTGTTGCGTGATGAAGGCCAGGGTCGAACCCAGAAAGAACTGGCCAGCGCGCTGGCAATTGAAGGACCGACACTGGTCAAGCTGCTCGACAGCCTGGAGCGCCTGAATTGGATCGAGCGCCGTGTTGCACCGACTGATCGCCGCGCGAAAACGATCTGGCTGATTGATTCGGCACTGCCGCAAATCAAAGAAGCCGACATGAAACTCGGCATGGTGCGGCACTACATTGTAGATGTGCTTGATCAAGAAGAACGGGAAGACTATATCCGGCTGATGAGCAAACTGAAACATAACCTGGAGCAGATGTGTCATGAATCAAACAGCGAAGGAGACGAAATCTGAGGCGTCCTTAAACACGCCTCCTGAGCGTCCCTCTGCTCCTCCGGTTGCCTTTGACAAGGCATCCGGAAATCATCGGCACGCTGCCCCCTCTCCCCAGTCGAAAGCCTCTCGACACCGCCTGTTCCTGATTCTATTTCTCCTGCTCATCGCCACCTGGCTGGGGTTGGGTTACATCCGCTATAGCCAGCAGTTCCTTTCGACTGAAGATGCATTCATCAGCGGCAATCAGACTCAAATTGGACCGGAAGTATCCGGCCTGATTCTGACTACGCCGTGGCAAAACAATAAAGACGTGCAAAAAAGCGACGTGCTGTTCACGCTCGACCCTACTCCCTATCAACTCGCGGTAGACGCGGCAAAGGCCGGTTTAGGTGCGGCGGAACGCGAACAGAAAACAGCCGACGCTGAAATCACCACGGCACAGGCCGAACTCCTGCGACAGGAAGCGGCCGCCCAGCAGGCACGCGACCATCTGAACCGGTTGACGAACATCAAGAACAAGCAATTCGTATCCGAACAGGCGCTTACGGATGCCCAATCCGCCCTGGCTGTGGCCAAGGCCGCCGTAGAGCAAGCCCGAGCACAATTGGAGCAAACCAAGGCCAGCGCTGGCGCACGCGGCTCAGAGAATGATCGGATCAAGGCGGCCCGGGCCAAGTTGGCGCAAGCGGAATACAACCTGAGCAAAACTGTCGTGCGCGCGCCCATGTCCGGTCGACTCGCCAATTACTCGATCGAACCGGGCCAGCCTGTCAATGCCCATCAAACAGTCTGCTCGATCGTGGCCACGACCCGCTTATGGGTCGACGCCAACTTCAAGGAGACGGAACTGGGAGAAATCCGCGTTGGGCAACCGGCACGGATCGAGTCCGATATCTATCCGGGGCATGTATTCAAAGGCCATGTGCTTTCGATCGCGGCTGGAGCAGGCAATGCCTTTTCGTTGCTCCCGCCACAAAATGCAACCGGCAATTGGGTCAAAGTCACCCAGCGCGTGCCGGTCCGCATCGTACTGGACGACACCGATACCCGGCACCGCCTCCCCATCGGCACCAGCACGACGACTCGAATCGAACTCAAGAAAGATCCTGAAAGTTTCGTGCAGTCACTGCTTGGCGTCATCGGGCTGAACGGACTCGTGACGTCTTCCAAAGCGAACCCGCACTAGACGCCGTACGAACCGGCCCTAGCCATGAGCACATCCAAACTCCTATTCGATGCCAGCAAACTCACCGCCTTCGAGCGGGTGATGATCACACTCGCCGTGATGGCGGCCACCGTCATGCAGGTGCTCGATACGACCATCGCTTCGGTTGCCCTGCCCTATATGGCCGGTGATCTGGGGGCTTCACCCGATCAGATTTCCTGGGTACTGACCAGCTATCTGGTTGCTTCCGCGATCATCATGCCGCTTACCGGCTACTTCACGGACAAATTCGGCCAACGGGAATACCTGATGCTCAGTATCGGGCTGTTCGTGGTGTCTTCGGCTTTGTGCGGTCTGTCTGCCAACCTGCCGCAGATTGTCGGTTTCCGCCTGCTGCAAGGGGTGGCGGGCGCGGCGCTGGTACCACTATCACAAGCCATCATGGTGCAGGTGTTCCCGCCGGATCAACGCGGCAAGGCAATGGCGATCTGGGGTATCGGGGTGATGGTCGGCCCCATCCTCGGCCCGACCATCGGCGGCTGGATTACGGAGACCATCAACTGGCGCTGGACGTTCTACATCAACCTGCCGGTTGGCCTGCTGGCGCTGTTCATTGTTGGCCGATTTGCACCCCGAATCCCTCGCAAGACCGGGCGGACGATGGATTGGTGGGGCTTCACACTGCTCGGGCTGTCGATTGGCGGCCTGCAATACGTGCTGGATCGCGGCAATCAGGACGACTGGTTTTCTTCCTCGACCATTGTCATGGCCGCCATTATTTCGGTCGTCGCATTGGTTTTCTTTGTTTGGCTAAGCTTTGTGCCCAACCGCAAGCCCGTCTTCTCGCTTGAGATATTCCGGGATCGAAACTTTACCCTTGCGAATGGAGTGATGCTTCTGATGGGGCTTGGCATGTTCGGTGCGATTTTCGTGCAACCGCTGATGCTGGAGCAGGAAATGGGCTATCCGGTGATGACGACCGGCATGGCGCTGGCACCGCGGGGGATTGCCAGCATGGTGGCGATGATGATCGTGGGGCGAATTATCGGCAAAGTCGATACCCGCCTCATTATCATTACCGGCATCTCACTGAGCCTCGCCGGCAGTTGGGGCATGATGCAATACAACCTCAACATCAACACGTGGCAGATTGTCTGGCCACTGCTGTTCCAAGGGGCGGGCATCGGCATGATTTTCGTGCCGTTATCCACTGCGGCATTTTCTACGCTCTCGCCCCATTTTGCCGCGGAGGCGGCCGGGATTTACAGTCTGGTGCGAACCATTGGATCTTCCGTTGGCATTTCCCTGGTCGCCACACTGGTCAGCCGCCACGCACAGGTTGCCTGGAATCAACTGGGCGGCGACATCACGATAGAAAACCCGCTCGCTTGGCAGTATCTCGCACCACTGCATCTCAGCCCGGAATCTCCCCAAGGTGCGGCCATTCTGGCCAACGTATTGCGCGAACAATCCAATATGCTGTCCTATCACGATGCGTTTGTGCTGATTTTCGCCAGCTTCCTGTTCATGATCCCGGTCGCCTTCGCGCTCAAATCCGGGAAGAAAAAGAACGTGACGCCGCCCATCGCGACAGAGTGATCCACAGCCTCCTCACACGAGACGGTCCGCTATCTCCAGCCTGAATTGGTTATACTCTTGATCCTGGTCAGTTCGAGAATGTTATGCCGCGCAAATTTTTCCGCAAATGGGCCCCGAGCAAGGAAGTCGTATTGGCTCCGGCGTTCATGCGCCCTTTTGCCAAGTGGCTTGCGCACCCGAATTTATGGCATCTCAACCGACGTTCGGTATCCGGCGGTGTGGCTGTGGGTCTGTTCATCGCCTTTCTGCCGACGCCGTTCCAGATGCTGCTGGCCGCCATCGCTGCCGTCTTTTTCCGGGTGAATGTCGCGTTGGCCGTGGCCATGCCATTACTATCCAACCCGTTCACCATGGTGCCGATTCTCTGGGTAGCCTATATCATCGGATCCTGGCTCACGGGATGTACGGTGGCTTTGCCGACGACGGGCATTACCTTCGAGTGGGTAATGATGCAACTTCACATCATCTGGCTACCGTTGCTGACCGGCCTGCTTGTACTCGCGACACTGAGTGCGATTATCAGTTTTTTCACCATTCAGTTTTTATGGCGCCTGAATGTAATCCTGCACAAGCGGCGCAAACAGAAAATGCGCGCACGCGACCCCGACCAGTCGCCGCTGTAGCCCATCAAGGTCAACATAACTTTGACTACAACAATTCAGATTCGTACAACTCCGGATCACACAATCTTGGCTCACTAAACTCATGGCTCAAAAAATAATCGAACACTCCGTTTTCGCCCAACTGCGCACCCTGATGGCAGAGCGCATCCTGATTCTCGACGGCGCCATGGGCACCATGATCCAAAAGCGCAAACTCGCCGAGGCCGACTACCGAGGTGAACGGTTCGCTGAATGGCCGATCGATCTCAAAGGCAACAACGACCTGCTCGTGCTGACCAAGCCGGACGTCATCGCCGATATTCACAATGCCTATCTGGACGCCGGTGCGGATATTCTCGAAACAAACACATTCAATGCCACCCGTATTTCAATGGCCGATTACGAAATGCAGGATCTGGCTTATGAGATCAACGTTGCAGCAGCCCGCCTCGCTCGCGAATGTGCGGATGCCAAAACACGCGAGACACCAGAAAAGCCACGATTCGTCGCGGGTATTCTCGGCCCGACAAGTCGTACCGGCTCGATTTCACCCGATGTCAACGACCCCGGTTATCGCAATGTCACCTTCGAAGAACTCGCCACTGCGTACCGCGAATCGGCTGAAGGTCTGATTGAGGGCGGTGTTGACATTCTGATGATCGAAACCATTTTCGACACACTCAATGCCAAGGCGGCCGTGTTCGCACTCGAAAAGCTGTTCGCTGATCGCGGCCAACGCTGGCCGGTGATGATTTCCGGCACCATTACCGATGCCTCCGGGCGCACGCTCTCCGGCCAAACGACCGAAGCGTTCTACAATAGCCTGCGGCACGCCAACCCGCTGTCGATCGGACTGAACTGCGCACTCGGCCCCGACTTGCTGCGCCAGTACGTCGCCGAATTGTCCCGTGTCAGCGAATTCCCCGTATCGGTTCACCCGAATGCCGGTCTGCCGAACGAGTTGGGTGAGTACGATCTTGAAGCCGACCCGATGTCGCAACAGATCGGCGAATGGGCACGCTCTGGCATCATCAACATTGTCGGCGGCTGTTGTGGTACGACACCGGCGCACATCGCCCACATGGCCAAACAGGTCGCGCCCCATCCACCACGCGTCCCCCCCGTACCGGAACCGGCCTGCCGCCTGTCGGGACTGGAGCCGTTCAACATCACGCCCGAATCGCTGTTCGTGAACGTGGGTGAGCGCACCAACGTCACCGGTTCCGCCCGTTTCCGTCGTCTGATCAAGGAAGGCGATTTCACCACTGCGCTCGACGTGGCCCGCCAGCAGGTCGAAGCCGGTGCACAAATCATCGACATCAACATGGACGAAGGGTTGATTGATGGCGAAGCGACGATGGAGCGATTCCTGAAGTTGATCGCCTCGGAACCAGACATTTCCCGCGTGCCGATCATGATCGACAGCTCGAAATTCCATGTCATCGAAAAGGGGCTGCAATGGGTGCAAGGCAAGCCGATCGTCAACTCGATCTCGATGAAGGAAGGCGAGGAAATTTTCCTTGAACATGCGCGAATCGTGCGCCGATACGGAGCGGCGGCCGTGGTCATGGCCTTCGATGAACAAGGCCAGGCCGACACCGTGGAACGCCGCATCGAAATCTGCTCGCGCGCCTACAAGCTGCTCACCGAAGAAGTCGGCTTCCCACCGGAAGACATCATCTTCGACCCGAATATTTTTGCGATTGCCACCGGCATCGAAGAGCACAACAACTACGCCGTCGAATTCATTGAAGGCACACGCTGGATCAAGCAGAACCTGCCCCACGCGCTGGTTTCGGGTGGCGTATCGAACGTTTCATTCTCCTTCCGGGGCAATGAACCGGTTCGCGAGGCCATTCACAGCGTGTTTCTCTATCACGCCGTCGCCGCTGGCATGGACATGGGTATTGTCAACGCGGGCCAGTTGGTCGTCGTGGACGATATTCCCGCCGAACTGCGCGAAGCGGTCGAAGATATCGTGTTGAACCGTCGCCCGGACGGCACGGACAGGATGCTGGAAATTGCTGAAAAATATCGCGGCAGCGGTACGGGCGAAGCCAAGTCCGGCGCAGACCTCGCCTGGCGAGAACTGCCCGTCAACGAACGGCTGGCACACTCGCTCGTCAAAGGCATCGATCAATTCGTGATCGAGGATACGGAAGAAGCCCGTCTGGCCTTCGTACGCCCACTACACGTCATCGAAGGCCCGCTGATGGATGGCATGAACATCGTTGGCGACCTGTTTGGCGCAGGCAAGATGTTCCTGCCGCAGGTCGTCAAATCAGCCCGCGTAATGAAGAAGGCCGTTGCCCACCTGTTGCCTTTCATGGAAGCGGAAGCGGCTGCCGGTGGCTGCGCGGCGCAGTCTGCGGGCAAGATCCTGATGGCGACAGTCAAGGGCGATGTACACGACATCGGCAAGAATATTGTCGGCGTCGTACTGCAGTGTAATGGCTTCGAGATCGTGGATCTGGGCGTGATGGTGCCCATGCAGAAGATTCTCGACACCGCCATTGCAGAAAAATGTGATCTCATCGGCTTGTCGGGCCTGATTACGCCGTCACTGGACGAAATGGTGACCGTGGCCAGCGAAATGCAGCGTCAGGGCTTTACGATTCCCCTGATGATCGGCGGTGCGACCACTTCCAAATTGCACACCGCACTGAAAATTGCCCCTGCCTACAATCAACCCGTCGTGCACGTCCTGGATGCATCGCGTGCGGTGGGCGTGGCCGCCAGCCTGCTTGGCGACAACAAGGCCGCTTACGCAGAGGAAATTGCCACCGAATATGCGGCACTTGTCGCCCGGCGCAAGGCCAATCAGGAAGAAGCCAAGCGCGTCAGCCTGCCCGAAGCGCGCGCCAATCGGCAGGTCATGGATTTTTCCGTCTACACACCCAAAGAACCGAATGCCCCCGGCATCACGGTATTCGACGATTACCCGCTCGACGACTTGGTGCCCTATATCGACTGGACACCGTTTTTCCAGAGTTGGCAGCTTTTCGGCAAATATCCGGCGATTTTCGACGATGAGAAAGTCGGCACCGAAGCCCGCAAACTCTTCGATGACGCGCAAGCCATGCTCAAGACCATGGTCGAAGAAAAGTGGGTGAAGGCCAGCGGCGTGATCGGTTTCTGGCCCGCCGCCAGCATCGACGACGACATCCGTGTTTTCACCGACGAGAAACGCCAGTCTGTCCAAACGACACTGCACCACATCCGGCAGCAGATACCCCGTTCCGGCGGCAAACCCAATCAATGTCTGGCGGATTTCATCGCACCGACCGGCAGCAAGATCAGGGACTGGATCGGTGGCTTTGCAGTAACCACCGGCCACGGCATCGAACCCCATATCGAGCGCTTTGAACGCGACCACGACGACTACCACGCCATTCTGCTCAAGGCGCTGGCCGATCGCCTGGCCGAAGCCTTCGCGGAACACCTGCATCAACGCGTGCGAACAGAATTCTGGGGTTATGCGCCGGACGAGCAATTGGATAACGACGGCCTGATCGCCGAACGGTATCAAGGTATCCGTCCGGCCCCGGGTTATCCCGCCTGCCCGGATCACACTGAAAAAGGCACGCTCTGGTCTCTACTGGAGCCCGATACCCGTGCTGGCATTTCGTTGACTGAAAACTTTGCCATGTACCCTGGTGCAGCGGTATCGGGCTGGTACTTCGCTCATCCCGAAGCCCGCTATTTCGGCACAGGAAAAATCGGCCGGGATCAAACTCACGATTATGCAGAGCGCAAGGGCTGGTCACTGAAGGAAACTGAGCGCTGGTTGGCACCCATTCTGGGCTATGAGCCCGAATGAACCGGGGCCAGCCGAAGTGATCCTGCAAAAACTGTCACAGGCATAGCAATGGAGTATTTGTTAGGTGTACCATCAAAGGTCATGGAATTAAAAGGCATTTTACCGGGACAGATGCTCTGAAAAACTTCGAACAACCTTTGAATGAACGGATTCGCGCCTGTCTGAGGCTGGAATATCTGTTCGATCGCTTTGAACAGCACTTGGCGGATGAATCCACCGAGGGTTCGTTGTGCGCGATTCTGATTCTGATCGAAGCCACCGACGTGCTCGGGCGGATTGACGTCAAGCGCGAGCTCATCAAGGAGCTGGAGCGCCAGCAGGCCAAGCTGCTTCATGTAGCGCACACACCCCAGATCAACTCGGAAATTCTCAACCAGTTACTGGATCAGCAAGCGCAATTGCTCGACCAACTACACCGGATGAGTGCCCAGCCGGGTGCTCACCTGAAGAATCATGAACTCATCAATGCCATTCGCCAGCGGGCATCCATTCCCGGTGCGTTGTGCGTATTCGACCTGGCCTCCTTGCACTACTGGCTGGCGCAGCCTTATTCGGAACGACGGGAAGACTTTCAAGAATGGCTGGAACCGCTCTCGACCATTCGACGCGCAAATGAGCTGGTTGTTGATCTCATCAGGAAAAGTGTTGCCCCTGAGACCAGAACAGCAGAAGACGGTTTTTTCCAACTGAATCTGGAATCGGGCGCGCCCTATCAGCTGGTACGCGTCCTACTGGATGACACCAGCAACGTCTATCCGGAAATCAGTGCAAGTAAGCATCGAGTCATCATCCGCTTCATGCGGCTGGATCGCCGAACGGGCCACCCCTACCAAGTCAATCACGATGTCGCTTTCGAATTGGCGATCTGTCAGTTATAAAGCATCACGGTACTGAATCGATAACAGAACCCTCAAGGATTACAGCCCAGCGATCCGGCCAGATAAACAACCTAAAGAAAATCACCCAAGACAAACCATCCATGAGCCCTCTGCCCTTTACCCCGATCGAACACGAAACCTTCAGCCTACACCGCAACCCGACTCCTGTGACTTGCCTGGTTCTGCGAGAAACCCATTTGCTGAAGCTGACGAGAGCATTCAAGGACACGTTCGGCGGCCACGGCATCTTCAGCAAACCGGAACCGATACTGATTGATCTCTCCGGGATTGAGAACAGTGGCAAATGGGTCGATTTCCCGGCGCTGATCAGCTTGCTCCGGAACTACCAACTCGAACCGATTGCCGTGTTGGGTGGTAATGCAAAACAACGAGAACAGGCAGCACAGACCCAACTGCCGCACATTGAAGGTCGCCCTGCGCCGGAGCCCAAGGCAGCCCCCCCCGTTGAAGTACCAAAAGAACCAGCCCCCCCGGAACCGGAGCAACCGAAGCCCGCGACCAAGGAAGCACCCGAAGTAGAACGTCCGGCTCATTCACTGAACCCGCCCACCGTGATTCGTCACCCCGTGCGTTCGGGCGCCGAGATTTATGCGAAACAGGCCGACCTGATCGTCATCAGCATGGTCGGTGCAGGTGCACGCGTGGTCGCCGATGGCTCAATCTACGTCCACGGTGCACTCAAAGGCACGGCGGCGGCAGGCGTCAACGGCATGCCTCAGGCTCGAATTTTCTGCGAATCTTTCGAACCGGAAATCATCGCCATCAACGGAATCTACCTTGATGGCGAGCAGTTGGCGAAGCACCCCGCCTGGGGCAAGCGGGTATTGATCGAATTGGATCCAAAAGGACAACTGGACATTCGCGTTTTCCCCTGAGGCAAACCAACTCGACAGCCCTTTCATTCGGTTACGGACGAATCCGGTTGCCCATAAAATTAGTTAAGGCTAAACTTAAAATTAGTTTAAACTAAGATACATGCGCTACATGTCCACCCAAGCTCCGCTTCCCCGCTCGTCCAAACGCACGCGCGCCTTGTTTCTGGGGCCCGCATTCGTGGCCGCGATTGGCTATATCGACCCAGGCAATTACGCCACCAATATCCAGGCCGGCGCCGATTACGGTTACCTGCTGCTGTGGGTCGTGGTCTGGGCCAACCTGATGGCGGCACTCATCCAGATGCTTTCCGCAAAGCTGGGGCTGGCGACCGGCGAATCGCTGGCCTCCCAACTGGGCAAGCGTTTACCGCGCTGGGCCGTCTACCCTTACTGGATACAGGCAGAGATTCTGGCCATGGCGACCGACATCGCCGAATTCATCGGAGCGGCCCTTGGTTTCAAGCTCCTGTTCGGCTTCAGCCTGATGGAAGGAGCAATCATCACCGCCATCATCAGTTGGGCCGTGTTGAGTCTTGAAACGCGTAATCTCAAAACGTTGCAGCTCGTGATTGGTGGCATGCTGCTTTCGGTAGCGCTGATCTATGTCGTTGAATTGCTTTTCAGCCACCCCCATCCAACTTCCGTACTTGAAGGCGCCTTGATTCCCGGTTTCGATGGCAGAGACAGTGTATTTCTGGCCGCCGGCATCCTGGGTGCGACCGTCATGCCGCATGTCATCTATCTGCACTCGGCATTGAGTAAGGCAGATCTGGTGAAATACGGAAAGCTGCACCGCAAGACCATCTTTCGCAGCACCAAATGGGATGTCGCCATCGCCATGACGATTGCTGGATTCGTGAATCTCTCCATGCTCGCCATGGCCGCCGCCGTGTTTTACGGCAATCCCTCGGCTGAATCGGGCAGTATCGAAAACGCCTACGAAACATTGAGCCCGTTGCTGGGTGAAATCGCCGCGCAGATTTTCGGCGCCAGTCTGCTGATTGCGGGTCTGGCATCCACTATCGTCGGAACGCTTGCCGGTCAGGAAATCATGAGTGGCTTTGTGCGCTTCCGCATTCCCGTTACCCTGAGGCGCGCCATCACCATGACGCCGTCATTCATCATCATTGCGATGGGGCTGAATGTGACCGAAGTACTGGTGTACAGTCAGGTCGTGCTCTCGTTCGGTATCGCGCTGGCACTGATTCCGCTGGTGCTGTTTACCAGCGATCGACGACTGATGCGCGGTTACGCCAACCCAACGTGGGTTAAATGGTTAGGATGGACCACCGTAGCTGTGGTGGTCAGTCTCAACGGCTACTTATTGGCAACCAATTAACCAACTGAAAACAGGAATCCTGCATGATACAGGCGAGCGGTCCTACAAAACCGAAGAAGAACCGACCCATCGCTCATAAGGGACGCTCAAGCGGCTCGTAGAAATAGTACCCTTGCGAGTCGTCGATACCGATCTTGCAGACCTGACGATAAATGGCCTCGTTGGACACGAACTCTGCCACCGTCCGAATACCCATTTCATGCGCAAAATCGCAGATGTGCTGCACGATAATCTGCGTATTCCGATCATGCGGCAATGTCCTGATCAGGCTGCCATCGATCTTCAGGATATCCATATTCAATTTGATCAGATGATCGAAGTTGGAATAGCCGGAACCAAAGTCGTCGATGGCGAACAGGCAACCCTTTGCCTTGAACCGATGAATGAACGCACTGACGGCCTCGTAGTTGTTCACGCCCTCACTTTCCAGAATCTCGAACACGATCAGACGCCCCATGCCGGTCTCCGTCAAACGTTCTTCGAGGTAATCCGACAATTCCTGATTGAGTAGATCTTCAGTTGAAAGATTGATGCTTACAGGAACCTTGCTTTCCTTGAACACCGCCAGCACCTTGTCGATCATCGTCCGGGTCAATTGGCTATACAGTTTGGTTTTCTTCGCGACATCCAGAAACTGGTAGGGGCTGATGACCTGACCATCCAGGTCGACCATCCTGATCAGCGCCTCATACTTGGTGACCGCTTGCGTCTTGTTATCCACGATGGGCTGGAAATACGGCACGATCCGCGACGTTTCGATGGCATCCCTGATTCGCTTGTACCAGGCAATATTGTTTTCCTGCTGCTTCGTCGAATCCAGACCGTCGAACAGGCAGATACTCTGGTGATTCAATTTGGCCTGCTTGATGGCAGCCGACGCATGAGCCAGCCCACGATCAGCCGCGTACGCCAACCCCACCGTGATGGTCAGCACAATCTCCACACCTTCCAACATGAATGCTGAATTCGCCGTTGCGGTGATTAACTCATCAAAAAAGGGTCTGACTTGGGCAAGTGATTCAGCAGAGCTGAAATACAGTGCGAATTCATCGCCCCCCATTTTGTACAGGTGAATATCTTTCCGGTCATGGATGCGTGCTTCCAGCCACAATCCATATTTTTTCAGGAGCGCATCGCCAATGGCGACACCGTACACCGCATTGATATCATTGAAACGATCGATATTGACAAGACCGATGACACCTTTCGCATCGATACCGAGCCGGTCAATAAACGCAACTCGATTCGGCAACCCAGTATCCGCATCTGTCGTCAGATGATGTTGCAACAGTTCTCGCTGTTCGAATGCACGGATGGCAAAACCGATATCGCCTGCCAGCTCTTCCAGCATCGCGATCTCCTGTACATCAAAACCCGACGCGCGCTGTGCATACACACCCAACACTCCGATCGGATCGCTATGAACGCTCGGCAGGAGTGGAAGCACGACAAGCGAACCGCACACGCCCTGCTGCGCCAGCATACGCCATGGTTCGATAGTAGACCCCGGACTGGGCTCAGACATCAACTGCTCGACGATAACGGTTTTACGCTCAAGGAATGCCCGTACTAATGGATTACCCGTCTCGCCCTCGGTCACGCTGGCCATTGAATGCCCGTGGCATAACGGATTCCCACCATCAAGAGAGCAGGCGTGCACGACAAGTTGCGACTGCTCCTCCCGTAGAATAATGCACAGCGTATAGCCGGGATGGGTCGCCAGCCGATTCACGCTCTGATCCATCAACTCCCGTGTATTTCTGGACGTGATCAACAACTGATTGATATCAGCCACTGTGCGCAATACACCATCCAGATAAGTTGTGTGAGCCAAAGATTTTTGCAACGCGTGCCGCTGTTGCCGCAAGGATCCGAACGTCTCACTCAAAGTTCGCTCCATCTCATTGAACTCTTCGATGAAATAAGAAGCTGGTTGAGCGATACCCTCGCGGGCATGCCCGATAATGCGCTCCAATGGCGTAGAAATAACCTTGCGCACGATGAGATAAGCCACCGCCGTAATCAAACTCAAAGCCAGAAAGAGACCAAGCCCATACCAGAACGCAATTCTATTCATGCGATCAAAAATGTAGGTCCTGTCCATCTCAATCAACAAAACGGCCTCTTTTTTCAGGGGGTCATTATCGTAATAATTGATGGTTTCCTGATAATCCACATGCCCTTCCATAATGCCGGAGGCCATTTCTCTTATGGGCAGGTACTTCTTATCAAACACTTTCCCTTTCAAAGCGCGAGACGAGGACACGGCGATATGGACACCATCAAGTGAAGCAGACAGAACCGCCAGTGACTGATTAACGGCTACCGCCTGATCGAGAATGCCCTGAATTTCGGAAACTGGTTCAGTGGCTAGTTTGTTTCGAAGTTCGCCTTCGATATAAAACAGATTCTGATTCAGATCCTCAGCCACGGTACGCAACATCATGTTGCGCTCAACCATGAAGAAACTACTGGCCAGGGCAGATATCAGAAGCCCGATGACTATCGTGGCCAGCGAGGTGAACCGATTGATTTTCATAGTTTCATCACGGAATTCTCTGGTCGATCTGAACACCCTGCGCTTGAAGGTGCGTGAGTATTCCGGGATCAACGAGGCCATTCAACCAAACGACATTACGCGTCGAAGCCATGAACTGTTCGAATGTTTCTCCTTCGAGATAGCCTTGCAGCGATTCGTAATAGGCTTTAGGGTCTGCCTTGAATACAGCTAAGGCGCGATCGAAAATCGCCTTTAACTTGAAAAAAGACGGCTTGTTATCTGCGTATACATTCCGATCGACGAACAGACCGTCCACCGCGGAAAATGATTTGAGTGAGCGAGTCGAAGCAATAGTCTCAAACCCATGAGCATGCAACTGTGTCAGGTAAGGCGCATATGAAATCAAAACCATGGGTTCTGCCGAAGGCTTCAGCAACAACATTTTATTCTGCACGCTGTTGACGAACTCGAAAGTGTGCCCCTTCAGTCCGTTTTCTTTAACAAAAGCATGAAACATGTCTCGTTGAAGTGAACCGCGCTCTAAATACACCTTAATCGGCCCAGATTCGGCCTGCAAAGCCGTGAGTGTCCGGTTAGAAAGCAAAGCATCGGCACCATTCGAACGGTCGATCAAAAAAACGGTTTCAAATTGCCTCGGATCTTTAAAGTGCAACAATTCATATTGAGTTGCCGTGAACCCCTGCGTGAAACCACTCTCGTAGAGACGCCGATTTTCAGCCAGGCCAACAAGCCAGTTGAAACGAAATGGTGTGTCCTTCAACCAACCTTGCTCCTGCGCGTAAATGAAAGGAGTAAAGCCTACCCAAGGATTGGAGGAGATTCTGATTTCGGGCTGATTGAGCTTGTGCATATAGCGATAGCCAAAAAAGCCCATGGCAGGGATAAGTAGGACCAAGATAATAGCTAGAATTCTTTTCATCACTCGCATCCAGGCAAGGGCATTTTCAAGTTGGTCAAAGCAGCCCATAGGCCACGAATCTCGCTCCTACCAATACTGCCCCACAAAGGGAAAAAATGGAAAACAAAAAAGGCCCGAGTCACTCGGGCCTGATCATTTGGCATTCGTTGCATCCAATTGTCCAACTTAAGGAACCTCTGATTAAATCCTTCATGGCCGAGACGGACTTTTGAGGGATGAGCCGCAAGGCGCGGTGCGAAACGAATGGTTATTCCATTCGTGAGTGCCGCAACACAGCATATCGCCCTCAAAAGCCCGTCCCTTCGGGTTGCCGTCCAAAAGCCGCAACACTTCGTTATCGGCCTTGGCATCGTAGAGTAACTACGACCGGCGGCCTCTGCCTCGTTTTGCGACTTTTGGATCAGCAACTCGGCTCACGAAGGATTTAATCAGAGGTTCCTTAATGGGCAGCAGGGTAACGACTGAAAATCACATCGTTCTCATGAACGTATTGGCACCACCCTTCATAAACCAATAATTGGTCATTCCTTCATTTTTCAGGTAATACTGCAAGAACTGCACGGTATAGCCATTCGCATCAAAGAAATAGATGGCACGATTTTCCTTTTTCGCGGTATCAATCCACTGGATGAAATGAGGGTCGTCCATTTCCACATGCATGTCGCGCATTTGAATCAAAGAAATACCAGCCCGCTCCGTTGCTGTACGAATATCGATAACAATGGCCTGGGGATCGGCGAGAACCTGATCATAAAAGCGCTGAGGAGAGAGAAGATGCGCTTTAAACTCAGCTTCGGAAATCAGCTGGTTGGTTGATTCCATCGGTTTCCCAAGCAAATCTGTTTCCTGGGGATTGACCTCGGCCCAGCTCAGGATACCGGCATCATAGACGAGCGGAGACTTGATGCCCGCATGTAATGCAAATACGGCTGCTTTGTAGGATTTTTCACAGAGCGGGCCGTTGCAGTAGAAAACGAGCGGCTTCTTGGTTTGCCCCGCCAACTCCTTAATTTTCAACACGCGGTTCGCTTCTGCGACAGGGATGTTGTAAGCGTCCTGTATATGGAAAAGCTTGAACTCAAATCCGGATCGCGCATCGATAATCGTGTACTTGGAAAGGTTGGCCTTCAGCTCCTCTGTGGAAATCGATTTCACGCCGACAAGCGCATATTTGGCACGTAGCGGGTAAGCGCTATCGGCTGCCAAAGCAGGCACCAAGGCCGATGTAACAAGGCTCATGAGCAGCGAAACCACAACGACCAATCGTTTTCCAGGCCGAACCATAAAATAACTCCTTAACAGTAGATCGACCTTCTCTGAGGTTTTGGACCGCACCTTAAACAAAGCGGTTGGAAAACTCACATCGTCAGCGTTCACGCCCACTAACCGACAGCTCGGCCAGCAACCGGTGAAATATATCTTCAACCCCCTGGACTTCGCATCAAAGCGTATCGTAAAACGCCTTGGCGCCGCCTTTCATGAACCAATAGTTGTGAACACCTTCCTCTTTCAGGTAGTACTGCAACCATTGCACCTGATGCCCTGTAGCATCCACGAAGAACATCGCACGGTTCTCCTGTTTCGCCCTGCTCACCCAATCGGCCAGTCGTGCATTATCCAATGGAACATGCACGTCACGCATCTGGAACAGAGAAATACCGGCACGCTGACCCGCATCCCGGATATCCAGCACGAACGCTTTCGGATCACCCATGACGCGCTCATAAAAATCTCGCGGACTCAAAAGGTGTGCCGAAAAATCAGCATTCGAAATCAACTGGCTGGCCGACTGCATTTTCTTGCCGAGCAGATCAGTCTTACCCGGATTGGCTTCGGCCCAGTGAAAAATCCCGGCATCATAAACGAGTACCGGCTTCACACCCGACTGCATGGCGCGTACGGCAGCCTTGTAGGATTTTTCGCATGTCGTGCCGTTGCAGTAGAAAACCAAGGGTTTTTTCGTCTTCTCCGCCAACGCTTTCACGCTCTGATCGAAACCCGAGGATGACAAAGGCACCGATTCGGCGCCTTCGATGTGGAGGGTCTGATACTCGTATTCCGAGCGTGCATCAATGATTGTGTAATCATTGAAGTGAGCGAATAAATCTGCCGTGGAAATTGGTTTTACGCCCACCGTTTCATATTGCGCCCGCAAAGGGAATTTTATCTCATCAGCCGATGCCACGGTCATCCCAGCCGTCGCACCGCTCAGCAGCAGGGCACACGCAAGCCCCAAACCCGTCCGACCAATAAACATAACCAACTCCTTGATAGGTAATGCAGAAACACGAGCAGAAGAACCAAGAGAGCGATGAAACCCGCTCCAATGGTTACTCATGTCGTCCATCATGCTCAGGCACATATCCCTCCATTACGGCGGTGCATCTGATACATTGCGGCCTCATTCTTGTTCAGTTTTCAGGATCGCGCAAATGTTCCGAAGCCCCATCGACCGTATTCTCCCCGTTTTTCAGCGCCTCATGATCGCTCTGTTGCTGGGGGCCGCGCTTGCTGCCTGCAGTGAGAAAGCCCCGGATCATCCCTTCCTGCCTTGGGATATCCAGGTCTTCCCGGACGGCACCAGTGCGGTATTCGGCGTCCATCTGGGCAAGGATTCCCTGCTCGAATTCAAACGGGTATACAACCAGAAGGCAGAATTGGCCATCTTTGTGGACCCGAACAAGAAAGTCTCTCTGGAAGCGTATTTCGGCACGATGAATCTGGGCGCCTTGACGGCCAACGTCGCCATCGTAGCCAAAACCGATCCCAAGGAACTGAACGAATGGGTCGCCGCCAATCACGAGAAGCCGGACCCGACACCCAGCGGTGCATGGAAGTATCCGATGAGTGACGAGCATATTCGCAAGGCACAGTATTTCCCGATCGAGTCCATTACCTACCGGCCAGCCGCAGAATACACGACCGGCCTGATCGATCGCCATTTCGGCAAGCCGGAGGAAATCCGGCACACCAAAGACAATACGCAGTACTGGATCTACCCCAAGAAAGGCCTGCTGATCACCATCAACAGCGATGGCAAGGATCTGTTCCAGTACATCTCACCCAAGGACTTCGACATTCTGGCGTCCACCATTCCGTCAGACGCCACCCCGGATACCAAAGCGGAGCAGCCCGCCAGCAAATAATCGGCAGCTTTACTCCTCTGCTGCGGTGTAATCGCCGTGCTCACGCGTGGCAAGGAACCGCACATCCTTCCAGCGTTCTTGCGCCATTTGCAGGTTGACGCGCGTGGGGGCGATGTAGACCAGGTCCCCCGCGTGGTCGAGCGCGAGATTCGCTTCGTTCTTGTCCTTGAATTCTTCCAGCCGCTTGGGGTCGTCACACTCGATCCAACGTGCCGTTGTGACGTTTACCTGCTCGAACTGGCAATCGACGGAATACTCGGTTTTCAGCCGCTCCGACACCACTTCGAACTGCAACACGCCCACTGCGCCCAGAATCAGATCATTGTTGATCATCGGCTTGTAGAGCTGAGTGGCACCCTCTTCACACAACTGGCTCAACCCCTTGAGCAATTGCTTGGACTTGAGCGGATCCTTGAGACGGGCCCGACGGAACAGTTCCGGCGCGAAGTTCGGAATACCGGTGAATGCCAGGCGCTCGCCTTCGGTGAAGGTGTCGCCAATGCGAATCGTACCGTGGTTGTGGATACCGATGATGTCCCCTGGATAAGCTTCTTCCAGGCGTTCACGGTCGGAAGACATGAACGTCAGCGCATCGGGGATTTTGATGTCCCGGTTAAGCCGGACATGCTTGACCTTCATGCCCCGGGTGAACTTGCCCGAGCAGACACGGAAAAAGGCGATCCGGTCGCGGTGCTGCGGGTCCATGTTCGCCTGAATCTTGAACACGAAACCGGAAAACTTGTCCTCGATCGGTAACACGTCACGGGCTGTGCTGGGACGCGGTTGCGGGCCGGGCGCAGCTTCGACGAAACCATCCAGCAGCTCCTGTACACCGAAGTTATTCATGGCCGAACCGAAATAGACCGGCGACAACTCACCGCGCAGATACGCATCGTGGTCGTAGGTATCGGCAGCGCCCTGCACCAGCTCGATTTCCATGCGCAGTTCTTCAGCCTGATCACCCAGCAAGTCGTCCAGTTCGGGATTATTCAAACCCTTGATTTCAGTTTTGGACTGCGCGCGTGTCGGCAGAGATGGGCCGTAGAGGATCACCCGGTCTTCATACAGGTGATAAACCCCCTTGAAGCGTTTGCCCATGCCGATCGGCCAAGTGATGGGCGCACAACGAATCTTAAGAACGGATTCGATTTCATCCAGAAGTTCCAGCGGTTCCTTGCCCTCGCGATCCATCTTGTTGATGAACGAAATGATCGGCGTATCGCGCAGGCGGCACACTTCCATCAGTTTGATGGTTCGCGCCTCGACGCCCTTAGCAACGTCGATCACCATCAGTGCCGAATCCACCGCCGTGAGTACGCGATAGGTATCTTCCGAGAAGTCCTCGTGACCCGGCGTATCGAGCAGGTTGACGATGTGATCCTTGTACGGAAACTGCATCACGGAACTGCTGACCGAAATACCCCGCTCCTTCTCCATGGCCATCCAGTCGGAAGTCGCATGACGAGTGGATTTACGCCCCTTGACCGTACCGGCCATCTGAATGGCGCCGCCGAACAGGAGCAGCTTCTCCGTGATCGTCGTTTTACCGGCATCCGGGTGAGAAATAATCGCAAAGGTGCGCCGACGCATGGTTTCGGCGGCAAAATCGAGAGCAGTCATGGAATACATCCGCTAGCGGAACAAACAAGGCGGGCATTCTAACAGCCCTGTGACATCCAGCGCGGGAATAAAAGCCCCGGACTCAAGCAAAACCCCTATACAAGCTAAGCATTCAGGAGCCAAAATGCAGCAACAAAGTTTTGCGGCAGAGGACGAGATGACAATGCGCTTTCGAATAATTATCGTGCTTTTGATCATCATCGTGGGCAGCACCGCCGCCTGGCTCTACAAGCAGAACCATCGCTCACAGGACGGTCGTAGCGAATTGACGCTGTACGGGAATATTGACCTTCGGCAGGTAAGCCTTGCCTTCAACGATTCCGGACGCATAGACAAAATATCCGTACAAACGGGCGATACCGCCCGCCCCGGCGAGGTGATTGCGACTCTGGATACGCGACGGTTCGATGCCGCTCTGTCCTCAGCCAAGGCGAATCTCGCCGCCAGCCGGGCGGCACTGGATAGACTTCTCAACGGCACGCGCCCCGAAGATATCGAACGCCTGCGCGCCGTTGTGGCCGCCGATCAGGCCAACCTTACGGAGAAGCGACTGCGCTTCGACCGGATCGAACAATTGGCGAAGCAGAAAATGGCTTCGACCCAGGATCGTGACTCCGCCCGTGCCGCACGTGATGCGGCCGAAGCCCAACTCAAGGCCGACAGCGCCTCGCTCAAACTGGCGATCATCGGTCCCCGCGCGGAAGACATCGAACAGGCCCGCGCTACGGTTGCTGCCGCCGAAGCACAGGTCAGAAATACCCAGATCGCCCGGGACGACGCCGTACTCGTAGCCCCGGCTGCGGGCATCGTCCGCAACCGGATTCTGGAACCGGGCGATATGGCCTCGCCCGCCCAACCGGTCATTTCGCTGGCACTCACCTCCCCCATCTGGGCTCGGGTCTATGTAGATGAGCCGGATTTGGGGCTTGTCCGGGAAGGCATGCCTGCCACGCTCACCAGCGATAGCTTCCCGGGTAAAACGTTCAACGGATGGGTGGGTTATGTCTCTCCCTCGGCGGAATTCACCCCCAAAACGGTCGAAACCACGACCGTACGCACCGATCTTGTCTATCAGGCCCGGATCTATACCTGCAACCCAGGTGAGCAATTGCGACTGGGCATGCCGGTCACCGTACATATCGCACTGAATGCCAAGCCCGAACCCCATGGCGAAACGCCTTGCGCGACCTCAGCGACACCCGACGAATCAATGCCAGCCAAGTCACCCGCAACGCCCTGATCATGCCCATGCGTACAGCCGACGAAACGCTGGCCATCATTACCGACGGACTGCATAAGTCCTTCGGCAAGGCACCCCGCCGCACCGACGCGGTAGTGAATGTTTCTTTGCGTGTAGTACCCGGACAGGTCACCGGTTTGATCGGCCCGGACGGCGCGGGCAAAACTACCCTGATGCGCCTCATCGCAGGCTTGCTCACGCCGGATTCCGGCACGCTGACCGTCCTTGGACTCGATGCCGTCGCCGATCCGCTCGCCGTGCAGGCGAGCATCGGTTACATGCCGCAGCACTTCGGGCTGTACGAAGACCTGACCGTTCAGGAAAACCTGAATCTCTATGCCGATCTGCAAGGCCTGCCCGAAGATCAGCGGGCCGGGCGCTTCGCTCAACTACTGCACATGACCGGGCTGGCGCCATTCACGGCGCGACTGGCGGGGCATCTTTCCGGTGGCATGAAGCAAAAACTGGGTCTGGCCTGCACCTTGGTTCGCCCCCCCCGACTGCTGCTTCTGGACGAACCGACCGTAGGCGTCGACCCCGTATCCCGGCGTGAACTGTGGGAGATTGTGTATCAACTGGTCACCGACGAAGGCATGAGCGTTTTGCTGTCCACGGCCTATCTTGATGAAGCCGAACGCTGCAAGGAAGTCATCCTGCTGCACGAAGGCCGTGTGCTGGGCAAAGGCACCCCAACTGAATTCACGGCCCATCTGACCGGACGCGTGTACGGTGCAAGCCGACCACAGACGATCCGCCGTCATCTTCAGGCCGAACTCCAGAAACAGCCCGTGGTTCGTGATGCCATCATCGACGGTGATCTTGTACGCGTCCTGCTGGCTGAAAACGCACAACCACCCGAACTCCCCGACGTGACCTGGCAGCCTCTCAAGCCCCGTTTCGAGGACGCGTTCGTGCTGCAATTGCGCGAACGGGAATCCCTGGAACATCCGGAATCCCGAGCATCTCGGGACGCCACGCCGATCACCACGCAAAAAAATGCACCACAGAAAAACCATGACGACATCATCACCGTCTCGGATTTGACGCGTCGGTTTGGTACATTCGTCGCGGTGGATGCCATCAGTTTTTCCGTTCAACGGGGTGAGATTTTCGGTCTACTCGGCGCCAACGGTGCCGGCAAATCCACAACTTTTCGCATGCTCTGCGGCCTGCTCCCGGCCAGCGCGGGCAAACTCTCCGTTGCCAGAGTGGATCTACGCACCGCTGCGGCCAAGGCGCGTGCGCGCATTGGCTACATGTCGCAGAAATTCGCCCTGTATGAAGTCCTGAGCGTGCAGCAGAACCTGATCTTCTTCGCCAAAGCCTATGGATTGAACCGGCAGCAGCGTGCCGCTCGAATCCCCTGGGCCATCGAGGAATTCGGTCTTGAGCAATACCGCGACACCAATTGCGGCCTGTTGCCATTGGGTTTCAAACAGCGTCTTGCCATGGCCTGCGCCCTGATGCACGAACCGGACATCCTGTTCCTGGATGAACCGACCTCGGGCGTCGATCCCATCGAACGTCGGGCATTCTGGCAACGCATCAACCAACTCGCCGACCGCGGCGTCACCATCATGATCACCACCCATTTCATGGACGAGGCGGAATATTGCGACCGGCTGGTTATCATGAGCCAGGGCGAGATCCTCGCGGCGGGCAGTCCCAAGGACGTGCGGGCGCGCGCCCAGAGTCCGGAACACCCCGACCCGAACATGGAAGATGCCTTTATCGCCCTGATCAGTGCACCCAATGCCCCGAAAGCACCGAGGCCAACCGAATGAATACGAAGGCCCGAAATACGCCAGCACAGAACACAACAGATTCGGCACCCGCTCGCGGCGGTGGCGGGCGACGGCTGTTCGGGCTGGTCCGCAAAGAAGCTCTGCAAATCCTGCGCGACCCGTCCAGTATCGCCATCGCCTTTTTGATGCCCGTCGTCCTGCTACTGATTTTCGGCTATGGCGTCTCGCTCAACGCCAAGCACATTCCCATCGCGCTGGTCGCCGATGCGCCGGATTCGCAAACGGCGGCGCTGTTCGGCTCGTTCGACCGATCCACCTACTTCAGCCCGAAAACCGCACCGAACCTCCCTACCGCCGAACACTGGATGCTGAACCGAACCGTCGATGCCATCGTCCATCTGCCCAGTGATTTTTCGGCCAAGCTGAATAACGCGGCAGACCAGGCTCCCGTACAGATTATTGTCAACGGCGTGGACGCCAATCAGGCACGTCTGACCCAAGCATATATCCAAGCCGCTTGGCAGGGATGGCTGAGTGCCCGCGCAACGGCGGCAGGTCATTCGGCAGATCAACCCGTAGTGGTGGCCAGCCGCATCTGGTTCAACCCGGAGCTGCGCAGTCGCGATTACCTCGTACCCGGCTTGATCGCCGTCATCATGACCCTGATCGGCGCCCTGCTCACGGCTCTGGTGATGGCGCGCGAATGGGAACGCGGCACGCTCGAAGCACTGATGGTCACACCCGTGCACCTCAACGAACTCCTGCTCGGCAAGCTCATCCCCTACTTCGTACTTGGCATGGGCGGGATGGCGCTTTCCGTCTCCATGGCCATCTGGTTGTTCCATGTTCCCTTCCTCGGCAGCCCATGGATACTGATCCTGACTTCTGCCATTTTCCTGCTGACAGCTCTGGGCATGGGGCTGTTCATCTCGATCGTGGCCAAGAACCAATTTGTCGCCAGTCTGATCGCCATCATCACCACCTTCCTGCCCGCCTTCATGCTTTCGGGCTTCATTTTCGATATCGGCAGCATGCCCAGCTGGCTGCAGAACCTGACGTACATTGTCTCGGCGCGCTACTTCATCGTGATTCTGCACACACTGTTTCTGGCGGGCGATGTCAACGGCGTGATTTGGCCCAATACCTTGGCCATGCTGGCCATTGCGACGTTTTTCCTCGGTGCCAGCCGACGAAAAATCCGCAAATCCCTGGAATGATTTTGAGGAATACACGATGTGGCAACGGATCTTCGCGCTCGCCATCAAAGAGTTTCAGGCACTGCTTCGAGACCCCAGAGCACGGTTCGTCGTTATCGGCCCCCCCATCATTCAGCTGGTGGTGTTCAGCTTCGCGGCCACCTTCGATCTCAATCACATTCCTTTGGCAATCTACAATCAGGATGGCGGCCAGGCGGCTCAATCCCTGGTTGCGCGTTTTACCGGATCGCAGCACTTTGAGATCGCCGCCCGATTAACGCATGAGGACGAGATAAAACACGTGGTCGATCAGCGTGAGGCATTGATGGTCCTCCATATCGGACCGCGGTTCGAGCAGGATCTGGACAGCGGCAAACCCGCCACCGTGCAACTGATCATCGATGGGCGCAATTCGAATACCGCCGCCATCGCACTGGGCTACGCCAGCAGCATCGTGGCCGACTTCAACGCTGAATGGCAGCAAACGCATCAACTCACCGCACCGCCATCGGTGATCGTCTCCCGTGCATGGTTCAACCCGAACCTCAAGAGTCGCTGGTTCATCGTGCCCGGTGTGGTGGGCATTCTGATGCTGGTGGTCGTGATGGTCGTCACCGCCCTGTCGGTCGCCCGCGAACGCGAACAAGGCACTTTCGATCAATTACTGGTCACGCCATTGCGCCCAGTCGAAATCCTGATCGGTAAGGCCATGCCGGGGTTCGTAATCGGCATGATTGAAGGCAGCGTGACCATTTTCCTGGCCGTTCATCTATTCGGCGTCCCGTTCGAAGGCCACATCGGCACCCTGTTTGTGGGACTCGGGCTGTTTCTGATGTCTGCAATCGGTGTCGGACTGATGATTTCCGCACTCGCCACCACACTGCAGCAGGCAGTACTTGGCGTATTTCTGTTTCTGGTACCCGCCATCATCCTCTCGGGTTTTGCCACGCCTATCGCCAACATGCCGCCGATCGTGCAGGATCTGACGCTAATCAATCCCATGCGATATCTCATGATTATTTTGCGCGGTTCGTTTCTCGAAGGCAGTTCATTCGATTCGTTGATCAACGTGTTCTGGCCATTGGCGATCATCGGCCTCGTGACACTGGCGTTTGCCAGTTGGCTGTTCCGCCATCGGATGAATTGACCGCATCCACAAAGTCCTCGAGTCGGGCAGAGTTTCTCCTGCAGTGCTATCCTTCTCACTTCTGATTTACTGAAAAAAACATCATGAATAACATGTGGACCCAGTTTCTGCAGGCACACCCGGAACCGGCACACGCCGTCAGCCCCTCTGCGGCTGCTTGGGTTCCGCTGAGCACACGGACCAGCCTGCTTGTTAGCGGCGAGGAAGCGGGCGATTTCCTGCAAGCCATGCTGACGCAAGACGTGCTGGCGCTTGATGGCAGTCATGCTGCGCGAGGCGCACTTTGCAATGCCAAAGGGCGAATCTCCACCACCCTGCTCGTTCATCCACTACGTCCGCAAAACGACGAACAGGGCATGTCCTATCGTCTGACCGTGCCCACCGAACTCGCCGCCGACTTGTTGAAGACCCTGAAACTCTATGTGCTGCGCCGTCGTGTCGTGATCGAGATCACCGATGATTGGCAAAGTTTCGGGCTGCTTAACCCGGATCCGGCTTTTTTGACTGCCAGTGGCGTGACCACATCCCCCACGGATACCTTGGCCCAGATCACGCTCTCATCCGGCGTGGTTGCGACCTGGGAACACACCGGCAGCGACACCAGGATTTCGCTACAGGGGCCTGCGTCCGTCCTGCAGGAGCTCGCCCCTCATTTGCCGCAACGAACCACACAAAACGCGTGGGATTGCGCTGAAATTCACGACGGCATTCCCACCATCAACCGCGAAACGGCGCTGCATTTCGTGCCGCAATGGATCAACCTTGACCAGCTTCAGGCCGTCAGCTTCAAGAAAGGCTGCTACCCCGGTCAGGAAGTGATCGCCCGTCTGCACTATCTCGGGAAATCCAACCGTCGCATGGTCAACGGATACACACGCATGGCCGAACCGATTCTGCCAAAATCAGTTATTCATCCCGCCAACGAACCGGAAACCGAGGCGGGAGAAATCGTGCGCAGCGCCATCTGCAGGATTGGTAATGAAGATGTACAGGTGTTTCTCGCGGTCATGCGCTTGAATCATCTGCACGACGAACTCCTCATCGAAGGGCAACCTTGCACATTGCAACCCGGCCCTTTTCTTGACGCTGCGGAACAACGACACTGACAGCAGATAGCCATCCGCGGCGTTTGACGATACGTGTAAAATCGGCACAATCCCGGCCAGAATAAATGGCCAGAATAGACAGCCAAGATACAGAACGGGGCACACCACCCCATCGACTGACAGCCGAAACGATTCCATACCAATCATTCGGCCAACGAAACACAAGGCAACCACGATTTATGAACCCAAATGCATCCGATCTGCTCACCATTGGCAGTCGCCAATTTCATTCCCGCCTACTGACCGGCACCGGAAAATTCAAAGACCTGGCCGAAACCGAAACCGCAACACAGGCAGCGGGCTCGCAGATCGTCACTGTCGCCATCCGTCGCAGCAATATCGGCCAGAACCCGGACGAACCCAATCTGCTGGATGTCCTGCCGCCGGATCGTTACACCATTCTGCCCAATACTGCCGGTTGCTACACCGCCGAAGATGCCGTGCGCACCTGCAAACTGGCGCGCGAACTGCTTGACGGGCACAACCTCGTCAAACTCGAAGTGCTGGGCGATGCCAAGACCCTGTACCCGGATGTCGTCGCTACGCTCAAGGCGGCCGAATTGCTGGTTGCCGATGGCTTTGAAGTGATGGTTTACACCTCGGACGATCCGATTCTGTGCAAACGGCTGGAAGAAATCGGTTGTGCCGCCGTCATGCCACTGGCCGCTCCCATTGGCTCGGGGCTGGGTATTCAGAACAAATACAATCTGCTGACCATCATCGAAAACGCCAAGGTACCGATCATCGTGGATGCTGGCGTGGGCACGGCCTCAGACGCCGCCATCGCCATGGAACTGGGTTGCGACGGTGTCCTGATGAACACGGCCATTGCCGCGGCGCAGAACCCCGTCTTGATGGCCTCGGCCATGAAAAAGGCCATCGAAGCCGGACGCGAAGCCTTCCTTGCCGGAAGAATGCCGCGCAAGCGCTATGCCAGCGCCTCTTCCCCTGTCGATGGCCTGTTCCTCTGATCACATCATGACCACAGATAATCCCTCTACGCCCCCTACGTCGGCCGACACACAGACGCACCGTCCCATCCGCTCATTTATCCGGCGCGAGGGACGACTGACAGCGGCCCAGATCCGTGCAATCAACGAACTGTTGCCTGCGATCGAACTCAAGGCAGAAGGCGAGCTGCTCGACATGAGCACCCTGTTCGGACGCACCGCACCAGTTACTCTGGAAATCGGTTTCGGCAATGGCGAAAGCCTGCTCGAGATGGCCGCATCCGCTTCGGATGAAGACTTCATCGGCATTGAAGTACATCGCCCCGGTGTCGGCCACCTGGCGCTGGGTATCGAGCGACTGGGGCTGACAAACATTCGAATCGTGGCAGAAGACGCAGTGCCCTTCATCAAGGACCGAGTCGCAAACGCCAGCCTTGACCGCCTGTTGCTTTATTTCCCCGACCCCTGGCACAAGGCACGGCACCATAAACGCCGCATCGTCCAGACCGAGTTCGCGAATCTGGTCAGCCAAAAGCTCAAACCGGGTGGGCTATGGCATCTGGCAACCGACTGGGCGCCCTACGCCGAACACATGCGCGCCGTACTTGATGCTCATCCTGATTTTTCTGCGGAACACCTCGGCACCGGGGAGGCGGCTCGACCCAGTTGGCGCCCGGAAACCAAGTTCGAACGACGAGGAATTCGGTTACAGCACGCTGTTTTCGACCTGCTCTATCGTCGATCGAACGTGCCCGCCACCAACGCATGAGGGAGACCCCGGATCCATCGGAAAGGGAAATTGATATCTCCTTCGGAAAGGACGAACTCGTCATCCGCCACCGCTACGAAACCGCAATCCTGTTCAACGATTTTCTCATTGCACTGTGGTTTATTCTGGGGAGTGCGTTTTTTCTTACCCCCAAATTGGAGAACCTAGGCGCCTGGATTTTTCTGATTGCGTCGATCCAATTTCTGGTCCGACCGACGATCGGCCTCTTTCGGAATATCCACCTCAAAAGAATCCGTTCGGCGTCATGACTTTTTAGCCGAAACTTGGGCAGATGTGATAAAAGAACTGGCCCAAGTTCATTGGCGGCTTGTTAGACAAGTGATAAAAGCCTAGAATTGCTGGCTTGGTTTTTATTGAACCCGGGGTCTTATTCGATCAATGAACACACGCTGTAAAGCGGGTGAGCAACCCTTGATCCAATAAGATTTTCAATTTGTTTTATTAAGGAGAAGCCATGTCTGTTAAGCATCCCGTTGTGGCTGTCACCGGCTCGTCCGGCGCTGGCACCACCACTGTAAAGCGTGCTTTTGAACACGTATTTCGCCGCGAGTCACTCACTCCTGTAGTGATTGAAGGTGACAGCTTCCATAGCTTGTCACGGATGGAATTCCGAGAAGCGGTCAAAAAGGCGGAAGCCGCTGGCAACTTCTCTTTCTCCCACTTTGGTCCTGAAGCCAACCACTTCGACAAACTGGGTGAACTGTTCAAAACCTACGGCGAATCAGGCACTGGCAAAAAGCGCTACTACATCCACAGCGATCAGGAAGCGGCGGAACACAATGCTCGCCTGAACACCAACCTCACACCCGGCGAGTTCACCCCTTGGGAAGATATTCCGGCCGGCACCGACCTGCTTTTCTATGAAGGTCTGCACGGTCTGGTCAAAACCGACACTATTGATGCCTCGGCTCATGTCGATCTGGGCGTGGGCGTTGTACCAATCATCAACCTGGAATGGATCCAGAAGATCTTCCGCGACAACGCTGAACGTGGCTATTCCGCCGAAGCCACGGTCGATACGATCCTCCGCCGGATGCCTGACTATGTGAATCACATCACTCCTCAGTTCTCCCGTACGGACATCAACTTCCAGCGGATCCCGACTGTGGACACCTCCAATCCATTCATTACGCGTGACATCCCCACGCCTGATGAGAGCATGGTCATCATCCACTTCAGCAACCCGAAGAAGGCAGGGGCAGATTTCCCTTACCTGCTGTCGATGATCCCCAACTCGTTCATGTCACGTCACGGCACCATCGTCGTTCCTGGCGGCAAAATGAGCTATGCAATGGACTTGATCCTTACTCCGATCATCCACAACATGATTGAACGACGTAACGCCTGATAACGGCCATCAGTCGATAGGAAACAAGTAAAAAAACCCGCTTTTCAGCGGGTTTTTTATTAATCACATCGACCACGGTCGGTCGGGTTTACTCCAAAGAAAAGCGCCCGCAAAGGGCGCTTTTTTTATCTACTCGTTAAAACAGATGACGAGTTAACCGAAGATTACTTACCCAGTTTGGCGGGGTCAGTCATCTTGGCGCCTTCGTACATACTGTACTCAACGATAGAGCCATCATAAAGACGGGCTTTCTTGTCACCCACGATTTCATGAGTCACAAACCAGAGACCGGATGCCAGGTGACCGGTGTTGCAGTAGTCGATGATCTCCTTACCCGGATTCAAACCGACGGCCTTAAACATGGATTCATAGCTGGCTTTGGGCAGGAAGCGTGCAGAAGCGCCATCGGCGGTGGTCAGCAGGTCTGGCGAAACATTCTTCGCACCTGGCAAATGACCAGACAACTCTTCAGGTTTGGTAAATACCCCCATGTACTGGTTGGCTGGACGCGCATCAGCAAACTCAACAGAGCCCGGGTGCTCAACTGCCTTTTTGACTTCCTGATAGGTCGCCAGAATATTTTTGCGCTCAGCTGAAGCAACCCAATTGCCCGCAGCGGCAGTAGGCGCATCTGTGGCCGCAGGCATGCCGTCTGCCAGCCATTGAGCCATACCACCGTTCAAAATGGCCATGTTGTCCTGGCCGTAATACTTCAACTGCCAGTACAAACGAGTGGCCTCGTCAACGTCAGGAGTAGAAAGACCTTTTGGCACAATCACGATCGGCTGGCCCTTGCTCACTCCCCATGATTGAACCAGTTTCTCGAAGGCCGCTTTTTCAGGAATAACACCCTTGACCTTCTTGCCATCGATGTCACGCGTGACACGGATAGTCTTGAAATCGACAAAGGATGCGCCTGGTACATGCCCGCTAACGGTCACGGCAACTTTCTTGCCTTTGATCTCTTTCATTTCCGGGGCGGTCGTGAAATCTTTCATGGTGCCACTGACCTGCAGCACCTTAACGTCGTTCAAATGTGCGTTCAGCCAAGCTGGATCAACCAGTGGCCCCGGCACATTAACCGCGAAAGCGCTTTGTGCCGCGAAAGATGCCGCGATCACGGCGGGCACAAATACAAACTTCTTGAAATTCATTCGTCTAGACTCCTTCTTTAGAACATTTAACTGTCAGATAGCCTACGGCGCATCCAACCACCCTATGAGATGCAAACCAGAAAGTTGCATCGCCTATCAAAACACACTGACCAGATCGTGACAATGTGCGTTTTTTTATGCCGAATAACGCTGCAGCCCCATTTGTTGCACCAACGTTAAAACCGCATAGATATCAATAAACTCTTCGCTCAACACCTGTTTTGATCGGTCTTCGGCAATGTCGACCGGCAGCTCGCCATCGCCCGCCCAGCCTAGGAATTCATCCCGCGCGATGAGCAATCGCTGAATATGCGGTTCGCACAAACGAACCAACATCATCAACCAACGGGAAACCAACCAGGATGGGCGTGCACGATTAACGACAAATGCCTCGGGCAACATGGAAACCAAATCGCCAGCGGAACGAAATTGCTCGTCCGTTACCCAACGATTGGTTGTAAACAAGGAGCGCAAAGCACCTCGTGCATCGATAGAAACGCCCACGAAATGGCTGAATTGAGCACTCGGTTCCGGGCGAATGAACAGATGAAAATGGCCATGCTCATCCTGAGGGCGCTCACCATCAGCATGGGCATGGTAGTAATACATTGCCCCAGTATCCGGGTCCTGTACGTCTCCCGCGGGATAGTGCTGCCAGCGGAGCACTGGTGACTCAGGCTCATCTCTGAGCAACTCACCTAGAATCGTTTGTTGATCATTGATCAGGGCCCGATTCATATCGAAAAATTCTTGAGCCGCAGATACGAGCTCGTCGAAATCCGGCTCAGGAAGCTGGGTCAGCCAATCCCGATAATCATCCAAGGAGCATAGGGCAGAGATCGTCACACAGAATGCTCTCAACCACGTACTGACTTGAAACTCATTTGAATCGCTCGGATTCAACCTGGATTATCGGCCACCTGGAGCACAAGGATTTGCCCCACGAGCAGCTGGTGCGCATGGATTGCCGCCACGGCTCGCTGGAGCGCAGGGATTCCCACCGCGACTTGCCGGTGCACATGGGTTACCACCGCGACTCGCTGGAGCGCAGGGATTCCCACCACGACTTGCCGGTGCACATGGGTTGCCGCCGCGACTCGCCGGAGCGCAGGGATTCCCACCACGACTTGCCGGCGCACATGGGTTGCCGCCTCGACTCGCTGGAGCGCAGGGATTGCCGCCACGACTTGCCGGTGCACAAGGATTTTCGCCTCGGGCCTGGGCTGCCGGAATAACAGACAGCACGCTCACTGGCGAAGGCGCCACGGCAGCCGCGGTGATCGCTACTGCCAACGCCGGAACAGAAGCGGAAAGAAAACGTCGTGACTTGGAACGCGTCATTTTTTTATCCTGTTGAGTCATGAATCAAATCCTCTCAAATGTCGTTATTCGAAATGCTCAGTATGAGTCAGTGCGCTAAATTCGAACGCGCTAGGCCGATACTTAAGCCGCACGCGAACCGAGATTACCATGCACGGCACTACCCTCTCCATCAAAGGAAAGCGTCGGATCAGTTCCATCCACGATATCTTCCGCAGTAATCACACCATGAGTCCGGCGCTCCAATACTCGACCCAGCGCGAAGCCGCCCACAGCGACCAACACCATGACAGCCCAGATCAACCATGGTGAAACACCGAGATACTGCGGCAACGTTTTGACCGTGAATTGCGCCGAATGCAGGATGGACTGAATCAGGGCGCTATCGTATACGGAAGCGAATCCGAAAATTCCCAGCACCATGCCCACCATAAAGACCAGACCATCGATCCGGCCCGACATGAAGCCGACAACCGAAGTGCCGGGACAGTAGCCCCCGATTGCGAAACCAGCTCCGATCAGGGCGGCCCCGGAAACCGTAGCCCAGAGGAAAGTGGTTGGTACGAAGAACCCCGTGGAACCGAAGTAATTTCCGGTTTGCAGGAGAAGAATCCCCAGAGAAGCCACGATGATGGCCGTAAACATGACCTTGAAGACCGACCAGTCAGTCAGACGGAACTGAGCCGTCAGCTTGCATGGAGAACCGAAGCCCGCCTGCTCTAGTACATAGCCGAACAAAATCCCGGAAGCCAGTGCCGTACCTACGACGCCATAATCCATTACCAGACCCTCCGCAGCAGTGCGCTCAAACCAAGGCCAACCAAAAAGAAGACCACGAGGAAGATGAAGCCGCCCAATCCGAGCATCGTCGTACCAGACAAACCAACTCCGCTAGTGCAACCGGCGGCAAGACGAGAACCAAATCCGGCCAGCACACCACCTAGCAGTGCTAGAGCCAAGCGCGGCGCCACACCAATTTTACCAGCGCCCGTGTCGACTTTCAGTTTGAAACGCCCTGCGCTGACGGCCGCCAGAAGGGCACCGACAGCGACCCCGACAACTTCGACGACGATCCAGCTCGCAAAAGGGTTGGCGCCATGCGCAACCATGCCGCCCAGATAACCATTGGATTCCGTTGCAGCCGGCGCGATCTGCATCCCCAACCAAGCGGCAATACTGGCGAACGTACCCGATGCCCCCACACCATTCCCGACGAGGACGAAGGTAAGGATAAGAACCAATCCGAGCACCAATCCGGCGACCAGAGGCGGCCACAGCGGACGAACCGACGAACCATCAGACATGTATCACTCCTTTTCTCTGTTATTTATGCCATCCGCCCTTTTAGCCTAAAGAAAGGGGGAACGCCCAATCGATATGTTTGATTGAAGCATTCGCCCCCTCTATCCATGCGCTAAAGGTCTTATCATTCAACGGTATTTCAGAATGAAGCCGACTCCGCTTCAAGGTAGGCAAGCGAAGTGTACTTCCCTATGTTTTCGTCGAAGCCTTTAGTTACCGGCGCGTATTTTTTCACACGAGGATCTTCAAGTGCCAAAGATTTGGCCAATTCCTGCCCGCCCATCTGCTCGACGGCCTTTTCCGCGGACTGGTAAATCCCCTCGAACAATTCCCGGTTGTGCGCAAGAACCTGCTTCCCGGGATGCCCGTGCGCAGGAATCCACAATGCGTCCGGTACCGCCGCTTCCAGCGCATCGTAATTTTTGAATGTACCGCGGAAACTGCCATCGTCCATGAATGCGATTCGATTATCCATCGCAACATCACCGACATGTACGAGGTTCTGCCCCACGATTTCCAGACTGGTATCGGAAGGGGTATGCGCCGTACCGTAGAAATGCACCTTGATTTTCGTATCACCGAAATCCAGAACGTCACCATGACTCAATGCCAGTGTCGGCGGAGTGACAGCCGTACCTACGGTGGCATTGTCGGTCGAACGCTCCATCAGATTGCGCCAGAACTCACCTTGCCCGGTCTTGATAGCCGAAATGGTTTTCTCGTGCGCGTAGAGCGATACGTCAGGATTCTCGGCCACGAAGGCATGATTACCCAACCAGTGATCACCGTGATAATGCGTATTGATGACCGCCACCACGGGGGCCTGGGTCAACTGACGGATCTGGCGCAACGCCATCTCCCCGATTTGCCGGGAAGCGCCACTGTCGATCACGACCACGCCCTTTTTCGTGTTCACGAAAGTCACGTTACTCATCATCCCCTGATTCTCGGCCGAGGGAAAACCCCAAGGCGAAACAATGCAGAATACGTTCCAAGACAACTGGGTTGGCTTGATGTCAGGCACCTTCGGCCCGGCAATAACCAGATGCTCCTCTGCAAAAATACGCGCGGAGTAAGCAACCGGCAACATGGTCGCACCAGCCACGAAGCCTACAGATTGCAAAAACCGTCGACGGGGCATACGTTCTGTATTTGATTTCATTGTGATTGATCTCATTTTTATTTGACTCCCACCCTGGAGAGAACGACTCGGCCGCATGACCGATCATGACTCCTGCTATGATCTTGGTCAGTGCAATGAAATATTTCAATACCATGATTATTAATTCTTTAAATGAGGCCTTGGATCTGCTTGTCGATTGGCAGCGATATCAACGACACCTTCAGCACATTAGCCTACGGCACAGAGCCAGCGTCATCACCACTTTCCCCCAAGGACACGACCAGACCCCATGAGTTGTCAGAATCACCATGACTGCGCCACCTCCGCGCTCGCGCATGCTGAAGCGGTTTGTCTTGCACGTGGCGCGCGATTAACCCCCATTCGACGTGCCGTGCTGACGGAAATCTGGGCGAACCACGAGGCGACGAAAGCCTATGATTTGATTGCACGACTATCGAGCGAAGGCAGTCTGATCAAGCCGCCAACCGTTTATCGCGCACTTGATTTCCTCTTGGCACATGGGTTGATTCATCGCATCGAGAGTTTGAACGCGTTCATTGGCTGCCATCATCCAGACACGCAACATCAAGCCATTTTGATGATCTGCGACCGATGCGGCACCATTAACGAAGCAGCCAGCGAGCCCCTCAATGGCATCCTGAATGCGCTCACCCATGCGGAGAAATTCAAAGTGACGCACCAGTCCATCGAACTGCACGGCCTATGCTCGACCTGCCAAGGGCTTGCATGAAAGAAGTCCGCATCACCTGCGGCTTCAGGCTAAAATAAACCCCGTCATTTCCGCCACCTCTGGTCTCGTCATGCCCACATCCCAAGAAATCGCCCAACTTCGTGCCGATCTGGTTCAAACCACCACGCTGATGGATCAATCGCTCACGATGCATTCAACCTGGGGATTGTTCTCCCCGCGTGAAATCGACGAAGGCACGCGTTTGCTGATGGGTTTTCTGGATGCGCCGAAACCCGGCCAAACTATAGTGGACCTGGGGTGCGGCTATGGCCCGATCGGGTTGGCCCTCGCAAAGGCCCAACCCGAGGCAGAAGTGATTTTGCTCGACAAGGATTTCGTCGCCTGCGAGTTTGCGGCAAGCAATGCCACACGCAATCATCTGAAAAATGCCATCGTCAAACCCAGCAACGGTCTGAGCGCCATACGAGGCCAACATGTGGATCGCATCGTATCGAACGTACCCGCCAAGGTGGGCAAGGAGATGTGGTCAATCATGCTCTGGGATGCGGCAGAGGCGCTCAACCCTGGCGGGGACATCTGGTTTGTGAGCATCAATGGACTTCGCGACTACTTCAAGCGCACGTTCAAGGAACAGTTCGGCAACTACGAAAAAATCAAGCAAGGCCAGAACTACACCATTCATAGAGCGATCAAATCATAGATTTTAGTGGGTTCAGAGCCCGTGCTTGGACTTTTAACCGACATTCATCACCCGATCGAGAGCATTCCCAGTGACGACCGATTTCTATACCTGGCATTTGCAGGGCGACGGCACAGCGCGCCTGCTTCCCCTTTCAGATGAAACGCCCTGCGCGGGACCAGTCTGGGTCCACCTGAATTACGCCCAACCAGAAGCCCAGGAATGGATACGTAGTCAAATCGATCTGGACGGCACGGTTCAGGACACCCTGTTGGCCGAAGTGACCCGGCCACGCGCCTTGATTCTCGATCAAGGCCTGCTGCTGACACTTCGTGGTATCAACCACAACCCGGGGCAAGAACCAGACGACATGATCGGCATCCGACTCTGGATCACGCCAAAGCTCATCATCAGCACTCATTTGCGCACCTTACGGGCAGTCAATACGTTGCAGCGCGATATGGAAACCAACAACGCGCCCAAGGATGCCGGTCAATTTGTCACGCGGCTGGTCGAACTCCTGAACGACAACATGCTGGATACGATCGAAGAAATCGACGAACTCACCGACAATTACGAAAAAATCATGCTGATCAGCGAAGATGTCGAACCGGTATCCGACCGTGACCTGGCCGATCTACGCACGATGATTCTCACGCTGCGTCGTTATCTGGGCCCACAACGGGATGCATTGCTCACCGTCATCGGCAGCCATCTGATCTGGATGAAGAAGGGACCGGTCCAGCGCCTGCGCGAAGCGGAAAACAGACTGACACGCTATCTTGAGGTATTGGATGCCTCCCGCGACCAAATGCGCATTATTCAGGAACAGTTGCAGACCCGCTCCAACAACGAACTGAACAAACAACTGACCTTCCTCACCGCGCTATCAGCCATTTTCCTGCCGTTAACGTTCATTACCGGCCTGTTCGGGGTCAATATTGATGGCATTCCCGGCAATCAGGGGCATCCATGGGCCTTCAGTCTCTTCACCCTACTAATGGTTTCACTGGGTGCAGTCCTGATCTACCTGTTCAAACGAGCCAGACTGTTCTGACCGCACGAGCACCTCGCTAAACTCAAGAGGCACGAGGTATCCATCTGGATAGGGAGCGAACACCCGTAGCCCGAAGAATCGCCTTTTTATAATCGAAGCGCCCCTTCGACTCCTTCAGAACAGGCTTTGGGGCATCGATTTCTTGCCGCACCTTCGCCTGGGCAGGCAACAACGGCAGAAGCCCTGCCGCCATGATCTCCAACGCGTCGTGCATACCCAAGCGATTCAGAATCTCCTCGGGCGCTTCGATGAAGTGCGCATAAGAAATCCCAACAAGATGCAGACGGCAGGCTTCATATACTTCAGCCCATTCAATCGAGGCGGTATGTGCGGTGGTATCAAGTACGTGACCCATGATCAATCCCCTTGTATGTCTATTTAATTTACACATACAGATAGTAGACACTTGATCAAGATGCGTCAATATTATTTAGTCAAGTTTGTTGACACATGTTGCGTTTACGGCACAATGACGCGCAAATCACCTACCGGCACACTCAAAAGACTATGGTTAATCACGCTGAAATCGCGGCTCTGAAATGGGATGTTCGACAACGTCTCACGCTATTGGAAAGCACACTGTTGCTCACGGGTTGGGTGCGCACGCAAGCGCTCGTCGAGACGTTCAGCATCAGTCGGGCTCAGGCATCCAAGGATTTCGCGATCTATATGGGGCTGCGCCCCGATAATCTGAAGTACAACAAGTCACTGAAGTATTACGAGGCTGGGGACACGTTTTCCCCGTTGCTACTCACCGGTTCGGCTACGGACGTGTTGAATGCCCTGCAGGTGGTGAATCCACAGCAAACGCCGATCGTCACCCTGGCGGCAGCACTGCCTGCAATACAGGTAGTTCAGCCACTGGATCGCCAACTGGATTGGTCTGTTCTAAGGGTGGTGAGTCAGGCTATCTGCCAAAAGCGGAAACTCAAGGCGGCATACCAGTCCATGAATCGCAATGAACCAACCGCGTTGATCCTCTCGCCGCATCATTTGGTGTTCAGTGGTTTCCGCTGGCATGTGCGCGCATTCAGTGACACGCATCAGGCATATCGTGATTTCGTATTGGCACGATTCAGAGGAGATGCCCCCCAATTGCTGAATGAAACAGCGATCACGGGCGATCATGATGAGGCATGGCATCAAACCATTGATGTCATCATCGAACCGCATCCGGGCCTGCCGGAAAGTCAGCGAATGATTCTGTCCGAGGACTACGGGATGCTCGATGGCACGCGCTGTGAGCCGGTTCGCCAGGCCTTGCTGCCCTACTTTTTGCGGATGATGCAAATTGAGCCCGAACGGCAACATCCCGATCCGAAAATCCAGCAGATCATTCTGAAAAACCCGGAACAGGTTCAACCGTTTTTGTGGAGCAACAGTACGCCCCCAGAAAATGGGCGTTAATTCGGGCGGACACTAGCGACTGGGCAAATAGGCCATGGGATCGACTGGTTTTCCATCCCGGCGTATCTGGAACAGCAAGCTGCCGGTTTTATCCTTTGCACGCCCATCTCGCCGCCCCATGGTCGCCACAACTTGGCCTGCCCGTACGGACTGACCCTCCTTCACCAGAAGGCTGCGGTTGTAACCGTATGCCGATAGCCATGTCGAGTTGTGCTTGATGATCAACAGATTACCATATCCAGGCAGGCCATTCCCGGCGTAAACCACTTCTCCGTCTGCGCTGGCACGAACCGGTTCGCCAATCGCCCCAGCCAGGATCAAGCCTTTTTGCTGATTGCTCTGATCGATGAAATGACTCAGAACATGTCCGTTAACTGGCCACTTCCAGGTCACGCCCTGCGCCGAATCGGAGGTACTGAATCGGGCTGAAGCTGACCGAGATGCCGGCTTCGCCATCGAAGGTTTACGTGGAACGGTTCTCGTCGTCGCGCCTGTGGTGACACGTGTGGTTCGCCCCGGCGGCGTCAGTCGCAGCATTTGCCCCGCACGCAAATCTCGCGGATCCCGGATGCCGTTCCAACGTGCTACGTCACGCCAATCCAAATCATTCGCTACAGCAATGGAATAGAGTGTGTCACCCGATCGGACCCGCGTGACCGGAGCATCGCGCCCTGCCCAACGATCAAAATGAGATCCTGTGGCACAGCCTGACAAGGTCATCACGCCAAGCAGCAACGCAACCCATGCCATCCGGGACACGGGCCTCACATGGGCAACAAGACGCGATAACTGGTTCACAATGGGGTTGCGCACTCCATCCAGTCAGTGTTTCATCCATCGCCATAGAATTATGGCAATGACCAGTAAAGCGACCGTCAACCACCCAAGCCATTCGATGTAGTGGCGAAGCTTGGGGGCGATCTTCGGCCCGGCCCAGGCGATCAACCCGGCGACCAGATAAAGTCGCCCGCCTCGCCCGACCAGGGAAGCGACAAAAAACAAAGCTGGATTCATGGTCAGCGCACCGGCCGTGATCGTGAATGCCTTATAGGGAATGGGGGAAAAACCCGCCACGATAATCGCCCAGAACCCCCACTCCTGAAACCACAATCTGGCTTTTTCAAAAACCGAACCATAGCCCCATTGCTGGATATAGGGCATCAGCCAATCAATCGCCACCCAGCCGATCAGATACCCGAACATGCCGCCTAAGGCAGAAAAGATGGTAGCGATGGTTGCAAATTGCCACCAACAGCGCGGCCGAGCCATGGCCATCGGAATCAGCATGACATCCGGAGGAATCGGGAAAAACGAGGCTTCAGCGAAACTCAGCCCGCCCAGCGCGGCCGGCGCATGTCGATGCGCAGACCAGGATAAAACTCGATCGTAAAGAGCGCCGAATAGTCTCAAGACTGTTCTCCAGGTAGCATGGGGACAAAACTGACCGCATCGAAAAACTGACTTCTAAAGTCCTTTTCGGTACGGGTAATCACGGTGAGTCGCTGAGCCTCACCCTGCGCACCAACCGGCACAATGAGTCGACCGCCAACGGCCAGTTGCGCCTTAAGCTCATCAGGAATAGTTGGTGGTGCAGCAGTCACAATGATCCCATCGAATGGAGCCTGCGAAGGCCATCCCTTGAAACCATCTCGGTGCAAATAACGGATGTTCAATAGCCCCAGACGACGATGTCGAGCCTTGGCGACCTCCAGAAAGGCCCCGATCCGTTCGATCGTAAACACGGCACAACCACATTGAGCAAGCACAGCGGCCTGATACCCAGAACCGGTGCCGATCTCCAACACCCGTTTCACCGGGATACTCGCCCCCAGAAGCAACTCGGACATCCGCCCCACAATATAAGGCTGGGATAATGTCTGCCCTTGCCCGATGGGTAATGAGCAATCGTCATACACCCGCATCCGCAGGGCCTCATCGACAAATGCCTCGCGCGCCAACGTATTCATCGCTGCCAGCACCTTGGGGTTGGACACGCCTTGCTGCCGCAATCGTTCGACCATGGCTCCACGGGCCCAAGTGTAGTCGGGCCCTCGCTTGGAAGAAGACGGAAGCTCGTCTTCAACTCGACGAACCGTTTTCTTTACCGTCTTATCCGGCACACGCAGTTCTGGCTTGCCTGATGAAGACAATATCTTCTTCAAGCGTGGAAAATCAGACGATGTCATTTGGGCAAAGCACACACAGGTTCAGCCAACCAATCGGCGACGCCAGGTATGGCACTGTGCCGCGTCATATCGAATTGTACCGGGGTAACTGAGATGTGTCCGGCGGCAACAGCAGCAAAGTCCGTGCCTTCGCCTGCATCCGCACCTTCGCCCGCAGCACCAATCCAGAAAATTTCCCGATCACGAGGATCTCGATCGCGGACGATACCGGATGAAGGATGTCGACGGCCAAGGCGTGTGGCGAGCATGGGTTTTATCTGATCGGCCGGCAAATCCGGCACGTTGACATTCAGAAGCGTGAACGCTGGCAAGGGGTGACTCACCAGGCGGCACACGAGATCCACGACTGCGTCAGCGGCCACGCCCAAATGCTCCGGGTGATGCGCCGCATTGGAAACTGCAATCGCCGGCAAGCCTAGTGAACGCCCTTCTGTCGCAGCTGCGACCGTACCGGAATACAAGACATCATCACCCAGGTTCGAACCGTGGTTGATACCGGATACAACAATATCAGGAACCACAGGGAGGAGACCCTGAATGGCCAGGTGCACACAATCCGTTGGTGTACCATCCACCGTCCAGACATCCGGCTCGACCAGCCGCGGACGCAACGGACGACTCAACGTCAGGCTGTTGGATGCGCCACTGCGGTCTCGATCTGGTGCCACGATCGTTACATGTCCCAGCGTTTTAAGGCGCTCAGCCAAAATCCGTATCCCCGGCGACAGGTAACCATCGTCATTACTGACCAGAATATTCATGTATTTGCATCCAAACGATATCGAGGGCATAAGGATACCGGTGCGGCGGCTGCTTTACACCTCGCACTTGGACTAAAATCGAACAAAGTTATTTCAAGGCATGACGAATGGCGCAAAGCGGCAAAAAAAAATCACCACTCGCCCCTGAGGATATCGCCTTGTTTCACGAGGCCGTAGGCTCGGTTGAGCCGGTCGCGAATGCCTGTGTTGTGGTTGATGACGCACCGACAAAACCCAGTCGCAAGAAGGCGATTCCAGAGCGGCTCAGCGACTTCATCGACCAGGACCTTTCCGATGGGTTCGCACTTGAAGAACCCATCGAACATGGTGAAACCTTAAGTTATCTTCGGCCGGACAGTCCTCCTCCACTGCTTAGAAAGTTGAGACGCGGCCAATTCAGTGTCGCGGCCAGTCTCGACTTGCACGGCATGAGTATCGATGAAGCGAGAAGCAGCATTGCACGATTTTTTCAGGAACAGCGGCGAGACGTACGATGCTGTGTCCGTATCGTTCACGGCAAAGGCAACCGATCAATTGGGCAGGTTCCCGTACTCAAACGCATGGTGAACCACTGGTTGCCTCAAAGAGATGATGTCATCGCCTTCTGCTCTGCACCGCCGCATGATGGCGGCACAGGTGCAATTTACGTATTGTTACGCAAATCTTAATTTCAGAAAATCGAACCAAATGCCAACAACATCACATTTCCTGGCTCAGGCCGTGCGCGCCATTCCCGATTTCCCCAAACCCGGCGTCATCTTTCGAGACATCTCACCACTACTGAACCATCATTTCCGCGAGACCATCGACTTGTTGTCCGCCCAGTTCACACCGGACGAGTGGGCAGGTATCGATGCCATCGTGGGCATTGAATCCCGCGGTTTCATTCTGGCTTCCGGGATGTCCTATGCTCAGAACAAGGGGCTCATGATCGTACGCAAGCCTGGGAAACTACCTCCGCCAAGACATAGCGTGCGTTACACACTTGAATACGGTGAAGACGAACTGCAAATGGCCACAAATCTGAAACCCCAGCGCGTACTGATCATCGATGATGTACTGGCCACTGGCGGAACACTTTTGGGGACGTGCAATCTATGTACGCAATGCGGCCATGAGATCAAAGGTATTGGCACACTGATCAACCTCTCCGGGCTCAATCAATTCGCCTGGCCAAACACACCAGTACGCAGCCTGTTCACCTACTGAACAGTGAACAAAACAATGAAGAAAAACATACTCCTCGTCATGGCGCTACCACAGGAGAATGCTGGAAACAGTCTGGATCAGTTCGGCCTGCCCATTCTCTACACCGGTGTCGGCAAAATTAATGCTGCTATAAAGCTGGGCGAAATCCTATCCAGGTCGAATGAAGAGTACATCGTGATCAATTTGGGATCGGCTGGCTCACATCAATATCCAGCCGGTGAAACATTGTGCATCACCCGGTTCTTTCAACATGACATGAATGCAACGGCACTGGGCTTCGATCTAGGTCAAACACCCTTTGAAGAGGACACCCATATCACAGGCAGCCTTGCCATACCGGGGATGAAACATGCAACCTGCTTCACCGGGGACAGTTTTGTCACTGAACGGCACCCTGATCTGGCCTTTGATGTCATCGATATGGAAGCCTATTCACTGGCGAAAACTTGCCGCCACCACAACGCAGAGTTCATCGCGCTGAAGTTTATTACCGATGGTGCAGACGGTCAGTCCGCCCAGGACTGGCCAGAGGCACTCAATATGGCCACTGAGCATTTGAGCATAGCTCTGGGTGAAACTTTGCAGCATCTGGAGCGTCTTCAACTGGCAAGCAAATAAAGCACTAATAAGTTGTCAGTTACCAGGAGGGGACCTATCCATGAACAATCGGAAGCGGATTATCGCAGCCCTATTAATGCTGTCTGCCAGCCCCCTAGCTATCGCCGGCACATCGTCCAATACACTTGGCGAGAAAATAGCCAGAAAAGGAACAGGTGACATTCCAGCCTGTGCGATATGCCACGGCGATCATGGCGAAGGGAATATAAAAGCTGGCTATCCAAGATTGGCAGGCATGAATGCAGAGTATCTTGATGAACAAATGACGCTGTATGCACAAGAAGAGCGAAAAAATCAGATCATGCAGGAATATGCACAAAAGCTGAGTATCGCGGAACGACAGGCAGTATCGGATTACTACGCGAATCAGACCGCACACTCACCACACATCGATCTCCAGACTCTCCCACCTCAGGCTGCTAAATTGCTACAGGCAGGTGCGCCGAACCGAGGCATTCCAAGTTGCTTCAGTTGCCATGGAGACAACGGACAAGGTGATACGGATGGAATCGCGCCCATTGCAGGGCAACCAGCAATCTATTTTATCCACCAAATGAACGCGTGGCGATTTAATGCACGCCCAGTCACAGAAGGCAATCCAATGGCGGTCATTGCGAAAACATTAAGCGTGAGGGAAATCGCCTTGCTAGCGCACGCCCTGCAATAGAGTTCGCGTAAATACTGGGCTATCGATGATCGACAACGAAAGGTATTTTGGCCACGTAGGTACCTGCCGTCGTAGTAAATCTCATATCAGCTACCCAATCAGTACGCGTAGTTGTGCAGACCGGCAGGATGATATTTTGAGCATAATTTCCATCACTGGAACGGGTCAGTGGATAGCGGTTGATCCCCATATCCATGCCGACCATCTGAAAATCAACAGACACCGCTCCCATTGATTTTGACGCATCGCCTTGCGGCTCAACCACCAGAGAAAACTTCACCAAAGGCTTGATCACTGAAGGCGCCCGCACAATCACATGGCCAATTTGACCTAATGACAAGTCACAACCAGCGCCTTTCATAGTGCAGTCATTCGAGATCACCACCGGAATAACCGGGCCCGAAACGGTTTCCTTAGGGCGAACTTGATCAGGGTTATGCCCCCAGACGAAACTCAGAACAGCAAGGATGACAAACGTGGCAACAAGCCAGCGAGCTTGATTCATCGACATACTTAGACCTCTCGTTAGGCCGAGGACTTTATCATTAAAGCGCCCAAAAGGAAGCCCCCCGCACATGGGGATGTACGGGGGGCTAGGTA
>CAZZMW010000007.1:0-180656 GCA_964655215.1 uncultured Halothiobacillus sp.
AATGCGGCAGTTTCCTGCCATGGGACCGTTTACACAAAAATTCTTACACCCTCCCAACTTGAGCTATACCGGCAGGACTTGAAATTTTCCTGATCTCGTTGGGAATGTCAACGAAGGGCCAGGTGGCATTCAGGCGTGAGTCTTGTCCAACCGGGCCAGTGTTTCTGCTTCCATAGCCTTGAGATCGTCGATTTCTTCAGTGGTGAAACCAGCGGCCATGCGACCCGGTTCGTCGTAGGGACCGCGAATCCGGCCGTGCATGTATTCGGCCAGCAAGTCGCGAAAGGTGCTGCGCGGGTCAAGGTGGCGTTGTTCGGCGCAGTGGCGGAACCAGCGGGTACCGATTTCGACATGACCGATTTCATCCGTATAAATCACACCGAGAATATCGACGAGTGCCTGATCGCCCACCATGCGCAATTTTTCGGCGATGGCTGGGGTGACATCGAGCCCGCGGGCTTCGAGCACACGAGGCACCAGCGCCATGCGCACCATGACATCGTGATCGGTGGCGCAGACGGTTTCCCATAGGCTGTTGTGTGCTGGGAAATCGCCGTAGGCACAGCCGTGTTGCGCGAGGTAGTCTGCCAGTAGCAGGAAGTGCTTGCCTTCTTCAGACGCGACTTGCAGCCAATCACGGTAGTAGGCCGCAGGCATGCCGTCGAACCGGTAGACCGCATCCAGCGCGATATTGATGGCATTGAATTCGATATGTGCAAAGGCGTGGGCCATTGCGTTGCGCCCTTCCTGGGTGTGGGTTATCCGCCTGGGTAGATCGCGCGGCGGCACCAGTTTGGGAAGGGCAGGGCGGCCAGGGTCTAGCACGCGAACGATAGCCTGCTCGGGAGGGAGTGGGATGACAGCATCGTCCGTCATGAGTGCCTGTCGATACAAGTTGGCCGCACCTGCTGATTTCTGCCCTGGATCGGCTGTCATCAGCCAGTGGTAGGCCTGTTCACGAATCGAGGCGTTGGACTGTGTAGTGAGCATCAGTATCTGAACGTCACAAGTTGATTGTCGCGGTGCGCTGCTCGATGAATTGCCGGAATTCCGTTTCGAGTGTGCGGTACTGCTGAATGCCCTTTCGACCTGCTTCGGTCAGGGTGGCGTGGCCGCCGCCCGCACCACCGACTTCTTTGGTTACATATGGCAGGCTGCCGATCTTGTTGACCTCTTCAATCAGCGACCATGCACGCTTGTACGACATGCCCAGTGTCTTGGCGGCCTGACTGATTGAACCAAGTTCGTCGATGAGCTCCATCAACCGGACTTTTCCGACGCCGAGATAGCCTTTCTGATCGGCGCCGATAAGCCAGAATCGGGCGTGAATCTGTTCGCTGTAAGCGTCACCTGGCAGGCGGTCGAGGCGGGATTTCTTCGGCATGATGACTTCCTTGAGTCAGTGTTGGCAACGCAACTGGCGAGCGTTATGTTTTTACAGCATAACCGAATCTGTATTTTATGGCGTAGTGGAATGGGGTGGCTGTTACAATTCTGGCCCTAATTTTGGAGGGTGGATTTATGGCGATTTCGCAGGTGCTGGGTAACTTGTCCGTAGCGGATTTTCTGCGTGATTACTGGCAGAAAAAACCGGTGTTGATCCGTCAGGCCGTGCCCGGCTTCGAGTCGCCACTCTCTCCAGAGGAGCTGGCCGGTCTGGCCTGTGAGGAAGATGTGCCCGCGCGTTTGATTCTCGAATCTGCAGGCACGCGGCCCTGGACGTTACGACATGGCCCTTTCGTTGAAGAGGATTTCACAAGCCTGCCCGAAGACGGTTACTCGTTGTTGATCACTGATTGCGAAAAGCTGATCCCGGACCTGATGCCCCTGGTTGAGCAATTCCGCTTCGTGCCTGATTGGCGTATCGATGACCTGATGATTTCCTACGCACCGCCCGGTGGTTCGGTTGGGGCACACATCGATGAATATGATGTGTTCCTGTTGCAGGGAATGGGGCAACGTAAATGGATGATCGAGTATCCGCCGAAGCACAGCGATTTTGTGCCGGATCTGGATATTCGTCTGCTGGAAGCGTTCGAACCGACCGAAGAATGGGTGCTGGAACCGGGCGACATGCTCTATCTGCCGCCCGGTGTACCGCATCACGGTGTGGCGGTCGACCACTGCATGACGTATTCGATCGGATTCCGTGCGCCCTTGCTGCACGAGTTGGCGGCCGGTGTGACCGATCGCCTGATTACCCACATGGATCAAGCGGTTCGTTATGGTGATCCGGATTTGCAGGCGCCGACGAATCCCGGTGCATTGAACGCCTCATCTCGTGCCAAGTTGCGCGCGATATTGCAATCGGTATTGGATCAGGATGATGCGGTGCTTGATCGATTCATCGCCGAAACCCTCACCGAGCGTCCTTTGGATCACGCAAGTTTTTATCCGGAAAACGAAACATTGGACGCGAAGGCCCTGCGCGATGAAATCGCCCATAGCGGCGACACCCTCATGCGCACACCGGCTGCGCGTTTGTTGCTGGTTGAAGATGAGTCCAATTCAGTTGGCGGTGCACTGGCCGTAGATGGTCAAAGCACGATGTTGAATGCAGAAACCCTACCTTTGGCGCGGTTACTCGTGAGCCAGGTTTTTTATGATGCCGCAGAACTGCTGGCCGCCACCGAGCAACCGGCCGCGGCCGAGTTGTTGCAGAAACTATATGCCGATGGGGTAGTGCAGTGGCAACCAAACCTGCTTACTGTCTGATCCAAAAGGAGAATAAGAAATGAGTCAGGACACTTCTGGTCTTGCCCCGTCCGTGATTTTGGTGGGTGTGGGTGAGATCGCTCAGGTGTTGGCCCAGGGCTTTCTGAAAACCGGTCATCCGGTTATTCCGATGACTCGTCGGCAATCACTGTCGGGTGTGCTGGCACAATCGCCCGATGCGGTGGCACTGGTGCTGGCGGTGGGCGAAAAGGATCTCCCTCCATTGCTCACGCAAATTCCGGCGGAATGGCACGAACGACTGGTACTGATCCAGAACGAGCTGCTGCCCAAAGACTGGCAATCGGCAGGGATTGTCAACCCGACCGTCATTTCCATCTGGTTCGAGAAAAAGCCGGGCAAACTGGCCAAACAGCTGATGCCGAGCCCGGTCTGGGGGCGCAATGCCGGTTTGATGGCGGAAGCGCTTGAAGCGGTGGGATTGAGCGCACGGCCAGTAGCCGATCTAGCGTCCATGCAAAACGAGCTGGTCATCAAGAATGTCTACATTCTCACCACCAATATCGCCGGGCTCAAGGTGGGTGGGGATGTCGAAACCCTTTGGCGTGAGCATCAGTCGCTTGCGCACTCGGTCGCGCTTGAGGTTATTGCGCTTCAGGAGAAACTGGTTGGACAGACTTTGGCAGCCGTCCCCCTGATTGAGGGCATGTTGGCTGGATTCGAAGGTGATCCGGCGCATGGTTGCCAGGGGCGCACGGCGGCGGCTCGCTTGCAACGAGCGTTGAAACTGGCAGAGGGCTTTGGTCTGGATTTGCCGGTAATGAAGGGAATCGCCGAGGCACATGTAGCGGGTTGAGACACCTTTCCGAACATGACGGCAAAGACTTCCTTAAGTCGAATGACGCGCCATGTTTGAGTGATGAATGCGGGCCGGAGCGGCCCGTTTTCTTTTCCACCTCGATCGAATAGGCATACTATGTTTATGGTTGGGCGGGAAAACGGTTGCAGTGCTTCCGTAACGAGTCGGTTGTTGCGTTCATGTTCTGACGATTTGTTCGGTGCATATTTGGGCAATGGTATGAACTAAGTTTGTGAACTTAGGCCCAACTAACTCAGACCCAGCGATCTCAGGTCGAGTAAATCCAGAATAGAGGAGGTTCGGGTATGGTTAAAGCCATCGATAGTCAGCAAGTTGAGAAGCTCAGCATTGATGAATTGGCCAAGCAACTGGAAAGCACATCCAAGGGCTTGAGCAAGGCGGAGGCTACGGCTCGACTGGCTGGGTTCGGTCCGAACGCTCTGGTGGAAAAAAAGGTCAGCCCGTGGATCAAGTTTCTGGGTTACTTCTGGGGGCCTATTCCCTGGATGATTGAGGTGGCCGCCGTTCTGTCGGCCATCGTGCGTCATTGGCCGGACTTTTTCATCATTCTCGCCTTGCTGTTGTTCAATGCGGGCGTCGGGTTCTGGCAGGAGTTCAAGGCGGCCAATGCGCTGGAGGCGCTGAAAAGTCAGCTGGCGCTTCGGGCTCGAGTTCTGCGTGACGGGCAATGGAACGAGGTAGATGCGGCTGAACTGGTGCCGGGCGATATTGTCCGGCTACGCCTGGGAGATATTATTCCCGCCGATGCCAAATTGATCGAAGGTGACTATCTGTCGGTTGATCAGTCCGCGCTGACTGGCGAATCACTGCCGGTGGACAAGAAAGCGGGCGAAGTGGTGTATTCCGGCTCGATCGCCAAGCAAGGAGAAATGGTGGCGATGATTACGGCCACCGGTAGTCAGACCTTCTTCGGCATGACGGCGAAACTGGTCGAGGGTGCAGGTGCGCCGTCGCACTTTCAGAAGGCCGTTCTGGCCATTGGCGATTACCTGATTTTCATGAGTCTTGGTCTTGTGGCGGTTCTGATTCTGGTACAGCTCCACCGTGGCACGCCGATGCTCGAACTGTTCCAGTTTGCGCTGATTCTGACGGTCGCCTCGATTCCCGTGGCGATGCCCGCCGTACTGTCGGTCACGATGGCTGTCGGCGCATTGGCACTGTCGAAGAAAGGCGCGATTGTTTCGAAACTGCAGTCCATTGAAGAAATGGCGGGTATCGATATTTTATGTTCCGACAAGACCGGTACCTTGACCCAAAACAAACTGACTCTGGGTGAACCCGCCGTATTCTCGGCGAAGGACGCACAGGATCTGATCCTGGCTGCCGCGCTGGCATCCAAGGCAGAGGACAGGGATGCGATTGATCAGGCGGTGATTGGCGGGTTGAGCGATCCCTGCTTGCTTGACCAATATACCCAGACGTCATTTACACCATTCGATCCGATCGGTAAGCGTACTGAGGCAAAAATAACCTCATCGTCGGGGCAGACCTTTCAAACCACCAAGGGCGCGCCACAGGTCATTGTTGCCCTGACTCAGCTTGCCGGTGACGAGGCGCAAAGGGCTAATCAACTGGTTGACGAGTTTGCCACCAAGGGCTTTCGCACCTTAGGTGTCGCGCGTTCTGATGATGGCAAGAACTGGACATTCCTTGGCATTCTGCCGATGTTCGACCCGCCACGCGTCGACTCGGCGCAAACGATCAAGGAAGCGAATGAACACGGCATCCGCGTGAAAATGGTGACGGGAGACAATGTCGCCATTGCACGGCAAATCGCGGGGCAACTGGGTTTGGGCAAGGAGATTCAACCTGCGAGTAATCTGCTTGGCGCAGATGGCTCTAAAGCGTTGGATGCTGCCGAACAAATCGAGAAAGCCGATGGTTATGCTCAGGTTTTCCCTGAAGACAAGTACGCCATTGTCAAAGCACTGCAGGGGCGACACCACCTCGTTGCCATGACCGGGGACGGTGTCAACGATGCGCCGGCACTCAAACAGGCGGATGTCGGGATTGCTGTTTCCGGCGCAACGGATGCGGCGCGTGCAGCGGCTGATCTGATCCTGACCGCGCCGGGGCTTGCCACCATTACGACAGCGGTGGAAGAGGCTCGACGCATCTTCGAACGCATGAACTCATACGCCATTTATCGGATCAATGAAACGATTCGGATCATGATCTTCGTGGTGCTGGCGATGATCGTGTACAACTTCTACCCGATCACAGCGATCATGATCATTCTTCTGGCCTTCTTCAACGATCTACCAATCATGACGATTGCCTATGACCACACCAAGGTCGAGCCCAAACCCGTGCGCTGGAACATGCACCGTGTGCTGGCAGTATCCACGGCGATGGGCGTAACCGGCACCATCGGCAGTTTCCTGATGTTGTACCTGGCCATGAACTGGCTGCATCTTTCCATAGGGCAGGTGCAAACCTATGTGTTCCTCAAGATGGCCGTATCCGGTCACATGGCTTTGTTTGTTGCCAGGGCGCGCAGTTGGTATCTCACCCGCCCTTATCCTGCGCCGGTCATGATCTGGACGGCAGTTGCCACCAAGGTCGCTGCCACCCTGCTTTGTGTGTATCCAATGGGCTTGATGACGCCGATTACTTGGTTTGATGTGGCGCTCATCTGGGGGTATTCAATTGTCTGGTCATTTGTGACGGATGTTGCCAAAGTAAGCATCCAGCGACGCTTCGACTATACGGCGGCACCGCATCGCAGTTTTCTGAAAATACTGCGTCATCCTGTACAGCATGGGTGAGAATAAAGGAATGATAAATGTACTGAATGGAGCGGGCCTGCAAATAACAATTCATGGCCCGATGACAAGTCGCTCATGGCGGGGATAACCAAAGGAGATTCAGCATGATTACTTTTTCGACCAAGGTGTATCCGAATATCACGATGTACAGGGCGGATGCCTTGGCCATGATCGATAAGATGGGCCATAGCGCGACAGTGCCCGGTTCGATTTTGGCCGCCGACGTGCCGCAGGCGCTCGAAAGATTGACTGCCGCAGTTGGAATCAGTCATACGGCGGGACAGGATGCAGACGACGGTGTCAGCCCGTCCACCCGTGCAGCGCCATTAATCGATTTGCTTAAAGCAGCCGTCAAAGAGCACAAGAATGTCATGTGGGCAGAAGCTGGTTTGCTGGACTAATCGAACTCACTCAACTTTCAACACTGAAAATACGGGGTAAGGATCATGAGCACGATCGAAGAAATTGAACTCGACCATCATCGCGCACAAATGCTGCATGACATGAGGGCGTTGGTAGAAAAATATCGGGCGATATTCGATTGGGATGTTCCGGGCGTGAACCAGGCGGAGGCCGACCGACTGATTGTTCAAGCCATGCGCGATGCCTTGGCTGAAGTTGCCTCGGATTTGCCGGGCGCAGCGTCCACATCGTAATCACACACGGTTTCTTGGTGGTATGTTCCTAAATCTGCTACACCAATAGACAGCCATGTACTTTGTTTATGGCTGATCCAGGGCCGACTTTTAGATTTATTTGTTCAGGAGATGGACACTGATGACTGCTTCGAATTCAACCTCAATCGAACTTAAAACCATTCCGTACACATTGGATGATGTGACGATGCAAGGGGCGCTTGCTGTCGACTCCTCGCAACGCGGTCGTCGTCCTGCCGTCTTGGTCGTTCATGAATGGTGGGGGCGAAATACCTTTGCGGATAACCGCGCTCAGGCACTGGCCAAATTGGGTTATGTCGGTTTCGCTGTCGACATGTACGGCAATCATACCCAGGCGGACAATCCGACCGAAGCATCAGCCTTGTCTTCGGCCATTGGGGGCAACCTGCCCTTGATGAAAGGTCGATTCATGGCGGCGATTCATGCCGTGAAGCAGCAGCCCGAGGTTGATCCGGAACGCATAGCCGTGATCGGGTTCTGCTTTGGTGGAACCGTGGCTCTGAACATGGTGCGCCAAGGAGTGGAGTTGGCGGCCATGGCAGGATTCCACTCGGGACTGAATGGCTTGGCACCGATCGTTCATCCACCCATCAAAACTCCGGTGCGTTTGTACACCGGTGGGGATGATCCTTTTGTTCCTGTCGATCAGGTTAAGGCCACTGTGGCTGAGATGCGGGCGGCTGGTGCGGATATCGAAGTCGTGACTTATCCCGGCGCCAAGCACAGCTTCACGAATCCTATCGCTACGGAGCGAGGGGAAAAATTCAATTTGCCCCTGCAATACGACGAGCAGGCCGCAAATGATTCCTGGCATAAGATGAGCGCGTTTCTGGCCGCTGCATTCAAGGCTTGATGTCGTACTGAACGGCGGGGCGTCGACCGCATTATCGTTTCGGTTGTGAATGCTCCGCCATGCACAATGAGTGTGCTGAAAAAACTCATGTTTGCCGCAAATTAAGGCAGTTGTTCTCAAGCCGGTTTCTTCACGTTTTTGATTCATTGTTCTGTAATACAATGTTATTTAATTATTTTTTATCGTCGTCAAGTTGTCATATCAAGTTGGCATGATTATCGCTGTTAGATACATGCCACACGGGGCTTTTCTTCATAGAGCGTTCTACCCCGACGAGCTTTGATTGAATCCTGCGTGGCAGCGTCTGACTCCTCCTGTTATTGTTGGGCACCCGTTTTGGGTGCCTTTTTTTTGCTTTGAGGAATGGGAATGACTGCTTTGGGTCCGTTGATGGTGGACGTCGCCGGTTTGACGCTGACGGATGCGGAGCGCACGCGCTTGATGAACCCCGCTGTGGGTGGTGTGATTCTATTTGCCCGCAACTTTTCCTCGACCGAACAACTGACTGCACTGACGGCCGAGATTCGCGCCTTGCGGCACCCGCACTTGTTGATTGCAGTGGACCAGGAAGGCGGGCGTGTACAGCGGTTCCGGGATGATGGTTTTATCCACCTGCCGCCGATGGGGTGCCTCGGTGCCTTGTTCCAACGAGATCGCCAAGCGGGCTTGGAAGCGGCCAAAAGTCTGGGCTGGTTGATGGCCGTGCAACTGCGCATGGCGGGTGTGGACTTGAGTTTTGCTCCGGTGCTGGATCTGGATCGCGGCGTCAGTGGCGTGATTGGCGACCGTGCTTTTTCCCGCGATCCCGCTGCAATCATTGCGCTGGCCGTCGCCTGGATCTCCGGCATGAAAGAGGCAGGCATGGCTGCCGTTGGCAAGCATTTCCCCGGTCATGGTTCCATTGCTGAAGATTCTCACATCGCACATCCGGTCGACCACCGGGCGTTGTCCACGATTGAGCGCGATGATCTGAAACCTTTTGTTGCCTTGATCGAGCGTTTTATTCCCGCTCTGATGATCGCGCATGTGGTTTATCCCAAAATCGACGCATTGCCGGCGGGGTTCTCCAAGGTTTGGGTGCAGGATCTCTTGCGGAAACGTTGGCACTACCAGGGGGCGGTGTTCACAGATGACCTCACCATGGCGGCCGCGTCCGTGGCCGGTGATATCGGTGCGCGCGTGGATGCGGCACTGGCTGCCGGTTGCGATATGGCACTGATCTGCAATCACCCGGAATGGGTGGATCAACTGTTGATCCACCGGAAATTTGCCGCCGATCCCCTGCGTGAAGTGCGTTTGGCACATCTCATGGGGCACGGCCCGGTACCATCGCCCAATCGTTTTCAGCATGACCCCCGGACGGCCGCGGCGAAAGCCTGGGTCGAGCGACTCCTGAATGAGTCATTCGGCGTTGAGCGGGCAGCCTCGGATGACGGTTGGTTTTTGAACGAGGAGTAAGGACGGATGACTCAAGAATCTTCCCTTGTTAGCACAGCACGTACGCGGGCTGCCGAACTGAATGAAATGCTTGCCACCTGCGATTGTCTGGTCGACGCCGAAACAATGCAGGTGGTATACGAGAAACTTGCGGATGAAATCACGCAGGTGTTGAGTGATCGACTGCCCGTCGTGCTGGCGGTCATGAACGGTGGTCTGGTTCCCGCCGGTGCCTTGCTCTCACGCCTGAATTTCCCTCTGGAAATCGGCTATATACACGCCACGCGCTATCGTGGTGAAACACAGGGCGGGGCGCTTCAGTGGCTGGCTTTGCCGCAAATTCCCCTGGTCGAACGGGAAGTGCTTATCATCGACGATGTGTTCGATGAGGGCGTGACGCTTAAGTCAATCGCCGCCAGTTGCCGCGATGCTGGCGCTACGCGTGTCTGGGTAGCCGTGGCGACAAACAAAGTGCACGATCATAAAGTCAGCGATTTCTTCCCGGACTTTGTCGGCATTGACTTGCCGGATCGGTATATCTTTGGCGAGGGGCTCGACTATCAGGGGTTTTTCAGAAATGTACAGGGTATCTACGCCCTGCCACGGGAGAATTGAGGCATGCATCTGGCGATCATAGGCGGCACAGGGTTAAGTGAACTGGAGGGCCTGGAAATCCTTCGACATCAGGTGATTTCCACACCGTTTGGAGAACCTTCCGGACCTCTAACAATCGGTCGTCTGGCCGGTTGTGACGTTGTGTTCCTGCCTCGGCATGGCTACAACCACCGAATCCCGCCTCATGCCATCAATTATCTGGCAAACATCTGGGCACTGCGCGAACTGGGCGTCAAACGCATTCTGGCCGTTTCGTCGGTGGGCGGGATCACGGAACAGATGCAGCCGGGCACACTTTGCGTACCCGATCAGATCATCGATTACACCTGGGGACGGCCAAGTACCTTCTTCGAATCGGATCTCGAGTCCGTGACCCATGTCGATTTCAGTTATCCCTATTATCAACCACTGCGTGAGGGTTTGCTGCGCGCGGGAGGGGCGCTGGAAATTCCATTGGTCGATGGCGGAACGTATGGCGCTACTCAGGGGCCGCGGTTCGAAACGGCCGCAGAGATCCGACGTTACGAGCAGGATGGTTGCGACGTTATCGGTATGACGGGGATGCCCGAGGCGGTGTTGGCGCGCGAGTGCGACATGCTCTACGCGAGCCTGAATGTAGTCGGGAATCGAGCCGCCGGAAAAAATGGGGGCGGGCCGATCAACTTCCAGCTGGTTAACCGGACAATCAGCGAGGCGATGCATGATGTGCGGCGTCTGTTTGTTCATCTGCTGCAAACACGTGATTGTGATGTGTGCGGAGAGGGTGAGTAATCCCGTTCTCATTCGCACGATGCAAAAACCGGTAATGATGCGTAAAATGCCCAGCCTGTTTTGCATTTGTCACCTGCGCTGCCCATGTGGCGGCGCGCGTAGGGTTCGTTTTACTTAACCGAGAATCTTTTTCACATGTCGCAAGCTCAACGCTATACCGGTTTGATCGACCGCTACCGAGATCGTCTTCCCGTCTCTGACACCACCCCGGTCATCAGCCTCGGTGAAGGCAACACGCCATTGATTCGTCTGAACAATATCCCGCGCGTGCTTGGCCGCTCGGTTGATATTTACGTCAAATACGAAGGCTTGAATCCGACCGGTTCCTTCAAGGATCGCGGCATGACCATGGCGGTGACCAAAGCGGTTGAAGCCGGCTCCAAGGCGGTTATTTGTGCCTCTACCGGGAATACGTCGGCTTCTGCTGCGGCCTATGCCGCGCGGGCGGGTATCACGGCATTCGTGTTGATTCCCGACGGCAAGATCGCCATGGGCAAATTGGCGCAGGCGATGATGTACGGCGCCACCACACTGCAGATTCGCGGCAATTTTGATGACGGGATGCGACTGGTCAAGGAAGTCGCTGACCATGCTCCGGTCACCATCGTGAACTCGGTCAACCCGTTCCGTTTGCAAGGCCAGAAAACGGCTGCGTTCGAAATCATCGAAGAACTGGGTCGTGCGCCGGACTACCACTGCCTGCCTGTAGGTAATGCCGGTAACATCACGGCACACTGGATCGGTTACTGCGAAAGCTCTGCATCACACGGTGACAATCTCACTGAATCCTGTGCTTTCTGTGAAGGAAGCTGCACATTTGTCAAAGGCGCGGCCTGCACCAACCGCCCGAAAATGATTGGTTATCAAGCCTCAGGTTCCGCACCGTTCATCCGCGGTGCGATGGTCGACCATCCGGAAACGATTGCTACCGCTATTCGTATCGGACACCCGCAAAGCTGGGATCGCGCATGGAAGGTCATGAGCGAGTCCGGCGGTTGGTTTGCGGAGGTGACTGACACAGAAATCCTTGCGGCCCAGCGGATGCTGACCATGCACGAAGGGATTTTCTGTGAGCCTGCTTCTGCGGCTTCATTGGCTGGTCTGATCAATGACATCAAGGCAGGGAAGATCCCTGAAGGTTCCAGCGTGGTCTTGACCTTGACCGGCAATGGCCTCAAGGATCCGGATACGGCAATCGCCCAATGTCAGGGCGCGCAAGGCGACGTGGAAAAAGCCCGGATGTTGACTATTGACGCCAATCTGGATTCGGTACGCAGCGCGATCCTCGGCTTTATGTAATGTCAGACCGTGTCACAAATTGACACGGTTCAGGGCGCTATTTATTGTTGGCCCTTGTCGTCCAGGCTTTTGTTTGGACGTGGGGTGTTTAGTGCCAAACCCGTTGCACCATGCTGGAACTCGTTTGGGCCGGAACCCGCTTGGGTGACTTAAGCCTTTCTCTTCTACACTCTTTTCTTTTGATATAGCAGGACTATCGTGAACGACCAATTCGCCCGCATCAATCGCCTACCACCATATGTGTTTAATATTATTGGAGAATTGAAGGCGAAGGCGCGAGCGGCCGGGGAAGATATCATTGACTTCGGTATGGGGAATCCTGATCAGCCGACGCCCCCGCATATCGTTGAGAAAATGGTAGAAGCCGTCCGTCGGGGTGATACGCACCGTTATTCGCAATCCAAGGGTATTCCACGCCTGCGCAAAGCTATCTCTAACTGGTACAAGACCCGCTATGACGTCGATATCGATCCTGAAAAGGAGGCGATTGTCACGATCGGCTCAAAGGAGGGTTTGGGGCATCTGGCCATGGCGACCATGTCGGCGGGCGATACCGTGCTCGTACCGAACCCGGCGTACCCGATCCACCCTTACGGCAGCATCATTGCCGATGCGGATATCCGTCACGTGCGACTCACGCCTGATGTCGATTTCTTTGAAGAGCTTGACCGCGCCATCAAGGAAACCTGGCCGAAGCCGAAGATGCTGATTCTCAACTTTCCGGCCAACCCGACGGCACAGTGTGTCGATCTTGAATTCTTCGAGAAAGTGGTGGCTATTTGTAAGGAAGCCGGTATCTGGATCGTGCACGATCTGGCTTATGCCGACATCGTGTTTGATGGCTACCGTGCGCCATCGATCATGGAAGTGCCGGGAGCAAAGGATATCGCGGTAGAGTTTTTCACGTTGTCCAAAAGCTACAACATGCCCGGTTGGCGTGTGGGCTTCATGGTGGGTAATCAGACGCTGGTCAACGCACTGGCTCGGATCAAATCCTATTTCGATTACGGTACGTTCACTCCGATTCAAGTGGCGGCGATTCTGGCCCTGGAAGGCGATCAGACCTGTGTCAAGGAAATCAGCGACATGTATCAGCGCCGCCGTGACGTGCTGTGCGAAGGGTTGATCTCTGCGGGTTGGGATGTGGTCATTCCGAAAGCGACAATGTTCGTCTGGGCAAAAATTCCAGAGCAGTTCTCGCACATGAAGTCGCTTGAATTCACCAAACATCTGTTGGCAGAAGCCAAGGTAGCCGTTTCACCGGGCATCGGTTTTGGTGAGTACGGCGATGATCATGTCCGCTTCGGCCTGATTGAAAACGAACACCGTACCCGCCAGGCAATTCGCGGTATCAAAGCCATGTTCCGTAAAGAGGAGCTCCGCCGCGCAGAACTTCAGGGTAAACAGTCGGAGTCTCATAAATGAGTGTGGGTTCGAGTGAAGTGATGAATGTTGATGTCGCCCTGCCGCCGTTGCGTGTCGGTTTGTTGGGCTTGGGTACTGTGGGCGGCGGCGTGGTCAACGTGCTGAAGCGTAATGCTGAAGATATCGCTCGTCGTTCAGGGCGACGCATCGATGTGATTCATGCCTCGGCTCGTAATCTGGGTGCGCCGCGTATTTGTCCTCTTGACGGTATTCTGCTGACCACCAATCCGATGGATGTCGTCGAGAACCCGAACGTCGACGTCATCATCGAAGTCATGGGCGGCATGACACCGGCGGGCATGTTGATTCGTCGTGCGCTTGAGCTGGGCAAACCGGTCATTACCGCCAACAAGGCGTTGATTGCGCACGAAGGTAACGAGCTTTTTGCTCTGGCGCAGGCCAAGGGAACTGTGGTTGCATTCGAGGCTGCGGTGGCTGGTGGCATTCCGATTATCAAAGCCATCCGTGAAGGTCTGGCAGGCAACCGGATCGAATGGCTTGCCGGTATCATCAATGGTACCGGTAATTTCATCCTCACGGCCATGCGCGATGAAGGCCGCAGTTTCGAAGACGTGCTCGCTGAAGCGCAGAAGCTGGGTTATGCCGAAGCCGATCCGACGTTCGATGTCGAGGGCATTGATGCCGCTCACAAACTGTCTATTCTGGCGGCGATTGCATTTGGCATGCCACTCAAATTCGAGGGGGTCTACACCGAGGGTATCAGCGCCCTCAAAACAGAGGACGTACGCTACGCGCGCGAACTGGGCTATCAAATCAAGCATCTCGGCTTCGCTCGACGGCACGAAAACGGCGTCGAGATGCGGGTGCATCCAACCTTGATCCCAGAGCGCCGGTTATTGGCCAATGTCGATGGTGTTAAGAACGCCGTTCTGGTTTGGGGAGATGCAGTTGGCCCTACGCTGTATTATGGCGCGGGTGCAGGTGCTGATCCAACCGCTTCCGCCGTGGTGGCCGATCTGGTGGACGTGGCTCGCACATTAACTGCCGATCCGAACCACCGCGTGCCACATCTGGCTGTTGTGCCAGATCAGGTGACCGATCTCCCCATCCTGCCAATGGATGATATTGAAACCGGATACTACTTGCGTTTGACCGTGCTGGATCAACCGGGTGTTCTTGCCAATATCGCCCGCACATTGGCTGATTTCGGAATCAATATCGAAGCGATGATTCAGAAAGAGGCGAGTGACGAAACCTTGCATTTACCAATCGTGCTACTGACGCACCCGATGCGAGAGGCCATAATGAATGCCGCTATAGAGGCGCTTCAGGCACTCGATGAAGTCTGCGAGCCCATTGTTCGCCTTCGGGTTGAGTCCCTGGCCAGCTAGGCAACGATTGGTTCGAAAACCGCAGGATTAGCTCGGAAATTGATTTTCCGGTTTTTGCCTTCCACGGTGTTTGGGTTGGCTTATTCAGATATTCCGTATAAATAAGCGCCTATTTCCTTAAGGGAAGGCTGGCTGCTAGGATGCGTCCATCCCTCTGATCTTTTCGAAGGGCATTTCCTGGCAGATTTATGCCCATCCCATACTTCTGGTGTCCATCACTGTGAATGCTTTGTTATTTTCGCTAGCGGCCCTTCGGCGATTGTTCTGGTCAACCCTGGTCTTGGTCGTTGCTGTCCAGCTATCGGCTTGTGATGACCGAAAGTCAGATGTGCAAGCCACAGGTTTGCCGGACTTTTCTGCGTTGGTTGAGGCCAACAATGCCTCCGTGGTCAACGTCAGTGCGATTGTTCCATTGGCGGCCATACCGGACACCCCAAATCAAGGCAGGAATGACAGCGAACTTAACGATTTCTTCCGTCAGTTTTTCGGCTTCAATGGCCAGACACCCGGTGGTTCGGTGCCTCAGGTGCCAACGCCGCCGACCGCACCTGAATCCAGTAGTGGTTCGGGATTCGTCCTTAGTCAGGATGGCGAAATTATAACGAACGAGCATGTGATTGATGGCGCATCTCGGATTTATGTTCGTCTGGCGGATGGCCGCGAATTCAAGGCAGATATCCTGGGTAGCGATAAGGCGGGCGACATAGCGCTGCTCAAGATTGATGCCAAAGGACTCAAGCCGGTGCGAATCGGTAACTCCGATCAAGTCAGACCAGGTCAATGGGCTGTGGCGATTGGGTCGCCTTTCGGGTTTGATCATTCAGTCACAGCGGGTGTCGTCAGCGCCAAGGGGCGTTCATTGCCGGGTGATGACAATCAGCGGTACGTACCGTATTTGCAGACAGATGTGGCAATCAATCCGGGTAGTTCGGGCGGTCCGCTATTTAACGTGAAGGGCGAAGTTATTGGTATCAATGCCCAGATTCTAACTGAATCGGGTGGTTACAATGGTCTGTCTTTCTCTATTCCCATCAATTACGCCTTGCGGGTGGTGGAGCAATTAAAGCAGCACGGTAAGGTTGATCGTGGCTTTCTGGGTGTTCAGATTCAATCCCTGAACCGTGAAATGGCGCAAGCCATGGGGCTTGACCGGGCCAAGGGCGCGTTGGTGACCGGGTTTGTTTCAGGGTCCCCTGCCGAGCAGTCTGCGCTGCAACCGGGCGATATTATTATCACTGCCAATGGACACCCGATTACGGAATCTGCCGACTTGCCGCAAACTATCGGCGTTCTTCCACCGGGAAGCGAAGTGCGCCTTGAGGTATTGACGAAAGGTAAGGCGCACACCGTATCGATCAAGCTGGCCGCGTTGCCTCAACATACACCGGCGCGGGTTCAGTCCATGAAATCCCATGACCTGATTGTGGAAGATTTTGGCCTGCTCTTGACGGACGATGGCGGCACGATCCGTGTCAAGGCCGTTGAGCCCAACAGCCCGGCCGCGAAAGCGGGGCTGGCGGCCCAGGATATTCTGCTCACGCTGAATCAGCGCGCATTGAGTTCCTTGAGTGCTGCACAGAGTGCCTTTGAGTCAGCCAGTAGGGACAAGCCCAACGCGATCCTCATGCGACGTGGTGATCTGCAGCAATATGTCGCACTCTCGCTTCAAGCCGACTGACGATTGACTATTGGTGGTCGACCTGGGGTCTTCGGGTTGCAAGGCACATAGTAAATCCGCCGAATCGGTTATACTTCGCCGCTTTGCGGTGTGCATGTTGTGTTAGCGGCATTTCCACTGGTATTTGGATTTCATGAGCGCGCTGCGTCGGCGGTGCGCCCTTTAAACTATTGAGTAGAACCATGTCCGAACGGCTCTCGCTGATTCGTAATTTTTCGATTATCGCCCACATCGATCACGGTAAATCAACCTTGTCGGACCGCATCATTCAGTTGTGCGGTGGCTTGAGTGCGCGTGAAATGGATGCGCAGGTGCTTGACTCCATGGATATCGAGCGGGAGCGTGGCATCACCATCAAGGCGCAGAGCGTATCGCTCGACTACACGTCCCGCAGTGGCAAGGTATACCGTCTGAATTTCATTGATACACCAGGGCACGTGGATTTCTCATATGAGGTCTCACGCTCACTGGCGGCCTGTGAGGGTGCGCTATTGGTGGTGGATGCTTCACAGGGTGTCGAGGCGCAATCGGTAGCCAACTGCTATACCGCTATTGATCTTGGTCTGACCGTTGTGCCTGTCTTGAACAAGATTGATCTCCCGTCAGCCGAGCCAGAGCGTGTCAAGCAGGAAATTGAGGACGTCATCGGCATCGATGCTGAGAATGCCGTACTCACATCCGCTAAAACAGGGGTGGGTATCGAAGATGTTCTTGAGCGTCTGATCGAGGAAATTCCGGCCCCCGTTGGTAACGAAGAAGGTCCGCTCAAGGCACTGATTATCGATTCCTGGTTTGATAACTACGTAGGCGTAGTTGCGCTAGTCCGTGTCATCGACGGGGCCATCCTGCCTAAGCGGAAAATCAAGGCCATGGGCACGGGTGATATTTTCCAAGTCGAAAAAGTGGGTGTTTTTACGCCGAAGACACTCCCGCGCGATGGCCTTTATGCCGGTGATGTGGGGTTTGTGATTGCCGGGATTAAGAATATCGACTCTGCGAAGGTAGGCGATACGTTGACCGACGCCGAAAATGGCGCCACTACGGCTTTGCCTGGTTTCAAGGAAATGCAGCCTCGGGTGTTTTCCGGTTTGTATCCTGTCGAGGGCGAAGATTACGAAAATCTACGTGAAGCCCTTCGCAAGTTGAGACTTAATGACGCCGCACTGCATTTCGAACCTGAAGTTTCACAGGCGCTTGGATTCGGCTTCCGCTGCGGTTTCCTCGGTTTGTTGCACATGGAGATCGTTCAGGAACGGCTCGAACGTGAGTATGACCTCGATCTCATCACCACCGCACCGACGGTAGTGTATGAAATTGTAGAAAACGACGGTTCTACCTACCGTATTCATAACCCGGCTCAGCTTCCTAATGTGAGTAATATCAAGGAATTGCGCGAGCCAATTATCGAGGCAAGCATTTTTTGCCCTGATGAATATGTCGGTGCGGTTATCGGGCTTTGCATCGAAAAACGCGGCGTTCAGAAAAACATGAGTTACGCCGGCAAGCAGGTCACGCTCATTTTCGAGTTGCCCTTGGGAGAAGTGGTGCTCGATTTCTTTGATCGGCTGAAATCGGTGAGCCGTGGTTATGCCTCGTTTGATTACAAGTTTGTTCGATTCCAGGATGCCGATCTCGTGAAAATGGACATGTTGATCAATGGCGAAATTGTGGATGCCCTGTCCTTGATTGTGCATCGCAGTGTCGCTCAAAGCCGCGGTCGGGATTTATCCGAGAAACTCAAGGAACTCATTCCACAACAGATGTTCGAAGTTGCGGTGCAAGCAGCGATCGGCGCCAAGATCATTGCGCGCAGCACGGTGAAGGCTCTGCGTAAAAACGTGCTGGCGAAATGTTATGGCGGAGATGTGTCCCGCAAACGCAAGTTGCTGGACAAGCAAAAGAAAGGCAAGAAACGCATGAAGCAGATCGGTCAGGTCGAAGTGCCACAAGAGGCATTCCTGGCTGTGCTGCAAATGGATGCCAACAAGTAACACCGATTCTGGGAGAGTGGTTTTGGATTTTACATTGATACTGGTGTTGGGCACCCTGATTTCCGGTTTGATCTGGTTGACTGACAGCCTGTTTTTCAAACGGGCGCGCGTCCGCAAGGCAGCCACCGGTGTGGTTGCGGATGGAGCGCCTGTCGTGCTCCACGAACCGCTATTGGTCGATTATGCGCGTTCTTTTTTCCCGATTCTCCTGGTGGTTTTGGTGGTGCGTTCGTTCATTGTCGAACCATTTCGTATTCCTTCGGGCTCACTGATGCCAACTTTGTTGGTAGGTGATTTCATACTGGTCAATAAATTCAGTTATGGCCTGCGCTTGCCTGTTCTGGACACCAAGATTCTGCCGACGTGGGAGCCGAAGCGAGGGGATATTGTGGTGTTTCGTTATCCCAATGATCCGCAAGTCGACTACATCAAACGGGTGATTGGTGTGCCGGGTGATCACATTCGTGTAGTTGGGAACAAGCTATGGGTTAATGGTACTCCTATTCCTGAGACCTACGTCGGCGTATACCCAGGCGATGACGGTATGCGAATGGCAGGAGCTGACGTTTATCGGGAGGATCTGCTGGGCATCCCGCATGACGTTTTGTTCGAGAAGGATGGTTACGAAAAGAACGGTGAGTGGGTTGTGCCGCCCCACGAATATTTTATGATGGGCGACAACCGTGACAACAGTAACGACAGCCGTTATTGGGGATTCGTGCCGGAAGCCAATCTTGTAGGTAAAGCCTTCATGATCTGGTTGCATTGGGATTGGAAAGACGGCAAATTTGACGCCAGCCGTATCGGCAAGGGCATTCATTGATATTTTGGATTTTTGATTAATGGAAGAGGGATATTTGCATGAAGCTTGATCACATTACCGCCAGTCGTCGTCACCAGTCGGGTATGACCCTGATCGGCTTGATTATGTACGCCTTTATTGCTTTTTTTCTGGCCATCCTGTTGATGAAGGTTGTGCCGCTTTATTTGACCGACCAGAAGATCACCAGCATTTTCAAGCAGCTTGAGAGCTTTCATGGTGATGCGATGCAGATTCGTAGCACTATTGATAAGCAGCTTGATATCAATGAGATCGATAACATTACTTCTAAAGATTTCAAAATCACGCCTTTCGGCAATGGACTCAAGGTTACTTACAATTACGACGGACGAGCGGATATTGTCGGTAACCTGGCCGTGGTGGCATCTTTCACGCACTCTGTGAATGTCAGCCCTTAAGTCGGGTAGCCCGTTTGTGACTGCGCCGGAGAAACTCGCGCAACACATCGGTATCACCTTTGCCAACCCCGAGCTACTTGAGATGGCGCTCCGCCATCGCTCGGCGGGCAACTTAAATAATGAGCGCCTGGAGTTTCTCGGTGATGCCGTACTCAATCTGGTGATTGCCAATCAACTCTACACAATGCATTCAAAGGCAACGGAAGGTGAACTTTCGCGCTGGCGGGCGAGTCTTGTGCGAGAGGAAAGTCTTGCCGTCATCGCTCGGGAGTTGGATTTGGGGAACTATTTGGTTCTCGGGCCGGGCGAACTGAAAAGCGGGGGCTTCCGCCGTGACTCGATTCTCGCGGATGCACTCGAAGCCACGATTGGGGCCGTGTATCTCGATCAGGGTTTTGATGTGGCTCAGGCCTTACTGGTGCGCCTATTTGAACGCATGCTGCAAGACTTGCCCGATGCTGCAAGCCTCAAGGATCCGAAAACGCGGTTACAGGAATGGCTGCAAGGCAGCAAGCGTGAATTACCATCCTACGAAGTGACGAAGATCCGTGGTCAAGCACACAAGCAAGTGTTTGAGGTGACCTGTCGTTTGAGTGATACGCAGCAGATGGCCATTGGGAGTGGTAGTTCCCGGCGTAAGGCGGAGCAAGCGGCTGCTGAGTCGATGTTTGAAGCGCTCACCCTGGAGCAGCAGAAGTCCACTGAGTCGGGGCAGTAAATGGAGCCAAAAATCACTTCAGATGTGGAAACAGGTGCTCAACGGTTCGGTCAGGTAGCGATTGTCGGTCGACCGAATGTCGGTAAATCCAGTCTGCTCAACCGTCTGGTCGGGCAGAAAATCAGCATCACAGCGCCCAAACCGCAAACTACCCGACATCGGATAACCGGTATTCTGAGTGAGCCGCGCGGGCAGATCGTGTTTGTTGATACCCCCGGCATTCATCAGGGCGGCAGTGATGCGCTCAATCGCCAGCTCAATCGCACGGCCCGTAGTGGGTTCGATGGCGTGGATCTGGTTCTGTTTGTCGTTCAATCCGGTCGATTCAATGAAGAAGATGCGGGTGTGCTGGAACTGATCCGGCAATCCGGTCTGCCGACGATCCTGCTGATCAACAAGATCGATCTGCTTCAAGATAAGACAGCGCTTTTCCCATTTTTGGCTGAGATGCAGGCGCGCTTTGACTTTTTGGCGCTTTATCCGTTGTCCGCGCGGCGTGACAGGGGATTTGATGGTTTGCTTGATTTGATTTTCAAACACCTGCCTCAGGGTGAGCCCATGTACGATCCTGATGAAGTGACAACCATCACGACTCGATTCATGGCGTCCGAGATCATTCGCGAAAAAATGGCCCGCTTACTGCACGACGAGTTGCCCTACAAAACCACCGTGCTGATTGAGCGATTCAGCGAGGAGCCGGGGCTGACGGAAATCGACGCTGTTATTTATGTGGCGCGTGATAGTCAGAAAGGCATTGTCATTGGTTCTGGCGGTAAGAAACTTAAAGAAATCGGCAGCTTGTCCCGGCATGATCTCGAGCAGATGTTGCAGACCAGAGTCATGCTGAGATTATGGGTTCGGGTGAGGGAGGACTGGGCCGATGACGAGCGTGCGGTCCAGTCGCTTGGTTATCAGCTGCCCGAGTAATGCGGTGCGAGTATCGGATCGGTGGTCATGACCCGTGCTTTTGTGTTGCATACGCGTCCTTGGCGGGATACCAGCCTGCTGGTCGAGTGGTTTACTGAGGACTTTGGTCGACTCACCACATATCAACGCGGCGCGCGAACACGGGGTAAGAAATCCCCACTTAGACCGATGGCCTTTCAATGCCTGCAGATGATGCTGGCTGGTCGTGGTGACATGAAAACCGCCACGCAGATAGAGCCAGCGGGGTATGCGCACCTCCTGCATGGCCAGTCGCTTGCCGTCGGATTCTATCTGAACGAATTGCTGATGCGCGCGTTACATCGCCATGAGCCAGCGCCAGTATTGTTTGATATTTATGCACAGCATCTGGCCGAGTTGGCCGGACAAGCTGTCGATTTTGGTGCGGTTGTGCGCGGCTTTGAGCGTGATTTGCTGGCCGAACTGGGTGTAGGGATTGATTGGCAATTGACTGCTGATACCCAAGAGTCGATTGACCCTCAGACAGAGTATTGGTTGGCTCCCGAAGAGGGGATTCTGCAACACCGAGGGCGAGGATATCCTGTGGCTGGCAATGTTTTGAAGGCCATTGCTGAAAATCAGGCACTCTCCGATGCGGCAGACCGTCGTCAGGCTCGCGACCTGCTTCAGAGCTTGTTAGCGCCTCACGTTGGTTCAGCCCCGTTTCACAGTAGACTTTTGTGGCGGACGCAGCCCCGATCAGGCGAACGCGAATAATTCCTGCGCCCGTAGTAACCGCACTTCATTTAATGACTCGGGCTATGGCTCGTAGAACTTCAGTTAAAGGATACAAATCAATGACCAATCGTCTGACTGCGCAGCGCCCCCTTTTGGGGCTGAATATCGACCATGTTGCTACGTTGCGGCAGGCGAGGGGGACCGCTTATCCGGACCCCGTTCATGCCGCGCTGCTGGCTGAGCAGGCGGGGGCTGATAGCATCACGTTACATTTGCGCGAAGATCGGCGACATATCCAGGATCGTGACGTACTCCGTCTGCGTGACATGTTGCAAACACGCATGAACTTGGAGATGGCCGTCACGGAAGAGATGATCGAGTTTGCTTGCCGTGTCAAACCACATGATTGTTGTTTGGTGCCGGAGCGTCGCGAAGAGCTGACGACGGAAGGCGGTTTGGATGTTGCCGGGCAGGTTGACCGAATTCATTCGGCTTGTGACAGGCTGCGGGCGGCTGGAATTCGTGTGTCGCTATTCATTGATGCAGATCCGCGCCAGATCGACGCGGCAGTAGCGTGTGAGGCCCCGGTCATCGAATTGCATACAGGCCATTACGCCGACACGCTCGATGACGCCGGTCAGAAGCAGATATTGAACGATATCATCCGTTCGGCACGTGACGCGACTGATGTCGGTTTACAAGTCAATGCGGGCCACGGATTGCATTACCACAATGTGCAGGCTATTGCGGCCATTCCTCAGATGGAGGAATTGAACATCGGGCACGCAATCATCGCCCGCTCGATCTTTACGGGTCTGCCGCAAGCTGTCGCTGACATGAAAAAGTTGATGCGCGAAGCCCGGATGGGCTGATCCCTCCCATGATTCTTGGCATTGGAACCGATTTGGTGGAGATTGAACGTCTGGCGCAAAGTTATGCCCGGCATGGAGATCGTCTGGTCTATCGAATTCTGGGCGTATCGGAGCGGGTGGCTGCACCGGCGAGTGACTCACCACGATTTACAGCCTGGCTGGCCAAACGTTTCGCAGCCAAAGAAGCGGCCGTCAAAGCGCTGGGCACCGGCTTTAGCGGCGGTATTTCCCTGCATGATATTCAGACCATTCACGACGAGCGTGGCGCACCTAAACTGGTTTTTGGCGGCTCGGCACAACAACGTCTGGGTGAGATGGGTGCAGTGCGGGTGCATTTGAGCATCAGCGATGAACGATCACATGCTTTGGCATTTGTGGTCATCGAGGGCGGCGATCGATGAGCTGCCCTTGTAACGCTGTCCCCATGCGTGCAAATTAATTCACTTTAGGCTCGGGTAGGGTTCTCGGCGAGATCCCTGTTCGAATCTGGCGCATTGCCTCCCGATCAACTCCATTTAAGACTGCTGCCATTGTTATGGGTTAAGAAACCCCGTATAATCCGCGCCTCGTTTCTCCTGCCTGACCGTTGCGCATACGGCAGGCTGTCCCTTAACCGCCTTTATGGCTCATCCACAGGAGTTAAATATGCGTCACTATGAAATCGTGTTCATGGTCCACCCGGATCAAAGTGAACAAGTCCCTGCCATGATCGAACGCTATCGCGGCATCATCGAAACATCCGGTGGCACCGTTCACCGTTTGGAAGACTGGGGCCGTCGTCAACTGGCATATCCCATCAACAAGCTTGTCAAAGCACACTATGTGATGATGAACGTTGAGGCGTCACAAGCTGCAGTAGCCGAGCTCGAAGAAGCGTTCCGTTTCAACGATGCCGTTCTGCGTCACCTGACCAGCCGTATGGAAGAGGCCGAAACCGAGCCGTCCATCATCATGCGTGAGCGTGATAACGAGCGCCGTCCTCGTCGCCGTGATGACGAGCAGGATTCAGGCCGTTTTGATCGCGATGACGAAGATCAAGAAGAACAAGTCGAAGCAAGCGAATAAGCCTGCTCAATCAGTTTAGGGGATTACACCATGTCACGTTTTTTCCGTCGTAAGCGTTTTTGCCGTTTCACCGCCGACAATGTCAAACAGATCGATTACAAAGATCTCGATACCTTGAAACAATACCTCACCGAAACCGGCAAGATTGTGCCTGCGCGCGTCACCGGTACGGCTGCCCGTTATCAGCGTCAACTTCAGACAGCGATCAAGCGTGCTCGCTTCCTCGCGTTGCTGCCATACACTGATCGTCACTGATCGGTTCGACCTGTATAGGAACACATCATGCAAGTTATTTTGTTGAATAAAGTCGAAAACCTCGGCACCTTGGGCGATATCGTCAATGTGCGTGCCGGTTATGCGCGTAACTTCCTTATTCCTTACGGTAAAGCGAAGGCCGCAACAAAGGCCAACATGGCCGAGTTTGAAGCCCGCCGTGCTGAACTCGAAAGCCAAGCTGCTGCAGAATTGGCCGCTGCCATGGCACAAGCCGAGAAGCTGGCAGAAGCTATGGTTACCATCCCTGTGAAAGCGGGCGCGGAAGGCAAGCTGTTCGGTTCTGTCGGTACAGTTGAAATTGCTGAAGCAGTGTCTTCTGCTTACGGCGTGGCTATCGAAAAGCGTCAAGTACGCTTGTCCACAGGTGCTTTGCGCTCTGTGGGTGAATTCGAAGTGCCTGTGCACCTGCACACTGATGTCAACGCGATCATTAAAGTGGTTGTAGTCGGCGAAGAATAAGCGATCATTTCGCTTAACTAACAATAAGCCCCGCGTCGTCCGCGGGGTTTTTTTTCGTCTGGAATTTCTGCGTCGTGTCTTCAATAAGCAGAGCAGGTTCTCAATTCTTTTCGCTGACAATGATGGCTGTGTGACGTTCGAGTCTTCCGGGACCCGTAAATGCTTCCTTCGGCAATGGGTTCTGGTGAGCAATCTTGAAATCCTCGCTACCAATCCAGTTTTCAAACGCGGCCTTGTCCTGCCAGTGGGTCAGAACGACATAGACGCCGTCTTCGGAATCGGGGCGCAAGATTTCCATACGTACGAAGCCCGGTTGAAGATCGACTTGTCCGGCGCGAGCACGGAAACGTTCTTCAAAGGCATCGTGCCATTCGGCGGCAACAGGTACTCGGTTGGCGACTACATACATCAGATTCGCTCCTGAATTTTTGGTGGTGGCCGGATTCAATCTGAAGGTAGAGTCGTAACCGTTACTTCGGTTCCCTTTCCTCTTCGGTCTGACCGGGTACTTTGATGAGCAGAACCATCAGGGCCGCGAGCAGGGATGAACCTAGCACGAACAGATGAAGATTGACTGCTGCAGCCAGTGAGCTTGACGCATCCAGACCAAAAGGCTGTAGGGCAACGATGACACCCGCTTCAAATGTACCGAATCCACCGGGGGCGTGGATGGGCAAGACGGTGGTCAGATCACCTCCAATGGCACCTGCAAGTGCGGCGGCCAGACCAAGCGGAGCGAGATGAGCCAGAACCCATGCCAGCGTGAGCAGCTTGATCAGCCAGTTTGCCCAGGTCCAGCCGAGGGTGGCCAAAAAATGAGCGACGGAGTGGGGGAGGCTGTCCACACTGCCGAGCAGACGACCTCGCCATTTGCCGTCCGGGCGTGCTGCGATGAAACGCCGAATGTGGTGGCGGGCAAGGTAGACCAATACAGGGGCCGGTACGAGGATGATCACGAGAATCACCCATACATCCGGCAATCCCATGCCCCATATGGCCGCCAGCAACCCGAGCAGAACGATTGCCTGTAGATCGAGTAGCCGAAACCAGAGCAGTACCGGTACGGTGCGGGACGCGGGCAGGGTGAAATATCGTTGCATCAGAATCGGGAAGCTGATTTCCCCTGTCCTCATGGGTAGGAAGTTATTCAGTAGGATGTGCCAGGTGGATAGTTTCAGTGTGGGCCAGAATTGGCCGCGTAATTCGTGGATGAAATATCTCTGAATGCGCAAGGCCCGCAGCGCGTAGCTCAATACCATCATTATCAAGGCTAGGCCGAGTGCCGGTGCAGGGATCAGTCGCCAGGGCGCCAGCAGCTTCTCCAGCCCGATCCAGGCGACCACTCCGGCCAAAGCCACAAGTACCAGAGCCCAGGCGAGCAGCATTTTGAGTCGGGGGGAGATGGATGAATTTGCAGATGGAGTCATGTGGCGCTGCGAGAGAAGGCTGGATTGGGCATAATACGCGCTCACTGTCCGTCCGTCATACGTGCGCGGCGTTGTTTGCGAGTGTTGCTCCAAAATATTGCTTTAGGGGAGTCGGTTGAATGAGTGCCGTGATTTTCCATTTGATAGATGATCCCGACACCGAAGCCTTTTGGTTTTATGCGGCGGAACTGTGCGCGCAGGCGGCCGAAGCGGGGCACATGACCTATGTCGTCTGCGCTAACCTCGCGCATGTGGAAAGTTTTGACGATTATTTATGGGGTTACAAACCCGATGCGTTCGTGCCGCACACGGCCGACCCTGAAGATATCGCCCACGCACCGATATTCTTGGGCGTGGATGTTGCTGCCGGTGGTTTTGATTATGTGATCAATCTTTCCGGCAAACCGATCGAGCGCGTTGCCGATCGCGTTCAACTGGATGAAATTGTTGACGCCAATCCCGCCAATCGGGACGCCGCCCGTGCACGCTGGCGCGAGTATCAAACCACTGGCGTAAAACCGGTTCACCGGCAGATTTCCCAGGTGTCGCGTGACGACTGTTGAGCGCACAGCCCCGTACGAATATGTATCTAATTTAAGTTGATGATAAAAATGGAAAAAACATACAATCCTGCCGAGATCGAAGCCCCTTGTTACGCACGCTGGCAAGCGGGAGGATACTTCTCTCCCGATGCCAGTCTGCCAGTCGATGCACCGAGTTACTGCATCATGCTGCCGCCGCCTAACGTCACTGGCCGTTTGCATATGGGCCATGCTTTTCAGGACACCCTGATGGACATGCTTACTCGTGTGCATCGGATGCAGGGAGATCGCACGCTCTGGCAGCCAGGTACCGATCATGCGGGTATTGCCACGCAAATGGTGGTTGAGCGCCAGCTCGAAGCCGAAGGCAAGACACGGCACGATCTGGGCCGTGAGGCATTCACCGAGCGGGTGTGGCAATGGAAAGGTGAGTCGGGCGGGTTCATCACCGAACAGATGAAACGCTTGGGTGCATCATGCGATTGGTCACGCGAGCGTTTTACGATGGATGAAGGCTTGTCCGACTCGGTACGTGAAGTCTTCGTGCGCTTGTATGAGGATGGTCTGATCTATCGCGGCAAACGATTGGTGAACTGGGATCCCGTCTTGCATACCGCGGTATCCGATCTGGAGGTACTAAGCGAAGAAGAAACCGGCCACATGTGGCACCTGCGTTATCCGCTGACTGATGGCAGCGGGAGTCTGATTGTGGCGACCACCCGGCCAGAAACCATGCTGGGCGACACTGCCGTGGCTGTGCATCCCGAAGACGAGCGCTACAAGCACCTGATTGGCAAAACCATTAACTTGCCGCTGGTGGGGCGTCAGATCCCGATCATCGGTGACGATTATGTCGATCCGGCCTTCGGTTCGGGGTGTGTGAAGATCACTCCTGCCCATGATTTCAACGACTATGCAGTGGGGCAGCGGCATAACCTGCCCAAAATCAACGTATTGACCATCGATGCGCGGATTCGTGAACTGCCCGAGGTCATTGGTGGTGAAGAAGAGGGCGCCTTGCCAGCCCATTACGCGGGTCTTGATCGCTATGAAGCCCGTGATCGGATCATCCATGATCTGAAAGAACTCGATTTGTTGGAGAAGATCGACGATCACAAACTCATGGTGCCGCGCGGCGATCGTAGCGGCGCGGTGATTGAGCCGATGCTGACCGACCAATGGTTCGTCGATCTCACCCGCGAAACACAGGACGATGGTCGGCCGGGCGGACTTGCCGCCATTACTCGCCCGGCCCTGGATGCTGTGCGTGGTGGAGATATCAAATTCGTACCGGAAAACTGGTCGAATACCTATTTCCAATGGTTGGAAAACATTCAGGACTGGTGCATCAGCCGCCAGATCTGGTGGGGGCACCGTATCCCTGCGTGGTATGACGAGTCGGGCAAGGTGTATGTCGGGCGAAACGAAGCCGAGGTTCGGGCGAAATACGATCTGGACGGCACGGTGGTTCTGTCTCAAGACAATGATGTGCTTGATACCTGGTTTTCTTCCGCACTCTGGCCGTTTTCCACCTTGGGGTGGCCGCAGAATACACAGGAACTGGCGCAGTTCTATCCCACCAGCGTGCTGGTGACCGGCTTTGACATCATCTTCTTCTGGGTAGCCCGGATGGTGATGATGGGGTTGTACTTCCAGGAGGGCAAGGTGCCGTTCCGTGAGGTGTATGTCCATGGCCTGATCCGCGATGCTCAGGGACAGAAGATGTCCAAGTCCAAGGGCAATGTGCTTGATCCGATCGATCTGATTGATGGCATCGATCTGGATGCCCTTGTAGCCAAGCGCACCGCAGGCCTCATGCAGCCTAAAATGGCGATGAAGATCGAGAAGGACACGCGCAAGGAATTCGCTGACGGCATTCCTGCTTTCGGTACGGATGCATTGCGTTTCACCTTTGCCGCGCTGGCTACCACGGGGCGAGACATTCGCTTCGATCTGGGGCGCATCGAAGGTTATCGCAATTTCTGCAACAAACTGTGGAATGCCAGTCGATTCGTCATGATGCAGTGTGAAGACAAGGACACCGGTTTGACGGACGCACCGGTGACCCTGAGCGATGCGGACGAGTGGATTATCGGACGTCTGCAACAGGTTGAGGCGGAAGTGGCCAAGCACTTCTCCGAATATCGCTTTGATCTGGCGGCACAGGCGCTGTATGAATTTACATGGAACGAATACTGCGATTGGTATCTCGAGTTCACCAAACCCGCACTCAAGGCGGATGATGAAGCCGCACAACGTGGTACACGTCGTACCTTGGTGCGCGTGCTTGAGGCACTGCTTCGGCTCCTGCATCCGATTATCCCGTTCATTACCGAAACTATTTGGCAGCGTTTGGCACCGATGGCGTTGGTGGATGTGTCGTCAACCGATAGCATCCTCGGACGCCCTTACCCTTCGGCCGATGAACGCAAAATCAATACGCATGCGATCGAGTCGGTTGAATGGCTGAAAAATGTGATTCTGGGCGTGCGGCGTATTCGTGCCGAAATGGACATTGCACCAAGCAAGTCACTTGACGTGCTGGTGACGCATGCCACCACTGAAGAGATCGTCCGTTTTGAACGTTTTGCTGCTTTGCTTAATTCTGTCGGCCGGATTGGGGGTGTCACTCCATTGGGCGCGGGAGAGACCGTGCCTGAGGCCGCCATGGCTCTGGTGGGCGATCTACAAATCCATATTCCTCTGGCAGGATTGATTGACAAGGAAGCTGAACTAGCGCGTCTTGGGCGTGAAATTGCCAAGATCGAGTCAGAGTTGACCAAATCCCGTAACAAGCTTGATGCCCCGGGCTTTGCTGATCGTGCCCCTGCGCATGTGGTTGCACAGGAACGGGAGCGAGCGGAGAAATTCGAGGCCAGCCTCGGTGAATTACGTGCACAACTGGCGCGTATCGAACGGCTATAAAGCAATGTCGAACTGAGTTCAGGCAGGAGATTCATGAGTCGGGATACCTGAGGTATAGCAGGAGCAGTCGCTTGTGGTATTTTGAATCAGCCGTCAGTCAGGCGGCTGTTGTTATGCCCATTCGGGAGCGTGTTGGTTGATTCATTGGAAAGCTTTTCGCGTTGGGCCACTTCTTTCAATCCGTATTGACGATATGGATTCGCACAAGTTTTTCCAACTTCTTGTAGCCGGTCTGTTGTTGAGCGGATTGCTGGTCAGTCTGTCTTCCGTGGCTGCGCCGCGTGAAGTGCGTGTAGGCGTTTATGCCAATTCCCCCAAGATTTTCATGGATGATCAAGGACATCTTTCCGGAATCCTTGGCGACCTGCTCACCGAAATTGCTCAACGTGAACATTGGACTCTGAAGCCGGTACCCTGCGACTGGCAGACCTGTCTAGAGGATCTCAGTTCCGGGCGAATCGATCTGATGCCGGATCTGGCTTATAGCGCCGAACGAGCCAAACTGTTCGATTTCAACAAGGTCGCTGTTCTACAGAGCTGGTCCGAAATCTATAGCGCGGCTGGCGTGAAAATCAACACGGTGCTGGACTTGCATGGGAAGCGGGTGGCTATATTGGCTGCTTCGGTTCAAGAAACCTATCTGCATTCCTTGCTTCAGGGTTTCGGTGTTCAGGCTGAACTGATTCCCGTCCAAACCTTCAAGCAAGGGTTTGAACAGGTCGCGGAGGGAAAAGTCGATGCCACAGTGGCCAATAATTTTTATGGCGATGCCGCGGCGATTCGTTATCACTTAACGGCAACGCCGATTATGTTTCAGCCAGCGCAGATCTTTTATGCAACCCGGCATGGTGCCAACAATGGTCTGCTGTCGGCTATTGATCTTTATCTGGACGAATGGCGAAACGATGCAAGCTCTCCTTATGCCCGCATTCTGCAGAAATGGACGGGGCAGGTAACATCTACCAAAGTAGTCCCAGTATGGGTTTGGTGGGGGGCGGGCGGCCTGCTGACCCTGTTTGTGCTGGCATTGATCGGCAGTGCAGTTTTACGGCGACAGGTTCAGACGCAAACCCGACATCTTCTGTCTGAACGTGCTGAGCTGGCGCGGAGCGAGCTTCAGTATCGAAACCTCACGGAAAACTCATCCGACTGGATTTGGGCGACTGATTCAGATGGCATGTTCACTTACTCCAACAGCAGGGTCGAGCACATGCTTGGGTATGAACGAGACACCCTGCTGCATATCGATGCGGCGAATCTGATCCACCCTGATGATCGACCGATCTATCGACATACCCTCAAACGCGTCGCTCTGTCGCATACCGGTTGGCACGGGCTTTTGTTGCGCTGGCGTACCAAAAATGGCAGCTACCGTACCTTGGAGTCCAATGCATCACCCATGGTTGATTCGCATGGGTTGTTGGTGGGGTTCCATGGTATCAATCGAGATATTACTGAACGCAAGGCGGCAGAACAGGCGATTGCCGAAACTCGAAATTTGCTGCTGACCATCATCAATACAACCCGGATCCGCGTTTTCTGGAAAGATCTGAATTTGCGGTATCTGGGATGTAATGCCGTGTTTGCGCAAGATGCGGGCAAAAACGATCCCGATGAATTGATCGGTAAGGATGATTTTGAGATGTCGTGGGCAGATCGGGCTGAGGCCTATCGGGCCGATGATCAGGCGATTATCGATTCAGGCCAGGCGAAATTGTTTTACGAAGAGCCACAAACCACCCGCGATGGACAAACAATATATCTGCGCACCTCCAAGGTGCCGCTCAGGAATCAGGACAATGAAATCGTTGGCGTATTGGGCTTGTATGAAGATGTGACCGAACGCCACCAGTCAGAAACACAGCTTCGCCTGGCCGCCAGTGTGTTCAGCCACGCTCGAGAGGCCATTCTGATCGCGTCTACCGATGCCAAGATCATGGATGTGAATGCCATGTTCACTGAGATTTTTGGTTATACACGGGATGAAATAGCTGGTCGCAATCTCCGTATGCTCAAATCCAATCGTCACGAACGTGCTTTCTTCGTCGAGATGTGGCGCACACTGATCGCGAACGGTAATTGGCATGGGGAAATCTGGTACAGGCGCAAAGACGGGGCGGCTTTTCCCTCCATGATGACGATCAGTGCGGTAAAAGATGATCAGGACCGGACTCAGCAATATGTGGCACTCATTTCGGATATCAGCGCGATCAAGGCGCACGAAAAGCGATTGGAGCATATTGCTCACTACGATGCGTTGACCGGTCTGCCGAATCGCGTTCTCCTTGCAGATCGACTGCATCAGGCCATGATTCAGGCCCATCGCCAACAACAACTGTTGGCCGTTGCCTATCTCGATCTGGATGGATTCAAGATTGTTAATGACAACTATGGTCATGAGGTTGGTGACCAGTTGCTCACTGCGATTTCGGCGCGTATGAAACATGCCCTGCGCGAAAGTGATACTTTCGCCCGCCTGGGTGGCGATGAGTTCGTTGCCGTACTCCCCGATCTTGCTGACGCCGCTGCCAGCGAACCGCTGCTGGGCCGCTTGTTGGATGCAGCCAATCAACCAATCAGTATCGGCGGCATTGCCTTTCGGTTATCTGCAAGTATTGGTGTCACTTTCTATGAACCGGAGACCGGTGATGAAGATGCCGATCAACTGCTGCGGCAGGCCGATCAGGCTATGTACCAAGCCAAACTGGCAGGTAGAAATCGTTACCACGTATTCGACTCTGCTCAAGATCTAAGTTTGCGCGTACACCACGAAAAACTCGAGCAGATCAGACATGCGCTGGCAGCCGATGAATTCGTGCTGTTCTATCAGCCCAAAGTCAATATGCGCACGGGCAAGGTTGTTGGCGCTGAGGCACTGATTCGTTGGCAGCATCCACAGAAAGGGCTGCTTCTGCCGGGCGAGTTTCTGCCGGTTATTGAAGACCATCTTCTGGCCGTTGAGTTGGGCGAATGGGTAATAGCGACAGCGTTGAAGCATCTCGCCCAATGGCAGAACGAGGGGCTGAATATCCCCGTGAGTGTGAACATGGGCGCGCGGCAATTGCAGCAGGCCGATTTCATTGATCGACTTAAATTCCTGCTGGGCACCCAACCTCAGGTACCACCGAGTCATCTGCAGTTGGAGATCCTCGAAACCAGCGCGTTGCAGGATATCAAGCTGATTTCCAGTGTACTTACGGCATGTCGGAATCTGGGCGTAACGAGCGCCATTGATGATTTCGGAACCGGCTACTCGTCTTTGACCTATCTGAAGCGCTTGCCGGTCGATACCCTCAAGATCGATCAGAGTTTTGTGCGGGATATGCTCGAAGATCCCGACGATATGGCTATTTTGCAGGGTGTGTTGGGTTTGGCGCGTGCGTTCAAGCGGGAAGCGATTGCCGAAGGCGTCGAGACCGTTCTGCACGGTACCGTGCTTCTGGATCTGGGTTGTGATCTGGCCCAGGGGTTTGGTATCGCTCGTCCTATGCCAGTAGCCGACTTTCCCGAATGGGTGAAAAACTGGCGGCCGGATCCCTCATGGCAAACCGGTCACAGTAACCAGCAACTTAGATTTTTCACTGAATAGTTCGCAAAAAGAAAATCTGTGCCTTTATCGTTTGGAACTTGTGTGCCCTGGACAGGGTTTGATTAAGGATACCAATGTAATGAAATCATTTTTATCGGTGCGGTTCTGGCTGCTCATGATGCTATGGGTATTACCTGTGGGCAGTGCCATGGCAACTGAGTTATCGCTGCCGGGTATGGACACGCCTCTCGAGATTGATGTTGTGGCTTCCAAAGAGCCACCTAAAATGCGTTTGTTGTGGCTGCCTTCCGAGCAAGGGATTTTGCCAGCGGAGAAGCAGATTGCTGTGGAATTGAGCGCTCATGGCTTTGAGAGCTGGTTTGCCAACGTCTACGAAACGCTTTTCCTGTCGCCGACACCCAGTGCTGTCGACAAGGTGCCGCCCGAGTGGATCAGTGGTTTGATCAGTAAAGCCAAGGCCGACAACCTGCCTCTGATCGTGATCGCACCCAACAAGGCGGCCGAACTGGCGGTACGAGGGTGGGTTGCTCTGCAATCCACACCTCAACATGGTGTTGGATTCGTCTTCATTAACCCGAATCTTTATATCAACACCCCGGCGCCCGGTGAGCACGCCCGCTATTGGCCGGAAGTCAGCGCGTTTAATGCTCCGGTGTATGTTATGCAGGCAGCGCTTTCCCCCTGGCGATGGCATATGGCGGAATTGACGGAGCGATTGCAGGTATCGGGGAGCACCGTGTTCACGCAGTTGATGCCGAACGTGCGTGATCGTTTCTATTTTCGCCCCGATGCCAGTGCTTTTGAACAGGAGCAAGGCAAGGCACTGTCTTCCCGTATCGCCCAGGCTGCTTCACTGTTGGTCGGATATATGGCCGAACCGAGGGTGGCTGGCAAAGTCGAAACGACGGCTCCGGTGACTGTCGAGCAAACAAAATCAACTGACCTTCAGCCCTATTCGGGGCCGCAGAACCGATCGTTGGATTTGATGGATTTGCAGGAGCACGCCATCAATTTGAAGGATTATCGGGGCAAGGTGGTATTACTGAACTTCTGGGCCAGTTGGTGTCCGCCCTGTGTGCACGAAATTCCTTCGATGACACGATTGAAAACTGCATTGAAAGGCCAGCCATTTGAGATTCTTGCCGTTAATCTGGCTGAGGATCGGGCAGCAATTGATGCTTTTCTGAAGGTGCATGCCGTCAACTTCCCGATTCTCCAGGATCCTAGCGGTTCGGCGGTGCAGACATGGCTGGTATTCGCTTATCCGAGTACGTACCTCATTGATCGGAAAGGACGGATTCGCTACGCCTTGTTTGGCGGTTCAGAGTGGGATCAGCCGGACCCGATGACGAAAATCCGTCAATTAATAGCAGAGCCGGATTGATCTGAGTTTAAGCAAGGCGGGGGAAGCCCCGGCCCCTGTAGTTATAACCATGGGCGGGTCTTGCCCCTTAACCTGACGCCCCCGGAAAAACCATGCATGTTTCGTTGGGGTTAAGTGCGTGCTGGGCGGTGGATTAACCCCGGTGTCCGGAGACCCGTGCCCAGTCCCCTCGCGATTCAATACTATCAATCGTCAAGTCTTGAGCCATCCATTGAGCGGCTACGGCTTCGGCTTGAGTATTGAGAATGCCTGACAGTGCGAAACGTCCGCCAGCTTTGATATGTGGGGCAAGGATGGGAGCGAGTTCGATCAGTGGCTGGGCCAGGATATTGGCGACCAGTACATCGAATTTCTCTTCCGCGACCAGATCTTCCGGCAGGCCGAGCCAGAGTTGATCTTCAGGGATGTCATTGAGTGCTGCGTTGTCCCGGCTGGCTTTGAGTGCCTGTGGGTCAATATCGGTGCCATAGGCAACCGAGGCGCCCTTCATCAGTGCGGCTAGCGCCAGAATACCGGAGCCGCAACCAACATCGAGGACACGTAGCCCTTTCAGTGGTTGGGCATCGAGCCAGTCGAGGCATAAGGACGTGGTTTCATGTTGCCCTGTCCCGAAGGCCAGACCCGGATCAATCCGCACTACGGTTTTGGCTTCGGCAGGTGCGTCACTCCAATGTGGGGTGACCCACAAGCCATCGCCGTAATGAGTGGGGGCGAAATCGGACTGGGTCTGGCGGACCCAGTCGGTTTCTTCGATGAATTCGTGATCGAAATCACCCAGAAGGGATGGCCGCAGCGAACTATGCAGCTGCCCCATGATGTCTGCCGGGCTGATATGGCCTTCGAAAAGACCCGCTACTCGAACCCGCTGCCAGAGCGGCGTTTCGCCTGGTTTGGGTTCGAAAATCTGCTCGTCACCGATTTCTTCCAGCGAAACAGAAACCGCGCCAGCTTCGAGTAGGGCGTCTTCGCAGGCTTCGACATCGGATTGGGGTACATCCAGGCTTAGTCTCTGCCAAGCCGGACTAATTGCAGAAGATTCAGGCATCAGTTCAGACCCAGTTTCTTTTGCAGGTAATGAATATCCGTACCGCCATCGATGAACGCCTGATCGGCCATCAGCTCGCGGTGAAGAGGGATATTCGTCTTGATGCCATCGATCATCATTTCGTCGAGAGCACCGGCCATGCGGCGGATCGCCTGCTCACGCGTGTCGGCATGCGTGATGAGTTTGCCGATCATCGAATCGTAGTAAGGAGGGACGCTGTAGCCGTTGTAGATATGCGAGTCGATGCGTACACCCGGCCCACCCGCAAAATGCAGGTTCGTGATTTTCCCCGGGCTGGGCACGAAGGTGGCCGGATCCTCTGCGTTGATACGGCATTCGATGGAGTGACCGGTCAGGTGGACTTGATCTTGAGTGATCTCCAGTGGCAAACCTGCCGCAATACGAAGTTGCTGTTTGACGAGATCAATGCCGGTGATCATCTCGGTGATCGTGTGCTCAACCTGCAAACGGGTATTCATTTCGATGAAATAGAAGTTGCCGTTTTCATACAGAAATTCGAACGTGCCTGCACCGCGGTAGCCCATGCGCTGACAGGCAGCCACACACACGGCACCGATCTCGGCACGTTGCTCCGGCGTGACGCCGGGGGCGGGGGCTTCTTCGATGATTTTCTGATGGCGGCGTTGCATGGAACAATCGCGTTCACCCAGGTAGATCGCATTGCCATGGGTATCTGCAAGTACCTGGATTTCAACGTGGCGCGGATGCTCAAGGAATTTCTCCATGTACACCTGCGGGTTGTTGAATGCCGCCTGTGCCTCGCTGCGGGTCATGTCGATGGCGTGCAGCAGGGCAGCTTCGGTATGCACCACGCGCATACCGCGTCCACCGCCGCCGCCTGCTGCCTTGATGATGACCGGATAGCCAACTTCCCGTCCAAGACGAAGGTTCTCTTCCGGGTCATCGCCCAGCGCACCATCTGAACCCGGTACGCAAGGAACGTTGGCCGCACGCATGGTTTCTTTGGCGGTGACCTTATCACCCATCATGCGAATGTTCTGGGCAGTCGGGCCGATGAAGATGAAACCTGATTCTTCGACACGTTCAGCAAAATCAGCATTCTCGGACAGGAATCCATAACCGGGGTGAATGGCGACCGAATCGGTAACTTCTGCCGCCGCGATGATTGCAGGGATGTTCAAATAGCTTTCGTTCGAACGTGGGCCGCCAATGCAGACCGATTCATCTGCGAGTCGGACGTGTTTGAGCTCACGGTCAGCTGTGGAATGTACAGCGACGGTCTGGATGTCGAGTTCGCGACAGGCGCGCAGGATTCGCAACGCGATTTCACCGCGATTTGCGATTAACACTTTGTTCAGCATGGCAAAACCTCTAAAAACGGGATGGCTTATTCGATGATGAACAAAGGCTGATCGTACTCGACCGGCTGGCCGTTTTCGACCAGGATCGCTGTGATGGTGCCGCTGGTTTCAGCCTCAATCTGGTTGAACATTTTCATGGCTTCAACGACGCAAAGCGTGTCGCCAGCCTTGACGCTGCTGCCGACTTCGACAAACGGCTTGGCCGTGGGTGAAGCCGAGCGATAGAAGGTACCCACCATGGGTGATTTGATCGGTGTTCCTGCAGCCTGAGCAGGCGCAGCTGCCGGTTGGGCAGCCGGTGCCGGTGCCGGAGCAGAAGCGGTAGCTGGTGCAGCGGGTACGGTGTATTGAACCGGCGCAGCTTGGGCAATTTGACCACGAGAAATGCGGACAGATTCTTCGCCTTCGCGGATCTCGATTTCGGCGATGCCCGACTCCTCAAGCAGTTCGATCAGTTTTTTAATTTTACGAATATCCATGGATGGACTTCTCCAAATGAGTTTGGCCTGAGTTCAGCGGGAATCAGGCGGGTGGCAAGGTGGGTGTCCACAGCGTGTTGCGTGGGATACCAAGATGATTCAATAGGGCGAATAAGGCGAGTTCGTAGCCGACAGCACCCACCCCGACAATCGAGCCGACAGCGATATCCGAGAAATATGAATGCTGGCGGAAAGGCTCGCGTGCATGGATGTTGGTAATGTGGATTTCGACGAAAGGAATGGCCGTGGAGAGCAGGGCATCACGTAATGCAACGCTGGTGTGCGTCCAGGCGGCAGGATTAATGACGATGCCGTTCACGCCGGACTCGGCTGCCGCATGGATTCGCTCGATCATCTCGTGTTCGGCATTGGTTTGCAGATGTTCAAGCGTCGACGAAGTGTGGCGGCAGAGGTCATCCAGCCGTTGAACGATATCGTTCAACTTCGTTTTGCCATAACGTTCGGGCTCGCGCGTGCCTAGTCGGTTCAGATTCGGGCCGTTCAGCAGCAGAATGGTTGCCATGCGTCGCAGTTCCTTGTCGCGGGGTGTCTTTCATTTCGTGAAATTTAAGTTGTCGGCATTGTGCCGTGTGACCGGTGGAATGTCCATGGCTAAGCAACCGGTTGACCATGACATTTTGGTGTGTAATCCCGGCATATCGCCGCAAGATCACGGGAATTGTGCTTTATGAGGGCTTGCCTCGCAGGGCACGAAGCAGAATGCGGGTGTGCTGATCTGGTTTGACACGACTTGGATTCATCAAGCTGTTCTGGCGGTGTTGCTCAGCTGTCTTCAGCCGTTCGGCCAGATTATCCGGCGATTCGGAATACAGGGTTTGGGCAACTGTGGCCGATCCCCGTTGTTTGGATAGCCCCGAGACGGTGACAACCCACCTGGTTTCTCCGCGCTCAATGGACAGTTCGTCACCTATTCGGACGACCTTGCCGGATTTTTTGCATGACTGACCGTTGATTTCGATCTTGCCGCCTTCGATTGCCGTGGAGGCAAGGGAGCGTGTCTTGAAAAAACGCGCTGCCCATAACCAGGTATCGACGCGCTGTTCCTTGAGCCCGGTTTTTTGTGTCTCGTTAGTTGAGGAATCGGCCATGCATTATCTGTTCGCGGCAGTCATATCCCGTGATTGTACCTGTCTCTTGATTTGCATGTGATGGATAAAACCAACCAGCCAGGTGCCCGCCACGATGCCGATAAGCACCACGCCGACAAACCATTGCCCCTCGCCCAGCATGGCGGGTGCGGTTCCAGGACAGATTCCGGTCAGGCCCCAACCCACACCGAACAGAATGGCACCGGGAATGAGTGCGCGCACGAAGGGTTTGTGCGGGAAGCTGATGGGTTGGCCGCTTGCCACGCTGCGCCATTTCAACTGCTTCGCAAGAAAATTGAGTACGGCGCCTACGCCGACAGCGGTGGCGATGACCCACAGCAGATGGAGGTTCTCAAACAGCAGCAGACTGGAAATGAGCGCGGGGTCAGTTGCGCCGGCACGACTCAGTAAAAAGCCGAATACCACGCCAAAGAGCAGGAAGCTGCCGTTACGGATCAAGGTGCTTGAATTGTTCATGATCAACCTCCGAATGTGTTCAGAAGGTGGTGGGCGATTTGTGCCGTGCCGACAGCCGCTGCGAAAAAGAAGGCGGAGGCGACAATGCTCGCAGGTGAACCCATGGCTACGCCATTGATGGTGTGCCCTGAGGTGCAACCACCGGCCAGGCGTGAACCCATGCCGATCAGAACCCCACCGAACAGCCACCACAGCACGCGACCTGCGTCGGAATGAGGCATCAATGCCGTGTAAAACGAGCCAAAATGCGACGGTTCGGCCCATGAGCCGGTCGAGAGGCTCGCGAGCAGTCCGCCGAGGAAAATGCCGACCAGGAACCAGAGTTTCCAGTCGGTAGCGGTGCTGTGTGCGGGGCCCTGGAACAGTGGCAGGCGACTGCCCAAGCGAGCACAGGCGTTGCCGAAGGCGGCCGAACAACCCAAGGGTTGGTCGGTCAGCCAGCGTTGAGCAAAGGCGAGCACGCCGATGGCACCCCCTGCAACCCATGCGGGCCACAAGGTGGTTGAAAAGATTGGGGAATCAGTTAGCCAGGAAAAGTCGGATAGTGTCATGATTGCACCCTCAGGGGCGATTGCAAATATGACTAAACTTTAGCGTGCGGCGGTTGAATCCGCGCGCTAAACATTTTCATTGGCCTATTGAGCTGCTCTATTGGTTTTATTTGGTATAAATAAAACAAATAACGTGTTGTCAGGCCGATTCTTCCTTGCGATCGGGCAGGACAATGTTGAGTTCCAACGTATCGACACCTTCGTGATGTTCGATTTGAACCTGAACGGCGTCATCTTGTACGGCCACATATTTGCGAATGACATCCAATAGATCGTTTTTGAGCTTGGGCAGGTAATCCGGGTCGGTATTCTGCCCCTGGCTGCGCTCATGTGCGATCAGGATCTGGAGTCGTTCTTTGGCCAGATGTGCGGTTGGCTTGGGGCGTGCGCGGAATAAATCAAAAATACCCATGATTACCCCCGTCCGAACAGGCGGTTGAACAGGGATTTTTTCTCAGCCTCGACGAACCGCATGGGCCGGTCTTCACCCAGCAGGCGTGCGACCGCGTCCTGGTAAGCCTGTCCTGCGTCGGCGGTCTGGTCGAGAATGACTGGACGACCGGAGTTGGAGGCCTGAAGTACCGCGGGTGATTCTGGAATGACGCCCAGCAGCGGCACAGCCAGAATTTCGAGCATGTCTTCGATGGAGAGCATTTCACCCGCTTCCACGCGGTTGGGTGAGTAGCGGGTGATCAGCAAATGTTCGCGAATGGGCGTTTCGCCATTCTTTGCGCGTTGAGATTTGCTGGCCAGAATGCCGAGCATGCGGTCGGAATCGCGAACAGAGGAAACTTCTGGATTGGAGACCACAATCGCCTCGTCGGCAAAATACATGGCCAGTTGTGCGCCGCGCTCAATACCGGCAGGGGAGTCGCAGATGATGTAATCGAAGCCTTCAGCCTTCAAATCATCGAATACCTGCTTCACACCTTCTTCGGTCAGTGCATCTTTGTCTTTTGTCTGCGAGGCAGGGAGGACATAAAGATTATCGACCTCTTTATGTTTGATCAGAGCTTGGCTCAAACCGGCCTCTTTCTGGATGACGTTCACGAGGTCACAGACCACGCGCCGTTCAACACCCATGATGAGGTCAAGGTTTCTCAGGCCGACATCAAAATCGATGACGACTGTTTTCTTGCCTGCCAATGCCAGACCACTGGAAATCGCTGCGCTTGTCGTTGTTTTACCAACGCCGCCTTTCCCTGAAGTTACAACGAGAATTTTTGCCACAAATCAACTCCTGCCCACACCTCTGACCGAGGCGCCGCGAAAATAAGGAACAACCGGAACTCCGCTGATTCTGCCATAAATCAGGATTGATTCATAAGGTTTGCTGGAGAGGTATAGTGGTCTGGGTGTGTTTGGGATTGTCGGGTTGGCTTATTGTTTTCCCAAACAGATTTATTTAACTTAGTTCGATATGGATTTGAACATCAATTGAAGACCGCACAAAGACGGTTTGTGTCCCGTGTTCTCCCCCGTACCCAATGCAAAGTAAGGCCCATCTCCACGGTCTAATTCAAGGGTTGCTCAAAACAGGAGTTGTTATTTCATGAGTGAATTCAAATACATCCGTTTCTTCGACGAGTTAGGGATTGATGATGTGCCGCTGGTCGGTGGCAAGAATGCGTCTCTGGGCGAAATGTTTCGAAAGCTATCACCCGCTGGAGTGCGCATCCCGAATGGTTTCGCTATTACTGCCGAGGCCTACCATTACATGCTGGATTCGGCTAATGCCTGGCCCGCGCTGCACGACGCTCTCGATGCGCTTGATCCCGAGGATGTGGACGATCTGGCGCGTCGGGGCAAGCGAGCACGGGAAGTTGTCTACGGCGCGGGTTTGCCGGATGACTTGGCGAGGGAAATCGTCGCAGCCTATCGCAAACTACAGGAAGAATATGGTGAGGATGTCGGACTCGCTGTACGTAGTTCGGCCACTGCGGAGGATCTTCCCACGGCGAGCTTTGCCGGCCAGCAGGATACATTCCTCAATGTCCGTGGCGATCAAAGCTTGTTGGATGCTTGTCGGCGCGATTTTGCCAGTCTGTTCACGGACCGAGCGATTCATTATCGTGTCGATCAGGGCTTCGATCATTTCAAGATCGGCCTTTCTATCGGTGTCATGAAAATGGTGCGTTCCGACCTTTCGGCATCGGGCGTGATGTTCTCGCTCGATACCGAGTCGGGCTTCCGCGATGCCGTCTTCATTACCGGCAGTTATGGTCTTGGGGAGAATATCGTGCAGGGTGCGGTCGACCCCGACGAATTCTACGTTCACAAGCCAACATTCGCTGCGGGTCATCGGGCTGTATTGCGACGCAATATGGGCGGCAAGGCCATCATGATGGTCTACATGGAGGGCGATACACGGAGCACGACGCGTAATATCCCCACGCCGACCGAGGATCGCGAACGGTTCTGTATCGGAGATGCCGACGTGCTGGAACTGGCTGAATACGCCATGGCGATCGAATCGCATTACGGGCATCCCATGGACATGGAGTGGGCAAAGGATGGCCTGGATGGGAAGATGTACATCGTGCAGGCACGACCGGAGACGGTGGCATCCCAGCGTCGGGTCAATCTGCTGGAAAGCTATGAGCTCGACGGTCAGGGAGAGGTCATCATCACCGGGCGTTCCGTGGGTGAGCGAATTGCCAGTGGTCCAGCGCGAATCATTCAGGATGCCGCCCATCTGAGCGAGTTCAAACCTGGTGAGATTCTGGTCGCCGACACGACTACGCCGGACTGGGAGCCAGTCATGAAGACGGCAGCGGCGGTCGTGACCAACCGCGGTGGGCGTACGTGCCATGCAGCGATCATCGCGCGTGAGTTGGGCATCCCCGCAGTGGTCGGTGCGGGCGAAGCGACGACCAGGATTCCCGATGGAGCGACGATCACCGTTTCCTGCGCGGAAGGCGACAACGGCCGGATTTACAAGGGCGCTGTGCCGTTCCATGTCGATACGACGGAAGTGGGTGATATCGCTCGTCCGACCACCCAGATCATGATCAATCTCGGTAACCCTGACCTTGCATTCAAAACCTCATTCCTGCCGAACGATGGAGTGGGGCTGGCCCGGATGGAGTTCATCATCAATGAATCCATCAAGGCGCACCCACTGGCCTTGTTGCATCCTGAGAAAGTGTCTTCTGCTGTCGATCGCGCAGCGATTGCTCGTCTGACGAGCGGTTATACCAATGGCGAAGCCTACTTCATCGAGCGTCTTTCCGAGGGTGTGGGGACGATTGCGGCCGCTTTCTGGCCTAAGCCCGTTGTGGTGCGTATGTCCGACTTCAAGTCGAATGAATATGCCACCTTGCTGGGCGGTTCGGATTTCGAGCCGGACGAGGCCAATCCGATGATTGGTTTCCGTGGTGCTGCCCGCTATGCCCATCCGGCGTACGAGGAAGGATTCCGTCTTGAATGTCTCGCCATGAAGCGCGTGCGTGAAGTGATGGGGCTAACCAATGTGATTCTCATGCTGCCTTTTGTTCGTCGCGTGAAAGAAGCCGACGATGTGCTGGCAAAAATGGAGGAATTCGGGCTCAAACGGGGAGAGAATGGGCTGCAAATCTATGCCATGTGTGAAATCCCGAATAATGTGATCCTGATCAATCAGTTCGCGAAGCGGTTTGACGGTTTCTCGATCGGCACAAATGATCTCACTCAATTGACGCTTGGCGTGGATCGGGATAGCGAGATGGTCGCATTCGACTACGACGAGCGCGACGATGGTGTGAAGGAGATGATCCGACTCGCGGTGGAAGGCTGCGCGCGCAATGGCATCCATTCCGGTCTGTGTGGTCAGGCACCGTCCGACTATCCGGAAATGGCTGAATTTCTGGTCGAGATCGGGATTGAATCCATGAGCTTGAATCCCGATACGGTTGTGAGCACAACGCGAAAAGTGCTCGAAATTGAAGCGAAGTTGAAGGCTTATCGCGGCTGATTGGCGTGATTTGGACGGAGGCGCAGGTCGAAAAATAAATAGAACGGCCTGAGGGATTGTTGGTATTCGGGAAGAACCGTTTCAATCAATGAAACGAACAATAACAGGGGAAGGGGTATGAAGATTTCATTTCATGGTGCGGATCGGGACGTGACCGGTTCCTGCCATCTGCTCGAAGTTTCGGGCAAGCGCATTCTGATCGACTGTGGCATGTTTCAGGGCGGGCGAGAGTTGGAAGAGGAAAACGCCGAAGATTTCGGTTTCGATCCGAAATCCATTGACTTGCTGCTGCTGACCCATGCGCATCTGGATCATTGCGGACGCATCCCGTTACTGGTGAAACGCGGCTTCACCGGTGAAATCATTGCGACTTCTGCAACCCGTGAACTCGCGCGCGTCGTGATGCTGGATGCAGCGCATCTGCAGGAGGAAGACGCGGAGCGTAACAACCGCCACGCTCATCGGCATGGTAAACACCATGCCGATGCACTCTACGACACCCTTGATGCGCTGAACGCGGTCGGGCAATTTGGTCGCGCAGTGAATTATGGTGAATCCATCGAGATCGCCCCGAAAGTAACAGCGACCTTCTACGATGCGGGGCATATCCTCGGTTCGGCCAGTATTCGGATCGAGAAGAAGGGCGATAAGAAGCGCTCAGTCATCTTTTCCGGTGACATCGGCAACGCCGGGCGCCCCATCCTGCGTAAGCCCCAGATACCACCGAAAGCCGATGTCGTGGTGATGGAAACCACCTATGGTGATCGCGACCACAAGGCGATTGAACCGACTGTTGCGGAGCTATACCAAGCCATCACAGAAACACTCGCGCGCGGCGGGAACGTCGTCATTCCGACATTCGCTCTGGAGCGGACTCAGGAGATTCTGTTCACCCTGCGCGAAGGGATCGAGCAAGGACGTTTGCCGAAGAATCTGCCTGTGTTCCTCGATTCGCCGATGGCCATTTCGGCCACGGAAATTTTCCGCCGTCACCGTGAATGCTACGACGATGCGACCCGCGAGCAATTCAAGGGTAAACACGACCCGTTTGCGCTGCCGGGGTTGCGTTTTACCCGTGATACCGCTGAATCGATTGCACTGAATCGACTGGTTGGTGGTGCCGTCATCATGGCCGGTTCCGGCATGTGTACCGGTGGGCGGGTACGTCACCACCTCCGCCATAACCTCTGGCGTCGGGATTCGAGCGTGGTGTTTGTGGGTTATGCGGCCCCGGGAACCCTGGCACGCATTCTGATCGACGGTGCCAAGACCATCCGGTTATTTGGCGATGAAATCCCGGTCAATGCGCGGCTGTACACGATCAACGGTTTTTCCGCCCATGCGGATCGCGATGAATTGCTGGCGTGGCATCGGGCACTCAACCCCAAGCACACGATTCTGGTTCACGGTGAAGAAAAAGCGATGAGCAGTTTTGCCAAGGCATTGGAAAAAACCGAAGTGACCATGCCGCGTAAGGGGGATGTGTTTGAGTGGTAGTTCACTCGTTGGGCGGACAGATGTAGTGCCTTCTGTCATCTGGCGGATTGCACCCATAGTTTGCCATCTCTAAACCAGCTGTTAACTCCTTCGGAGGAGTTAGACAGATGGTAGAGACGAAGAACGTGAGGGTGTCTTTTAAAAAAGGAAACTCGTGTAAGCAGATTGCATCAATCTGTGTGCGAAGCTGATTATCACCACTGTCGTGCTTTCCGAGGCAGAGATAGTAGTTATTCCCTTCGTGCTTAGCAAAAATAAGCCACTCACCTGTAAGAGCTTCGTCATGTGTAAGCCGCTCCCAGTTGGAAGTCACTGCATCATGTGCAATCTGGGCTATATCGTCTTCTGTGAAATACTTTGTCTCGCCCGTTGCTTTCGCGTCAGCAATTTTTTGTTCAACCCATGGAAGTCCATATTTGCCAATCGCTTTGCGGATATTGCGGGCCATACTTGGTAAGCCATCTTCGAGGTAGTGTTGGTGCCACAGCCCTTGAAGTGGTGGGTGTTTAAATTGGGTGGCTGGCTTTAATCCTCTGCCCGCCTCAATTCCCTCTAAAACTCGAATTTGGCTTACGACTTTTGTTGGGTTGAGGATTCCGGATTTTGTGGCCCCAAATAGTTCAAGCAACAGCAATAAACTATATCGACCCGGTATGATTGATTCGAGGCCAATTGCTTTGGCGAAATGAAGCAGCTCTGACGAAGCATCACTGCCATCATTATGTGTGGCTTGGAACCGCGGGTTAGGCATTGCTTGGTGCGGTTCTACTCAATTCAGATGTTGCCAGAAGGCCGACGGCGCTGACCAGAACCAGCCGATCGTGAGCGATTGCCGTCGCTGCGGTTGCCTGTGTTGTTCCCTGGGTTGTTTCCGGAACGATTGCCCGTATCTCTACCGCCCTCTCTTTGGGGGCGATTGCCTGCTGCGGCACTGCCAGCCGAACGGGGTTGACCGTCTTGCTGGGAACCGGAAGACCGGGACGCGTGGGCGCCATGACCTTGAGCGTTGCGTTGCGGGAAGTCGCGGCGGGGTTGGCGCGGGGCCTGTGGTTTGCGCAACGGCTCGGGCTTCGCATTCGGGTCCGGTTCGAAGCCGGGCACGATCACGCGTTCGAGTTTCTGGCGAATGGTGCGTTCGATATCGGCCAGCAGTTTATGCTCGTCCACGCACACCAGCGAAACAGCTTCGCCGCCAGCACCGGCGCGACCGGTACGGCCAATGCGGTGCACGTAATCCTCTGGAACGTTCGGCAGTTCATAGTTGACTACATGGGGCAGGGCGTCGATATCGATGCCACGGGCTGCAATGTCGGTTGCGACCAGGACGCGCAGTTTGCCGGCCTTGAATGCACCGAGCGCTTTCTCACGGGCAGACTGGCTCTTGTTACCGTGAATCGCCATGGCGGGGATACCGTCCTTGTCGAGCTGTTCGGCCAGACGGTTCGCGCCGTGTTTGGTACGGGTGAATACCAATACCTGATTCCAGTTTCCGTCCACGATGAGTTGTTGCAACAGGGCTTTCTTGGCATCCCGGTCAACGGGGTAAATCCGTTGTTCAACCCGTTCCGCGGTGGTGACCTGTGGTGCGACTTCGACCTTGGCCGGGTTGTCGAGCAAATTCTGGGCGAAGGTTTTGATTTCCGGCGCAAAGGTAGCCGAGAAGAGTAGGTTCTGCCGTTGCTTGGGCAACAGGGCGAGCACCCGCTTGATGTCGCGGATAAAGCCCATGTCGAGCATGCGGTCGGCTTCATCCAGCACCAGGATTTCCACGCCGCCCAAGTCCACGTTGCCTTGGCCGACGTGATCGAGCAGGCGCCCTGGGGTGGCGACGAGGATGTCGAGTTTGCGTTGCAGACGGTCACGTTGCGGGTTGATGTTCACGCCGCCAAAAATCACCATCGAGCTCAATTTCAGCTTTTGGCCGTACTGTTTGACGCTTTCTTCTACCTGCGAAGCCAGTTCGCGAGTCGGTGTCAGAACGAGTGCACGAATGCGGTGTTTGGGTGCCGGGTGCAAGACAGGTGTGGTGGCGAGTCGTTGCAACAAGGGTAAGGTGAAACCGGCGGTTTTCCCGGTGCCGGTTTGGGCCGCGGCCAGAAGATCCCGCCCGGACAAGACGATCGGGATCGCTTCACGTTGGATGGGGGTGGGACTTGTATAGCCGACGGCGTCGAGCGCGGTCAGCAACTCGGGCATCAGGCCCAGTTCAGCAAATGACATGGTGGTTCCAAAGGGTATAGGTAAATAAGAGGGGATAAGAAAGGAGGGGGAAGAATGCGGCAAAGCCGAGCATCATACCTGATTGCGTCGGCCAGCAGGGTTTTGATTTCTTTTGCCGGGTTCAGCCGTTCGCCTTCGGGTGTGCGCTGATGACGGCACGGGTTTGTTCGACGATCTGCTTGATGGCCTGATCGACCAGCTCCTGGCTTGCCGCAGCAAATTGTGTCGCGTTGTTTTGAGCGATGGTGCGGGTTTTGTCGAAACGCCAGTGGGATTCGACGGTTCTGTCTGCAGGATTGGTCCACAGGCAGGTCATGACGAGATGAGCCTTGCCCTCGTTGCCGCTGAGGTCATGTTCCAGGCGAATAAGTCGGCAACTGAGGTTTACGGCTACAGGTGCGCTGGCGGAATTGGGTACAACGCCGGCCACCCAAGGTTGGTTCAGCAGGGTCTGTGCGATGGCATCGCTCAACATCTCGGCAGGGGCCGCCAACCAACGACTGTTCCGATAGGGCGAGAGGTTTTGGGCATCGCGGCTGTACATCATTTCCTGGGTTTCGAATCCATGTCCGGCTTGCAGCGTGCGCATCTGCACCAGATAGGCAACATCCTGCCCGTGATCGACGATCGCGGGCGTTTGCAGGTTCGTGCTGTTCAGCCGGAAGGTGCTCTGCGATTCAGGCGGCTTGATGGGCAGGCTGCAACCGGCCAGTGCGATACTGAACACGCACAGGGTGGCAAGGTATGTTGTGGTTTTGGTGAGAACTGATGACCGCATGGTGAATCCTTTGTGTGACCGTCGCAGGTACCCGCATCATGGCGATGGGGTGGTCTGGGTAGGCTTGGGGGTTATATTGCCTTTGCTCGGGCCTTTGCTTGGGCCTTCACCCGGACCCGGAGGAATGGGCGCCGAGCCGTATAGAATCTGACTCGGGTTGTCGTTGAGCTGGTTGACGAGTCGAGTCAACGCAATGCTGGTTTCCTGAAGTTGCGATAGCAGGCCATCAAGTACCGGCAGCGTGCGCTGGTTGAAGTTGTTCAGTGTCTGATTGCCGGTCTGAGTCATGGCGAGCGTGCTGTCGCTGGCCGCGCTGACCTTGTTGGCAGCCCTGTCTGTAGCATTGAGTGTGGCTTCAAGTCCCTGAATCGATTTCTTGAAGGTTTGGACGAGTTGATCGGACTGGTCGATCAGCTTGTTTGCCGACTGGCTTGCGACGGCCGTGTTCTCCAAGGTTTTACGCCCGGCAATGATGGCCTCGGAAATATCCGAGCGACGTTCGGCGAGCATCGAGGTTAGCGCGTCTATATGGTCTAGCGTGCTGTCCAGTGCAGCAACATTCTTTTCGCTGAATAACTGGTCGAGCCGGTCACTGATGCGCGTGATCTTGACCATCGTGTCGCTGAGGCCACCTTCCAGTCGAGAGAAGATGGATGGCTCGTAAGGGATGACCAGTTCGCCCCCGCTGTTCCGGTGTGTCAGTGGGATGTTCGATTTGCCACCGGTCAGATTCAGTACACTCAAGCCGGTGACGCCCTGTGGTCGCAGCTGCGCTACGGTATCCGAGCGAATGGGGACATCGGCGTCAATATCGACACGAATGCGTATGCGGTCCGGGTTGTGATCATCGATTCGGATTTTTTTGACCTCGCCGACGTCTACGCCCCGATACAGCACATGACTGTTGACGGTCAGCCCGGCCACGCTATCGGTTGCATAAATCACATACGGTGTGAATGTCTGCTGCTTGCCACCGGTCACGAGCCAATAGGCGGTGGCCGCAAGGCCCAGACCAAGCAGCAACACAAATAACCCGACGGCGGTGTAATTGATTTTCGAATCCATTAGGTCGTCTCTGCGCTGAATTGATTAGGAAGGAGCGGTGGGGGCGTTCCGGGCTTCGCCTGCTGTGATGCCAGCCAGTATGCTTGCGAGCGTGTGCCTCTGAAATAGGCCTGGAGTTCAGGCTCGTCACGCGCTGCCAGCTCGGCAGCCGTGCCGACGGCCAATACCTTCTTCCGTCCGAGGAAAGCCACTTCGTCAACGCCACGCCAGATCGAATCAAGATCGTGTGTCACCTGCAATACCGTCAAGCCAAGCGAGTCACTCAATGTGCGAACCAGCTCGTCAAATGCGGCGGCTCCGATGGGATCGAGCCCTGAAGTGGGTTCATCAAGCACCAGTAGTTCGGGATCAAGCGCCAATGCCCGTGCGAGCGCCGCGCGTTTGACCATACCGCCGGACAACTCCATTGGCAGCTTGTGCGCACTGTCGGCAGGTAACCCTGCGAGCAGAATCTTGCTCATGCCGAGGTCGGTCAGCCAGTGCGGATCGAAATGGCCGTGTTCCTTGATGGGGAGTAGCACATTTTCCAGTACGGTGAGTGAGGTGAACAAGGCGCCGCCTTGGAAAAGGACGCCAATCCGCTCACGCAATGACTGTCGTTGGGCATCGTTGACCGAGCCGGTATCCACGCCGAAGAGTTTCAACGAACCAGCATTGGCCTGACGGAGCATGATCAAGGTATGGAGCAGGACGGTTTTCCCGGTACCCGAACCACCCACAAGGGCTCGAATCTTCCCGCGTTCCAGTTGGAAATCCAGCCCATCATGGACGCGATGGCTTCCGAACTGGTTCACGATGCCGCGTGCATCAATGACCAGTTCCTTTGAGCCGTTGTGGTTTGAATCGGTTGCAGTCGTGATGCTCATTTCAGTAGCCCATCAGGTTGTAGAGCACGGAAAAGGCCGCATCGATGACGATGACCATGAAAATTGCCTGCACGACGCTGACGGTCGTTGCGCGTCCCACCTCCGCCGCACTGCCTCTGACTCGCAACCCCTGCATGCAACCGATCAGTGCGATGACGATAGCGAAGACCGGCGTCTTGATCAGACCTAGCCAGAGCGTGGTGAGCGATACGACTTCCGGCATCCGCTGGAAGAATACGGAGAACGAAACACCGTAACCGTAATTGGCGACCACGGCACCACCAAGCAGGCCCATGAGATCAGCGAATACAGAAAGCAGAGGGAGTGTCAGGACCAGCGCCAGAACCTTGGGGAAGATAAGAATCTCGAACGGGGGCACACCGATGGCACGCAACGCATCGATTTCTTCAGTTATGCGCATCGTGCCGAGTTGGGCGGTATAGGATGAACCGGTACGACCTGCCACGATGATCGCCGCGAGCAATGGCCCCATTTCACGCAGGGTGATAATGCCCACGAGGTTGACGATCAGGACGTTCGCCCCGTAGTTTTCAAGTGTGGCACCGCCCTGGTAGGCCATCACCATCCCGATCATGAACGATAACAGGCCGACAATCCCGAGCGCCCGCACCCCGGCGGCTTCGATTTCGGATATGACGGCGCGCCAGCGGATGCTCCAGAAGGCCAGCAATAGCGGAAACCCACGCCAGACGAGTTCACCCAGGAACGACAGGAACGAGCTTGCCTCATGCCATTGCCCAACGGCCACCTCGCCCAATCGCGCTAACAGCGACGGCTTGTGCGTGGGCTGAGGTGTGGAATCGACGAGTCGTTCGTCAAGTAGCGTGAGCAGGCCGGTTTCACGCGAGGGAAATTCCGAGAGGTCAACCGCGAGTCCTGCCGCACGCCATTGTCTGATCCAGCGTGCAAGCACCAGCGCGGCGGATCCATCGAAAGCGGTCATTTCACTGCGCAACACAATTCGAGGGTTCACAGCACCTGTGACCGGAGAGTCGACCTTCGGTACGTGTTGCAGACTGCGGATCGTCCAGTCGCCACTGAGCACCAGCACCGCGTTCTGTTGAACACCCATTTGCTCGTCATGGAGCCAGCGAACCTGGGGAGGCGAGGTGGGTGGAATGATCGTTTCGGCCGCCGTTGTCATGGGGGTGCGTCGGTATCTCTTGGTGATGATTGGCTGGGAGCTTATCATTCCCCCGAAAACCTGTCCGATCAAGCAATCAAAATTGGCGAATATCATTCGCCATTCACATATAGAGAATCACCGCGTGAGTAAACAACGCCTGCAAAAAATCCTGGCCACTCAGGGACTCGGGTCCCGTCGCATGATCGAAGGCTGGATCAGTGCGGGCGAGGTCAAACTCAACGGCGTGACAGCTCAGTTGGGCGATGTGGCCGGGGTCGGTGATTTGATTGAAGTGCGCGGGCAGAAAATCACGGTATCTGACGAAGAACCGATCCGACGGGTAATCATTTATCACAAACCTGAAGGGGAAATCACTTCCACTTCCGATCCGGAAGGCCGTCCGACCGTGTTCGGCGCACTTCCCGCCATTCGTCAGGGGCGTTGGATTACCGTCGGGCGTCTCGACTTCAACACTTCCGGGCTGCTGCTGGCGACCAATGATGGCGAACTGGCTAACCGATTGATGCACCCGAGCCACCAGATTGAGCGTACCTATGCTGTGCGTGTACTTGGTGGGTTGACCGAGGATCAGATCAAGCAGTTGACTACCGAAGTTCAGCTCGATGACGGTCCTGCCAAGTTCGATCAACTGAGCGATGCCGGCGGCACCGGGGTGAACCGCTGGTATCACGTGACATTGCGTGAAGGGCGGAATCGTGAAATTCGCCGCATGATTGAAGCCGTGGGCGCTGTGGTTTCCCGTCTGATCCGCATCAGTTACGCGGGTATACCGTTGCCACCACGCCTCAAGCCGGGGCGCGCGCAGGATCTGCCGCCAGAAATGGAAGATGCGTTGGTCAAATTGGTTGGCCTTCGCCCTGAAACCCGTCGGAAAGTGCAGGATGAAGACACCAAGCGGCGCGCTCTGAAGCCGTATCGGGCACGCGTGCAAACCGGCACGGTCGCGAAACGACCTGCCGAACCGTTTCGCTTTCCTACCCGCGCTGAACCGGAAGAGGGTGCATCCACTTCCGTTCGTCCTATTGAACGTGCGGCTTCCCGCATGAGTCGACCCGGAGAAGCTCGTCCGGTTTTGTCTCGCACACGGCCTCAAGGGGCAGGAGAAGGCTCTGATAAGCGCAGCAAGCCTGCACGTGCCGGTGGCAAGCCAGTTCGTCGGGAGCGACAGGGAGCGACGCGCTCTACAACTCCGGGGCGGAAGCCACCTCGCGGCAAATAAGTGTCTGTTGGTGGCACTCGTCAGGGCGCCTTCACGCATTGGTCTTCCGTGAGTCTTCCGTGCCGAAGGTCGATTTCAATAGGAAAATCGAGAAAATTTCTCTTGTCTCGTTCCCTCGATTCAATACCAGTGGTTCCTTAACAGGCAGCGCGGGTTTATCATCACACCATGATTAAATTTCCTTCAGAAGACCATACGCCAACACCAAACACCGAGGGGCAGGATAAACGGCCTGCTAGCACCTCGACGATGAGCTTTACCGATCCTATTCAGTTGAAGAACCAGCTGCTGATCGCCATGCCCAGCCTGGACGATCCGAACTTCAATCACAGTGTGACTTACGTCTGTGAGCACAATGAAGAAGGGGCGATGGGTATCACCATCAATCGTCCGCTGGATGTCACTTTGGGCGATATTTTCGATCACATGAAGATTTCCTGTTCCAACCCGTCGATTCGCAGTCGCCCCGTGTTCATGGGCGGTCCGGTCGCGCTGGAGCGCGGTTTTGTGCTGCACACACCGCATGGCGGCTGGGAATCGACACTGGAAATTACAGATGAAGTCGGTCTCACGACGTCTAAAGACATTTTGCAGGCATTGGCCGATGGTGCTGGCCCCGCGCGCGCCGTGATCGCCCTGGGTTATTCGGGATGGTCCGAGGGGCAGCTCGAGCAGGAACTGGCAGAGAATACCTGGTTGACCGTTGCGGCGACGACTGAGTTGATCTTCGATTATCCGGTTGAGGAGCGTTGGGTTGCGGCTGCACGGAGTTTGGGTGTCGATATGAACCTGCTGTCCGGCGAAGCCGGTCACGCCTGAGTGCGCGCCGAATCGCCATGACGACTTCGGCCAGTCCCGGCACTTGGCTGGCATTCGACTATGGGGCATGGCGTATCGGTGTTGCCGTGGGTGAGCAAATGCTGGGCAGTGCACGCCCATTGACCACACTGCATCATCGAAACGCGCATCAGATTGAATGGGAAGTCATCGGGCGTCTACTGGATGAATGGCGGCCGGTTGGTCTCGTGTTGGGGTGGCCGGTGATGGACTCGGGTGAAACCTATCCTGTGGCTGAGTTTATCCGTCGCTTCGGTCGCAGGCTGGAGGGACGCTTTAACCTGCCGGTTCGTTACGTCGATGAGCGCTTGAGCTCCGAAAATGCGGAGATGCTGCTTACCGCTCGTCACGGCAAGGAAAAGGTGAAGAAATCGCCCGGTATGATCGATGCTCAGGCTGCTGCCATCATCCTGGAAACATTTTTCAGTCAAAGTCCGGTGCAATCGTCGGAGTATTCCGTGGAATCTCCTGCTGCACCACAAGTAAACGGTACCTACACATGACATCCAGCCCTGAAATTAAGTCGGTTGATCTATTGATTGACTCGTGTTTTTCCGAGTTGAAGCAGGCGGTCGATCAGGGGAAATTGAAAGATCCGTTGATGGTGGGCATCCACAGTGGTGGTGTTTGGGTAGCCGAAGCATTGCACCAGCGCATGAAGCTGGCCGAGCCGCTGGGCAAGCTGAATATCACTTTCTACCGGGACGATTTCGATACCCTGGGCCTGCATCCGCAGGTTTCGCCATCGTATTTACCTGCTGATATCGATGGTCGTGACATCATTCTGGTCGACGATGTGCTGTACACAGGACGTACCATTCGCGCGGCCATGAATGAGCTGTTCGATTATGGACGCCCTGCACGTATCTGGCTGGTGGTGCTGTTCGAGCGTGATGGCCGTGAACTCCCGATTGCAGCAGATACGGTCGGGCAGCGCGTGCATCTTGCGGTCGACCAGCAAGTTCATGTCGATGGCCCTGATCCATTGATCGCCCATATTGTGACTCGTGAGGAAAATGCCTGATGGCCGTCAATTTTGTGCGCCCGAGTATTCCCAAACTGGCTACTGATCCCTGGGCAATCCAGTTCGATGCGCAGGGACATCTCAAGCATTTGCTGACCATTGAAGGCCTTGGCCCGACCTGGATTACGCGTATTCTCGATACGGCTGAAAACTTCATGTCGGTATCGGATCGCGAAATCAAGAAGGTTCCGTTGCTACGCGGGCGTACGGTGGTGAATCTGTTCTTCGAATCATCCACACGCACGCGCACCACCTTCGAGCTGGCCGCCAAACGGTTGTCAGCCGACGTGTTGAACATCAATCTTTCCACCTCGGCAACCACCAAGGGTGAAAGTCTGCTGGATACGTTGCGCAATATCGAAGCCATGCAGGCGGACATGTTTGTCGTGCGCCATGAACAGTCCGGGGCGGCGCATTTCATTGCTCGTCATGTGGCTCCGCACGTTTCCGTTCTGAATGCCGGGGATGGTTGGCATGCACATCCGACGCAAGCACTGCTCGATGCGTTCACGATCCGGCGAATTAAAGGCGATTTCGCACCCCTGCGCATTGCGATTGTCGGCGATGTGAAACACTCTCGTGTGGCTCGTTCACAGATTCATGCCTTTAACTCGCTCAATGTGGGTGAACTGCGCGTGATCGGCCCGCGCACCCTCATTCCGAATGACATCGAGCCGCTGGGTGTGCGCGTATTCCACGATATGCGCCAAGGGCTGAAAGACGTGGATGTCATCATCATGCTCCGTCTGCAACGCGAACGCATGGAAGGCGGCCTGTTGCCGACCGAGCAGGAATTCTATCGCTTGTACGGTCTGACTGAAGAAAAACTCGGTTGGGCTAAACCGGATGCGATCGTGATGCATCCCGGTCCGGCCAATCGCGGGGTCGAAATCGAATCTCGCGTAGCAGACGGCCCGCAGTCCGTCATCCTCGAACAAGTTTCCAACGGTATTGGCGTGCGTATGGCCGTGATGGCGTTGTGCATGAGTGCTGAATCATGATTCAAAATCCCCCTAATCTCGGTATTGATCTCGACCCTGTTCGGCACCCTGAAGGTTGCCGTCCGGGCATTGATTGCGACACCTGGCTCATTCAGGGGGCGCGTGTGTTCGATCCGGCAGATCAGCTTGATCGCATTGCTGATGTGTATCTGGCAGATGGCCAGATCGTGGGTATTGGTGATGCACCAGAGCAGTTCCCTCACACGCAGGTGCAAAAGATTGATGCCAAGGGATTGTGGTTGATTCCAGGCGTGATCGATGGCTGGGCACGCCTGCGCGAGCCCGGACTGGAGCACAAGGCGACTATCGCCACGGAAACATTGGCAGCGGTCGCGGGCGGTATTACAACCGTCTGTATGCCGCCGGATACCGATCCTGTTCTGGATACAGTTGCCGTAGCACGTTTCATCAAACGTCGAGCCCAATTGTCCGGTCGTGCCCGTGTAGTGGCGATCGGTGCGCTCACACAAGGTTTGAAGGGTGAATTGCTGGCGGAAATGGCCGAATTGACCGAAGGCGGATGCGTCGCCGTGTCCAACGCCCATTATCCCGTGCGAGATTTGCGTCTGCTGCGCCGAGCGCTGGAGTATGCCGCCACCTTCGATATTCTGGTCGTGATTCAGCCCGAAGACCCTTCGCTGACCAAGCGCGGTTGCGCGCACGAAGGGGCAATCGCCACCCGACTGGGCCTGCCGGGAATCCCCGTGTCAGCCGAAACGGCACCGTTGGCACAGTTGCTGGCCGTCGTGGCAGAAACGGGTGCACGCATCCATATCAACAATCTTTCCTCGCGTGCGGGCGTCCGCATGATTGCCCAAGCCAAAGCCGATGGTCTGCCGGTAACAGCCTCCGTGAGTGCGCATCACCTCTGGTTGTCTGAAATGGATACGGATGCACTGTGCGGGAATACGCATGTTCATCCGCCGTTGCGAGGCTTGAGAGATCGTGATGCCCTGCGTGCCGGTTTGGCGGATGGCACGATCGATTGCGTAATTTCCGATCATCAACCGCACGAAACCGATGCCAAGCTGGCACCATTCCCGGCTACGGAGCCGGGAATTTCCGGTTTGGATACCTTGTTGCCGCTCGTGCTCAAATTGGTCGACGAAGAGGGTTTGAGTCTGGCCAGAGCTTTGGATGCTCTGACTCGTCGTCCGGCCGAATTATTTGGTCTGAACGATTCAGGTCGACTTGCGGTAGGCGCACGGGCCGATGTGACATTGATTGATCCCGATGCTTACTGGACTCTGGATGAGACGACGATGCGTTCAGCCGGGCGGGATACCCCGTTTTTTGGATGGGATTTCCGACATCAAACCCGTTCTACATGGGTTAATGGCCGCCTTGTTTTTGAACGCACTACCTGAAATCGATTTGAGTTTTTGCTCTGAAGCTACGCCATGAAAGCGTCATATGTCGCTGACATGATCATCCACAAATAACTTCACCCCACCACCAAGGAGAACGACGATGGCTTCGAAAATTTTGAGCATCATGCCTGCTGATGATTGGTACGCCCTGATTGCCGACGAGGACGATGGCATCGGCTATGAGCCCTTGACCTGTTTCGCGCTGGTACAGACCGAAGAAGAGGGCCTTCTCTCCACGGAAGTTCGTCCGATGGTGTGGGCCGATACGGCTGTTATGTTTGCTGACGAAATCGAAGGCTTCATGGATCTCGAGCGTATCGAGGAAATAGGAGATGACGATGACTTTGATCTGGACGAAGAAGAGCAGTAATCATCTGATTATTAATTGATCTTCTCATTCTGAAACCGCCGGTTACTCCGGCGTTTTTTTTGAGCGCGTCATTTGCGTGGCATCAGATTGTTGGTGCGGAAGCTACTATTTTTCAGACAAGGTGCAAACCCCTCTTCTCAAGCTGAAAAAAACACGGTATAAGGCTGCGAAAATCTATCAATTCCAGAGGAACATACTGTGAGCAAAGACGACGATATCTCCGATCTCAACGAGCATTGGGAAGACGATGCCGAAGATTCGACCGATGCAGAACCAGAAGTGGAAAAGGTAAAACCAGTCGAGAACAAGGATGCTCGTCGCCGGCTTGACGACCTGCTGGAAATGAATCGCGTCAAGCGGCAGATTGAGGATGACTTTTAAACGTCACTCAACGCCATCTAAGAGCCGGTTTTACCGGCGGCCGGTGAGAGTGCGCCATAGAACTCGAGTCATCGCCGTGAGCCGATCCATCAGTTTTGTGCTTCTACCACCGAAATAAGCAGTGGCCGGGTCAACCTGAATCTCGCGGAGTACCTGCTCGGTACGTGCAATGCACAAACGGTATGGCATGCCCGACAACCAAGGCTTGCCCAAGACGGCCGCAGCTTGGAGCAAATCCCGGCTGCGACGGATGTACCGTTCGCACAGGCGGCGCCATGCAAAATCTACAGTTTGCTGCTCGAAGTGAGCTGAGTCGACCCGGTATTCAGCTAGTTCGCTTGTAGGCAGACGCAGCGGTTTATCCGCCTGATGATCCGCCCGGGCGCAGAGAAGACCGTCCACCAATAGTAGCGCGATGATCAAGCCATCGATTTGAGCGGCTTTTGCCGGATCGGCTACCCCGATCTGGTCGTAGTGCCTAGGGCGCAATTGGGGCAGCTGTTCTTTGTAAAAACTCATGAGATCCACGAATCCTTCCAGGGGCCCTGAAGGATGCCTGTCCCTGGTTGTAATCGCCCAGGGAAGAAAGTCGAGTACGGATCGTGACATGGGTTGCAACCTTGAGGTTTGTTTTCTTAGTGTTGGTTTGGTGTTGGCGAGAGTAAGTCGAGCAGATCGGTGGGATTTGTCAGGATGATATCGGCCAACCAGTCCTCTATCGGGCGTTCACCGTCCAGATAACCCCAACGCACCGCAGCTGAGGGCATATGTGCGGCGCGACTGGCTTGTATGTCGCGCTCATGGTCGCCCACATACAAGATATGTTGTGGAGGTAACCTTAGTTGCCCCGCCGCATAAATGAGCTGATCGGGATAGGGCTTACGCCGGAGCAAGTCATCGCCCGCGATAACTACCTGGGGCTTCAGATCAAGTTCCTGAACCAGTTGCCGGGTCAGGAAACCGGGTTTGTTGGTCACGATGCCCCAATGCATCCCTTGTTGATCAAGCTGGTTGATTACTTCTTCAAATCCTGAGAACAGGCGGGTTTCACCTGCAATATCCTGCCGATAGAGTTGTAGGAAGCGATCACGAAGAATCCCGAAGCCTTGATTATCTGGGCCGAGTTGAAAGCCGATTTCCAGCAGCCCACGCGCGCCATTAGAGACCTGCGGGCGAATTTGATCGAAAGGCAAGGGGGGGAGATTGCACTCCAATCTCAGGCGGTTGAGAGCAAGCGCCATATCCGGAGCCGTATCGATGAGCGTTCCATCGAGATCAAACAGCACGCCATGAATGGGATGTGTCTGGAGGGGGGGCATCTTGGAATCAAATCTCATGACGACGGCAGGCCATGAGGTAGTTTACGTCCAGATCGTGAGCATTCAGGGCGTACGAACGGGTGAGGGGGTTGTAGGTGATGCCAGCGAACGCCACGGGCGTAAGCCCGACCTGACGGGCCATGCCGGCCAGTTCAGACGGCTTGATGAACCGCTTGTGATCATGCGTGCCGCGAGGTACCAATTTGAGCAGATATTCTGCCGCCATGATGCCGAATAGCCACGATTTCGGATTTCGATTCAATGTGGATAAGAACACCCATCCGCCCGGTTTAACTGCTTTGGCCAATGCTTGCACAATGGACTCTGGTTGATCGACGTGTTCCAGCATTTCCATGCAGGTCACATGATCAAAGGTGCCAGCCTGAGTTTCCGCAAAAGAAAGAATATCTTCCAGGCGGTAGTCGATATTCAACCCATGTTCATCCGCGTGCGTTTTTGCCGCCTGCAACGTATCGGCAGCCAGATCCAGTGCAGTAACCTCGGCACCTTCCTGCGCGAGCCCTTCGCTAAGAATCCCCCCGCCACAACCGACATCGAGAACGCGTGCACCCGATAGTTCGACATGTTGAATTATGAACTGGATGCGTAACGGGTTGATGGCGTGAAGCGCGGCAAATGCACCGTCCTGATCCCACCATTGGTCAGATAATTGGTTGAACTTAAGCAGCTCATCTGCGCGGGCACTGGATTGGGCTGTCATACGATTATTCTCGACAAGGAAGGGGTGTGAACAGCTCGATTCCGGTGAGGGTCTGGCCGCATTAGCGTGTTTATTCTATCAGGGCATATCGCGTTTTGAGTGGCGTATGTCCGAGGAAGGTTTCTGCTTTTATGATAAGCTCGCTGAAAGGGGGCTCGAATCCCCTTTATTTGTTGTATCTTTACTTGTTACCTAGCTTGATGCATTGGTCAGGAGCCTCTCACCCATGAGCAGCCAAATGAGCAGCCATTTGATGTCCACCTATAACCGGCAGCCGGTCACGTTCGTTCGTGGCGAGGGTGCCCGTTTGTGGGATGAGGCCGGTCGCGAGTATCTGGACGCATTGAGCGGCATCGCTGTGACGGGTTTAGGGCATGCACATCCTGATATCAGTGATGCCATTTGTGAGCAGGCACAAACCCTTATCCATACATCCAATGTTTACGGGGTGCACTGGCAATCCCGGTTGGCCGACAAGTTGGCCGAGATTTCCGGCATGGAATCGGTTTTTTTCTGCAATTCCGGGGCGGAAGCAAACGAGGCTGCAATCAAGTTGGCGCGATTGTTTGCGCATAACCGGCAGATCGAGAATCCGCAAATTCTGGTAATGGAAACCAGCTTTCACGGCCGGACGCTTGCTACGCTGGCCGCGACCGGGAATCCGGCCATCCAGAAGGGGTTCGAGCCCTTGGTTGGCGGTTTCCTGCGGGTGCCATATGGTGACCTGAAAGCAATCGAGCGGATGGCGGCGTTGCATGACAACATCGTGGCTGTTCTGGTCGAGCCCGTTCAAGGCGAGGGTGGTGTTAGCGCTGCGCCAAAGGGATATTTGCGTGGTATTCGGGAATTATGTGACCAGCATGACTGGTTGATGATGGTTGATGAAGTGCAGACAGGGATCGGTCGTACCGGGCAATGGTTCGGATTCCAGCATGAAGACGGGCTATTACCTGATGTGATGAGCTTGGCCAAAGGCCTCGGGAACGGTGTGCCGATCGGTGTTTGTCTTGGTGCGGGGAAAGCCGCCACACTGTTTGCACCAGGCAACCATGGTTCAACCTTCGGAGGCAATCCCTTGGTCTGCCGTGTTGCGCATACGGTGCTGAGCGTTATTGAACGGGATCAACTCGTTTCACGTGCGGCGCAGTTGAGTGAGCGGCTTCGGAGTGGATTGCAGTCTGTATTTGCCGGTCAGTCCGCTGTACTTGAACTGCGTGGTCGGGGCTTGATGATTGGCGTCGTGATGGATAGACCCTGTGGCGAATTGGTGCGTCTGGCATTGGATGAAGGGCTGTTGATCAACGTCACGGCAGGCTCTGTGATCCGGCTGCTGCCCCCATTGATCTTGTCCGATGAGCAGGCAGATGACCTCGTGAAGCGTTTGGGTGAGCTGGTTCTTGGTTGGTTGAGTGCCAACGCGACTCAAGTGACGGATTAACCGGTTTTAGAATCGAACAGGGTGCCGATTGGAGCATCCTTAAAGTTGTTGTTATTGATCAAATATTATTAGGGTGATGAGGCATTATGCCACTTGCCCGGTACGTAGAGATTTTTATATGTCAGTGCGTCATTTCTTGAGCTTGCTGGATTATTCCCTTGCGGATTATCGTCGAATTCTGTGTCGAGCCGAAGCGCTCAAGAAAGCCTATGATGCGGGCGTTCGCCCGGCCACCCTTCGTCAACGGGTCTTGGGGATGATCTTCGAAAAGGCATCAACACGTACGCGATTATCCTTCGAAGCAGGTATCGCGCAATTGGGCGGTACAGCAATTTTTCTGTCGCCGCGTGATACTCAATTGGGGCGGGGCGAGCCGATTGAGGATTCCGCCCGTGTCATTTCACGGATGGTCGATGCGGTCATGATCCGAGCAAAGGATCACAGCATGGTGGAACAGTTCGCGGCTTATTCCCGTGTACCCGTGATCAATGCGCTGACCGACTTGAACCATCCTTGCCAGCTGCTGGCAGACGTTTTCGCTTTTGAGCAGAATCGCGGCTCCATTCAGGGCAAACGTGTGGCGTGGATCGGTGATGGTTTCAACATGTGCCATTCGTATATCAATGCGGCGCAGGTATTCGATTTTGAATTGATGATCGCTGCCCCGGAGGGTTATCAGCCTGATCCAGCAATTGTGGCTGCGGCGGGAGATCGTATCCATATCGTCCGTACCGCCCATGAGGCTGCGGCAGGCGCCGATCTTGTCGTCACCGATGTATGGGCTAGCATGGGGCAAGAGGAAGAGCGTGAGCGCCGCTTACGGGATTTCAAGACGTTCGTGATCGACAACGATGTCATGGCTCGAGCCAATTCCGATGCGTTGTTCATGCATTGTCTGCCAGCCCATCGAGGTGAAGAGGTGACGGCTGAGGTGATCGACGGTCCGCAAAGTGTCGTCTGGCAGGAGGCTGAAGCGCGCCTGCACACACAGAAGGCCTTGCTTGAGTTCCTGATTTTGGGCGATGTCTCCGATGATATCGGCAACCCAATCGTCTAATCCGGTTCAGAGCCACACCCGGCCTGACCATGAATTCTGAATGTTATTCGGCATGAATACACCCTTGCAGTCAAAGGATGGCGCCATGGAAACATCTGCCACTGTTCTGAGTCCTCAGCAGGTTCTTGTCCAGGGGCTGCGTAATGCCGTGCCGTACATTCGTGAGCACGAAGGGAAGGTTTTCGTGGTGGCCTTTGGCGGGGAGGCATTGGCCGAACCCGAGTCGTTCAATCGTGTGGTGCGCGATCTGGTCCTGTTGGCGGATCTGGGTGTTCGTTTGGTTCTGGTGCCCGGTGCACGACCACAGATCAATCGTCGTCTGGCCCAGGCCGGCATGGAGCCTCTGTTTCACCAGGGGCTGCGCATCACTGAATTCGAAATGATTGATCCACTTACCGAGGCGGTAGGGGCATTGCAGTTTGATCTGCTTTCCTGGCTATCGACTCGTCTGAGCATATCTTCTGGTTCGGGTCTGGCGCAACGCGTGCTGACCGGCAACTTCGTGACCGCACGTCCGATGGGTGTTATCGATGGTGTTGATCTGTGCTTTACCGGTGCAGTACGGAGAGTCGACGTAGACGGAATTCGTGATGCTCTGGGGGATGGTTCAATCGTGGTGCAGAGTAATTTGGGCTTTTCTCCCACGGGAGAGCTGTTCAATCTGCGAGCTGAGGAAGTGGCAGAGTCGCTGGCAGTCAGCCTTGGTGCCGATAAGCTGATTTTTCTGACTGATCCTGTCGACGATCTACCTTCGGTAATGGGGCTGGCGGACGTGCACCAGCTTCTGTCTCAATCTGGTTCAACGCTATCCGATGAGTTTCGTTTGCATCTGGAAAGTGCAATACGTGCCTGCTCTCGCGGTGTTGATCGTGTTCATCTTGTCGACCGTGAAGACGATGGTGCTCTGCTGGTTGAGCTCTTTACCCGCGATGGCTGCGGTACTCTGATCTCTGCAGAGCCCTTTGAGCGGATCCGTGCTGCCAGTCTGGATGACATTGGCGGTATCGTTGCGCTTATCGAACCCTTGGAGCAAACCGGCGTTTTGGTTCGTCGTTCGCGCGAACAGCTGGAGTTGGAGCTGGATCGTTTCGTGGTTATCGAGCGTGATGGCGATATCATCGGTTGTGCTGCTCTTTACCCTTATCCGGAGTCTCAATCGGCCGAATTGGCAGCACTGGTCGTCCATCCCGCCTATCAGCGTGGCGGGAGGGCAGGGCGGCTGCTCGGTTTTCTCGAGTTACGTGCCCGGTCCATGGGGCTGAAATCGTTGTTTCTTCTATCGACGCAGACCATGGCCTTCTTCAAGGAAAAAGGGTTCGTTGCTGAAAATATTTCTGCTCTGCCGACAGAGCGGCAAGCCTTGTACAACTTTAAGCGCAATTCCAAAATCTACCGTAAGTGGATCTGAATCATTCCTTGATGGCCTCGGTGTCATCTCCATGGTCGGACAGGGTTCGGTTGGTCATGCCGGCCGTCAGTGCAGATGGATATGGGGGCTGCCTGATTCAGGAGGCGCGCAATCTTCCCATTCCGGTAATCGGTCCGGAAGAAGTGCTCGATGTCCAGCCGGATCATTTCGTTCTCAAGCATTCAGAGGGCTGTTGGCAGCTGTTTCCACCAACGGGCAACGATGTGTTTGGTCGTCATGCGCTCTGCATCGATTTCGTTCACAATTCCCGTTTCAATCAACCAATGACCTTGCGTGAACCGCTAGCAAAGGCCGTCGGTTTGCGCGCCAATCATCGTCCAACCGTCATTGACCTGACGGCGGGCCTGGGGCGTGATGCGTGGGCACTGGCCAGCACAGGGTGCGCGGTGTTCGCCTTCGAGCGCCATCCCTTGGTTCACTTCCTGTTATTGGATGCGTTGGCACGCGCACGCGCAGAGTCTAGAACCCATGAAATCGCAGCGCGTATTCATCTTTATGGCACGGATGCCCGTGAGGCACGGCTTGATGCCATCAAAGCAGATGTAAATACGGTTTGGTTGATGGATCCGATGTTTCCAGAAAGGCGTAAGTCCGCACTGGTAAAAAAGGACATGCGCATCTTTCATGAACTAGTGGGTGGGGATGAGGATGCGGATGCCCTGTTTGAGTGGGCTTGCCGGCAACCGGCGAATCGGTATGTGGTCAAACGTCCGCCCCATGCGCCATCGCTGGCGGGTGCCAAGCCATCAATGAGCATCAGTAGCGGTCGGGTGCGTTTCGATTGTTACATCAAGCCGATTCCTTCCGGATCGCAGTAACAATCGATGGTGGGAGCGCTCCGGGATCGCGGTTTACTCTGGGCGGCGCAGTACCATTTGTGGATATGGGATGCCGATGTTCTCTTCATCGAATCGCTGTTTGATCAGCTCGCGCAGTTCGGACTGAACCTTAGGCAAGTCGCTGGCATTGACCCAGACGCGGACCAGCAAATCAATACTCGATGCACCGAAATCATTCACCAGCACCAGTGGTACAGGCTCTGCTAACACCCTGGGTTCCTCTGCGCAAAGCGATTCGATAATGTTTTTGGCTGCTTTCGGGTCATTCTTGTAATCGATGCCGACCACGATTTCGATGCGTCGTGTCGGATAGGTGCTGAAGTTGCTGATCGGGCTGTTGTACAAAGTGGCATTTGGCACGATGACCTCAACGTTGGCGGGATCGGTCATGCGGGTCTGGAAGATGCCGATCTCCTTGATGGTGCCCATCATACCGGCTGCATTAATAAAGTCGCCGATCTTGAACGGGCGAAAAATAAGGATCATCACACCGGCGGCAAAATTTCCCAGCGACTCCTTGAGTGCAAGACCAACTGCAATACCGGCGGCACCGACCAGCGCAACCAGTGACGTTGTGTCGAGCCCCAGTTGTGACAGTGCAGCGATTGCAATGAAGAGCAGGAAAATGGTGCGTGCGATGGAGACGATGAAACTAATCAACATGGCGTCAATCCGTGCTTTGCGTAATACACGCTCAAGCCCAGGTACGGTCCAGCGGCTGATGTAATAACCCGCTACCGCGATGGCGAAGGCGAGTGCGATCTTGATCAGCCAAGGTTGGATTGTGTTGTGGAACAGTGCAGAGTCGAACATGTTCGGGAGTCTCCTCTAGGTACGGGTATTGGAAAACGACACTGAGTTTTAGTGTGCCATTTTTCCTTGGGTGACTGTGGTTTTGCCACGAATTAGCCGATGGAGTGTGGATTCTTCATTTGTCAGGCAATAAAAAACACCGCATGAGCGGTGTTTTGAATCAGTCAACAGTCGGGTCGAATGACCCGAACCATCAGCAACAATTAGTTGCTGCCAACACCTTCGGTAGTTACAACTACGCGACGGTTCTTAGCGCGACCAGCTTTGGTCTTGTTGCTGGCTACTGGATCAGCTTCGCCCATGCCTTGGGTCTCGATCTTGTCGGCAGGGATGTTGTGTGCAGTCAGGTACTTGGCAACAGTGTTGGCGCGACGTTGTGACAGGCCAATGTTGTATTTCTCTGTACCGATGCTGTCGGTGTAACCCACGACTTTGATCTTGGCGATAGAGTTCATGTCGCCCATTTCAGAGATCAACTTGTCCAGGGCTTCTTTGCCTGCTGGCTTGAGGTTGTACTTGTCGAAGTCGAAGTAGGTGTCGGCAGTCAGGGTGACTGTCTTCATTTCTGGCGCTGGAGGTGGTTCTACCACGGCGGCAGGAGCGGCTTCTTTCGGCTTGGCAATCATGTCTGGATCGCAGGCCGCGATGGCTGTTTCTGGAGTAACTTTACCCACGCCGTTGTGAACACATTGGCCGTAAGGTGTCATAACGGGTTCGCCAGCACTGTTGAACACATACGGTGACAACGGTTTCTGGTCGGCGAAGGCTTGACCGGATAATGCCATGGCCGCAACGATGCCGGTGGCGAGTACGGTAAATTTATTCATCTGTAAGGTCTCCTTTCTCTAAATGGACGCATGAGAATGACAAGCATGATGCGTCATCTATTATGCCCCAATCGATTGACAAATGTAGTGCCTGAGCCCCTTTTGGGGCAATAAGGATGCGCTGGTGGATATGGTTTGCCGGAGTGGCGGGTTGCGGCCAAAGATTCCGTTTGTAATTTTTAAGAGTTTCGTGAGCGGTTCCGTCCTGCAATTGATTTCATAATCAATGGGTTAAATTGATTGTCATGCGAATCAATTGCTTTGATTGTCGTTGGTGCGTTCGTGTTGTTTGTGTGCAACATTCGTGGTTGGCGTGATACGCATAACTAAAATAGTGTCCGCTTGTTTAAGTCAGTCGATGGGGTGGGCGCAAAGTGGTGATCAAGACGAGCGTTCATTTGTCATCTTGTGGTAAACTTCCGGCTCTTTTTTGCCGGGTCATGGTGACCATTTATTTGTGCTCATAAGCCACTGGGTCTCGACACCACCGGATTGGGCGTGAGAAATCGTAAGGATTAACAATGTCTGAATTTGCGCAAGAGATATTCAAGGTCAATCTCGAAGACGAGATGCGGCGCTCATATCTTGACTATGCGATGAGTGTGATTGTCGGTCGTGCATTGCCCGATGCACGCGACGGGCTTAAGCCGGTCCACCGACGCGTTCTTTATGCCATGCGAGAGCTCGGCAATGACTGGAACAAGCCATACAAGAAGTCTGCGCGTGTTGTCGGTGACGTAATCGGTAAATACCACCCGCATGGTGATACTGCGGTTTACGATGCTCTGGTGCGGATGGCGCAGGATTTCTCCATGCGTTACATGTTGATCGACGGCCAGGGTAACTTTGGTTCAGTTGATGGTGACGCACCTGCGGCCATGCGATACACCGAAGTGCGGATGGCCAAAGTCGCACATGAGTTGCAGGCCGACCTTGAAAAAGAAACAGTTGATTTCATCGATAACTATGATGGCTCCGAAAGTGAGCCAGGCGTCTTCCCCGCGCGCTACCCCAATCTGTTGGTTAATGGCTCGTCGGGGATTGCCGTTGGTATGGCGACGAACATCCCGCCGCACAACCTGACTGAAATTCTCAATGCCACCATCGCATTGATCGATGATCCGGATACTGACGATGAAACGCTCTTAGCGCACGTGCCAGGTCCTGATTTTCCAACGGCAGGTATCATCAATGGCGCTGCTGGAATTCGGGAAGCGTATTTGACCGGTCGCGGCCGTGTTGTCATGCGGGCGCGAACCCATTTCGAAGAAGATGAACGTGCCGGTAAGGCCATCATTATCGTTACCGAGTTGCCATATCAGGTGAACAAGGCGCGATTGATCGAACGCATTGCCGAACTGGTTCGCGAGAAGAAGATCGAGGGCATTACCGAACTGCGTGATGAGTCCGATAAGGACGGGATGCGCATCGTGATTGAGTTGCGCCGTGGCGAGTTGCCCGACGTCATGCTCAATAACCTCTATCAACAAACTCAGATGCAGAGTGTTTTCGGCATCAATATGGTGGCGATTGTCGATGGGCAGCCGCGCACCTTGGGCTTGCGCGATATCTTGACCGTATTCTTGCGCCATCGCCGCGAAGTAGTGACTCGCCGCACCATCTTTGATCTGCGCAAGGCTCGTGAACGCGCCCACATCCTCGAAGGTCTGGCTGTTGCCTTGGCGAACATTGATGCGATGATCGCCCTGATCAAGGCTGCGCCCACCTCCAATGAAGCACGCGCATCCCTGATGGCCCAGAGCTGGGATTCGGGTTTGGTGCACGTTCTGTTGGAGCGGGCTGACGCAGCGGCTTCGCGTCCCGAGTCACTGGCTGCTGACTTCGGTTTGCAGTCTGATCAAAGCTACCGTCTTTCTATGGAGCAGGCGCAGGCCATCCTCGAAATGCGACTGAACCGCCTCACCGGTTTGGAGCAGGAAAAAATCGTCGAGGAATATCGCAGTCTGCTCGAAAAAATTATCGATTTGCTTGATATTCTCCGCTCCGAGTCTCGCCTGATGCAGGTTATTCGTGATGAGCTTGTCGCGATTATCGAGGAGTATGGTGATGAGCGTCGTACCGAGATCGTCTTCGATTATGAAGATCTATCCATAGAGGATCTGATCGCGGAAGAAGATCGTGTGGTTACCCTGTCTCGGGAAGGGTATATCAAGACCCAATCGCTGACGGAATATCAAAGTCAACGTCGTGGTGGACGAGGCAAGTCTTCAACTCGAATGAAAGATGAGGATGTGATCGAGCAGCTGTTGGTTGCCAGCACGCACGCTTGGGCGCTGATGTTCACTAACCTGGGCCGGGTATACTGGCGCAAGGTTTATCAGTTGCCACAAGGTGCGCGTGGCGCGCGTGGTCGGCCTATCGTGAACATTCTCCCATTGCAGGAAGGCGAGCGGGTCAATGCCCTGCTGCCGGTTCGGGAATTCGTTGATGACCACTACATTTTTTTTGCGACCGCAACGGGTCAGGTCAAGAAAACACCTCTGGTCGATTTCTCACGACCGAGACAGGCCGGTATTATTGCGATCGACCTCCGTGAAGATGATCGACTCGTGGGCGCTGCGCTGACCGATGGATCACGTGAACTCATGCTGTTCAGTGATGCGGGTAAATCCATCCGCTTTGCTGAAGCGGACGTGCGCTCGATGGGGCGGACTGCAGGCGGTGTGCGCGGCATCCGGATGGACGAGTCACAACGCGTCGTCTCGCTGATTGTCGTAGGCAGCGGTCAGGTTCTAACTGCCACGGAACACGGGTATGGCAAGCGCACGCCTATTGATGATTTCCCTCTACAGGGGCGTGGCGGACAGGGCGTTATCGCGATCCAGACCAGCGAGCGTAATGGTGCTCTGGTGGGCGCGGCTCTGGTGCAAGATGATGATGAGGTCATTCTCATTTCCGATGCCGGCACGTTGGTGCGTACGGAAATCAGCCAGATCTCATCAGTTTCCCGCAATACGCAGGGTGTAATTCTGATTCGCCTGAGCGACGATGAAAAACTGGTGCAACTGGCACCGGTTGCGGCGATGTCTGCAGATTCGGATACAAATAATGAAGAGACCGCCATTGAAGAAGACGGTTCAGGTGAGACTGAGTAATCATCAGTCGATGAGTTTTAGGGTTTTAATTAGAAACGGTTGGGAGTAATCATGGCGCGAGTATTTAATTTTGGCGCAGGTCCTGCGACGTTACCTGAAGATGTGTTGATTCAAGCACGCGACGAGATGTTGGATTGCGACAACACCGGCATGTCCGTGATGGAGATGAGTCATCGCGGTAAAAAATTCGTTGCGATCGCAGAGCAGGCGGAAGCAGATCTGCGGAAGCTGATGTCCATCCCGGACAATTACAAGGTTCTGTTTCTGCAAGGCGGCGCATCATCACAGTTCGCCATGATTCCGATGAACCTGAAAGCAGCCCGTGGCGATGGTTCTGCCGACTATCTGAACACCGGACACTGGTCTGAGAAGGCGGTTGCCGAAGCGAAGCGATTCCTGAACGTAAACGTGGTTGCCGACACCAAGTCGAGCAAATACACCATGTTGCCTGCAGCCGATGAGCTGAAGTTCAACCCGAATGCATCCTATGTTCACTACACGCCTAATGAGACCATCGCGGGCGTCGAGTTCGGCTACATTCCTGAAACTGGTGATGTGCCTTTGGTTGCCGATATGTCATCCACCATCCTCTCGCGTCCCGTAGACGTTTCCCGGTTCGGGATCATCTATGCCGGTGCGCAGAAGAACATCGGTCCCTCCGGTTTGACGATCGCCATCGTTCGTGACGATCTGATCGGCCATGCCGGTACAGATGTCCCCGCCATGTTCGACTACAAAATCCACGCCGATAACGGTTCGATGTACAACACGCCGCCTACCTATGCCTGGTATATCGCCGGTTTGGTATTCAAGCGTCTGTTGGCGAATGGTGGCCTGGAGCAAATGAAGCAAATCAACGAGCGCAAAGCGAACAAGCTCTATGCTGCCATCGATCAAAGTGGCGGTTTCTATCGCAACCCAGTTGCTGTCAATGCCCGCTCCTGGATGAACGTGCCCTTCATCCTCAAGGATGACGCTCTGGATAAACCATTCCTTGCCGAGGCTGAAAAAGTCGGTCTTTCCGCACTGGCGGGGCACCGTTCAGTAGGTGGGATGCGTGCAAGTATCTATAACGCCATGCCTGAAGCCGGTATCGACGCACTGATCGCGTTTGTGCACGATTTCGCTCAGCGCCACGGTTAATTCCCAGGCTAATTCCAGATTCTAGAGGTTTCTACATGTTTAACATTCACACACTGAACGCAATTTCCAACAAGGGTACCGATCGCCTGCCAGCGGATAAGTACAACGTAGGCGCGCCGATCGATTCTGCCGATGCCATTCTGGTTCGCTCGGCCAAGATGCACGATATGAGCCTGCCTGAATCCGTATTGGCCATCGGTCGTGCCGGTGCGGGCGTAAATAACATCCCGGTCGACAAGATGAGCGAACAGGGTGTTGTGGTCTTTAACGCGCCAGGCGCCAATGCCAACGCGGTTAAAGAACTCGTTATGGCTGGTATGCTGATGTCGATCCGTAACCTGGGCGCAGCTTGGGATTTCGCACGCGGCCTGAATGGCACCGATGAAGAAATTCACAAAGCGGTTGAAGCGGGCAAGAAGGATTTCGTTGGGTTCGAATTGCCAGGCCGCACTCTTGGAGTGATCGGCCTTGGTGCGATCGGCGTTCGCGTCGCCAATGCCGCCAAGGCGCTTGGCATGCGTGTGATCGGTTTTGACCCGGGTATCAGCATCGAGCGCGCATGGGAACTGTCTCCTGAAGTTCACCAGGCGAGCAGCGTGGATGAAGTACTGGCCAAGGCCGATTTCGTCAGTTTCCACGTGCCATTGATCGATGCCACTCGCAACTTGATTAATGCAGAGCGTCTGGCGTTCATGAAAGAGAACGTTGTTGTATTGAACTTCGCTCGCGAAGGAATCGTTGACGAAGCGGCTATGGTTGCTGCACTGGACGCCGGAAAAGCACATGCTTACGTTTCGGATTTCCCAAGCAACCTGACCAAAAATCATCCGCGTTGCCTGACGTTCCCGCATTTGGGCGCATCAACCGGTGAGGCTGAAGACAACTGCGCCATCATGGTTGCAGACCAAATCAAGGATTACCTCGAAAACGGCAATATCCGGAACTCGGTCAACTTCCCGGAAGTACGGATGGCCCGCTCAGGCGCCCAGCGGTTGGCTATAGCCAACCGCAATATGCCGGACATGGTCGGTCAGATCTCTCATATCCTCGGTCAGTCGAACGTCAATATCGAACGTTTGATGAATGAATCGCGCAAACAGGTTGCTTATACCCTGATTGATCTTGATTCACCGATTTCAGCCGATACCTTGGCCGCTTTGCGCGGTATCAACGGCATCCTGCGTATTCGCGTTCTGTAAGGGTAACGCGGTGACAGACGCTTTGGGTGAAGCGGGAGCTGGCTGGCCGGATCGACTTTCGCCGGATCAGCCTCTGCCCAACACGCTGGCCGAAGTCCGGCAACAGATCGATTCACTCGATTCAGAATTGATTGCACTGATTTCAAAACGTGCCCGCCTGGCCGAGCGCGTGGCGGAAATCAAGCAGTTGTCGAACGAACCTCAGACATCCTTTTATCGTCCCGAACGAGAGGCTCAGGTGTTGTCACGTGTGCGTGAACGCAATCCGGGTCCGCTGTCGGGTGATACGATGGTTTGGCTGTTTCGAGAAATAATGTCGGCTTGTCTGGCGCTCGAGCAGCCGCTTTCTGTGGCGTGTCTCGGACCTTCCGGCACATTTTCCGAGCAGGCGGCGCTGCGCGCTTTCGGCCACGGCGCCCAGCTTGTTCTGGAGCCGGGTATTCCCGAAGTCTTCCGTGCCGTTGCGGCTGGTTCCGTCGATTTCGGCGTTGTGCCCGTTGAAAACTCAACGGAAGGCAGCGTGTCCCAAACGTTGGATGCATTGGCATTCGGGGCGACAGGTAGTGCCTGGGTGGCCGGAGAAGTACGCATCTGCGGCGAGCTGTCGCTAAAGATAGACCAGCAGTTGATGGCTCGTTCGGATGCGCGCGATGTTCTGCCGCAGCGTATTGTGTCCCATGCCCAGTCATTGGCCCAATGTCGGGAATGGTTGGACGTTCACTATCCCGGCGTCGAGCGTATAGCGGTACAGAGCAACAGCGAAGCAGCCCGGCTTGCCGCTGAATCACCACAGATCATGGCGATTGGTCCCACCTTGGCTGCGGAGCAGCATGGTCTGGATATTGTCGCTGCAAACATTCAGGACAGTGTGTTCAATACCACCCGATTCGTCGTGATTGGTCGGGACACAGTGCCTCCCTCGGGCGCGGACAAGACTTCACTCGTGCTTTCCGTCAACAATGTGCCCGGGGCGCTGTCGCGTTTGCTTGCACCATTGGCGGAAGCAGGGATTGACGTTATGCGTATCGAATCCCGCCCGGCGAGGGAGCGTGCGTGGGAATATGTTTTTTTCATTGATTTCGAAGGACATTCAGACGATGAGCGCATTAGGACGGCCTTGACCAAAATGCAACCTTTCTGCAGTTCCCTGCGTGTTCTGGGCTCCTATCCACGCGCGGTCATGTCTCCGTCAAGTCCCATCGCAGCGGGTGGATCAACGGACAGGGTTATGTCATGAGTGAGTTCGATCGTATCGATCAACAATTGTCGGATCAGGCGTTGGAGTATGTTCGTGCCATTTCCCCTTATGTCACGGGCAAACCCGTGGATGAGGTTGCGCGCGAATTTGGTCTGACCGATATCATCAAGCTCGCTTCCAACGAGAACCCATTGGGTGCCAGCCCGCTTGCCCGCGCGTCGCTTCAATCATTGGGCGATCTGAACATTTATCCCGATGGCAGTGGCTACGCACTCAAATCAGCCATTGCGAAGAAGTTTGATGTAGCGTCATCCGCGATCACACTGGGCAACGGATCGAATGATCTTCTGGAATTGGTTGCTCGCGCGTATCTGGCTCCCGGACGTAATGCCGTGTTCTCGGCTCATGCCTTCGCTGTTTATGCTTTGGCAACCCAGGCCACGGGCGCGCAGGCTAAAATTGTGCCAGCGCTACCATCCGACCATCCGACCATGCCTTATGGTGCGGATCTGCCTGCCATGGCTGCTGCCATCGATACTGATACCCGCGTGGTTTTTCTGGCTAACCCGAACAATCCGACAGGTACTTGGGTCAGTGAGCCTGAGTTGCGACGGTTCCTGGAAGCCGTACCAAACAGTGTCGTTGTGGTTCTTGACGAGGCTTACAGTGAGTACGTTGATCGTGCTTTTTATGCGGATGGTCGTTTTCCCGATGGCTTGGCATTGGCGCGCGAGTTCCCCAATGTGCTGGTGACGCGCACCTTCTCCAAAATCTATGGATTGGCAGCGCTTCGTGTTGGTTTCGCAGTAGGTCACCCCCAGGTCATCGCCATGCTTGATCGTGTGCGTCAGCCATTCAACGTCAACAGTCTTGCGCTCAAGGCGGCTGAAGCTGCCTTGGCTGATGAAGATTTCATCCAGCACAGCAGAGCGGTGAATGCTACTGGACTGGCCTTTATGGTAGAAGCATTGGTGTCGCGTGGTCTGTCTGTTATCCCATCACTTGCCAATTTCGTCACTGTAAATACTGGTTTGCCCGCCGGACTCGTATTTGATGCGTTGCTTCGTGAAGGTGTGATTGTTCGACCTTTGGGCGGCAAAACCGATACCGGTGGGCTTTCGTGCCATATCCGGATCACGATCGGCACACAGGCACAAAACGAACGTGTGCTGGCAGCGATGGACCGCGTACTGAAGTCGCTTCGGGCCGAAGCGGATTAGGTCCGGGTAATGATCAACCGTCTGGCACTTATCGGTCTGGGTTTGATCGGCGGTTCCTTGAGTCTTGCGCTCAAGGAACGTGGCTTGGTCGGTGAAGTGGTGGGTTATAGCCGTCAATTGCAGACCCGGCTTCGCGCCCGCGAGCTGGGCCTGATTGATCGACCTGTCGATTCCGCCGCTGAGGCCGTGCGTGGTGCGGATATCGTGTTTATCGCAACACCGGTGCAGGCGATGGCTTCGGTTTTCGCTGAAATAGCCCCGGAACTTGATCCTCACGCATTAATCACCGACGGCGGTAGTGTGAAGGGGAATGTCGTATCGGCGGCGAAGTCGGCTTTGAGCCCTGCGCAATGGGGGCAGTTCGTTCCCGGCCATCCCATCGCGGGTACCGAGCGCAGCGGTCCTGATGCTGCGTTCGCCACATTGTTTGTCGATCACCGCGTGATTCTTACACCCATCAAAGAAAACGTCCCCGAGATGGTGGCTCGTGCCGTCGATCTTTGGCATAGCGTCGGGGCCATCGTCGAGCAGATGGATGTCCAACACCATGATCATGTATTGGCTGCAACGAGCCATTTGCCTCATCTGGCCGCCTTCGGTCTGGTGTCAGCCTTGTCCCGCCTTGAAGAGCGGTACGAGGTATTCCGTTATGCTGCGGGTGGATTCCGCGATTTTTCCCGAATTGCGAGCTCCGATCCGCAAATGTGGCGTGATATCTGTGTCGCAAACCGCGATGAATTGCTGCCGATGCTGGATCATTATCTGGTCGAGTTGCATCGACTGCGGCAGTTAATCGAAGCTGGGGACAGCGCCGGTGTTGAAAAGCTTTTTGCTGACGCCAAGGCCGTTCGAGACGCACTGTACCGTCCTGCAACACACGAATCCCAATCCTAATTTCTCCTATTTTTTGAGTGTCTGACATGAATACAGCCACCCCTGCGTTGACGTACACCACGCAGCCCGGACGGGCGAAACTCCAGGGTTCCATCCGGGTTCCAGGTGACAAATCCATCTCCCACCGATCGATCATGCTGGGGGCGCTCGCCGATGGCACAACCGAAATTACCGGTTTTCTTCAAGGTGAAGATAGCCTGAACACACTGCGATGCTTCCGCGCGATGGGAGTTGATATTAGCGAGCCTGTTGACGGGCGAGTGCGTGTAAATGGTGTGGGGTTGCGTGGTTTGAAAGCACCAGCCCATCCTTTGTATGTGGGTAACTCGGGTACATCGATGCGCTTGATGGCGGGGATTCTCGCTGGTCAGTCGTTCGATACCGTGTTGGAAGGCGATGAATCCCTTTCGCGGCGGCCTATGAAGCGGGTGATTGATCCTCTGACCCAAATGGGCGCGGTAATCGAGTCGGCTGAGGGCGGTCGCTCTCCACTCTCAATCCGTGGTGGCCAACGCCTGAGGGCGATCGATTACACCCTGCCGATGGCCAGTGCACAGGTCAAATCCTGTGTTCTGCTGGCCGGGCTTTATGCAGAAGGCAAGACCTGCGTGACAGAACCGGCACCTACACGGGATCACACCGAGCGCATGCTGAGTGGGTTTGGTTACCCTGTCACTCGTCAGGGATCGACGGCGTGCCTTGAAGGGGCTGGACGGCTCACTGCTCGTCAGATTGATGTCCCTGCGGATATCTCATCGGCCGCATTCTTCATGGTGGCAGCGAGCATTGCCCCAGAGGCTGACATCACGCTGGAGCACGTGGGTATGAATCCGACGCGTACCGGTGTAATTGATATTCTGCAGCTCATGGGGGCCGATATCACGTTGCACAATCCACGTGAAGTAGGTGGGGAGCCAGTGGCGGATGTCCGGATCAAAAGTGCGAAGCTGCGTGGTATCGATATACCCGAAGCCCTGGTGCCGCTCGCTATTGATGAGTTTCCGGTGTTATTCGTTGCGGCGGCCTGTGCCGAAGGGCGAACCGTATTGACTGGTGCCGAGGAACTCCGCGTTAAGGAGTCTGATCGTATCGCCGTGATGGCCGATGGACTAAAAAAGCTGGGCATAGAGGCCACGGCCACCCCTGATGGCATGATCATTGAAGGGCAGGGTGCAAACAGCTTGCCCTTCGGTTCCGCAGAAATATGGAGCCAGGGTGACCACCGTATCGCCATGTCCTTTGCTGTGGCTGGTTTGCGAGCAACGGGCACGATCAAGATTCATAACTGCGAATTTGTCGAAACATCATTCCCCGGGTTTGCCGATCTGTTCCGTCGATGTGGCGGTGGTCTGGTCGATCAGAAGGCGTCGGAGGAATTCGTATGATTCCGGTCATTACCATCGATGGGCCCAGCGGCTCGGGCAAGGGCACACTGGCGCGGCGTTTGGCCGAGCAGCTCGGCTTTCATCTGCTGGATTCCGGTGCGCTGTATCGCTTGACCGCATTGGCAGCCCAGAAGCGTAACATCGACCTGGAAGACCCTGAAGTGGCCGCCGTCGCTCAGACACTCAATGTGCGTTTCGATCCAGATGGCGCAGCTTATCTGGACGATGAGTGCGTCGACTCGGTTTTACGTACAGAACAAACGGGAGCGATGGCTTCGAAAATCGCAGCGCGGCCCGACGTGCGTGCGGCGTTGCTTGAGCGTCAGCGGGCGTTTGCGGAGTCACCGGGGCTTGTCGCCGATGGCCGTGATATGGGTACCGTCGTATTTCCGGATGCGCCTGCCAAACTATTTTTGGACGCCAGTGCGGAAATTCGGGCCGAACGGCGTTATAAACAGTTGATCGGGAATGGTTTAAGTGCTAATTTAGCCGCCCTCGTCGAGGAGATACGGGCTCGGGATGATCGTGATCGTAATCGAGCGGTTGCGCCGCTTGTTCCCGCCGAAGATGCCTTGGTGGTTGATTCCACACATCTCTCGATTGAGGCCGTTGAAGCTCGGATGATGGAATTCATTCGAGCGCAAGGTGTTGTTTGATTTCACGTTAGTTTTTTCGGACTGCCAACCCAGGGACGCGGAATGGTCAGCCTTTTAACCACCACGACAGACAGTCATTCGGAGCGTCTGGTCGTATTTTTTGGAACGAAGTATTCATGTCAGCTCAATTTGAAAGTTTTGCCGATCTCTTTGAAGAGAGTCAAAAAAATGCAGTAATGCAGCCGGGTGCCATCATCGAAGGTACCGTAGTTGCGATCAATGGCGATTTTGTCGTCATCGACACTGGTCTGAAATCTGAAGGTGTGATTCCCGCAGCCGAGTTTCTTGATGAAAACGGCGAGTTGACCGTAAAAGTTGGCGATAAGGTTGATGTCGCACTTGAGTCGGTTGAAGATGGTTTCGGCGAGACCAAGCTTTCACGCGAAAAAGCGTTGCGTGCCCGCGCTTGGACCACGTTGGAAAAATCCTTCAAGAACGAAGAAATTGTTACCGGTCGCATCACAGGCAAGGTCAAAGGTGGCTTTACCGTCGAGATGGGCGAAATCCGTGCGTTCCTGCCGGGTTCACTCGTCGATGTGCGTCCGATCCGCGACACCACTTACCTCGAAGGTAAGGATGTCGAATTCAAGATCATCAAGCTTGATCAGAAACGCAACAACGTAGTGGTATCGCGCCGCGCCGTTGTTGAACAAGAGTACAGCGCCGAACGCGATGCGCTGCTCGACCAGTTGCAGGAAGGTATGGTTCTGCGCGGCGTAGTCAAGAACCTCACCGATTACGGTGCGTTCCTCGACCTCGGCGGCATCGACGGCCTGCTGCACATTACCGATATGGCGTGGAAGCGCGTCAAGCACCCTTCTGAAGTGGTGAACATCGGTGATGAAGTCGACGTTAAAGTACTGAAGTTCGACCGTGACCGTAATCGCGTATCACTGGGCATGAAGCAAATGGGTGAAGACCCATGGAGCGATCTGGCTCGCCGCTTCCCGATCGGCAGCCGCATGTTCGGTAAAGTGACCAACCTGACAGACTACGGTTGCTTCGTTGAAATCGACAATGGTGTTGAAGGCCTGGTTCACGTTTCCGAAATGGATTGGACAAACAAGAACGTCAACCCGGGCAAAGTTGTCTCTGTAGGCGACGAAGTCGAAGTCATGATTCTGGACATCGACGAAGAACGCCGCCGTATTTCTCTCGGCATGAAGCAGTGCCAGGCCAATCCTTGGGATGCCTTTGCTGCAACACACCAGAAGGGCGACAAGGTTAGCGGTCAAATCAAGTCGATCACTGATTTCGGTGTGTTCATCGGTCTGGATGGCGGCATCGACGGCCTGATTCACCTGTCTGATCTCTCTTGGAACGAAGCGGGTGAAGAAGCCGTGCGTCAGTTCAAGAAAGGTGAGGAAATCGAAGCCGTTGTTATCGCGATCGATCCAGAGCGCGAGCGCATTTCTTTGGGCTTGAAACAGCTCGAAAGCGACCCGATCGGTGACTACGCTGCCGATAACCAGAAGGGCAAGATCGTGAACGGTACCGTTCGTGAAGTTGATGCCCGTGGTGCGGTAGTCGATCTGGGCGAAGGCGTCGAAGGCTACTTGCGTGCCTCTGACATCTCCCGTGACCGTATCGACGATGCGCGCACCGTTCTCAAGGAAGGCGATGCCGTTGAAGCGAAGGTTATGGGTGTCGATCGCAAAAACCGTATGGTCAGCCTCTCTATCCGTGCCAAGGATTCTCAGGAAGAGTCCGAAGCAATGGAAGAACTGAGCAGCCGCGCCAGTGTCAGCAACCCAACATTGGGTGACCTGCTGAAAGAACAGCTCAATCGCTCTGAATAAGAGAACGGATTAGCTTGAAGAAAAAACGCCATCTTGTGATGGCGTTTTTGATTCGACAGTTTGGGTTTCAACGGACATGCCCAAACCGTTTTTTCAAAGCAGAGTGCTATTGAAACATTCTTCTTCGACAAAATGTAACGTGCTCAACGTGGTCACTAAAACCAAAAATACAGGATGACTTGCATGACAAAATCAGAGCTGATCGACCGCCTTGCGGATCGTCAAAAATATCTTTCAATTCGCGATATTGATACATCGGTAAAACTGATGCTGGATGAGATGATCTCCTCTATGTCTCGTGGCGATCGGATCGAGATCCGTGGCTTTGGCAGCTTTTCCTTGAATTACCGCAAGCCGCGTATTGGTCGTAACCCGAAGTCGGGTGAAAGTGTTGCTCTGGATTCCAAATACGTTCCTCATTTCAAGCCCGGTAAGGAATTGCGTGAACGGGTTAATGAGCAGGCCGGTCAAGCCATTCGAGGCGAATAGAAAAATCCATGGCAGAGACCGCTCTTCAACCTCAACTTTATGTTGCGCTGGATTTTGCCGATCCGGGTTTAATTGATCCTTTTGTCGATCAGTTGAATCCCGGTGAGTGCGGACTCAAGGTTGGGAAAGAGTTGTTTACTCGGGGCGGCCCTGATCTGGTTCGTCGTCTGGTTCGCCAAGGCTTTCCAGTTTTTCTGGATCTCAAGTTCCATGATATCCCGCATACAGTCGAGCAAGCCTGCAAGGCGGCCTGTGATTTGGGTGTGCGTTTGGTCAATGTCCATGCAATGGGTGGGCGTGCCATGATGGCTGCTGCTCGTCGTGCGGTGTCGCAATCACCTGATTCCCCCGCACTTATCGCTGTAACGGTGCTGACATCAATGGACCAATCCGCTCTGGCCGAGGTGGGGATTACCCGGCCACTGGCGGAGCAGGTGTCCATGCTTGCGAGTTTGGCTCAGGAAGAAGGGTTGGATGGTGTTGTTTGCTCTGCTTGGGAAGCGAATATGATGCGTCGAATTTTCACGCAACCAATGCCAGCAATCGTCACGCCTGGCATCAGGCCTTCTGGTGCCGCACTTGATGATCAATCACGGGTGATGACACCGTCGGAAGCCATCTTGGCTGGTGCAACATCCATCGTGGTCGGTCGCCCGATCACCCGCGCCCCTAAGCCCTCTGAGGTCGTTGGTGACATCCTCGCCAGCATGTCAGCACGCGTCTGATCACCAAATCCACCCCAATTCCTCGCCAGTTCTTCTCTTCAAATATCGTCGAGACGTTCCTCTATTTATCGACTTGAGCGACGACATTCGGGGACTGATTTTTCGAGTTTTGTATGAGGTGGTGTTGGGTTTCGACCCAGATCATCAGGTCGTGTAATGCTCGAATATTCTCGACATATTGAATCGTCTCTTCCCCACGCGCGTAGCCATTGCGTAGATTTCGATAAACCTTCGGATTAGACAACAACGCGAGTCGTTCACGGATGTCTCGCCACCGATTGGGATCGCCGCCTTGTGTTTTGGTCAGCTTGATAGCATCACTAAGGTGACCGATACCTATGTTATAGGCGGCCATGGCAAGATAGGTACGATCAGGTTCCTGTGCGTCGTCCGGTATCAGTGCACGGAGTTGGTCCAGGTATTTGGCGGCAGCCATGATGTTCTTCACGGGATTGGTTGGGTCGATTAGACCGATATCCTGTGCGGTGGGTGCCGTGATCTGCATGATTCCGTAGGCGCCCATGTGGGAACGTGCTTCCGGGTCCCATTTTGATTCCTGATACGCCATTGCCGCCAACAGTCGCCAGTCAATAGCGTATTTCGTGCCGGCGGCCTTGAATGCAGCCAGGTAAGGTGAAATACGATTGTCCACATCTTCGATGAACTGTTGAGCCAATTGCTGATCGAGTTGTTCGAACTGGGCGTAATGACGATCGATCAGGTTCTTGAGTTCATTGTTGGCGCGTATGGTGGCAAAAAACTGTCGTGCCTTGTCCAGTAGGGATTCATCAGCAAGACGGGAAAAGGCCCATGCGAAGGACACGGGGGGGCCAAGGTCGGTTGCCACCTTGATCTTGTCCGACAATTTCTGCCCGAGCATGGCTTCGTGAGACAATACGATGCCGTAATCGACCGTACCATTCTCCAGTGCTTCCAATGTGCCGAGACTGCTTTCTTCTAGCTTGATGCGAATGGTGTAGCCGTCGTCTGGCGTAGCACTGTCATCATATGGGTTGGCAATATCATGTGATGGAATATTGAGCACCCCATCCTTGTTATGCTCATCAAGCCAGTGCTGATTGCTGGAGCCTTGTTCCACAGCAAGGGTGGCGTTGCCGATATCCTGAAGACTTTTCGGTTTATCCACGCCTTGACGATAGATCAGTTGTCGTCTCACGGATAAATAACTCGGGCCGTAGCGGAATTTTGCTTCTCTGGACAGATTGACAACAAGCCCTGCTGCCGCGAAATCAACTTTGTCTTCGGCTACGAGTTTGTAGGCATTATCGATGTTCTTGGCGACGATAATTCGAACACCCAAACCCAGACTGGCCGCAAAACGGGTAACAAGATCATATTCCAGTCCTTGGGGCTGATTCTTGTCTGGCACATAAATGGTAGGGTTGATCAGGGTGGCGACGCGCAGAAAACCCCGGCTACGCACCTGGTCAAGTTGGGGGGTCTGCTCGTATGAGTGGCTGATGCGGGCGTCCATGGCTGTTGTGCCAAAGGGGGAAGGGGGGTAAGCACTCAGCCACCAGATAAGAGGCGCTCCAACAAGTGTGGATACACCCAGAATCCGTAGCCACCAAGGTTGCCTTGGCGGTGTTCGTGTCGGTTCTGCTGGTGTCACAAAATGCCCGATGCCATCATTGACCGGATACGTTGTACTGCTTTACTTGTGGCTGACATCGTCAGTATTTGTATCCGATGTGCAGTGCAACCACACCCAGTGTCAGATTGTGCACATCAACGTGGTCAAAACCCGATTCGATCATCAAGGCTTTGAGTGCCTCCTGATCGGGATGCATACGAATGGATTCGGCGAGATAGCGGTAACTATCCGCATCTTTGGCCAGAATCCTTCCGAGCGTGGGCAGGGCGGTGAATGAGTAGAGATCGTAGGCTTTACTGATTAGAGGTGAAATGGGTTTGGAAAACTCAAGTACGACCACCCGTCCGCCCGGCTTGATCACCCGTGCCATTTCGCGGAGCGCCATGCCCTTATCCGTGACGTTGCGCAGTCCGAAGCCGATTGTCACGCAATCGAAATGATTGCTTGGGAAGGGAAGATATTGGGCATTGGCCAAGCAATAATCCACATTGCCGACAACACCGGCATTGTCGAGTTTGGCTCGCCCCTCACTCAACATGCTTTGGTTGATGTCGGAGAGAATAACTAACCCTTTTTCGCCGACCAGACCGGCCATTTTCAAGGCGAGATCGCCCGTGCCTGAAGCTAGATCCAGCGCACGCATGCCCGCTCGCAGTCCGGTATGCTCCAATGCCACCCGCTTCCAGAGTCGGTGAATACCCAGCGACATGGCATCGTTCATGACATCGTAGCGATTGGCCACGGAATCGAAGACACGGCCAACAAGTTTGGCCTTTTCTTCGACCGGCACCTGACGATAGCCAAAGTGGGTCTGTTCACTCATGGTGGGCTCCAGAAATAATGTAAACGGTCAATTCCCCTGATTATCGGCCAAAAGGTCCTTGATCAACAGATTTTTTGGTGCTTCGGCCGGAGCTCGTGAAAGACCCACGGCTTCCAGGCGCTCGACATAACGTTGCCACATGGCGTCCTTGTTCAGGCAGAAATCATGCAGCGTATTCCAGTCGTACAGGCCGCTGTCATGGCCATCATCGAATACCAGTTTGACGGCATATCGTCCCACCGGTTCGATGGCTGTTATCTTGACCTGTTCCTTGCCGATCACCAGCATGGGCTCGCCGCCGCCATGCCCGCGCACTTCGGCCGAAGGGCTGAATATCCGCAGGAATTCTGCGGAGAGCGTACCTTCGGTTCCATCTGCGAAATATAGACTGATGGTCTGTTGGCGTTTGTGCCATTTAAGATCGGTGAGGCGCGTGTTGGAATGGGGTTGGGGCATGGTCTCACTCGATGCTTAGAGAATGAAGCGACTGAGGTCTTCGTCCTCGGCCAAGGCGCCCAGACGTTGATCGACAAAATCGGCATCGATATTCATCGTCTCACCACTCCGTGCATCCGCCTCGAAGCTCAGTGCTTCGAGAAGGTGTTCCATCACAGTATGCAGACGGCGGGCACCGATATTCTCGGTGCGGCGATTCACTTCGTAGGCGATTTCGGCGATCCGATTGATGGCTTTATCACTGAACTTCACGTTGAATTGTTCGGATGCCAGCAAGGCTGTGTGTTGGCGAATCAGCGCCGCATCCGGTTCGGTGAGAATCCGCACGAAGTCTTTTGCCGATAATGCTTCAAGCTCAACCCGAATCGGCAGGCGACCCTGCAATTCTGGGATGAGGTCCGACGGCTTGCTCAGGTGGAATGCGCCGGAAGCGATAAAGAGTATATGGTCGGTCTTGACCATGCCGAGTTTGGTGTTGACGGTCGAACCTTCGATGATGGGCAGCAAGTCACGTTGTACACCTTCACGTGAGACTTCACCGCCGCCGTATTCACCGCGTTTGGCCACCTTGTCGATTTCGTCGATGAACACGATGCCATGTTGTTCGACAAGTTCCAGAGCCTGCGTGCGCACTTCTTCTTCGTTGACGAGGTTGCCAGCTTCTTCCTCCGTCAATAGTTTGAGCGCCTCGGATACGGGTATACGACGACTTTGAGTTTTCCCCTGATTCACGTTCTGGAACATGCCGCGAATCTGGCTTGCCATCTCTTCCATGCCCGGAGGGGAAAGAATATCGATGTTGCCTGCGGGTTGACGCAGTTCGATTTCGACCTCTTTGTCATCCAGTTCACCGTCGCGCAGCTTCTGGCGGAATTTCTCTCGTGTGTTGCGATAGGCTTCATCACGATGGGAGTCACCCGTACTGTTCCAGCCCTCATCGCGCGGGGCGGGGAGTAGGGCGTCCAGCACTCGATTTTCACCCGCAACCTGTGCCTTGTCCCGCACTTCGGTTATGGCGATCTGACGTTGCATTTTAAGACCGATATCAGCGAGGTCGCGGATGATCGATTCGACATCACGACCGACATACCCCACCTCAGTGAATTTCGTGGCTTCAACCTTCAGGAAGGGCGCATCGGCCAATTTGGCCAGCCGTCGTGCGATCTCGGTTTTACCCACGCCGGTGGGTCCGATCATGAGGATATTCTTCGGTGTGATCTCGCCGCGCAGTGGCTCGGCCACCTGTTGGCGCCGCCAGCGGTTACGCAAAGCGATAGCGACGGCTCGCTTTGCTGCGGCTTGACCGACGATGTGTTTGTCTAATTCATTAACGATTTGTTGCGGCGTGAGGTTCATGCGTCGAGTACTTCAATCGTGAGGTTGTGGTTGGTGTAGATGCAGATGTCGCCGGCAATGTTGAGTGCGGCTTCGGCTATTGCGCGGGCTTCTAGCCCGGAATGCTGCATCAGTGCAGTTGCGGCTGCTTGTGCGAACGCGCCACCAGAGCCGATGGCGATCAGGTCGGTTTCGGGTTCGATCACGTCGCCATTGCCACTGATGGTCAGCATGTGGCCTCGATCGGCGACGACAAGCATGGCTTCGAGTCGGCGCATGGCACGATCGGTACGCCACTCCTTGGCAAGCTCGACAGCTGACCGTAATAGATTCCCGCCGAATTTTTCCAGTTTCGCTTCAAATTTCTCGAACAGGGTGAACGCATCAGCTGTCGCCCCGGCGAATCCGGCCAGTACGTCTCCGTTATAGAGTCGTCGTACCTTGCGGGCATTACCTTTGACTACCGTGTTTCCCAGTGTGACTTGTCCATCGCCGCCGATGACGGTCTGGCCATTTTTACGCACACATAAAATGGTGGTGCCGTGAAAGTTTTCCATGGGTTTGAACCTTGAGTTCGTGAGTGGTGCATTGCCTGAATGAATCAGTAGTCACATTAATTTGGGTCAAGAACGGAAAATATCAATCGGGAATTTCGATTTTCCACTCACTTTTTTCCGAAATGACCGTGCTTTTTCTTTGCGCTCGAGGGTGGGTGGCCTCATATACCTTGGCAAGTCGTTGAAAATCCAGATGGGTATAGATTTGTGTCGTGGATAAGCTTTCGTGTCCGAGCATTTCCTGTACAGCACGCAAATCACCTGATGATTCCAGTACGTGCGTGGCGAAGGCGTGTCGCAACTGGTGTGGATGCAGAGCCTGACCCAAATGGGTTTGTTGGGCTAGGTGATTGAGGCGCATCTGTACGGAGCGGGTCGTCAGGCGTTGGCCGTGACGATTGACGAACAGAGCAGGTTCTGTCGCGTCCTTTAATAGGGTTTTTCTGATGGGAAGCCATCGAGCCACACGGTCGAGCGCTTTGCCACCCACGGGAACCAGTCGAGTTTTTTCGCGCTTGCCCGTAACACGGGCAATACCTTCAGACTGATCGATATCGTGAACGTCGAGCCGTACCAGTTCGGCAACACGGAGTCCGCTGCTATAGGTCAGTTCGAACATGCAGCGGTCGCGAATGATCAGATCATCCTCAGCCATCGGCTGATCCAGAAGCTGGTTCAGTGTTTCGATTGCGGGCGCATCCGGTAATTTTTTTGCCGCTTTGGGTGATTTGAGTGCATCAGGACTGGCGGGGCAGGCAATGTGGATTTTTTGCCAGCATCTGAGCAACCAGCGTGTAGCCGAGGATTTACGCGCGATGCTGCGGTTGTCCATGCCGGATTCCCTGCAATGAGCGAGATAGCCCCGCAGGCGACGATCATCTATCTGATCTGGCCTGATAACGTCCTGATCGCTGAGATAGGACTGCAGTTGTTGCCAGTCGCCGAGATAGGCGACCTGAGTTTTTGGGGCGAGCGTGGCGCTTTCGGTTAGCCATGCCCTTGCACGCTCGAAGGCGGCAAGCAAGGCTGTTTGGGATGGGAGGGAGGAGGGTTCCGCCATCAATCGTTGGTTGGGGGACAAAGAAAGGCTGTCGCCAAGTCGCCGATCTGGCTCAAGAACAGAGTGCCTTGCGTGGGGTTGAAGCCATCTGGAGCGTGGCGACCAAGCGCCAATATCCAGTCGGGTTCTGCCGGATTATTTCCTACGGCAATCAAGGCTGCGGAGCCGGTATCCGGGAAGTGCGTGTTGAATACCAACTGGCGCTGGGCTTCATTGAGGCGTCCGCAAAGTGGTGTGCGACTATCCAGCCATCCTCGGAGTGTCTGTTTGGCTTGTGGTGTGATATCGGCATAACGTAACAGCTCAACGGCATCCACAGTGAAGTGTCGGTGGATCAGGGCACTCAACTGTTCTGAATCGTGTTGCGGTGTACGGAGAAGATCTGACGCGAAGTCATGCAAAACCTGATCGAGACGCGCATTATCTTCTGCTGTGGCGCGCAGCAGATTGATCTGGCGTGTCAGCCGGGCAATCCGCTCCCTCTGGATACGCAATTGAATATGTGGCAACGAGGCAACACCATCGGGCGGTGAAGGCAGTTCGATTTCTGTCAGCAGTGTGGGAGAGGATTCAAGCACCTGCTCAAGCACGGATTGCAATTGCGTTTGACAGTGCTCGACAATGAACTCGGGGTTCTGTTGCAGAAACTCAGCTACCGCCGCCTTATCTGGCGATTGATTGCTGTTATCGATTAGGGGGATAGCGGTGGCTTCGTTCGTCATGATGGTTCTAATTTAATAGTTGTTTGTAAGTATGAGTTCTCGTTTGAGAACCATAACCCGAATGTCCATGCGCCGCAATCAATCTAATCCCGCTAATTCAGGCTTTTAAGGCCAATGCGCCGTGGATTGTCTTTGAAGTGTGATTTGATTGTTTTATGATGCCGGGCTGGTTGTAAATCGATGGTTATCGGAAGGCTCGTTTTGTGGTCGAGCACCGGAATCTGGTTGATTTGCGATTTCCCTGATTCGGAACACGTTGCCGGTTTACCGACACCCCACCCCGTATCGCCCCTGAAACATGCGGTTTGTTGTAGGAGCCGCCACTGCCAAAGGAGAGCGTCATGTTGACGATTACCCTGCCCGATGCTTCACAGCGCACATTTGATCACCCCGTCACCGTTGGTGAGATTGCGGCCGATATCGGCTCTGGATTAGCGAAAGCCGCCATTGCAGGCAAGATTGACGACAAGCTCGTCGATTTGTCCCGCGTGGTCGATCGTGATGCGCGAATCGCCATTGTGACCGCAAAGGATCCAGAAGGTCTTGAAGTCATCCGCCATTCAACGGCACACTTGATGGCGCAAGCGGTCAAGCAAATATATCCCAGCGCTCAGGTAACGATCGGTCCGGTGATCGACAATGGGTTCTACTACGATTTTTATTTCGAGCGCCCCTTCAATGACGACGATTTGGCGGCGATTGAAGCGCGGATGCACGAGTTGGCGACGCAGGGCAACGAGTTGACGCGTCGTGTCGTTGATCGCGCGGAAGCGATCAAGTTTTTCGATCAATTGGGCGAAGAATTCAAGGTTGAGATCATCGAGAGTATTCCGGCTGCGGAAGAGCTCACTTTGTACACTCAGGGTGATTTCACCGACTTTTGCCGCGGCCCCCATGTGCCGAATACGAACCGCCTCAAAGTGTTCAAGCTGATGAAGGTTGCGGGCGCCTATTGGCGAGGCGACGCCAAGAACCCCATGCTGACTCGAATTTACGGCACTGCATTCGCTAACGATAAAGATTTGAAGGTTTATCTGAACCAGCTCGCCGAGGCCGAAAAGCGCGATCACCGTCGCATCGGCAAACAGCAGAATCTGTTTCACTTCCAGGAAGAGGCGCCGGGGCTGGTGTTCTGGCATCCCAAGGGCTGGGCCTTGTGGCAGGTGATCGAGCAGCATATGCGTGGCATTTATCGATCATCCGGCTATGACGAAATTCGCTGCCCGCAAATTCTGGACGTGTCGTTGTGGAAAAAGTCGGGTCATTGGGACAACTATCAGGAAAACATGTTTTTCACTGAATCGGAGAAACGCACGTTTGCCGTCAAGCCGATGAATTGCCCAGGCCATGTGCAAGTGTTCAATCACGGCTTGCACAGTTATCGCGATTTGCCGATCCGCTACGGTGAATTTGGCTCATGTCATCGCAATGAACCCTCTGGTGCTTTGCACGGTATTTTGCGGGTACGCGGATTTACGCAGGATGATGGTCATATCTTCTGCATGGAGAGCCAGATTGAGTCAGAGGTCAAGGCCTTCCACGAGCAGGCGCTGTCTGTGTATGAGACATTTGGTTTTACCGATATCCAGGTGAAAATCGCCTTGCGTCCGGACAAGCGTCTCGGCTCGGATGCCGTGTGGGATGAGGCTGAAGCTGCATTGCGTGGTGCCTTGAGTGCAGCCGGTGTGGAATGGACCGAATTGCCGGGAGAGGGCGCCTTCTATGGTCCGAAGATTGAGTACCACCTGAAAGATGCCATCGGACGTACCTGGCAGTTGGGTACGATTCAGGTTGATTTCATGATGCCAGAGCGTCTGGGGGCGACCTACGTCGACGAGCACAGCGATCGTCGTCATCCTGTAATGCTGCACCGTGCGATTGTTGGATCCATGGAACGCTTCATCGGGATTCTGATCGAGCATCATGCCGGTTTGCTGCCCTTCTGGTTGGCGCCCATTCAGGTGGTGGTCATGGGGATCACCGATAAGCATTCGGATTATGTGCAGCAACTCGCAGCCAGACTCAAGGGAGCCGGGTTGCGTGTAATTGACGATCTTCGTAATGAAAAGGTTGGTTTCAAGATTCGCGAGCACACCTTGGAGCGCGTGCCTTATCTCCTCGTGGCAGGCGATCGGGAAATGGAGACAGAATCCATCGCCGTTCGTACGAGGGAGGGTGCCGACTTGGGCGTCATGACGGTGACCGATCTGCTGGAAAAATTGCAATTGGAATCCCGCGCACCTGGCGCGATGTGATAATTCCTTGAATCAGAATTGCAACAAGGGTCGGTTTTGATCGTTTTGTTGCGATTTTTGTTCTGGTGATATGGTGAAGGTTTCATTACGCTGCAATGCGTATTAACATATTCCACCTGAAAACCAAGGCATGTCCTATGGTTAAGTGATGCGGTGCAAAATGTTTCGCCCCCATCTGTTTTAAATGCAAGAGGATAAGAAGATAGCTCAACTCCGTGGACAAACCCCGCCGGCCAACCGTGATCCAGACGAGCCGCGTATCAATAACGAAATCACAGCGCGTGAAGTTCGATTAGTCGATGAGAATGGTGAGCAGGCCGGTATCGTCCGGACCCGCGATGCACTGGATCGTGCGGCTGAAGTAGAACTTGATCTTGTCGAGGTGGCTGCCAATGCCAATCCGCCTGTCTGTAAGATCATGGACTACGGCAAGTTCAAGTTTCAGCAAAGCAAGAAACTGGCTGAGGCGCGCAAGAAGCAGAAGCAGATCGAAGTCAAGGAAATCAAGTTCCGCCCAGGAACGGAGGACCATGACTACCAGGTCAAGATGCGCAGCATCCTGCGATTTCTGGAGGAGGGCGATAAGGTCAAGATTACGCTGCGGTTTCGTGGGCGCGAAATGGCGCACAAGGAGATTGCCGGTGTTTTGCTTGATCGTATCGAGCAGGATTTGATCGAGCTGGCGGTAGTTGAGCAGCGACCCAAGATGGAAGGCCGTCAAGTCACAATGGTGCTGTCTCCCAAGAAAACGGGTTAATACTCGGTTATTACCCCTGAAGGCTCGCCGTGACGCTGGTAGGGCCTGATCGGATAGTCAATTATTCTTGCTTGTTCCCCAATTTTTTTGTAGTATCTCGCGCCACTTTGATCGTGGTTGCTGACTCCCTCTTTTTTAATGAATTGGGGCTGGCGGCGACCAAGATAAAAGAATTCCCCCGTGTGTGCATCGCGTGCACATTGACTTGAGTCAGTTTTCACTGGCTTGAGGTTTTGGGGAAATTTAGCCTCAATGCGTTATTTAACTCCGACGTATTGGGTGTCATAAACATAAACAGTGAAACTGGAGTCGATATGCCGAAGATTAAATCCAATCGCGGTGCAGCAAAGCGGTTCAAAATTACCGCTGGCGGCGTCAAGCGTAAGCAGTCGCACATGCGACATATTCTGACCAAGAAGTCATCCAAGCGTAAGCGTCAATTGGGTTCGCCTGCGTTCGTTCACGAGCGCGATGTTCCGTCAATTCACATCATGTTGCCGTACGCGTAAGGAGCACTGAACCATGGCTAGAGTAAAACGTGGCGTTAACGCCCGCGCAAAACACAAGAAAGTCCTCGATAAAGCGAAAGGTTACTATGGTGCCCGTTCGCGTACGTTCCGGGTTGCCCATCAAGCCGTTGTTAAAGCCGGCCAATATGCATACCGTGACCGTCGGGCCAAGAAGCGCGTTTTCCGTGCATTGTGGATTACCCGTATCAATGCTGAGGCTCGTAACAACGAGTTGTCCTACAGCCGCTTGATGGATGGCATTCACAAGGCCAATATCGAAATCGACCGTAAGGTTCTGGCTGATCTTGCCGTATTCGACAAGCCTGCATTTGCTGCAATCGCAGCACAAGCGAAGGCGGCTTTGGGTCTTTGATCTGCATCATTGAAGTGATGTAATCGGATACAATCGGGCGCTCGCAAGAGCGCCTTTTCGTTGGTGGGTCATTCCATGAATGACGTGCCGACGGATTAATCCATGATGTCAATTGTTTGTGGTTATGATCCCGCTATATGGGTTGACTTCATCGATTAATCCAACCGACCGAGAAATCAGATTCGGTCATCAGGGTGTTATTGGGAGCAGATGCGTGAGTAATCAATGGGCTGACATTCAGGCAGAAGCGATGCATTCGATCGAGCAGGCGATGGATGTCGCCGCGCTCGAAGAGGTTCGCGTTGCCTATACGGGTAAGAAGGGCGTAGTGACCCAGTTCATGAAAGAACTGGGCTCACTGGATCCTGAAGCCCGCCGAGCACGGGGTGCGGAAATCAATGTGCTTAAGGAAGCCATCATTTCAGCTCTTAATATTCGGCGGAATGATCTTGAGCAAGCCGCTCTTGCTCAGAAGCTTGAGGCAGAACGCATTGATGTGACTCTGCCGGGCAGGGGGCAGTCGCAGGGTGGTATCCATCCGGTGACGCGAATGATTCGGCGCGTCGAGGCCATCTTCGGCTCAATGGGTTACTCCGTGGCGCAAGGGCCGGAGATCGAAGATGATTGGCATAATTTCACGGCGCTGAATATCCCACTGACGCATCCGGCTCGCGCCATGCACGATACATTCTACTTCGATGCAGAACGTCTGTTGCGTACCCATACTTCCCCCGTTCAGATCCGCACGATGCAATCACAGACCCCACCGCTCAAAATTTTGGCGCCGGGACGGGTTTACCGGTGTGACTCGGACATGACTCATTCGCCAATGTTTCACCAAATTGAAGTGCTGCATCTGGATGAAGACGTCAAGTTCACGGATTTGCGTGCCACACTGGAACAGTTCCTGGGGGCATTGTTTGAGCAGGATGACTTGCCGATTCGGCTGCGTCCCTCGTTTTTCCCGTTTACTGAGCCATCAGCCGAAGTAGACATCCAGTGTGTACATTGCCGCGGCAAGGGTTGCCGAGTCTGCAAGAAAACAGGTTGGATCGAAGTCCTTGGGAGCGGTATGGTTCATCCCAATGTCCTGCGTGCCGTTGGACATGATCCGGCCAAGGTCAGTGGATTCGCCATTGGCATGGGCGTGGAACGTCTGGCGATGCTGCGTTACGGTGTCGATGACCTGCGTGCCTTCTTTGATAATGACCTGCGCTTCCTCGAACAATTCGTGTGATATGTCCGGTCTTTCTTTCAGCTTAAATACACGAGCTTCTTATGCGATTTTCTGAATCTTGGTTGCGCGAATGGATTAATCCGCCGGTTGATACGGCTACCTTGGCCCATCGTTTGACGATGGCTGGGCTTGAGGTCGATGCCATTGAACCGGCAGCAGAATTGTTTAGCGGCGTTGTTGTTGCCGATGTGCTCTCCGTTGAGCCGCACCCGGATGCGGACAAGCTCAAAATCACCCGTGTTACCGATGGCACCAATCAATACCAGGTTGTTTGTGGCGCTTCAAATGTGCGCGTGGGCATGCGTGTGCCATTGGCGACCCTGGGTGCCCAACTGCCAGACGGATTGGTCATCAAATCCGCAAAATTGCGTGGTGTGCCCTCTGAAGGAATGCTGTGTGGCGCGAGTGAGTTGGGTATGCCCAGCGTGGTCGACGGGTTGTGGGAATTGCCTTCGGACGCGCCATTGGGTCAGTCCATTCGTGACTGGCTGAATCTGGATGATTCCATCATTGAGTTGGGGATTACGCCTAACCGCGGCGATGCGCTTTCGATTCTTGGTATTGCACGGGATTGTTCGGCATTGTTCGATCTGGATATTACGCCGGGTGATCAATCGTCAGTTGCTCGGATTACGTCGGATGCCGTTCAAGCCGCTCAAATCGACGCTCCCGATGATTGCCCGGTTTATTTGACCCAAGTTGTCTCAGGCGTGTCTGTGGGGCGTAAAACGCCAATGTGGATGTCTGAACGTCTTCGTCGTGCCGGGATCAAGGTTATCGAGCCGATCGTGGACGTCTGCAACTACGTCATGCTCGAGTTGGGGCAACCCTTGCACGCTTTCGATCAGCAAAAACTGCAGGGTGGCTTGACGGTACGTCATGCGCGTCCGGGCGAATCCATGGATGCGCTCAATCAGCAAAAGCTGGCATTGGATGCCGATTGCCTCGTGATCGCCGATGAGGCAGGTCCCGTCGCGCTGGCGGGAATCATCGGTGGTCTGGAGTCTGCCGTGTCTGCTGGGACGGTAAACATCGTTCTCGAGTCGGCTCACTTTACGCCTGAGGCGATTGCTGGCCGTGCACGGCGTCTGGGGCTAGCTACTGATGCCGCATTCCGGTTCGAGCGGGGCGTTGATCCGTTGTTGCCCGCACGTGCCTTATCGCGTGCCGCCACGCTGATTCAACAAATAAGCGGTGGCCAGGTGGGTAACGCCAGTGCGGCTCAGGGAGCCAAGGCGCCGCACGTTCCTGCTGATATCCAGTTGGACATGAGCTGGGCAGAGCGTCGTTTGGGGCTCGCCATTACGTCAGAGCAGGCCAAGACATTTCTCGTGCGTTTGGGATGCATCGTTGAATCCCAGTCTGAAACTGTATTGACAGTTACGCCTCCAAGTCATCGTTTCGATATGGTGATTCCTGAGGATCTGCTTGAGGAATTGGCGCGATTGCTCGGTTTTGATGCGTTCCGTGCCCCAATGGGGCGTTCGCCTTTGACGATTGGTGTCCGACCGGAAACCGAAAACAGCTTTGCTAAAGCTGCTGATTTCATGGCGAGCCGTGGTTACTTTGAAGCGATTTCGTACAGTTTCATTGATCCCGTCATCGCAGAACTCTTCACCTCTGCTCCAAGTATTGCACTCGCGAACCCGATTTCCAGTGAAATGGCCGTCATGCGTCAAAGCCTGTGGCCGGGATTGTTGCAGGCCGTGGCCTTCAATCAGAATCGTCAGCAGTCGCGTGTCCGTTTGTTCGAGTTGGGCAGAAGCTTTAAGGGTTCGCTTGATGATGTTCAGGAAATTGATCAACTTGCCGCAGTGATTGTTGGCGGTCGTTGGCCGGAGCAATGGGGCGAAAAAAGTGCTCAAGTAGACTTCTTCGATCTCAAGGGCGATTGCGAGGCACTCCTGCTGCACCTTGGTTTCAGTCTTGACCCCACATCGGATCATGCGATCAATGTCAGCTTCCAGGCCGCTGCTCACCCGGCATTGCATCCTGGACAAAGTGCAGAAATCCTGATTCACGGTCGTCCTTGCGGATGGTTGGGCGCCATTCATCCCGACGTAGCAGTAAAAATGGACGTGAGTGGATCGGTTTTTGTATTGGAACTCGATCTTCACTCCTTGCAAAACCGGCATTTGCCGATGAATAAGCCGCGCTCGCGTTTCCCGCAAGTCAGACGGGATCTGGCATTACTCAAGCCAGCCACCATGCCGATTTCGGAATTATTATCCCTGATCAGGAGTGACTGTCCGGCGAGTCTGCGTGAGGTTGGAGTCTTTGATCGGTACGTCGGTACCGGTATTGAACCCGGGTTTGAGAGTGTCGCGGTCAAATTAATTTTCCAGGAATCCGAGCGCACACTGACGGATGACGAAATTGTCGGTATAATCAGCGACATACGCGCAAAGCTTGCGCAACATTACATTCAATTGCGCACCTAAGGGACAGCATTTCATGGCCTTAACCAAAGCAGATCTGGTCGAAAAACTCCACGCCGAACTTGGCTTGAACAAACGAGAAGCCAAGGATTTTGTTGATATTTTCTTCGAAGAACTCCGCGCCACGCTCGAATCGGGCGAGGAAATCAAACTTTCCGGTTTCGGTAATTTTCAGTTGCGCGATAAAAACGAACGCCCCGGCCGCAATCCACGTACGGGAGAAATGATTCCAGTCTCTGCACGTCGCGTGGTGACTTTCCGCGCCGGGCAAAAACTGAAGGCCATGGTTGAGGCCTATGACGGCGCTGTCGCATCCTGAATCGACCCTGCCGTCGATTCCCAACAAGCGTTACTTCACTATCGGTGAAGTAGGAAGTCTGTGTGACGTCAAGTCACACGTGTTGCGGTATTGGGAACAGGAGTTTACTCAGCTCAAGCCGACCAAGCGTCGTGGCAATCGACGTTACTATCAACGGCACGATATCGAGCTCATTCGTCTCATTCGTAGCCTTTTGTATGAGCAGGGTTTCACCATTGCCGGTGCACGTCAGCAACTCGCCCACGTCCCCAAGCAGCCATCTGGCAAGACAGTCCTGGATCAGGAGCGTGATTTGCTGTCTGATATCGCTCCTGTTGTGGAACCTGCCGATGATTCTCTTGATTTGACGGAAAGTGATCAGATTCCACCTGCTAAGGATGAACACGCTGATGAGTTGCCTCATCTTTCACCTTTGAATCCTGATTCAGGTGTTTCGCCGCTCACGCAGATTCGTCAGGCGCTGGAACAGATATCAAGGAACATCGAACCTCTTCTGTAAGAGGCGTTCTGCTTCCTGACAATCTCAGAAGCTTCCGATCAATGCCAAGGTCCATTAGCATATTTTGGTGAGCAGGGGTAATCCCCCCGAGAAATAGCGGCGTTCAAAAATAATAAAGCCCGGCGAAGTTCACCTTGCCGGGCTTTTGCTTTGGCTTGTCAGCCGATCAGTGCATGAAGAGTGCTGTGGCCTTGCCGATGGCGATCCAGACGCCGATCAGGAAGGGAATGCCAACGGCAAGCCAGACCAGCACACCAGTCATGCCGAAACTGCCCCGTGCAGCGGACTCGGCATCGGCTGCTTTGTGGCTGGCTTTTTCGGTCAGCGCCTGTTCCTCGGCCAGTTCATCGGGTGTCATGAAGTGTTTCGGATCGACCGGCTTGATCATCAGGTTCAGGAAGAAGCCCAAAACCAGTAGCCCGGCGAGAATGTACAGCGTGTTGTCGTACACCAGATTCTTGGGTACGCCGGCATCAAGCTGGGCCTGGCGCAGGTTGGCAATCAGCACCGGACCGATAATGCCCGCTACAGACCACGCGGTCAGTAAGCGCCCGTGAATGGCGCCGACCATCTGAGTGCCGAAAATGTCCGCCAGATAGGCGGGTACGGTGGCGAATCCACCGCCGTACATGCTCAGGATGACGCAGACCACGAGCACGAAGAGCCCGGCAGCGGCCATGTGACCGAGTGTAGGCATCAACAGGTAAAGGGCGGTACCCAGCACGAAAAAGGTGAAGTAGGTGTTCTTGCGCCCGATCCAGTCCGATACCGAGGCCCAGAACAATCGGCCCACGCTATTGAATAGGCTGATCAGGCCCACCAGTCCGGCGGCGGCGGCCACAATGTCGGCCTTTTGTGTCGTGGTCAGCATATCGGCGCTGGAGACGCCGACCAGCAAGGGGCCGAAAATGTCCTGCAGCATGGGCGAAGCCATGCCGATAACGCCGATCCCGGCGCTCACGTTGAGACACAGCACGCCCCAGATCAGCCAGAACTGAGGTGTCCGCCAGGCTTTGGAAAGGTGGACATGACCATCGGTGATCATGGCCTTGGATTGTGTTGGCGTGGGCGTGAAGCCGGTGGGCAGCCAGCCAGCAGGGGCAACCCGGAAACCGAAGGCACCGATGGTCATGATCACGAAGTAAATTGCGCCCATGGTGATGAGCGTGATCGCGACACCCTGTGCCGATACGCCGCCGCCGAAATGGTTCATCAGGGCAACGGCAACAGGGGCACCAATCATGGCACCGCCACCGTAGCCCATGATGGCGAGACCGGTTGCCATGCCGCGACGGTCAGGGAACCATTTGATGAGCGTCGATACAGGGGTGATGTAGCCCAGACCCTGACCAATCCCGCCGAGGACGCCGCAGCCCAGCCATACCAGCCAGAGTTGGTGGGTCATCACACCGATACCGCCCAGAGCCATGCCGCCGCCCCAGCAAATGGCCGCGATAAAACCCGATTTGCGTGGACCCACACGTTCCATCCAGCCTCCCCAGAAGGCGGCCGCAACACCCAGCATGAAGATAAACAGAGTAAAGGTGATGCTGACTTGCGGTACGGTCCAATCGCATTGACTGGAAAAGAGGTTTGTCAGCCAGGAATGGCTGCCGCATTCGGTCGAGCTTTGTCCCACGAGTTTTGTCATGGGTAGCCAGAAAACGGAGAATCCGTAGGCCATGCCAATGCACAAATGAATGGCTAGGGCGGCGGGAGGAACCAGCCAGCGGTTGAATTGCGCTCCGGCAATCGTGCGTTGTTTATCCAAAATTCCTGACATTGATCGTCCTCTGATGGTGTTGGCCGGTTCAAACGTGCCGACATTCTTATGTTTTTATTGCATTGGCCAAGGTGGCAATCAGTTTCAGATACGCAGAAATCCATGATTTCATGAACTGACTCCAGCCGCCCACTTCTTGGGTGGCTGATTTTATTCGTCCAGAGGAATAAAAGACACATGCTCAGGCTAAAAAACCACCCTTTGGTCTCAATGACTAAGCATCAATTCATCCCCGAAAATGGTATGAACTCGATCAGGTCACCTGCCTGAATGGTTTGTTGTTCACGCAGTACGGCGATTCCATTGGCCCACGTGGTTGAAATCAGCGCACTGGCTCCCTGATTCGGATAGAGCGTTACGCGACTTAGTGGGTCGGCTGGATCAATCCGCGCGCGGAGGAATTCTCGATGGGGTTTGGGGCTCGGCCAGTCAAAACCTGCTGGTAGACGAAACGAAAGAGGATGATGGGCGACCACGCCCTGTGCTTTCAACAGGAATGGCTGAGCCAGCAACGCGAAATTGAGGAAGGCCGAAACAGGATTGCCTGGTAGCCCTAGAACCGGGGTATTGCCCACGCCGATCTGGCCGAAGGTAAAGGGTTTGCCCGGTCGCATGTTGATACGCCAGATATGTAGCGTGCCCAACGAGTGAATGGCCGCACGGATGTGATCCTCTTCGCCTACCGATACACCGCCGGTCGTGATGATGACATCTGCGACTTCCGCAGCAGTGACGAGGGCTTCCTGAGTCGCGGACAAGTTATCGGTGAGTCGGTCGATACCGATCGCTACCATGCCAAGCGCTTCAACCTGAGCCGGAATCAGGAAACGGTTGGCGTTGTATATGCACCCCGGGCTCAACGGTTGACCAGGATCGACCAACTCATCCCCACTACACAGGACCGCAACCTTAAGTGGTCGGAATACGGTCAGTCGATCAATGCCTGCCGAAGCTGCGAGCGCAATATCCTGGGGCTGCAGACGTCGACCGCGATCAAGCAACAGTTGCCCTTCTTCCAGATCGCTTCCTGTAGCTTTGACGTCTTCACTGGCAAGGGGTCTGTGTGTAAAGCAGACTCGATCACCAGATCGGTAGCTAGCTTCCTGCGCGATAACGGCATTTGCATGGAGGGGGAGGGCAGCGCCGGTAAAGATTCGTGCAGTGGTGCCCACTGTAAGGGGTGGAGAGACTTGACCGGCGGCAATACGAAGACTGATCGGGAGGCAGGTTTCTCCCTCTGCGCTCAGATTCTCGGTATTCACCGCATAGCCATCCAGTGCACTTACTGGGCAGGGTGGAACGTCACAAGGCGCGAAGACCGGGTGGGCCAATACTTTGCCAAGACACTCCGCCAAAGTCAGAGTCTGTTCACGTCCATGATCCGGACTTTGTCGAGCCAAATGGGCGAAATCAAGCAAGTGCGTGATGGCCCGATCAAAGTCCATCACTGGTACAGGTTCGGCTTCATTACCACGATCCGGGTAATTGCTCATGGCGTCATTGACCTTGTTGTAGATTGCTCGCCCTGAGTAGTTCAGGGGAAAGTGGTTCGGTAGCGAGTTGTTCTGGCGTGTTGAAATTGATGAAGGCACCCGGCTGATCTGAAAAGTCGGCCCGGGCCGCCGGTATATCCTGCAACCATTGTCCCAGTTTGAGTTTGCCGTTCGCCAGTGCATGGGTCAGTGAAGACTGGAGACTGGTATGTAACAGGCCGAATGTTGGATGGGTACGTGCGCCATCCCAAGCGACGGCGGCCGGAAAGTTGGCGTCGGTGGCTGCTCTGAGCAGTCTTTTCGCCAAATCGTGCGGTAGCAAAGGACCGTCGCAGGGCGCAACGAGCAGCCAGCAATCGCAGTTGGGATGCAGGCGGTGGATAAATGACATTGCCGCATCAATGCCAGCCATTGGACCTTGATTGGTCATTGGTTCCTGATCGGAGATGACCTCGAGTCCGAAAGCTCGATAAGTATCGAGTTCTCGGTTGGCGTTGATGAGTAGTCGGTCGACCTGAGGGGTAAGTCGTTCAATGGTATGACCCAATAGGGTTTCCCCATGGAAAGGGAGCAAGGCCTTTTCGCAGCCCCCCATACGTAGTCCTCGCCCGCCCGCGAGGATGACTCCGATAATCCGCGGAGGTTGAGTGCTTTCGCAGTGCTGCATTAATGCCATGTTCAGGCGCTCACCTTGGCTGTGTCCTTGAACGTCGTATCATGGGACTCCTGCCCGGCGATTGGTTCTGATACGCGTCTGAATTCATGTACTAGCTCACTTCTGCCAAAAGTCGTCGAATCAGCCGGTCAGCCTGTTGCCCGTAACCGCCGCCAAACAGGTTGTAATGGTTGAGTATGTGATACAGGTTATACAGGTTTCTACGTTGTGCGTAACCAGCATCCAGCGGCCAGACCGACTCGTAGGCTTGGCGTGCTCGGTGTGAAAAACCACCGAACAGTTCCGTCATGGCAATTTCGGCTTCGCGATCGGCGTAGTAAACGGCGGGATCAAACAATACCGGGGTGCCATCGTGAAGAAATCCGTGGTTTCCGCCCCATAAGTCACCATGAATGAGCGATGGGTTGGGGGCGTAGTCGATGAAAAACAGGCTTAGTTCGTCCATCAACCGGTAACCCGCATCTCGTGTTGTGGCCGGGAAATCTCGAGATTCAGTCCAGTCGAGTTGCGGTTTCAGTCTGCGGTTCGCAAAGAAATCCGGCCAATTCCTTTCCCAGCCGTTGCGCTGGGGCAAGGCGCCGATGAAGTTGTCCTGATCCAGTCCGAAGGCATGTGCGCCTTGTCTGTGCAGTGTGGCGATCTGCTCGCCCAAGGCATCGTCTGCTCGGCTTCCGATTGCATTTGACGAGATATCCAGCCATTCCATCAGCAAGAATGCCTGTTGATCGATTACGCCAGTTAATGCGTTATTCGGGACGCGAATATGGGGTGCCAGCAAGTTGAGTCCATCCGCTTCGGCAGAGAAATTGGCCGCGAACTCGAGTGTATTTATCTTGAGGAATAAACGCCCCAGGTCTGTATCCAGACACACTGCGCGATGAATACAGCCACCACCTACCATATGCATCGAGTTCAGCCGTCGGCCGGCGTAGGGATGAGTGGCGGGGATTTGCTCAAGTAGATGTTGGATGGTGCTGTCAGACATCTTCAATTGCTTCTTGCCACCTCGCACCCCGTTCTGACCAATTTCAGGCTGCCTCATTCGACCACTACATGCTTCAAAGATTCGGCAACACTCAAAGTTGAAGTAAGTCCCATACCCTCCGTGGATTGAATTGCACAGTCTTCTGGGGCGGTGACACTCCTATAACATCCTGCGACAGGAATAATTTCAGCGCACGGTAGAGGTTACCACAGCAGATTTACCCTGAGAGTCTATTGTGACTGTCACGCTGCCCGTCGGTTCACAGGGTTTGAACGTGGGCGGAATTCGCTCAGATCAACGACCTCGACCACCCTGGCCGCCATGACCCGCACTGCCACCACGACTCATGCCGCCGCTTCCATAGCGATACTGTTGCTCGTACTGGTGCTGAATTCCAGTGCCCATGCCTTGAGACTGTCTGTTCATGATTTTGGATTCGTTTCTATTCCGGTTGTTCAGACGCTCGAAATCGGCAGCGGTTGGAGCCTGGCGCTGCTGCGACTGAATCTGTTCCTGGTTCATGGAACGTACGGTGGACTGAGGAGCAGTCAGGTCATAGGCCCATGTCTGGGATGAGAGTGCGGCGATGCCAATCAGAACACTGCCGAGTAAAGTGGTTTTGACCGTACGCATAATGTTTCTCCGTGGTTGATGGAATATGGTGGTCAGTGTGCCGCCAAGTCATTGCGAGGCTATTGCCTAACTGTTACCAACTGTTACCACAAGATCCCGCTTTATGCGTCGGATATACCTTTAAGTTTCAAATGGGTATGCCATCTTTGCCAATCCGGCATGAATTGGTCCATGAGTGCGTAAAACCGGGCGTTGTGGTGTCGTTCGTGGAGATGAACGAGTTCGTGCACAAGGACCATATCGATACAGCCTGCGGGCATATGGATGAGTTCGAGATTCAACCAGATTCGCCTGTCGCGAATATTGCAGCTGCCCCAGCGAGTCTTCATTCGTTTGATCCCGATGAAGTTGATCCCGACACCGATTTTTTCGCACCAATGCGGCAGACGCGTAGTGAGATAATCCTGTAGCGTAACCCTTAACTGTTGAGTGATCGCTTCTTGCAGTTGGGTGGAGCCAAGGGCGCTTGCACGCGTAAAGACCCGTATTGTTCCATTGTCGATCAGAGTCAGATCCCGTTTGGAATTAGGGTGCACACTGATGAGGTGATCCTGATCGAACAGGAGGATGGTTGAACCGTCAGAGATCTTATCAGAACGGTTTTGAAGGGTTCTTTGCGATTTGATCTGGGCTTGTTTTTGGAGAATCCAGTCCTGCTTTTCCAACAGAATCCGGTGGATCAGAGGTAAGGAGATATGGTGGGGCGCACTAACCTGTAGTTGTGCATCTGCGCGTCCGATTCGCAGGTACACGCCTTTGATCGCCTTGCGCGTAAGCTTGAACTCCATACCTGTCTCAGCTAGGCGCTCGTGGGTTATCACCACCTTAGGCGGCGTCTGCACGTTAGCCGGACGCCACCGACCGAGACCGAACATATTTGGTTCTTGGCGCCTTAATTGCCAGAGTTGGCTCTGGCTCGCTTGAGCAGAAATTCGCTTAGCAGAGCCACCGGCCTGCCAGTGGCGCCCTTGTTATCCCCTGTTACCCACGCTGTACCGGCGATGTCGAGGTGCGCCCAGCGGTAGTCTTTGGTAAAGCGGGAGAGGAAGGCAGCGGCAGTGAGTGCGCCGCCTTCGCGACCACCGATATTCGCCATATCGGCAAAGTTGCTCTTGAGCTGCGGTTGATAGTCATCCCATAAAGGCAGTTCCCACACCCGGTCATTGCTGATTTCCCCTGCCTTGGTGATTTCCTGGGCCAGGGCTCGGGTGTTGCTGAACAAACCGCTTGGCACGCGGCCCAATGCGATCACGCAGGCACCGGTCAGTGTCGCCATATCGATGACGACATCAGGTTTGAAGCGTTTGGCATAGGTGAGTGCATCGCAAAGAATCAATCGACCCTCGGCATCGGTATTCAGCACTTCGATTGTCTGGCCGGACATGCTCTTGATGATGTCGCCCGGTTTCAATGCGTTGCCGTCGGGCATATTTTCAACCGTGGGAACCAAACCCACGACATTGATCGGGAGCTTCAATTCCGCCACGATCGAGATCAGGCCGATGACAGCAGCAGCACCCGCCATGTCGTATTTCATCTGATCCATGTCGAGACCGGGCTTGAGCGAGATGCCGCCGGTGTCGAACGTCACTCCTTTGCCGACCAGCACAATGGGCTCTTCCTCATCGCGACCACCCATGTGTTCCATGATAATGAATTTCGGTGGCTCGACACTTCCCTTGGCGACAGCAAGCAGGGCGTTCATTCCCAACGCTTCCATGCGGGATTGATCCAGCACCTCGACTGCGAGATGCGGATGGGTTTCCACCAACTTGCGGGCCTGATCGGCGAGTACAGCTGGTGTACAGAGATTCGGCGGGAGGTTTGCCAGATTCTTGGTGAGATGAATGCCCGAACTGATTGCCATGGCCTCGCGTACATGGTTTTCCGCTTCAAGCAGGCCGCGACGACTTGGCGTAATAAAGGTAACCTTGCGTAGAGGGCGTCTTGGTCCCGGTTCCGGGGTCGACTTGAACTGATCGAAGCGGTAAACGGCAGCATCAATGGCCAGTACACTTTGACGGAGAATCTGTTCGAATTCGACGCCTTTGATGTCGATATCAGTCAGGTGGCTGACGCATTCGGTTGTGCCACGGTAGTGCAGTGCTTTGACGGCGGCTGTCGTAGCCTTGTTCAAGGCATTCAGATCGAATTCGCGCTCTTTGCCCAGCCCAACCAACAAGACGCGTTCGGCCTGAATATTTGGTACCCCATGGATCAGTAGCGTGTCGCCCAGTTCACCTTCCATATCTCCTCGGCGGGTGATGGCACTGAGATGACCGTCGCTGGCCTTGTCGATAGTCTCTGCCGCATCAGATAATTTTCGGGCTTCAAATACGCCGACAATCAGGCAAGAGGATCGTTGTTTTTCCGGGGCGCCACTTTTGACTGAAAATTCCAACACGACGGAGCTCCTATAATCTTACGGGATGATGAAAAGATTCTATCAGAATGGGCCGCTACATCGTGGTATCGTGAACGAAACCAGCAGTAGAACTGCCCCAAATACGCCCTCATTTGATTTTGAGTAGGAAAACGGTCATGAATCCACAACACGATACAAAAGAAGAGTTCGAGCCGGGGGTGCAAGACCCCTATCGTTACGAACCTAAATATACCAAATCAGGTATTGGGCAGTTTTCCAAAGTGCTGATTGTGTTGGGAGCGCTCATGACCGCAATCGGCGTGATTGGCGGTTTTGGAGCCATGTTTCTGATGAAGAATGGCAGCCACTCTATCTTTCTGGATCTGTTGATGCTGGCCCCGCTCGGTTTTCTGATGGCATTTACCGGTATTACCGGTTGGGTGATCAGCGGCGGAAAGTGAGTTCGCGACAAATCGATACGGCTCGGCTCTGCAAGTGAACGGAGAGCTCTCGTGAAAGGCCTTACTGGGCGGCCAACGAATCGAGCTCGGTCATATCGAGTTGTCGCGCACCCGGAACGCGTCCAGCTCCGGCAAAATGTTTACGCCAATAGTCGGTGTTCAGCTGTGCAAAGGTAACTTGCTCCCCCTTTCTGGGGGCATGGATGAACCGATTATCACCAATATAAATCCCGACATGATCAATCTTGCGACTGCGGATCTTGAAGAACAGCAGGTCACCAGGCTTCAGCTGCGAACGTGCAATGCGTTGAGTGAATGCGTACTGGTCGCGTGCGGTGCGCGGCAGTTCGATGTCCGCCTTCTTGTAAACGAAACTGGTCAGCCCGCTACAGTCAAATCCTTGTTTCTTCGATTTTCCGCCCCATTGATAGGCTGTGCCGAGCTGGCTGATTGCCTGCAGGATAGCCTCTGTCGCAGCGGTTCTAACACCGTTTGGGTCATCGATGGCCTTGATCGGTTCCGAAGGGAGCTTCGGACTCAATGTACTGTTCTTGAAGCTGTAATTTTCATCTTCGCTTTGGGGCGAGGCATTAAGCCAGCCTAGGCCATTGCTCGCCTGATTACTATCTCCATTCGGGAGCGTAGCGCAGCCACCCAGGCCGAATGCAGCGGAAACAACCAATCCCAGTGCAGGCAGTAGATGCTTCCTTGCACCCGCATCACTCATCGCGTTATGCGTCGTCACGGTGTCGGATTTCGAAGACACTTCGTCGATTTGGCGTACGGGCAAAGTCGCTTGGCAATGTTTTTCTTGATAAGTCATTGATTCTGAATTCTTCCAGCAATTTGGGTGACAATGTAAAGCCTTTTAGGTTGTTTGAAAAGATTAAAGTGCCACCGTCACTCAACAGGTGCATACAGCTTCGCACGATAAATTCATGGTCTCGTTGAATATCCAGTGTGTCTTGCATGGCTTTTGAGTTGGAGAATGTCGGCGGGTCACAGAAAATGACATCGAATCGCTCGGGTTGATAGATGGTATTGCTGCGATGTTCTAGCCAATCGAGTACATCTGCTCGAATTAGGCTGTGTTCCATGCCTACCTTGAGATTATTCAGTGCAAAATTTCTCTCGGCCCAGTCGAGATAGGTGTTCGATAAATCGATAGAGACGGTACGGCTGGCGCCCTGGTGCGCGGCGCGAACCGATGCGGTTGCGGTATAGCAGAACAGATTAAGCAGTTTTTTCCCGCGAGACAGTTCCGCGACGCGATCGCGCACCAAGCGGTGATCCAGGAACAGTCCAGTGTCCAGATAGTCTGTGAGATTCACCCAGAGGCGGGTGCCGCCTTCATGAACGACGCGTTCCAGACGTTCCTGAGTGATCTTCTGATATTGCTCTGTGCCGGTCTGGCGCTTGCGTTGTCGCACGACACTATGATTTTCTGCCAGACCGAGATTTTCTATGACTTGTTCGACGATGATCGATAAACGTGCGCGGGCGAGTTGTGGGTCGACTTTGTTCGGTGCCCGGTATTCTTGTATGTCGGCCCAGGTTTCACCGGCTTCATCGCGATAGAGATCAATAGCGCAGTTGAAGTCCGGCAGATCGGCGTCATAGACCCGAAAACAGCACCAATCCTCACGATCTGCCAGTTTCTTCAGGTGCCGGTAATTTTTTTGCAAGCGATTGGCAAATGGAACCCTATCAACCAGTGCGCTTGCCTGTTCGGCCGCAGCGCACAATCGGTTGGCCAGACCGATAGGGCCGGGTGCTTCTCGTCTGGCCTTGCCATCGAAACTGCCCCGAATCATATCGATGGCAATACCACTTTGATCCATGGGGAATACGCGCTCGTAGCGCAGCGGCCAGTTTTGCCCTTCGCCCTCGGGGAGTAAAAATGCCCAGTGCCAGCCATTGAAACATTGTTGCCACTGATCAGTCAGTGCCGTCCAGTTGGGTTCGCCATCATGATCACCGGCGACATCGAGTCGGTGACCATACGGCAGGTTGCTCACCACCAGTCCGCGTGACTTGCCCTCGAACTCGGGTGGGCAAGGGGCTTTCCACGCGTCTGCCTCGCGGAAAATCATCAGATGGTCAACGCCCGCCCGTTCAGCATTGGCTCGTGCGGCGGTTATCTGCTCGATATCGATGTCCTGTCCGATCAAGGTCAACTTGTCGATCCCTTCGGCCAGTTCTGGCGGATTGTCGAGTACCTGCTTCTTGGCTTGCTCCTGATGACCCAGCCAGCCGATAGAGCCGATACGTTTGACGCGTAGATCCTGAGGCAGGCCCGTAAGGCGGAGTGCCGCTTCGATCAGCAGCGTGCCCGATCCGCACATCGGATCAAAAAGCGCTACTCCGGATTCAGTCTCGGAAGCGACCAGTTGCGGCCAGCGCGCGCGCCACAACATGCCCGCGGCCAGTGTTTCGCGCAGCGGTGCCAGCCCGCCATCGGTACGATACCCACGCCGATGCAGTGAGCCGTTCGAGAGTTCAAGAGAGAGTGTGGTGTGTCCACTTGCCGTCAGGTGGCAATGCAAGCGAATGTCGGGTTGTTCACTGTCGATGGTTGGCCGCGTGCCGGTTCGTTCTCGAAACTGATCGACAATCGCATCCTTGATGCGCGTGGCGACAAATCCTGTGTGACGAAGTGCTTCGGTTGAGCCAGTCGCACTGATGGTGAAATAGCCTTCTGCAGCCAGATGCTTTGACCAGTCGATTTGTTGCACCAGTCGATAAAGTTCGTCCGCAGTGGCAGCCTGTCCGGTAATCAGGGTGAGGTACACGTGCCCGGCAATGAGGCTGTCGCACACAATGCGGTAAGCTTGTTCGGGCGTTGCATCAAGCATGATGCCGAAGGGACGGTCGGATACTTTGGCATCGACCAGGCTGCGTATTTCTTCTGCCAGAGGAGCCTGCATGTCCGGCGCGCTCACTACGGTGATCGGCCAGGATAGTGCAGAGGAGGCTAAATCGGTCATGGCGTCATCGCTCAGGTAATAATCGCGTGACTGTACCGGAAAAGTGAGTTTTTTGTTGCGCCATTTATGGGAAGACATCACGTTATGGCTGATAAACTGGCATTGAAATTCATTGATGTCTGGTTAGTTGTCGAAGGAAGTTTGTATGTCAGATGAGTCGATGCCGGACGTTCTTTCGAGTGATGCCACGCGTCTTGGTCATCATGATTCCCGCCTTGATTCCACGGCGTTGCTGTCGATCCGCGATTTGACCGCCCAATTCTGTTCCGGCGAAGCGGTTCTCTCGGCGGTTAGTCTTGACGTGTTGCCCGGGCAGCGAATGGCTCTGGTCGGGGAATCCGGTTCCGGGAAGACGATTACCGCGCTCTCTGTCTTACGTTTGCTGGATAATTTGCAGTACACGTCCGGGGCGATCACTTTCGATGGCCAGAATGTTCTGACCATGCCTCTGCAAGCCTTGCGCCGCATTCGCGGACGCGAAATCGGCATGATCTTTCAGGAACCGATGACCGCTTTCAACCCCTTGAAGACCATCGGGCAGCAAATTGCCGAGGTCGCGATTGCGCATGAAGGGCTGACGAGGGCAGAGGCGCCACTCCGCGCCATAGAATGGCTTGAGCGGGTACGCTTGCCCGATCCTGAGCAACGAGCACGTGTGTTTCCACACCAGCTTTCAGGTGGGCAGCGACAGCGGGCCATGATTGCGATGGCGCTGGTTTGTCGCCCCAAATTGCTGATCGCCGATGAACCGACAACTGCACTGGATGTAACGTTGCAGGGCCAGATGATGGATCTGCTGACCGAACTCCAGCGGGACATGGGCATGGCATTGTTGCTGATTACGCACGATCTGCATCTTGTTCGACGTTATGCCGATGCGGTTGCCGTGATGCAGCAGGGCCGGATTGTCGAGCGAGGTGACGTGAGTGAGATTTTTCTATCACCACGGCATCCCTATACCCAACAACTGCTGGCGGCGACGCCTCGCCCCGAACCTTTGCCGGTCATTTCCACGGATACCCCGGTGGTGCTCGGCACAAGGGAGCTCAATGTTGAATTCAAGCAGCCTCGGCAATTTGCTCCCGGCGAACGCCGCTATTGGTGGTTGTCCTCTACGGTTCCATTCCTAGCTCTAACTCATGTTGATCTTTCCGTATCAGCAGGGGAAACCTTGGGCGTGATTGGTGAATCGGGCTCAGGAAAAAGCACGTTGGCCTTGGCATTGTTGCGCCTTATTCATTCAAGGGGAGAGATTCTGCTTGAGGGCAAATCTGTTGAGCATCTGGGCGAATCTGATTTCCGACCGTTGCGACGCCATATCCAGATCGTGTTTCAGGATCCGTTTGGTTCCTTGTCGCCCCGGATGACTATTGGCGAATTGGTTGGCGAGGGGTTGCGCGTACACGAGCCTCGTTTGGCCAAGACCGAATATGAGGGGCGGGTGCACGAGGCGATGGCCTCCGTCGGACTGGGCGGTGTCGGCCTGCACCGTTATCCACATGAATTTTCGGGCGGGCAGCGCCAGAGGATTGCCATTGCCCGTGCTTTGATCCTCAGGCCCCGAATCCTGATTCTAGATGAACCGACCAGTGCGTTGGATGCGACTGTGCAGAAACAGATACTTGGTCTGCTGCGCACGTTGCAAGAGCAGCTCGGACTCACCTATGTGTTCATTACCCACGACTTGCGGGTTGTTCGGGCCATGGCCCACCGCGTGATGGTTTTGTACCGGGGCGAAGTGGTGGAAACGGGCGCAACTGCGGAGGTGTTTGAATCGCCGAGTCATGCATATACCCGGCAACTGATCGCCAGTGTGATTGATCAATAGGCGAAAAAAAACGCCGACTATGCGGCGTTTTCTCGAATTTAATGCTTGGCCTGGGTTAACCCTGATAGCGGCGCATTACCAGTGAGGCATTGGTTCCGCCAAAACCGAAGCTGTTCGACAGCACGGTATCGATCTTGACATTTTCCAGCGTTTTCGTCAGCAGGTTCACACCCTCGGCTTTCGGGTCAATTTCATTGAGGTTGGCTGAGGCTGCAATGAACCGGTTCTGCATCATCAGCAGTGAGTAGATTGCTTCTTGTGAACCGGCCGCTCCGAGAGAGTGTCCTGTCAGGGATTTGGTTGACGTGATGTACGGCTTGTAATCCTGGAAGATCTTCGCCAACGATTCCAACTCGCGCATATCGCCAGCAGGGGTACTGGTGCCGTGTGTGTTGATGTAATCGATGGGCGTATCCACGGTGGCGAGTGCCTGCTGCATGCAGCGCAAGGCGCCTTCACCGGAAGGTTGTACCATGTCGTAACCATCGGACGTGGCACCATACCCGACGACTTCCGCCAGGATGTTCGCACCACGAGCCAACGCATGTTCGAGCTCCTCCAGAACAACCACGCCGCCGCCGCCAGAGATGACAAAACCATCGCGAGTGGCATCGAAGGGCCGGGAGGCAGTATGTGGCGTGTCGTTATACTTGGACGACAATGCACCCATGGCATCGAACATCGCCGTTTGTGACCAGTGCAACTCTTCACCACCACCCGCAAAGACGATGTCTTGCTTGCCGAACTGGATTTGCTCAACCCCGGAGCCAATGCAGTGCGCAGAGGTTGCGCAGGCCGAGCTGATGGAGAAATTGATACCTTTGATTCCGAACGGTGTGGCCAGACATGCGGAAGTGGTGGAGCCCATGGTGCGTGTGACCATGTAAGGACCCACACGTTTCACGCCTTTCTCGCGCACGATATCGGCGGTTTCAACGATATTGGCGCAGGACGACCCACCTGAGCCGACGATTAGACCCGTGCGTGGGTTGGAAACCTGCTCGGGGGACAACCCGGATTGCTCAATGGCTTCTTTCATGGAGAGGTAAGTGTAAGCAGCTGCAGAACCCATGAAACGAAAAAGTTTGCGATCAATAAGCTCTTCGGGATTGATTTTCAACGTCCCGGCAACGTGCGAGCGGAAACCCCGCTCGACTTGCTCCGGGTTGATTTCAATACCTGAACGACCATTCTTCAATGAGTCGAGCACTTCTTTCTGGTTATTCCCAATGCTGGAAACAATCCCCATGCCTGTAATGACGACGCGGCGCATGATGGTTTACTCCGACAATGATTGTGTATTGGTAAATAGACCAACGCGTAGATCCTTGGCCTCGTAGATGATTTTACCATCGACGGACATTTGGGCATCTGCGATTCCCATAGTCAGTTTGCGCATGATGATTCGTTTGATGTCAACCTGATAGATGATCTTCTTGTTGTCGGGAAGAACTTGTCCTGAAAACTTAACATCACCAACACCGAGCGCGCGACCGTGGCCTTTGCCGCCGCTCCAGCCGAGATAGAAACCGACCAACTGCCACATGGCGTCGAGGCCGAGACAGCCGGGCATGACCGGGTCGCCTTCAAAATGGCAGCCGAAGAACCACAAATCCGGAGTGATCGAAAGTTCTGCGATCATCTCGCCTTTACCGAATTTGCCACCGTCCTTTGCAATCCGCTCAATGCGATCAAACATCAGCATCGGAGGAAGCGGCAACTGGGCGTTACCTTCGCCAAACATCTCGCCTTTGGCGCAGCGGATCAGATCATCGAATTCAAAGCTGGACTGTGTCATGGTTACTCGAATTAAGTTATGCGCAAAAGGTGAATATTACCCGAAACTAGGTACTTTTTTTCGGGTTTTACCGATTTGTGTGCGTGACAGGTTGAAAATGCACGATTCGATGGCAGTCTCGGTTGGGTTTCTTGATGTTTTACTGCTGCTTGCGAGGGTGCTTTTTACCAGGTAAAACGACTTGCAGGCCCCAAGTCAGCCAACCAAGCATCAGTAGCGCGCCGCCGATGGGCGTTAGCAGACCTGGGAGCGTAATGGTGGTGAAGACCAGAGCGTACAGGCTGCCAACGAAAAGAACAGTGCCGGTCAGGAAGAATATGCCAGTGAAATTTTTGTGATTCGGGTTTTGAGTCAACCAGAGTCCAAACTGAATCAGGGCCAGGCTAAGAATGAAATGAAACAGGCTGGCTGTAGAAAGAATATGTTGCAGGAAGGGCGTTGTGGGAGCCATCGGGCCATGAGCACCCGCAGCTGCCAAGGTCACAGCCAGCAGCGCATTCGAAATACCCAGAAATAGCCAGAGTCGTGGTGCAGTCAAGATGCTTCCCGGAAACGCCTAGAGACTGGAACTCATTGCGAAAGAGCAGGGGCGGTCGGTTCCAATGGAGCGCCGCCGCCTAATGCCGGGGTCGATGTAGCCGGAGCTGTCAACGAGTAGGGGCTGGGTGCACTGCTGTCAGATTCGGTATCAGAGGTTGCGGGCGCTTTATCGGCAGGCTTCTTGGGGTTGCGCAAAGCCTCTGGAATGTCTTGCGCCGGTGCTTGCGACAGTGGGTCACCACTTTGATCGATTTTCGCTACCCGGCCATTGGCGTCATACAGGACGACCAGAATATGTTGGAATGCTTTCCCCTTGCCGCGTTTGTCGTAGAAGACATAGGTCTCGCGCTGGTTGTGGTGGAAAATATCCCGTAAAGCAGGTGTGCCGAGAATCTGGTTGACCTCAGAGGCACTCATGCCGACCTGGATTTTGGCGACCTGCTCAGGCTCAAGGATATTGCCCTGAGCGATATCAGGTTGGTATACCTTGATAAAACTGGGTACGTACACCGAAGAGCAGCCCATCAGCGACAAGGAAAGCAAGGTCAGGATTGGTATGACGCGCAGAGCACGGCCGGTGGTCAATTGTGTGTGTTGCATGTGTTTTTTACGTCTGGTTCTATCAAGAGTCCGGCAATCATACGCAAGTACAGGGCGTTTGTTCCAGATGTTCACGGAGAATAACTGGTTGCCGTGGTCCAAACCAGCGTGTCATCAGGATAATCAGGTACAATCCCGACTCATATCCACAAGTTTTTTTCCGGGGCAGAGGTATATTTTGGAACAAAACGATCTCAAGAAAGCAGGGCTCAAGGTCACTTTGCCCCGCGTTAAAATTCTGGAAATTATCGAAAGCAATCCGGATTGGCACATGAGTGCCGAGGATGTGTATAAGGAGCTACTGAGTCGGGGCGAAGATATTGGTCTGGCTACTGTGTACCGAGTGCTCACTCAATTCGAAGGCGCAGATATTCTCAAAAGGCATCAGTTTGAAGGCGGAAAATCGGTTTTCGAGTTGATTTCAAAGGGTGATCATGATCATTTGGTTTGTATCAAAACAGGTTCGGTTGAAGAGTTTCATGATCCAGTCATTCAGGAACGCATTGCCGCCATCGCGGAACAGCATGACTTTGACCTGACAGATTATTCTTTGGTGATTTACGGAATCAGTGGAGCTGCGCGCGCCAAGAAGAAGTAGTCAAGGCCGATTGTGAAATCTGATTTTCTTTTTTCCGGGTGTCCAGGGTTGTAGTGAAAGGGCATCATGAGCGCCGGATCTGCGCTCATGATGCCCTTTTTAATTTCCTGTTAATTGCCTAGAAAGGCAGGTAGGACTTGTCTCTTGTGAATTGCATGTAACCAACCGAGGCGCCCAGTCTCAAGCCCACGCCGACGCGGATGGGGGCGACTACAATATTCTGTGAGCGCAGGTAGTCCATGCCCAATCCACCCACAAAATAAAGCGAGCCGTTGACTCCGGCAAAACGTTGGAAGATCAGGTCAGTTTGCGGCAGGTTGTATACGAGGATGAATACCTTGCCGGCATCTCCGCCAAAATCCCAGCCCACTGAAGGGCCTTGCCAATAGACCGTCGTACGTTGGCCGGATTTGGTGACCAACTCGCCCTTCCCGTAGCGTACGCCCAGAACGATGGCGCCCCCGGCTTCTTCACCTTTGATATACGCGTTTGGTCTTCCATAGTCGGCAAATGCCTTGTCCATGACCTTGGCAATCGCTTCTGCAGAACCGCCGAGGAAGTTCACGGCTTCATTCGTAGTTTCATATTCGTTATAGCTGTTGCTGTCGTTGGTAGCGGTGTTTGTTTGTGTGTCCCCGGTTGAAGTCGGGGCAGGTGGGTTGTTGGCGCACCCGGATAGAGTGCCGGTGATCAGTGCAAGGCTGACACCGATCATCAGGGATTTAAAAAGATGGGTATTGATCAGGTGCATGTCGATTCCTCCGAATGTCACGAGAGAATATACAGAATCGTGGGTCAGTGTTTGATTTTATCATCGGGTGAGCACCTTAGATATTGCGTAGTGCTTTTTGTGTGCACCGGTTGGGGGTGTGTGCTTTTATTTGGTGCGATTGAGCGGAGTGCAGTCGCCCTGAATGCATTTCATTTTATATCTATCAATAGGATAGGTTTATTGGCCCATGGTTTGCATTAGTTTCCGCCTGAACTCGAACATTAGAAGACACGAATAAAGGAGGGTGAATGGAAGCTGAGTTAATGCAAATGATGGCGCGCTTCAAGCTCAAATTGTTGCGTGTGTTGAGCGTCAAGGTCGACACCTATCGGTTTTTGGCTGATAGGGAGTATGCGATTGCTATTTTGAAAACAGCTGATCAGGCCGAAGACGAAGATTTACTCGTGCTATCCATGCAGGTTTCGGATTATCTCGGTTTTCTTGAGACATCTGAGGCGCCTGATGCCGCAAGTAAGCCCAAACCTAAGTCAGCACCTTTCCCTGATGAAGAGAAGAAGGATCGTTATCTTTTCGGTGCGCGCGGTTAGCCTGGCCAAGGTGCTGTGGCGAGAACTGACTGGACAAGGCTCGTCGTCAACACCAAAATGCGCCTGCATTGCAATGGATGACGGGGATAAGTGGCATGAGTATTAAATCGGATCGTTGGATTCGTGAAATGGCTGAAAAGCACGGCATGATTGAACCCTTCGCGCCACAACAGGTGCGAAGCGAGCATGGCAATCGTCTGATTTCATATGGGACGTCCAGCTATGGATACGACGTACGATGTGCAAACGAATTCAAGGTATTCACTAACATCAACTCAACCATTGTGGATCCCAAGTCATTCGATGAGCGTAGTTTCGTAAACATCGAATCTGATGTCTGCATCATTCCGCCAAACTCGTTTGCCTTGGCGCGAACGATCGAATACTTCCGTATTCCCCGAAAGGTGCTGACTATTTGCCTGGGTAAATCCACCTACGCCCGATGCGGGATTATCGTGAATGTGACCCCGCTTGAACCGGAATGGGAAGGGCATGTCACGCTTGAATTTTCGAATACGACGCCATTGCCGGCGCGCATTTACGCCAATGAAGGCGTTGCCCAAATGCTGTTTTTGGAATCGGATGAGGAGTGCGAAACTTCCTACAGAGACCGTGGTGGCAAGTATCAGGGGCAGCGTGGTGTTACTTTGCCAACAGCCTGATCCATATGGCATGACCGATTGTATCCACTGATATGATCGGAACCCTCCCTCATTCGAGGGGAGGGGTTCAATCTCTCAATGAAATGATAGGCCAACCTTCGTTCATGGCGTACTCGCGCAATGCTGTATCCGGATCTACGGCTACAGGATGATCAACCGCATTCAGCAAGGGTAGATCGTTTCGTGAGTCCGAGTAGAACCAGGTTTTGGTTGGTTGAAGCTGCCGCGCCTGTAGCCACTCAGCCAATGCAGCCTGTTTCCCGGCCTGAAAGGTTGGCGTTCCGTCGTAACCCCCTGTGTATTTGCCTTTGACGATGCTTGGTTGGGTTGCAAGCAAATGTTCTATGCCAAATAGTTCGGCGATCGGCTGGGTAACGAAGGCATTGGTTGCCGTAATGATGAGCATCTCATCACCGCGCTGGCGGTGATGTTCAACCAGTCTTTTTGCCTTGTCCGTCACCATTGGGGATATCTTTTCGGACACAAACTGCGCGCGCCAGATATGCAACTGCTCAATGGGATACTTCGCCAAAGGAGCCAATGAGAAGCGCAGGAATGCATCAATGTCGAGCGTCCCCTGCTGGTACTCTTCATAGAAAATCTGGTTTTGCTGCGCGTATGCTTCGCTATCCACCGCGCCGATATCGGCCAGAAATTGTCCCCAGGCATGGTCTGAATCGCCAGCGAGCAAGGTGTTATCCAGATCAAAAATTGCCAGTTGCATCTCGTACCTCAGTGTGAAAATTGGGGGAATGAAAATGGGTTTTTCCAGGCTGTGAAATTACTTTAGTCCAGCCGGACTTTTTGTTTTGCCAAACAGGGCCAACCCGTGGAAAATGACAGCAAGATTCCGACGGGGCGGCATGATATATGTCAATTCCTCCTCGGCTGCGGCGACGGACGGTATTGTCTGTTGACCTGCCCATTTTGGCGTATGACCTTTTGAATTTGAGTATAACTGTGATTGACCGTGATGGATTCCGCCCGAATGTCGGCATCATTTTAATTAACCAGGCCGGTGAAGTCTTTTGGGGCAAACGGGCCGGGCATCGCTCGTGGCAATTCCCGCAAGGGGGCATCAATGATGATGAGCGTCCCCTGGCGGCCATGTATCGTGAGTTGCATGAAGAAACCGGTTTGAAACCCACTGATGTCGAAGTAATCGGTTGGACTTGTGGTTGGCTGCGGTACCGCTTGCCGCGCAATATGATCAGACGCCATTTATTCCCTACATGTATCGGCCAAAAGCAGAAATGGTTTCTGTTGCGTCTGCGTTCGCCCGAATCAGCCTTTGATTTGAATACATCCGATAAGCCTGAATTTGATGGCTGGGAGTGGCGTTCGTACTGGTCTATTCTGTCCGAAGTCATTTATTTCAAACGTTCGGTTTATCAAGAAGCCATGTTGTTCCTTGCGCGGGCAGCAAATGCGGGTACGCCCCCCGAATCCCTGTTGATCGCCGAGGAAACAAGTCAGGACAAGGAGTCCGCACATGCTCGATGAATTGCGTCGAATAGTCACCGAGGTCGCTCAGTCGGTTGACTTGCGAACGGCTCTTGATTTGATTGCCCGAAGGGTGCGTGATGCGCTGAACGTTGATGTTTGTTCCGTTTATGTGTTGACACGCCCCGTGCCGCCTCAGGAAGCGGGATTGCTGTTGCAGGCAACGGAAGGTTTGAACCAGACCATGATCGGTCGGGTAACGCTTGCCCTGAACGAAGGTCTGGTCGGGTTGGTCGCTCGTCGTGCCGAACTGGTCAATCTGGAGAACGCGCCCGACCACCCTGCATTCAAGTTCGTTTCGGATATTGGCGAGGAGTTCTACCACGGCTTTCTCGGCGTGCCGATTATTTACCGGGGTGACGTGCTGGGTGTGCTCGTGGTGCAATCACTCGAGCGTCGGAGATTTTCGGCGGATCAAGAATCGTTCCTCGTCACGCTGGCATCTCAGTTGGCTTCAGGTATCAGGCAGGCTCAAGTCAGTGGCGAGTTGTCACAGCATGAGGCTCCGGCGTCCGATATGGGTGCGGCTGTTGTTGCCAGCGGCTTGCCGGGTTCACCAGGCGTTGTCTTTGGTACGGCCGTCAGTGTACTTAATTCCGTTGATCTCGAAAGTGTTTCGGATAGAGTCGTCGAAGATCCTGCACTTGAGTGGCAGGTTCTGCTATCTGCGATTGATGCCGTTCGCTCCGAGTTCGCCCAGCTCAAAGTGGATTTTGCGCGTGCGGCTGGCAACGCGGATGAAAACATCCTTTTTGACGCCTTCATCATGATGCTGGGCAGTGGCTCGTTCATCGGCAGTATGGAGTCTCGTGTGCAAGCTGGGATGTCGGCCTCGGCGGCACTCAGAGACACAGTGCGCGAGCACGCGGCAGTCTTTGAAAATATGAGTGATCCGTATCTGCGTGAACGCGCGCAGGATGTACGCGACCTGGGTACCCGTATTTTGGTGAAGCTGCGGACACGCACGCAAGATGCGCGAGATCTGCCCGAGCGGATCGTCCTCATCGGGCGGGATCTTTCTGCCTCCCATCTGGCCGAGATCCCAACCAATCGGTTGGTGGGGATTGTGTCCAGTAGTGGTACAGGTTCATCGCATCTGGCCATTCTGGCTCGTGCTTTGGGTATTCCGGCGGCGATGGGCGTGTCGGATTTGCCGATCTTGTCGTTGAATGACCAGGAAGTCGTCGTTGATGGCTATCGGGGGCTACTGATCGTTCGTCCGGTAGGCTCTTTCCGGCAGGAGCTTTCGCGCCTCGCGCAGGAGGAGGCGCAACTTACAGCTGGCCTCAAGGCGCTTTGTGACCTGCCTGCCCAGTCTCTTGATGGATATCGCATGGGGATGTACGTCAACATCGGTCTGTTAGCCGATATGGCTCCGTCGATGACAGTGGGGGCTGAAGGTATTGGTCTCTACCGTACGGAGATTCCCTTTCAAATCCGAAAGCAGTTTCCGGGGGAGGAGGATCAGGCCGCAATCTATCGAGAAGCGCTTGAAACCTTCCGCGGTAAAGAGGTTGTTCTGCGGACGCTGGATGTCGGTGGGGACAAGCCACTTTCCTATTTCCCGATCAAGGAGGACAACCCCTTTCTGGGTTGGCGCGGGATTCGTCTGGTGCTTGATCATCCGGAAATTTTCCTTACTCAGATCCGGGCCATGCTACGTGCTTCCATCGGCTTGGATAACCTCAGTATCCTTCTGCCCATGATCGGTTCTGTTGAAGAACTGGAGACGGCGAAAGAGTATATCTTTCAGGCGCTGAATGAGTTGAGGGAAGAGGGGGAAGCTATTTCCACTCCGCGTATCGGTGTCATGATTGAAGTGCCATCTGCGGTATATCAGATCGATATCATCGCAACCATGGTGGATTTCCTATCTATCGGTACGAATGATCTGACGCAGTACATTTTGGCTATCGACCGAAATAACGAGCGAGTTGCGGCTCGCTATGATGCGTTGCACCCCGCCGTATTGCGCGCCATTGTTGAAGTAGTTGATGCATCGCACCTGCTGGGGCGGGAAGTCACGGTTTGCGGCGAACTGGCGGGTGACCCAATGGGGGCGGTCCTGCTCCTTGGGATGGGTATCGACGTGCTCTCGATGAGCGCGGGGTCATTGCCTCGTATTAAATGGGTGATTCAAAGCTTCAAGCAGAGTGATGCACGGCAATTGCTCGTTGCCGCTCTTGAGTGTAGCCGCCCAACTCAAATCCGGGCCATGCTCTCCCATGCGCTTGAAGAACGGGGACTGGGCGGCCTGATTCGGGCTGGTTCCTGAACGCGGTCACGGTCCATTTTTTAGTTAATGGGCAATTGGCCAAGTTTACGGTTGACAATCCCTGCACGGATGCCTAATATGCGCGCTTCTTGTGATCGGGGCACATCCCGAGAAACAAGGGCTGTAAGGCTTTGAGCCTTGCTTCGGAGTGTAGCGCAGTCTGGTAGCGCACCTGGTTTGGGACCAGGTGGTCGTAGGTTCAAATCCTATCACTCCGACCAATTTTTGCATTACTTGCGCCCGTAGCTCATCTGGATAGAGCATCGGCCTTCTAAGCCGAGGGTAGCGGGTTCGAGTCCTGCCGGGCGCGCCAAACCGCGCTCAACCAAACAATGGTGGCCGTAGCTCAGTTGGTAGAGTCCCGGATTGTGATTCCGGTTGTCGTGGGTTCGAACCCCATCGGTCACCCCATATGTATCTAGCAGAAAACCCGCGTATAGCGGGTTTTTTGTTGGTCAAGTCGACTTTGTGTTCGAGTTGGCAGGAAGTCCTGCGGTTCATCTGATTGGACGGATGGGCGGTTACTTTGAAATGCCCGTTTTTATGCAGTAAGCGTATTGACGGGCCAACTAATGGCGGCTAATATGCGCCACCTGTTTTCGGCTATATAGCTCAGTTGGTTAGAGCACAGCACTCATAATGCTGGGGTCGGTGGTTCGAGTCCACCTATAGCCACCAAATTTGGTTGCTTTTGCAACCTGTTGAAAAAACCCCGCTTCAAGCTTGTCTTGGCGGGTTTTTTCTTTTTCAGCCATAAGGATCTGAAGAGGATAATCGACAGCCTAACCTGTGACTGGTGCCGCCCCTTTGACCTGCGCTACGTTATCCCGGAGATAGATAGGGGCAGCGTCAGCAGGGTCCTGCCACTGCGATGACGGGGTGGCCGCGGCAAGCTCGATGGCGTATCGGGCATCTGGGAATGCGTCCAGTGTATTGGTATGCCATTGCTTTGCAGCGAGCAGGACGGGGTAACGCGCGAAGCCGGAGCCGGTCGCGAGTTCGCGTTCGTTCGTGTTCGGGTTCGCGGCGAATTCCGACAGAATCAACTCGGGTGAAATGACACGTTCCTCATCCAATGGCGTCATGCCCTTGGTTTCATCCACCAGAAAACGGCCGTAATAAATCTCGCCCATCCGCGCATCGAGTGCGGCATGAATGATGCCGCCACCTGCCTGAAGCGCCTGTTTCCGTAGTGCTTGGGCCAGGGTGGCGAGTGAAGAAATCCCGAGTACGGGGATATCCAGTCCCAGCGCCATGCCTTGCGCGCAGGCGGTGGCGATGCGTACGCCCGTGAACGAGCCGGGCCCGCGGCCGAATGCGATGAGATTGAGCTGGTTGTAACCGATGCCTGCCTCGCTGAGCAATTCTTCGGCCATAGGCAGCAGACGGTGTGTATGCGCCCTGGGGGTCAGTTCGAATGCGCTCAGAATCGTTCCGTTATTCCAGACGGCCGCCGTGCAGGCTTCGGTGGCCGAGTCGATAAATAAGATATTCAAATCAAGATATCCAAATAATTAAACCCAGTGTTTATGAATGGTGCTGAGCAAGGCTTCGGTCGATGGGTCGAAGCTACCGGCTATCGGTGCTTTGCCGATGGCGGGAAGGAGTTCGCCGGCCATCTGCTTGCCCAGTTCCACGCCCCATTGATCGTATGAGTCGATATGCCAGATGGCGCCAGCCACGAAGATACGGTGTTCGTACAGCGCGATCAATGCGCCGACGGCTTCTGGTGTCATCTGCGGGAACAGGATGGTAGAGCTTGGCTGGTTGCCAAGGAATACCCGGTGTGGTGAAACACGGGCAATCGTTTCATCGTCAATGCCAGCTGCCTTCATTTCCGCGACAACGGCGTCAAGTCCGCGACCAAGCATCAGAGCTCGGGTTTGTGCCAGCAAATTGGAGAGCAGCATGGCCTGTTGCTCTCCAATCGGTGAGTGTGTACGAATGGATGCGATGAAATCGGTTGGGATCAGGCGTGTGCCTTGATGCAGGAGTTGGTAAAACGCATGTTGACCATTTGTACCTGCGCCGCCCCATACTATGGGCCCGGTCGCGTAATCGACACGTTGCCCATCCAGATCGACCGATTTGCCGTTGGATTCCATGCTCGCCTGTTGAAGATAGGCGGGGAGCCTACCCAGACGTGTCCCATAAGGCAGTACTGCCAAGGTTTCGGCACCAAGGAAGCTGCTGTTCCACACGTCGATCAAGCCGAGTATCAGTGGCAGATTCTGTTCCGCAGGGGTTCGGCGGAAATGCTCATCCATGGCGTGGGCGCCTTCCAGCAGGCGTTCAAAGCCATTCATTCCGATATAGAGCGCAATGGGTAGGCCGATTGCTGACCACAATGAGTACCGTCCACCGACCCAGTCCCAAAAGCCAAACATGTTGTCGGTATTGATCCCGAACGCCGAAACCGCTTTATGGTTTGTCGAAACGGCCACGAAGTGTTTTTCGATGGCCGATTCGTTGGGCGCATGGTCGAGGAGCCAGCGTCGAGCGACGTGGGCGTTGGTGAGTGTTTCCTGTGTCGTGAAGGTTTTGGATGCAACGACGAACAGTGTGCGCGACGGATCCAATGTTTTGAGCAGACTGGCGATTTCGCTTGGGGCAATGTTCGATACGAAGTGGGCGCGAATGCCAGGCAAACCATGAGAAGCCAGAGCATCACACACCATCCTCGGCCCGAGGTCTGAGCCGCCGATGCCGATATTGACGACGTCGCTAATGCGTTCTCCGGAATAACCCAGCCAGCGTCCCTCATGTACCGAGTCGGTGAACTGGCGCATGCGCCTCAGTACTGCATTGACCTCCGGCATGACATTCTCGCCATCGACCAGAATTGGGTGATTGCTGCGGTTGCGCAGGGCGACGTGCAGTACCGCACGGTTCTCGGTGGTGTTGATTTTTTCTCCGGAATACATGGCGTCACGACGAGCCAGAACGCCACAGTCCGCAGCCAGTTGCTGCAACAGATCGAGCGTGTCACTGGTGATCCGCTGCTTGCTGTAATCGACGTGCAGTCCCGCGACCTGCTGAGCGTAGGTTTCCGCGCGTTCGGGATTCTGTGTAAAGAGGTCAGACAGGTGAACAGACTTCATCTGCTCGCCGTGATGCACCAAATTTTGCCATGCGGGGGATCGAGTTAGCAGGCTCATGTGTTCGATAACCTCTTGTGAACAATCTATTGTTTAGAAACTTTTTTGGATCGAATCGAGTTGCAGTAGGTGGTTGATATCCGCAATTCCCATCATTGCCTGTGTTGTCTAGTTTGATGGAATGGACAAATCATTCCGCCACTGGTGACTGTCGTCATCGAATAATCGATCCGATTCTTTCGGCCCCCAGGTGCCGCTCTTGTAGGTGTGGATGTAATCCCGCTCGACTGACCAGGTTTTGAGAATCGGGTCCACCACGCGCCATGCCCAAGCCACCTCATCGTAGCGCAAAAACAGGGTCTGGTCGCCGCGCATCACGTCCAGCAGCAGAGCTGCATAGGCATCGAGATTCTCGCGTTCCGGAGAGGTGTAACTGGCATCCATCTGCACGGTGCGCGTACGCATTTCCAGCCCGTCGGTTTTGATCTGCAACTCGAACCGGACGTTCTCTTGGGGCTGAATGCCGATCAGGAGCCAGTTCGGCTCAGTTCGCGTGATAGCCGTCTCGCGAAACAATTGCTGTGGTGGATCACGGAAGCGAATCGAAATCTGTGAGTGGGTCTGCGTCATGCGCTTACCGGTGCGCAAATAGAATGGCACGCCTTTCCATCGCCAGTTGTCGATGTAGAGTTTGACCGCTGCGTAGGTCTCGGTGATCGAGTCCGGAGCCACGCCATCTTCATCGAGATAGCCGATTTCGTTTTCGCCTTTGACCACGCCACGTTGATATTGCGCTCGAAAAGCTTGAGCGTGCACGGCACGAGGCGAGATAGGGCGAATGCTGCGAAGCACCTTGACCTTTTCGTCCCGCACGGCCTCGGGGTCCATCGACGGAGGCGGTTCCATCGCGATCAAGGCCAGCATTTGCATCAGATGACTCTGCACCATGTCACGAAGGGCACCTGCGGATTCGTAATAGCCGGCTCGTCCGCCTACACCCAGTGTCTCGGCATGGGAGATCTGTACATGGTCGATGAAATTGCGGTTCCACAAGGGTTCGAGCAGCAGGTTGGCGAAGCGCATCACCATGATGTTCTGTACGGTGCCTTTGCCGAGGTAGTGGTCGATCCGGTAAATCTGTTGCTCGCTGAAGTGGCGGTGCAGCAAGGAGTCAAGTGCATGGGCGCTTTCGATGTCGTGACCGAATGGCTTTTCGATAACCAGCCGTCGACAACCCTTGGATTCCTCGACCAGTCCAGCTGCTGCCAGATGCTGGCAGATGGGTCCGAACGCATCCGGGGGGACGGCGAAATAGAACATGATGCAGGCGGGGAATTCGCCATTGAACAGTCTTTGTGCCAACGAGGTAAATGAATCCTCCGTCTGGTAATCACCGTTGTGAAAATAGAGTCGGGACAACAGTTTTTCGAGGGCTGCACCGGGAGTGGATTCATCCTCGCTGAGGAGTACCTGCATCTCATCTCGCCAATGCTCATCCGTCCAGTCTCTACGACCGAAACCGACGATCCGGCTGCCATTAGGCAATTCGCCCGCCAGTTCGAGTTGGTAGAGGGCGGGAAGAAGTTTTTTGTGTGCCAGATTGCCTGTCGCGCCGAAAATGACGATGGTAACCGGATCCTGGTGTGACTTGTCCCGTTGGGCCGATCGTTTTCCTGGGGGCATGATGGGACTCCTTTCGTATGGCATCGGAATGCGGTGGGTATCGTCGAACGACAAAGCGCCGTGCGATTTACTTCTTCGTAATGGTGTGGCCGCCGAAGGCGTTGCGCATCAACGAAAGCAGGCGATTGCCGTAACCCTCTGCATTCTGGCTCGCGAAGCGCATCTGCAAGGCCAGTGTCATCACAGGGGCACTGACGCCGAGATCGATCGCTTCTTTTGCTGTCCAGCGTCCTTCGCCGGAATCGGATACCACGGGGGCAATGTGCTCAAGCCCTTGCCCCTGTTCTGCAAGTGCTTCGGCCGTGAGGTCAAGCAACCAGCTCTGTACGACGGAGCCGTCACGCCACAATTCGGTTATTTGTGCCAGGTCGAGATCGAACTCCTTCTTGGCGCGTAGCAAGTCAAGCCCTTCGGCCAGTGCCTGCATCATGCCGTACTCGATTCCATTGTGAACCATCTTGACGAAATGACCGGAGCCGACGGGGCCGACATACCCCCAGCCATGATCCGCTGCGGGCGCAAGCACCTTGATGGCAGGGGTGATCATGGTGGCCGCTTCATCCGACCCGCCAAACATGAGGCTGTATCCGTTTTTGAGTCCCCAGACGCCACCGGATGTACCTACATCCATGTAGTGCACGCCCGATTTTTGAACGCGCGCGGCACGTGCGATGGTGTCCTGATAAAAACTGTTGCCGCCATCGATCAGCAGATCGCCTTCGTTCAGCAAGGGGAGAACCTGCGTGATCGCGTCTTCGGTGACTTTGCCGGAAGGCAGCATGAGCCAGACGATGCGCGGGGATGGCAGCGCATCAATGAATTCTTTGAGCGAGTATGCGCCCGTGATGTGGGTTTCTTCGGCGACCAGTTCATCAATTGGTGCCGTGCTGCGATTGTGGGCGACGACCTCAATGCCACCGCGAGAGAGACGTCGAGCCATGTTGGCCCCCATCCGACCCAGACCATAAATGCCTAACCGCATGATTTTTCTCCTTGGAACCGAAGTATCGATTGAAAGACCGTCACCGAAAAAATCGACCAGCGCAGTGTTTGATTCAACAATAACAGCAAGCTTTGGATACGCATATTCAGTGAGTGCAAATATTTACATTTGTTCAATTAGAAGGCCTTCATCTTCGGCAGATCAGAAAAAGCCGACCTTAAACGGTATACTGCCCGGAAATATAAAACCGATTGATGACAAGAGTGAGTCATTGCGCTGCCCGTAAAGCACAGCGACGGCATCAAAGCTTTTTTGAATCCTTACCCATTCTGAACCGAGTGTTGCAATGAAAAAAAATGCAAAAGACAACGACAAAGCCCTGCGCGCGCGGGTACGCCTTTTCGGTAACCTCCTTGGCGAAGTGCTGAAGGAACAAACCGGCGATCACGTATTCAATACGGTCGAGACATTGCGTCGTGGTTTTATCAAGCTGCGTCAGAAGCACAGCCCGAAATTGCATACCAAGTTGATGGTTCTATTGCGCACGCTCGATCCGGATACCCTGAACTTTGTCGTACGGGCATACAACCTCTACTTTAGCCTGGTGAATATTGCCGAAGAAGACTACATGCATCAGCAGCGCCGCAAGCAGGTCCGTCTTGGCCTGCGGTTATGGCGTGGTTCGTTCTACGACACCATGCGTGAGTTTTCCAAGCAGGGGATGAGCTCGGATGATTTGCAGACGTTGCTCAATCGTCTGGTCTACATGCCTGTGTTCACGGCGCATCCCACCGAAGCAAAACGTCGTACGGTGATGGATCTTCAGCGCAAGATTTTCCTGCTGTGCGCCGAGATGGACCGCCCAGATGCGCAGGGTATCGAGCGTAACCGGCTGCATCAGCAGGTCAAGACCGTGATTCTCTCTTTGCTCAAAACCAACGAAGTGCGCACAACCCGTCCGGAAGTTCATGATGAGATCCGTTTGGGTCTGTATTACTTCAGCACGTCGATTTTCGATGCAGTTCCAATCGCCTACCGTTACCTTGAGCGTGCGGTGGATGTGAATTTCAACGAGAAGAACCCGGCAAATCCCGTAACGGTGCCGAGCTTGTTCCGGTTCGGTTCGTGGATCGGCGGTGACCGTGATGGTAACCCGTATGTGACGCATGAAGTCACCACCTTCGCTGTCTGTTCGGCGACGCAGACCATCCTGCAAGAGTACCTTGATCGGCTGGCGGGCATGGACCGGGTGCTTACCCATTCGTGCCGATTGTGTCCTGAAATCGACCTGGACGCATTGGGTCTGCATCAGGATGCGGTCGAACTTGGCATGGCCTCACCGGAAAACTCGGGCGATACCTACTTCACGGAAGAACCCTACCGCCTCAAATTGCGCATCATCGGCCAACGCCTGAAGCACAATCTCGATTACGTGACGGCCCTGCTGGACAAGAAACCCATCAAGCTGTCCTCTCATGCCTATGCGCACAAGGATCTGTTCCTGAGTGACCTGTACCGGATTCGTGACACCTTGATGTCCACAGGCGATCAGTTGCTTGCCGATGGCGAGATCAAGGACCTGATCCGTCTGGCGGAAACCTTCGGTTGGCATCTGGTCAAACTGGATGTACGTCAGGAATCAACGCGTCACACCCAAACCGTGGCCGATATTCTCAAGCAATTGCAGCCGAAGACCGATTACATGGCACTGGACGAAGCAGGCCGGATGGCGCTTCTTACCCAGCTCATCAACAAGAGCCGTCACAAGGCCATCGACATGGCGGCCCTGTCCGCCGAGTCTGCCGAAACCCTTCAGGTATTCAAGGTCAAGCGCGAGCTGATCGATGCCATCAGCAGAGATTGCTTCGGAACGTATGTCATCTCGATGACTCATGAAGCCAGCCACGTGATGGAAGTCATGTTCCTTGCCGTGTTGGCCGGCTTGGCCGGTAAGCACAAATCCCAGTGGTTCTGCGATATCCAGATTTCGCCATTGTTTGAAACCATCGAAGATTTGCAGCACATCGAAGACGTACTGAGCGTACTGTTCGAGAACCCGGTCTACCGCGAATTGCTGCGTGTTTCCGGAGATCTTCAGGAAGCGATGCTGGGGTATTCCGATTCCTGTAAGGACGGCGGCTCGCTGGCTTCGGTTTGGAGCCTGTACAACGCGCAGAAACGCGTGCTCTCCATTACCCAGAAGAACGGTATCGAATGTCGTCTGTTCCATGGTCGTGGCGGTACGGTCGCACGGGGCGGCGGGCCGACCCACGAGTCGATCCTGTCTTTGCCAGCGGGTACCGTCGAAGGTCAGATCAAATTTACCGAACAGGGTGAGGTACTTTCCTCGAAGTACAGTAATACCGAAACGGCCATCTACGAGATCACCATGGGTGCGACCGGCCTGATGAAGGCATCGGCGCATCTGGTGATGGAGAACAATCCTGCTCCGGCCGAGCACGAACAGGTAGTAGCCGAGTTGGCGACCTACGGCGAGAAGGCATACCGAGAACTGACTGACGAAACGCCGTTCTTCTTCAATTACTTTTTCGAAGCGACGCCTGTGCGTGAACTGGGCTTATTGAACATTGGCTCACGGCCGGCATCTCGTCGAGTGGGTGACTTGTCCAAGGCGTCCGTGCGCGCGATTCCTTGGGTATTCGGCTGGTCGCAGTCACGGCATACCTTGCCTGCGTGGTACGGTATCGGTTCGGCGCTGAAAGCTTGGCGTCAAAACCATAAGGATCAGCCGGAGCTGCTGCACACCCTGTTCAAGGAGTGGCCGTTCTTCCATAGCATGTTGCGGAATACCCAACTGTCCCTGACCAAGGGTGAAATGACCATCGCGCACGAGTACGCCAGTCTGGTGGCCGATCAGGCTCAGGCGCTACCGGTATATGAAAAGATTAGTACCGAGTATTACCGTACGCTCGATGAATTGTTGCGGGTAGCCCGGGTCGACTCTCTGGTTGAAATTGATGAATACATCGGTACCTCGATGATGCGGCGTAACCCCTATCTGGACGTACTCAACCATATCCAGATCGTATTGCTGCGGCGCTACCGTGACGATTCCGAGCCAGAAGCAGAGCGCCAGAAGTGGTTGCTGCCGCTTTTGCGCTCGATCAACGCCATTGCGTCAGGGATGCGAAACACGGGCTAAGAAATTCGGATGTCCCGTATTCTTGCAACCGGGAGCGGGGGACTTCGGTAGCCCATTTGAAGAATCCTCCCTCGTGGAGGATTCTTTTTATATCATCAAGTCCGATCAGGACTTTCCACCCTATCCAGGGTAAGGCTTCAACAATGAGTCACGACCACGACCACCATCACGGGCACGCGCATCACCATCATATTCCGACCGACTTCGGTCGGCGTTTTGCGTTCGGCATGGCGATTAATATGATTTTTGTGCTCATTGAGGCATTTTACGGCTGGCAGGCCAATTCGCTGGCCCTGCTGGCCGATGCCGGACACAATCTGGGCGATGTGGCCGGGTTGGCCTTGGCCTGGGCGGCGCTGGCGGCGGGACGGATTCGCGCGAACGACCGGCTCACTTATGGCTGGCAACGAGGGTCGATACTTGCCAGTTTCGTTAATGCGGCCGTGCTGTTGCTGCTGATGGGCGGGTTGGCTGTGGAAGCCATACAACGCTTTACTGTGCCAGCCGAGGTGCACGAATGGCCGGTGATCGTGGTTGCTGCGATCGGGATTGTGATCAACAGCGCCACTGCGTGGCTGTTCCTTGCCGGGAGCAAGCATGACCTCAACATCCGTGGCGCCTTCTTGCACATGGCTGCCGATGCGCTGGTTTCGCTGGGTGTCGTGATCGGCGCGTTTGTCATCATGGGGACCGGCTGGTTTTGGCTCGATCCGGTCATTTCCTTATTGATCGCCGCTGTGGTCGTCTGGGGAACGTGGTCACTGTTCCGGCAGTCCCTGCACCTGATGTTCGATGGTGTACCTCAGGAGATTGATCTGGTCTCGGTTCGCCAGCATCTGCTCGCCTTGCCCGGCGTAACCGGTCTGCATGATCTGCATGTCTGGGCGTTGAGCACGTCCCGCATCGGCATGACGGTGCATCTGGTTCTTACACCCGGCGCTGCCGCCTCAGCCGATGAATTGCTCGGAAAGGCCGAACACCTGTTGCATGAGGAGTTCAATATCAGCCACGCAACCATTCAGATCGAAAGCGAAACCTACGCCAGTCAATGCGAGCTGGCGTATACCCATGAAAATAGTGCCTGTCCCGGCGGAATGGCTTGATACGACCGTTTTCAGGAATGGTATGAGGAGCGCCTGTCATGAGCCAATACATCGGCGCCATTGATCTGGGGACGACCAGCTCCCGGTTTATCGTCTTTGATCGCGCCGGGCGCATGGTATCCATGGCGCAAAAGGAACATCGGCAGATCTATCCCCAGCCCGGCTGGGTGGAACACGATCCAATCGAGATTCTGCACAACGTCAACGAAGTGACCGGAGCAGCGCTGGCCAAGGAAGGTCTCAATGCAGGCGATCTGGCCGCCATCGGTATTACCAACCAGCGTGAAACCACGGTGGTATGGGAGAAAGCCACGGGCAAGCCGTTGCACAATGCACTGGTCTGGATGGATACCCGAACCGATGCCCTGGTGTCATTGTTCGCCAGGTCCGGTGGGAAAGATCGGTTTCGTGCGCAGACCGGTCTGCCGCTGACCACCTATTTCTCCGGCCTGAAATTACGTTGGCTGCTTGATCAACTACCCGAAGCTCGAGCTCGTGCCGAGAACGGTGAAATTCTGTTCGGCACGATGGATTCCTGGCTGGTCTGGCAGATGACCGGCGGAGCGCAGGGTGGTCGACATGTGACCGATGTCACCAATGCCAGCCGCACTCAGTTGATGAATTTGGCGACCTGTCAGTGGGACGAAGACATGCTCGCCGCCTTCGACATTCCCAGGGCCTGCCTGCCGGAAATCGTGCCGTCATCGGAAATCTATGGCGAAGTAACCATCGTACCGTTACGTGGCACGCCGATTGCCGGCATCCTGGGCGATCAGCAGGCGGCACTGGTCGGTCAGACCTGCTTTGCGCCGGGTGAGGCCAAGAACACCTACGGCACAGGTTCATTCCTGTTGATGAATACCGGTCGTCAGATCGTACCTTCACAGGCGGGATTGCTGACCACAGTGGCCTATCAATTCGGTGATGAAGCGCCGTGTTATGCGCTCGAAGGCTCCATTGCGATCACCGGCGCGTTAGTGCAATGGCTGCGCGATAACCTCAACCTGATTGATAAGGCTGCCGATATCGAGCCCTTGGCAGCCAGTGTGGAAGATAACGGCGGTGTCTACATCGTTCCGGCCTTTTCCGGGCTTTATGCGCCTTATTGGAAGGATGATGCCCGCGGTGTCATCGTCGGTCTGACCCGATACGCCAACCGGGCGCATATCGCCCGTGCGGCACTGGAATCGGCAGCCTTCCAGGTGCGCGATGTCGTCGAGGCGATGCAGACCGATAGCGGCATCGAGCTCAAGACCCTGAGAGTGGATGGCGGCATGGTCTGCAATAACCTCTTGATGCAGTTCCAGTCGGATGTGCTCCACGCGCCCGTCGTCCGCCCTCAGATCACGGAGACCACGGCTTTGGGTGCCGCTTATGCCGCCGGTCTGGCCGTCGGCTATTGGAAAAATACAGACGACTTACGTGTGAACTGGTCGGTCGATCACATCTGGTCGCCCGTTATGCCGAGTGAACAGCGCGAGTCTTACTACCGTCACTGGCAGCGTGCGGTGACCCGGTCATTCGATTGGGTTGAAGACGAGTCCGAGTCTTGAACTGAGCACTTTTAGGTTAACTAATGCGACATTTTGGATCCAATGATAGTCCGCCGGGACCAGCCGATTGGCGCACGTTCAGACTGCTGTTGCCCTATTTGTGGGAGTTCAAATGGCGGGTGCTGATCGCCCTGTCATTCCTGATCGGCGCGAAGTTCGCCATCGTCTCGATCCCGATCGTACTGAAACATATTGTCGATAATCTTAACCAACCCAAGGCTCTGCTTGTGGTGCCGCTGGCGTTGTTGTTCGGCTATGGCACCTTGCGGCTGGCGAGCACGATGTTCGCCGATCTGCGCGATATCGTGTTCGCCAAGGTTACTCAGCGAGCAATCCGCCGTGTCGGCATGGATGTGTTCCGCTATCTGCACACGCTTTCGCTGCGCTTCCACCTTGAGCGACAAACCGGCGGCGTGGCGCGCGATATTGAACGGGGCGCGCAGGGCATTTCGTCGCTGTTGAGCATGGTGCTGTTTTCCATTCTGCCGACCCTGATCGAGATCGGTTTGGTCGCTGGCATCCTGTTCGTTAAATTCGACTGGACCTTTGCCGCCATCACGCTGGCTGTGGTTGCGGTGTACGTCACACTCACGATCCTGATTACCGAGTGGCGAACCAAACTCCGCCGCCGGATGAACGAGATGGATTCCAAGGCGAATACACAGGCCGTGGATAGCCTGCTCAATTACGAGACGGTCAAGTATTTCGGCAACGAAGCCTTCGAGGCTGCGCGTTACGACGAGAGCCTGCAAAACTGGGAAGTCGCTGCGGTCAAGAACCAGACATCCATCGGCGTGCTGAATGTTGCCCAGGCCTTCGTGATTGCCATCGGCATGACCGTCATGCTGATTCTGGCTGCCCGTGGTGTCGTGGCTGGCAAGCTGACGGTCGGCGATCTGGTCATGGTCAACGCCTTTCTCATTCAGATGTTCATCCCGCTGAATTTCATGGGCGTGATCTATCGGCAGATCAAGCAATCACTGACCGATATCGAGCGGCTGTTCACCTTGCTGGATGTGCCGCAGGAGATCAAGGACAAGCCCACGGCCAAGCCGCTTGAACACAAAGGGGGCGAGGTGCGCTTTGTGAACGTGCACTTCGGGTACGATCCCGATCGCAAGATTCTGCATGGCGTGGATTTCACGGTGCCTGCCGGTCACAACGTCGCCATCGTCGGGGCGAGCGGGGCAGGGAAGTCCACCCTGTCGCGCTTGCTGTTCCGTTTTTACGATGTGACCAGCGGCGAAATTCTGATCGATGGACAGGATATCCGTGACGTCACGCAAGCCAGCCTGCGCGCCTCCATCGGCATCGTTCCGCAGGATACCGTGCTGTTCAACAGCAGCATCTATTTCAATATCGCCTACGGGCGACCTTCGGCCACGCGGGAGGAAGTCATCGAGGCGGCGCGGGCGGCGCACATCCTGAGCTTCATCGAATCGCTGCCCAAAGGTTGGGAGACAACCGTGGGTGAACGCGGGTTGAAACTGTCTGGTGGCGAAAAGCAGCGTGTGGCTATTGCGCGAACCTTGCTCAAGAATCCGCAGATCCTTATTTTCGACGAAGCCACCTCCGCACTCGACACCCAGACAGAAAAGAACATCCAGTTCGAATTGAAGGAAATATCGCGTAACCGCAGCACACTCACCATCGCGCACAGGCTCTCTACGATCATTGATGTCGATGAAATCCTGGTGATGGAACGCGGGCAGATCGTCGAACGGGGAAATCACCGCTCATTGCTGGCGCATCAGGGCGTCTATGCCGAACTATGGGCCATGCAGCAGGAAACCCGCGATCACTGATTTTTGGATTTTTCCCGCTGCAGCGCTCTGTTGCGTAATAAATTAAACTCTCCTGACTAATCTTCCGGCCCTAGAAACCCCGCCCTGAACACTGTGAGCGCGCCATGCCTAATACACTCTCCTCCCAAGCCCTCGATACCATGAGTTTTGGCGTGCCGCTGGCAGAAGGCGTCAGCATTCAGGATCGACTGCGCCAGCAGGGGTTCGGTTTGTTGAGTGCCGAGGCGTTATACGAACTGATTGGTTCCGGTGCGGACTCATGCTCGGACGCGATGCCTATGTGGGCCGACTTGCCCGCCGATGCCTACCTCAAGGATGGCGGGCACTATCGGTACCGACGTCATGGCAGTTTCATTCAGCATGTTTCGGTGGGCGCAAGCACGGATGTACTCGATTTGGTGCCGCATCGACCGCACTGGCAGCCGACTTCCTACAACGCGCTGCACGGCGGCATGTTGCGCCGGTTCGAACCATTGACCCCTGAATTTCTGGCGATGCCGTTCTGGCAACCGCTGGTGATCCGGTTGGGGCGCCTGTTTGCCAAAATCCGCCCCGTGGCGCGCTGGTTCATCGAAGCACATCAATTCCGCATCGATACCCGTGAAGGCGTCGGTCGTCCCACACCGGAAGGGGCGCATCGCGACGGGGTCGATTTCGTCGTGGTCATCATGATTGGTCGGAGAAACATTCTTGGCGGTGAAACCCGGGTGTTTGAGGTTGATGGCGCGCGCGGGGTTCGATTTACCTTATCCGAACCATGCAGCGCCTTGCTGATGGACGACAGCCGTGTCATTCACGAAAGCACGCCGATCATTCCGGTGGGTAATCCGAATGACAGCTGGCGCGATACGCTGGTGCTCACCTTCCGCTCGGGTGGTTTTTTGGCACCGTGATGTCGTCTTTCGATGGATACTGAACGGTGTATCATGAGTACCCAATTTGTCCCCCAAGCCGCCTATCTATGACGACCGATTTTTCTCTTCCAGCACGCGCGCAAAAGAACACCTCATCTGTGTCCGATGCCTTCTCCAATGTACGTATGCCGCCGCATTCTCAGGATGCGGAGCAGGCCGTGCTGGGGGGCTTGATGCTGGATCATCTCGCGCTGGAAAAGATCAGTGACGTCCTGCGTCCTGAAGATTTCTATCGTGCCGATCATCGCAAGGTGTACGAGGCCATTCTGGATCTGTCCGAAGGTAACAAGCCCTTCGATGCGGTGATGGTGGCCGAGTGGCTTTCCAAGCGTGATCAGCTCGAAGAGGCTGGCGGCGTGCCTTATCTGGTCGAACTGGTCGAGGCGGTGCCGACGGCAGCCAACATCCTGGCCTACGCGCAGATGATCCGCGAAAGCTCGGTGCTGCGGAAACTGATCGATGTTGGTACGCAGGTCGTGCAGATGGGCTATCGCCCGGAAGGTCGCGCCGCGGCTGAAGTCATGGAATTTGCCGAACGCGAGATTTTCTCGATCGCCGATGAAGGCGAACGTCTCAAGCGCGGTTTTCGTCCCATCAAGGAACTGATGACCGGTGCAATGGATCGGGTGGCCGAACTCTTCGAGCGTGAAGAGGCCATCACGGGCCACGCCACGGGCTTCAAGGACTTCGATGAAATGACATCCGGTCTACAGGCGGGTGATCTTGTGATCGTTGCCGGTCGTCCGTCGATGGGCAAGACCACCTTCGCCATGAATATTGCCGAGCACGTGGCGATTTCCGGCAAAAAAGCGGTTGCCGTGTTCTCGATGGAAATGCCCGGCGAGCAACTGGCGCTGCGTATGCTCAGCTCCATCGGCCGGGTGGATCAAACCCGCGTGCGGACGGGGCGGCTCGACGATCAGGATTGGCACCGTCTCACCTCCGCTGTTGGCATTCTGAGCCAGACGTCAATTCACATCGACGATACCCCTGCACTCTCGCCCAGTGATTTGCGTTCGCGTGCGCGGCGACTGGCACGGACCTGTGATCTGGGCGTGATCGTGGTCGATTACCTCCAGCTGATGCAGGTGCCGGGCACAAAGGAAAACCGAACCAACGAAATCTCGGAAATTTCCCGCTCGCTCAAATCAATCGCGAAAGAACTGAGCGTGCCCGTTATTGCGCTCTCGCAGCTCAACCGCTCACTGGAGCAGCGTCCGAACAAACGTCCGGTCATGTCGGATCTGCGTGAATCCGGGGCGATCGAGCAGGATGCGGATTTGATTGTCTTCATCTACCGCGACGAGGTATACGACAAGGAATCTCCGCAGAAGGGCATGGCGGAAATCATTATCGGCAAGCAGCGTAACGGCCCCATCGGTAATGTATTCCTCACCTTCCGCGGCCAGAACACTCGATTCGAGGATTACATTCCCAACGACGTGATGCCGGAGGGCTATCAGTAATGGGTGACTTGCGTCCGTTGCAGGAAGTCACCCGTACTGAATCGATTGAACTGCGCCGGTCCGAATTAACGATTGATCTAAGCGCACTTCGTCACAATGTCGCTGTGGCACGTCAGGCCGCGAATGGTCGCAAATTGCTGGCGGCGGTGAAGGCAGATGCCTACGGTCACGGTATGGCGACGGTCGCCCGCGCGGTGCGTGATCAGGTGGATGGTTTCATGGTCGCCACCCTGGGCGAGGGCGAGGCATTGCGCCAAACGGGCATCACCCAGCGCGTGCTTGTTTTGCAGGGCGTGATGAATCAGGCCGAAGCCCGCCGTGCGGCCCGTCGTTTTCTCGAACCGGTATTCCATCATGTCAGCCAGATCGATGCCGTCGGTACGGTCGGTTTCGGTCTGCCGCTCACGGCCTGGCTCAAACTGGATACCGGCATGCATCGGGTCGGTTTCACGCCGGAGGATTTCCCCGAAGCCTATGCCCGCCTCGGTTCATTGCGAGGCATCCGTCCGAATCCGAACGTGCTGACGCATTTCGCCTGCGCCGACGAACCGGATCGCAGCCCGACCCATGACCAGATCACCTTGTTTGAGCAGACGACCGCCCATTGCCCCGGTGAAACCAGCCTGTGCAACTCCGCTGGGCTTCTGGCCTATCCGGAAGCGGGCGGGGACTGGGTTCGCCCCGGCATCATGCTGTATGGCGCCAATCCGTTCATCACGGGCACGGCAGCAGATTTGGGCTTGAAGCCGGTAATGACACTCACCACACAGTTGATCGCCGTTCGGGAAGTGCAGGCCGGTGCGCGCGTCGGGTATGGCGGCCGATTCACTGCACCGGAAACCATGCCCGTCGGCGTGGTGGCGATCGGTTATGGCGATGGCTACCCGCGTCATGCGCCCAACGGCACGCCGATCATCGTCAACGGCCAGCGCACGCAAGTCATCGGTCGCGTGTCGATGGATCTGGTCACGGTCGATCTGCGCGGCGTTCAGGCTCAGGTCGGCAATACCGTGCAATGCTGGGGTGATCAACTGCCGATCGACGAAGTCGCTCAGGTGGCGGGCACCATCAGCTACGAACTCATGTGCCAGATGAGCGGGCGTGTCACGCGGCGCGTGGTGGAAGCGCCCGAATAATTCAGCATTTGATCGTGCTGCCGCTATAACGGGGAAAACACATGCACGTGCTCGTATTCCAACACGTTCCATTCGAAGATCTGGGTGCGATGGCACCGTGGCTGGACGAGCGAAAGGCGCTGGTACAGGTGATCCGGCAGTACGAACCCGAGTCGGGCTTGCTCCCCGCATTGTCCGCTGTTGATCTGATCATTGTGCTCGGCGGGCCGATGAGCGTGCACGATACCGATCACTACCCGTGGCTGGATGCCGAAAAGGCCTACATTCAATCGGCGCTGCGTGCCAAAACCCCGATACTCGGACTCTGCCTCGGCGCGCAGCTCATTGCCGAGCAACTAGGGGGTACCGTGCGGAAAAACCTCCTGCTCGAAATCGGCTGGTGGCCCGTCTATTGGCATGCGGCGGCACAGCATATCTGGCCGGAATGCCAATGTGCTTTCGGGGCGGAGCCTGAAGCCATCGAGGCTGCCGGTACGCGCGTATTTCACTGGCATGGCGAAACCTTTGATCTGCCTGCCGAGGCGCAACTTCTGGCACACAGCGATGCCTGCGTGCATCAAGGTTTCCTCTATCGGGATCATGTGGTCGGTCTGCAATTCCATCTGGAGATGACACCCGAAACAGTTGAGCATCTGTTGGCGGATGGTGAGGATGAACTGGTCGATAGCCCGTTCGTTTCCTCGGCGGAGAAGATGATGTCGGAACCCGCCGATACCTACGCGCTCAACCAGCGACTCATGGGCAAATTGCTTGAGTATCTTGTCGCGTTCAGGGGGCTGTAGGTGTCGGTACTCATGTCGATTCCGTCCTGTCGTTTTTAGGAATCCCGTCCAAAAAATAACCCCGAGGATGCTGGTGACATTCAGATAATGACGCGCTAGAATGCCTGCACAAACTTGATTGAGGTGAAAACTATGTCAGCGTTCAAATTCGAAAACTTCCCATTGACTTTCATTATCGGCCTGATCGTTTTCTCATGGCTCTCTTTCCTGAGCGTCATCACCTTCGGTTGATCGATCACATCAGACCGGGCCTATATTGAGGCCTTGGTCGAAACCAGATGAAACCCGCCAACAGGCGGGTTTCTTGTTTCTGCAATCAGGCGCTGCCGTTGCCATAGATGTTCTTACTCTTCAGTAATCAAAGGGGGCGTTCATTCATTTTTCTGTTGGGCTATCACGGAATTCACCTCGACTTTGTCGTTAAAACAGATAGTTAATGCTGCATCCATTTGCTATGGTTTACTGTGTGTTTCATACGCATCCAATTAGAAGATGCGATAAGAAAACCGAATAACAGGCTAAAGGAAAACGGTGCGCGCTCACACATGAAGCAAAGAAAAAACCGGGCCGTGACCAATTCGTCACTATGGGCCACAAATAGCAATCTGCTTGACGCTCGACCCTCTGCTGTCGAAAAACGAACATGCCGCTATGTCGTTTTCTTGCTGTTTCTCTGTTGTCTGGTGGTCGCGCCGTTCTCCCAAATTCAATGGCCGGTTTCCAACATCATTTTCTCGCTGGCCGGCATTTCCGCCTTTGCCCAGATCACGACGGGCATTCTGCTGTTCACGCAGGCCATGATGCTTCGCAACGATTCCGTATTCGTGCTGTCACTCGGCTATCTCGCAGGCGGTGTGGTCGTCGCGTTCAATATTCTTCTGGTACATGATATCGACACCCAATTATGGGTATTCCGACTCTGGCACAGCATTTTTGTCGTCAGCATTCTGGCGTACGCCATTCTGGCCTACCAAACCGAAGCTCCATTTCTGCGCAGGCGCTTCCAGACACGGGTTAAATTCGGTGTTGGAGTCGTAGTCGGCATGTTGGCGCTACTAGCTATCTACCTGATCACCCATCCATTCGACTTGCCGAGAATCATTATCGACAAGGACTATACGACCGCACCCAGTTTATGGGCCAACGGCATACAGCTCCTTCTGCTGTCGGCTGCCTGGGTGATTCTGTTCATGAATCCACGGAAAACAGTACTTACACTCTGGACGACCGTCGTTGCCACGGCCGTATTGGCCGATATCGTCCTGTTCGTACTGGGCGGTAAGCTGTTTACTGTCGGTCTCTACATATCCAAACTGAACAACCTGATTGCCGTTACGCTGATTTTCGGCGTGATCTTCTACCACTACATCCGCTCGCAACGGGAAATGCTCAGAAATCGGGTCTGGTTGCTGCGAGCGAATCGCCGATTGAATCGCCGGGCATTGAGTGACTCCCTCACCAATCTGCCCAACCGGGCCGGGTTGGAAACGTATCTCGAATTCACGCTGACTCGCGCCGAACAGAACCAGACCCGGTTGGCGGTATGCGTCATCGACCTGGATGAATTCAAGCCCGTCAATGACACTTACGGGCATGAAGCGGGCGATCAACTGTTGTATGCGCTGTCCAGAAGGCTAACCGGCATCTTGCGACAGGATGAGTTTCTTGCGCGCCTCGGCGGCGACGAATTCGTTCTGATCATCGACGGATTCCAGGAAGTAAAAACCCTGAACATCATTCTGTCGCGCATATCCAATGCCATCGCCCAACCCTTCACGCTCGACAATGGCATCACGGTACAAGTGAATGCCAGTATCGGGGTCGCGCTTTATCCCGAGATCAATGGCGGGGCCGATGAACTGATACGCATGGCCGACAGAGCCCTGTACCGCGTAAAAAATGAAAAAGACTCGCGAACCCAGAGCTGGCGCCTCCATCTGGAGCATCAGATTTCCTGATCAGATTCCAACCCTGTACGGCGAAACATTGTCGTCCAGATAGACCGACACGGCTGAACTGACCGGCCCCCATCACAAGACAGGATGCGGCATAGAACAGGTGCGCATCCATCCCGAAATGAATCGACCCCACGCCCTCAAGCCATCAGGGATGATGAGTTGCGATCTTAAAACTAATTGATCATTCATGTCTTTACTGTTCGTCTTCGTTGTACCTAGCCCAGCTTGAGTGCTCAAGAATGCCGGGTATTGGTTGATGACTATAATAGTTGGATCCTCATAGATAGGTGCCAATGAGTCAGCTTTGGTATAAGATATGTACAAATTATGCATAACGAGGTGGGTACATGTTTTGTGGAGCGCTTAAACGAGAACTATTGGCTTGCAGGGAGCGCGAGCAGACATTCGAATCGACGGTACAGGCGATCAATAACTATGTCGCTACGATCGAATTCACCCCCAGCGGTGAGATTCTTGATGCCAACAGGTTGTTTCAGCAGGTGACCGGTTACCGCATTGAGCAGCTCAAAGGCCACCACCATCGAATGCTGTGCGATGAGTCTTACGCCAATTCGTCTGAATACCGATCTTTGTGGCAGTCGCTCGCCAGTGGGCAGTCGCATCGCGGTGTATTTGAACGGCGCAACAGTTCGGGAGCGCCAATCTGGCTCGAAGCGACGTATTTCCCCGTTCGAGACGTTGAGGGACGAGTCACGCGTATCGTCAAGATTGCCAGCGATGTGACCGAAGAGAACAATCGTCAGAATGATCAACAGGCGATCCTTCAGGCGCTTGACCGCTCTCAGGCCATGATTACCTTCATGCCAGACGGCACGATCATTACCGCTAATGACAATTTCCTCGGAGCCATCGGTTACCGACTCGATCAGATCCGGGGCAAGCATCATCGGATGTTCTGCTTCGATGATTTCTATTCGGAAAACCCGGGCTTCTGGTCTGAACTGGCCAAGGGGAAGTTCCAGAGCGGCCTGTTCAAGCGCCGCAACGCCATGGGCGGGACTATCTGGCTTGAAGCGACCTACAATCCGATTTTCGATGCCCAGGGCAAGGTGATCAAGGTCATCAAGTTTGCCAGCGACGTGAGTAAACGCGTCGAGGCCAATATCGCCATCAACGAAGCGGCCCTTCTGGCCCGTGAGATCGGCGAGCAGACCGTCACCAACGCCATAAAGGGGAACGAACTGCTCAAGTCATCGGTTCAGACTTCGTCTGCCATTCGCGCCAATGTCGATCATGCGGCGCAACTGATCGACAGCCTTAACCATCACTCCAAGAACATCAAGCAGATCGTCGCCACCATCAGTGCCATTGCCGAACAGACCAATCTTCTGGCACTCAATGCCGCGATTGAAGCGGCACGGGCCGGAGAACAGGGCCGTGGCTTTGCTGTTGTTGCAGACGAAGTTCGACAACTGGCCAAGCGCACCAGCGAATCCACCGCCGAGATCGATGCCGTCGTGCGTGAAAACCATGAGCTGACCAGCACCGTCGCTGAAAGCATGACTTCGGTCGCCCATACCGCAGAACAAGGCAGCCAGCAGATCACGCAGGCGGCTGTGGTCATGGAGGAAATCCAGACGGGCGCGCGGAACGTCACCGAAACGATCGCCAGCCTGTCGGTGGAACGGCTCTAAGGGGTTTCTGTCACCGATTTGGAATCGATGCGTGGCTTATCCCATTCCCTAAGGTCACATCTGCCTTTCAGAAGAAACCCGCCATCCGGCGGGTTTTGTGTTTGAGCAGGACATGCACTGGCTTAGGGTGCCAATTTGCATGGAAGCGGAATAGGGTGATTGGTTTCTGCCTCGGAGAGCTGACGGCTCAGCAGTTATAGCGACAGACATTCATGCTCAAGTAGAGCGCATACGCCTCGCCGCTGCTCAGCCAGTGCTTCATATGCTTTTCCAGTGCGGCACCCGTCAATGGTTTGTCCAGTTCACAGAACGCACCGTACCGATGCCGGGGACTGGACGCCGACTCGGCAACCACCGTTTCATCTTCAACGAACAAGGTGAATTGCGGAAAACTGCCGTAAGGTGCTGTGAACGCCGCTACGCCATGCAGAGCAAACAATTGCGCTACTTGCTGATTGAAATCGAATTGGGATAAAGCCTGAGACATGGCAGAACCTGGATGCGTTTATTAAGCGGATGGGGTGTTGAGCTTATCAGGGGAAGAGTCGGGTGGAAAAGTGAGCTAGCCCCAGCTTCATGCCCAGCACTTACCGCGATCATGAGCCCATAGGTTAGGCTAAATGCTGCATATGCACTTTTACTCTGACCCCAATTATCGTAACTTTGGTCCTAATATGTATTGGGGTAGTGAGGGTCAAAATACATTTCAGGGTCTTCGTCATAATCTGGGTGGCTGTCGTAATACATTTCTGGTCTTATCTGTCTATTGTCATCATTAAAGTCAAGTTGAGTGTTGTTGTCATTAGGCCCGTTAAGGAAGTCTCTTTCAACTTCCCCTTTTGGTTTTTCCTCTTCATCCATGATTATCCTCATTCTAAGGAACTCATCTACCAGCCCATAGTATGAATCTGAAATCGGAGATATATAGTTATTTTCTAAGTACCAACTTATGGACACTGGGTCACATATTTCTTCAGCATCATTTCGCGAAATTTTAGTGGGAAATACTTTTTCGCATCTTTGTATCATTGATAAAAATCTATTATATTTTCTTTCCACTTTGAGTTGGTTGATCATTCCATCGTAAATATGTCCTCGATCTTCGTAGCAAATTGATCTTAAGGCATCAGTAAGATCTTTTATATCGAGATTGCCATCTGGCTCTTCTTCTTCCCGTTCAATCAAATGGGAACCAAGTGGTTGTATTAAGTGAGGGTGCCCTCCTGATATCTTAATTAAACTTGTTACAATGTCGTGGTTGTAACGTAAATCCTCACCTTGCTGTTTGGATTTCTCTAGGCACTCATCAAGTTTTGAAGTTATTAATTCTTCCGCTTCATCTTCAGGCATTGAACCTACATTTAGTGGTGTAGCAAAAAAACGAATAATTCCAGGATCCTCGTCGCTCATTAATTTAAAGTATGGATTAACACCAGCGATGATAAAACGTACATTGTTGATTCCAGATTGTTGTAGATTGTTGCAAATTACCCGAATTAGTCTTGTTAGGGGTTTTGGTGCTTTATCAGCTTCATCTATGGCAATTATCAAATATTCATTGCCGTCTGTTCCTATTTCAAGATACTCTCGCTCTAGAAGTTTGCTTAAAACAGAAAGATGCCTTCCTTCCGTAAAATTTTTGTATATCTCATGCGATTGCACTTCAAATAACTTAAACAAGTTGACTTTAAGGGTTTTGTTTTCTTCGTCAAATGAGACGAATTTCTCCAGTACCATTCTCGCTGCATCGTCAACAGTATTGATATCTTTATGTGCTGTCGTGACCACATACTTCGACTTATGCTGCGATTCGAATCCATCCATGCAGAGTAGTATTCGTGAAAGCAAGGATGACTTCCCAATTCCAACGGGCCCCTGAATCGTCAATGAACTGCGTATTATTGAACGTTCTAACTTTCGGAGCTCACTTTTTCGACCGTAAAATATTTCTGGTCTAGATGCAATTTCCGATGGGGTAAACGTATTAACTGGCATTGGGATATAGTCCTGTGGCTATTGCGCTATTTAAATTAGTTCTTGAGTTGATTGCATAAAAAACCCGCCATCTGGCGGGTCGTTTCTCTTACCAGCTCAGCGCACCGCCGGTTTGGTAGTCGGTGACTCGGGTTTCGAAGAAGTTTTTCTCTTTCTTCAAGTCGATGACTTCGCTCATCCACGGGAAGGGGTTGGTTGCCCCGGGGAAGAGTTCGGCCAGGCCGATCTGGTTGCAGCGGCGGTTGGTGATGAAGTGCAGGTATTCGGCGCACATTTCAGCATTCAAGCCGAGCAGGCCGTGTGGCATGGTGTCGCGGGCATAGGCGATTTCCAGTTCCGCGGCTTCCTTGAGCATCTGGGTGACTTCTGCCTTGAACGCTTCGGTCCACAGTTGCGGATTTTCGATCTTGATCTGGTTGATCACGTCGATACCGAAATTCATGTGGATGGATTCGTCGCGCATGATGTACTGATACTGCTCGGCGATACCGGTCATCTTGTTGCGGCGGCCCAGCGAGAGGATTTGCGCGAAGCCGGTGTAGAACCACATGCCTTCGAACACAACGTAGAACGCGACGAGGTCACGCAAGAAGTCTTGCGCGCCTTGTGTGGTGCTGGTGTCGAAGTCGCCGTCGGCGAGGTTCTTGGTGTACTTGAGCGCCCACGCATCCTTGGCGGTGATGGAGGGGACTTCGCGGTACATGTTGAACAGTTCGCCTTCGGCAAGGCCGAGGCTTTCCACGATGTATTGGAACGTGTGGGTGTGAACCGCTTCTTCGAAGGCCTGACGCAGCAGGTACTGGCGGCATTCCGGGTTGGTGACCTGCTTGTAGATGGCGAGCACGATGTTGTTGGCAACGAGGCTTTCCGCGGTGGCGAAGAAGCCGAGGTTGCGCATGATCATGGCGCGTTCGTCTGCGGTGAGGGCGCCATCACGGCCTTTCCACAGGGCGATGTCGGCCTGCATGGAAACTTCGGTCGGCATCCAGTGGTTGTTGCAGCCCGCGAGGTATTTTTCCCAGGCCCAGGTGTATTTCATGGGCAGGAGCTGGTTGACGTCGGCTGTGGCGTTGATGATGCGCTTGGCCGATACATCGACGCGGCCCGCGCCTTGGGCGATGCCTTCCAGACCGGTTTGGCCGTGGGTTGCAGCGTGAGCGGCTTGTTGCGCTTCTGTCGCGTCGGGTGCCAAGGCAGTTGTGTCGTCCATGGCCGGAGTCATGCCCGCATTCGGGGTTGGTTTTGCTTCCAGTTCGTTCCAATTCAACATGTTCGATTCCTCTCTATTCATTCAGTCCAGTGCGTATCGACGGGCCAGCTTTTGGCTGGCTTTTTGCCGGATTATTGGCAGGCTTCGCAGCCAGGGTCGTCGATAGCACAGGCTTTCGGTAGCGCTTCGGCAATCGGGTCGGCACTCACGCCGCGCAGTTTGCCGTCCAGTTTCGTCATGGTGGTCTTCTCTACGCGCGTTTTGGATGAGGCACGCAGGTAGTAGGTGGTTTTCAGGCCGACCAACCAGGCGTTCTTGTACATCTGATCCAGTTTCGGACCGGATGGATCGGCCAGGTACAGGTTGAGTGATTGCGCCTGGTCGATCCATTTCTGGCGACGTGAACCGGCTTCGATCAACCAACGTGGTTCGACTTCGAACGCGGTGGCGTACAGGGCCTTGAGCGAATCAGGGATACGGTCGATCTGCTGCACGCTGCCATCGAAGTATTTGAGGTCGTTGACCATGACTTCGTCCCATAGATCCAGCGCCTTGAGATCGCGGACCAGATACGGGTTGATGACGGTGAATTCGCCGGACAGGTTCGATTTGACGAACAGGTTCTCGAAGGTCGGTTCGATCGACTGGGCCACACCGCAGATGTTGGAGATGGTGGCAGTCGGGGCGATGGCCATGGTGTTGGAGTTACGCATGCCCTGAACCTTGATCTTGGCGCGGACGGCTTCCCAATCCAGCGTGGTGTCGCGGTTCATGACGAGGTATTTGCCACGCGCTTCGGCCAGCAGGTCGATGGAGTCGATCGGCAGGATGCCACGGCTCCACAGCGAACCTTCGTAGCTCTGGTAACGGCCACGCTCGGCGGCGAGGTCGCTCGACGCGCTGATGGCGTAGTAGCTCACGGTTTCCATGGAACGATCGGCAAACTCGATAGCCTGTTCGGACGAGTAGGGGATCTTCTGGATGTGCAACGCATCCTGGAAGCCCATGATGCCCAGCCCGACCGGACGGTGGCGCAGGTTGGAATTGCGCGCTTGCGGTACGGAGTAGTAGTTGTACTCGATCACGTTATCCAGCATCCGCATGGCGGTCTTGATGGTGCGGGCGAGTTTTTCCTGATCCAGACCATCGGCGGTGACGTGCTGGGCGAGGTTGACCGAACCCAGGTTGCAGACGGCGATTTCCTGATCGTTGGTGTGCAGGGTGATTTCCGTGCACAGGTTCGATGAGTGAACCACACCGGCGTGCTGGTTGGTGTAACGCAGGTTGCACGGATCCTTGAACGTGATCCACGGGTGGCCTGTTTCGAACAGCATCGACAGCATCTTGCGCCACAGGTTGGTGGCCTTGATGCGGCGGAAGTTCTTCATTTCGCCACGGTCAACGCGCGCTTCGTAGGCGGTGTAGGCCTTTTCGAATTCCAGACCGGTGAGGTCGTGCAGATCAGGGCAATCGGCCGGTGAGAAGAGGGTCCATTCACCTTCTTCCATCACGCGCTTCATGAACAGATCGGGCACCCAGTTGGCGGTGTTCATGTCGTGGGTACGGCGGCGGTCGTCACCAGTGTTCTTGCGCAGGTCGAGGAATTCCTCGATGTCGAGGTGCCAGGTTTCCAGATAGGCGCAGACGGCGCCTTTGCGCTTGCCACCCTGGTTCACGGCTACGGCGGTGTCGTTGGCGACTTTCAGGAAGGGCACGACACCCTGTGATTTGCCGTTGGTGCCCTTGATGTGGCTGGACAGGGCGCGTACGCGGCTCCAGTCGTTACCCAGACCGCCCGCAAATTTGGAGAGCAGGGCGTTGTCCTTGATCGCGGCGAAGATGCCGTCCAGGTCATCCGGTACCGTGGTGAGGTAGCAGGAAGACAGCTGCGGACGCAGAGTGCCGGAGTTGAACAGGGTCGGCGTGCTGCTCATGAAGTCGAACGAGGACAGCAGTTTGTAGAACTCGATCGCATGGGCTTCGCGGTCGATTTCATTGATGGCCAGACCCATGGCAACGCGCATGAAGAAGGCTTGCGGCAGTTCGAAGCGCACGCCGTCCTGATGCAGGAAGTAGCGGTCGTACAGGGTTTGCAGGCCGAGGTAGCTGAATTGCAGGTCGCGGCTGGTGTCGATGGCGGCAGTCAGGCGCTTGAGGTCGTACTGGCGCAGGGTCGGGTCGAGCAGTTCGTGCTCGATACCGGCGTTGATGTACGACTGGAAGTAATCGGCAAACAGGCCGGACAGTTCGGACTGCGTGCAGACGGTCACGGGTTGCTTGGTGAAGCGCAGGGCTTCGGTACGGATGCTGTCGAGCAGCAGACGTGACGCGACGAATGAGTAGTTCGGGTCTTTTTCGATCAGGGTACGGGCGCTCATCACCAGTGCGGTGTTGACTTCTTTCTCAGGCACGCCGTCGAAGAGGTTGCGCAGGGTTTCTTGCAGCACGGCATCGGGATCGACGTCGGTCAGGTTGCTGCAGGCTTCTGCGATGAGTGCGTTCAGGCGAACGTGATCCAGCGGGCTGCGGGTGCCGTCGGCGTGGGTTACGTTCAGAACGATTTCGGGTGCGGCTTGCGCAGGCGCTTCAGCGGCACGCTTCTGAGCCTGATGTTCACGATAAAGGACGTAGGCACGGGCAACCTTGTGGTGGCCTTCGCGCATCAGGGCCAGTTCGACCTGATCCTGAATGTCTTCGATATGCACGGTGCCGCCGCCCGGCGCGCGACGCTTGAGGGCGGACGAGATCTGATCGGACAGCGCATTCACGAGATCATGCACACGCATGGAAACTGCGGCACCACTGCCTTCTACCGCCAGGAACGCCTTGGTCATGGCAACCTTGATTTTCGATTCATCGAATGCAGTGACCTTGCCGTTACGACGGATGACACGCAGTTGACCGGGTGTGGTGGCGGCCGTGTCGATGGTCGAGTTCACAGCAGGGGGCATGCTGTGAGCGGCGGCGGCCTGAGTTGTTGGCTGGGTACTGGTTTCAGTGGCGGTGCTTGCTGTCATGTTTTCCATCCTGATTTTCCATTATTAGGGGCGGTGGTGAAGTGCAGTGGCTAAGGCGGTTCGGCTTTTGTTTGTTTGGTTTAAACCACCGGTATCAAACGCTTTGTGCGTGCGCGTTGGCGCGGAGGTAAACGCTCAAAGATCGAAACCCGGTGGTGATCCGGCCCGAAAGATTTTTGGGCAGTAGGGGGTTAATGTCAACAGTATTTTACACTAATTAAAGTGCTTTCTTAAATTGAATAACACAACATATGGTGTATGTCGGTTCGGTGACATTGTGCTCTATTCGGAGGAGAGCCTGTGGATAAGTTGAGCGCAAAATTGCCGGGTGGCCGATGAAACAGTCGCTTGGACGCTACCGGGGCGAATTGGATATTCGGTGGAAATCGGCAAGATACCTACGCCAAATACGGGGGTGAATAGTGCCCATTTTTTTGCATTTTTTTGGGTTTGCCGTCTTTGGTGGTGGATGTGTTCGGCAGGATGCGTGGCAAGCCGTTACAATTCGCGGCACTCAATCAGAATCAGGGAGGGGTTATGCGCGTACTTGTCACCGGATCGGCCGGATTTATTGGTTCAAGCACGGCTTTGCGTCTGTTGGCGCGGGGCGATACGGTACTGGGTATCGATAACCTCAACGATTATTACGATGTGAACCTGAAAAAGGCTCGCCTGGCGCGTTTGGCTGCGTATGAGGGCTTCGAGTTCATTGAAATGGATATCAGTGATCGCGCTGGCGTAGAACGCCTGTTCGCCGAGCAGAAGATCGACCGGGTGGTGCATCTGGCTGCACAAGCCGGTGTGCGTTATTCCATCGAGAACCCGCATGCCTATGTCGATAGCAATCTGGTCGGCTTCGTGAATATTCTTGAAGGATGCCGCCACGCGAAGGTCGAGCATCTGGTGTATGCCTCATCAAGCTCGGTCTATGGCGCGAACGAGTCTTTGCCTTTTTCAGTACATGACAACATCGACCATCCGCTTTCGCTGTATGCAGCAACCAAGAAGGCCAACGAGCTGATGGCGCATACCTACTCATCGCTCTATCAGCTGCCGACCACCGGCCTGCGGTTCTTTACGGTGTATGGCCCCTGGGGGCGACCGGATATGGCGCTGTTCAAGTTCACCAAGGCCATTCTGGCTGGTGAGCCGATCGATGTGTTCAATTACGGCAAGCACCGGCGGGACTTCACCTACATCGACGATATTGTCGAAGGGGTCATCCGCACGCTGGATCATACGGCGCAGCCCAATCCGGACTGGAATGGCGCGAAGCCCGATCCGGGCACATCCCGTGCACCGTGGCGCGTCTATAACATCGGCAACAGCCATCCGGTGGAATTGCTGACCTATATCGAGTGCATAGAGCAGGCTATCGGCAAGAAGGCGGAACTGAATCTGCTGCCAATGCAGCCGGGCGACGTGCCGGATACGTATGCGGATGTGGCCGATCTGGTTGCCGATGTTGGTTATCAGCCGAGCACGTCGGTGGATGTGGGTGTGCGGAATTTCGTGAATTGGTATCGCGAGTATTACTCGGTTTGATTCGGGTCTTCCTGTGCGGGAGCGGGCGGCGAAACCGGTGGTGAGGTGTTCAAGTGACCGACCAGCGTATGGGCGATCAGATCGTCTGCCACCACCACATCGGTAGCGCCTGCACGGCGCAGCAACAAACCTCGACTGTCATTCTCCGCCGTGACGGCGATGCGCAGATTGGCATTGCGAGCATGGGCCATTAGGGTGATGGCCAGCTTGCGATCCGGTGATTCACTGGCCACGACCAGTGCCTTCGCAAAATCGATGCCCGCCCGGGTGAACACGTCATCGTCCAGTCCGGCATCGCCCTGAACCACCAGCAAGCCGTGTTCCGAGGCTTGATTGGCCAGATCTTCCCGATTTTCGATGACGACCACGTTTTCCGTTGTGGTCATCCGATCGGTGACCAGCCGCCCGAGCGGACTGTATCCGATCACAATGACGTGATCACGCAGGTTTTCGAAATTACGGCTCATATGTCGGTTCTCGCGATTGATGGCGGCGATCGGGCTGGTCAGCCAGTTGATGGTTTGCGTAATTGCATAGCCACCCAACACCATGATGGTGAAGCTGGCCGCAATCATGAATATCTTCTGTGCGTCCGTGAAGGGGGTGAAATCACCGAGCGTGGTGACGAGGTTGGTCGCATTCCAGAGCGCGTCGAAGAATTTGATCGGCCAAGGGTCGTTTGTGGGATTCAGTACGGCAAGGCCCAGAGCGGTTATGAACAGGGTGATGCCGAACAGGCTGCTCAACCGCATCAGTTGAAGACGCCGGATGCGTGCGTCTTGTTGGGCGCGGCGGGTGTAATTTATACGGTAGATTGGCACGGTATTCGCGATGTCTCAGGTCGTTTTCTTGCCGTTACCGTTACCATTGGCGGCTTTCACGGCAGCATGGTAATGCACCTTGATCTCGTCAATATTTACGCGGGTCGGTGGCAGTTTTAACCCCATTTCGTCCAGTGTCTCGGCGATGATCTGGGAAACGGCCAAATTCCTGAACCATTTGTGGTTGGCAGGGATGACATACCACGGGGCAGTCAGGGTGCTGGTTTTTACCAGCGCTTCTTCATAGGCCTCAATGTATTGTGGCCAGAACTTGCGTTCGGAGTAATCCGTTTCGCTGATCTTCCAATGACGCTTGGGGTCGTCCAGACGCTTCTTGAAACGTTCGAGCTGCTCTTCCGGACTGATATGCAGGAAAAACTTGAGGACGCGCGTGCCATTTTCCGCGAGCAGGCGCTCGAAGGCGTTGATCTTTTCGTAGCGCTGGGACCAGATTTCTCTCGGCACCAGATCATGCACCCGAACCACCAGTACATCCTCGTAGTGCGAACGGTTGAAAATCACCACTTCGCCAGCCGCCGGCACCTCGGCATGTACGCGCCAGAGGAAATCATGCGCGGCTTCGCAGGGCGTGGGCTGCTTGAAGCCATGTACACGGGTGCCTTGGGGGTTCATAGCGCTGAATACATGACGGATTACGCCATCTTTCCCCGCCGCATCAAGCGCCTGCAAAACCACCAGCAGTGATTGTCTGCCATCGGCGTAGAGGAGGAACTGATCCTCTTCCATACGTTGAAGATACGTTGCCGTTATTTCGGCGGCTTCCTCCTTGTTGATCTCACCGGTGTCGTTGGGGTCAATGTCGGCCAGAGTCAGCTTCTTGAGCGGGTCGACCAGAAAGCGTGCGCGATAATCCATCATTGTTGCTCCGCTGTTGGGTGGAAGGTTTCGATTATGCCGGAGATTTTTCCTGGCGGCTCACCATGCCCCAAAGCTTCTGACCGCCGGCTACAGCGAGGTAGAGCGTGCAGGCCGTGGCAATGATGCTTGCACCGGAGCTGAGGTCGAACTGATAGGCGACCCAAAGTCCACCCAGGCAGAACACAAGGCTCCAGATGCCGGAAGCGACCATCAATCCGGCCAGACTCTTGGTGTGCCGCTCGGCAAGGTAGGGCGGCAGGGTCAGCAGGGCGATCACCAGAATCAACCCCACGACCTGAATCATCATCACGACCGCCTCGGCGACCATGATCAGGATCATGAAGTATAGCCACTGCACGGGAATGCCACGGGAACGGGCGAAATCCGGATCAAAGGAAAACGACAGGATATCGCGGTAGAAGTAGAGGGTCAGGCTGACGATAACGGCGTCGATGCCGAGCATGAGCCATAAATCGCTGGCTGGAACCGTGAGGATGCTGCCAAACAGATAACTCATCAGGCCGACGTTGTAGCCCGGGGTGAGGTTGATCATGATGATGCCGAACGCCATGCCCGCCGCCCAGATTACGCCGATGAGCGTATCGGTGCGTTCACGCTTCTTGAGTGTCAGCGCGCCGAGGAGCGTGGCAGCTACCGCCGTAAAGGCACCGGCCGTCGGTAGTACCGGTGCGCCGAGGAAGAACGCCAGACCGACGCCGCCATATGCCGTGTGAGCGATGCCGCCGGCCATGAAAGTGAGCCGGTTTACGACAATCAGCGCTCCAATCACGCCACAGGTGACGCTCACCAGCAAACTGGCCAGCAGGGCATGCTGCATGAAGGTTTGCTGCAATAACTCAGTGAGTGTCATGGCTACATCCGGAGGCTGTCTTGCCCCGAGTTTGAGTGAGTATGGTTTCACCGGGCATGGTTTCTACCATCTGTTGCAGCAGGGTATGCACCGGGCATCCGGCTTCGTGTATGCCGTACATCAGGTCGAGCATCGCCGGGGTCAGTTGAGCATCTGTTGAGGCCAGGGCGAAACGGTTCACCGCAATGATGCCGGTCACCGCGTTGGCCGTGATGCCGAGATCGTGACTCACCATGACGACAGTGGTTTGAGAATCTAGCCCGGTCAGAGTTTCGAGGATGCACTGGCGGCCGTATGGATCGATGTTCGAGAGCGGTTCGTCGAGAATCAGCAATTCTGGCCGGGTGATCAAAGCCCGTGCGATCAGAACACGCTGGCGCTGCCCGCCGGACAGTTCATTCAGGCGACGTTTGTGTAGATCAAGCACACCCGCACGTCGCATGGCATGTTCGGCCTGGGCGCGTTCTTCCCGGGAGTACCGGATTCCACGACGTTTTCCACCGATGGTATTTCCCTGCGCGAGTCCCATCAGGACAACCTGCTCAACCGAGGCGGGAAAGCCCGGAGAAGTGTTGCTGTGCTGCGGCACGTAACCGATGCGAGTAGGGTAGGTGCCGGGCTGTTCGCCAAATATGCGAACCTCGCCCTGCGTGGGGGAGAGCAGGCCCAGAATCAAACGCATGAGCGTGGTTTTGCCACCGCCGTTGGGGCCGATGACGGCGATGAACTCGCCCCGTGCGATGTCGATGTTGATGTCACTCAGCGCGCGCGTGTTTTCGTAATCGAAGCCTACGTTACGAAGTTGAATGATCGGTTCCTGCTCGATCGGCTTCGAGATGATCGACTCCTGAGCAACCGAATCCTGCATGACGGAATTTTGCGAGGGCGAGTCCATGTGTTGTTAACGCAACGCCTTGTTCAATGCAGTGGCAATCGCTTCCATCCCGGCAGGCCAGTCTTCCTGCAGAGGGTCGATGGTGACCACTTCGCCGCCGATGGAGTCGGCAATGGTCTTGGCGGCCTTCTGTGCGAATTGGGGTTCGATGAAAACGACTTTGATATCGTTCTTTTTCGCGAAGGTGATCAACTCGCCCAGTTGTCGCGGGCCGGGTTCCTTGCCTTCGATTTCGATGGGAACCTGAGTCAACCCATATGCTGCGGCGAAATAACCGAATGCCGGGTGAAACACGATGAATCGAGTCTGAGGGAGCGGGTGATCGACCAGAGATTGGAGAATGTCGCTGTCGACCTGATCGATTTTCAGGGCCAGTTTGGCATAACCCTGCCGATAATCGGCGGCGTGCTCGGGATCGGCCTTGATCAGCGCGTCTCGAATATTCATGGCCTGAATGCGTACCAATACCGGCGATAACCAGATATGCGGATCAAGCCCCATTTCGGAGGAATGACCGTGATCATGATCGTGCTGGAGCATTGGCATGCGTTCGATCCCGTGTGCGGTATCGACAACAACCATACGGGGGTTCGCCGCCGTAAAGCGTTTAAGCCAGGCCTGTTCAACTGGCACGCCGATTTTCATGTACAGCTCGACCTTGGAAAGACCGGCGATCTGGCGTGGTGTGGGCTCGTAGGTTTCAGGTTCTGCGTTGGCTGGGACCAGAACCTCGACGGACACATGGTCGCCACCAATCATTTGTACGAAATATTTTTGGGGTGGAATGCTGACGGCCACATCAATGGGCGACGCTGCCCAGACGGAGGCCGCAGCCATGTTGAGCACCAGTACCAATGCAATCTGATACGGTAAAAAGGGAATACGCATGGCACACTCTCTACTTGCTTATGAGCATCTGTCCTATGACCATCGGGTCATTCAGAATCAGGCTGAATAAAATAATGATGGGGCGGCCCCGAGACCATTTCGGTACATTATAACGTATTGGACTGTACGCCAAGCGCATATATTCTGGGCTTTGGTAAATACCATGAACGATCAGGAAGCGGAACATTGAATCAGGAACTGACATTCGAACTGGGTGCGGGAAAGCAGGCCGCTCTGGCATCGCTGATCGAGGCCTTATTGCTGGCCAGCGAGGTGCCGTTGGCCTTGGTCGATCTGCAACGGATGATCGGTTCCGAAACGCCTGTTGCCGCTTTGAACGAGGCGTTGGGCCAGTTGCAGACCCAGTACGATGCGCATCCGTTCATTGATCTTGAACGTCGTGAAGTCGCAGGTGTATCGAGCTGGCGACTACTCGCCAATGATCAGATCGCGCCCTATCTCGCCCGCAGCGAAGCGCCACGTACCAGCCGTTATTCACGTGCCGTACTAGAAACACTGGCGTTGATTGCATGGCGGCAGCCGATTACGCGCGGGGAAATCGAAGCCGTGCGCGGTGTGACGGTGAATCCGCAGATCATCCGCACCTTGGTCGAGCGTGGCTGGATTCGTTCGATTGGCCATAAGGACACACCGGGGAAACCGGAACTATTGGGTACAACGGCACAGTTTCTTCAGGATTTCGGCCTGAATTCTCTGGAGTCGTTGCCAACTTTTGACGACTTCGTGCGCCAAGGCACGATGGACGTGTAACACCCGCGCCGATTTTGCCTCTGTCGTGTCCGAGCGAGTCCGCTCGATCTGATCGAAGAATTCAGATGATGTTGGGATAAATGGCCAGATAGCCAATTTTCTCCTGTTGAATGAAAGTAGCGTCTTATCGCATCACAACGCCAATCGGCCAATCTAAGGCATGGAAACCGTGGGGCAAAACTTTGTCCTGACGGGGGAATTACGGTACCGTTCGCGCCAGATTCGAAGAGAAGATACCTATGAATTTAATGAAAATATTCGTTCTTGGACGGCGGGCGGCCGATGCATTTGCCCGAGCCAGGGGCACGGAGTTGGACGATGTCGGCACCTTATCCCTGCTGGATCACCTGTTGGCCCGATGGGCGTCGAATCGTCTTGCCGATAAGGCGGATCTGGCCCTGCTTTCCTATGTCACCCTGCTGACAGCCCACCGTTATTATGTTCAGCCCGAAAAATTTCTGAAAACCTGTCGCAACGCCGAGCACCGGGAAGAATATCCACGGCAGCGCTCGCCAGAATTGCTTGCAGGATTGCGCAATACACTGAATTTTTACGCCCGCATCGAGATGTCACCAAGTCTGCCGGAAACAGAAGATGCTTCCGTTCAGTTGCTGGTCAATGAATTGTTCGCCTGGATTGCCGTGAATCACCCGGAACATCTGGATGTCATGGAATCGGCCTGGGGCGAGCCACCGGTGTTCTCGCTGTCGAAATCCCGTGCACGGGACCCGCTGGGTTATGAGCCGGTCTTCTCGCCGCCCCATCTCCAGTTCATCACGGCCATTGAAAAGACGCACTGTATTTTTGCGCCTTCAGGAAAATACTGGGGGGCGGACGACTGGCGTGATGATGCGACTTTCGAACAGAATGCCGCACGTTTCGCTCAAGGTCTGTTCCGTTTCATGACGGTCGCTCGCAAGGAAAAATTCAAAGGCTTCGCTTTTCGTATGCCCGCTGCACTCAGTTCCAGCGTTGACGAACTTGCCAGAACCACGGCTCGGTTACTGTCGGCACTCAACCGCATCGATCCGTCACACTCCAACTGTCTTGACGGTCAGCCGGGCACGACGGGCTGGAAATTCGACTGGGCAGGGGAATCGATGTTTCTGACGGCGTTCGGTACCTGTTATCCACCGGAACATCCCCGTTATCCGCACGGGTTCGATCACACCTATTATTTCTTCCAGCCCGATTTTGTCCTGCGACATCATCCGGGGCTCATCGGCGACATGGAGGCTATCTCCCGCCAACGTATTCTTTCCAGCTTCAACAAGCATGGCATGGATTACGACAATGAAAACAAGACCGCAGAAAGTGCACGTTACATACGCCCATTGAATCCGAAGGATCCCCCTGTCGAGTGGTGGCGCTATTTACCCAGGGCGATACACGACGAGGAAATCGAAAACCGTAAGATATCCTCGCAATCTGCCTGTACGGCCTGATTGGCCACCAAAATCCAGAGGTCGCCTTGACTCATCTTCTGCAACTCATCCGAGATCGTCTGCCGCTGTATATCGCGCTGACGCGTCTGAATCGTCCGATCGGGATTTATCTTTTGTTGTGGCCGACCTGGTGGGCCTTGTGGATGGCCGCAGGCGGAGCACCGGACTGGCGTCTGTTGGCGATTTTCACGCTGGGCGTGGTGGTGATGCGTTCGGCCGGTTGTGCCATCAACGACTATGCCGACCGACACGTTGACGGCCATGTGGCACGTACGAAAAATCGCCCCTTGGCCGCTGGTCTGCTCAGGCCGAGTGAGGCGGTGGGTGTGTTCATGGCCCTGTCGCTGGTCGGGTTGGTATTGGTGCTGCAACTCAACACTACGACGATCCTGCTTTCTATCGTGGCATTGATTCTGGCGGCTACCTATCCTTTCGGTAAACGCTTTCACCACCTGCCGCAGGTTCAACTCGGCATGGCGTTCGGCTGGGCCATACCGATGGCGTTTGCCGCACAGACGGGAACGGTTCCCATGGTGGGCTGGTTGCTGTTCATCGCCAACATGTTCTGGACGGTGGCCTATGACACCTTGTACGCGATGGCGGATCGGGAGGACGATCTGAAGGTGGGCGTGAAATCGACCGCTGTGTTGTTCGGTCGCTTTGACTTGCTGATCGTGAGCGCGCTGTACGTTGCCACAATGGCGACTCTGGTCCTGATCGGGGTGATTCAGGGGTTCGGTTTGTTTCCGTTCATCGCACTGTTGCTGGCCGCCATCAGTGCGGTATGGATTGTGTATTCCGCCCGGAACCGCGATCCAGCGCATTGCGTACGCGCTTTTCTGAGTAACAATGTATTCGGTGCACTGGTGATGATCGCCTTGCTGCTGGCTTACACCTGATCGACCAACGTCGATTCTCCCGCTGTTCTTTTCTTTTTCCACCCTGCCAGTCCTTCGGCTACCACGTAGAACGCAGGGGTGACGTACAGCGTCAACAGCTGGGAAAACACCAACCCGCCAACAACGGCAATCCCCAGTGCCTGATGCGCCTGCGCCTGAGCCCCGAAGCCGATGGCAATGGGCAGGGTGCCCAGAATGGCGGCGAGTGTGGTCATCATGATCGGCCGGAAACGCACGGTACACGCATCAACCATCGCATCAATTGCGCTTTCGCCTTCTCGTCGTCGATGGATGGCGAAATCAAGCATGATGATGCCGTTCTTCTTCACCAGCCCCACCAGCATGATGATGCCGACAAAGCTGAAGACATCGAGCGGCTGGTTGAACAGGTACAGCGAAGCCAGCGCGCCAAAGCCAGCCAAGGGTAGGGCGGTCAGAATCGTGAGCGGGTGGATAAAGTGTTCATACAGGATGGCGAGGATGACGTAGATCACCAGAATGGTGGCACCGAGCAGTAACGGTAGCGTCTTGAGCGAATCCTGGAATGCCTGCGCAGAACCGGCGAACTGGCCGCTGACATTCTGTGGCAGGTGTTCCAATGCGGCTTCTTCAATGCCTCGACTGACCTGATCGAGCGAATAGCCGGGTTTGATATCGAAAGACAGGGTGATCGACGGCAGTTGACCGTAATGGGTGATGGACAGCGGCCCGACGCCAGTAGAAAAGCGTGCCACTGCGCTCAAGGGGACCAGGTTGCCGTTGCTGCCGGGTACGCTGATGGCGTCCAGCGCGGAGATGTCGTTCTGGTACTGCGGCGCCAATTCAGCGATGACCTGATACTGGTCGCTCGCGCCATAAATCGTGCTGACTTGGGTGCCGCCGAAAGCCAGATTCAGCGTCTGTTCCAGCACGCTTGGCGTGACCCCAAGCGCGGCAGCGCGTTCACGCAAGATATCAACATTGATCTGCGGGTTGCGGATTTGCAGGCTGGAATCGACACCCGTCACACCGGGAACGGCACGCAGATAGGGCATGAATGCCTGCGCGGCCTGGTTGAGCTGATCCTGATTCGTTGATTGCAGGACAAACTGATAATTCGAATTTGAGGAGAGCGCACCGATTTGAATGGCGGGCGGTTCAATGAAGAAGGCACGCGTCGATCCCAGCGTTTCGGAGAGTTTCGCCATGGTTTTGCGGAATTCCTGAATGACTGTCGCCAAAGGCGCGCGTTCGCTGGCCGGCTTGAGCTGGATCATCATGAAGCCGACATTGCTGCCGCCACCGCCCGCGCCGCCTTGACCGGCATTCGACATGACGGTCAATACAGCCGGATTTTTCTGCAACGCCTTGGAAATAACCTGTTGCTGGGCTTTGAGCTGTTCGAAACTGATGCCTTCCGGATAACTCAACATGCCCATCACCATGCCGGTATCCGAATTCGGTATGAACGCCTTTTCAAGATGCTGGAAGAAGAAGATGGCGCCTGCCAACGAACCGGCAGCTGCGAGCAGGATCAGCCAGCGAAATCGTAGCGACCAGCGCAACGAACGGACATAACCCCGCGTGAGTGCATTGAAACTGCGGCCAAACAGCCCCGGTTGAGGCGTAGCGGTGGAGACGATTTGCTTCTGCTCTCGCATTCGGGCAAGCAACATGGGCGTGAGCGAAAGTGCCACCAGCCCTGACATGAGAATCACGATACCGATCGTGGCCCCGAACTCGAGGAACAACCTTCCGAGCAGGCCACCCATCAGGATCAACGGTAGAAAAACGGCAGCCAGCGAAAGCGTCATCGACAGAATCGTGAAGCTGATTTCCCGACTGCCGATCAGTGCGGCCTGCATCGGGCTTTTGCCCATCTCACGGTGCCGGGAAATGTTTTCGAGCATGACGACCGCGTCATCCACAACAAAACCAACCGCGAGTGTCAGCGCCAACAGCGTCAGTATGTTCAGGCTGTAGCCGAGTAGATGCATGACGGCAAACGTGCCCAGAATCGAGATCGGAATGGAAATCACCGCGATGAGTGTTTGTCGCCATTGACCGAGGAACAGCCAGATCACGGCGGCAACCAGCAGGCTTGCGAGCACCAGTGTGAATTCAACTTCATCGACAGCCTCCTGTACGTAGGTGGACTTGTCGTAAATGATCTGCATCTTGGCACCGCCCGGTAGCGATGCATTGAGTTTGGGTAGTGCGGCTCGGATGGCGTTTGCAATATCGACCGTATTACTGTCGGGTTGACGGACTATGGCGAGAATGATGCCGCGATCATTGTTGATCCAGGTGGCGCGCGTGTTCTGCTGCACGCCATCCAACGCGTGCCCCAGCTGGTTGAGTTCGACCGGTGCGCCATTGTTGTAGGCCACGATGAGTTTGTTGAATTGCGTCGCGTTGGTTAGCTGGCCGTCGACCTTGAGGTTGTAGGCTCGGCTCGGGCTTTGCAGGGTGCCTTGCGGCAGATTCGCATTCTTGCTGTTGATTGCACTGACCAGATTGGTCAGAGAAAGATTGCGCGCCTGCATGGCGTACGGGTTCAGGAGAAGCCGTACGGCGTAGGTCTGACCACCAAAGACACGTACTTCCGAAACGCCCGGAATGGACTGCAACTTCACCGCCAGTTGCTGTTCGGCAAAGGCATCGAGTTGGTACAGCGGCATATCGGGTGCGGATAAACCGATAAATACGATGGGGCTACTGGTCGGATTCAGTTGCCGCACGGTCGGTTGTTGCGTCATCGTGCTGGGGAAGAATCGCGAGGCCTGCGTGACGGCGGCTTGCGTGTCCTGCGTGGCTGCATTGATATTGCGACTTAAATCGAATTGTAGGGTGATGCGGGTCGTGCCCGTGCTGTTGACCGAGTTGACGGACAGCAGACCAGGAATTCCTGAAAATGCCTGTTCCATCGGCGAAGCGACAGCACTGGCCATGAGCTCGGCGCTGGCTCCGGGCAGGCTGGCGGAAACCGTGACTGTCGGGAATGCGACGTTCGGCAGCATCGCGACGGGCAATGCACGCCAGGCAAACACGCCAAACAGAATCAATGCGGCGAAGAGTACAGTCGTCATGACCGGACGCCGAATGAACGGCGCTGCCAGGTTGCCGATCACGTTATTCATTGTTCGAGCTGCCTGAATGCGTTGCTGATTCTACTTTCTGGTGCTCGGGGTTCTTGGCATCCTTTTTACTGTCACTTTCGAGCTCAACTGGCATGCCCGGTGCGATTCGTGCGGGTAGGGGATAGATGATCTTTGCCCCGGCAGGCAGGCTGTCTGCGGGCAACGCAGCTTCACTCGTCGTATTCCGGGCGGGTGATACCGTCTGCATTTCGACTTTGCCATCCTTGTACAAGTAGACAAACATGCCTTGGTCGCCAATCTGTACGGCGGCCGCGGGCACAATCTGAGCATTGGGGATTTCACCCAGCGTGAGGCGTGCAGTCACAAACTGGCCAGGCCAGAGATTGCCGCTAAGATTGTCGATCAAACCTTGCAGTCGGATGGTACCGGTTCCGGAACTGATGCTGTTGTCGATAAAGCTCAAGTGGCCGTGTCCAAGCACGTGATCGGCGTGTTCATCCAACACTTCTACTGTAGGTGCTTGCACACTTTTCTCACCGGGATCGGCATGCCCCAGACCCGGCCACTCGCTGCGCAGCGGGTTCAATACCGATTGCGGTAGGCTGAAATTCACCAGCAGTTGTCGATTGGAAACCAGTGTCGTCAACGCGGTGTTGTTGGCGACGACGAGATTGCCCGGCTGAAGGGAGATTTCACCCAATCGTCCGGTTATGGGCGCACGTATCTTGGTATAGGCCAGGTTGATTTTTGCCGTCTGGATGGCGGCCTCATCCTGAGCGATCAGTGCGTTAGCGGCCATGGCCGTTGCGACGGACTGATCGTACGATTGACGCGTGACGTACTCTTTTTCGACCAAGGGCTTGAGTTGCTTGACCTGCTGGGCGGCATAGCGAGCCTGGGCGCGATCGCCTTCGAGTTTGGCCCGAGCGGAAAGCAGTGCCGTTTCGAAGGGCTGGGCATCAAGGGAGAAGAGCAGATCCCCCTTTCCGACCTGTTGACCGGATTGCACGTGCACGGCCTGAATGGTGCCACTGACCTGCGGCGTCAGTGTAACGGCGTTAGGGCTGGCCAGCGTGCCCGCCGCCGTCATGGTGATTGGTACCGTTCGAACGCTGGGCGTGATGACCGAGACTTTTGTGGTCATCATCCCCCGCATCTCATCTGCGGGCTTCTCCGTTTTAGCCTTTTCCTTCCCACCTGATTTATCCGTTGCTGTCTGGTTCTGGCAGCCGCCCAGAGCCAGAATGGACAGTACGGCGAAGATGGGCAGGAAACGGCTCTTGTAACCGGTCATGGAGCGACTCGGCGGATGAGCGGGCCCTGCTTCGAATTTGAATCGGCGACGCATTTTCATGGCTGAGACTGTTCCTTGTGAACATTCGGATGTGATGTCGGTGTGAGATCGGGTAGATACTCGGATGGTGCAGCGGAGTCGCCAACGGTAGCTGTCGTCGGGTCAAGCAGGGTATGTTCCGAGAACATGGGCGTGCCGAGTTGTCCGATGGCGGCGCCGAGTTTGGCGAGCGCGGTGTAGGCATTCAATGCATTCTGGGCGAGTGTGACTTCAGCGGTTGCCAGAGTGGACTGAGCCGTCAGCAGTTCCTGAATCGTTGCATAACCGACCTTGTATTGAGCCTGCACCGCCTTGAGGGCCTCGCTGGCATTTTCCACTTGGGCGCGTGCACTGGGGATCGCAACCACTGCACCACGGAAGGCGTAATACCCCTGCCACACAGCCAGTTCGGTCGATTGGTAGGTTGTGTCGCGGTTGGCTTCGGCTTCTGCCAGCTTGGCGCGCGCCTGTGCCGTTTGATAGTGCTGGTTAAAGCCGGTGAACAGGGGCACGGACAGAGTAATGCCGATGCTGTTGGTTTCGGTCCGTCCCATGCTCTGCTGGAAGCGCAGACCTTGATTTGCGCCCAGTGAAATGCTGGGCAGACCGGCCCTTTCGGTCTGATCGAGTGTGGCTCGGGCCTGTGCCACCTGTGCCTGCGCATTCTGCAAGTTCGGATTTTGAGCAATCGCCCTTTGCAGCAGCGATTTCACATTTGCTTCGAGCTTGGGATCGATGCGGGTTTGCAGCGGGGCGAGTCGCAACCGTGTGTCGACAGGCAAGCCGACGGCACTGGCCAGCGCACCCTCGTTCTGGAGTCGGGTCTGTTCGGCCGTTGCCAGCGTCCCCTGCGCCTGTGCCAGTGCTGCTTTTGCCTGATACAGGTCACTGATGGTGGCCTGCCCGGAGCGGTATCTGGCCTGTGCCGCATCCAGCGCGTTTTGGGCCGTTTTAACCGATTGCTTGTCGACTTCGATCAGTACACGATCGGCCAGGGCTTGATAATAGGCTGTTGCGACGTTGGCCAGTACTGTTTGCAGCGTTTGGTCATTGGCGAATCGGGCTGCCACAAGACCGGCCTTTGCCGCTGCAATGCCCGCTTCACGCTGGCCGAAGTCATACAGCAACCAAGACAGGCTCAAATTGGGTGCGAATATTCGCTGAGTCGGGATGCTGTAACCGGTGGATGTGGTCGATTGGGCTTGCTGCGCCGTGGCGTTCAATGTCAATTTGGGTAGCCAGGCCGCTTCAGAGATACCCACGCTGGCCGCCTGGGCCCGCAAACTGGCCCAGGCCGAGTGGGTCTGGGGATTGTTCGACAGGGCAAGCGCGGTCAGTTCGGCAAGTGTGTATTCGTGCCGTGTGTCTATCTGCTGATTCTGAACTGACATCGGGGCAGGGATGGTGTGGAAATCCGCCGTTAGCGCAGCCTGTCTACCCGGGTGCGCGGGCTGGTGGGTGTCCACTCCGAAAGGATCATCAAACGAATTCGCATAAACGTTCGAGAAACCAAAGGGCCCAAATGCCATTACCAAGGCCAAAAGCGCGCTTTTAGCATGCCCGTGGCCGTTGGCTGATGAAATTATTGCGGACCGATTGAGCAAAAAAATTTCCTTTTTGTTTTCGGAAAAGTAACCACTTGTGATTTGCCATACCGTCGTTGAGGTGGGTTTCTGCAACGTCGGGGCGGAGTTTAGTCTGGTTTTACCTTGCGGTGGTTCACTCTTTCGTGCCGTTTTGTCACAAATCAGCGACGGTAGCCACGTTGATCATCATCATACCGACCAGGATCACGATCGTAGCGATGTTCATAGTAACGTCTGTCGTCCCGATCCTCACGGTGCATCGGATAGGGTGGCGCCCAGTACATGCGCTCACGATGATGGTGATGTCGGCGTTCCCACTGGCCTGGATGCCATACCCAGCGATTGCGCCACTCCCATTGCCCCGGAACCCAGAAGGCGTCATGGAATGGTGCTCGTCCGATCATTTCGTGACGGGGCGGAGGCATCTGCCGACCTTGATCGATCCCAATAAAGATGCCAGCCGAAAAACCCGGTGCCACCATGATCTCGCCAGGTGCGGCTGCGGCATAGTCGCTGATGCCAAGACCACCGAGCAGCAAACCGGTCATAAGCCCGATGATGCGTATTCGTTGTGCCGGTGTCTTGTCTTGATTGTGTGATTGGTTCATTTTGCGTTCCTTCCTGTTGATTGGGTATGGAGAGGAGCTGGGCAATTAATGCCAACGTCCATCACGCCAGCGCCAGCCGTCGTTGTCACGATGCCAGCGTCCGGGTGCCCACTGGCCCCGTGGATGAGGTGGGCGTGCCCAATGGCCGCTATGCCAGGACCAACGATCACGCCATACCCAGTTGCCTGGAATCCAGATCGCGCCCATGAAAGGTGCTACCCCCATCACTTCCACACGTGGCGGAGGCGGTTCGTAATGAACGACCGGGCCGGTAACGACGGTTCCGTTGCTGTAGCCATAACCGTGACCTGCGGGATAAACCACGCAGCCACCCAATCCCAAAGTGACGCCAACAATACCGAGCAAGACGGTCTGTTTCAGGACGGACGAGTGATGGTTGAGAGGGGAGGTGTTCATGCTGCGTTCTCCTGCTTGAGGTACGGAGCAAGGTTAGGATGGTCGGGGTGACAAAAACAGGAACAATTGGTTAATCAAGTGTAACCAAAAGTGTACAAAGTAAACATCACACCAACATGCTGATAACAATAGTCTATTTATCGGCTTATCTGGTTTTCTGTCACTTGGAATGTACGACACAGGTGAGTGATTGCAAGAAAAATGAAGTGGGTCGCTATAAAGAGTGGCGAAACCACTTCATGGTTTGCGTGGTATTGATTGTTGGTCTAAGGAACCAATCGAGTTCACGTCACATGGTTGTTGGATGGTGATACCGCTGAGGTGATCAGGAGACCTCTGGAGATGAAGTCCCGGCTGCATGCCTGTTTATACAGAAAAGGCGTTTTTCTCTCCGGGCCGACCATTGCGTTCAAGCAGTTTTTCAACCGGGTGACGTGTCTTGTGTGGCCAGTTGCCGGGGGCGTTGTAACCGACGGTGATCATGATGACCGGAAGATAACGCTCCGAGATAAGAAAAGTTTCACGGAGTTTCTCCTGATCGAACCCGATCATCGGACCGGTAACCAATCCTAGCGAAGTCGCCGCGTTAATCAGATTCATCGCGGCCAGAGAGCCGGAGCGAATTGCTTCGTCATGCGCACGTGACAAGTCCGCGTACCCTGTTTTCACGGCATTGGTGAAGTATTCGGCCAGTCCCTGATCGTAAATGCCGGCCTGCTTATCTGCATTGGCGACTTCCTCGTACTGCTCGTGTGCTTTCAAATCACCCAGTACCACGATAACCAATGGCGCTTCTTCGACTTTTGCCTGATTGTAGGCAATACCGCGCAGCACCTTGCGTGCTTCCAGATCCTGAACAGCAAAGAACCTGGTCTGTTGCAGATTGAACGCACTGGGCGCCTGCCGAGCGGCATCAATCAATTGATCGAGCAGTTCGGCTGCAACTGGACGATTCTGATCGAACCGGTTGGCAGAGAAGCGTTGGTGAATGGCGGTTAAAGTATCCATGTGAGCATATCCTCGGGTCGGTTTTGGGTTAAGTGTGTTGGTGATTCCGGTCTTGGTCGCGGATTCAGGCATGTAGTCGCCCCATGGCACCGGATTGATAATCGAACATGGCTTGCTGAAGTTCGGCAGCGGTATTCATTACGAACGGACCACGATGAGCGATGGGTTCGTCGAGCGGCTTGCCGGATAACAGCAGCAATCCGCTTGCTGTTTCGCTGTGAAGCCTGACGGTCTGATCGTCCCTGTCGAATACCACCAGCCCTCCGTTTTCTGCCTTACCTTGTACGCCAGTATCCTGTCGTGATGCCGACACCACCCCGGCATAGACATACGCCATCAGTCGGTAGCCTTCGGGCAGTTTTACTTCGACTGTCGCGCCTGCATTCAGGCGGACATCGGCCATGCCTGCGCCATCACCCAGCGTAACCAGTGCGCCCTCACCGCTGGTCTCGTTGAATTGCCATCGATCGGCAATCAAGCGCGCCTCACCCCCCGTGAATGCAACCTGTGGAATTTCGGTTGCCTGGACATCCCGGTAAGCGGGTGTACTCATCTTGAGTGCGGCAGGCAGGTTGATCCACACCTGAAAGCCATGCAGACCATCACTGTCGGTTGTCGGCATTTCAGAGTGAACGACGCCACTACCCGCACGCATCCACTGAGCTCCGCCTCGACTCACACCGCCCTGATGGCCTTCAGAGTCACGATGCTGAAGCCCGCCGTGCAGCAGATAGGTGAGCGTCTCGAAGCCACGATGCGGGTGGGGTGGAAATCCGCCGATGTAGTCGTCCTTGATGGTTGATTTCAGTTCATCCACCATCAGAAATGGATCGATCCCTCCGGTAAATTCACTGATGCGGCGAATTTTGACCCCGGCACCATCTTCAGTGGGTTGGGCGTATCGAATATGGAAAGTGTTCATGGAAACTCCTGCTTGTTGCTGTGTACGTGGTGTTGGTTGATAAGTGAACCCGGTTACGGCTTGACTCGAACACCCTCGATATTGACCGTGATGTGAACGTCGTTGGAAAGGCCTTGCGGGAGATATGCCATCAGGCCGAAATCGCTACGCTTGATCGTGGTTGTGGCGACAAAACCGCTCAGATAGCCACCCCATGGTTTAGGCAGATAAGCCACTTCGCCAACACCGATCTTTTTGACATGAAATACTTCTGGGCGAGTCACACCGTGAAAACTCATGATGCCATGCAGATTGCCGCCTCCCTGTTCACTCGGCACGAATCTCGTGCTGGTGAAGGTGATCTCAGGATATTTCTTGGCGTCGAAGAACTCCTCGCTCAGCAAATGTTCATTACGCAATGCCAGGTTCGTGTCGATGCTATCTACCGGAATACTGATCTCAGCCTTGTTTTTGCCGGGATGCTTGTTATCGATGATGTAGTGACCGCTGATCTTGTTGAATCGTCCGGTAAATGGTGCGATACCGACATGCCCAAGCGTAAAGAACACCTGTGAATGATCCGGATCGATCTGATATTGCCCATCCGGATTACCTTTTAGTGGCTGATACTGTCCAGCTGCGAACGCATTCGTGGTCGCGCCGAACGATGCTGCAATCAGTAACAGTGCGGCTACAGACCGAGTTGCGGATTTAACAGCCAACCATGCTGGTATTTGAGATGCCGTATACATGATGAATCCCCCGCTGAGATTGAATCTGTTGTTCAGAGCAGAGGATTTTACTCGGGTATTTTTTTGTTAAAATCGAAATTAATTTCAAAAACACTTCGAATAAATCGAAATGAGGTGGATATGGACGATCTGAGGCCATGGCGTTGGCTGATCGGGGTGATCGATTACGGTGGGTTGCAGGCAGCGGCGGATCATTTCCACCGGACACCCTCGACGCTCAGTCATGCCATCAAACAACTTGAAGTCCAAGTCGGCTTGCCTCTGGTGGCTTATCAGGGGCGGCGGCTGATACTCACGGAGATCGGTCAGCGGCTGACCTGCCGTATGCGACCAGTGCTGCGTGATCTCGATGGTGCACAGGCATTGGCTAACCAACTGGCACAAGGGGTTGAGCCAATACTCTCTGTGGCCATTGATCAAATTATTCCATTGTCATTGATTGCCGATGTGTTTTCAGTCCTGTCTGAGGCCTATCCGCAAACCCGTATCGAGCTGTATGAAACCATTCTCGGCGGTGGACCGGCAATGATGCAGGAAGGGACTGCTGGTTTGTACCTTGGCACTCAAATGGTGACAGGGATGCCGACTTATTCTCTTGATCGTCTGCGGTTGGTTCCCTGCGCGGCGCGCACGCATCCACTCGTGACTCAAGAAGGGCCGATACAGGAAGGTCGGATAACGGAAGCGGACTTGCGCAGATATAGACAAATCGTCATTCGGGATTCAGCTCCTAGTCGTCTTGCTAATGGGAGTTGGTTATCCGCAGAGCAGCGCTTTACGGTAGATCACTTACACACGGCGATAGGCTTGATCGAAGCGGGGCTAGGCTTTGCATGGCTTCCGGAAGCATTGCTTTCGAGTCATCCTGATCTAAGCGTTTTGTCTATGAGCGATGCCGTAGCGGATGAAGCGGATATACATCTGGTTTTCGCTGCCGGATTCGCTGCCGGTTTGGCTGGCGCACGCTTGATTGACGAGATTCGAGCCCGATTCGAAAAGCGGGCCTAGGGGAAGTTTTCAGCGTGGTTTCGCCGATTCTCATGGTTATTGTGGCGGTTGGATAGTCGTCAAACCCAGATTGCTCCAGGACTGCATGCCGCCTCGATACCAGTGAATCTTGTCGGCGGGGTAGCCCATGCTGACCAGTTCTTTGATATTGGTGGGTGATTGTCCGCACCAAGGGCCGTTGCAGAATAGAACCAGCGTCTTGGCACCTCTGAAGTCCCAAATCCCATCCTGAACCTTGGCATGGAATCTATCCGTCATCAGGGATTCGACGACGAGCGGCTCATAGGTGGACGAGCCACGATAAATTTGAGTCCAGGGAATATTTACGGCACTGGGAATGGTTCCTCTGTGATACCAATCCGGTGTACGGGAATCAATGATTTCAATGGATTTATCCCCCTCGGCCTTTTTCTTCAGGAAATGTAGCATCTCCAGTTCGCCGATGGTGTGCACTCCAGTCAGGAGTTGCATGGGTTGAATGCAATAGGGAGGGCAGTCCCGGTTGGTCTTTGCGTATTCGGGATCAACCGTATGATCCGGATTCTGGTTGCGCATGATGACCACCGATCTTCCGTGATCAATCACGGTAATCGATGGTAAGTCACGAGTGATGTTGACACGCAAGTCAGATTTTTCTGCGGCTACACTAACGGATGGGGCCAGAACGAATGAGGCTAGGCTCACCCCAAGAAAAGCCATTAATATCGTCTTTGCGACCATGACGCACTCCGTTGTGTTTTTGCTAGAATGCTCAGAATTAGCAATTAATTTTCGCGACGTCAATGGAATACGTTCATCAGAAAATCAGTGAATACTGATTATTTATGGTTGAAAGTTAGTGCTCAGAGAGCGTTTTTGTAAATAACAGATAAAAATTACGGGAATCCAATGAGAATTTACTTATTGATTGCTCTGGGTGGCTCGCTGGGTGCGATGGCGCGTTTTGCTGCCATTAACTGGGTCAGCCATATTTTAGGTCGTGCTTTCCCTTATGGCACGCTCGCCGTCAATGTACTCGGTTCGGCACTGATGGGTTTTCTCGGTGTTTACCTACTGCAGAAGTTTCATGTTTCTCCGGAATATCGCGTGGCAATTTTGACCGGTTTTCTTGGGGCATTTACCACCATGTCCACGTTTTCAATCGATTCTCTTTCATTGATTGAGAAAAACCAGTGGTTCATGGCGAGTGTCTATATTGCCGCCACCGTGGTTGTGTGCATTGCGGCGGCTCGGGGCGGGATGATTCTGGCCGAAAGGGTCTGATTGGATCGGCCCATGTTCAATCCCGACAAACTCAAGGCTCAAATCAAGGTTTGGGCCACTGAGCTCGGGTTTGACGAACTGCGTGTCACCGATACCGATCTGTCCCGTTACGAGGCTGGATACCTTGATTGGATAGCCCGGAAGCATCAGGGCACGATGGATTATCTGGTCACGCATGGTTTGAAGCGTTTCCGCCCGGAAACCCTTGTTTCAGACACCCTGCGCGTACTTTCTGTGCGCAAAAACTATCTGCCACCCGATTCATCAGGTCCGCGCGATGTGCTGCATAACCCTCAACTGGGTTACGTGTCCCGTTATGCCCTGGGGCGTGATTATCACAAGGTACTTCGAGGAAACTTGCAGAAATTGGCGGAACGAATCACGCAGGAAATCGGCGCGTTCGGTTTCCGTGCTTTTGTGGATTCCGCGCCGGTGTACGAGACCGGGTTGGCCGAAAAAGCCGGCATCGGCTGGAAAGGGAAGCATTCCCTTATCTTGAATCGGGAAGCCGGGTCATGGTTTTTTCTGGGCGAGCTGTTCATTGATTTCGCTTTGCCGGTTGACGATCCGGTTGAGTCACATTGCGGTTCCTGTACGGCGTGCATCACGGTGTGTCCGACACAGGCCATTGTGGCCGATAGTGTAGTTGATGCCCGTCGCTGCATTTCGTACCTCACCATTGAATCTGCTGCAGATATCCCTGAAGACCTTCGGGCTGATATGGGTAACCGCATTTACGGCTGCGATGACTGCCAGTTGGTCTGTCCATGGAATCGCTTTGCCCGTGTGGCCGCCGATGCCGATTTCCGTGTCCGACATGGACTGGATGCACCAAGCCTGGTCGAGTTGTTCATGTGGGATGAGCCTACGTTCTTGCAACGCACCGAAGGTATGGCGATCCGACGGATCGGTTGGCATCGCTGGTTGCGAAATGTGGCCGTGGCATTGGGGAATCTATTGCGTGACCAGCCGGACTATGCACCCGCTGTGGCAGCCTTGATGGCTCGTCGCGGGCAGGTGAGTGAGCAGTTGGATCGCCATATCCATTGGGCGTTGGCCCAACAGGCAGGATTACCTCCCAGGAATCCTAAAAACGCCAGAATGTCTGAAGATGCGCCATCAATGCCCGAATAGACGCAACATCCTGTTCTGATCTCGTGTCGATCACAATCAAGGCGAATGGTTCGTCTTTCAAGTTCAAGGACTGCAGGAAACAATCCGGTTCGACCAGCGTCTGGCCATCCACATCGAGCAGTGGTTTGAGTTTGTACCGGTTTTCCCTGGAGATGACCAAACCTTTCGTCCCGGTCATCAATCGCTCAAGTAGGGGATTCCCTGCTAGCGTTACGACTTTGGGCATGGTCGTATCCGATACGCGTTTGTTGATATTGACTTGCAGAATGGAAACGGATGGCGTCCTGCTGAGAACGACGAATTCAACCAGTTTTAAATCCTCGATCAAACACGACAAGAGTGACTTGATGAGGTTGTTCGGCGTGAGTGGCTGCGACGTTGCCCGGCGAGAGAAATTAAGCAGGGCCTGTTCCTGCAGGTTAGGCGGCAGCCCGTATTGGGCAGGGAACGGCCACTGCTGTGGCACCGCAGCACTGTCGATCAGGAGCGCTGCGGTGCTATAGAAACCCATGGACTCGAATTCACGCGCGGTTTGCACCGCAACTTGATGAATCAATTGGTCAGTGGCTGCGCAATCACGTTTAAGCAAATCCGAAATTTCTTTTTGCGTTGCAATGATTTCCGGGTGATACCAACCGAGCTCACTGAAAAAGCTGATTCGTCTGGCCAGAAGAACGATGGTTTCATGTTGCCGCGCAAGGATGGGTGTGGAGGCTTCATCCTCAAACAGTTGCGTGGGAAGGTAATAGAACGAATTAAGAGATTTTTCCAATGATTTCATTGTGATGCCAACGGTTTGCAACGCGGCATTAACAGCGTGACCCAGGGTGCGGATCTTGTGGTCGCGGACTTGTGTCAGGGCCAAACGCATTAACTCGGGGGCGTCTCGCCACAAAGCCAGCTCGATGAAATTGTGGAGCAGGGTGGCTACCACCACAATTTCGTAGCTGGTATCGCGCAGTTCGACCAGCCAGCTTTCTGCGTGACGTGCGGCATGCAGACTACGCGCAACGGCTACCAGATAACCCGCCAGTTGCTGTTGGTCCGTAATGGTTTCTTCGAGAATCGGCAACTTGGGAATCTGTTGCCGACTCCAGGTGTCGCCGAGCAGGGACAGTGCATGATCCAGACTGTGGGGTGCATCACGTTGTTTCGCTCTTTGCGCCCGGGCGGCAGAACCCATGACATACCCGCAGGCTGCCGGATCGCGTCGCAGCCACCCCACCAACTCGCCCTGGTCGATTTCATCACGTTGCAGCACCGTCGTCAGCTGTCGATGCACTTCACCACGCACGGGCAGCGGCGTCTGTTGTAGATGAGTGATCCAGTCGGCGGGTAGCGTCATGGCTGCGTACCAGTTAGATCTTCACAGCCATTTCGGCCGCGTTGCCCGTGTAGTCGGCGGGGGTCATGGCGGTCAGTCGTTCCTTCGCCTCATCAGGGATACCGTCCAATTGCTGGATGAATACACGCATGGCTTCGGCATCGACGGTTTGCCCGCGGGTGAGCGCCTTGAGTTGTTCGTAGGGATTTTCCATGCCATAGCGTCTCATGACTGTCTGAATGGCTTCGCCCAGAATGACCCAGTTCTGATCCAGTTCAGCCCGCAGACGAGCCTCGTCAACTTCGAGTTTACCGAGTCCTTTGAGCAATGAGCGGTAGGCAATCAGGCTGTGTGCCAAGCCGACACCGAGCGTGCGCAGAACTGTTGAGTCGGTCAGGTCACGTTGCCAGCGACTGATGGGCAGTTTCTGCGCCAGATGCGTGAGCAGCGCGTTCGCCACGCCGAGATTGCCTTCTGCATTCTCGAAGTCGATCGGGTTGACCTTGTGCGGCATCGTCGAAGAACCGATTTCACCAGCCACGACTCTTTGTTTGAAATGTCCCAGTGCAATCGAGCCCCAGATGTCGCGTGCGAAATCAATCACGATGGTGTTGAAGCGGGCAATGGCGTCAAACAGCTCGGCAATGTAGTCGTGCGGTTCGATCTGGATGGTGTACGGGTTCGGTGTCAGCCCCAGAGAGCGGATGAAGTTTTCGGAGAATGCGGGCCAGTCGAGTTCGGGGTAGGCTGCCAGATGCGCGTTGAAATTACCTACCGCACCGTTGATCTTGCCGAAGATTTCCGTTCTTTCGATCATGCTGCGTTGGCGCATCAGTCGCGCCAGTACGTTGGCGATTTCCTTGCCGATGGTGCTGGGTGAGGCAGGCTGGCCGTGGGTACGAGAAAGCAGAGGGATGCGTGCCCATGCATGTGCCTTGTTACGCAGATCCGCAGTGATTTCGTCCATTACCGGCAGCAGAACCTCGGTGCGTGCTTCTTTGAGCATCAGGCCGTAGGCAAGGTTATTGATGTCTTCGGAAGTGCAGGCAAAGTGGAAGAACTCGGAGAGGTCACGCAGTTCGGCGAAGTCGGCAACTTGCTCCTTGAGGAAATACTCTACCGCTTTAACGTCGTGGTTGGTGGTGCGCTCAATGGTTTTTACGCGTTCAGCATTGGCAATTGAAAACTGTGCTGCAATTTCATCGAGGTGTTGACGAGCGGCCTGTGAGAGCGCGGGGACTTCAGTGATACCGGGATGAGCACTCAACGCCTTGAACCATTCAATTTCAACGATGACACGGTATTTGATCAGGGCAAATTCACTGAAAAAGGCGCGCAAAGGCTCGGTTTGACGGGCATAACGTCCATCAACGGGGCTGATGGCGGTGAGCGTGGCTTCAGGCGTGGTCATGAGGTCTTCCTGTAATTATCTGAATATGCTTTTCGTTGTTTATTGTTTGGCGGTGTCGTCTTTCAACACATTCGCCAGATCATGAATCAGTTGACGCAATGCGCCAACCATTAGGCGTTGATCGGCATCAAGTTGCTGGTCTACGTCGTCAATCATTTCCCCTGAGTCATCTGTATCCAGAAGTTCGGTCAGTTTGATTTTCGCCAGACCGCCATCGGCACGCAATGTAAACCGGATTTGTTCGCGCCAGATCAGTTCAAGTTGATCGACTTTCATGCCTTCGTGCAAATGAGCGACGACGTGGGGATCCGGCAGCGCAAGTTTCGATACCGTCACGGTACCACCCTCGCGCAAATCGACCAGCTTTGCTCCTTCGCCGATTTCAAATCCGGTTGGTGGTGCACCGAGCAGCCATGAGGCCATGTGGGCAGAGATATCCTGCGTGCCGAAAAAGGGAACCATACGCCATTGGCCGATTTGTTCGCGCAGTTGGTTGCTTGTGCGCTCAATCTTCGTGGCTGTGAGTGTATCGAACCACACTTGTTGGCTCTTGGTGTCGATGATGGTTTGTGTATTCGTTTGCCTAGGAAAGGCCTGAGGGAGCAGTTCCAGCAAAACGGCATCGCGCATGGCGATCTTTTCCGCTTTGGTGGGCTCACCTGTTGCTCCGCCCCGGGCGAGCAAGCGTTGATCTGCCTCGTCCCGTACGACCGAAGAAGGCACGCTGCGCTCTTCACGCTGCAACACGATGCGCGCGGCGCCATCGGTGTCATGGACATACTGCTCGCCAATAGCGGTTTGCCAGCCGACCGATTCAGCCTGTTGTGCGCGTGTCGGGGTAAAGGGGCGTTCGCTTAATGCGGTGTTCAGGGCAGAAAAGTCCGGGCACTCGGTTTCGAGACGGTATACAGATAATTGACGAAAAAACATGATTTCCTCCGGAAGCGAGCCGACATTATGCCGCAAGGTTCAATACTCTGCTTTAACGAAACGGTGACGATTCAGTGGTGTGCTCAAGGAGACGTTTCGAGTATGTTTGAATATGCGCTCTGGAAACTCGGCCCTGTAGAAGAGGGAGATTGTTCGATTTGTGTGATTGGGTGATTCCCTGTCGGACGTTCAATACGTTTATACTCTCGTGCAAGCCCTGCACGACGCGAGATGTATGTATTCCGCCCGTCGCGCCCTGTGTCCTGACGACCCCGGTCTTCAGGAAATGGCGGCACATTCTGTGTGCCAAAGAACCCAAGAGTTAGATCATAGGTTCTTTCCTTCTATTATCAATGCAATCTGTGCTGGAACTTTTTATGCCCTCTGCCGAGCAATCCGCTGTTGAAATTCGCCTTGAAGACTACACTCCGCCGGATTTTTTGATTGATACCGTTGATCTGACCTTTGAGTTGGTGCCCAGCCAAACACATGTGCGTTCACAGATGAAGATTCGCCGCAATGGCGAACATGATCGTGCTTTGGTGCTTAATGGTGAGGATATGACCTTGCTTGGTGTTCAGGTCGATGGACGCACGCTGTCGGAAGGTCAATATGTCTTGACCGAGACTACGCTCACAATCCCCAATGTGCCTGACGAAGTCCATGTTGTGATCGAGAATCGGATTGATCCTGCATCCAATACTGCTCTGGAGGGTCTGTATCAGTCGGCCGGGAATTTCTGCACCCAGTGTGAGCCCGAAGGTTTCCGACGGATTACCTATTTTATTGATCGGCCAGATGTTCTTTCCCGATACACCGTGACCTTGATTGCTGAGGCCGATCTGTACCCTGTCCTGTTGTCGAACGGTAACCCCGTCGCTGCTGAAAAATGCGCTGATGGTAAGCACATGGCGCGCTGGGTGGATCCGCACCCCAAGCCATCTTATCTGTTCGCGCTGGTGGCCGGTAACCTGACACGGATTACGGACGAATTCGTAACACAGTCCGGTAAAACCGTTGAACTGGGTATCTATGTCGAAGCGCACAATGCTGATCGTTGCGAGCACGCCATGGAGTCCCTCAAGCATTCAATGCGTTGGGATGAGGAGGTCTATGGCCGGGAATATGACCTGGACGTATTCAATATCGTTGCCGTAGATGACTTCAACATGGGTGCTATGGAAAACAAGGGGTTGAATATCTTCAACTCGCGTTACGTTCTGGCCAAGCCGGATACCGCGACCGATGGAGATTACGCCGGGATCGAATCCGTGGTGGCACACGAATATTTCCATAACTGGTCTGGTAATCGCGTGACCTGTCGGGATTGGTTCCAGCTTTCACTCAAGGAAGGCTTCACAGTATTCCGCGATCAGGAGTTCTCTGCCGATATGGGTTCGCGCGCCGTCAAGCGCATCGCCGATGTCAATCTATTGCGGCAAGTCCAGTTCGCCGAGGATGCGGGGCCGCAGGCACACCCTGTACAGCCCAAGGTGTACCGTGAAATCAACAACTTCTACACCTCTACTGTGTACAACAAGGGTGCGGAAGTAGTGCGCATGCTCCGGAATTTGCTGGGCGCTGACAAATTCCGTCAGGGTACGGATCTGTATTTTGATCGTTTCGACGGTCAGGCGGTCACCATCGAGGACTTTGTTTCCTGCATGGCCGAGGTCTCCGATCTCGATCTGACAGAATTCAGGCATTGGTATGACGTGGCGGGTACGCCAAAGCTGCTTGTGCGCGATGAACATATGGCAGGCCAATACACCCTGAGCATCAAGCAGGTGGTGCCAGAGCCAGCTGCGGGGCATCCCTACATGCTGCCCTTTGGTTTCGCCTTGTTTGACGAAGCGGGGCAGTCCGTATTGCTCAATGGCAAGGCTGAGCACACCTTGATTGTGGATCAGTTGTCACAGTCATGGACGTTTTCGATCGAGAAAAAAGACGCCGATTTGCTTGTGCCCTCACTCAATCGTGGCTTCACCGCCCCAGTGGAGGTTCAGTACAATTACTCCGATCAGGCGCTGGGCGTGCTGAGCCGTGCTGATACCGATGCATTCAACCGTTGGGATGCCTTCCAGCGGCGTATCCAGCGTTGCTTGGTAAGTCGCATCAAGGTGGCAATGGATATCGGTTCGGTCGGTGAGGATGCCTTACCCGAAGATCTCTCGAAAGCGTTCGGTCAATTGTTGCTTGGGGCGGAACAGGATCCGATGTTCGTGGCTGGATGCATCGCATTGCCCAGCGAGAATTATCTGGCTGATCAGTTCGATCACAGCACGCCCGTCGAATGGATTCATCAGGAGCGCGTGCGGTTACGCCAACAACTGGCTGCCGAGTGGGAATTGACCTTGCAGTTGATTTATCAGAACCATGCCCAGGAAGGCGCATATCGCTTCGAATCCCACACGGCAGGTCAGCGGCAACTGCGGCGGCAGGCTTTGTCCTATCTCTGCAGCCTGAATCACCCGGCCTGGCTACGCTTGGCTAAAGAACAATTCGATCGTGCCGATAACATGACTGAATCTTTCAATGCGTTACTTGCATTAAGTGTGAGTGATTCTGCGGAGTTCGATCAAGTATTAACGGCGTTCGAGGAACGTTGGCGCCATGATCCACTTGTCATGGACAAATGGTTTGCACTGCAGGCGCAGCGCAGTGACGCGGACGCATTGGCTCGAGTTCAGACCCTGATGGGGCACCCGACGTTCTCCATCAAGAATCCAAATCGTGTTCGTGCCCTGATTGGTAGTTTTGCGCGAAGCAATCCATTGCGTTTCCACGAAAGTAGTGGCTCTGGTTACCAATGGGTGGCTGATCGTATTATCGAGCTTGACGCCATAAACCCACAGGTTGCGGCTCGCATGGCCTCGGTATTCAACACTTGGAAGCGATTTGATGGCAATCGTGCAGCGTTGATGCGTGCTGCATTGAAAAAAATCCATGATCGCCCCGAATGCTCGGCGGATTTAGGTGAAATTACCGGAAAAGCTTTGGGGCATTGATTCGATTGATGAATAATAGCGGCAGGGGTTACCGGCAATTGCCCGAATAAGAATAGGACAAGCATGAACGTTATTATTGGATGGGTTTTGTTGTTTGGCTCGGTCATCGGTGGTTTTGCCATTGCCGGCGGACATCTTGTTGTTCTGTTTCAACCCATTGAATACATGATCATCATTGGGTCTGCATTGGCTGCGTTTGTTGGAGGTAACTCCGGCAAAACCATCAAGGCCACCCTCGGCGGGTTTGGTACGGCTATCAAGGGCTCAAAATACAAAAAAGCCCTGTACATGGAGACATTGGCGCTGCTGTATCACATCTTCACTCGTGCGCGAAAAGAAGGCTTGATGGCCATTGAGGAGGATATCGAGGACCCGCAGAACAGTGCGCTGTTCAAGGAGGCACCCAGCGTGCTGGCCGATCATCATGCATTGGACTTCATTACCGATTATTTGCGCTTGATGGTGTCGAGTACATTGGATGTCCACCAAATTGACAACCTCATGGATATCGATATCGACACGCATCATCAGGAGGCTTCATTGCCCGGCACTAATATCGCAAAGATTGCCGATGGTTTGCCTGCATTCGGTATTGTTGCTGCGGTTTTGGGTGTGGTGCACACCATGGAGTCGGTAGCTGAACCACCGGCCATTTTAGGTGGTTTGATTGCGGCAGCTCTGGTGGGGACATTCCTCGGTATTCTTGTATCCTATGGCTTGGTGGGACCAGTTGCTGCCAATCTGGAACACAAAGTCAATGATTCCACAAAGTACTATCAGAGTATCAAGGCGGCAATGATTGCCTTCATGAATGGTTACCCACCGCAGGTCGCTGCCGAGTTTGGTCGCAAGGTACTGTTTTCTTCGGACCGTCCCGGCTTTCAGGAGCTGGAAGAGTTCCTCAAGCAAAAATAACAGACTGATGCCTGCCCATTACTCTTCGAGAGCACTCTGATGGCCGAACAGCCGGATCAATCCAAAGCAATCATCATCAAGAAGGTGAACAAAGGTCACGGCAGCCATCACGGTGGTGCTTGGAAGATTGCCTATGCCGACTTCGTGACCGCGATGATGGCGTTCTTCCTGTTGATGTGGCTGCTGGGTTCGGTGGGTGAGGTAAAACTCAAAGGGATCGCGGATTACTTCAGCAACCCGGTCAAGGTCACGTTGGAAGGCGGTCCCAGTGCCGGCATGTCGGTGAGTCTGATCAATGCGGGCGGCGAAGATCTGACACGCAAAGAGGGGCAGGTTCATAACGGTAGCGAGCCTCCAGCGAAGATCGAGGCCGATCAGAAGAAGATGACCGAGGAAGAAGCACGGAAAAAAATTCAGGAAGAAGATAAGAAGCGGATCGAAAATCTGAAAAAGGAGCTTGAGTCCTTAATCAACGTCGATCCGGCGCTCAAGGCATATAAAGATCAGATCAAGCTGGATATGACCCGAGACGGTTTGCGCATCCAAATCATCGATCAGGCCAACCGCCCCATGTTCAAAATCAGTTCATCCCGCCTTGAGCCTTATGCTGCCGAGATTCTGAAAAAACTGGCACCGGTCATCAACAAGTTGCCGAATCGTCTGAGCATCACAGGCCATACCGACTCGCTTCCCTACAATGGCGTGGACCGCACCAACTGGGAGCTTTCGGCTGATCGCGCAAATGCGGCCCGGCGTGAGTTGGTGCAGGATGGTTATGACGAGTCGAAATTGTTGCGCGTAATCGGTATGGCTGCGGCCTTGCCATTCATTCCTGCGGATCCGGCCGATCCACGTAATCGACGGATTTCAATTATCGTCATGAATGACAGTGCTGCCGAACGTGTCCTGCACCCCATGGATTTCGACGCGGATAAAACTGCTGATAAAAAAACAGAAACTAATTCGACCGCAGCGGCACCAATCACCGATAGCACCCAAAAACCGGACGTACCGGGAACAACCGCGCCTGAAACGACTATTCAGGGCATCACGGGCACGATCATCAATCCAGGCATCGTGTCCCCGGTACCCATACAGCCTGCAACGGCCAAGCCATAATCCATCCTAATGCCTCGCTTACTTGGATTTGTCCTCGCCTTGATTGTATTGACCCTTGGCGTCGCAATTACGGCCGGTCTGCTCTATTTACTGCGAGATAGCGGTTTAACGCATTTGCCTTTGTGGTTGGCTGCCATAGTGGCTGGCGTACTAGCGATGAGTTTCGGTTGGCGGCTCCTTCCTTCCTGGTGGCGCCCTGTATTGCTGGCGATGCCACTGGCGGCATTACTTTCGTTGACAATTAATCCATTGTGGTTTCTTGTGGCTGCTGTGATTCTGATGGCCTTGCAGTGGAATGCCATCTTCAATCGCATTCCACTCTATCGTTCTGATGCCATGGTCAGCCGTGTTCTTGCCGATTTCATGCTTGAGGAAAAATACCACTCACTGCTGGATATCGGGTGTGGCGATGGCCGTTTACTGCTCCGCCTGTCACAGGCGCTTCCCGATGCTCAATTCGTCGGGATTGAGAGTGCGCCGGTGTTATATCTCATTTCACGCTGGCGCTGCCGCAAGCAAAGCAATTGCGCGATTCATTTTGGCGATTTCTGGAAAATGGACTGGTCACCGTACGATGTGGTGTTCGCTTTCCTGTCTCCGGAACCCATGCTTCAGGTCTGGAGAAAGGCAGGACGCGAGATGAAGGCCAATGCGGTTCTATTGAGCCTGGCATTTCCGGTGCCGGGAATAGAGGAGGGTCGTCTCGTGCCCGCTCAACATTTTGATATGTATCTATATCATCTGCCGGTTTTGCCGGACTCAGATCGTTGATTTGCGTGCTTTAGACTACGCATTTTCGTTAAATTACAGACGAAAAAAAAAGACTCTTGCGAGCCTTCTGTGAATCCTGATACACACCAGAGCCGTCGGCGCTAAGCCGATGGCCCATACTGTATCTAAGCGTATTACCTAAGAGGTTTTTGGCTTAGTGGCGTGAACGGAATTCACCACGATCGCCGCCGCGATCGTTGGTACGCTCGCGAGGACGGGCTTCGTTGACACGAATGTTGCGACCGTTCAGGTCGGTGTTGTCCAGTTGCTCGATGGCAGTCATGCCAGCAGCTTTGTCTGCCATTTCAACAAACGCGAAACCCTTTGAGCGACCTGTCGCCATGTCCTGGATTACTTTGGCGGATTTAACTTCGCCGAAAGCTTCGAATGCAGCGCGAACGTCTGCATCGCCAGATTGATAGGACAGATTGCCAACATAGATATTAATCATCGGAAAAAATACTCTCGTACACGTGCTATCGTTTCAACCAAAGGGTTTGTATAGCACTAAAACTCACCCTTCGGGTGTTTATGGTGGGGCACAAAAACATGCGCCTTAATAAACACAGCAACGACATTAAAGCAAAAGAAATCAATTACAAGCAGTTTTTCACCCGATGGTCCGAAATAAGCAGAAGGTGTTGTTATTTAGACAACTTTTGTTTCATTTATTTGTCATCAAAGATGGGATTTATATTCCTCTTTCAAATGTCTGCGAGGTTTTCTGCGAGCCAGTAACGTACAAACTGGTGCGCAACTCGTCCACTCCGTGACCCGCGTAAGCGCGCGAACATGAGCGCTTCTTTCTGCCAACGTGTCTCATCGCGGATTTCGCGGGTTTGTTCGGGTGTGTCTCCCTCAACGGTTTCGATTTGTGCCCGTACGATATCCAGATATTGATCCTGATTGAATGGATGGAATGCCAACCACAGACCAAACCGTTCAGATAACGAGACTTTTTCGTCGATCGCATCTCCTTCATGAAGCTCGCCTTCAACCACTTGCGCCGCCAGATTGTCCTGCATGGATTCCGGAAGCAGGTGTCTTCGGTTGGAGCTGGCATAGACAAGCACGTTATCTGGTGGTGCCATCAGTGAACCATCCAGCAAGGCCTTCAAGCCTTTGTAGCTGGGATCGTTCGCTTCAAACGACAAATCATCGATGAACAGAATATATTTTCGATCCTGATTGCCCAGAATCTGAATCAGATCGCCCAGAGCGGCCAGACCTTCCCGATCCAGTTCGATCATGCCCAGTTCTTTCCCCCCGTGACGGGTGAGGGTTGCTCGTATGATCGAACTCTTGCCAGTCCCGCGAGCACCCCAAAGGAGCGCGTGATTGGCGGGTCTGCCGCTCAGAAACAGGCTTGTATTTCGTTCGATCTGTCCAAGCTGTTTTTCTCGATGGAGAAGATCTTCAACCGGGATCAATGCAGGATGGTGAATGACCTTGAATCCCGTGTCCGGATGCCATCGCTGGGCCAGTGAACGAGGATCTGGTTTTTCCCTGAAGCCCTGTTTGCGCCCAGTTTCAAGTTGTGAAAAAAGTTCAATCAGTCCGGCGGTGGATAGTTTAGGGGATTTGTTAAAACGCATGTAATGCCTCATGGCAGGTAGTCGGGTTATAAACGAGACCGTGGCCGCTGTATTTGGTTCTGTACTATTCTACGTTCTCACTGCTCGCATATGCAGTTTCCTGCCCGCAGATTGGCCGCTGCGAGCAAAACCGATTGGATCACACACGGATTTACGCCCATGCCCGATATGACAGTCCCCGCGGTATTGTTTACTTTGGTTTTGCTGATCCTCTTGGGGCAGTGGTTGGTGGTGCGGCGAGCGAAATCCATGCAGGGGCAACCTGTTCCAGATGGTCTGGCGCGTGCTTGTCAGTACACGGAAATGGCGGTCGATTCGGATCTCCCATTTGAAGCGCTGGCCGGTATGAATGTTCTGGTGGCTTTCGAGGCGCCAAATTGCGGTGCGTGTCGCAAAATGGCTCCGGTTCTGGACGCTATTGCCAAACGGTACCCGGGCAGGGTGTGCAGCTTGTCGGTGATGGAGCATAGATCGCTGGCACAAACACTGCGCATCATGGGAACGCCGACGATGCTTCTTGTTGGAAATGGCCAGATAGTGGAGGTATTTGTCGGCATTACCCCCTTGTCTCGTTTATTGGAGCGCTTACAGCAATCGTGGCCCGATATTGCGCCCGTTGATACTTCTCCTGTTCAGTAGCTGTAGTAGGCGGGGAATCATTTTCATCCGTTGAAAATTCGAAACGGATTTTAAGGATGTCCAAGTCACTAATTCTCCGCTAATTCTCGATCACTATCTTTGTCCCCCGTGTGAATGTCCGCACGAATCCAGGGGATGAATATCATGAAACGTAAAACTTATCTGGCAGCGTTAGTGGCTCTTTCCACCCTTGTCGTTGGTGGTGCCTATGCATCTTCTCCGCATGAAGATAACGATGCCCTGGCTATTTCTCTGGCAAAGGTTGGGCTTGCAGACGCTGTGGCCGCGGCGGAACAGCTTGTCGGCGGTACAGCTTCAAAATCCGAATATGAATCGTTCCATGGACAGAAGTTTTTCGATGTGGAAGTGGTCAAGGGGCAGGCCGTCTCTGATGTCAAGGTAGGCGCAGAAGACGGTAAGGTGATCTCTGTCACAGCCGATCAGACCGATCATGATGACTCGGGCGATCTTGAGGACTAATCCACGATCCTGTCTGGCGCCGTGATGTTCGTTGCGGCGCCTTTTCCAATTTTTGGGAGAAGGTCATGAATGACGCTCAACTAACCGATACCAAGACGCTTTTAAACAAAGTGCCTGAAGTCATCGCTCTATTCTGGATCATCAAGATTCTCGCTACTACGGTGGGAGAGACATCGGCAGATTTCCTCAATATCAATCTTAATGTCGGGCTGACAGGCACGGCGATCGTGATGACGGGCTTGCTGGCTGGCTTCCTGTTCGCGCAGGTGAAAACAAAACGCTATACACCTTGGCTCTATTGGTTGACCGTCGTGTTGATCAGTATCGTCGGCACATTGATTACCGACACTCTGACCGATGAGTTCGGCATTCCACTTGAGGCCAGTACGCTCGCTTTTTCCCTTGCCTTGGTTTTGACATTTGTGGCCTGGTATTCCAAGGAGAAAACACTTTCGATCCATCGTATCGATACGCGTAGTCGGGAGCTCTACTACTGGCTCGCCATTCTTTTCACTTTCGCGCTTGGCACGGCGGCGGGTGATCTGGTGGCCGAACGAATGACGATGGGTTATGCCTACTCGGCATTGATGTTCGGGGGAATGATTGCAGTTGTGACCTTCGCATACTTCGTATTCAAGTTGTATGCAGTCCTCGCATTCTGGATTGCTTACATCCTGACTCGTCCTCTGGGCGCTTCATTTGGTGATTTCCTGTCGCAACCGATCGCTGATGGAGGACTGGGTTTGGATAGGGTTCAAACCAGTCTTCTATTTTTTGTTGCCATCTCAAGCCTGGTGGTCTATCTCAGCCTGACCCGTAAAGATGTAGTCGTAACTGAAATCGAACAAAGGATCATTCCATGAAGGTGAATATCAATACAAATGTTGATGCAGCGGTTCTGAGCAAAGTGCCGGAAGTGACGCTTGTATTCTGGGTAATCAAGATAATGGCTACCACACTGGGCGAAACCGGTGGTGACACGTTGTCCATGTCGATGAATCTCGGATACCTTCTTAGTACGGGTATTTTCGCAGCTATCTTCCTTGCTGCCGTGACGATCCAGATTCGATCCAAGCAGTTCCACCCGGTCATCTACTGGGTCACGATCATCGCGACAACCACTGTGGGTACGACACTGGCCGATTTTGCCGACCGTTCACTGGGAATTGGCTATGCCGGTGGCGCCTCATTGCTACTCGCGCTGCTCTTGTTGTCCTTGTTTGTCTGGCATCGTGTTTTGGGTTCGGTCTCGATCGACACTGTCGGATCACCTAAGTCGGAAATGTTTTACTGGATCACCATCATGTTCTCCCAGACCCTGGGCACGGCACTCGGCGACTGGACGGCGGATACAGCCGGACTTGGCTACGAAGGGGCCGCAGTTGTATTCGGCATCATGTTGATGATGATCACGGCGGCGTATTACAAAACGAAGATATCGCACACCTTGCTGTTCTGGGCCGCGTTCATTCTGACTCGACCATTGGGGGCCGTGGTGGGTGATTTTCTGGACAAGCCAATTCATTCCGGCGGTTTGGATCTCAGCCGATTTTCGGCGTCAGTCGCCTTGCTCTTGAGTATTGCTATTCTGCTCGCAGTATTTCGGCAGCGGCCCGCACGATTGAATCACTGAGTTCTGTTCTCTGAGGGGAAAAGGGAATCATGCGCATTTTATTGGTTGAAGATGATGCCATGATTGGCGAAGCGGTCTCCACTGCCCTGAAGGATGCCGCATATGCCGTGGACTGGGTTCGGGATGGGAAAATAGCACTGAGTACGCTCGACACTGCAGAGCATCAGGTCGTATTGCTTGATCTTGGATTGCCCGGTCACGACGGTCTTGAAGTGTTAAAGAGATTGAGGCAGGCGGGACGCGACCTGCCGGTGATTATCATCACG
>CAZZMW010000008.1:0-177868 GCA_964655215.1 uncultured Halothiobacillus sp.
TTGTCTGGTTCACAACATCGAGAAGCTGACGCATCATGGCTATGCCCATTGAACAAGTCGAGAGAGTAACTTCCGCTGTAAAACAGCGTGCAAAAGTGAGCAGGAATCCGGGAGAAACAGCGTCCAAATTTGACCACCCCCGGTTGTGCCACACTCCGCCGTTTGGGTGGCGGTCATCCATTGAGCGCTTAGCAAGGGAACCGGGAACCACCGCCCTGCCTAATCGCATCACCCACCACTGCAACGTCCTCGAAACTGGCAACGACTTCCACCCAGCTTAAAACAGTGTAGGAAGTGAGCCTGATACATTGGTCAAAATTGGACGGTGATGAGTGGTCAATTTTCCCGCTGATTGACAGCCTTGGCCAGTGCGCCGCCGTTGGCCACACCGGGCCTAGGAGTTCTGTCCCATTTCCACGGATGGGTAGTAGCGAATGGTTACGATCAGACCTTCCTTGGCCTTGCTTGGTTAGCGTTTTATTCGTGTAATTTTTGTGCCTTCGAGACTGAAACTCGCCATCAACCCCTGCTGGTCAAAAATGAATGCATAGGCGTCGTCTTTCAAGGTTGAAGAGGACAGGTTCTTGGCCACGCCTTCATTAACAACAACGACTGTAGGTCCTACACCAACTTCCCAACCCTTCGATTCGTCAAGGTATTTCAATGCCTTGTTGGTCATGAGAAACAAGGCATAACCGTAGGATTGAGCACCGGCTTGCAGGCCCCATGATGCAGAAACGGAATTGTAGTAACCGCTGACATGCGAGCCTTTAAACAGAACACCTTCGCCATAACTGCCGCCGAATACCAGCCCCGCCTTGATTATTTTGGGGAACACCAGTATCCCTTTGGCATGTTTCGAGAGAAGTTCCGCCGTCGGGTTGGACTTATACAAGGTTTGCAGCGATTGGGCCGCATCCTCGTTCAGGTTTTCTGCCGTTTCTGCGCTAGCCACGGTCGTGGCACCCAGTGAAAATGCAGCAACAGCCACGAGAAAAAAGTTTAAGAGCGCACGTCGTATGTGAATCATGATAAATCCCTCAATTTGGAAAAAAGACCTGGATCGCGAGCTGACGGGCCAGATATAGGTTGATGGGAACACCGATTGCCTGGATCCGTCGCGTCTTCATGCTAGGAGAATTGGATGGGGTTGTTCTGTGCGGCGCCGCACATTCGGCCGCTTCCTATATATCCGTCGCTCCCGCATGAGTCGAATCAGAGTGATGACTACAATCAGCACCCCCCGCATTCGGCGTTGGGAAACAGGACACCTGAAGAATTTGCGCAGATAACGCGGATGAAAAGACAGGCCGCATGAGGCAAGATTTTTGCTCTGCCCCCCATAAACTTGGAGGGAAGTTGGGGAACAGGTCAGACGCCTTGAAAATAAGGCTCAACTGCGGCGGCGCACCAAAGGTGGGGATCCACTAGCAAGAGATTACGTCTTCTTGCTTCCCCAAAGCAGGAGTACGCCGCCAATCACTATCGCACCCACGCCTGCCCAAACGGGAACATTGACTGTCTGCTTGTCTTTTATTGACAGTTCAATCGATCCCACTTTGGCTTCATGAGTCTCCTTGGTGTAGCTGAAACTGCCATACGCCAGCCCTAGGGCACCGGCCACGATAAGTAAAATTGCAACAATCTTGATTATATTCATCTTGCCTCCCGGCTTTTGTGTCCTCACCACGTACAGCGCACCAAGGACTGACAATCAAAATCTGAAACGGCGAGTATTCTCGCTTCTGTCCGTATCTGGTTCCATCAGACCATTTCAGCAACCCCGACTTGTCGGCCCTTGCCGACATTCGACTGACCCTAAACATCTCCGTCAGTAATATGCCGGTTAGCTGCTGCTCGGCATAGTCCCGAATGCAGGATCATCCCGTGCCGTTCGTAAATTTTCACTCTCGCTCGCAATAACCACTGGTCGAACCACTCCGTGTCTGGGGAGAAATAGGCATTTGGTCACAAGCCGCCACAATTGCCTTAGGCCGAGATAGACACAAGGTCAATCTCCAATGCAAATGGCACAGGCCGTGTGCCAATACCAGCGACGGATCAATCATCCTCGAGCCATCATCGGGTAGTCACCCGATAAGGCCGTCTAGCTTTGCACGATCCCCTTTAGAGCCGTCCCATCAACAGCAGGATGATAATGATGAGCAGCACCAAGCCCAAGCCACCGCTGGGCCAGTAGCCCCAGCCCCTGCTATGCGGCCAAGCGGGCATGGCACCGACCAACAACAAAATCAAGACGATCAACAGTATTAATCCCAAGCTCATGGCTATCTCCTCAATGTGCTATCAGTTCGTCAGCGCCTGATGACAATGGTGTCGTCGCCGCTGCCAGTTGTGGGCGGCCAAGCAGACCGCATAGGTCACTATAAATGCACGCATACAAGGTATCTGTTCGGTTCCGCACACACCGTTGCATACACAGATAGCAGGGAGTCATTTTTCGAAACGGGGATGGTCAAGGTCATTGATGCTGGTCGATGCAAGGGTGCCTACCACTACAAAATTGGCGCAGTTTCATTCCGTGCAGTAACCAGCTCAGATCGATTCCATTCGCAAGGCTTTTCTGTACTGGCCGTAGTCAGTGCGCCAACGTACAGACGCGGTGCCTCCTGGCGGCGCATCTTGAGCAGGTCGGGGCACCATTTGGCATACCCGGATTTCAGGTGCATACATGTCCAAGCTAACCGCAAAGAGCCCAACCCAAGGTGCCATCCTACTCGTCGAACCCAAGGTTGTTCGCCATTCAACCGAACTCGGTCGGCCAAAATCAGACATTCAAATCAATAAGCATTTCAAGCAGGACTCCGTGCTAGAACATGGGCATATGCCCAGAGCGTTGCAGGGCAAAAAGTCCAGTCAAGGGAGAAAGCCATCGTGAAAACACCCAGTACAGATCAAATCAAGGGTCAATGGAAGCAGCATGTCGGTGACGCCAAGATTGCTTGGGGCAAGCTGACGGAAGATGAGTATTTGCAAGCAGAAGGCCAGCATGAAAAGTTGGTCGGCCTCGTTCAGGAGCGCTATGCCATCACCCGTGATGCGGCGCAAAAGCAGGTTAAAGAATTCATGGATAAGCACAATTTCTAAGCTTCTTTGACGCCTTGACGTCTGCAGGCATCCAAAAACATTCAGTTATGTCGTTGGGTGGTTTTGGGGGGGCAGAGCAGCCGGCAAATGAGCCCGAATATCCTTGGCCGAATGCAGGGAAAGATCCTTGTCGATCTCGGCAGCGATTTTCGATATCACCCCCTTGTCCAGATCATGACGCAGCAAGCCGAGGAAATGCGGCGCGGCAATCAGGTAAAGCAGGTCGAATTCTTCGAGGTTATTCTTCAGCATTTCGGCAACTTCCTTGGCAAAACGAACGGCTTCTTCTTCTTTCGGCGGCATAATCTCCTCCATGCCGAACTTGCTGCGCATACCGAGAACGCTACTCATGCCCGGCGCATCGCTCGACATCATGTTTTCGTGCATGCGAGAGGCCGGATGGCTCAAGCCTTCGACCTCAACCAAGGCACCGGCCAGCACTTCTCCTCCCGGAGCATGTTGAGAACCCTCTCGCTCGCCAGTGTTATCCATGACTCGGAAGAAGCGTGCACGAGCCGCATCGGCAACTACGACCAAAATTTCCATATTCCGTACCTCTGATTGTTGAGAGTTTTGAGCATACTCTTGAAATTGTATCTTGGTAGCTGGTCAGACTCAGGTCACTCTGAATCGCCACCACAATTTCAGCGCGCGTTACCTGCCGGTACGCGCGTTTTCAGTTTTGAGTCTTTTCTTTTTACAAGACATCACTCGAGGTTGTATAGGGCAATATTCGGTCTGTCTCCTTTTTGACGACGGCGTAGCATTCGCAAACCATTTCCTCCAGTCTGGGACGATCCAGTACCGTGATATGTCCGCGGTGATAATTGATAATGCCAAGCTGGTGCAACTTGCTCGCCGCATTAGTAACGCCTTCTCTCCGCACGCCCAGCATATTTGCGATCAACTCCTGCGTCATAACCAGTTCGTTGCCCGATAAACGATCCATGGAAAGTAACAGCCAGCGGCATAACTGTTGTTCAATCGAATGATGACGATTACAGACCGCTGTCTGAGCCATCAGCGTGATCAACGTCTGGGTATATCGCAATGTCCAGTTCATCAAGTCACCGTGTCGATTGAATTCATCCTTGATCCAATGCTCGCTGAGTCGATAGCCATATCCGGCGCTCTGGACAACGGCACGACATAGGACGCTACAGGCCCCCATAAACAAGGAAACACCGATCAACCCTTCTTTACCCACAACGGCAATCTCTGCCGAAGCGCCATTTTCCATCACATTCAGCAACGAGACGATGGCATCAGTCGGGAAATAGGCATAGTGAATCTGTTCGCCAGACTCGAACAAAACCTTGCCCAAGGGCAGGGGGACCAGTTCCAGATGCGGCAACATGCGGTCGTATGTATCTGCTGACAAAGCGGCGAGAAGGTGATTCTGACGGGGGGCATGAGTCAGGGACTGTGTGTCCTTCATAAACTGGCTCCTTGTTGAGATCCCGTGGCCTTGATCGCGTTGTCAGGGCGATGGGAGCTCTATCTGTCTGAAACCCTTTGGCTACTTAAGCATACCGAAATTCGAAATAGATATGTATGACATCGCACAGACAGGATGGCCCTGTATGTTTACCCCTTCCAGCATCGCATAGAAACGGCTGAGGCCCAGTTCAATTGCGGGATATGTGCGTAAGCAGACAGAGGGGGGGGAAATATCCCCAGGATCCAGCAATCGTAGCCAGACTGATGGGTTTCTTGGGGAGATTCCGGGGGAACCATCACCTCATAAGAGGCGAGGCATAGGTAGTTCTTATGTCCGGCCTATGTATCACACCCGTATCAGTCTTGGATGACGATAATCTTGGTGGCGCGAATGCATGAGACTAACAATGGACCGCTGTAGCGACTGGCAGGACCTTTGGCAGAGTTTGGATGGTCCTTACCTGTTCCCTATGTAGGGACTGCGTCCATGACAATCATCCGAACGATCGAGCATCGATCTGGATGCTCAGAATTTTTCCGATGAAATACATGTCAGCCCACCTAGGGGGTGATTCTGATCTGGGGTGTTTTGTCGTCGAAGAAAATCAGAAGAATCCAGACGGTCATGTAACCGCACTTTCCTACCAAACATCAAAGTGTGGGCATGGGTGTGGGCATGATCATCTGGTTTGTTTGAAATCCGCTTTAGAATCAAGCGCATGTCACTGAATAGTGGCGGAGGATCAGGGATTCGAACCCTGGAAGGGGGTAAACCCTTGCCGGTTTTCAAGACCGGTGCATTCAACCACTCTGCCAACCCTCCGCGAAGGGTGCGAATTTTGTATAAATGTGGACTGGATGTCAATTTTTTTCTTCGACGGGTTTAAACTTGACTAATTGAGAGCATGTATATCGGGCGCGTACGTGAGTGTTGTTTTTGGGATACTGGTTCATGATCATTCTCCTGAGAGCAAAAAAATACTTTATGGTAGATTGATCAGGTGACTTTATTGTAATTGATCACGTGGCTTTGTTGTTCTTGATGTTTTTGATCGAGGTGTTTCTCATGCGTGCGTTAGTGGTTGTTTCTATGGGTGTTTTGGCATTGTCTTTGTCAGCGTGTAGTTCCACGCCGACTAAGCCGGCTGGTGCGGGTCAAGCTGGCGCAACGGGTGCTGAAACTTCTGGCGTGAACGGTTCGGGAACGGACGAATCCGTGCTGTATTCAAACGCGCCTAAAGGTGCGGCAGCAACGGTGTACTTCGGTTTCGATAAGTACAATGTTGATCCGTCTTACCGTCCGATGCTGCAGCAAAATTCTGCTTTCTTGAAGGAAAACACACAGCGCCACGTACTGGTTGAAGGGAATACCGATAACCGTGGTAGCCGTGAGTACAACATCGCGTTGGGTGAGAAGCGTGCGGTAGCTGTGCGTGACATCCTGCTGGCCGATGGCGTTACCCCGACTCAGGTGGATGTAGTGAGCTATGGCGAAGAGCGTCCGGCTGTTGAAGGGAATACCGAAGCTGCTTGGGCGAAAAATCGTCGCGCTGATCTGGCTTACGGCAAGTAAGTGATCCATTCCGTCAATTGACGGAATGACGTTCGAAATGAGCCGCCTTTTCAGGCGGCTTTTTTGTGTCTGCTCGAATCGGAAGGCGTGAAATACGCTAACGGGGTTCGATGGCCTCTTTGATGGGCGCGTAGATGATCTGGCTCAATTCGGTGAATTGAGCTTTGGAGAAACTGTGTTCCGCACTGAGCGTCGAGAAGTCCGGCCAGACGCGGGCAAGGGCCGGGCTGTTCGTGACTTCTCCCGGAATCTTCATATTGCCTTCGTAGCATTCTCTGGCTTTGGTAAGTGCGGTATCGGGATTTTCCAGAGGCATTTCTTGTGCCAGCCAGCAGAAAGCGGTTTTGCAGGCCAGAGGGTAGGGAGCCTGTACAGCATCGAACCAGGCGTCGAGCAAGGTCAATAGATGCTGTTTTGCTGCCACAGTTTCGATGGGTGTGAAACACAAGGTGCCAGTTTCGCCGATGAGGTAGGTTTCCACTGCGCCGTGGGTTATCTGCGCGAGCAGATGAGCTGGCCACTGGGCAGTGCATTTGTACCATTCGATATCCTGACCTCGATGGAGCTTGCCTTCGATGAAAATCAGCCGCGCCATGGTGTCATTCTGAATCGATGGTCCGGCCGAGAATACATCCGATATCGATGCTTCCAGCATAATGCCGTGGTCGCTTCGGATGCGCAGCACGGGTGGTGTGGGTATGGTTTGATGGAATCGCTGGGTCAATTCGAGCCAGCGATTCCATTGATCGATCAATGGCAGAAGTTCGCTGTGCTCGAATGCGGGGCTGACAATGGGTAATTGCCCACTTAGGCGTGCTTGACGATATTGCGTGGAGATGAGCGCGCTGATGTGTTCGATCGTGGGTGTCGTAATTTGGCTTGTTACGCGCGCTTGTGTGGCGAGTTGGTGGCGCACGCGGTCGTTAATCTCTTTTTTGAGTTGCCAACGTTTCAGACCATCCAATTCGAACGGTTCGTGATCTTCCAGTTCGGTCGTAGCGGGTCTTAGATAGACGCCAAACCGGTTTGTGAGCAGCGTTTGCGCGGGCGCACGCAGAAATTCACTTAATGCATTCAGGGTGAGGGGTTCTTCGGGCAGCCATATCGGTAACTCGGTATTTTGAGTGCCTTGAACGCTGTCGTGAACCGCACGCCAATCGTTGGCGTAAGTGAACAGATCGGTGGTATCTGCCGAAAAATAACGGCGGCTGAATGGGTGCAGCGGGTGCTCGGTGGTTTGAATGCCGCTGCATGAATGTGGTTCTGGCACTGCCCAGAATTGATCGAGATAGTCGCGCAGTTGGCTGACGAGCACGGAAGCTGGGCGAATTTTATTGTTGTTGATGTTGCGGCCGACCCAGCTGATGGATAACCGTTCCCGTGCGGCCAATAATGCCTCGAGAAAGAGGTAGCGGTCGTCTTCGCGTCGGGCGCGATCGCCCGGGCGGTAGCGGCCGTTCATGAGATCGAAATCGTTGGGTGTTTGGCGCCGTGGGTAGTTCGCGTCGTCCATGCCCAGAAGGTGGATGTGCCGGTAGGGAATGGCGCGCATCGGCATCAGGGTGGCGAAGTTGACGCCGCCGACAATGAACCGTTGATGCAGGCGGTGTGGCTCAAGGCGATTCAGCCAGGCATGACGAACGGTTTCGATGTCGATTTTATTTTCGAATCCAGCTGCAGTGCAGTCGGCCAGCCATAGATCGAGCTCAGTGTGCAGACTCTCCAGCGTATCCATTTCAATCTGAATTTCTGGTGAATCCAGATGACCCTGTTCATCGGAAATAGAGAAAAAATCGGCCATCAGTCGGCGTAAGAGCACAACCCATTCCGCCGGTGTGTATTTTTCTGAGAGGCGACGGGTGTAATTGTCGAGTCTGTCGACCAATTGTGCCAGTTTGCCGATTAGTTCCGCACTGATGCCATCCATGACGGGATGGGGTTCTATTCCCTCCCAGATCGCGTTTTCGTCGCCACTCAAATAGCCGAGCAGGAGCCGATTCAAGCCGAATGCCCAGGTGTTCTGCTCCATGCCCGGTGGTACACCAAACACTTCACGATGTTGGGCATTCAGCCCCCAGCGAATACCTGCCGAATCGATCCAGTCATGCAGGGTGGGTAAATCTGTTTCTGAAATTCCGAATCGGGCAAGAAGCAGGGGGCTGCCCAGCAGATCAAGCAGTTCGCTTCTCAGCAGACGTGATGTCGGCAAGTTCAGTATCTGTTCGAGTGCATTGATCAGAGCAACCTGACCCTGAGCGGCCTGATCGGAAATGCTGAACGGTATGTGTTGCGGATCATCGCGGCCGAAGCGTCCGAAAATGGCGGAAATGGCCGGAGCGTACATGCTCATGTCCGGCACCATCACGATGATGTCCGTCGGTTTGAGCGAAGTATCTGCTTCGAATGCCGCGAGTAACTGGTCGTGGAGAATCTCTACTTCGCGCAATGGGCTGTGCGCGATATGGAATCGCAGTGAGTGATCCTGATCAGGTTCCAAGTGACGGTTCTGTGCGCGTAGTTCATCCGGGGTGCGTAGCTTGAGGATGTCATCCTGAATGAGCGTCAGCAATGAGGGTTTTGCCGAGTCGGCAACAGGTGATTCGAAGGGGGTGAGTGTCAACGGGTTGGCGGCGAGCTGAGTATTTTCCTCGAATAGATCCAGAAGGCGCATCAGATCGCGCCCCTGTCGCCCCCAGGCGGCCAACAGAGGGTGTGCGGTCTCGTCCGGTGCGGGTTTGTAGGGTCTCTGGCCTTGATAGCGTTGTGCGAACAACTGGTGTCCGTCAATGATATCGCCCCAATAATATTCACAGGGATTCAGGAAGCAGACAATCACCTGTGACCAACGCGAAGCTGCGGCCAGGACGTCCAGAACCTGTGGTGCAATCGATGACAGGCCAAACACGACAATCCGCCGTGGAAGGCCGGCTGGGCGCTCTTGCTGTTCTGGTGCGGCCTTTCGGAAGGCGGTGTGCAGGTCTGCGCGTCCTGCCGCGGTTTCGATCCCGTCACGGGCGTCCTGCCGTTCGCGAATGTCTGCCAGCAAAGCGCGCCATAGCGGCGGCTGCCAGCGTTGTTCGTCCGGAAGGCGAGTTTCGTGCGCCGGAAGTTCGTCGTGGCCTTCCTGCCAATGGCGAAGCCAATCCGCACGGTAAACCTGATACTGGTCGAACTGATCGGCAACACGCAGTGCCAATTGATACAGGCGACGGTCGTCGGGCCGCTGATCGGTGAATATGTAGTGGCGCAACGGCAGGAAGGAGGGCGTATGGATGAGGCTCGGGAGCAACCGCATCAGGCGCCATACCAGCTTGTCCTTATCCAGCGGCGCTTCGGTGGGGACGTAATCTGTACCCAGCACCGCTCGATAGCATTGCCATTGCAAGCGGGCAGGAAGGATCATTTCGATGCCGGTCGCTATGCCCAATCCGCCACCTTGAGCAGTGCGTGGGCGGGCCAGACCGAGACGCAGCCATTGAGCCATGCCATTGCTTTGCACCAGAAAGGTTTCGTTCTCCAGCGGGGCCAGCGGATGCTGCTTAAGCCAATCGATCAGTACCTGCTGCAACAGTTCCAGCCGATTGCCCTGCATCAGCAGGAAACCGGGGGTGATGTCATCAGTCATGAGTGTGTCCGATGGGGGCATGGCGTACCGCTGGTGAACGACAAAGAGGCATTCTAACCTGTCGCATCAGTCCGTGCCGGTGCCGTGCATCTCGTCCGTGAATTATCCGGGGTGATCCGTTTAGAAATCAGGTTGCGGCGGGGCTGAAAATACCGCGCAGTTCCCACCCGCACGTTTGGCCTGATACATGGCTGAATCGGCGGCGCACATCAGTGCATTCTGATTGCGTGTTTCCTTCGGATGAATCTCACAGACGCCGATACTGCCGGAAATACGCACATATTCGCCATCTCGCCCAATTCGGAGATAGAGCGCTTGCGATAAACGGCGAACGATATCCTGAAGATCTTTGAGGTGTCGCGCCGACTCGATCAGAATGGCGATTTCATCACCGCCCAATCGAGCGATCTTGTCTTCGCGGTGTAAGGCTTCCGCCAGTCGGCTGCTGATTTCCATCAGCAGGCGGTCGCCGAATTCGTGACCCAGAGTGTCGTTGACGGTCTTGAAGTGATCGATGTCGATGATGACCAATGCCACATGCCGATCTCCATCCTGAGCGCGTAGCACGGCCTGGTCCAGCAACGGATAAAAACCGGCACGATTCGGCATGCCGGTAAGTGGATCGCTGTGCGCCAACTGGTTGAGATGTTGCTCGATCTTGTCGCGATACAGGGCGGTACCGATGAAATCACCGAAGAGCGTCGCCAGACTGAGTTGGCGCATGGACAGCGGGTGGGCGACGGGTTTGAACCAGGATAGTGCAAGCACTGCTTCAATTTGGTCGCTAATGCGAATAGGAATACTCAGGCTGGCTTTCAAGCCGGACTCAACAAAATGGGGTAGGGCCAGGTCGCTATTAGGGTAGTCCTCAATAAACAGCGGGTGGTTTTGTGCCAGAGCGGCTCCGGCCACTCCCGTGCTGCGATCAAATGCATGTTGAGACAATGCAACAAATTGCGGGGGTAAGCCTTCGAAAAAACGATACTTTAACTTTTCTCCTTCAGGAAGAATAAGGCCGGCGCCATCGGCGCCGACGATTTTGGCTGCCGCGTTTGCCGCTATATGGAAAAAGCGTGGCAGGTTGGTTTCCCGTGCCAGAATGGACAGCAGGACAATATCTGAATCGCGTAGATCAAGTGGCTCTTGCATGGTTGAGGGCTCCTCCTCCACAAACCCAATTAGTTCTAAGCAAAATTGAAGCCATAAAAAAACCGCAGCACGTTGGCTACGGTTTTTCTTGTAGTCCGCCTTGAAAAGGCGGGTTATGAGTCTGAAATCAGGCGGCTGAAGCGCGACGACGGAATTCGCCGGTCCGTGTGTCGATTTCCACGTTCTCGCCGATCTCGATGAACGAGGCGACCTGGATTTCATGACCGTTGGTCAGTTTGGCGTCCTTCATGACCTTGCCGGATGTGTCGCCACGAGCGGCAGGTTCGGTATAGGCGATTTCACGTACGATGATGGTCGGCAATTCAACGGAAATCGGCTTGTCGTTATAGAAAACAACTTCGCAGGGATCGGTCATGCCATCAACGATGTAGTTGATGGTGTCGCCCATGTTTTCCGCTTCAATTTCGTATGAATTGAATTCGGAATCCATGAAGACATACAGTGGATCGGCGAAGTAGCTATAGGTGCATTCTTTCTTGTCGAGAATGACTTGGTCGAACTTGTCATCGGCTTTGAACACCGATTCGGTGCTGCTGCCGGTGAGCAGATTCTTCATCTTCATTTTGACAACAGCCGAGTTACGGCCGGATTTGTTGAATTCAGCTTTCAAAATGACCATAGGGTCTTTGCCGACCATAATGACGTTGCCGGCGCGAAATTCTTGTGCGGTTTTCATGGAAACTACCCAGTGTGCTTGTAAATTTGGTTTGACAAATAATTGAAAAAGGCCTGAAAAACCATGCCTTAGATTAAATGGTGCGGCATTGTAACCGCTCATATGCGGTTTTGACCAGCCAGTTGGAGAGTTCTGTTTGACCGGCGAGCGTGAGCCGGTTTTTTTCTGCGGCCGAGGCCAGAATGGCATGGTGTACGATGAAGTTCTGCCAGCTTTCGGGCGCTAGTTGCTGCTGGTTCCAGTCATGCGTCAAGGTACGCCAGGCGTCGAATGCTGGCGTGGGTAATTCGCCTCGGCAGGTGTCCAGCAGGGCATCAAGTTTTTCCCAGTGTGCCTGATCGTCGGTGGGGTAAATCTGCCAGATGAACGGCTTGCCAGCCCAGAGGGCGCGCACGAGCGAATCTTCCCCGCGCACGAACAGGATGTCGCACAACCACAGCAGTCGATCGAATTGCGCCTGTGGCAGGAATGGCAGCACATGCAGGGTCACCGGTCCACGTTGAATCCGATCGCCAGCCATGAGGTTGGGGCAGCGGAGCTGCTGGCGTGCACTGGTGAGCAGACGGCCTTCCGGCAGGTAGATGGTGATGGCCTCGGTGGCGGTTTGCGCGAGATCGTTGATCATCTCGCCCAGCGCGCGGTTTTCATAGCCGAATAAAAGCAGCGATAAACCCTGTGGCAGCGGGATTTGCCATTCTTGTGCCCAATTTGTGTGCTCTGAATGAAGGAAGTGATCACGCTCCTGGAACAGATGTGCCTCGCGCAACAACCCCCCGGAATCGGGGCGCGTGCTCGGGAACACGAATTGCTTTTGCAACCCATTGGGTTGTGGTGAGAACAGGCCGTGGCAATCACTGATCCAGCTTTCGGCACTGAAGTACTCCAGGTTGAACCAGGCGACAGTCCGCCCGGGCATGCGCTGCAGATAGTCCTCAGGCAGGGTGCAGCCAAACGCTTCAATCACGAATCGGGCGGGCAGTACGGCTGCCGGTGTATACGTCCAGTGAATGATTGTGATCCCGTAGTGGCTCTGCTCCGCCCGTGTCGGGTCGACTTCCGGTACCAGATGCACGAGTGCGTTCAGGTCGTCGACCCATACCCGGACGACTTGCTGGTGATCTTCCGTCAGTATCCGTGCGAGCCGCCAACTCACGGCAATGTCGCCGTAGTTGTCGATGACGAGGCAAAAAATATCCCAATCGGCCTTGAAGCAATCGACCACGGGTAAAGGTGTCGTTGTCGGCATTATGGTGTTGGCGGCCAGTTGGTGATCGCGCCGTTATCGAGGTTCAAGGCGGCGATTCGATCATGGTAGGTGTCGGCAATCAGAAGGGTGTGATCGTTCAGCACGGCCAGCCCATTCGGTTGTGCCAGATTTTTTGCCACAGTGCTGACTTGCAGGGTATCGAGGTCTAGTTTACGGATGGCATTATTGAATGTGTCGGCGATATAAAGCGCACCATTCAGATAGGCCAGGCCTTGTGGGTGCTGCAACTGCGCTTGGTCGGCCGTACCGTCGCGATCACCGAAGTTGAACAATCCCTTGCCGACCAGTGTGATTGTCAGGCTGGTTTGCATGTTGATTTGTCGAATGGACGAAGATTCAGGATCAGCCACATACAGATTATGGTCGTGGTAGGCCAATCCGCTCGATTGGGCAAATTGAGCCAGCAGGCGCTCGCCATCATGCAGCCCTTCGTCGCCGGTCCCGGCATAGACATCCAGTTTTCGCGTCTTGGGGGTGTAGCGCCAGATTTCATGATCGCCCGCCATGGCAATGAACAGGTCGCCATCCACCGCTTCCAATCCCCAAGGTGAGTTCAGGCCGGTATCCAACGGGGATGAGTCCACTTCCGTGAGGAAATTGCGTTGACCATTGCCGGCGACGGTGGAAACGGTCTGACTGGAAAAATCGATGCGCCGAATCCGCTGGTTATCGGTATCGGCCACATAAAGGTCGTTGTCCAGCCAGGCGAGCCCTTGAGGGCGATCGAATTCAGCCACAGCAAAACTGCCATCGGCGAAACCCGTTTTGCCATCGCCGATGGTGGCCATCAGTTTGCCGGTGCGGTCGAAAATGCGGATCTGGTTATGACCGGTGTCGCTGATGGCGATACGCTGGCCCTCAACGGCAATTTTGGTCGGCAGGACAAAAAAGTGATTGTCGGCATTCAATGGTTTCAGCGGCAGAACCGGATGAGTGAGTGCGTGTGTCTTACGGGCATCATCGACTGCCGCTTCGACAACTGGAACCATGTCTGCGTAGGGGCGTTCGCCGATGAAACTGTGCAGTACCTTGCCTTTCGGATTCAGCAATAGCATCGTCGGCCAGGCAAATACCCCGTAGTGATTCCACCAGGTCATGTTCGAATCGATGAACACGGGCTCGTCCACATGAAAGCGCCGCAGGAAGGGCGTCATGTTGTCCGCTTGCTTCGATGCCGAGAACTTCGGTGAAGTAACGCCGACAACCAAGAGATCGTCGCCGAACTTCTGCTTGAGTTGCTGTTGAACGGGGATCATGTGAATGCAGTTGATGCAGCCGGGCGTGAAGAAATCGAGCAGAACGACACGTCCTTGCAGATCAGCCGATGTCAGCGGCCGACTCACATTGAACCAGCTGGCGTCGGCAGGGAAGGGTGGGTAACTCGCGGCCTTGGCGGCTGGTGGCATCAGCCACAACATGAGTGCCACAAAAGGCAGAGCAAGAATCGGCAGGAAAATGGCGCGAATACGGGGTTGAAAGCGGGGCCAAAAACTGGACATGGTTCTTCCTCGAACTGCAGAGATACACAGCATAGACCTAAACGCTTCCTGCCAATTCATTTCCTCTGTATTCCAGTAGGGATTGTACTGAACGCGAAATGAACATCCGCCCCACGGAGGTTTTTGGTAAGTGCGGGGCCGAATTCGCCCTTCTTTGGGAACAAGGCCGTACAATATGCCCCCATTTTGCTGAAAGTCAGATTGTTCCATGCCATTACTTACCGTCGAGCGTTTACATTTTGCCCTGGGTACCCGCGTCCTGCTCGATCATGTGGGGCTGACGGTGGAACCCGGAGAGCGCATCGCCCTGATCGGGCGTAACGGCATGGGTAAATCGACCTTCATGAAGATTCTGGCCGGTATCGTCCGTGCCGATGAAGGCGATGTGCGTCTGGAGTCCGGTGCTCGGATCGCGTATTTGCAACAGGATCCACAAATGGATTCGACTGCGAGTGTGTATGCCACGGTTGCCGAAGCCTTGGGCGGCATTGAAGCCACGCTGACTGCCTATCATGCCTGTATCGAAAAGCTGGGCGCAGGCGATGATTCTGTCATGGATGAAATGTCTCGTTTGCAACAGCAGATCGAAGCAGTCGATGGTTGGTCGGTGGCGCAGCGGATCGACGAGGTCATTACCCGGCTCGATCTTGATCCCAATGCCTCGGTGAAATCATTGTCCGGCGGGGCGAAACGCCGTGTTCTGCTCGCACAGGCGCTGGTAGTGCAGCCGGACGTGCTGCTCCTCGACGAACCAACCAACCATCTGGACATCGCCAGCATCGAATGGCTGGAAGGGTTGATCCGCGGCTTCTCCGGTGCGGTTATCTTCATCACCCACGACCGTTCCTTCCTGCAAAATCTGGCTAATCGCATTCTGGAGCTGGACCGCGGTCAGCTCACTTCCTGGCCGGGCGATTACCAGAACTATCTGCGTCGGGTCGAAGAGCGTGAACACGCCGAACAGATTCAGAATGCCGAATTCGACAAGTTCCTGGCCGAAGAGGAAGTATGGATTCGTCAGGGTGTCAAAGCCCGTCGCACGCGGAACGAAGGCCGGGTAAGACGCCTGGAGGCCTTGCGAGAAGAACGGGCCGCCCGCGTAAACAAGCAAGGCAAGGTGGAGGTTGCGATCGCCAGTGCGCGGACTTCCGGGAAAATCGTGTTTGATGGTGAGCACATCAACAAAACGTACAACGGTAAGACCATCCTGAAGGACTTCACCTTGCGAATTCTGCGTGGCGACCGGATCGGTCTGGTCGGCCCGAACGGTGTGGGGAAAAGTACGCTGATCAAACTGATTCTGGGTGAAATTCAACCGGATAGCGGCACCGCCCGTCAGGGGAGCCAGTTGCAAGTGGCCTATTTCGACCAGCATCGTGCTCAACTGCGCCCCGATTGGACCGCGTTGCAAAATATTTGCGACGGCGGCGACCGCATCGATGTGCATGGTCAGAACGTGCATGGCATCGGTTATTTGCAGAAATTCCTGTTTACGCCAGAACGCGCGCGCACCAAGGTCGAGTCCCTTTCCGGCGGGGAGCGTAATCGCCTGCTGTTGGCGCGATTGTTCGCCCAGTCGGCCAACTTGCTGGTGCTCGATGAACCTACCAACGATCTCGATCTCGAAACGCTGGAAGTGCTGGAGCAGGTGTTGCTGGACTTCGACGGCACGCTGCTGGTGGTCAGCCATGATCGAGCCTTCCTCGACAATGTCGTCACGAGCCTGCTGGTGTTCGAAGGCGAAGGGCGAGTGCGCGAAGTGGTCGGGACGTACGAGGATTGGCTGGCTATTCGTGATCGGGAGTTGGCTCGGCAAAGCGCCTCAACATCGAAACCAGCCTCCAAGACCACTGCCGGTGCGAACACGGTCAACGACTCAAAGAAAGATGGCCTGAGCTTCAAGGAACGGCACGAGCTTGTGGCATTGCCGGAAAAAATAGCCGCCCTGGAAGACGAACAAGCGGAACTGACCGTGCAAATGAGTGATCCTACGTTCTATGAACAGCCTGAGGACAAGACCGCCCCGGTGCTGGCGCGTATGGCGGCGATTGACGAAGAACTGGCCCAGTTGATGGATCGCTGGAGCGATCTGGAAGCACGTGCCACCCAATGATCAAGAAGGCGTGAGTCAAAAGGAATGAATGATTCGGTGGAATCGGATTTTTTCCACTGGCAGGACGACAGTCTGATCCTTCGGCTCAAGGTGCAGCCCAGAGCCAGTCGCAATGCCTGGGGCGAGGTCATCGGTGAGCGGATCAAACTGTATCTGACCACGCCACCAGTTGATGGCAAGGCCAATCAGGCGGTGATCGCCTTTGTCGCCAAAACCTTTTCGGTTGCGAAAAACCGGGTGGAGATTCGGCGAGGGGAAACCAGTCGGGACAAGGACATCGCCGTGCAGTGGCCCACTGTGCCGAAAGCCGGTTCATCCGAGGCGGAAAGCCTTCTGAGACAAGCGATTGGTGGTTCATCCGCAGCCTGATTTGTGCCGATCATTTCAGTGAACTTTCGGGTTGGCTATCGGTCAAAGATTGATGGTAGAATCAAGCACATTTGAAAAAAATACGTTTTCCCCATCCGAGGTACGCATCCTAATGAATACCGCCCAACATCCTGTTTTGCCCCGCACCTTGCCGGTGGTAGGGGATTCGTTGCAGCAGTATCTGGCGGAAGTGCGCCGCATTCCACTTCTGACTGCTGACGAAGAGCAAAAACTGGCCGAACAACTGAAATCGACCGGCGATATCAATGCCGCCCAGTCGCTGATCATGGCGCATCTGCGTTTCGTGGTGCACATTGCCCGCGGGTATCGTGGTTATGGTTTGCCTCTTTCCGATCTGATTCAGGAAGGCAATATCGGTCTGATGAAGGCGGTCAAGCGCTTCGAGCCGGAGCAGAAGGTGCGTCTGGTCACTTTTGCCGTTCACTGGATTCGCGCAGAAATTCACGAATACATTCTGAAAAACTGGCGCATCGTGAAAATCGCGACCACCAAGGCGCAGCGTAAACTCTTCTTCAAGATGCGTCAGATGAAGAGTGGTCTGGGCTGGCTTACCGCTGATGAAACACGTGCTATTGCTGCCGAGTTGAACGTGCCGGAACGTGAAGTCGTGACGATGGAATCCCGTTTGTACAGCCACGACATCGCCATTGATGCGCCTGTGTACGACGACGGTGAGCAGGAAAGCGCCGGGCCGTCCTACGAGCAGATTCTGGTCGATCAGCATCAGGTTTCGGTCGAAGACATGACCGCTCAGCGTGATGAGGATGATCGTGTCAGTGCCATGACCCATGCGTTGCACGATCTCGACGCGCGTAGCCGCGACATCCTTGAACGTCGTTGGCTGCAAGAGCCCAAGGCGACACTGCAGACTTTGGCAGACGAATATCAGGTATCAGCAGAGCGGGTTCGCCAGATCGAAAACGCGGCATTGAAGAAACTCAGGCTGGCTTTGCCGGCACCCCAGTAACTAAGCGGGGGCAATCGAAAAACCGGGGGCATCAATCTCCGGTTTTTTTATGAGCTGAAAATTCCCGATTGGTGAATGCCGTCAAGGATCATCTGCACGCCAATCACGGCCAGAATCAGACCCATCAAACGGGTTATGACGGCGACGCCATCACGACCGATGCGCGCCAGAATCCGCTCCGAGAAAACAAAGGCATAAAAGGTCACGGCACAAATGGCGGTGAACATCAAAATGGTGACACCGATTTCCAGCCAGTGCCCGCTCGGAGAATAACTCATGGCGGTGGCGATGGTGCCGGGGCCAGCCAGCACTGGAATGGCCAGCGGTGTGATGGCGATGTCATTCTGCGAGCTATCCACTTCACTGCCGGATTCCGATGGGATCTGCTTGGGATGCGACACACGCGAATTTTCCCCATGCAACATTCGGAAACCCACCATGGCGATCAGCACGCCTCCTGCTACCCGTAATGCGGGCAGGGTGATACCGAATAAAGAAAACACCAACGGGCCGAACAGGGCGAAAGTCAGCATGATGAAAAATGCCGTGCGCACCGCGCGCCAGGCTACATGGCGTGTGGTGGCTACTCCCATGTCAGCCGTGAGCCCCAGAAAGATAACGGCATTGGCAACCGGGTTCATCATGGCAAGAAAAGCCATGAATGCGGTTAGGGCATGGTGCATCAAATCGGGCAAGGGCTGGTTCCTGTCGGTTGGGTTGAATTGATTTTTGCACAATATACGTGCATTAATATGACGTAACGGTTCAGACTGGTAAAGTCAGTGCCGGGTTTCCACCGCTTTTGCGGCATCGCATTTGGCTGAGGTTTTATGATCCGTACCCGTGAGTGGTTAAATTTTGCGCGTGAATTCGTCAAGAATCCCCGTCACACAGGGGCAGTGTGCCCCAGTTCGGTTTACCTCGCACGGCAAATGGCCGCACTGGTACCTGATGGCGAAGGAAAAGTCATCGAACTCGGACCCGGTAGTGGCCCGATGACACAGGCACTTCTGCAACGGGGCATCGAGCCGGATGACCTGATTCTGGTGGAACGAACCGATTCCTTTGCTCAGCACCTGCGGCAGCGTTTCCCCGGACTTAACATCATCCACGGTGATGCCTGTGGGTTATCACAACTCCTGAGCGGTATCGAGGTGCCGATTCGCGCGATTGTTTCAAGCCTGCCTTTACGCAGCATGCCTTCATCTGTCGTGCGGCAGATCAGCCAGGAAATCAATCAGATTTCCCAGCCGGGTACACGGTATATCCAGTTCACCTACCATCTGCACGATAATAAGCTGCCGTTTATCGGCCCGTTTTCCGGCAGCGAATGCCATATCGTATGGCGAAACTTCCCCCCCGCACGGGTTGACGCCTTTGATTGGAAAAGTTGATTCCAGCTTTGAGACCTGTTCTCCCGACGGTTTGATCGGAGAAAGTGTGTTTCACAGGCCAGGCGGGTGCTCAACCATCTCGTTCCAGGCTATCGGTCAGTCCCTATTGCAGAAAATGATCAAAGTGCGCAAATTTTGTCGACGAACTTTGCCTGGTGTCTCAATAAATGCACTTTGTTGTTTTGGTGTAATTATTTAAAAACAAATAGATATGTATTGGCATGAACAGTGCTCTCTGTCTTCCGGTCGCTTCATATCGAGCGATCTTTACGACATGACAACCTTCAATAGATATTCACTAGTACTCATGCACGAACCGCACGCTCAGGCTGAAGCTTCGAATCAGCTTCCCTTTTTCCCGGTAGCAGGTCGAGTTGGCCACTGGCTCACCACACTTACGCTCAATCAAAAAGTCTGGGGCCTGGTGCTGCTTAATGCGCTGCTATGGACGCTCATTCCCTGGTTCACTGATCATAATTTGCCACTTGATGCTGTCGAGCAGGTGATCTGGGGACAGCAGTGGCAATGGGGGTATTACAAGCATCCGTTCTTGCCCGCCTGGATGGCCCAAGTATTTTGGTTGGCATTTTCCAATTTAGGTATTTACTTTTTAAGCCAACTAGCCATTCTGGTTACGTTATTTTTCGTTTATTTACTGGGCCGTTCGCTTCTAGGGCATGAGCGCGCACTTCTGGGCAGTCTGTTGACCCTGGGTATCTATTACTTCATCTGGCCAACGCCGGAATGGAATAACAACATTTCTCAAATGCCTTTCTGGGCGGCCGCCGTGTATTTCTTCAAACTGGCGTTGGATGGCGGTCGTTATAAAGACTGGATGCTCACGGGCGTGGCACTTGGTTTAGGCATGCTGACCAAGTATTCGACCGTGATGTTGATCGCAACCATGTTCCTCTACGTGCTGTATTGCACGGACTGCAGGAAACACCTGGCGACCAAGCAACTCTGGTTGGGTGTGGTCTCCATGATTTTGGTGTTCATGCCCAATCTGATTTGGGTGATTCAACATGATTTCATGCCACTGACTTACGCCGTGGACCGATCGGATGAAATGGAACGGTCTGGTTGGTTGAATTTGCTTTTAGGATTGCGTTTTTTACTGGTTCAACTGATTGATCATTTGCCAATGATATTGATTCTGGCCGCTGCGGGCTTGATGGCTAAGCGCTTTTGGTCACTCCGTGCCTCATCGATCACCACGCTGCAATTCTTGCTGTTTATGGGGCTTGGGCCAGCGTTTCTAACGGTTCTGGGTGCGTGGTTGACGGGTTCCGGACTCAGGGATATGTGGGGTACGCCCATGTGGAACCTGTCCGGTCTGATAGCGGCCGCATTTTTATGGCCCCTATCAACCAATCAGTGGCGTAGACTCCTTCGTTCTGCGGCCGGATTCATCATCACCGTCTCTTCTTTAGGCCTGGCAAATAATCTGATCCTTTCTCATTACACGCATAAGCCGGGTCGCACCCAGTGGCCCGATAGGGCAATGGCGACTGATCTCGATTCGCAATGGCAAAAATACACGCATAAGTCCCTTCATCTGATCGCCGGTGACTCGTGGGTTGCGGGCTTGGTCGCTCTGCATACACAAGGGCACCCGAGTGTGTTCATCGAGGGTGATCGGCGCTTCTCGCCGTGGGTCACCTCAACTGAAATCAAACATGATGGGGTTTTGTTGCTTTGGAGCGGCGAGGTTGCCCAGGAGCCGACTGAGTTGAAGTCCCTTGGTTCGCCTTTGGTCACCGGACACTCGTCTTATCCCTGGCCCGAGTCTTCTCGTCGTCCTTTGTCAATCAGCTGGGCGATTATTGCCCCTGAACCCATCCTCTAATTTGGCCCTGAACGAAATAGAAGTGGATTAACTAACTAGCACGGGGAACCTTTGATGCAATACATCGTCAACAGGGCACGCTGTCTAAGGATGGGCGCCAGATGACACGAAACATTGCAATTGCGTTTGTTTTTTTATTGAGTAGAAATTTATGACTGGAGTTATGACTCACCATCGGTGGATGTCTGGCGGTGAGCCTGTCGTGCTGGCGTTTTCTGGCTTGCGCAGTACTTATCTGGAGCTGCAACCTTTGCTGAAGGCGCTGAAGGGGCACGGTTATTCAGTGTCTTCTCCGCAATTGAGCGGATATGGGTTTTCCGAAGATCCAGAGACGCTAACCTGGCAGGACTGGTTGGCAGAGGCTTTGCAGCATTTTGATGATCTGGCATCGAAGCATCGACAGGTCTTCGTTTGTGGGCTCAGCATGGGGGCCACATTGGCGCTGGCGGTGGCGGCCGAACGAGGGAATCGGGTCGCTGGCGTTATCCCCTTATCTGCCACGCTGCATTACGACGGCTGGAATACGCCCTGGTACCGGTTTTTAAGTCCACTTGGTTACTTTACGCCGCTGCGACATCGCATGGTGATTCGCGAGTCTTCACCTTTCGGGCTGAAGGACGAACGGCTACGCGCATGGATTGAACGGCAAGTGGCGGCCGAGCCGATTACGGCTGTTGGTGCGTCTGCCTTGTCGTTGCCGGCGCTGCATGAAGCGGCGCGACTGATGAAGCACACACGGCGTTCCTTGGTCCGCATCACGGCACCCATACAACTGGTGCACTCGCTGGAAGATGACATCGCCCACATCCGCAGTGCCTATGAAGTTCAACGCAAGGTATCGAGTCTTGATGTGCGCCTGCTGAAGCTCGCCAATAGTTACCACATGGTCACGCTGGATTATGAGAAAGCAGCGGTTTCCGAAACGGTATGCAATTTTCTCGATTTTCATGCGACTTCCGATTCTGCAGAATCGGCCCACACCCCCCAACCCTTATTAGCGGAAGGTCTCTATAGATGAACGATCTCGAAGAGCAGTTGTACCAATTGTTAATGAAGGAACTCCCCGTCGAGCGTGCGAACCTGAGCCGTGAAAGCACGCTGGAGTCACTCGGCATGGATTCTCTGACCACCATCGAGTTCATGTTTCAAATTGAAGATCATTTCGGTGTCCGCTTTGATCAGACTGGTTCACCGCCCAAGACGCTGGGGGAGGTTTTCGATGAAGTGCTGCCGAAGTTGACTCATGCTTGACGCTCGGCGGCGGGTGGTGGTTACCGGTATGGGCGCGGTGACGGCTGCCGGTACCTTGCCGGGAACGATGTTCGATCAGGTTTGTGCCGGTCAATCGGGTATCCGTCATTTGCCGGATCAAATGCCTTCATCGCCGATCCCCATGGCGGCATGGATTGAATCGGGCATCGACGATGACCCAAAAACCAAGGCTCACGATCGAGCCACCCAACTTGCGTTGACCGCAGCCCGGTTGGCCTTGACCGATGCCGGTGTGCTTGACGTGCCGGAATTGTGTGAGGTAACCGGTGTGTATCTGGGCACCGGCGCCGGGCCCATCGGTACGATGGACCAGACCTACCACAGGCTTTACGCCGAAGGCCGTGATCGTGTGGCGCCCATGACGCTGCCACGCACCATTCACAACGCTCCAGCTTCAGAAATCGCCATCCGTTATGGACTGAAAGGAGGTAACACGACCTACGCGGTTGCGTGCGCCTCATCGTCGAGTGCTATTGGTGAGGCGATGCGCGCTATCCGGCACGGATACAGTGATCGTATCCTCGCGGGCGGAACGGAGGCCATGCTGAATTACGGAGCGCTCCATGCATGGTCTGCCCTACGTGCCTATGCAACGCCCGCCGATCCAATCGATGCTTCCTGTCGTCCGTTTTCGGCTGACCGCGATGGTCTTGTCATGGGCGAGGGGAGTGGCTTTCTCGTTCTGGAAAGCCTGGAATCCGCACGTGCGCGCGGCGCCACCATCTTGGCCGAACTTGTTGGTTATGGCGTAAGTTGTGATGCGGTGCACATCACACACCCTGATTCTGGCGGGCAAATCAGGGCGATTCAAGCTGCCTTGAACGATGCCGCACTTGAGCCTGAAGCCGTGGACTATATCAATGCGCATGCCACCGGCACGCCTGTTGGAGACGCGGTTGAGGCAGCCAGTTTGCATGCTGTGTTTGGTAAGCGGATGCCCGATATCCCCGTCAGCTCGACCAAAGCTGTGCATGGGCATCTGATGGGTGCGGGCGGCGCTGTTGAGCTCATCATCAGTTTGCTCGCCCTGCAGCAGGGATGTATACCGCCTACCGCTCATTGTCGCGAACCTGATATGGCTCTAGGGCTTGATGTCGTAGCCACCAGCCCGCGCAAGAGCGTCATTAACACGGTGATGTCCAACTCGTTTGCATTCGGTGGTAGCAATGTCGTGCTGATCGCCGAGAAATTGCGGATACAGTCATGAGTCTGACCATTACTCCATTGGCCCGGTCGCCGAAGCCATCAACGCCTGTCAGTGCTGACCACGTTCTTTCGATCGATTGGTATTTCGACCCCGATATCTATGCTGAAGAAATCCGGCTGTTGTTTGAGTCGGGATTGCAGTATGTGGGTCATGAATTGATGGTGCCGAATGTTGGCGATTATGCCGTGCTGGACCGGTTCGACCGGGCGCAGATGCTGGTGCATGGGCCGGACGGGTTTGGTTTGGTCAGCAATGTCTGCCGTCACCGGCAAGCCCTGATGCTGGAAGGCTCGGGGAGTCTGCCGCAACAGCGGATATCCTGTCCCTTGCACCGTTGGGCCTATGACATCGAAGGTCAATTGCAGGTAGCTCCCCAGTTTCCTGAAAATCCCTGTTTGCACCTTGCAAAAACAGAACTACATCCATGGCGTGGACTACTTTTCCAGGGCAGCGCCGAAGCGCTGGCATCACTCGACGACATTCCCCTGGCCGCCTATTTCGATTTTTCGGACTATCAACTGGATCGAATCGAATCGACTGATTATCCGTTCAACTGGAAGACCTTCATCGAAGTTTATCTTGAGGATTATCACGTGGGCGTGATCCACCCGGGATTGAAGAAATTCGTCTCCTGCCAGAACCTCGAATGGTCCTATGGAAATCGCTGGTCGCTGCAGACCGTCGGCATCAATCCCCAGTGGTCCCATAACCAGTCCGGCCCCTATCGAAAGTGGCAGTCCGAACTGGAGCAGCGACACAAGTCCACCGATAACACGTTCCCTTTCGGAGCCATCTGGTTCACCTATTACCCCGGATTGATGATCGAGTGGTATCCCGATGTGCTCGTGATTTCCACTATTCAACCCACCGGTATCGATCAATGCCGCAATACCGTCGAGTTCTACTATCCGAAGGATATTGTGTCGCACCAGCGTGGCTTGATCGAAGCGCAACAGAATGCGTATCGGGAAACTGCGGTCGAGGACGAAGTCATCTGCATCAAGATGCAACAAGGGCGGCAAGCACTGCATCAACAGGGTAAGAACGAAACTGGCCCTTACCAAAGCCCCCTGGAAGATGGCATGCGCCACTTCCATCAATTCCTGCGCCAGAACATCTCTCGGTAAAGCTGATTCTTGGCGAGAGGCGCTCTGGCAGAGTGTCTCAGCGTCGCTGAGCAACAACAGGAGCGTAATTATTCTGCAAAATTAAAGTCATGAACAAAACCCCATAAAGGCAATTGTTAGCCCCACTTTTTTGTTCATGATTTTGGGCGACAACTGGATTGCTCTGGGTTCCATATGCATTTCATGCATATAAACTTTATCTAGATTGAGTTTAATGCTTGTGCAGTTTCGTGAATATGTCGAATTTTCTGAATCAGTACAGTCGCTGGCTTTGATCCTTGTTCGATCATATCTCCGATCGTGTATTTGTCGAGCACAGTCCAAAAAGCATTCAATGCTTCATACAACATTTGCTGTAGTCGACAACTAGTCTGGATGGGGCATTTGCCATCAATAGAAAAACATGCAGCCATCTGCCAGCCGCCCTCCATTAGACGTACGACATCTCCCACACGAATATTCAGGCCATTTGATACTAACCTTAGGCCGCCTTTATGCCCTCGCTGTGCATGCACAATTCCATGTTCAGCGAGCCGGTTTACAATTTTCATCAAGTGGCTTTTAGATATTCCATGAAACTCAGCAATCTCCCTGATGGTCACCAGTCGAGGGGAGGTGGCCTTTGTTTGCAATGCTGCTCTTTCCTCGCTGGCCAAGAGCATCAGGATGCGCAGGGCATAGTCGGTCTGTTGATTTAACTGCATTGTTTTGCCTGATCCATAAGAAGGAGTATCTGGTCATCTGTGATGAATTGGCCAGCGCTATGGGTTGCATGATTGTTTACGAATTAGTTCGGCTAAGCAAGAATCAATCTACATTCAACTTGTAATCAGTGCGTAGAGTAAGGGTAGTCTGGCAGGTAATTCTGAAGGTTTCCGGATAATGATGAAGTTGCCCTTGCCGAATATATGCGGAAGGTATTCATGAGCCTCCTGGTCCACTGTGACACAAAATGGACGAAGACCTTGCTGACGCGCTGCAATCAGTGCCTTTCGCGTGTCTTCGATACCATACCGACCTTCATAATGATCCGCGTCGTTGGGTTTGCCGTCTGTTAGTAGCAAGAGTAGTCGTTCACGGGTTTTTTGCTGACGTAGAATTTCTGTGGCACTACGAATTGCCGCGCCCATACGGGTGTAATAAGCAGGAGTGATGCTGTTGATCCGACCACGAATGTTTTCATTGTATGGCTCATCAAAAGCTTTCAAGGTCTGAATGCGTACATCCATACGTTGCTTGGAGCTGAATCCATAAAGTGCGAACTGATCGAGCGTCATCGATAGTGTTTCAGAGAATAGGAACAGACTATCTCGAATAACATCAATAACACGTCGATCTTCTCCGACCCATGCCTCGGTTGATAAAGATAAATCGGCCAGTAACAAACAGGAGAGATCACGATCCCGGTTACGTTGGTCGTGATAAAAGCGTGTTTCAGCACCTATATAATGGGTAATGTGGCGAATATACGAATCGATATCGATATCGTGACCTTCGGGTTGAGCCTTGAGGTGTTGGCGAACAGGTAGGAGGGTACCGAATTGTCGTTTAAGTCTCTGTTGGTCTCGCTTCAAGTGTGTCGGGAGAGGACACGGTTCGGCATCTATCATCGGGAGGATGTTCACTCGGCATTGATCGGGTTTAAGTTTGCGTGTTTTGTAGTTCCATTCCGGGAATAACTTGCCATGTTCCAATGGGAGCTGGGTGGAACTACCCTTGGGCAAGTCCAAGGTCATGCTGAGTTTTTTTGCAATATTTTTGCTGTCTCGCGTAATCGAAATTGTATCTAGATCGTCGGCGGCTTGCGCTAGATCCTCGTCCTCATTCTCCTGAGATTCATGTTCAATTTTGGCGTATTCTGACCAACTAAAAATCGACTCAGGTCTAAACAGCAAAAGACCACCCTTACGTTCTGGCATCTCCGTATATTCAGCTATCCTGCGTTTTTTATCGGTCTGATTAGTGCTTGTTTTCTGCGAAAGTTGATCTTGAAGATATAGGTTGTTGTCCTGGTTCGTAGAGTGGGGTGTTTCAGGTCTGAGCCATAGAAGAACAGGCTGGGCGGGCCTCCGTGCACTCGGTATCGTGGCCACGCTTCCTGGGGCAAGTAGTGCTGCTCGAATAGCTTGTTCTTGGCGGGCTTCATCTGGTGATATTTTGCCGATGGGGCCACGTCTGAGAATCTCAGCGTCTACCAACCTATGGTAGCTAGATGCCATACCTGGGAAGTGTTGTATGACAATCTGTGTGGCGGCTTGATTCCGCTTAAACCAGCTAAGTTTTGATGGTGCTCCGACTGCAGAAAGCGCTGCAAGCCAGAGATAGAGTTCGCGATTTAAACGTTGTGTTGGAAAAAAATCGACCAATCCAGGTAGTTGTAATGCCTGATGATCTACCCAAGCAAGCTCCACTTTTCGAGCGCTGCCTGCCAGTCGCTCTCGTATGCTGCGTCTGGCATGGTTGAGTACTTGTCCCCCAGCCTGGACAGTAACACCATGATCTCCGCCGAGTGCGCGAAACATTACTCCGACATCGGTCGATACATCTGATAATGCTACAGCAGCGTCGGGATATCGTTGGCTGGCCAATCGATTAATGAGTTTATGCCAGGCAATACCAATTTGCTCTTCCATTTAATCGCCTCTTGTCAGTCGCCGAAAATGGCATTAACTACTGCCATTAAAGCTTGTGTGATTTCTGGTTCATCAGAAAGGCACTCAACGATCGCGGCTCGACAAGCGGCTTGGGGGGCGCAGCCGGACACGATTAGTTTTGCAGCATCGACGATCAGACGGGTACCCGGTGCTTCTTCTAAGTCGTGATCAGCGGTACTTCTTAATGCATTGGCGAGCGTCACTAGATGCTTGGCAGTTGTTTGACTGACATTGGTTTCCGCAATCACGATCTCAATTTCTCTAGCCATCTCCGGGAAATCGAATGTCAGCGACACGAAACGCTGTCGTGTGCTTGGTTTCAAGCCTTTAAGCAATTGTTGATAGCCGGGGTTATAGGAAACGACCAGCATGAATTCTGGCGGTGCTTTAAGCATTTCACCTGTGCGATCGATCGGGAGTATTCTTCTGTCGTCGGATAAGGCGTGCAGTATTACAGTCGTATCCTTTCGTGCTTCCACCACTTCATCTAAATAGCATATGCCACCATATCGCACTGCTCTGGTTAGCGGGCCGTCCGTCCAATAGGTGCCCGTGGCATTGACCAGGTGGCGCCCGACTAGATCGGAGGCGGAAAGATCGTCATGACAAGACACGGTGTGTAATTTGAGCCCTAGCCGTGCTGCCATGTACTCGACAAAGCGAGTTTTTCCGCAGCCGGTGGGGCCTTTGATGAGTACAGGTAATTGATTGCGGTACGCATGTTCAAAGATTGTGATCTCATCATCATTCGGTGTGTAGGAAGGGGGATTTTTGGGTGCTTTTAAGCTCTGGGTTATTGAGATAATGGACACGTTAACTCCTTGATTAAGCTGTTAGGTATGCAATGGCGATCAGGCCGCCGACGGTAAGTAAATATGAGGTCATAATGTGTCTCCACAGGGGGTGTACATGCCGCAAGCCCATGAAATCCCTTACTACCAACTGTCCTTTAATAAGGGTCAGCATGAGTACTGTTGCCATAAGGCTTTGATCAAACTTGAGTGAGCCCAGTACAAAAGAGATTGTGGAAAGCGTCATCAGAACCAACCAAGCGGTGGTGCTTTTCCCGAACGAAATGGTGTAAAGCGGTTTCATATTCGTGTGTTCAGTGGATGACATAAATCAGTGCGAACAAAATGATCCATAACAGATCAACCATGTGCCAATACGCGCCACCGGTCTCCACGCCGGTGTAGTTTGATGTGTTGTAGCGTCCGATGTATGCCTTGAAGGTGATCACGCTTAGGATCACCATTCCCATGACGACATGCATGAAATGAAAGAATGTGAGCGCCAAATAAAACATATAGAAAAGGTTGGAGGACAAGTTGAGGCCGAGGGTGAAATCTTGATGAAACTCAATTGACTTTATGGTTAGAAATAACCCGCCTAGGCCTAAGCTTGCGACCAGCCAGTGACCGCAGATTAAATTGCGTCCAGCCTTTATGGATTGGACCGCACGGACCACGAAATAACTACTAGTGAGTAGGATGAGGGTGTTTGCAAATCCATAAGTGCGATTCAGCGTGAGTTGTGACGCGTCGAACATTGCCACGTGGCTGCTACGGGCGAATGCATATACGGAAAACAAAACGCCAAACACGACAAGCTCTGCGAAAATAAAAATCCATATTGCAAAATCTCCTGGAAGGGATTCAGTGGAGTTCTTATTAATTGCGGTTTGCATGATTTAGTACTCATGGATGCTGCGGACAGGCTGCCCGCAGCGTTTTGCTTAATTAGCCAGAGCTCGTTTCATTTCATGACCGAATTCGTAGTTGCCGGCAATAAAGAAACTGCGAAGATAAATCAGCAAGCCAGCAAAGAAACTGAGTCCTGCCCCTTCACGCACCCAAAAGAACACCCTGGCTTTCTCTTCCACCTGCATGAAGGTCATAGGGTGGTCGGCAGCACGTTGTAGAATGACTGTGACAATACCCGCACCGGTTAGCGCCAGAGTAATGCCCAGCATGCTGAGGACCATTATCCAGAAACCCGTTATTTCCCATCGTTGTGCAACGACACTGTTTGCTATGCGGTCACGGAGTAGCGGCATAGCATAGGAAATGATGGACAAAGAGATCATCGCGTAGGCACCAAAAAATGCTAGGTGTCCATGCGCTGCTGTGAAGTTGGTTCCATGCATGTAGTACTGAGCTGGAGCCAGAGTAATTATGAATCCCCATAATCCTGCGCCAAGGAAAGCCATGATTGGGGTGCCGAGTGCCCACAGCATGGCTGGCTTGTTGGGATGCTCGCGTCGACGCTGCATCAGCATTTTGAAAGAAAATGCGATGAGTAACATGAACGGAATGGGCTCGAGAATTGAGAAAATAGAACCGAGCCAAAGCCAGTATGACGGTGCACCGGTGTAGTAGTAGTGGTGACCAATTCCGATAATGCCCGAGATCAGAGTCATGGCAACGATGATATATAGCCACTTTTCAACGATCTCACGATCAACTCCAGTCATCTTGATCAGGATGAAACCGAGCAAAGCGCCTAGAATCAGTTCCCAGTCACCTTCTACCCAGCCGTGGACGACCCACCACCAGCCGAAACTAGCTTTCACAGTATCTGTTGGGAAATAAAATGCAGGAAGGAAAAGTAGTGCTAAGCCCCACATACTGCCTACCAGAATCCAGTTGATAGAAGTTTTGCGACCTTTGATTAAAGTCATGGTTACATTGAACAACAGGGACAATGCAACTAGAACGATGCCTACTTTGATAGGTAGTGGCTGTTCTAGATAACCTCGACCCATGGTCGGTATCACTGCATTACCTGTCATAGCCGCCAGATGGGCGTAAGGTACGAAAAGATAGGAAAGGATTGTCACCGCACCTGCAATGAAAAAAATCCAGAATGTGATCAGTGCAAGTTTAGGGCTATAGAGTTCAGTTTGAGCCTCCTCTGGGATTATGTAATAGGCTGCTCCCATGAATGACATGAGCAACCAGACAATAAGTAGATTTGTATGGATCATGCGCACGACATCAAAGGGTAATGCCGGGAATAGGAATGATCCATCCAGATACTGAAATCCAGCAATAAGTCCAAACACAATTTGACCGAAAAATAAGGTTAGGGCCCCAATGAAATAGGGTTTTGCCACCTTTTGGGAATGGAATTTCATTTTTTCTCCTTGTTAAATAATTAGACGGTTGGCAATTAACTCAACCCTGAATATTGGGGGGCCAATTGTTGGTGTCGATGTTGGATAACCACTGCAGATAAAGCACGAGATCATCGAGTTGTTTCTGGCTGAGATGGAAATTAGGCATCTGACGTCTGCCGGGTATCCCGGTAGGTTGTGACTGTATCCATGCCTTGATAAAAGCTGGCCCCCGCCGTTTGTAGACATTGCCTAGCTCTGGAGCAAAGTAGGCGCCTTCTCCGTTCACGGTGTGGCAACCGATACAGTTGTTTGTATCGAATACATATTTACCTTGAGCTACTTCCGGGGTTAGCTTGTCAGCATGGTCACGCACAGGAATTCGATGCCAGGTATCGAAACTGAGAGCCACATAGATGGCAAGGAAGAATACGGCTCCACCTAGAAAAATGTTTCTGGCCATCGCTTTGGTAAAGACTTGTTGCATGGGCTTAACTCCTTGGGCGCGGAAAAATGTTTGAGGGTCACAACCAGTGTCTCGAGTTCTGGTTTTCCTATTTGCCTCTCCGTATCTCCTGCTATTTGTTCAGGTTGATTGAACAGATATGTCGCTGGACGGGATTGGTCTTCATTGCCAAGGTCCTTAGGCGCTCATAACGCCTTAGGCCTACTGTCTGCAAATATGTGTGGAGTTGTGGCTGCGTCGCTTAGCTCTGCTAGATCCATGCTTCAATCAACTAGAGATAGACTCACTTCACACCTCCACAAAGATTCATATTACATGAATCTTTGTGAACGGCAAGTTGTGTCGTCAATAAATTCTTATCGACCCGACGTCCCCACGACGTCGAGTTGGTTGGTGTTTGCCATTGTGCTCTGCATGCACGCATCGCAGCCTTCTGGCAATGTAATCGCACATGATTTCATAATTGGTCTCAGCTGTGAGATTCATGTAGCGACCTCTTTGACTGCCCGAGTGGATTATTCACCGTCAGGCAGTCTCACTTTTTAATGCTTCAGTACAGCTTGATTTGAAATCATCATTTCGCTCGATTCTACTGTTGGGATTGGTGCCAAAATTGTCTTATAGAAGTTGTACATCATTAATAGTGCACCACTAAAAAAGAAAACTCCGCCAACCAATCGCACAATGTAGGGGATATGGAGAAACATTACTGTTTCTATAAATGTGTATGCAAGATTACCGTATTGATCAAATGCTCTTAGCATCAAGCCTTGACCTATCCCTGAAACCCACATTGATACAACATAAAGTACTATTCCGATCGTAGCTAACCAGAAATGCACAAACACCAATTTGGTTGAGTAAAGGTTGGTTCCCCAAAGGCGCGGCAACATATGGTAAAACGAACCGAATGTGATCATGGCCACCCAACCTAAAGCTCCGGAATGGACGTGACCGATTGTCCAGTCAGTATAGTGAGACAGGGCGTTTACTGATTGTAGAGCGAGCATCGGGCCTTCGAAAGTCGCCATGCCGTAAAAGGCCAATGACGTAACTAAAAATAAAATAATTGGATCAGTTCTTAATTTGTCCCATGATCCTGAAAGAGTCATTATGCCGTTAATCATTCCTCCCCAAGAGGGTAGGAGAAGGAGGATAGAGAAAGTGACTGATAATGCATTTATCCAGCCAGGAAGCGATGTCCACTCTAAATGATGACCACCAACCCACATATATAAAAAGGACAGGGCCCAGAAGTGCACTATAGAAAGGCGGTATGAAAAAATTGGCCGTTCCGCCTGCTTGGGTACAAAGTAATACATCATTCCAAGAAATCCGACTGTAAGTACAAAACCTACAATATTGTGGCCGTACCACCACTCGGTCATAGCATCCTGAGTCCCACTAAATAAGGAGTACGATTGCCAGAAACTGAATGGGATTTGTATGTTGTTGAAAAAATGCAAAATTGCCGTAGCAAGAATGAACGATAGATAGAACCAATTGGCCACATAAATATGTGGCTGCGAACGTCTACGCAAGGTCATGACATAAACCTGCAGATAGAGTAGAAGACCTATCATCATTACTACATTAACTACCAGGGGATATTCGGCATATTCTCTTGACTGGCTGTATCCGGACATTAGCGCCCAGGCACCTAAAAAAACAACGGCTTGCCATGCCCAGAATAAGGAACTTAGCAAATTCTTCCCACCCCATAGTCGAGTTTGGCAGGTGCGTTGAACAATGTAGAAGGACGTGGCTATCAACGCATTTCCACCAAATCCCCAAATGACTGTATTGGTGTGTACTGGTCGCAAACGTCCAAATGTGATCTCCGGGATGCCCAAATTAAGAGATGGCCAGACCAACTCTGAAGCAATATATATCCCGGCTGCCATCCCTATCACTGCCCATGCAAGTGACGCAATCGTAAACATCTTGATGATGTTGTAGTTGTAAAACTCACCCACTGGTACTGCTGAAGATGTAACACTCATACTGATATCCTCCCCGATGTGAAAACTAGAACAAACGGTGGGCAGGTAGGTGAATTTCCATCTGCGATGCAGATATCAGGAAGCAGGCATGAGGTGTATGTGATTCTGTGGTGCTTCATCTACAAGCCAATAGATGCATAAAAAATGCAACAATACTATGTGTCTTATATATCGAAGTTGTCTAAATTTCAATAAATTATTATGATTAATCATTGCATCCAGGTTGATTCCATTTTTTGTTTATGGAGTGGGTAATTGGGCTGAAGAGTGGTGTGTGAGTGATATCATGATTACCACTATTTCTATGTTGTTTTTCTTGTGGCGATGTGGCTGGTATATAGACCCTTCATGAGGCAAAAAATATCGCCACCGGTAGGACAGTTCTGCCTTAGATTGAAGCCTGTTTAGTCCATATTGGACTGATATCTCGCATATAGGAATTTGTCGATTCCGATCAAAAACTGACGATTGCGGCATTGAGGTGGTGTTGCCTAGGCAACAGATCAGATTTGCTGGATTTTTGTATTGGTCAGTTGTGACGAATGTAGGAGGTATCTTTTTCAGGTCGCGTACCCATTGCCTGGTATAAAACAACACTATCCAAAAGCCTTTGGGCCTGAGCTGCTGTTAGTCCAATATGTGTTTGCTGGGTTTGTTGTTGTGCAATGAGTAGTTGCACATAGCTTGCAGAGCCCAATTGGTATTGCCGCTCGACCGATTTCAGGGAAGATTGCCCCGCTATCTCTGCAGAGGCGAGGGCGCCTAGGGTTTGGGCATCATTTTCTACAGCACTCAGGTTATCGGCCACATTTCGTAAGGACTCCAATACAACACTGCGGTAATTGGCTGCTGCGGCATCGAAAGCGGCGAGTGATGCTCGTTTTTCAGCGGACAGCGCCGGATTAAATAGCGGCTGAGTGAGTTGCCCGACAAGGCTCCACACTGCCGATCCACCCCCAAACAGGGCGTCGGTGGTTAGAGCTTGGGAGCCTAGACTCGCGCTTAAGTTGAGTTGTGGATAGAGTTTGGCAACCGCTACCCCATAATTGGCATTGGCTTCATGCAACAAGGCCTCGGCAGCCTGGATGTCAGGGCGCCGACGAACCAACTCTGATGGCACGATTAGAGGTAACTGAGCCGGCAGAGTGAAATCTGTCAGTTTGAAAGCCGGGGTGTGTGCGTCTCCCGGTGCATGACCAGTCAGTACTGCCAGAAGATGATCGGCTTGTTGTAGCTGATTATTCAGTGCAAGTAGTTCGGCACGTGTCTGTTCCATCTGGGCTTGTAAGCTAAGCACTTCATCAGGTGACGCCTGACCGATACGTACGCGTTCGTGCGTCAACTGTATTTGTTCGGCCTGAATCCGCAAAATATTAGAGGTAGCCTCCATCTGTGCGGCGATCCGCGCGCGGGTGATGGCGGTGGCGGCAATGTTGCCAGCTAGAGTCTGCATCGCGGCTTTCAGTTCATACCGGCGATAGTCAACACGAGCGGCTAAAGCTTCGAGTGCTCGACGATTGCTCCCTGCGAAATCAAAGCTGTAGCGTACACCCACGCTGGTATTGTAAAGATTGAATTCTCTTGCGTCGCCGGACTGTCCGAGCGCTCCTGGGTTGAATCGTTGTCTTTGCGCACCAAGTCCAGCATCCACTTGTGGATACTCTGTCGATCCTGCACTCGCGACATAGAGTTCTTGAGATTGGTGTAGAGTCGCTCGGGCGGCAGCCAACGTTGGGCTAGCTTGGAATGCCTCATCAATCAACTTGTCGAGCGCATGTGACCCCAGGTTCCTCCACCATTGAGCTTCAATCGGCAACCCTTCGATCAGACGTTGTGATTCGCCGAACTGTGTGTGGGCTGAGGCAGTTAATTTGGCCACCGGTGTGGCAGTGTAGTGGGTCACATCGGGCGGTGCAGGTGATCTGAAGTCGGGTCCAACGGTGCACCCGGCCAGACCGATAACAATTAAAGAGACGGGCAGCGACGATGTTGCAAGTCGACTCTTAATTGCGAAGGTACCTTTAGGAACCTTAGTGTGAGCCATAGAAATGCTCCACAAAAGGTTTGCGGAAGTTTTGATGGCAAGCCAAACAATTTTCCTGCACGCGTGCAAAAGCCTGAATTACAGCTTTTCCGTCCCCGAATTCAGCGAATTGTTCCATATCACGCGCAGCTTCGTGCGTTTGTGCATCGATACGGTGAAACTCGCTTGCATTGGTCCCGAGATAAGCGAGGATTCGCATTTTCTCTGTAAGAGGAGGCTCTGGATGTTTGGCGATCTTGGGTGCGAGCTGTGCGACCAGCTCCCAATCTTCTCTTGAGATCGCAGCGGTGATGTCCTGCATGTTGCGATCTAACCCTTGCATAATACCGCGAAACTGCAATGGCTTGCTGCCCGCCGTTTCATCTGCTTGGGCAATGTTGCCGCTTAAAAGCAGACAGGCCGCAACTGCGGTGATGAATTTTTCTGCAAAGTGGTGTTTTTGACGCATCACAAAAAACTCCTAAAGTTGAACAAAAGATTCATTTGAAGCTTTGACCTTCACCCGCTTCTTCATAGGTCACGCCATCACGGATGTGGTAAATGCGTTTGAAGGTTGGGATGATCTTTTCATCGTGGGTGACGACGATAATTGCGGTTTCGTAAATACGCGCCATATCGTTGAGAATGCGGATGACAGCCATGGCTCGCTGGGAATCGAGTGGAGCGGTGGGTTCGTCGGCCAGAATTACTGGTGGGCGATTGACCAGACCACGCGCGATAGCGACTCGCTGTTGCTCGCCACCGGAGAGTTGAGAGGGCATGGCTCGTGCGCGGTGTTGCACATCCAATGCAGTGAGCAGGTCTAGTGCCTTTGCACGCGCTGCATCATTGGGTATGCCGGCGAGCATAGGTAAAAGTGCGACATTATCGGTGACATCAAGAAAGGGGATCAGATAAGGGGCCTGGAACACGAAGCCGATCTTATCCCGTCGCATGGCACGCAGATCTCGTACTTTCCATCCGTTATCGTAGATCACATCTCGGCCCAGAGTCATACGTCCGGCAGTTGGATTGATAACAGCCCCCAGGCATTTGAGGAGGGTGCTCTTCCCTGAGCCCGACGGCCCAATCAATCCGACCACCTCACCCGGCGCAACCTGCATGTCGACACCCTTGAGGGCATCTACAGCGGTATCGCCCTCACCATAACGTTTCTTCAAGCCTTCAATAAGAATGCCGTTACCACTCATCTCAACCTCCAATGGCTTCGGCCGGATCGACCTTGAGCGCCATACGAATGGCTACGAGACTGGCTAGGGCACAAATGACGAATACTGCAAAGAAACCCGCGACGGAATCTTGTGGCACCAGCAGAACGTATTTAGGGAATATGGGGGCGGCAAAGGTGGCGGTGATTTTCCCGACCACGAAACCGATCACACCCAAGGCAAGTGCCTGCTGCATGATCATTGCGGCAATAGTGCGGTTTCTCGTGCCGATAAGCTTGAGTACAGCGATTTCGCGGATCTTGTCCATGGTTAGTGTGTAGATGATGAAGGCGACGATGGCGGCGCTGACGACGGCTAGGATCACCAGGAACATGCCGATCTGTTTCGCCGAGGTAGCGATCAACTTTCCGATTAATATTGCCTCCATTTGGGCTCGGTCGTAGACCTGTAGACGCTGCCAGCGCGCGATGGGCGCAGCGACTTCCTCTTGTGTGTATCCAGGCTGGATTCGTACCAGTACGGCATTGACGTAATTATTGGTGCTTTGTGAGGAGATGACGGCATCAAGCAGGCCGGGTACGTTCGGACGGTTGAAGGCTGGATTTTCGGCGGTACGTCTACGCTGCTGCAGGATAGCGTCGTTATTTTTGAGGAACTGGGCCTCCTGTGCGTCTTTGAGGGGGATAAACACCATTGGGTCACCGTTGGACGAGACCATGCGGCGAGTGATTCCAACCACCGTGTACTGGTTACGCCGGATCTTGATGACATCGCCAAGCTTGAAGCCGGTAGCGATATCAGCAACTGCTTCATAATGACTACGTGTGATCTGTCGACCAGCTATCAGATAAGGTGGCCAGCCTGGTGTTCCTGGCTCACCCGGAGCGATTCCAACAACCATCGACCGTACATCATGCCCTCCTTGGTTCACCTGCATGGTTTGATAGGTCACGTTTGCCGCTTCTGCCACGCCGGGCATAATCCGCACGCTCTGCCAAAGGTCATCGTAGATGCTCGATGATTCGGCATAAGGGCCTAGTGTGTCTTTTTGGACGACCCATAGGTCGGCACCACCATTGTCGAGTAATGCCTTGCCGTCAGCGACCATACCGCGGTAGACCCCGGCCATGGTGAGTGTTACGCCGATCAAGAGTCCGAGCCCAACTCCGGTGAAGACAAACTTGCCCCAAGTATGAAGGATGTCGCGTCCAGCAAGACTAATCATGGAGCGATTCCGGGAATGTGATCAACGACGTGAATGCGGCTACGTGATGTGAGTGCTTTTTCGCTGTAAACCGCAATACGATCACCTACTTTAAGTCCGTTTTTAACTTGCACGTGGCCGTCAAGATCGGTGGCCCCAAGCGTCACTGGGGTAAAATGCGCATCTCCACCCTGTAGTCGCCATACCCCCAGTTTTCCGTTAATACGATGAACAGCAGCATTCGGGATAGTTGGCGCGGACTCAATTGGCGGCAGATCGACCGTTATTTCGGCGAGTTCGCCTATTGGAGGTAAAGGTTGAGGTTCGTTGTCGAGGACGACTTTGGCCAAGGTTTCCTCAGTGACAGAATCAGCAAGCGGCTCCACACGCAATACATGGCCAGCGAGCGTATGCCCGCCTCGTGAACGGAGCACAATTTTCGCAGATAGACCGGTCGCCAGTCCCCCAGAGCTGATCTGGTCGAAGCGAGCATCAATCCACAGAGACTTGGGATCAATAATATCGACTACTGACTGACCTGCCACAACGGTGGTGCCAGGATCAGTGTTGCGAGCCACGACAAGTCCGTCGGCAGGTGCTACTAGGAGAAGGTTCCGGCGTTGGGCTCGGAGGGCATCCAGGTCGGCTCGTACTCTTTTGAGATCTTCGCGCGCTGAAGTCAAAGATGCTTCGGCGACCTGTAAATCTTGGCGTTTGGCTGAAAGTAATTCTTCACTGGTAGAGTGTGCTAGAAATAGTTCTTTGTACCGTTGCGCTTGTGTACGTGCATAAGTCTCTCGTGCTTGGCTCTCACGAACGGTCGCTTCAGCACGTTGATATGAAGCTTCGCTCGATCGGATTCGGTCATCGAGGTCTACGGGATCCATCTCACCGAGTATCTGTCCAGCGGTGACATGATCACCCACCTGTGCGTTCAAACGTTGCACTCGACCAGAAATCGTTGGCCCAATTTTGTAGGTATAGCGTGCTTGCACCGTGCCGATACCAAACAATGCTGGGCTGATCGGATGCATCTCAACCGTATCCACGGTCACGGCAATCGGTGCAAGTGGGCCCGAACGTAAGGCGACATAAACAAACAGGAGTACAAGAGGCACAATAACTGCGATGAGGGCTAACGTGCGTCGCTGCAGGGAAAGTCTTTTCATGGCGCACTCCTGATGCCACGGCTATAGATGGCAAATACTCGAGGAGCATTACTGCGGATATGCTCCATGTTTCCGGACAGCAGAGATTGCATAACCAACCCCTGAATCGTGCCGATAAAAAGAGTCGCTGCTGCTTCTGCATCAAGTGAATCAGAAAGCTCACCACAGGATTTACCCTGATTTATGAGAAGGAGAAGGCGTTCTCCATAATGCTTTATCAATGTTTGTGCCATGCGCTTAGCAGGTGTCAGTTCGGCACGCTGTAATTCACCAAACAACATCCTGGGAACGCCCGGATGCTCCGCTACGAATTCGACATGGGTCATGAAGATGGCTTCCAACGCAGCTAAAGGTGAATTAGCCCCTTTGGTCGCGCGATCAATACGAGCAAGCAAACGTTTGGCCACCCAATCCATGACTGACTGCCATATCGCTTCTTTGCTTGGGAAATGTCGAAACAAAGCCCCCTGAGTCACATTCATATGTTTGGCAATCGCCGCAGTTGTGATGTCGTTGGGGTTTTGTGAACCCGCAAGCTTAATCACCGCCTCTACCGTAGCGGCCTTTCTTTCTTCAGCAGGTAGATGCTTGGAATGAGTTTCCATATTTCTCCCTAAAATGATAGTAATCAATTACTATCTTATGCAGCCGTCAAAAAAATGCAAGGAGCCAAGGTGATTAGAGATGTGCTGTGCAATGTTTTTCTGGCCATTTCACAACTTTGACTGGCCTTTTTGTGATCTTGCGTTTTAAGGAGACGGAGGTAGAACCAGAATAGTTTGTTACGAGGTCAAAGAACTTCAACTAACCTGTTGGCTCACAACTCCCCTCCCTCAGCTTCAATGGTAGTAATGAGAAATGAATGATTGTTCCAGCCCGTGTTTTTTAGCTGGATGGTCGTCAAGTTAGCTTCGTAACGTGAGTTAGAGCTAAGGGAATGGGGGGGAGGTTGGTGACGCGAGGTCCTTCAACCGGAGTGCAAGTCGACTTCCGAATAAGAGACTGGTGTCCCTAAACTCCCTCATGATTTGTTCATGACTTTAATTGCTCGGAACAAATCACGCCATCATCTGGACGAAGCTCTGGCGATGGAATTGGTAAAGCCAGGTCTCGCTGATGACTTCGCCATTCAGGGTCAGGACGCCGTTGAGTTCCACGGGCGCGTCGCTATCGACGAACAAGTCGAACTGGGTCAGCCAGCGAGGGGTACCGGCTACCCAGTCGATGTAAATGTTGTCCGTCTTTCCAGCCGAGCTGGTGATGGTGAACACGGCGTCGCTGGGTTGATGACCCTGGAACAGATGGCTATCCCATTCGATGACCAGCTTGACGGTGTTGGCAGGGCGTGAGCCGCCGAAGTTGCCGCCTGGGCCTGCACGCAATGCGACGGCTCGTGCCAGTTGATCGTGTGGGAAGAAGGGCTCGTGCTCGGTCCAGTACAGGCGGTATTTGAACTGCAGTGCGGTGCCCGCCAGTGCCGGTCCCTTGATTTGCCAGAATGCGACCATGTTGTCGAAGGTTTCGTCGTTGGTCGGGATTTCGATCAAGGTGATCGACCCCTTGCCCCAGTTGTCGTTGCCTTTGCTGTCGACGATGGGTTCCACCCAGACGGATGGACGTTTCTCATAACCGACACCATCAAGATAATGCGACGGGTCGCGGTCTCGTTGCAGCAAGCCATAACCGCGCGGATGCTCATCGACGAAGGCGGAGTAGGCCAGACTGGGCGGATTGGTCAACGGACGGCAAAAGTGTTCGTTATCGCTGCGCCAGCCGACCAGCGTATCGGAGTCGTGTACCTCGGGCCGCCATCCGCGCAAATGGCTGTTGGGTGTTTCGCTATACCAGAACATGGAAGTCAACGGCGCGATACCGAGTTGATCGATGGTTTTGCGGATAAAGAGGTGCTTTTCGATCACCATTTCCGTATCGCCATCGAACCGGAGTTCAAAGCGATAGGCACCGGTGATCGAGGGACCATCGAGCAAGGCGTAAACCACGACCGGGTCGCCTTCGTTGGCCGCAGGTTCAAACCAGAATGAGCGGAAATCGGGGAATTCCTCGCCTTGTGGCAAACCGGTATTGATGGCGATGCCACGTGCCGACATACCGACTTGGCCCTGCCGGGAAATGGCGCGGAAATAACTGGCACCCTGGAACGTGGCCCAAGGTTCGCTTTTCGCCCAGTCGCCGATGCGGCGGGAACGCTGTACCCAGAAGCCGGAAATACCGGACTGCCCTGCAGGTACCTGACGCAACGGACTGTCATCGGGCATCGTGAAGTAGTCCGGTCGGTACTCGACCATACGCGCCTGGTCACCCTCGACCACATTCATGGTCACTGACTTGGGGAAGTATTCACCCAGTGGGCGGAAGGTGATGGGGTACACGGATCCCGTCTTCCCCCACAAGGCATCTTGCGGATCGAATTTTATTTTTCCCGCAGCGTCGTAATTGATGGTCTTGATCGCATCGGCCGCCGGGGAGGGGGGCGCCAGATACGGGTTTTTTGCCATTTCTTCGGCTTTTGATATCAATGACTTGTATGAAAATGGCTTGGCAGGATCGAAACTCAGACCTTCTTTGGCTGCAACAACTGCCGGTGTGGGCGCTTTAGGCGCAGTCGGCTCATTACCGGGCAAAGCCGTTGATTCTTGTGCGGCTTGTGCATCACCAAATCCCAGTGCAACCAGTCCACTGATGTTCGCCAGAGTGAACAGGAAAGACCGTCGGGTATATTCCTGAGGTGTCAGGGTAGACGACGTTTCTTCTGACGTCTGTTGTTTGGCTAATTTTTTGGCCAGTTTGTTTGATTGGGTCGGTTTGCTCATGTCTCACATTCTCGGTAAAGATCGGAACGAAAATTATTTAATACAAATCAGGCGGGTCAGGTGATCGACCTGACGTCCCCAGGGATCATCAGGCGGAGCCATCCACGCATGTTGGTGCAGTTGCATGACGGCATCGGCATCATCCAGGATTCGGGCGGCCTTGCGGCCCGGGAGCGCCTGCAAGCCTTCCACCATGAGCTTTTCTTTCAGCTCTGTCGATGCCTGTTTCGCCGCTCCGGTGCGATGTGGAGCCAGGGCTGCGGCAATGCGAGCCTGATTAGGATGCAGCAGCGTCCAGTTCAACCAGTTTGGCGCATTTTCCGGCTTGAGTGGCGGCATATCGAGTTCGGCAAAGTCGACCAGCACCTGATCGCCCATATTCTGCTCCGGCGGCGTGCGCCAGATGCCCTGCGTGCGCCAGCGGTCACCCAGAGAAAATCGTGAGAGCCACACGGTAATCGGTGCGGCCAGCAGCAGGGAGAGGCTGATCGGAATCGTCCAGTAAAAGAAGTTGGCATCGAGGTACAGAGCGATACCCGACCAGGTGATCGCCAGAACCATACCCGGCGCGTGGCGGATCAGGGCCTGCAACCAACCGATTTCCGAACTACGGTTCTGTCCGGCCCAGCGAACACTGACGTTCAGGATCGCCTGCACCACATAGGCCGAGTGGGCGAGCATCCGGATAGGCGCCAGCAGGATGGAAAACAGGTTTTCCAGAAAGAACCCCCGCAGCAGATTGGCTGTGGAACCGAATCCCTGACGACGGCTGCGATCGAAGGCCAGCAGGTCGAATAGAGCCAGCAGTTTCGGCAGGAACAGGGTGACCAGTGTGCTGGTGACCAGAATGATGGCCCACTGCGGGTGCCATTGCGGCCAGTTGGGGTAGAGGCTTCGGGTGTCCGGGAAGTAATTGATGTCGCCCGCCGCGAACTGAGCGACTTCGATGGTGGAAAACAGCAGGAAGAGGAACCAGACCGGCGACGCCAGATACGCGAAGATCCCGTTCATGAACGCCATGCGGTGTGCGGTCGCAATGCCACGCTCATAACCGAAGAAACGCAGATGTTGCAGGTTGCCTTTCGACCAGCGTTTATCCCGAATCAACTCGTCATCAAGAGATGGCGGCGATTCTTCGAAACTGCCTTCGATACCGGTTTCCAGCCAGACTTCGTAGCCTGCGCGCCGGATGAATGCCGCCTCGACAAAATCGTGGCTGAGTACGGTGCCGCGCCACAGACCGAAACCGCGCATGCTTTTCAGGCCGCAGTGCGTCATGAAGGCTTCGGTACGGATGATAGCGTTATGGCCCCAGAACACGGCTTCGTTCAGTTGCAGCGCGGCCAGACCCTCGCTGAACAGCGGGCCATAGAGATGGGTGACGAACTGTTGCATCCGGGCGAAGGCCGAGCGGGCGTTGAACAGGCGGGGGACGGTTTGGATCATCCCCGCCTTGGGTTCGCATTCCATCAGGCGGACAAGTGTGACCAATGCCTCGCCCGACATGACACTGTCCGCATCGAACACGATGAAATATTTGAAGTTTCTTCCCCATCGGCGCAGAAAGTCCGATACGTTGCCGGTTTTGGCCTTCAGGTTCACCCGGCGGCGACGGTAATGCACTCGACCATGCAGATCCAGGTCGTTGCACAGCGCGAGCCAGGCGGCCCGTTCTTCCAGCCAGATTTCGGGATCCCGGCTGTCCGAGAGGATGAAGAATTCGAACATGTCGCCCTGACCGGTTGCCAATACCGATTCGATGCTGGCGCGCAGGCCGCGGAAGACGCGCTCGACGTCCTCGTGATAAATCGGTAGGGCGACGGCGGTTTTGACCAGGGGTGTCGTGGGTAACCGGGTGGCAAAGCGGGTCATGAGGCTGTGTGCATCGCCCCTATTTTTATACCGCCGCCGCAGGTAAAAGCCGAACAGGGCCATCCACGAACCCGCGGCCACGAAGGCATAAAGCGGGATGAACGTAATCAAGATGGCTTGTTCGATCGAGGTGGAGCCATGGTACGGCAAGACGAGAATCATCCCCCAGACGCCGAGGGCGGTCTGCAGCAACACAAACGTGGTAAAAATCCACCGGCGCGTTAGGGCGATGCGGCGGAAGGCATCCTTTGTTGAAAGCATGGCGGAATCAGTCATGACGGATTTCGGTCGTGTCTGGAGTCGGGGTGGGCGTGCTTGACGCTACCGCGCAGAATCGTTGGCATGGCGCGTAGTTCAGGAATCGGGACGGCAAGGCGCTGCTGCAGATCGTCCTGATTGTCTCCGATGTCCAGATTCGCTTGCAGATCGATGGTCGGACAACCGGTCTGCAAAAACTGATAGAACACGCGTCGCTGCAGCCAGCGCAACTGGGCGCAAATGGCGACCGGATATTCGCATTGGGTGTTGCCGGGCGCTGGAGCCGGGCTGACTTCGGGTGATATGTCGTTCATTTCATCTGTCCGAAACGTGCCAAATCCGAAGGCAGATCATAACGCCAAGTTTCGGAAATGACTTTCTTGTTCAGAGCCAAAGACGCGTCGATGGTAACGACAGATTTGCCCGTGGGAACCAGCAGCATGGATAAACGCCAGTGTCCGGCTTCGGGCAAGGGAATGACCGCCTGTTCCTGAACATTGGCTGTGCCGGCAGTATCAATTTGGGCGATGACCGGCTCATTGTTGGCCAGTGAACTGAGTCGGCCCCCGGAAAAATCGAGATTGACCCGGTAGGCTTTCTCGGTTTTGTCTTCGGCATTGAGTTTCACTGTGCCAATCAGGGGGCGGCGAACCTGTGCCAGCGGTTCCTGCGCCACATCGCTGTTGCCCGCACTCAGTGTGTAGGCGAAGGAGATGGGGTGGGTTGTATCAACAACATCGGCTGGCTGGAAAAACGCAATCTGATTCTCATGGAGATCGCTGTTGGTCGGAATCTGAACCAGAACGACCTTGCCCTTGCCAAAACCCGCCTCCGTTGTGACCCACAATGAGGGGCGGCGCTCAAAGCGCGCAATGGCATCTTCGAACTGGCCGAATTTGGTTTGACGCTGCATGAAGCCGAATCCGCGAATACCATCCGCCGCAAATTCGCTCACCCGCAATGTCGAAGGGTTCTGCAATGACCGGAATATCCAATCACCTTCGCCTGTGTGCATAAGCAGGCCATCGGACTCATAGGCAGCGGGTCGCCATTGTCCTGCAGGTCGCTGGCCGGTTTGGCCGTAAAAATACATGGTGGAGAGCGGCGCAAGACCTAAACGACTGATTCCGGTTCGAGGAAACAGGGACGCCGTTACATGAACGTCAACACGCGAACCGTTGGGTCGAACCACGAATTCGTAAGCGCCCGTCAGAGACTTCCCATCGAGCAGGGCGTAAATGGTGAGTTGCAGGTCGCTCGGGTTCGGCCGGACCAGCCAGAACTTGGTGAAACGGGGAAATTGCTCACCTTGCGGCAGACCGGTATCTATAGCCACGCCGCGAGCGTGGGCGCCCGGCACCTGATTGGCAGCGACAACACTGAATTGAGCGCCGCCAAGAAAGGTCAGCATCACATCGCGCGCATCTTGCCCCGAGAGCGGGTAGTGAACGGAAAATCCGGCGAATCCGAGGTTGGCCGGTACAGTCTGTGCGAAGGCCTGGCTGGGCCAGTCGAACTTGGTCTTGTCGAACATGATCGGCGCGACGGAGTCGGGAGTGACCTCGTACAGATCTACCGGTTGGTCATAGATATACCCGGCAGAAATCGGATCAATGCCGAAACGGGCGGTTTGCCACAGGGACGCACTGGGTTTGATGGCAATGCGTTCGTATGTGTTCTGATCGATTTGACTCAAAGCTTCCGGAATTTTCGGGGCAGGTGAGTAGGATTGACTGGCGAGTTGTTTGGCCTGAATGACTGCATCCTGGAAACTAAAAGCGAAGGCCTCATGTGCCGTCATCGTCAATGACAGAATGAGCAAGCTCAATCCCTTCATCCAGCGGAAGGGCCAACTGGATAATGGGGCCGGGCGGAAGGAAAAAGGGGAAACGGGGGGAACCGTGTTTCGGCGAAACATCTGCACGCTCTCGAAGGTCAGGGGTACACAAAAAAATCGTTTCTGCACGGGTTGGCGGCTTTGGGGCTTCCTGTGGGAAACCCGACCTGTAGCCCGCGCCGTTCCGTTCAACTCGCGATGTGGAGTGTGATTGAAACTGTGTTGTTCTAACGAACGGGCAACCCTGAACATACGCGAGGCATCGCCGTCATCCGATCCGAAAACACATAAGCACCCAGCACAGAGGGCAGCATACGATTTTTTTATGATTTCTCGAATGGGTGTGTGAAAAAAAATCCGGTGCTTCGTGTTGCTGGCATGAAACAATACCGCCTTGAAAGTTCGCCTTTGTCAGGTGAATTTGTTGTGGTCGATCTGCCCGATGCCCTGTTCGGGATCCATCTAGACGTGGCGGATCGTGTTTGGGCATACCGTCGCACCACTACACGCACATTCTGGTTTTGATATTTTCAGGCCCCTGTCTTTTTATGGCTTTTATGGAAAAATTCGCTGCATGAGTTTTGTTCACCTGCACCTGCACACCGAATTCTCGCTTGTTGATGGCACATTGCGGATCAAACCGATGCTGGCCGCTGCCAAATCGCGTGGTTTGCCTGCACTCGCATTGACCGATCAGGCCAATCTGTTTGCGATGGTCAAGTTTTACGAGTCGGCACGCAAAACCGGCATCAAGCCCATTCTCGGGGCGGATTGCTTGGTTGTGGACGATCAGGGCAGTACCCCTTACCGCGTGGTGCTTCTGGCTCAGAACAATCTGGGGTTCCGGCATCTGACGGAGTTGCTTTCTCGCGGCTATTGCGAAGGACAAATTCAGGATCGCCCCATGTTGCGGCGCGATTGGTTGACAGAAGAACAGTGCGCGGGGCTCATCGCCCTGAGTGGCGGGCATCTGGGGGAAATCGGTCAGTTATTGTTGCATGGCAAGGCAAGCGAACGTAAGGCGGCGATCAAGTTCTGGACCGAACGATTTCCGGACCGCTTCTATCTTGAACTGACCCGTTGTGGTCGCCCGGACGAAGAAAAGTACCTGCACGCCGCAGTCGAGTTGGCTGAACAGGCTCAGTTGCCCGTTGTGGCCACCAACGATGTCCGGTTTCTGGATCGGGAAGACTTCGAGGCGCACGAAGTGCGGGTTTGCATCCAGCAGGGGCGCGTACTGGATGACCCACGTCGCCCGCGTGATTACACCGAACTTCAATACCTGCGTCCCGCCGATGAAATGCAGGCACTGTTCGCTGATATTCCCGAAGCGATCGAGAACAGCCTGGCGATCGCAGAGCGCTGCAACGTCACATTGCAGCTCGGCAAGAATTTTTTGCCCAATTTCCCGACGCCTAATGGCGAAACGGAAGCCGATTTCCTGCGTACGTTGAGCGAGCAGGGCTTGGAACATCGCTTCGAGCGTGTGCCCGCCGAGCAGCATGCGGCGTATCGAGAACGGCTCAATATCGAACTGGATGTGATCATCCAGATGGGCTTCCCAGGCTACTTCCTGATCGTGGCCGACTTTATCCAGTGGGCGAAGCGACAGAGTATTCCCGTGGGACCGGGGCGGGGTTCCGGTGCGGGTTCGCTGGTGGCCTGGGCGTTGCTGATTACCGATATCGACCCGATCCCCTACGACCTGCTGTTCGAACGCTTTTTGAACCCCGAGCGGGTATCGATGCCCGACTTCGATATCGACTTCTGCATGGAAGGCCGTGACCGGGTGATCGATTACGTGGCGGAACGCTACGGCCGTGCGGCGGTATCGCAAATCGCCACGCACGGCACCATGGCGGCGAAGGCGGTGGTGCGTGATGTCGGACGGGTGATGAGCTACCCCTACGGTTTTGTAGATCGTATTGCCAAGCTCATTCCGATGAAGCCAGGTCTGGATGTGACGCTGGAAGATGCTCTGGGCCGGACCGAGCGTTCACAGAAAGAAGCCGAACGCTTTTCGCAGGAATTCCGTGATCTCTACGAACGTGACGAGGAAGTCCGGGCCATCGTGGATATGGGCATGGCGCTGGAGGGCTTGTCTCGAAACGTCGGCAAGCATGCGGGTGGTGTGGTCATCGCGCCGAGCAAGCTGACCGACTTCACGCCGATGTATTGCGAATCGAACGGTGCTTCGGCCGCCTCCCAGCTCGACAAGGACGACGTCGAAGCCGTCGGTCTGGTGAAGTTCGACTTCCTGGGGCTGCGCAACCTCACCATCATTGATTGGGCTCTGGGCTCGATCAATGCCACGCGCAAGGCAGCCGGCAAGGAACCGGTCGATATCAGTGCCATCCCGCTGGATGACAAGCCCAGCTTCAACCTGCTCAAGCGCTGCGAAACAACTGCCGTTTTCCAGCTTGAATCACGCGGCATGAAGGATCTGATTCGCCGTCTGCAACCGGATACCTTCGAAGACATCATCGCCTTGGTGGCCCTGTTCCGTCCCGGCCCGTTGCAATCGGGCATGGTGGACGACTTCATCCTGCGGAAAAAGGGCGAGCAGAGGATCGAATATCTGCACCCCTGGCTGACGGATGTGCTCAAGCCGACCTATGGCGTCATCGTGTACCAGGAACAGGTAATGCAGATCGCACAGATTCTGGCGGGCTACACGCTGGGTGGTGCGGACTTGCTGCGACGGGCGATGGGCAAGAAAAAACCCGAGGAGATGGCCAAGCAACGGGAAATTTTCCTTGAAGGTGCAAAATCCAAGGAAGTGGATCCGGAACAGGCCGGTTACATCTTCGATTTGATGGAAAAGTTTGCCGGTTACGGCTTCAACAAATCACACTCGGCGGCCTATGCGCTGGTAGCCTATCAAACGGCTTGGCTCAAGGCGCACTATCCCGCGCACTTCATGGCCGCTGTTCTTTCGGCCGATATGGACAACACTGACAAGATCGTCGGCTTGATCGGCGAATGCCAGCGCATGGGGCTCAAAGTCATTCCGCCGGATGTAAACCACTGTGCCTACAAGTTCCAGGCGCTGGATGAGCAGACCGTGGTCTATGGTTTGGGCGCCATCAAGGGCGTGGGCGAGGGCGTGATCCAGAAAATTGTGGAGGAACGTAAGGCGGGCAGTGCCTTTGTCGACATGAATGACTTCTGCCATCGCGTCGGCAGCCAGGCGTTGAACAAGCGCGTACTCGAAGCGATGGTGCTGGCGGGCGCACTGGACACCTTGGGGCCAAACCGCGCCAGTCTGTTTGCGCACATCCCCGATGCCATGAAAGCGGCCAGCCAGATTCAGGCGGCAGAAGCTGCGGGTATGGGCGATCTGTTTGGTGGGTTTGATGCGCCGGAAACCGCCATCCGCGTGCCGATTCCAGAGATTGAACCCTGGCCGGATGCCGAGCAGTTGCGCAAGGAAAAGGATACGTTGGGGCTTTACCTCACCGGCCATCCGATTCACGCATTCCGGGACGAACTCAAGAATCTGATATCCGACACGCTGTCCGGTCTGCTCGACAAGCTGGATATCCCCGCGCCGGGCACGTTCCCTAAGGGCGTACCGGTCACGGTCGCGGGATTGACTATCGCCGAACGCATCGTGCGCCAGCAAAACGGCGATCGTCAGTTGTTTCTGACGCTTGATGATGGCGAAGGGCGTTGTGAAGTACGTATCACCGGCGATGAAATCGACCGGGTCAGCGAGCAGGTCGAACGCGATCAGTTGGTTATTGTCGAGGGCGACGCGGTTTTCGATAATTTCAGCGGCGGTATACGAGTACGATGCAAGCGTCTGCTTTTGCTTGGACAGGCGCGATTAGAAAAAGCACGCGGGATTTTGCTGGAGTTGTCCGCCGACTGTGATGCAGCGCAGGCGCAGGAGCTCATCGAGCTTATGCGGCCCATGCGTATTGATGGTGTGCCCGTGAGTTGCCGGGTCTATTCGGCCTTGGCCAAAGCAGTCGTTCGTCTCGGCCCCGACTGGAAAATATCACCGACGGACGAAAATATGCGGTCCATCCGTTCCGCGCCCGCGGTATTGAGCGCCCGCGTCTTGTATCAACGTTGATGGGGCGGAATACCCAAACGCCTACAAGGTTTATGTTTCGGCGCGTTACAATGTACTTATCCAGCCGGATGCACTCAGTCCGATTGGCCATTTTCACTCACTGGAGTTTTTTGAAATGCAAATTGACCATCATGACCTCGTCCACGAATTCCCAGAACACAAAGACCGTATTCACAGCCTGAAAATGGAAAACAAGCATTTCGCGAACCTGTTCGAGAAGTATCACGAACTCAACAACGAAATCGAACAGGCTGAAAAGAACGATCTGCCGATCAGTGACGAGCATGCTGAAACGCTGAAAAAACAGCGCCTTGAGCTTAAGGATCAACTGTACGCCATGTTGATTGCCTAAGGCTGGAATCCTATTCGGGGGAGGGTGCGACAAGCATCCTGTTACTGAAAGACAAAAGCCCGGTTTGACCGGGCTTTTTTTTTCGAGAAGTGAACGTGAATTAACTCGCTTTTTCCTTCTCGAACAGATCCAGCGCTTTTTTGACTTCGGCGATATAAGTCAAAGCCGGGCCGCCACCCATCAGAATGGCGACCTGGCAAACGTCAATAATTTCCGCATGCGTGCCACCGGCTTGCAATACCTTGTTCACATGGATCCCGATGCAGTATGCACAGCGTGCGGTAATCGCCATGCCAAGGGCAATCAACTCCTTGGTTTTCGTATCCAGGGCGCCGTTACACAACGCCGCACTCATGAAGCCGTTGAAGGCCTTCATCGTGTCCGGCGCTTCAGTCGTCATCATGCCCATGCCTTCCTTGAAGTCATGCATGGTTTGGTTCATATCATTACTCATAGACAGATCTCCTTTGCGAGATTGGCGGAGGTGCGCTCCGTGAAGACGGAACCCATGAACATCATGCCGTGGCCGGATGACATCGTTATGATAAGCCCGAACACCGTGAGCAAAGCAAAGTAATTAACGTTGGCCGAGAAAATCGGAGTGAACAGGACGTTTCACTTGATGCTCGACATGGCGCTGTCATGTCCATGGGGTAAAAGAGATGGAGTGCATAAATCCACATGGAGGCAGCGGAAATTTTATGGCTCAATCTCAGGGTAAGCGATCTGATCGTTTCCAAGAACTGGCATCCTTCTCCCAGAGGGAATTGGCAGGTCAGTTACTTGAGGAAATCCGCGCGCTCGAACAGACCTGCGTTGAGCAGGAAGCACTTTGCCAGGCCGATTTGGCTTTAATTCACCCTTCCTTTCATGAAAGCGCCCGTAACCTTCTGCATTATCTGGCGGTGCGCCAGCACGATATCCGCGATTTGCAGCGAGAACTGGCTTTCCTTGGGCTTTCATCATTCGGCTTGTTGGAAATGCATGTTCTGTCCTCGTTGAGTGCTGTCTCAAGGCGCCTGGAAGATATGCGATCGGAGACTGACGGTTCGTCTCTCACGGTGCCAATGACGCCGCAAACCGGGCTCGCGCTTCTGCAAAAACATACACGGGACCTCTTGGGGGCCATGCAGGGCGAACGAGACGTGCGAGTGATGGTGACTTTGCCAAGCGAAGCGCTCACTGATAACAACCTGATCCCGGCACTGGTCGAGGCCGGAATGGAGATCGCACGAATCAATTGCGCACACGATGACGTTGCCGCTTGGCGAAATCTGATCGAACAGGTTCGTCAGGCATCATTGGCTCAGGGGCGCGAATGTCGGGTACAAATCGATCTGGCCGGTCCGAAGTCCAGAACCGGGACGATCTCGACATTGGGGCAGGTGTTGAAAGTCAAACCCAAGCGGAATTTCAGGGGTGAGGTCATCGAACCGGCACGGTTGTTCTTGCGATATGTCTCGAATGAGAAAGACGGGTTGAATGCCTCCTGCCAATCAGAGGGAATAGCGCTGACCATCGGTTCCGAGGCCTTCTCATTGATCGAACCGGGCACAGCGGCAGCATTTACCGATGCGCGTGGTCGGCTTATTGAAGCGAACGTGCTGGAAAAATCCGACGAGGGCGTATGGCTGGGCTGCTTGCATACGGCCTATATCGAAGAAAACATGACGGTTGATTTTCCTTCTGTTCCCGGTTGTGTGGCGAAGATCACCGGAGTGCCCGGGGTGGCGGAGACCATCCGGCTGAAAGTGGGAGATACCCTGATACTGACCCGCGCAGACATTCCCGGTCACGCGGCTCAATTAGATGAGCAGGGTCAGATTGTGGCACCCGCGCAGTTGCACTGTACGTTGGCGGCAGCTTTTGAAGATGCTCGCCCCGACCAGTCCGTGTGGCTGGATGATGGCCGAATCGGTGCGTTGATCCTGGCGAACGATGGTGAACGTATCACCTTGAGCATTACGCATGCCGCCCCGGAAGGGAGCCGGATCAAGGCCGAAAAAGGGATCAATTTCCCCGACACTGCTTTTCACACCTCGGCCCTGACCGACAAGGATCGCGGCGATCTGGCTGCGCTGGCGCCATTCGTCGATATCGTGGCGTTATCCTTTTTGCGTCAGCCGGAAGATGTCTGTCTATTGCAGGAAGTCCTGCAGCAGTTGGCAGTGCCTGAACTCGGTATCGTGTTGAAAATCGAGAATCGGCAGGCGTTCGAGCAATTGCCTCGCCTGTTGTTGACCGGAATGCGCAATCCGAAACTGGGCATCATGATCGCGCGGGGAGACCTGGCCGTGGAGATAGGATTCGAACGGTTGTCCGAAGTGCAGGAAGAAATCCTCTGGTTGTGCGAGGCGGCACATGTGCCTGTGATCTGGGCGACGCAAATTCTTGAAAGCATGGCGAAAAGTGGTTCGCCTACTCGAGCGGAAGTAACTGACGCAGCGATGAGTATCCGTACCGAATGCGCCATGCTGAACAAGGGGCCGCATATCATCGAAGCGCTCAAGTTTCTCAATGCCGTGCTCGGTCGGATGGAAGGGCACTACAGCAAGCGGATGGCGATGCGGCGCAAGTTGATGATCGCCAATATCAGTTCATCCTGAGGCAGTTTGGTTCATCTCCGGTGCATGTGCGCACGCTCCTTTGGTCATTCAGGTCGAATAGAACGCTCAACAGGGGTTCTAAGGGCTATACTGTGGACAGGTTTGCACACAGCTTGGATGACCACGACATGAGCGACTCTTCCGACCTTCCCATTCAACCCAGCCCAGACTTCGAACGTTTGATTACGCTGCGCGATCAAGCGCGGGCGTTGATTCTGGCCACAATCGATGAAGATGGATTCCCGAGCTTGAGTACCCTGCCGTTTGTTTGGCATGAGGGTGCGTTCTGGGTATTGATGAGCGATCTTTCGCCCCACACGCGACAGGTGCGACAAAATCCGACGGTCGAGCTCATGTTGCTGGAAGACGAGTCAAGAACGCATAACATCTACAACCGCGCACGAGTGACTTGGCGGGCGGATGTCACCCGCATTGATCGCAACGATACCCGTGTGCATGAAATGTTCGATGCACTGAAAGTTCGCCACGGGAAGATTCTGGACGTTTTAACCCAGTTGCCGGATTTTCACTTGCATTGCATCGTGCCCGGTGCCGGGCGGTTGGTGAACGGCTTCGGCCGCGCATTCAAGGTCGATGGGTTTGAATTGGTGGCACACCTGCGCGGTGCCTAATCGAAACCAGATTTGAATAAACCTGTGGAGAAGCGGCGGCCTGCGGAGCGATGTCGGATCACTTGATATGAAACACCCATTCCAATGCGATCTTGCTGCCGAAATAGGCCAGAACCAAGGTTGAATATCCCATCAGCGTCCAGTTTACGGCGGTTTTTCCGCGCCAGCCCGCGACATGTCGCCCGATCAATAACCCAGCGAAAATGAACCAGCCGATAACGGCCAGAATGGTCTTGTGCACCAGATGCAGGGCAAAGATATCTTCTATAAAGATGAACCCTGTCGCCAGTGCCAGTGTCAGCAGGAGAAACCCCACGCTGATGAAACGGAACATAAGCTCTTCGACCGATTCCATGGGCGGTAGCCGCCGCACCAGACCTGAAGGGTGGCGCGAGTGCAGGGCGCGATGTTGCCAGGAGAGCATGAGTGCCTGCAAAGCGCCAAGCGTGATCAGCGCATAGGCAACCAATGAGATGAAGATGTGGGCATCCAGTGCTGGGTTGCGCGCGTGCAGTACGATGCTGTGGTCGGGGAAGAATTGCGCCAGCACGACAGACACTGCTGTGACCGGAAGCAGAACAAGCAGGATGTTCTCGACAGGGCTGCGCAGGCTCGTGAACAGGGTGATGAAGGTAGATATCCAGAATATCGCCGACAGCGCATTGAATATGCTCATGTTCAAGCCCATGACGTGCTCGAGATAGGCGTTCTGATAGATCAGGTAGCCATTGCCGAACATCGCCAGAGCCGAAACGATCAGCATGGCCTTGCGGAATTTTGTCGTCGCGTCCGCTTGCTGCATGCCTAGGTAGAGTAGGGCTGCGGCCAGAACATATCCGAGGATGGTCAGAAGGGCGATGCTGGTCATGACAAACAGAATGATTAGTTAATGACAGAGGTCAGAATACGCTATTTCAAGAATAAATTGAGTTCTTATCTGACTCAGTGGGCTGGAGCAGGTAATTTTTTCCCGGGGTTCATGATGCCTTCAGGGTCGAAGACCTCTTTAATCCCCTGCATCAAGGCCAGATTGACCGGAGGGATTTCGGCTCGAACATATTCACGTTTGACTGCACCAACACCATGCTCACCGGAAAGCGTGCCATCCAAAGCCAGTACCGTAGTAAAAATTTCGGCAAGTGCTTCTTCTGCTGCCGCCATCTGGCTTGGATTTTCAGGATCGATGAGCAAATTGACGTGGATGTTGCCGTTACCCGCATGACCGAAGTTGACGATCTTGATGGCGTGCCGTGCCGCACTTTGATCGATGGCATGAATCAGCGTCGGGATGCGGGAAACCGGGACGACAACATCCTCGTTGATTTTTTTCGGCGCCACATGACGCAATGTCGGGGACAGCGCCTTGCGTGCCGACCAAAGCGCCGCGATTTCGGCCTTGGTTGTCGCGACATTCAGACTGATCGGCGCCATGAGGTGGTCGGGCTCGCCTTCCGCAGCGGCCCTTATCTTCTGGATTTGTCCATCCAGGGATTCGACAAGCCCATCGATTTCGATCATCAGCAGCGCCCCCGCCTCGGATGGGATGTCCAGCGCAGAATTCTTGTCACTGAACTGACGCATCAGATCGAGGGCATTGCCATCGATGAATTCGATAGCCGAAGGCGTGGCAGGTTGGCTCATCAGGCGGGAAACCGCGGCAGAAGCCGTGTGCATGTCACGGAAAAAGACACGCATCAGTCGGATGGCATCCGGTAGCGGCGTGAGCTTCAACGTCGCCTCGGTGATGATGCCGAGTGTGCCTTCGGAACCGATGAGCAACCGCGTGAGGTCGTAACCGACCACACCCTTGGTGGTTTGCGTGCCCGCCTTAACCGTATCCCCCGTACCGGCCACGGCAGTCAGGCCCAGTACGTTTTCGCGGGTCGTTCCATATTTCACGGCATGTGGGCCAGCCGCATTGCAGCCGAGATTTCCGCCGATAGTGCATAGCGCGTTGCTGGTCGGATCCGGGGGCCAGAAAAATCCTGCCTCGCCGACAATACGCTGAACCTCGGCATTGATGATGCCGGCTTCCACCCGGATCAGGCGATCCTCCGGACGAAATTCGAGTACCCGGTTCATTCGATCCATCACGACGACGACACCACCATGCAATGGCACACTGCCACCAGCCGTACCCGTACCTCTACCTCTGGGCGTGATGGGAATCCGGTGCTGGCGGGCAAGACGTACGAGGGTGACGACTTCATCGTGATGGTCGGGGAAGACCACCAGTTGCGCCGCGTGATGCAGGCGGCTGTTATCCATGCCATACGCCCAGCAGGTGGCGGGTTCGATATTCAGGCGATCAGCAGGGAGCTCGGTGGCCAGCGCTTGATAAAGAGGCTGTATGTCTGCAGCCAGCAGCGAGCCAGGGTTATCTGCTGCGTTCATTCCGTGATGCCGAGCAACTGGCGGTCGATCAGATCGCAAAGGGTGTGCAGGATGATGAGCTGGGCTTCGTGGACCAGACGTTCGGAATCCGAGGCAAGGCACAGCAACGAGTCGCTGGTCTGCATCTCCGACATGAGTTGTTCGGTGACGCCGCTGGTCAGCAGGACGATCGTCATGCCGCGTTCCCGTGCGGCATTCAAGGCAGGTTGCAAGCCTTCATGACCACGCCGCGCAATCGCAAATAGAATGTCGTTATGCGTGCCGAGTGCGCGGATAGGTTTGGCATAGGGCTCGTGGCCACCCGGAAATTCCTGCAATGAAATGACCGGTAGTCCGGGGCGATCATGCTCGAATTGCCCGACCATCAGCCGGGCAAAATGCGCGGCCAGTTGCGAGCGCTCCCGGGCACCGCAGACGAGGATCTTCTGCCCGTTGAGTACGGCATGCAGCATTGCGCCCGCCGCCTGCAGGAGGGGTTCGGCCTGCGGGGAAAGCACCGCGTCGAGTTGCGATAGGGTTTGTTGCAGTCGGTTATGTACGAGATTCAGCATGGTGATTTCTTCAGCGAGTGTGCGTTGGGGCTGGATAATGACTTGGGTGCGGGTAAGGTGTCACCCAGCCGGGCTGTTATTCGGCCTGAAAAGCATCCTGTATCCAGTTTACTTCAGTCTGCCTGGAATCAGGTTCGGAAGATGATTCGGAAGGAAGCCCGATGGCGACAACATCAAAGCGACAGGGGCACTTGCGCCAGGCGGGTTTTTCGTTGAGCAGGCGTTCAGCGGTTTCGATGATTTTTTTACGTTTGCCGAACGATACGCTTTCCGCCGCCGATACCCAGGCGCCAGCCTTGCGGGCACGTACTTCGACAAATACCAGTGTGGAACCATCCTGCATGATCAGGTCGATTTCCCCACGTCCTGCACGCACATTGCGGTCGATCAGTTTGAGTCCCTGTCGAGATAGGTAGTCAGCGGCCGTGGTCTCGGCGCGGTGACCTCGCGCCAGTGTGGTTTGTGCCTTAGCGTCCGATGGCGCTGTGTCCGTTCCTCTCGCCGGAATCAATTTGCCAAGCCGATTACTGAGCCACTGGGGCACTGTCATTTGTTGGGGCTGCGCTTGCGGGTGGTGGGGCCATGCCACCGCCATCACTGAATGTCGGTGCGGGCTGAGTAGCGTCTGGGGCGGCTGGTTTGGTATCAGTGGAGGTACCGTCAGCACTGTTGGGCGTGGTGGTGGCTTCCGGCGACAGAGGAACCGTCGGGCTACCCTCCGCCTTCTTGCTGCTGTAATCGACGACGGTGCTTGGAATGTAGCCACTGTCCGTGCCGTTCATCGGCTGCAACAGGCCTTGTCGGAATTGCCCCCAGGCCGGTTTGCGTTCGATTTCCCCAGTCAGGGATAGACTCAACTGACCGGTGAGCCCATTGATGGCCTGATGAGAGAGCAAAGACTGCAAGTTGGCGGCGATCATCAGGGCATCGGCACCAAATGCGAATAGACGCGGGAGTTGTGAGAGGCTGGCGCGTTCGTAATTGGGGCGCATGGGGTCGTTTGGTCCCTCGTTCGCTGCGAGTAGTACCGGTTCGACCGGAATCACGAGGCCACCTTTATCTTGATCGGCAAGCGGGTTTGGCGTGCCGTTGTACACCAAGCCTACACTGTATCTCGGAAGCTGGTCGGCGCCGAAATAATCGAGTTGTGGCACGATCATCCGTGCCTGCTGGCTGGTGGCGCCGAGGAATATTCCTTGTGCATCCTGTCTAATTTTGGGCTGGAATGGGCCATTTCTGGAGGCGGTGACTTCCAGTATTTGGCGCAGCTGACTGGAGAAATCGGTGGCGCTGGGGTCGAAGAAGGCGCTGTCGAGAATCTGTCCGCCGAGCAGGGTGTACTCACGCGTGAAGGCATCGCTGATGCGGTGGCCGAGGCTGTTGTCGGCACAGTAGACCAGCGTCGTCATCTTCTGGTCATGAATCATCTGATCAGCTGCGGCACGTGCATCGGCATCGGGCGACAGGGAATAGCTCACGACACCGGTAGGCAGGCTGGTGCCATCGGCGGGTGTATTCAATGCAATGACGGGTGGTGCATTGGCAGGCAGCTTGGCAAGCGCCGGTATCTGCTCCTTGAGCAGCGGGCCAATAATCACCGAAGGCTGGGCTGCCAGCGCAGCATTCAATGCCTGGGTAAAGGAGGCTAGTGTGCTGCCGCTGTCCTGAATCTGTATGGGACGATCTCCCGCCATTCCGAGATTGTCATGGGCGAAATTGATGCCGTCGCTGATGGCCTTGCCAACAGGCTGGTAATCACCGGATAGTGGCACCAGCACAATGACCGGTCCCTGCGCTGTTGGTAATGGGATATTTGCAGCGGTATCCGATCGGCTGAGGAGTAGGGAGGTGAAACCGGAGGTGACCGCCGGGTGATCAGGGTGGTTGTTGACCCATGTGTTCAGTTCACCGGGGCGCGTGCGGTACACCAATGCGAGGCCGATCCAGTCTGAGAAGTGGGCATTTGTTGCCTTTTTCGCCGCATTAGAAAGTTGGTTGATGTCGGCTGAAGAAAGATCGTTCCAGAGTTTTGCGCGGTTGCTATCCGCGGCTGCACCTGTCAGTAATTCGTTCAGTGCCGAGCGTTGGCGTGCCGCATCGATGGGGAGATTCATCGCTTCGTTAATGGCGGCCAGCAGGATCAGACGACGTTTCGATTCATCCGGAGTCAGCGGGATCGGCAGATTGTTGACCGTATCGCTCGCCGTGGAAGAGGCGCCTTGTTGCCATTGTTCGAAACCGTTGAGCAGCTGGGCGCGCCGTGCGGACACGGTAGGCCAGAGCGCTTGCGTATGTGCCTGTGCAAAAAGGGTGTTTGCGAGCGTGAAATCTTCTGCGTCAATGGCCGTTTCCAGTGCATGCATCTGCATGTCCGCCTGGGCGGAGCCTTTGAGCGTGGCGGCATATTGCATCTGGGCAGAGGCAATCTGTTTTGGATCCTGGCTGGCAAGCGCATGATTGAGCGCAGCTAGCGGGCCGGATTCCGCCTTGCTCATCGTGGTAGGGGTATAGGGATTCTGAGCACAGCCTGAGAGCAGTCCGAGCGTCAGCAGAAGCGCGATGCCTGTCTGCGCCATGTGCCGGAAATATGCAACGTGTCGGAGGGATGCGCTCAAATGTTTGATAAAGGCAGGCATGGCAATTGAGTGACTCTCGTGATGGGAATGGCACAGTTGCCATGAGAATAAAGTGTCGATGGACGGTATGATGATTAAATTAAATTTGAGTAGCAAGTCATGATGATGCCGATGGACGCTTCCTCTGCGGACACCTGTTGTGCCAATGCCGCGCCAACGTCCCCAGTATCTGATGAAACGGAGGCATTCGATGATGGTGTGACTTCCACCCGATGGGTTGAACCGGGGGTGTTGTACCTTGTGGCGACACCCATCGGTAACCTGGCCGACATGAGTCCGCGGGCGGTTGCCATACTCAAGGGCGTACAGGTTATCGCCTGCGAGGATACGCGCCATGCGCGCAAGCTGTTAGATCATTTCGGCGTTCGTCAGCGCGTGGTGGCGTTACATGAGCACAACGAAGCATCACGTGTGGCGACTGTGGCCGAGTGGCTTTCTGAGGGGCAGTCGGTCGCGTTGATCAGTGATGCGGGCACGCCAGCCATCAGTGACCCGGGTAGCCTGCTGGTGCGGCGACTGGTCGATCTGGGTCATCGCGTGAGCCCCGTTCCCGGTGCTTGCGCGGCGATTGCGGCTTTGTCAGCCTCCGGGCTCGATAGCACGCATTTCTGGTTCGAAGGATTTCTGCCCGCCAAGGCGCAGTCGCGCGCCGCCCGATTACAGGTTTTGGCCGCACAACCTGCGACACTGATTTTCTATGAAGCCCCCCATCGGATTCGCGCCATGCTGGAGGCCGTGCGGGAGCATCTTGGCGAGGCGCGCCGTGCCGTTGTGGGGCGAGAGCTGACCAAACGGTTCGAAACGCTAGTTTCCGGTGACCTAGGGTATCTGTCCGCCGCGGTGCAATCGGGCGAAATCCCTGAGCGTGGCGAGTTTGTGGTGCTGGTCGAAGGGGCAGAGCCTGCGGAAACTTCCGCCGAAGCATCGGGGGTGGATGTCGAGCAATTGCTTACTGTTTTGCTGGCCGAAAAGGCGCCTGCCAGCATGATCGCCCGCGTGCTTACCAAGCTGACCCCGATGAAACGCAACGAAGCGTACGCCATCGTTCAGGCTCGGCTGGGCGAAGATTCGGATGGTTGACTGCAGATTGCTTGTCAGTCACCCCAGCCAATCGGTACTATGGCGGGTTAAGGCTTATTATGCAGCTCTGGTCTACTTTATACGGGATATGTGCCGTTTTCCGGCCTGTCCAAGGTCCTCGGCAGTGCGAGCTGGATTATTTCGATAACGAATCATTTTTCTAGAAAGGCGGTATATGGCGACGCAACAGATCACGGGCAGTCTGGTGGCTATGGTCACTCCGATGACGGACACCGGTGCAGTGGATTACCCGGCATTGGCGCGGCTGGTCGAATTCCATATCGAGCAGGGCACGGACGCGATCATATCGGTCGGTACGACAGGTGAGTCGGCCACGCTGGACTTCGATGAGCATGCTGCTGTCATTGAAGCGACGGTGCGTGCAGCGGCGGGTCGTATTCCGGTCATCGCCGGTACAGGCGCCAACAACACCCGTGAAGCCATCGAACTGACTGAAGCCGCCAAAAAGGCAGGTGCCGTCGCTCACCTGTCTGTCACACCTTATTACAACCGCCCCACGCAAGCGGGTTTGATCGCCCACTATACGGCCATCGCTGATGCGGTCGACCTCCCGATGATCCTGTATAACGTACCGGGCCGCACCGCGGTGGACATGACAACGGAAACCACATTGGCCTTGAGTGCACACCCCCGAATTATCGGTACGAAGGAAGCCAGTGGTTCCTTGGAACGCATCCAGGCGTTGATCGCGGGTGCGCCGGAAGATTTTGCCGTGTACAGCGGTGATGATGGTCTGGGGTGCAAAACGATTTTATCGGGCGGGCAGGGCACCATTTCCGTTACGGCAAACGTGGCGCCGGCCTTGATGCATCAAATGACGTCGGCGGCGTTGCGCGGCGATGAAGAGGAAGCACTGGCCGTTGATGCCCGTCTGGCCTCGCTCCATCGTGAACTGTTCTGCCAACCCAATCCGATCCCGGTGAAATGGGCCGTTGCAGCGATGGGGTTGATTTCTCCCGCGCTCCGCCTGCCCTTGTTGCCCCTGACTCCGGAGTTCATTCCTCAGGTCTGTGCTGCGCTGAATTCGGCCGGCATTTCCGCTGAGGGTTGTTCATAGGACATTCAGCAGTGCGGCGGCAACAAGGATGTGCCGCTATTTTTTATGTGATCCACTCAGTGGAAAATGAGAAAAATGTAAAACCACACTTTTGTGGTTAAAAGCGTTAGAAAGGCCCGATGTGGACTTATTCAGACTTTCCCTAGTCTAGATGTGATCGAATCGGTTACCTTATGGCCTCCAAATTTACTTCCTAATCATCGCGAGTTTTTTTCAATGATCTTCAACGCCCCTTCAGCCGTGCGATTCAAACTCACCGCCCTCGCCGGGTTGATTCTAGGTGTCAGCACCCTGACGGGCTGCTCCTATGTTCCGTTCTTTTCTTCGGATAAACCCGTCAACCATGCCGCTAAGTTGGACGTACCACCGGCCTTTACGCCACCAAGTCCGCGTGCTGAGTTGGCTGTTCCCGAAATTGCTTCGGCACGGGCGGCTGAAGCCGCAGCACGGACCGAAGGTAGTGGTGTGCTGGTTTCCGGAACCGGCGTCAAAGTCATGGGTGGACCTGATTCGCGTTATCTGGCCGTTGATGCCAAGCCGGATATCGTCTGGCCGAAACTGCAAGGCTTCCTGCAAGATGAAGGGTATATCGTCAAGAAAATCGAGCCGGGTGTCGGGATGATGGAAACGGACTGGACAGGTACGCAGTCTGCCGATCAAAACGGTTTCAACCTGATGAGCTTCCTGAAACTCGCCAAGGACACGTTCTTCAAACCGGATCATATCCAGAAGGTACGTATCCGGATCGAAAATGGTGACAGTCAGAACCAGACGCTTGTATTCGTGACCAGTCAGAAAATGGAGTTGACGGGCGAGAAGCCGTACTTCCCTGGAGACGACGAATCTTCATTCAAATATGCGAATGCCAAGGCAGATCCCACACTGACGGCTGATATGCTCGCCCGCTTGACGGCTTATCTCTCGGGCAAGACCGAAGCAGAATCCCGTGCACTGGTAGCCGCCAGCTTCGCGCCTCGTTCGAAAATCATCTTCAATAAGGACAAGGACGAGCGTTATCTGGTAGTTAGCCAGGCCTATCCGCAAGTGTGGAACCGAGTGGGCCTGGCGCTGGACCGGTTGGGATTCAACCCGGTTAAGAGCGACTTGAAGAGTGGTGAAATCACAGTCACGCATCCTTACCCACAATCGTTCTATGCTGATGGCGACATTCGCGGTGCGAAGGTGGACATGAAGCAGAAGATGAGCATGCAACTCACTCTGAAACTGCTGCCGCAGAAAGATGGTGCAACGCGTATCGACGTGACAGAAATCAGCGTGACTGGCGGTACGTTGCCCGATGATCGTTATGCGGTATTGAGCAAAATTAACGAACAGATGGAATAACCCTATCCAGCATCTCGTTATGCTGCGCCCTTCACTATCGCTTCGCACACCTTGATATGGGATGTGCGGAGCGTGCTGATGATTAGTCGCATGGCGTTGAATTTTCAGGGTTTTTTATTTTTATTCCAGCCTGATCCAGACGCGTTAGCCTGGGCGGGCTCAATCCGGCTTTGGGTTATACTCCCGAAAATTTTGCATTTTTAACGACAGGTTCCTGAAACGTAATGACGACACAAACCGAATTCAAGAAAGTAGTGCTGGCTTATTCCGGCGGCCTTGATACCTCAGTAATTCTCAAGTGGCTTGAAGACACCTATGGCTGTGAAGTGGTGACATTCACTGCGGATCTGGGACAGGGCGATGAACTGGAGCCTGCGCGCATCAAGGCGCAGAAAATGGGCGTCAAGCAGATTTTCATTGAAGATTTGCGCGAAGAATTCATCCGTGACTATGTATTCCCGATGTTCCGTGCCAATGCGGTTTACGAAGGCGAATATCTTTTGGGTACTTCGATTGCGCGTCCGTTGATCGCCAAGCGCCTTGTCGATATTGCCAATGAAACCGGGGCTGATGCCATTGCGCACGGGGCAACCGGCAAGGGTAACGACCAGGTGCGGTTTGAACTGGGTGCTTATGCACTGAAACCCGGTATCAAGGTCATTGCCCCTTGGCGCGAGTGGGATCTGCTTTCACGCGAAAAACTGATGGCCTACGCCAAGACCCATGATATTCCCGTGGACTTTGCCGCTGCAGGCAAGAAGTCGCCTTATTCGATGGATGCCAACCTGCTGCACATCTCCTATGAAGGTGGCAATCTGGAAGATCCATGGTGGACACCTGAAGAAAGTATGTGGCGCTGGTCCGTATCCCCGGAAGCGGCGCCGGATCAGGGCGAGGAGATCGTGCTGACTTTTGTCAAGGGTGATCCGGTCGCCATCAACGGCGAGGCCCTCTCACCAGCTACTTTGTGGGCAAAACTGAACAAGCTTGGTGGAGCGAACGGTATCGGCCGACTCGATCTGGTGGAAAACCGTTATGTCGGCATGAAATCTCGTGGCTGCTATGAAACACCGGGGGGAACGATTGTCCTCAAGGCGCGTCGCGCGCTGGAATCCATCACGCTGGATCGAGGCGTAGCCCATCTCAAGGATGAACTCATGCCACGTTATGCCGAAATGGTTTATAACGGCTACTGGTGGTCACCTGAGCGCGTCATGCTGCAGGCCGCGATCGATGCTTCCCAGGCTTACGTGAATGGTGACGTGCGTTTGCGTCTGTACAAGGGCAACGTACAGGTGCTGGGGCGCCGCTCGGATGACACCCTGTTCGACCCGTCCATCGCGACTTTCGAGGACGATGCCGGTGCGTATGATCAGCGTGATGCTGCTGGCTTTATCAAGCTCAATGCGCTTCGCATGCGTATTGCAGCTCAGGCCGGTCGACGTTTCTGAGGCTTCTTTTGTTGCCTCTGCATGAACCGCTGCTGAGTGCCTGATCTCCGGATAGACAGGCGTTGTTTCGTGATAGTCCAGGATGAGCCGGTGTCGCAACGAGTACTATTTGAAACGAAAGCGAGTGATGGACTCCACCAAGGGGGCCGTTCAGTGCGTTGGGGAAAATGTTTTCCTCTGTTTCATCTGCTGCTCTCGCTGTTCCTGTTTTTCTCGTTAGGTGGTGGCGTCGAAGCGGCGGTGCCGACTCAAACGACTGATAAAATTGTTCATATCGGTGTATTGGCCTATCAGGGAAAGACGGAAGCGGTTCGTCGTTGGGGCCCCACAGCTGCCTATCTGAGCGAGAAAAACCCCGGTTATCTCTTCCGTATTGAGCCGATGTTCCTGTCCGAACTTGCCGCAGCCGTGCGGGAAAATCGGCTGGATTTCGTCCTCACTCAACCTTTGCAATTTGTGCAACTGGCTCAGGATGATTCTGTCTGGCCGCTGGCCACTATGGTCGTCAGAACCCCGGGCGGTACTCTGGATCGTTTTGGTTCGGCAATCATCGTGCGTGCCGACCGTCAGGATATTCAGCATGTTGGTGATCTGAAGAATCGGATCGTGGCCGGTGCCTCGAATAATGCTTTGGGTGCATGGTTGCTGGGCCTGGATACCATGGTCCGTGCGGGCATCGACCCCAAAAAGCAGATTCAACCCCTGTTCACCGGTTTGCCGATGTCCCTGATCGTGCAGGCTGTTCAGCAGCGTCGTGCTGATGCTGGCGTGATTCGTGCTGGATTTCTGGAGCAACTCATTGCACAAGGTGTTGTGAAATCGGGAGAATTCCGGGTTCTTGATCCCAAATTGTACAGCGATTATCCCTATCAGCTCTCGACCGAGCTTGTACCGGAATGGCCCTTTTCTGCATCCAATAAGATTGGCCGAGCCTTTGCAGAAAAAGTAGCCAGAGATTTGATGGGTATGACCCCAGATAATCCTGCAGTGATCGCCAGCGGAATCAAGAAGTGGGCCTTACCGCTGGATTACTCGACCGTTCAGCAAATCAGGGATCGCTGGTTGCCGACCGATCCTTCCCTTGTTGCCTTGTTCAAGGCCTACGGTTGGTGGCTGCTTCTACCCGCTGGATTGATTTTGTTTGTTTTTTTTCTGCAGGGTAAACGGACACAGAAAAAAATAGCTCGGCAGGAAACGCAGCTTAGGAAAACACTCAATGCACTGGAAGATGCCGTTGTGGTTTTTTCACTGGATGGGCGGGTGTTGTTCGCCAATCAACCCAGCCAGGACTTGTTGATGCACCCCATAGAGCATCCAGATGAGTTGCAGGGGCGACATTTCATGCTGTTGTTCGATTTGCGCTGGCATGAAAGTGATCCCGATTTCGATCTGCGAACGGCCATCGGTCTGCTGTGCCAGCGGCCCGAGCAGTCATACACTCTGCAACTGTCCGTAGGGCACCAGATCAAGGACATTGATGTGCATCTGCGACTGTTAGGGTCGTGTTTGGATAAGCAGTCATCAAAGATCATCCTCACTCTGCGCGATGTAACCGACTATCACGAAGCAACGGCATTGTTGGCCTACCGAGCCACCCATGACCGACTCACAGGATTACTCAACCACACCGCTTTTGCAGATTTCCTCGAAGGGCAGTGCGATGCCCTTGGCCAAAAGAAAAGCGAAGGTTTGATTCTTTGGCTGGATGTGGATGACTTCCGGCTCATCAATGAAACCAACTCGCGCTCTGTCGGCGATCAGGTGGTCGCCCGTATTGCGAGTTTTTTGAGTTTTTCCGTGCCGCCAAGCGGCGTCATTGCCCGACTGGGCGTCGATGAGTTCGGGGTATGGATTCCGGACGTGCAATCCTTCGCCTATCAGCAATGGCCGGATGAGTTGCTGAACAGCTTGCAGGATATGCGTGTCGAGATTGGCGAGCAGCGGTTACGAGTGAGTGTCAGTATGGGGGCCAGCCTGGTCGATTATCGATTGGGTGCTGAACTGCTGAACGATGCTGAAGCAGCCTGTCGTCGGGCTCATCGCGAAGGCGGTAACCGGGTGGTCTGGTTCTCTCGTGACGATCAGGAGATCGTTTCCAGGCGCCATCAACTGGCCACGTTGCACCAACTCAAGCAGGCTCTGGATGAGGAGGGGTTGAGGCAGGTGATTCAGGCCATTTCGCCCTTGCCGCTAACTTCTGCCAATCCGGCACCCGTACCGCATTACGAGGTGCTATTGAGGTTGCGCGGTGCAGATGGCAGTCTGCAATCACCGGTGCAGTTCATCGAAGCGGCGGAAAAATACCACTTCATGACCGAAATCGACCGCTGGGTGATTCGTCAGACGTTCGCGCTGTTGGCGCGTTGTGGGGAACACCCGCCACTGCTTGCCATCAATCTCTCCGGAGCGACAGTGCAAGATCCGTCCATGAACGCGTTCATCCGTTCTGCCTTCCGTGAGTTCAATCTCGATCCTGCATTGATTTGTTTTGAGATTACAGAAACCTCAGCCATCACCAATTATGAATTGGTGATGGAACTGGTCCACTCGTTACGTCAGATGGGATGCAAGATTTCACTCGATGATTTCGGTGCGGGTCTGCTGTCCTTCGAATTCATGCGCCGATTGCGGCCGGACTTCGTCAAAATCGATGGCAAGCTGGTTCGTGATATCGAGCACGATCCGGTCGCCTCAGTCATCGTCACAGCCATTCAGCGGGTGTCGGAAGTGATGGGCGCCAAAACGATTGGCGAGTGGGTCGAGAACGAGGCCACCTTACTCAGGCTAGATGCCATCGGTATCGATTTCATCCAAGGTTATTACTACCATGCTCCTGTCCCGATCGAGACCTTGATTTCGGAACCGTTGGTCCATCAGTTGCCCGATTGAACGATATCCCCCACTTGCACCACATGGTAACCGCCATAGTGGATGCGCGTCGTATGTTCACCCAGTCGTTCGACTTCTCCCGCCCCCAGATTTTGCAGCAGGTAGTGCTCGGTTAAAGCGTTTTGACCGAGCTGATAGACGCGATCCGTCCGTTGCAGAATGAACAGGCGGTCGCTGCTGCGCAGGCCATCGTTGATGCCGCGATTGATCGTGATGGTCGAACCGTCGACATTCACGACCTGGCCGATCAGTGGCTTGCAGCCCAGCGTCTGGTCGATCCAGTTGGCGGCTTCCCCAGCGAGTTGATTCATCGCCTGTCCATAGGTTGAGGTATCGAAATCGGCACCCAATGCATCGATCACGGGATCATATTCACCGGCATTGACGGTCGGTGCGCTCACCGTGGTTTGTGCCATGGTCTGCGTCGTCAGGGCATCGACGATGCGGATATCCAGAGTGCCGCCCCGTGGATTGAGGCTGGGTCCCAGAAACGACCACATGCTGGATTGTCCCGACAGCCCGAAGTCATGTCCGCTGATACGGATAAAGTAGGGTGTACCGTGGCTTTTGAAGGCATCGACCGCGGGTTCTGGCCCCGTGGATTGCGTCGCCTCTGTGGTATCGACGTGAAAGTGACCGGTATTCTGCAGATCGGTCGCAATGGTTTTGCTGAGTGCTGCACCCAGATTGACGATATCTTGCGGAGGTGTGGGTATCCACACTCGGGTCAGCATCACGGATTTGCTGAAACGTACTTCAGGGCAATTCAGCGTTGCGTCTGTTTTGGGTGGCGTTGGCGTCGCATCCGCTTCGGGTGCTGCGGATGCCGTGCTTGGTGTGGCCGAGCCAGATGGTGACAAGGTCATGAAGGGGGTGCAGCCGGTCAATGCGAGCAGGCAGGCCAAGGTGACTGGGGCGGGGTACTTCATTGTGGTGAGTCCTGTGTCGATATGCCGTCTGGAACGTAGATTGCGGTCAGTCCAGCCACTTTACGCTATGATCATCCCAGTTTTGAAATACATCCGAGGTATTCATGTCCGTTCGCACCCGTTTCGCGCCATCACCCACCGGTTTTTTGCATATTGGCGGCGCCCGCACAGCCCTGTTCAGTTACCTGTATGCGCGCAGGCACGGCGGACAATTTGTGCTTCGAATCGAGGATACCGATCTGGAACGATCCACCCCGGAATCGGTGAACGCCATTCTTGAAGGCATGACCTGGTTGAACCTCGACTACGACGAAGGCCCGTTTTACCAGACTCATCGCATGGATCGATACAAGGAAGTGATTGATCAGCTCATGGCGAGCGGTCATGCCTATCACTGCTACGCGAGCCGGGAGGAGCTGGATCAACTCCGTGAAGCCCAGATGGCCCGTGGAGAAAAGCCCCGTTACGATCATCGTTATCGGGACTTTACCGGTACGCCGCCCGCCGGTGTTGCGCCTGTCGTGCGCTTCCGCAATCCGCTGGATGGTGAAGTTGTGATCGAAGATGGCGTACGGGGTCGCGTGGTGTTCCAGAACAGCGAGCTGGACGATCTCATCATCGCCCGCTCAGATGGCAGCCCGACCTATAACCTCACTGTGGTGGTTGATGATTGGGACATGAACATCACCCACGTGATTCGAGGCGACGATCACCTCACCAACACGGCCCGCCAGATCAATCTCTATCACGCCCTCAATGTGACGCCGCCCCAGTTCGCGCATCTGCCGATGATCCATGCGCCGGACGGCACCAAGTTGTCCAAGCGTCATGGCGCCGTGAGTGTGATGCAATATCGGGAAGAGGGTTACCTGCCTGAAGCCCTGCTCAATTATCTCGTGCGCCTAGGCTGGTCTCATGGGGATCAGGAAATTTTCGATCGGGCCGAGATGATCGAGTTTTTCGACATCAAGGACATCAACCAGTCCGCATCAAGCATCAATCCGGAAAAACTGCGTTGGCTCAACCAGCAATATTTCAAGACTCGTCCGTACGAAGAAACGGCCATCGAACTGCGATGGCATCTGGGGCGTCTCGGCGTTGACCCGTCGGTTCAGGGTCCCAACCCGGCGAAGATCGTCGCGGCCTATGCCGATCGGGCACAGACGATGGTCGAAATGGCCGAGCAGGCTCTGCCGTACTATCGTGATCTGACCGGCTACGATCCCGTTGCGCTGGGCAAGCTGGATGACGATGCGCCTGGCATTCTGGAAGCACTGGCGATGGCGCTTTCGCAGCCTGAGGACTGGGAAAGCCCTGCGCACCTCGACCACACGGTCAAGGAAGTGGCGACGACACTGGGCTTCAAACTGGGCAAGGTCGGGCCTTTGCTTCGTCTGGCCCTGTTGGGACACGGAGCCTCACCCAGTCTGGGCGTGACGCTTGATCTGTTCGGCCAGGAGAAAACCCTGCAGCGTTTGCGCGAGATGCACGCGTTCCTCGCGCGGTAACCCCTACGCATGGCGCGGCTACCCAACCTCACGTCATACAGCTCGCTCCGCTGGACGGTGGCATACATTGTCGTCGCCACACTGTGGATTGCATTGATACAGTGGCTGCTCAGCAGTCTGGGCGGCGCACGTTGGGTCATATCGCCCGCCGGTTTGGTGGTTGGCGGGGTTTTCGTCCTGATCACGGCCTGGTTGCTGTTCCTGTTGCTCGAACGCAGCCAGCCCGTACCTCTGGCCGAACAGGCCTTGCGTCACTCCCGGCTCACCGATCCCAAGTCGTGGTGGGGTGCATTGATCATCCTCATTGCGTTCACGCTGCTCGCGCAGTTATTCATGGTCTCCTATGCCACGCGCGAATACCGCCCGGTTCTCCTCAATCAGGCCCAAACCGAGCTGACTTCGCAGTTGCGTCTGCACAGCAAGCTGATTGCCGACTGGTTGACCGAGCGTTCGCAAATCGTCGACAAACTGGCTGAGCAGCCAGCCGTTCTGGCAAATCGAATACGCATCAGTCAGGAGCAACCTGTCCAGTCTTCCGGCAGTACCTTCCCTTCATTTGTCGCCCTGATTCAGGATGGCCGATTCCATACCATCACCCTGTTTGATCCCGATCACGTCAAGAAGCTCAAATTCGGTTCGGACATGATTGCCAAAACGCCGGATAATCTGTTCGAGCGAGCGGCTGCCACATCCAAAGTGCAATTTGCCTGTGTGTTCGCGCCGGAGCAGAGCGGTGGTGATTGTTACTGGGTATTGCCTATTTTTCTGAGCCAGTCCGAGGTGAGCGGCGGCCCGTGGTATATCGTGCTGGCTGCCGAACTCAATGAAAGTGGACTGGTGCAGTCCATGCCTGCCGGAGAACCCTTGAGGGTCGAAAATGCAGTGCGCACCCTGCTCTTGCTTGCGCAGGGGAATGATTCCGCTAAGTCGTGGACGACCACCCCGCTGATTGACGATTTTTCGCAATTGAGCGAACCGCAGATGAGTTCACGTGTTGAGCCAGTGAGCGAGAGCGATCTCGACTGTTTCCGCAAGTCGCCTGCATTCCTTTCCCTCCAGGCGCGTTTGAGCCCGTACCCGCCGTCTGCAGACGTATTGAAGAGCAGCGCCAGCGGGCAGATCGATTGCCAGGGGCATACGCTGCTCTATGCCAGCACGCAGATCCCGGAGCTCAATGGTCTGCTCTGGGCCGCCACCACGCAGGATATCGTGCTCGATCCCCTGCGCAAGACGCGTCAATGGCTTGCCACGGCTTCCCTGATCGGCGTGTTTGCCCTCTTGATTTCCCTGTTCCTGTTCTGGCGCATCATGCGGTTGCAGCGAGCCAAAGTGTTGGCCGGTCTGCAGCGCGAGCGCGATCAATTGGCCCAGTTGTGGGATTACATGCCCGCGATGGGGCTTGCCATTGTGAATCCCACCGATTGGCACATCAGCCTGGTCAATCAAAGATGGACGCAAATATTTCACGATAGCCAGGAATCGTTGCAGGGTCGGAGTTTTCTGGATGTGATCTCACCGATAACGGGGCTCAACGCCGTCGAGAATCTGACTTCGGGCGATCCCAAATTGCTGGAAGACATACACACCGGTCTGCGTGATGAGGTCAGCCTATTGCGCAGGGTGAAGACGGGGGAATCGAGCCAGACTTGGATGCGCTTCCATATCCGTGCGCTCAAATCGAGTCGCCATGACGCAGAAGGACTCATCGTCGCGGCCGATAGTCTGGGCGACAGTGTTGAGCAGGCAAACGAGCTCAAGGCAGAGCGCGATTTCTGCCGCCTGACCGCAACGTTCTCGCAGCCACAACCAAAACAGCCCGTAGCGATGCCGATGCCGGGCAGCACCTCCGATGTCGCCTCAGAACCAGAGGTCGAAATCGAAACAGCGGTTGAAGCCAGTCGACTCGCCCCGCTGGCCGAGCAGGTCATCGAGCAAAGCAGTCTGCTCGCGATATGCCTGTACACCCACTGGCCGGAGGTCTGGTCGTGCTCATCCGAACTGGCCGGGCCGCAACTGGAACAACAGGAACACATATCCTACGAGTGCGTCGGCTGTACCGCGCCCGTCCGTGAAATCGCCAATCAAGTCGCACAGATGGGCCTGATCGACCGTGTACTGGTTGCTCAGACCCCCATGTTCATAGATGATCACGCCCGCAACACAACCATCAGTGGCACACTCCAGAACGAGCTGATCGAACAGTTGAAGCAATACCCGGTCGGCGCATTGGCCATCGTCCCGATCCCCGCAGCAAGCGAAGGTGATCCCGTACGCGCCCTGATTGTATTCGGCGAAGATAACCTGCGTTTCACCGAACCGGTCAAAACTTCGCTGCTGAGCCTGTTGAAAGCACTGACCATTCGACTTGATGAGAAGGAAGTTTGAGCGCCTGAAAAGCCTGCTCGAAACGGTCTGTTAAAACGGGCGCTGAATGCTCCCTCACTGCGGGTGTTTGAGGTAAATGAACCCCATGAACATCGAATACAAAGTGAACGCCCCGGTGACGACGGACCAGTTCATTGGATTATTGCTCAGTTCCTCTCTGGGAGAACGTAGACCAGTAGAGGATCGTGAATGCATGGCAGGAATGATTGATCACAGTAATTTAATCGTCACAGCATGGGATGACGATAAGCTTGTTGGGATCGCTCGTTCCATGACGGATTTTCACTACGCCTGTTATCTCTCGGACCTTGCCGTCGATAGGAAATATCAAAGAAACGGCATAGGTAAAAAGTTGCAAATCATTACCCAGGAACAGCTGGGTCCCAAATGCAAGTTGTTGCTCGTGGCCGCTCCCGGAGCAAACTCGTACTACGAGCAAATCGGTTTTACGAATAACCCGCGTTGCTGGATTCTGAACCGTGATCAATCGATCAAAAGCTGAGAGGCGCATCGTTCAGTTATGCCGTAACCGCGTTTCGGTTGAGTAAAGGCAAGCGTCGTTAAGGGTCCAAGAGGGCACAAACATGAGCACTAACTCGCCGAATTATTGGTTTCGCGCAAAGCGCTATGGTTGGGGATGGGGGCTGCCTTCTTCATGGCAGGGTTGGGTGGTGCTTGCAGTTTACTTCGCCCTCACTCTTGGTGGCATTCCCCTTGTTTATGTTTTAAAAGGCACTGTCGTCTACCTAACTTATGTGGCGATTCTTACGGTGGTGTTTTTAGCTATCTGCTGGCTCACTGGCGAGCCTCTCCATTGGCGCTGGGGTGGGGATAATGACTAACTTTCCGTGCGACACGCGTCATGTTCTGCGGTGCATCATGAAGAGGTTCCAGTCATGAATACAGAATCGATTACACCCGCCGACATCCTCGAATACTGGTATTCCGACTTCATGCAGAAGCACTGGTTCGCTTCGACGCCGGAATTGGATGCGGAGATCAGAGAGAAGTATCAGTCATTGTGGGAGCGGGCGGCGTCGGGTGCGTTGGATCACTGGCAGGATTCGCCCGAAGGGGCGCTGGCATTGGTGATTGTGCTGGATCAGTTTCCACTCAATATGTTTCGGGGCAAGCCGGAGAGTTTTCGCACGGAACGAAAGGCAGTTGAGGTCACGTTGAATGCGTTGAAGAAGGGGTTCGACAAGCAGTTGAGCAAAGACCGGTTGAGCTTTCTGTTCATGCCGTTGATGCACAGTGAGAAGCTCGAAGAGCAGGACTTGTCTGTCACGTTGTTTCATCAGTACGAGCTGACGGGCAATATCAAGTTTGCGGAACATCATCGGGAACTTATCCGGACTTATGGCCGATTCCCGCATCGCAACGCCATTCTGGGGCGCGAAAGTACGCCCGCGGAAATGGCCTATCTTGCTTCAAAGGATGCGTTCAAGGGTTGATCTCCGCCCTCTGGTCTTAGCTAGTCCGGGCGCGTGTTCGATGGATTCATTTCAAGGGTAGGGAAGCGCAATGTCACTGGTTTGGGTCGTCGTCGGGTCGATTCTTCAACTCTTCCTTGCGTACTTCTTGTTCATGCTGGTTGCTTTTTCACCTGCCGGTGCGGCAAGCGGCGAGCCACTTGTCCGATGGCAGATGGCCATTTTCAACGGAGCGATGTACGTTCTGCCGGGCCTGTGTCTGGTCAGTGCGGCGTTGGTCATTTATGGCTATCGTACGGGCTGGAGTGCACAGGCCTATTGGTGGTTCGCCTTGCCGATCGTCGCGGCGACAGGATTTGTACTTTATGCGCTGAGTGTTGGCCGGCAGTAGTCGGTCGAGGCATGGCGCTTTCATTTTCATGAGGTGAGCCGGGATGGGAAAAAATCGACTCGAAGCGTTTTCTGATGGCGTGCTTGCGATCATCATCACGATCATGGTGCTGGAACTGAAAATCCCGCATGGCGACGATATGGCAACCCTCCTGCCCCTGATTCCCGTGCTGCTGAGTTATGTGCTCAGCTTCATCTATCTGGGAATCTATTGGAACAATCACCACCACATGCTGCACGCGACCGACCACGTGACCGGTTCGGTGCTATGGGCGAATCTGCATCTGCTGTTCTGGCTGTCGCTGATTCCATTCACGACCGGTTGGATGGGCGAGAACCACTTCGCAGCGCAACCGGCGGCGCTGTATGGTTTCGTATTGCTGATGGCGTCGATCGCCTACTGGATACTGGAACAGCGAATCATTGCTTCGCAGGGTGAACATTCGCTGTTGAAAGCGGCCATTCGACATGACTGGAAGGGCAAGGCATCGCCCGTGCTTTATATCGTAGGGATTATGCTGTCGTTCGTCTCTCAATGGCTTGGCGTCGCCATCTATGTCGCCGTTGCGCTGTTGTGGCTGGTGCCGGATCGGCGGATTGAGCGCATGCTCGTCGGTAGTAAAACAATCGGTCCCGCTGACTGAATCGGGCGAATGATGGGCTATGGTGAACCTTCAAACCGCCTGCCCTGCGACCCAGCCGGATGACCAGGCCCACTGGAAGTTGTAGCCGCCCAGCCAGCCGGTGACGTCCACGACTTCCCCGATGAAGTACAGGCCCGGAACGTCTTTGGCTTCCATGGTGCTGGATGACAGGGCGCGCGTGTCCACGCCACCGAGGGTGACTTCAGCCTTGGCATAACCCAACGTGCCGGAAGGCATGATCTCCCAGGCCGCAAGCGCTTGGCCCATGGCGGCAATGTCCTTGTTGCTGTGTTCGGCCATCGGTTTCGTCCAGCCCCGTGCGGCCGTCCACTCCTGCGCGATGCGTTTGGGCCAGTAATCGGCCAGCAGTTGAGCGAGGGTGCGTTTGCTCGGACGGTTTTCCTGTAGCCAGGCGGGAACGTCCAGATTCGGCAACAGATTCAGGCGGATGGGCTGCTTCTTTTCTGCCGAGTACTGTTGGTTTTGCCAGTAGCTCGATACCTGCAAAATGGCTGGTCCGGAGAGTCCACGGTGGGTGAACAACAGGTTTTCCCGGAAGCGTACGTTTTGGCCGGCTTTGTGGGCGTTCTTGTGCCCTTTGCCGGGTGTCGAATTCGGACATTCGGCGATGACATCAAGTGAGTTGCCCGTGAATGTCTGCAGTGGCTCGCCTTCTTCCGGCGCGAGGGCGAGCGGTACCAGTGCGGGGTGGGGCGGAATGACCGGTAGGCCGAACTGTTCGGCCAATCGATAACCGAACGGCGTTGCCCCGAGTTTGGGGATGGCCAGCCCACCGGTGGCGATCACCAGCGATTGACACGAGAACGTGCCTTGACTTGTCTCGATCAAGAAGCCGCCATCGGTGGTTTTTTCAACATGCGTTACCGCACACGACAGTGCCCAAGCCACGTCACCGGCCGTACATTCGGCTTTGAGCATATCGATGATCTGCGTGGCGGAATCGTCGCAGAACAGTTGGCCGAGCGTTTTCTCGTGGTAGGCGATGCGGTGGCGCTCGACCATCCGGATGAAGTCCTGTGCGCTGAATTGGGCCAGCGCGGAACGGACAAAATGCGGGTTCTGCGACAGGAAGTTTTCCGGTTTGACGTCCTTGTTCGTGAAGTTGCAGCGGCCACCACCGGAGATGCGAATGCGTTCGCCAATTTTCGTGGCGTGATCAATCAGCAGAACGCGCCGCCCACGCTGGCCCGCCTGGGCCGCGCACATCATACCGGCGGCGCCCGCGCCGATCACAATCACGTCGAATTCAGTCATTTCTTGCGTGCGGCAATGAGTTGCTGGGCCAGAAGCAGTAGCCACTCGGGATGGGTTTTCAATGTTGTCTTCAGGGCATTGAACAGCACCGGTATGCCGCGTTCGGCCACGACTCCAGCAGCACCGGCAACGGCCACGCTCGCCCACGGGAAGCGTCGTGTGGTTTCGCGCACGATGGACAGCGGGTTGTTGACGGCATCCTGCCAGGATTGGCGGAAATGCTGTTTGGCTTCATCCAGTGAGCGGGGTGCGGATTGGTTTTCCATGTTCGTCAGCCCGATCCGGTTACCGCATGGCGCGATAGGCGATGAAGCCGAGTGTCGCCGCCAGCAGAAGGCTCACGCCCCCCATGATCAGGGCGGCGAGGGCATTGCCCAGTGCGGCGGCTAGAGCCAGATAACCTGCGGCCAATAGAAAGCCCAGTGCAGTCAGGATGAGGGCCGAGGCCGTCAGCAGGAAAACCAGGCCGAAGCTGACGCGTCGGACGGCCTGCTTCAGTGCGCGACCTTCAGCCTCCAGGAGTTCGAGCAGGGCGATGACGAATTCCGGCATCGGGATCAGTGCTTGCTGAACAGTTTGGCGAGCACGAACCCGATACCGAAGGCGGTGAGCAGGCTGGCAACCGGATGCCGTTCGATGACCTGTTCGGCCTGTTCGACGGTGGCGCGGGTCTGATCGCTCACACCCTCTTTGGCCGCGTTCACTCGCTTGTTCAGCGTGTCAATCGCTTCATGCAGGGTATTGATCGCATCCTGCCCGAGGGTTTCCGCCTTGGTTTGGCCGCGCGTTTTCATGGCCGCCAACAGCTCGGCAAGGTCGGCCTTGAGCTGTTGCATGTCTTTCTTGATGGCAGCAAGTTCATCGTTGCCGGTGGTGTTTGATGTGGTGTCCGTGGAGTTTGGGGTGGGTTCTGAAGCCATGATGCGATCTCCTCTTGTGACAGTGCTTTATCCTACACCGCTTTGACCGGCGTGGTGGTCCTAGTTCCTTTGCGGCGGGCCTAAGGACGCGAGGGACGCGTGAAGCAAATCCGAATCAGGCCGTGGCCAGTTGCGCCTTGAGCAGATCCCGCACGTGGCCCGTTTCCGGGCGGATGCCGTGCCACAGAGAGAAACTCTCGGCCGCTTGTTCAACCAGCATGCCCAGTCCATCGAATGCAGTAGCGCCCAAGGCCGCGCCCCACTGCATGAACACGGTGGGTTCGCGTCCGTAGGCCATGTCGTACACGGTGGTTTTCTGACCGATCAACCCATCCGGCAGCGGAAGCTGTTCTCCGCTCAGGCTGGCGGAGGTAGCGTTGATGATGAGATCGAACGCATCGGCGGGGAGGGCGTCCAGCGCGCAGGCACCAAGCTGCGTATGTGTACCCGCCAGATCCTGAAAATCGGTCGCCAGTTGTTCAGCTGTTGCTGCTCGACGGTTGGCGACGAGCAACTGAGCAGGCCCTTCGGCCAGCAGGGGAGCGAGCACGCCACGCGAGGCACCACCCGCGCCGAGCAGCAGGATTTTTTTGTCTTTGAGTTGAATCTGGTGGAACGCGAGGTCACGCAGCAAACCCACGCCATCGGTGTTGTCGCCCCGAATATCGGAAGACGAGGGATCTGTCGGAAAAATCAGCGTGTTGACGGCCCCCGCACGTTGTGCCCGTTCGCTCAGTGTATGGCACAAGGCAAAGGCTTCGCTCTTGAAGGGAACGGTGACGTTCAGCCCGAGACCGCCTTCACCGCGGAAGTGGGCCACGGTTGCGACAAACCCATCCAAAGGCGCAAGAATCGCCGTGTAATCCAGGTCGATGCCGGTTTGTTCGGCAAAAGCACTATGGATCAGCGGCGACCGGCTGTGATGGATGGGGTTGCCGATAACCCCGTAGCGGACCGCCATAGTGCTGCTTAGATCGTGATGGTGCGCACGCCTTCGGCGGCGGCAAGAATCAACACATCGGCGGGGCGCAGGGCGAACAGACCGACGGTCACGATGCCGGGAATGTTGTTGAGTTCGGCTTCGAGCTTGGCCGGTTCCATGATGTCCATGTTGTGGACGTCAAGAATCTGGTTGCCGTTGTCGGTGACGAAGCCATCACGGTACACCGGCTGGCCGCCACGCTTGACGAGTTCGCGCGCGATCATGCTGCGGGCCATGGGAATGACCTCGATCGGCAGCGGGAATTTGCCCAGACGCGGCACCATCTTGGTCTCGTCGGCTACGCAGACGAATTTCTTGGCCATATGGGCAATGATCTTTTCGCGGGTCAACGCACCGCCGCCGCCTTTGATGAGCTGCAGGTTGGCATTGGTTTCATCCGCGCCGTCGATGTATACAGGGATGTCTCCCACGCCATTGAGATCGAACACTTCGATGCCGTGTGCCCGCAGGCGCTTGGTGCTGGCCTCGGAGCTGGATACGGCACCTTCGATCTTATGTTTGATGGTGGCCAGTTCATCGATAAAGAAATTCACGGTCGAACCCGTGCCAACCCCAACAATACTGCCTGTTTCCACATATTGAAGCGCTGCCTTGGCGGCCTGTTGTTTGAGTTGGTCTTGTGGGGTCATTCTGAGTTCCTTGTCGTTATCGATGGTTCGTTTGCCTTGGTTGATCGCCAATACCTGCCAGTAGCTGGTTTTCGGCCGCCGAACGAGGCGAGCCAAACACGCTATATGCGGTTAAACCGTACTGATGAGCAGTTTGACGATTATTGTCGGCGGTTATTCTGGCATGATAGGACGCTCAGTGCATCATCTGCTTGTACTGCTTCGCATTTTCGAGCGCATCGTTTGCCCAGACATTTCTTCGTGTCATTCGATGCCCAATATTTCAAGGAGCTGGATTTGTCCGCCTTACTTCAGGATTATCTTCATCGGATTTTGACCGCCCGGGTGTACGACGTGGCGCAGGACACGCCGCTGACACCCGCGGTGCTGCTTTCCGAGCGTCTGGATAATCGAATTTTATTGAAGCGAGAGGACACGCAGCCGGTCTTCTCCTTCAAGCTGCGCGGCGCATACAACATGATGCATCGGCTGATGAGCGAAGGCCGGTTGGAGCACGGTGTGATTACCGCTTCGGCCGGTAATCATGCTCAGGGCGTAGCCCTTGCGGCTCAGAAGTTGGGCGTGGCTGCCACAATTGTGATGCCGCTGACGACCCCGGCCATCAAGGTCGATGCTGTTCGTCGACGCGGTGCAAAAGCCGTCTTGCACGGCGATACCTTCGACGAAGCATTTGCCCATGCGCAGCATCTCACTCAGTCCGAAGGCTTGGTCTTTATTCCGCCCTATGATCATCCGGATATCATCGCCGGGCAGGGCACCATCGGTGCGGAAATTCTGCGACATCATCCCGACCCGATTCATGCGATTTTCGTTCCGGTCGGTGGCGGCGGCCTGATTGCGGGTATCGCGGCCTATGTGAAGATGTTGCGCCCGGAAATCCGGATCATCGGTGTCGAGCCGGACGATGCCGCCTGTCTGGCCGCCGCGATGGCGGCCGGTGAGCGGGTGGTTCTGGATCAGGTCGGATTGTTCGCCGATGGGGTCGCGGTTAAACAGGTGGGCGAATATACCTTTGTCGTGGCGCAGGAAGCCGTTGATGAAGTGATCACCGTCGATACCGATGCGATGACCGCCGCCATCAAGGACATGTTCGACGATACCCGCAGCATCAACGAAGCGGCAGGCGCATTGGCACTGGCCGGATTGAAGAAATACGTCAAACAGCACGATCTGCATGGCGAGACACTGATCGCGATTGCTTCGGGTGCCAATATGAATTTCGATCGGTTGCGTTTCGTGGCCGAACGGGCGGATATCGGCGAGCAGAAGGAAGCCCTTTTTGCGGTCACGATCCCGGAAAAACCGGGCAGCTTCCAGGTGTTCTGCGAACTGCTCGGACGTCGCCAGATTACTGAATTCAACTACCGTTATGCGGATCAGGATCGGGCACATATCTTTGTCGGTATCCGTCTGGATACGCCCTCGGATCGGTCCGCCGTCTTCAACCGGTTGGTGCATGCCGATTATCCCGTGATCGACCTGACCGACAACGAAATGGCCAAACTTCACGCGCGGCATATGGTTGGCGGTCATGCGCACGGCATAAACGATGAGCGTCTGTACCGCTTCGAGTTTCCAGAGCGTCCCGGCGCGCTGCTCCGCTTCCTTACCCATCTGGGCGCCCGCTGGAACATCAGTCTGTTCCACTATCGCAATCAAGGGGCGGATTACGGCCGCGTGCTGGTGGGCGTTCAGGTAGAGCAGGGCGCCATGGACGAGTTCACAACTTACCTCGATGAACTGAGCTATCCCTACTGGCCCGAGAGTGACAATCCGGTTTACAACCTGTTTTTGGCTTGATACGCCTGGCGTGAATCCCAGCTTTTTCAGACTTCAGGTTCATATAAAACTGTGCACAGTTATTGTGGATAACCCCGTGCATCACCGTCTGATGACCATCAGCAAGCCCATGCCATCAATGGCTTAGCACTATTGGTCAAAAAATCATCAGATATCCTCTCCGGCCTTGCCTTGTTTTATAACCTGATGTTTTTATTTGATATAAATAAAATTTTAGATTGGGCTTGGTCGCTCTTGTTCCGTATGTGCGTTCGTGTTAGCTGTTCAAATGCGCGACATTCTATTCTTCAGCCCTGTGGATAACTTTGTGTACTGATTGAGTAGGTTCCTAGGTTTATCGGTTGATATTGGCTTAACTGTTTGATTTTAGGGATGCCATTTTTCGTGCCAATCCGAATTGGTGATTTGGCCCCGAAAAAATCAAAAATTTAAGCACTCGACCGTCGATTTTTTATCCACAAAACCTGTGGATGAACCTGTGGGTTGTTTACGAGCATCTTGCCGGAGCCAAGTCAGATCAAGCAGTTGTGGGATTGGTGAAAAAATAGGCAGCAAAATACACTTGAAAAATGCACTCGTTAACCAATTGATTTTTCTTGGTTATATTTTTTTGAAAAATAGCCACCTACGGGCTTGAGTCCGTGCGGTCATTTTGCTAGTGGAACGTTTTCCATAATTCATACCATGCGGATGATGTGGATAAACCCTGTGTCGCACTGAGATTTAGCTTCACCCGCAAGGAGTAAGAGACGCTTACTCTGCGGGTAGTTCTTCTCGAGCGAGAATGCGCGTCCAGCTTTGCGCGCTGATGGGCATGATGGATAGCCGGTTGCCCTGCCGGACGAGTGGCAAGTCTTCCAGCGTTTCGTCGGTCTTTAGTTCCTGCAGCGTGATATTGCGTTTGGTATGGCGAACGTACTGCACATCTACCTGCACCCAGCGTGGGTTTTCCGGTGTGGACTTGGGATCGAAATAGCGGTGCTCCGGGTCGAATTGCGTAGGGTCCGGGTAGGGTGCGCTGATGACTTCCATGATGCCGACGACACCCGGCACCTTGACGTTCGAATGGTAGAAAAAAACCAGGTCACCGATCCGCATCGCGTCCCGCATCATGTTGCGTGCCTGATAGTTGCGAATACCGTACCAGCCTTCCACTTTCTGACGCGACAGATCGTCAATCGAAAAGACATCGGGTTCGCATTTCATCAGCCAGTGGTTCATTCGGGTCTCCTCGTTTGGTAGCGGTTGGTTTTGATGATACCGGTATTGGTCACGATGTAGTCCAGCGGGACATCCCAGGGATCGGCAGGCAAATGCCCGGTTTCCTGGCAATCAAATGCAATTCCGATCAACCAGGGTTTGGGGCGGCGGAGCCCTGTGAGGCTTCGGTCGTAAAAACCGGCGCCCATGCCCAGCCGATTGCCGCGACGATCGAAGCCGACGAGCGGCATCAGAATCGCGTCCATATGAGCACTACGGAGTATGGGAAGGCGTTGCGATTCGAGAATGCCGAATCGGTTGCGGTGAGCGTTTATAGGGAGCCGCGCGTTTCCTGTGAGTGTGAACGCGGGGCGGAAATCCAGATGCAGATCCGAGCGGATCATCGGCAACCAGATTTTGGCTTCGTACCGTTGCATGAAGGGCAAAAGATCGGGCTCGCCGTCGAACGGCATGTAGGCCGCGATGCGTCGCGCGTCCCGAATCTGTGGCATGGCGGCGAGAAAGCGCTGAATGCGCTGTTGTTGTCGATCCCGCTGATAGCCATCAAGCGACTTTCTGGCTTGCCGAAGTTGGCGGCGAAGAGATATTTTGCTTGGGGGGAGATTCATGCAGGAATTCTGTGTGTTGAGCGTCTTCAAAGACGCCGTTGGCGGCTCTTCGACCTTGAACCGAGGGTTCAAGCTGGGCAGCGCGCAATGGATGTAAGGCTTTCCGACGAAGCGGACCTGCACACGACCCATTTGATGCGCCCCCCAATGTCGCAGATTAAGGCTCAAGGGATTGAGAGCAACCTGACGCACGTCCGAGAAGACTGGTTCAATCCTAGGCTTGGATTCATTTTTGTGCAAGCCGTTTCATGGGGCGGAATAGGGCATTAATTTGGTTTTCTTGCACTCAGGTCGTCGAAAAAATCATTGGCTCTGCCACGTGTTTTGTGACCGGGCCAAGCCCTTTTCCTTATGTGAAATGAGGCAGATCAACGTCATGCATCACTCCTAATCAGGCGTCATTCAGTGCATCTGAACGGCCACCGGGCGTGTTTCCGGAGCGGTGTAACCATCGGTCAAGGTTTTCAGGAAAGCGATGATGTCCTGCATATCCTGCCCACTCATTGCCGGTTGCTCGCCGGGGTGGCGATCAAATGGCGGATCGACGATATCCACGTTTATTCGATACTTGGCCGGAATATCATTGTATTTTTCAATGGTTCCACCGACCGAGACCGGGTAAATCTTTTCCGGATTGGTGTCGCGGAAATCATAAAAATCCAGCACGTCCTTGAGCGAGTGATAGATGCCGTTGTGGAAGAAGGCATGGCGTGTGGCGACATTGCGCAGAGTCGGTGTGAGGAACATGCCGCAGTACTGGGTCTGTTTCGATAGATCGGTACGGAACGGCCCGCAAAGGCCGAGATCGTCATAGTTCGGGTTGTCGTTGGCTGTAATGGTTCTGTTTCGTGGGACACCAAGCGCTTCGTATTGGTGATCCGTGAATAAGGGTGGGTGGTGATCGTAGGTGGGTTTGTCCAGATGACAGGCGGCGCAGTTCGCTTTGGTTTGATCGTTGAAGAGGATATAGCCGTGCATTTCATCCGGCGCCAGTTTCGCTTTTCCTTCCAGCCACGCGTCGTATTTGCTGCTGTAGGGGTGAAACGACGGGTCTTCAATCTGATATCGAGCGACCGCGAAGAGTGCTTCTGCTACGGTTTGGTCGGGGTCGTTGAAGATGCGATTGCCGAACAATTGAATGAAACTCTGGGCATAGGGTGCCTTCATGAACTTCTGTGTGACGACTTGCGCGTTGCCGCCGTCCATTTCCACCGGATTGAACAAAGGGCCGCTGGCCTGCTGTTGCAATGTGTCCACGCGACCATCCCAGAATAAGCCGCCTTGAGGCACCAGGTTTTGAGCGGCTGCCGATGTGTCGTTCGATGTCTTGGTGCTGCGGTTTGCCGTTTGGGCCTGACCGGCGAGCTGGTTGAGATTGACGTTTTCCGCACTGGGGTCGTCCGGGCCAATACTGAATGCGGTATCCCGATCCAGATACATCAGACTGGGTACAGCGCGTGCGCCCTGAGTCTTCAGTTGCGACCCACCAAGCATCACTGAGCCATCTCCAGGCGGGCCATAAGCGAGTTGCGGGCTATGGCAGCTGGCGCAGGACTGCTGCCCGGAACCGGATAGCGATTTATCGAAAAAAATCTGTTTGCCGAGTTGCGCCATGGCGGATAACGGGGCAGGTTGGGGACGTACCAGCTTTACCGGGTGGGGGTTCATGCCGGTGGCCAATTCGTATTGAGTGTCGTCCTGAGTGCTTTGATTCTTGGCGGTTGTGCTCGATCCATTGCCACTACAGGCGGCAAGAGAGAGGCTGATCAAAACGACAGTCAATACGTTTGTGTGTCTTGTATTCATCACGAAGCTCCAAACAAAAAAACGCTGGCATTGGTTTGCCAGCGTGATCAATCAGGTTGATTCAGCGCCTGGGCAGGCGCTGTTTCTAACTTAGAGAACGGTACCGTTGACCGGGTCGATCGTTACCGGAGCGGTGTGAGGCGCTGCGGTGAAATCGAACATGTCGTTGATTGAGCCGGAAGTGGCATCAAACGAACCACCGCCCAGACGTTTGCCGCCCAGCCAGTTGTCTTCGATGAATTTCACGATGGATGCTTGTGAAATTGCCGTGTGGCTGACGTAGTTCACCTTGGCATACGGCGAAATCACAATGAACGGAATGCGTGTGCCAGGACCGCAGCGGCCGTTGACCGGTTTGCCGTTGACGCCGTTCGGAGCGGTGCCGGTGCCACAAGTGCCAGAACCGTTGAGCTGATCGGCTTGAGCGTCGAAGGACGGGCTGGTCGGATTGGCATACGCATGGTCGTACCAACCGTCGGAGTCATCCCAGGATACGATGACAGCGGTGTTCTTCCAGTCAGGTTGTGTCATCAGGAAGTTGACCACCTTGGCCGTGAACGCCTGTTCGTCGAGAGGATCGGAATAACCAGCGTGGCCGTCCTGGTAGGCAGGTGCCTTGATGTAGGAAACAGCTGGGTAGTTGCCTGCTTTGACGGCTGCGAAGAAGTCGTCAACATCGTACTCGTGGTTGGCCGGATCCTTGGTTGAACCGTTGGCTTCGTAGGTATAACCAACCGCATCCGTAGAGCTCGGGCGTGCATGAGTCGGGTTGGATGTGGTCTTGTAGTACTGGAACCAGGCGTGATGCGGGATGTAGTCAACGATGTTGACGTTGGTGACCGCAGAGGTTGTGGTGCGCTTACAGCCGGTGGTGCCATTCGCATTGACTTGGGTCAGGTCGAAACCAGCCATGAAGCTGCCCCAGGTGATGTCCGCATCGTTCAGCAGATCACCAATGTTCTTGCCGGTCATCCAGACCTGATCCTTGGTGCTGGAGCAGACGTCGGCCGCAGGATCGACGTCGTTGATCATGGTGTAACCACCCTGACCGTCATTGATGTAGTAGGAGTAAGTGCTCAGAGTGAATGGTGCCTTGGTTGTTGCAACGATCTGCATACCGTTGGTCTGACCGGATACCGCTTCAAGCGCGCCCGGTGTCGACGGGCCGTAGGTGTCGGTATAGGCGTTGTCGCTCATGGCAAAGTTCTGGGCGTAGTTCCACATGGCGGTGACGGTATTGCCGTCGTAGTAGCCCATGACTTGACCTTTGGTGCCGAAGGATCCAGCGCCGCCGGATGTCGCCTTACCGGTGTACAGCGGGAACAGGTCTACCAAGCCGTTATCGTAGGCTTGTTCTTCAGCGGTATAAGCGTGGTTCTGGTCCGCGGAGGCTGCCTGGGTACGATCCAGACGGAATGGCTCGGCGGCGTCGGCGCCATTGGCAGCATTGGTGAAGTTGGGGTTGTTGGTGGTCAGGTCAGTTGGTGTCTTCAGGTTGTTGGCACTCGGTGTACCAGCCGCGGCAGTAAAGACGGGCTCACCAGCAGGATTAGTCGCGTTCGGATAGGTGCCGAAGTAGTGATCGAACGAGACGTTCTCGTTGTAAATCACAACAACGTGCTTGATTGGAGTGGCTGTGGTCAGGTTGTCCGCTACAGCTGTGACGCCAGCGGTTGATCCCAAAGTGGTAGTGCTGGTGCTGGCCGTGGTGTCGCTGCTGCTGTTACAGCCCGCCAGTGCCAGAGTGAACAGTGCCGCTGAAACGGCAACTGCAGTCTTGCGTAATAACATTGTGATTGCTCCTCAAAAATTTCTTGGGGTATGTCCGCTGAAAAAGCTCGGTCGGTGCCGAGGCGAGGAGCATGATGGCTGTCATATATTTCTATATTCTTAAAGATTAATTACATGAACTAATTTGTTTTTGTGTTTTTGATTTTCTGTCGATATCAGTGGCTTTGCTGTGTTTTGGGTGTTGTGGAAAAGCATTAATGGCACACGGATCAAGGCAGATACCGTGGTTGATTTGGCGAGGATGAAAAGCAGCCGCTTGCAGTAGCAGACCGGCGCTCAGTCAGCTTGCCCGCAATTCAAGTGAGTGGGGTTTTACGCCGGGCTTTCATCCCGGCAGGCAGGAGTAGACCGGGTTAGGGCGCTCGGGGCGCAAATCGTATTGATATGTGCCAGTTCCGGGTTACTCTCTGGATAGTCTCGTGTGAAATGGAGTCCCCGGCTTTCGTGGCGGGCGATGGCCGATTTCACGATCAGGTCGGCGACTTCGACCAGATTACGGAGTTCGATCAGATTGTTGCTGACGCGGAAGTGGGCGTAATAATCCTGAATCTCGCGTCGGAGCAACTCAATCCGGTGAGCGGCTCGTTCCAAACGCTTGGTGGTGCGGACGATGCCGACGTAATCCCACATGGCGCGGCGCAATTCATCCCAGTTGTGGCTGACGATGACGGCCTCGTCGGGGTCGGTTACCTGACTGTCATCCCAATCAGGAATGGCGGGAATGGGGTAGGTTGCTGATTCGGCAGCATCGTGCAAGTTGGCGATATCCTGTGCAGCCGCTTCACCATAGACCAGGCACTCCAATAGTGAGTTGCTGGCGAGGCGGTTTGCACCATGCAGGCCGGTATGGCTGGTTTCGCCAATGGCATATAGGCCAGAAATGTCCGTGCGCCCGTGCTCGTCTACCACAATTCCACCACAGGTGTAGTGCGCAGCCGGAACCACAGGCAGGGGCTGACGAGTCATGTCGTAGCCGTATTGCAGGCAACGGGCATGAATCATGGGGAAATGCTGTTCGATGAACTCTTTCCCTTTGAAGCTGATATCAAGGTAAACGCAATCGGCACCGGTGCGTTTCATTTCCGAGTCGATAGCGCGTGCGACCACATCGCGTGGCGCGAGCTCAGCTTCCGGATGGTAGCCGGGCATGAAGCGAGTACCATCCGGTAACAGCAAGACCCCACCTTCGCCACGTACTGCTTCGGATATCAGGAACGATTTTGCCCGCGGCTCGAACAGGCAAGTGGGGTGGAACTGCATGAACTCCATGTTGGCGACCCGGCAACCAGCGCGCCAACCCATCGCGATGCCATCGCCGGTCGAGCTGTCCGGATTGGTGGTATAGAGATAGGCCTTGGCTGCCCCGCCTGTGGCGAGAATGACGTGGCGAGCTCGCAGGGTATGGACATGATCCGATTTCAGATCAAGCACATAAGCACCCACGCATCGGTTGGGTTGGTCGTTGATGCCCAAGCGGTGCGTTGTGATGAGGTCTACGGCGAGCTGGTGTTCAAGCAGCGTGATGTTCGGTCGTGTGTACACCGATTCGAGCAAGGTTTCGACCAGAGTCCGTCCGGTGTGGTCTGCCGCATGGGCAACGCGCCGCGTGCCGTGCCCCCCTTCGCGTGTCAGGTGGAGGTGCCCTGATTCACCTGGGCTGGGTTCACTGGAAAACGGCATGCCGAGCGACAGAAGCCAGTCGATTTGTCTCGCTCCCGATTCGACGACTCGCCGTACGACACCGACGTCCGGTAAATCACTTCCTGCACGGCAGGTGTCGCGGATGTGCTGTTCCACGTCTTCAATGCCACCCAATGCCGCTGCGATCCCGCCTTGCGCCCACGGGGTGCTGCCTGAATTGATTGGCCCCTTGCTGAGAATGACAACCTGGACATCGGTAGGTAATCGCAGAGCAGCAGTAAGTCCAGCCGCTCCCGAACCGATGATAAGAACGTCTGCAGGTGGGATTTCAGTCATTGGGGGCATTGCTTCGGCTTGTCGATTGAACTTGAATGATGCGAGTATACTAGGCTGCTTCGGCCTTTGGGTTGTCGTTGTTTATGCGCGTCTGTCGATGCTGCGGTAAAAGACCGGCAACATTGGGCATTTTTTATTTGAACGGGCCATGAGGCTCGCCGGTATGAGGCTTTATGGCCACAGAAACGACCCCATCGGTCACAGAACAAGCCACGGACCAACAATTGGTGTTGCGCGCCCAACAAGGCGATCGTCGTGCGTTCGATTTATTGGTGCTCAAATACCAGCATCGCGTTCTGCGACTGGTTGGACGCTTCGTTCGAGATCAGGATCAAGCCTTCGATCTGGCCCAGGAAGCGTTCATCAAGGCCTACCGCGCACTCGGGAATTTCCGTGGTGAAAGTGCGTTCTACACCTGGCTGTACCGCATTGCGGTCAACACCGCGAAGAACCAATTGGTGGCGGACGCGCGGGGTGGTTATTCCGTTTCACTGAACTCTGGCGGCGGAGATGAGTCTGATGAGGCATTACCCGAGCCAGAGGCTCTTCGCGACCACGCCAGTCCAGAGGATATGGCGGCTTCGCAGGAGCTGGAAGCCGAGATTCGGGCCGCCATCAGGGCATTGCCCGAGGATTTGCGTACGGCCTTGACTTTGCGAGAGATGGAAGGCCTGAGTTATGAAGAAATCGCGGTAGTGATGAACTGCCCGATCGGTACAGTGCGATCCCGGATTTTTCGGGCGCGTGAATCGGTCGAAGAGCGCATCAAGCCGTTGCTGGATTCTTGAGCCGGGATGAGTTTTGAATCGTGCGAAATCCGTTTGACACAACCCTTTTATTTGGGGGAAATCGATGAATACCCAACACAATGCCCACATGCCATTGCCTTCGACGGCCGAGGAAGCCCTTTCAGCCTGGTGGGATGATGAGTGCATGCCACATCAAACCGATCGTCTGATGTCTGTAGCAGGTAGTGACGCGCGTCTAAGCCTGCGATGCTATTCCCTGATCGGGGCTGCCTTGCGTCAGGAACACCTGGATAATCGGGATGTATCGGCCTTGATTTCGGCGCGTCTGGCTGAAGACGAAGGTCAGGCTCAGCAACTCGCGCAGGATCTGGCTTCGACCGGTCGCGGGCGGGTGTTGCCGTTCCCGCAATCTCAGGTTCGTCGCTCGATGAATCGCTGGCGTGGCGCGATTGCCGCTTCATTCGTCGCAGGTCTGGTTGGGGTGGGCATCTGGATGATGCCGCAGAACGCGCCTGAAAATGCGTTGATTCAGCAGGCCCAGAATGTCCCGGCGAGTCTGCAGCCGCCTTCAGTCGGGGATAACAGTGCCGTTCAGGCCTTACCGGTGGTGGCTCGCGTCACACCGGGTACGGTGTTGCCGAGTTGGGCCCAGGCACCCGTACGCAAGGCGCCGATGGATCCTTATCTGATGACTCATTTTGAGTCTGTTTCTCCAGATCTTTCCGAAGTGATGCCCTCATTACGCATGACCAGCTTTCAAACGGAGTAGTGGATGACTCGAGGCATTTTCGTCGGCCTTCTCTGTTCGCTGGCTGCTATCGGTACGGTTGAAGCGAATACATTTGAGTCTAGGGCTTTTCAGGCGCATGTACTTCTTGTCACCGATTCGTCCGTTCGGCCGGTTTCGGAGCCCGGAGCCATTCAGCTATTGAATGAAATGACGCAGGCGATGCAGAAGACCGACTATGCTGGTACCTACGTTCACTTGCGCGGAGATCAGATCGATACCACGAAACTATGGCATCGCGCGACTGCCAATGGCCAGCAGGAGCGCCTGCAAACCATGAGTGGCGAGCCGCGTGAAGTCATCCGGCATGGCAACCACTGCGAGTGTGAGTGGCCATTGCGCAAGGAAGTGGTCTTTGGTGATTTCCCCGGCGTGCGTTCTCGGCTTTCCGGCGAGCGTTTTGAACACCCCGAAGCGCTGGATGCCAATTATCACATCGTCAATCTGGGGGTGTCCCGCGTAGCCGACCGCACCTGCCATCTGGTGGGTCTGGTGCCGCGCGATCAGTTTCGTTACGGCTATAAACTGTGCATCGATAATGAGTCGCATCTGCTGCTGCGCATGAGCATCTACAGCGATCAGGGGCGGCCGATCGAACATGATTTCTTCACCGAACTCCATTTCCGCCCACAGGGTGACACCACACCTTCAGAAGCTTGGCCGGACATCCCGATGGATGAGCCGCAAACCATTCCTCCTGGCTATAAGGTTGTTGAGCGAGGGCAGGCCCAGCCTGCCGAGCCGTTGCTCCCTGAACAGGGGTGGGTTGTGTCTCCGGATTTGCCGGGCTATACGATCAAAAGTAGAGTCTGGCGCATCAACCCGGTTACCGGCCATCGCTTTGAGCATATGGTCGTGACTGATGGTCTTTCGACCGCCTCTGTCTTCGTAGAGGACATGCCTCAACCCAAGGCACTTGATCCCGATGCGGCCAAATACGGCATGAACATCGCCGTACGGCAGGTCGGCCCGGTTCGTCTGACCGTCATTGGCGACTTGCCCATGGCGGCAGTCGAGCAGATTTGCAAACACACCGTGCTGGCGAAGGACGCCAACACCGAGCGTGGCGAACAGAACCCGATGCAGGCCCCGAGTCAGGAAGCACGCTAGTGAACCGGCACCCTCATGATCCCTCGCCCCTGAACCAACCGACCATCGGTTCCGTGCCCTACGCGGAACATCGTCTGGCTGATTTGGAGTCGAGCGGATCAGATAACGCCGATATTCAGGAAGAGGGTGTTGTCGTTGCTGTTGCCGCGGATGCGGTATGGATTGAAACCCAGCGACAAAGCGGCTGCCAGTCCTGTTCTTCCCGTGGCGGATGCGGTGTGGGAATCATGCAGAAAGCGCTTAATCGTCGGCAGCACAAGGTGCGTGTACAAACCGATCTGCCGGTGCAGGTTGGTGATCATGTACGATTGCTGCTGCCTGCAACCGCCTTGGTTCAGGCTTCTGTACTCATGTATTTACTGCCGCTGTTGGGTTTGATCATCGGGGCAGTGGTGGGCCAAGCACTCTTTGCCTCCGACGGAGGTTCCATCGGCGGAGCAGCTGTGGGATTCTCCGTTGTGTTGCTGTTGATCGCTCGTCAGCAGAACGGGCTTTCTCGAAGCGGTCGTTATGCACCGCGTATTGAACGGGTTCTATTCAAGTCCGCTTAGATGCGTCGAGGCCGCCCGAGGTGTGTCTGGCACCACGATTCCTCTTTGATTTCCTTTTGTTGGCATGACTTGTGCTCTTTGACTATCAGGTTTGATTAAAGTCAATGAGGGCACATCATGGCCGCATACCGCACAAACATCCGCGATACCTCCGATGCAACTTCTTATCGTTTGCCTTCTATGGCGGGCGTAGCGAAGGGACGCGGTTATTTGCCTGAAGAATCAGGGGCTTTCCATATTGATCTGATGCTTGCGGCACAGCGCTGCATGGACCCGCTCAGCCTGCTGAATGAGATGTACGAACGGGTCAGCCAATACTTGCCTGTTGAGGGATTTTCATGGCGTCAAGAACATGACGAAGTGTCTACTCCTTTTTTCCAGCGGGAATCGAGCGGTGATCGTGTTTTGCACAATCTGGAATTGACGCACGCCGATGTGCGACTCGGTAAGCTTGGTGTGTGTGCCGAGCGTACGCTGAGCGAAGAGGAATCTGCCTGGATGCTACGTGTGGCACAATCCATCGCTTTTTCCCTGCGCAACACCATGCTGTTCCAGAAAGCCCTGTTTGAAGCGAATCAGGATCCATTGACCGGTTTGAAAAATCGTAGGGTTTTCGATACCGAGATCGCCCGTGAGCAGGCGCGCCTGGTGCGGTACAACATCAAATCAAGCCTGGTCGTGATGGATCTCAATGGCCTCAAGTCAATCAACGACACTTGGGGGCATGATGTGGGCGACCGTGCCATTCGGCTATTTGCCGACGGTTTGCAACAGGTGCTGCGTGATACCGATCATGCCTTCCGGTTCGGCGGAGACGAGTTCTGCGCCATTTTACCGGCAACGAATCTCTATGGCGCCAAAAAAATGGCGGAGCGTATGGCTTCATGGCTTGCTTCTCATGAGCTGAGATTGCCATCCGGCGAGCTGATTACGGTGCGCACAGCCTTCGGTCTGGCAGAAGCGGAAAAAAATAGCGATGAAAAGGATTGGTTTCGTCGCGCAGATCAATCCTTGTACCATAACAAGCTGGAACACAAGCGGACGGCTGCCTAGAACGGTTTCTCTCGGCTTGTGGTGAAAAAACGCAAGGCTACGGTTAAGCTACGCGAGAATTTATTTTCGTTGATCAAGAGGAATGGATATGGCTAAGGCGGAAGAAGCGGCGGACGAGGCACCCAAGGCGAAAGGCGGTAGTAAGCTGGTTCTGATTTTGATGATTGTGATCATCGTGTTGTTACTGGCGGCTGTCGGTATTGGCGCGATGTTTCTCCTGAAGAAGCCTGCTGCTGACGCCAGTCACGCCGCGGCCACCACAGAGCAAAACGCGGAAGGGCATACTGCTGACGGCGATCACAAGGCTGATGGCGGTGAGAAGCACGGTGCGCCCATCACTGTTCCTCTGGGGCAGCCGATCACGGTGAATCTGGCTGAACCCAACGATGCCAAACTGCTCCAGGTCGAGCTTGATCTGATTACCTATGATCATGATGCTGAAGCGATGGTCAAAACCAATCGTGCTGAAATCATCAATAACATCATGCTGGTATTGAGCGACGTGAACTCAGCGAAACTGCGTACTCGCCAAGGTAAGGAGGATCTGCAGAAACAGCTCAAAGATGCTGTCAATGCCGTGCTCGAGAAGCGCTCCGGCAAGAAAGATGCAATTGATGATGTCTACTTCACCAAGCTGCTGATGCAGTAGGGAGTACGCGTGAGTAGTGTGGATGTACTTTCGCAGGATGAAATCGACGCGCTGCTCAACGGCGTGGACGAAGGCGATGTGGCCACGGAGGAGGGTGTCGGCGATCCCAGAGAAGCCCGATCCTACGACTTAACCACGCAGGAACGAATTGTTCGCGGTCGGCTGCCTACGCTGGAAATGCTGAACGAACGATTCGCTCGAAACTTCCGTATTCGCCTGGTCTCCATGTTGCGGCGCACGGTCGATATTTCCATCGAAGGCGTGCGGATGATGAAGTACTCGGAATACTCGCATGCGCTTTACGTCCCCACTTCTCTGACTTTGGTGCATGTTCGTCCCCTGAAGGGTACCGGACTGTTCATGATGGAGTCCCAGCTCGTATTCAAGCTCGTGGACAACTTCTTTGGCGGATTCGGGATGCACGCCAAAATCGAGGGCCGCGACTTTACTCCGACTGAATTGCGCGTCATCACTCGTGTGCTGGAACAGGCCGTTGATGAAGTGCAACGTTCGTGGACACCGGTTTATCCGGTGAACATCCAGACCGTAAGTCACGAAATGAACCCGCAGCTGGCGAATATCGTTTCCGGTACTGAGGTGGTTGTGGTCAGTAGTTTCCGGATTGAGGTCGAAGGCGGTGGTGGCAAGTTCGACATCGTGTTGCCGTACTCGATGATCGAACCGATTAGGGATTTGCTGGATGGCGGCATGCAAGGCGATCGTCTTGAGGTCGATGAACGTTGGACTCAGGCGCTCAAGCGGGAACTGGGTCGGGCTGATATCGAGTTGGTTGCCCAGTTGGGCGAAATGCGTATGTCACTCGCTGATATCGCACATATGGAAGTTGGCGATGTGCTGCCTTTCGAGATGCCAGAGCATGTTGTGCTCGCCGCACAGGGGCTGCCGTTGTATCAAGGAAAATTGGGCGTTCACCGGGGCAATAAATCCATTCGGATCGACGCTCCCGTCAAGGAACGCCTGGAGCGCAATGTGCGGCCGAATGAATTGCTCCGCAACAAGCACAAAGAGAAAGACAAGAGTGATGAATCCACCGATTGATCGCGTATTGAACGCGTGACATAAAGTTAAGGATAGAGACATGGCAGAACATACTGAACAGACTGACGATTCAATGGACGATTGGGCTGCGGCGATGGCCGAACAGGCCGAAGTGGAGTCTGTCGAAACCAAGTCTGGGGGCACGGTTCCCCCGCTGGATCAGTTCGAGTCGGCTGGCAAATCGAACCAGCAGGAAAACCCCATTAATCTTGAAGTTTTGATGGATGTCCCGGTCACGCTTTCCATGGAAATCGGTCGTACCAACTTAAACATCAGGAGCCTGCTTCAACTCAATCAGGGCTCGATCGTGGAACTTGATCGATTGGCGGGTGAACCGCTGGATGTGCTCGTCAACGGCACACTCATCGCACGAGGTGAGGTGGTGGTAATCAATGAGAAGTTCGGCATACGGTTGACCGATGTAATCAGTCCTGCCGAGCGCCTGAGAAAACTGCGTTGAGTCGGGAGAATGTGCCCTGCGAGCAGAGGGCTGGCGTGACGCGTGACTATTCCTTCGCTGGGTGGTTGAGACGTTGTTTCTCTGCTAAATGGCGGTTGCTTCTGCTTATGTCCCTGATTTTTATTGGTACGGCCTTGCCGATTGGCAACCCTGGTGCCGTGTTGGCTGCTGATGTGGCGCCCATGACATCAGCCGTTACCCATGCAACCGAGGCGGCAGCCAGTACCGCCAACCCCAACCCCGAGTTATTTGATCCCCTGAGTTCCGGCTATCTATTGAAGCTGGTCTTCAGTCTAGTGATCGTGCTCGCACTGATGTTTGTTGTCGTCTGGTTGCTCAAGCGGACGGGACGTTTCAATGGGCGCGCCGGCAGCTACCCGTTGAATGTACTGGCACAAATGCCGGTGGGTACTCGTGAGCGCGTCCTGCTGATTGCGGTTGGTGAGCGACAGATGTTGCTGGGCGTCTCACAAGGACATATCGAACCTCTGGGCTGGGTCGATCCGCCCTTATCGCCGGATATGATTTCAAAACCCAACCCGCTCGAAGGGCCTTTCGCTCAACTGATGAAAAATCATATGCCTCAGAGCACGTCGTCAGGCGGAACTGTGGATACTTCCGATGTAAAACGGGAAAGCAGCCAATGAGAAATGCCCAATGAGCAACGAAAAGATGAGCCGAATACCCGCATCGCGTTTCGGGTGGCTTTTGTTGTTGATTGCGGGATTGTTTCTCTGTGCCACAAATCTGGCACATGCCGCGCCCGCCGTGACTCAGGCGATGGCCGCACCAGGTTTGCCGGCGGTCACGCTGACGACAGACGGCGCTCAAACCCAGTACAGTCTGACCCTGCAGATTCTGGCGCTGATGACGGTGCTGACCTTGTTGCCGTCGTTGCTGCTGCTGATGACTTCTTTTACTCGGATCATCATCGTGCTGTCCTTGATGCGGCAGGCTTTGGGGCTGACACAAACGCCATCCAACCAGATTCTGATCGGCCTCGCGCTTTTTCTGACGCTGTTCATCATGGCACCGGTGTTTCAGAAATCCTATGACGAGGGCATCAAGCCCTATATGGATCAAAAAATTACCTCGTCTGTGGCGATTGAAAAGGCGGCGGCGCCCCTGCGAACATTCATGCTCAACCAGACCCGCCAGTCGGATATCGCTCTGTTCCAGAACATTGGCCATTACCCGGCCTTTGGGACGCCAAAGGATGTGCCGTACACCGTCTTGATGGCTGCGTTCATCACTTCGGAACTGAAAACTGCATTCGAGATCGGCTTCCTGATCTTCATCCCCTTTTTGATCATAGACCTTGTCGTGGCGTCGGTCCTGATGTCGATGGGGATGATGATGCTTTCGCCCATGATCGTGTCCTTACCCTTCAAGCTCATGCTCTTTGTCCTTGTGGATGGTTGGACGCTGATCATGGGGACGCTGGCCTCGAGCTTTTACATGGGTGCGCCTCTTGGCAGTTAGGGTTCCTGCCTTCGCTGCAACAACAGGTTCTAGGAGAGACATATGAGCCCGGATACCGTTCTCGATCTTACCCGTCAGGCGATGGTCATCATTTTGATGCTGTCCATGCCGATTCTGTTGACGGCGTTGGCGGTGGGGCTCCTGATCGGTATGTTCCAGGCGGCGACGCAAATCAACGAGATGACATTGAGCTTCATTCCGAAGTTGTTCGCGGTGGTTGTGGCTATTTTGTTGGCTGGCCCCTGGATGTTGCACCTGCTGGTCGATTTCACCACCAACCTGTTTCATCGAATCCCCGGTCTGATCGGCTGAGGTCATGACCCTTTCCTTAGCGGAAGTCATGGGGTGGGTGGGGAGCTATTTCTGGGTCCTCGTCCGGGTGTCGGCATTGCTGATGGTGGTGCCGATATTCGGTGCACGTGGTGTACCCAAGCGCTGGCGTGTCCTCGCCGCGTTGGTGTTCAGCATGATCATCGCACCGACGTTGCCCCCCGTACCCGCGATCGACCCGCTGTCCGTCGCCGGAATTGTGTTGGTTGGGCAGCAGATCATCATCGGCGTCACCATGGGATTTGTCCTGGGGTTGGTCGTGAGTTCATTTGTGGTCGCCGGTGAATCCATGGCGCTGGGTATGGGGCTTGGGTTCGCGCAAACGGTTGACCCGCAAAACGGTGTCAGCGTGCCGATCGTGTCCCAGTTCCTCACGGTGGTGGCTACTTTGCTGTTCATCTCACTCGACGGCCCGGCTTTGATCGTCAAAATGCTGGCGGATTCGTTCATCTGGGTACCCATCGGGCCGTTGGGGCTCACGCCGGAGACTTTCTGGCGTATCGTCGGTTTCGGCCAATCCATGTTTATCAACGCCATTTTGATTGCCTTGCCGGTCATTATCAGCCTGTTGATGGTCAATCTGGCGATGGGCGTGATTACGCGCGCTGCACCGCAGCTCAACATTTTCTCGATTGGTTTTCCCGCAACCCTGCTCATCGGTTTCTTCCTGATTCTGGTATCAAGCCCGACTTGGGTGCCGAATCTGGAACACTTCCTGCAACAGACACTTCAGTTTATTAGTGATCTGTTGAGGCAACCGAGTGGCTGAGAACGAGAACGGTCAGGAAAAAACCGAAGAACCCAGTGAAAAACGCCTACGCGAAGCACGAGAGAAAGGGCAGGTAGCTCGCTCTCGTGAGCTGGGTTCTCTGGCGTTGACGGCTGGCTCGGCGATCGTTTTTCTGGTGATGGGCGGACATATGCTTTCTCGCCTCACGGAAATGTTCCGTCAAGCCTTCACGTTGAGCCGTGCCGAGATCATGGATCCCGCCACGATGTTCCATCGTCTCGCGTTGAGTTTCTCCGAAGGCTTTCTTGCCATGTTGCCCTTCTTTGTGGCCGCCGTCGTGCTGGCCATTTCATCGACCCTGCTGGTCGGTGGGTGGAATTTCTCCACTCAAGCCCTGGCGCCCCAATTCAATCGCCTGAATCCACTGCCAGGATTCAAGCGCATGTTTTCCATGAAGTCTTTGGTTGAATTGCTCAAGACATTGGCCAAGTTTTTCCTGATCGCCGCGATCGCGATCGGCCTGTTCAAAGCGATGGAAAAGGATTTTGTCGGGCTTGGGTTGCTGGGGTTACATGCCGGATTGGCCCGAGCCGGGACGTTGTTGAGCTGGTCTTTTCTCGGTTTGTCTTTGGGGCTGCTTGTTGTCGCGATGATCGATGTGCCGTTCCAGGTGTACGAGTACAAGAAGGGTCTGCGGATGACCCGCCAGGAAATGATCGATGAATACAAGGAAGTGGAAGGCAAGCCGGAAGTTAAGCAGAAGATACGGCAGTTGCAACGACAAATGTCTCAGCGCCGCATGATGGAAGCCGTGCCGACCGCCGACGTCATCATCACCAACCCGACCCACTTCTCGGTGGCATTGAAGTATCAGCCGAATTCAGACGCTGCGCCGATAGTCGTCGCCAAAGGGGCGGACGAAATGGCCATGACGATTAGAAAAATCGCCAATGCCAATCATGTGCCTCTATTTGAGTCGCCACAATTGGCACGATCCTTGTTTGCTCATGTGGAGGTGGGAGACCAGATCCCTTCGGGCCTGTATGTCGCCGTGGCCCAAGTACTGGCCTATGTGTTCCAGGTGAAGGGAGCGTCGGCTCCGCCGGAACGACCGGATCCATCGGTTCCGGATGAATTCCGGGCAGGGCCAGACGGTCGCCCGAGCGTCTAAGCGTACAACAGTAGCGGTGTTCATCGCCGCCAGAGGCTCCGGCCAAATAAGGATAAGAAATGAAGGCATTACTCGCATCACTGGACTGGCGCTCTGCGGGGCAGGGTATCCGCAGCTACCGCGGTCAGGGCATCGGCCCACCGCTGATTATCGTCATGCTGTTGGCCATGGTGGTCGTTCCTCTGCCGCCACTGGCGCTCGATGCGTTGTTCACCTTCAATATCACGCTTTCCATCGTGATCCTGATGGTCACCATCTATGTGTTGCGGCCGTTGGATTTCGCCGTATTCCCAACCGTCATCCTCATGGCGACCTTGTTGCGGCTGGCCTTGAACGTCGCTTCCACACGCGTTGTCCTCCTGCACGGCCAGAATGGCCCGGACGCAGCCGGTCACGTCATCGGTTCGTTCGGTGAGTTTGTCATCGGCGGCAACTACGCAGTCGGTATCGTCGTGTTCATCATCCTGATGCTAATCAACTTCGTGGTGGTCACGAAGGGTGCTGGTCGGGTGTCCGAAGTGACCGCGCGCTTCACCTTGGATGCCTTGCCCGGTAAGCAAATGGCGATCGATGCGGATCTGAACGCAGGCATCATCAATCAGGAACAGGCAAAACTCCGGCGTGAAGAAGTCGCTTCCGAAGCCGACTTCTACGGTTCGATGGATGGTGCCAGCAAGTTCGTACGCGGGGATGCGGTTGCGGGGATTCTGATCGTCTTCATCAACGTATTCGGTGGTCTGCTTATTGGCGTATTGCAACACGGGATGCCGTTCGGGCAGGCCGCACAAACCTATGTTCTGCTGACCATCGGTGACGGTCTGGTCGCGACAATCCCTTCACTGCTGATCTCGACAGCCACCGCCATTATCGTGACGCGGGTGGCCTCATCACAGGACATGGGGAAGCAGGTACAGAACCAGATGTTCTCCGATCCGCGCGTATTGGGTGTGGCGGCTGGTCTGATGGCTGGACTGGGCATCATTCCCGGCATGCCTAACGTCGCCTTTTTGACGCTTGCCGCACTCGCTGGCACAGGTGCTTACCTGATTGCCCGCAAGAAGCAGGAAAAAATCGAAATGGAGGCCCAGCAGCAGGCCGTTCCCGACAAGAAACCCGAACTCAAGGAGTTGACCTGGGAGGATGTGCCTCCTGTCGACGTGATCGGGCTTGAGGTGGGTTACGGCCTGATCCCGTTGGTCGATCGCAACCAGGGTGGGCAACTCATGCCACGGATCAAGGGTGTCCGCAAGAAAATATCCCAGGATCTGGGGTTCCTTGTTTCTGCCGTGCATATTCGAGACAACCTCGATCTGAAACCGGGTGAATACCGAATCAGCATCAACGGGGTGCCAATGGGAGTGGCGGAAATCTATGCAGACCGGGATATGGCCATCAATCCCGGTCAGGTTTCCGGCCCCATTGCGGGCATCAAAACCATCGACCCGGCGTTTGGACTCGAAGCGTACTGGATCGAACGCAATACCAAGGAACACGCTCAGGCCATGGGATATACCGTCGTTGACCCCGCCACCGTCATCGCCACGCATTTGTCCCAGATTCTCAGCGAGAACGCCGCCGACCTGTTCGGTTACGAAGAAGCGCAGCAGCTTATCGATACCTTGAAAGAGGGCGCGCCCAAGCTGGTCGAGGACCTGGTCCCGAAAACGCTCGGGATGACCACGATCGTTCAGGTGCTGCGTAACCTGCTGGAAGAGCGGTTACCGATTCGTGATATTCGAACCATCGCCGAAACTTTGGCACGTCACGGCCAGCACACTCAGGATGTGACACAACTGACCGAAGTCGTGCGGATAGCACTGGGCCGGATGATTGTTCAGCACATCAACGGCCTGACGCCCAACCTGCCGGTCATCACGCTCGATCCACAACTCGAGCAGCTCCTACTGAACTCGACACAGCGGCCCAATGGTGGACAGGACGGCACTCCGGGCATCGAGCCGGGTCTGGCTGAGCGCCTGCATCAATCCCTGCGTGAAGCGGCAGAAAAGCAGGAACAGGTGGGGCAACCCTCAATTTTGCTGGTGGCCCCCCAAATTCGGGGCTGGTTGGCACGAATGGTGCGTTACTCCATTCGACAGTTACATGTATTGAGCTACAACGAAATACCGGACAACAAAGATATTAAGGTCGTGGCCAGTGTCGGGAACCAGCGGGCGGTCGCTTAACCGCGAGCGCAGGTGGTTTACGGGGCCGGCATCAAGCGCGAGGGAGCTAGGGTATGAAGATCAAGCGAATTATTGCAGGCGATATGCGGGAGGCCATGCGGCAAGTTCGCCAATTATTTGGCGACGATGCGGTGATCCTGTCCAATCGTCCCTGCCCGGAGGGCGTGGAGTTGGTTGCTGCCATCGATTTTGATGAGCAAGCCATTCGCCGTGATGCTGGCCGACAGGCTCCGTATCGAGTGGCAGGCAGCTCACCTGTTGATCTGGCGCCACCCTCCATCTCTCATGCAGTAGAACCCGCCGCTGCGACTGAGCCCAATCGAGTGACTGCCGATTTATTGGCGGCCCGTCAGCGGCGGCAAATGCAGGAACAGCCTCCCGTGGTGGAACAGGCGGCCGCGCAAGTGTCTGCACCGGTAGAATCGATTCAGGATCCGTTTGCCGAAGCGTTGGCAGAGTTCAACGACGCCAAGCCAGTGACACCTGCGATCAAGGCGCAACCCGTGGCGGCACGCTCAGAACCGCGTGACATCCGTAGTCATTGGCGGAGTGAACCTTCGGAAACCAAGGCTCCCGAAGCCCTCAACGAGCTCAAGGCCGAAGTGGGTCAGTTGCGGGCACTGTTCGAACGTCAGCTCGACGTGCTGGAATGGCACCGTTACAGTGCTGCTCACCCAGCAGAACTGGAAACTTGCGAGCGACTGGAAACCCTGGGTATCCCCAAGGGATTGGCCAAAAAATTGGCGCAGGATGCCGCGCGACAGGAGCCGGATCGAGCTTTATCCACCGCGCTCAAATCACTTGGGGAAAAAATCACCACACCGGCGCAAAGTGCCTTCATGGAAGGTGGGGTGTTTGCCTTCATTGGGCCGACAGGTGTGGGCAAGACCACCACACTGGCTAAAATTGCCGCGCAGGCGGTACTCACCCACGGGCGGGATTCTGTTGCGCTGATCACCACGGACCGGTTTCGAATCGGAGCTCAGGAGCAACTGCGCAACTACGCCCGTATCTTGAATATTCCCCTGCATGTCGCTCGTGATGAACAGCATCTGGCGGAATTGTTGCCCGCGGTTTCGTCCAAGCGCCTGGTATTGATCGACACGGCGGGCATGTCCCCGCGTGACATGCACATGATGGATGCATTGAAGAATCTGCCGGTCATCAATGAGCGACTGAACTTGTTGCTGGTCTTGTCGGCGCAGGCGCAGTACAGCGCGATGGTCGATGCGATTAACCGTTTTCAAGTGCTGCCGCTTGCGGGTATGATTTTGACCAAACTTGACGAGACCGTCCTGCTCGGTAGCGCCTTGGCCGCTTTGATTCACGGCGATTTGCCGTTGGTTTGCACCGGTGTCGGTCAGCGGGTGCCGGAAGATCTGTGGTATCCGGCCACGGCCGATCTGATCAAGCAGGCCATTGAACTTGGCCAGGGTGAATTGGCGCGTGCCGAGGCAGAGTATCCCGGCAGCCAGTGCGTTTCCTGGTCAGTCGGGGCGTAATTTTCCGTGTCAGGGTCTCGTTGAGACCTTGCCCTCATTTTCAGGCAGAGATTCATGCAAAACCAACCTGTTCGCGTGATTGCGGTGACCAGCGGCAAAGGCGGCGTCGGGAAAACCAATGTGTCGGTCAATCTCTCTGTTGCCCTGGCTCGACGAGGGCAACGTGTATTGTTGATGGATGCCGATCTGGGTTTGGGTAATGTGGATGTGTTGCTGGGGCTGAAATCCAATCAAAACCTCAGTCATGTTCTTTCCGGAGAGGCCTCACTCGACGATATTCTGCTCGAGGGGCCACAAGGGATCGGGGTTCTGCCCGCAGCCAGTGGAATCAAGCACATGGCGGAGCTTTCTGCTGCCGAAAATACGGGCTTGATCCATGCCTTTGCCGGTCTGCAACGACCGGTCGACATCATGGTGGTTGACACTGCCGCCGGCATTGCCGATTCTGTGGTCCGTTTTGCGCAGGCAGCAAACGACGTTGTTGTCGTTGTATGTGATGAGCCGGCGTCGATCACTGACGCCTATGCCATGATCAAGGTGCTGTCGCGCGATCACGGAGTTAAGCGGTTTCAGGTCGTGGCTAATATGGTTCGTGATGCGACCGAGGGTCGACGTTTGTTTGAAAAGCTCAATGCGGCGGCAAGCCGTTTTCTGGATGTGACCCTGATTCACCTGGGCTCGGTGCCCTTTGACGAATATCTCCGCCGTGCGATTCAGCGTCAGAAACCGGTCATTGAAGTCTTCGGCGGTGCGCGGGCATCACGGGCCTTCGTGGAAATGGCTGACCAGATCGGGCGTTGGCCCCAGCCGCGTGGCGTGCAGGGGCATCTTCAATTTTTCATTGAAAGACTGATTCATTCTGAAATGGATATGGAAGCCTTGTAATGAATGTGCGAGCCATGTACACCGATGTGCAGCGCGGTGGCGCCGAAACTTTGGTTGCCGAACACGCAGGCCTGGTTAAGCGAATCGCCTTCCACCTGATGAACCGACTCCCTGACCATATTCAGGCAGAAGATCTGATTCAGGCAGGCATGATCGGCCTGCTCGAAGCATCCAATCACTATGACGCAACTCAGGGTGCTTCATTCGAGACCTATGCCGGCATACGTATTCGTGGTGCCATGCTCGACGAAGTGCGTCGCAACGACTGGGCGCCGCGTTCGGTGCACCGACGTCATCGGGAAATTGCCCAAGCCGTGCACGAAATCGAAACACGCACAGGGTGTGAGGCCAAGGATGCCGACGTGTGCGCACTTCTGGATATCAGCCTCGATGATTATTACGAAGCACTGAACGACTCGGTTCAGGTGCGCCTCGCTCCACTCGACGCGGGGGGAGAAGATCACAACGAAACCATCGATGTGGCCGATCACCGGGATCAACCGGATCAGCACCTGAGCCACGAGCGTTTCCATGAAGATCTTGCCGAGCACATTGCGGCCCTGCCCGAACGCGAGCGATTGGTGATGTCGCTCTACTACGTCGATGAATTGAATCAGAAAGAAATCGGTGCAGTACTCGGGGTGTCAGAGTCACGTGTTTGCCAGATTCAAAACAAGGCCATCTTGCGGTTAAAATCCTCACTCAAGGATTGGCGTTAATCCCTCCTTAAAATTAAACAATTGGCGCGATCTGCCGATAACACGCATGATTCACCAAAATCCTGATTACATAGAGGCCATATAAATGGATCTGAACATGAAAATCCTCGTGGTGGATGACTTCTCCACCATGCGGCGCATTATCAAAAATCTGCTCAAGGAGCTTGGTTTCAGCAATATTGAAGAAGCCGATGATGGCGCTACAGCGTTGCCCATGCTCAAACAGGGGAATTTTGACTTCCTGGTGACCGACTGGAATATGCCGGGCATGACGGGAATCGACCTGCTCAAAGCGGTACGCGCCGACCCCGCTCTGGTCAATCTGCCGGTTTTGATGGTGACGGCGGAAGCCAAGCGCGAACAGATCATCATGGCTGCGCAAGCCGGGGTGAATGGTTATGTAGTCAAACCGTTCAATGGCCCGACCCTGAAAGAAAAGATCGACAAGATTTTCGAACGGGTTCAGAGCTGACCCACTCGAGTATTTTTCGCTTCGGACTGTAAACGCGGTCTCGTAATGTTTAACCATACCCGCTGTTCTCGCGAGTTTAGAAGGGCGGAGTTTGTTCAGGAATACATCTAAATGGATGAAGAAGAAAAACGCATCCGTCTGAACCAGGCTAGAGCTTTGCTCGCTGCGGCCGAGACGGGTGACGAGGCCGATTTCGAACATCAACTGGCCGCACTGACTGCCGGTCAGCGGCAACCAGTGTTCGAGCAGGTGGGGCAGATGACGCGCGAAGTCCATGAAGCGTTGATGGCTTTTGCACTTGATGAACGTCTGGACCGCATGGCCGAAGCTGAAATGCCTGATGCCCGTGACCGGTTGCGTTATGTGATTTCTCTGACTGAGCAGGCGGCAACACGCACGTTGGCTCTGGTCGAGGAAGCGTTCCCGGTGACAGAGCGGCTTGTCGAGCGTTCTGAACGGTTGCACCAACAATTGGCTCAAGTTGCCGAAAGGGAGGTCGATAACCGGAGACTGGTTGAAGTGATTCATACCATTTCAGACTATCTCGACTCGGTCTTGGGCAGCGGTAATGCGCTAAAAAGTCAATTGACGGAAGTCATGATGGCGCAGGAGTTTCAAGATTTGTCCGGTCAGCTGTTGATGAGAGTCATTAACCTGCTGGAACAGCTTGAATCAAAAATGGTGAGTCTGCTGCATCTCACCAGCCCGGATATTGCTCCAGGCGACAGGCAGAAAAAGGACTGCGATGCATCCGATGATCTGCAAAAAGGCATGGGGCCTGCTTTGCCCAAAGCCTCATCAGACGTGGTGAAAAGCCAGGATGATGTAGATGACCTGTTGGCCAGTCTGGGGTTTTGACTGAGTTTTAGAGTTGCGGCAGCGCATAGAGGATAAGGCGATGGCATTTGATGCAGACAATGAACTGTTGCAGGACTTTCTGATTGAAGCGGGTGAGTTGCTGGACGCACTGGATACCCAATTGGTTGGCCTGGAGCAGATGCCGGACGACAAGGATCTGCTCAATGCCATTTTCCGTGCTTTTCATACCATCAAGGGCGGAGCTGGCTTTCTGGAAGTGACCCCTCTGGTTGAGGTGTGTCATCGGGCTGAAGATATCTTCAATTTGTTGCGCAATGGCGAACTCAAAGTGACCCCGGCCATCATGGATGTGATGCTGCGGGTGCTGGACGCACTCAACACCATGTTTGCCAACCTGCGGGCAGGCGGGTTTCCCGATTCGGTCGGAACTGCCTTTCTCAAGGAAATCGAGGCACTTTCGAGTTCACAGAAACCTTCGGCAGCCACGCCGCAGGCGAATGCAGCTCCGGCAGTCCCATCAGCCCCGCCAGCCCAGACGAAGCCCGCACCAATAGTGCAACCTGATATCACTCAGCCTCCGGTCGCTTCGGCCGTCGATTCTGAGTTCGATCAGATGTTGCGCGATCTGGAGTCGGCAGAGCAGACCCAGGTTCAGGCTCAGACAGATGCTTCGGCTGCTGATGATCTGATTACCGATGAAGAATTTGAAGCGTTACTCGATCGTTTGCATGGCGAAGGTCAGTTTTCTCCCCAGGCTGTAGTTGAAGAGCCAAAACCGTCGGTAGAAGCACCTGCTGCGAGCGATGAGATTACCGATGAAGAGTTCGAGCGCGTGCTGGATTCCTTATACGGAAAAGGGCAGGGGCCAACCAGCGTGACCGTGGCACAGGCCGAGGCAGCTCCGGCGGAAAAAACAGTCGAGAAAGTAACTAGATCGGCACCGGCCCCTGCTGAAGTTGCGTCTGCCAAACCCGCCCCAGTCGCCGAGGCCAAACTGGCGCCGGAAAAAGGCAAGCCTCAGCAAGTGGCAGAAGCGCCCAAACAAGAAACCACCGTGCGTGTGGATACGGAACGGTTGGACTTCATCATGAATCTGGTCGGCGAGCTGGTGTTGGTTCGCAATCGGATGAATACACTCAAGCTCAGTTTCGAAAACGAAGAAGTGACTCAGGTCATTGCCACATTGGATATGGTGACTTCCGACCTGCAAGGCGCGGTAATGAAAACCCGTATGCAGCCAGTCAAGAAGGTATTCGGTCGTTTTCCACGCGTTGTGCGCGATACGGCCCGCATGCTTGGTAAAAATGTAGAGTTGGTCTTGATCGGTGAAGAGACCGATCTGGACAAGAATCTGGTTGAGGCACTGGCCGACCCGTTGATTCACCTTGTGCGAAACTCGGTGGATCACGGTATCGAAATGCCTGACGTACGGGAAGCACAGGGAAAACCGGCTCAAGGTACGGTAACGCTTTCAGCTGCTCAGGAAGGTGATCATATTCGCCTATCGATCAGTGACGACGGAGCTGGCATGAATGCTGAGGTTCTGCGTCGGAAGGCAGTTGAAAAAGGCCTGATGACCCAAGATGCCGCCGCACGCCTGACAGAGCAGGAGTGCTTTGAGTTGATTCTTCTGCCTGGTTTCTCCACCAAGGATCAAATCTCGGATATTTCCGGCCGTGGGGTGGGTATGGATGTGGTCAAGACAGCCATCACGCGTTTGTCTGGTCTGATCAACATCGATTCAGAACAGGGCGTGGGCACGACCATCAATATCAAGGTGCCTCTGACCTTGGCCATTCTGCCCACCTTGATGGTGGTGGTCAGCGGTCGAAAATACGCTATCCCGCTGGGTATCGTGTCCGAAATCTTCGAAATGGCCGACAAAGAGATCAACGTGGTCGACGGTCAAGCCACCATTATCGTACGGGATCGAGCATTACCTCTGTATCGTTTGAATCATTGGCTGGCGCTGAGTGGCGAAACCCTGACAGGGCGCGGTGCAACCGATCTGGTGGTGATGGTCCAGGTGGGTGCTCAGTTGATCGCACTCGTGGTGGATTCCGTGATCGGTCAGGAAGAGGTTGTTATCAAACCGCTCGGTGAGTTGCTGCATAACGTGGGTGGTTTTGCCGGTGCGACGATCACGGGTGATGGTCACATTGCCCTCATCCTTGATTTGCCCGGATTGATGCGTCGTCATATCCCGGCTCGCCCGAAGCCGAAACTCAAGGTAGTGGCGTAGATTATGGCTGTCGGCGTTCTGATTGTTGATGATTCGGTCTTCTTCCGCCGTGCGCTGCGGGAATTGATTTCGGCTGACGATCGTCTGACCGTTGTCGGTGAGGCCGCAAATGGCCGTGAAGCGATTCTCAAGGCCTGCCAGCTCAAACCCGACATTATTACGATGGATGTGGAAATGCCGATCATGGATGGGATTTCCGCCGTTCGGGAGATCATGAATCGTTGTCCTACACCGATCATGATGCTCTCTTCGTTGACTAAGGCGGGTGCCGTGGCAACGCTTGAGGCTCTGGACGCCGGTGCCGTCGATTTCTATCCCAAAAGTTCGAGTGATGCCCAGGAGGTGCTCGGCGATGGTGCCCGTCTGCTCACTACCCGGTTACGGCTGTTGGCAGCACGTAAGCAGAGGCAGGCGATTGTGGCCGAATCGGTTGCGCGTGCGCCAGCTACCACGACCACATCACATCATGCAGAGCGAGGCGTTATCGGCCGTCGTGGGCTCGTTGTGATCGGATCTTCAACAGGCGGCCCAGCCGCTTTGCAGACGGTGCTGCAAGAAATCCCGGCCAATTTCCCCGTGCCCATTGTGATCGCCCAACACATGCCGGCTTCATTCACCGGCCCGTTCGCGAGCCGTTTGAATGGAAGTCTGGCGTTGAATGTTGTTGAAGCAAAGGCTGGTATGCCTCTGGTTGCCGGCACGGCGTATATCGTTCCCGGTGGTAAGCATGGCGAGGTTCAGTGCCGGTCGGGCGCTTTGGTATTTTCTGAGCGGGAGCCTGCTGCGGGTGAGAATTTTCGCCCCAGCGTCAATTTCCTGTTTCAATCGGCTGCTCAGTCGGCCGGGACCGATGTGCTGGCCGTTGTCCTAACCGGTATGGGCGATGATGGCACCGAAGGCGCACGGGCGGTCAGGGCAGCCTCCGGACATGTCTGGGCGCAGGATCAGGCCAGTAGCGTGATTTATGGTATGCCCGCCGCCGTGGCCAAAGCGGGTTTGACAGAGGCCGTGTTGCCGCTCAAAGAAGTGGGCGGGGCCATCTCCAGGAGTGTGCGATGAATATCTGGGCCGTAGCGAATCAGAAAGGTGGCGTCGGCAAAACAACAACCAGTGTTTCTCTGGCAGGTTTGCTGGCGCAGCAAGGACAAAGGGTGCTGCTGATCGATATCGATCCGCATGGTTCGATGACAACCTATTTCGGCATGGAGCCGGACGCCCCAGGGGCGAGCGTGTACTCGTTGTTCAAGGCTGCAGCAGAAGGCACCGTGCTCAATCCGCTCCGTGTGATTCATCCCACCGCATTCGAGAACATCAGTCTCATGCCCGCGGCAACCGCTTTGGCGACCCTGGATCGTCAATTGGGCAAAAAGGAAGGCATGGGACTGGTGATCAAGCGCGCTCTGGATACCCTGAGCGATCAGTTTGATGCCGTGATTATCGACTGCCCACCGATCTTGGGTGTAACGATGGTTAATGCGCTCGCTGCCGCCCAGTTTCTGTTGATCCCCGTGCAGACTGAATTCCTTGCACTCAAGGGATTGGAGCGGATGCTCAAGACCTTGGGCATGGTGCAGCGCTCCCGGAAAATACGCCTTGAATATCTGATCATTCCGACGATGTACGATCAGCGTACACGTGCTTCCCGTGACACATTGCAGGTATTGCAGGATCGATACCACGGATCGGTATGGTCTGAATTCGTTCCCATCGACACGCTGTTCCGTGAAGCCAGTCGTCTTGGTAAGCCCTTGTCCTACCTGCAACCGGAAAGTCGGGGCAGTTTGGCGTATGCCAATTTGTTGACTCTGCTGCTGAAACCCAAACCAGCATCGAGCAAGGTGGCAGTGCGATCCGAGTTGGCCAACACGAAAGTCACCGCCAATGGTCTGGTCGAAGGGGTGTTGCCATGAAAACCCATCACACAGGCTTTCATTCGGTGCACGAACAACCCATGGGGCTTGCAGATCAGGATGCAGCGATTGATGCCTATCTCGACGGACTGCTCCGAGATCCGGATAGCGAGCCATATTGGTCCGCTGATGACATGGATGTGGTTGATGATTACGACGAGGGTTATTCTGAAGAAGCCGTTGGTGATTTCGAGCAGATCAAACGTCCCGTTGGCTTGTCTCTCGTTGATTTGTCCAAATTCAAAGCGGGTGTAATCGAGGAGCCGGGGCCCGCAGAGATGAAGCCGCCTTCACCTCCACCAGAAAAGCAGGTACGGGTTAAGACATCAGATACGAATCTGAGTGTTGAGGTATTGGTCGAACCTGTCGTCGAGCAGGAAGTCCCCGTCGTAATGACACCCGAAGAGCCATCTTCCGATGCACTGTCACTGGAAATGTCGACCAAGGAATCTGTTGTCGAATTGTCTGAGCAAGACGAAGCAACGGCTTCTGTCACCCACGCTGAGCCTCCCGTAGAGGCCGTCGCGGCAGTCGAGCAAAAGGTGGAATCAGACTGGCAAGTATTTGCCCTTGGGCATCTCAAGGTGGCGCTGCCGAGAGCTGAAATTTTCGACATTGTTGATGATTCGTCCTTGCGCCCGATTCCGGGGGCACCCGCCACACTGGCCGGAGCCGTAAGCTATCAGGAACGATCACGAATGATTCTGTCGCTCGATGCCTGGCTGCCGAAGGTGACGAGCGATGCGCGAGTCGTTCTGCTGGGGGCGCAGGGGCTATGGGGCGTCCGTGTAGGGGCGGAGTTGACTGATCTGACCTGGGATGAGGCTGAGACGAGTTGGCGCGATGCGAGCGAACGTAATGCCGGGCGCCCCTGGTTAGTGGGTGTCAATCGCGCTGCGGGCGTGGCGTTCCTTGCCGTCGAGTCTCTGCGATCTGCGTTGAGTGCCCCTCGTTGAACCAACAGACTGACTTAAAAAGATAATTTATCCGATAGTTCGTCTAGTCAAACTGATTTCTAGGCCGACTGACCCAAGAGGAAGAGTGAATCATGAGCCAGAGCGATTACAGCGGAATGGAAGACCACCTGGATGACATGGGGTTGGAGCAAGGCCCAACTGTGGTCACTCGCTGGGTCTCCTTTACCGTGGCAGATGAAACCTACGCATTGAACGTACTCGATGTGCAGGAAGTGCTGCGTGCCGCGGAAATTACCCCAATCCCGGGCGCTCATCCGGCCATTCGAGGGATCATCAACCTCCGCGGGAATGTCGTGACGATTCTGGATGCTCGTACCTTCTTTTCCTTGCCTGACAAGCCGTTCGATGATGACAGCCGCATCATGGTGGTTGAGTTGCGCTCCGGTGAAGTGGCCGGAATAGTCGTCGACAGCGTGGCTGAAGTAATCGCACTGGACGAGGAAATCGTGAACGAGGCCAAGCGCTCGGGTAGTGACGAGGGTTCGTCGCATATCCTTGGTGTTGTGACCCAGCAATCCGAGAAAGGTAACGACAAATTGATTATCCTTGTCGATCTCAAAGGATTATCGGATCTCGGTGAAAAATGAATCAATACTGGTTGATCGGTGTGGCAGTTGCCGCTCTGGTTCTGGCTCTGGTCTCTCTTATTGCAATCGCGCGTCTTCAGTCAGCGCTTAAAGCGCAAAGCAGCAACGCCCGTTGGTTGCAGGCCCGGATGGAGCGGATCGAGAACGAGCAAGGTTCGATTGAGTCTGCACTGGCTGGGCTGGGGCGTCACATGGATGGTTTCGACCAGAAGCTCGTCCAGCAGGCCAAGCGAATGGAGCATATGGAAACTCGTTTTGAAAGTGTCACCGCCAGCGACTCAACCGAACGCGGTTTCGATCATGCCTTGCGTCTCAGCGCGCAAGGCCGTGTGACCCTGCAGGAGCTTGTCGACGATTTCGGTTTATCCGAAAGCGAAGCACAGCTGCTGTTGCGCATCAATCAACCCAAGGCCGGTTGAGGTCTGGGCGGATTCGCGAAATCCCCTTGATATGCTCATTCCGGCTGCATAGTCCGTGGTCAATTTCTTTTCCGTCCCGGAAACAAGTTCTCCCGCCATCTCAACCATTTGAGCTGTACGCTCAGATTCTGTGCCGTTTTTTCGGCCAGGGCCTGGCTGCGTTTGCTGAAGCGGGGCGCGTAGCGCCATTGCGAAATCAACTGCTGGGTCTGTCTGATTGCGACGGCGTGATCGGGCAGGGACTTTTCTGCCCGTCGGCAGTAGGACTGTAGGGTTTCTCCCGGTTGTCGCGTAATGCCCAATCGGGAGAGCGCAGTTGCGACGGCGAACCACGCGCGATCAACGGGCGGCATTTGTTTTTCCGGGCGGCTAAGATGTCGCCACAAGCCGAAGATTATGATCCATATAATGGCGACGACCATAAAGGTAAAACCAAGTCTTCCCCACTGGCTGAGCTTTTCCAGGCCGATGAGTTGCAGGAGATCGGTCTGGGTGCTGCCGCTATAACCGAGCACATACTGGTTCCAGCCATTCTCCATTCGATCGCTGAGCAGCGACCACCGTCGCGCCAGGCTGTTGTCGCGGCGCAGTGTTGCAGGTAATGCAGCATCCTGTTCGGCGGCGTTGGCGAATCCGTCTGCAATACGTTCTGGGGCCACAGCCGAAGTCGGGTCAACCCGCAGCCAGCCCTTGCCCTTGACCCATATCTCGCTCCAGGCGTGGGCATCGGCTTGGCGTACAAGCAGGTAGTCGCCGTTGACTTCTCCCCCCTGATAACCCGTTACGATCCGTGCAGGTACACCCGCCGCGCGCATCAACAGCGTGAACGCACTGGCGTAATGTTCGCAATAGCCGCGTTTTGTTTTGAACAGGAAGGTGTCCATCCGATTTTCCTGCGGCAGTTTGCCCGGCGTGAGGGTGTAACTGAATCCTTGCGTATGGAAGTAGTTCAAAGCCCGGTCACGTATTTCGAGTGGGGTGAGACCTTTCCAGCGGGCAGCCAACGCCTTCAGTTCTGGATCGTCAGGTGGCAGTGCCAGATTCCTGGATCGAATCTGTCGTGTCAAACCACGAGGATCCAGTTCGTATTGGATCAGCGAAGTTGTGGTGTAGCGGTAACGGTCTGTTAGCGGACGGAGCGAAAACAGACTGCCGGTGTCATTCAGTACTGAATGGGGCGGCAGAACCGTCACCATCGCCAATGAAGGCAGATAACGGCGCTCTGAGGGTTCGAGTGTGATGGTGTATTGGACTGCACTTTGTGCCTCGGCGCGCACTACCGGAGGTCGGTTGGGGCGAAACAGATTTGGACTATCCGCGTGCCAGGTGCCATTGATGTCGTCACTCATGACCAGCACCCGCCAGTAGCGCTCGGCAGGCGGAATCATCACGCCGTTAAAGCTGACACGAAAAGCCGGTGTCGGGTCGGTCGATAGCCGTTCGAATTCACCCACGGTGAGTTGATCGGACAGTCCTGTCCGGGCTTGAGCGGTCGTTGGTTGCTTCGTACCCCACAAGGCACCGGGTGGGCGAGGGAAGAGCAGAAACAGCAGGAGTGCGATTGGCAAGCCAGCCAGAATCAATCCGGCTGCTGCCTTCATGCGTGGCTTGATCTGTCGGACGTTCGGGTTGCTCAAACCGATCCATGCCGTGATCAATCCTGCAAACAACCCAAGTGATAGCAGGGCAGTGAGCATGCCCTGATCGTAGAGCAGCAGACTGACGATCAGGAAGAACCCCAGCAGGAGGAGCGCGTACTGATCCCGCACTTGCCGGGTTTCGAGCAGTTTGAGCAGGGCGCCGAGCGTGAGCAGCGTGACACCGGGTTCTCGCCCCCAAAAGCTATGGTAGGTGAACAGCACCAGCAAGCTGAAGACTATGGCAAGCAGAATCAGCAGGGGTTGGGGGGGTAAGGGCCAGCTGCGCCATTCATGCTGGAAACGCCAGATCAGCCCGAGCAGCACCAGCGGCATGGCCCAGATCGGCATATGAGGCAGATGAGTGGCGATTGCGAGGGCAATGACGATACCCAGGGGGCGATCCAGTGGCTGCATGCTGCTTGAGCTGTTCATGGAGCGTGGTGTGGGTTGTTGGCGGGGGAAAACAAGGTCAGGGCTTCTAGACAACGTGTGACATGGGTTGAGTCTGTGCCTTGTCGATCCGCTTCGCCGGGGAGTTTGAGTGTGAAAGGGCGGTGGTCTGCGGCAAGCGACAGAATCCAGCGTGCCAATTGTCGTAGTCGGACTTCCGTGCTACCGGTCAACTTGCCGTAATCAAGGATGATCTCGTCGTGTATGGTTTCGCTCGACTGCCAGTGCTGGGTAACCAGTTGCCCTGATCTGGCGTAATGCTTGAACGCGATCCGGCTCAAGGCGTCGCCAGGCACATAGGTTCGTAGGTGGTCGAACTGATCGTCGCCGGATTGCAGAGATATGTCTGCATTCTCTGCATGGGCAGGCAGCACATTGGCGGGCAGGGGCGCTTCGCCCACGGGTTTGGGATAAACCCACTGCCAGTGCGGCCATGATGTCCAGCGGGTTTCAGCGGTCCACAAACCAATTGGATAGCGGGTGGAGAGCACCACGTCCGGCGCCGCATAGCGGCCACGAGGCATTGGGGGGAGGGAGAGCTCGACCAGTTCCCTCCGGCCCGCGGTTAGCTTCAGGGTGATAGGCTCTGCTTCACCAGCTTGAGCGAGAATCGACGGGTTGTTGAGGTTGCTTTCAATTTGAACCGACCATATGCCTTCTTCGCCATCAAAACGCGGAGGCGGGCTGAGCGGTTGAATTTGGCAGCTTTTCAGGTGACGGCGGGTTTGCCATACGCTGTTGCCCATCAGGGCCAGGAGCAGAAAACTGATGAAGAAGACCAGATTATTGCCGTAGTTGATTGCCGCGAGCAGCATGGCGATCGACAGGGTGATAAATCCAAAGCCTATCTTGTTGGGTCTCAAGCGGATTTTCGCAGTGGTCGCCATCAAACAATCCTTGAAATTCCTTAAGTCGATGTCATGGACTCGATACTTTGATCAATTAGACCAACCCAGTCGTAGTCTAGCCGACTGGGCTTACTTCATGCCGATATCACCACGGTTTGCTGTTAAAATTCTGGCTCAATACCAGTCGGGACGAACGATCGTTCATGCTGAACATCAGGCAATGGGTTAAGGGAAGGAGTCAGCACATGCGTTGGATTGTGATTGGTGGTCTGGCGTTGATGACGTACATCGTGTATCTGCTGTCGCCCATTCTGACCCCGTTTCTGGCCGGTGTGGTTCTGGCTTATCTGTTCGACCCTCTGGTTACTCGGATGGTCGGCTGGAAGATCAACCGGACATTGGGCACCACGGTGGTCTTTTTCGTCATTCTGCTTGTGATGGTACTGGCGGTATTGGCGTTGGTGCCTGTGGTAATCGATCAGGCCGTCAAACTGATTTCCGTATTTCCGAAACTGCTTGCGATGCTCCAGGATCAACTGGTTCCCTACCTTAACGCTAAGTTGGGTCTCGACATCAATCTGAATTCGATGACGCAGCTCACGGTTCAGCACGCGCAGGAAATCGGCAGTGTGCTGGCGAAGAGTGCTACCGTCGTATTCGGCAATGGTAGTGCTGTCGTCATTTCCATGATGAATCTGATCCTGATCCCCGTGATCGGCTTTTACCTGTTGCGTGACTGGCCGCATTTACTCCAGAAAATACAGGACCTGATGCCGCGCCAACAGGAACCGCAATGGGTGGCATTGGCGCAGGAATCCAACCAGATGCTGGGTGGTTTCCTGCGGGGGCAATTGTCCGTCATGCTCGCGAACGGCATTACCTATGCTATCGGCCTGACCGTAGTGGGCCTGGAAACCGGCGTGGTCATCGGCATGGCGGCGGGGATGCTCAGCTTCGTCCCCTATCTGGGTAATGTCATTGGCATCACGACCGCTTTGATCGCGATGTATATTCAGACGGGCGAGTTCACGCCATTACTTTGGGTGCTGTTGGTCTTCGGTATCGGGCAAACCCTGGAAAGTATCCTCTGGCAGCCGCGTTTCGTCGGTGAGCGTATCGGTTTGCATCCGGTGGGCGTCATTTTTGCCGTGATGGCGGGTGGCATGTTGTTCGGATTCTTCGGTGTGCTGCTTGCGCTGCCGGTATCGGCCATTCTTGTCGTGCTTGGGCGCCATGCGTTGAAACGGTACCGCGAAAGCCCGTTCTATCAGGATGCGGATAAGGTCAAGGTACTGTTGGCTCCGTTGAAGGATGCCGTGGCGGAAAAATCAGAGTGACCCCTTCGTCTATGCTGGAAAACGCTGCTGAACGCCCCCCTACGAACGCTTCAGGAAAGATGCAGCAGATACCGTTGGATCTGGCGCTTAACGCGCCGCATTCGCTAGACGGGTTCATCGGTGGTGAAAACCTGCTTTTGCGAGCCTTGATCACTCAGCTCGCGCTCGGGCGGGGAGAAGCTCAGTTATTCATTCATGGCGCTGAGAACAGCGGCAAGACCCATTTGGCCCAGGCAGCTTGTTTCTATGCAGGGCCGCAGGGGCGATCCGCCGCTTATGTTGACGTGAAGAGGAATCCGACTCACCTCGATCATATGAATCTGTCACAGATCGACCTGCTGGTTCTGGATAATGTAGACGCGCTGGCTGGCGATGATCAGGGCGAATTCCTGTTGTTCGATCTCATCAACCGCTTGCGTGAGCAGGAAATCCCCTTGTTGATGACGGCCAGTCTTCCGCCTGCCGCGTGCGGATTCCGGTTACCTGATTTGTTGTCGCGTCTGGGCTGGGGTATCACGATGCTGATCCAGTCGCCGAATGAAGCGGAAAAGATCGAGTTGTTGAGGCGCAAGGCTCAGGAGCGTGGATTCGATCTGCCATTCGAAAGTGCCGTCTATCTGCTTCAGCGCAGCCCGAGAGATCTGGGCAGCCTGCTCAGAATCATTCAGGATCTCGATCACGCCTCATTGAGCGCGCAGCGTAAATTGACGATTCCTTTCGTTCGCTCGGTACTGTTTCCCTGAGTTCAATTCAGCTCACTTGAGCTTCTCTTCTTCATAGGATTGCCGCAAACGGGCCAGGCCCTTTGTGTAGGCTTCCGCATCGCCATAATCGAAAAACTCGGGATATCGGTCGTGAGCGGAACGAATCCGCCGGGCGTATTTGATCGGGCACCAGTATTGTTCCGTTCGGGCAGCGACCTCGCGTGCGTAGGCTGCGACGCCATTGCCATAAGAGCAATACAGGCAGTTGAACTTTTCAATCAGATTCAGGTAGGGCAAGTCCTCGCGCCCGAAGATGAGGTAATCCGAACGGCGTGCCTTGGGGATGCCGTAAACCGGAAAGCAAATGCTCTGATAGAGCGTGACAAATAAGTCGAGAAGAAAAAAAGGAATCCAGCCGAGATAAATCACCGGCGCAGTGAGCATCGTCAGCGGTTTTGTCTTGATGAGAAATTGCAGTAGCCCTGTTTTGTAGCGCTTCTGTTGCTGCTGAAACTCTTCTGCCAGATGGGTGCGTTTTTCCTCGAACGCTTCGATGGACTTGAGGTATTCAGCCTCGAGCTCTTCCTGCAGGCCGCGAATGCGGGCGCGTATTTCGTCGATGTTTTTTTCCATGAAGGTTCTGGCTCGTTAAAGTGCCGGACCCTCTTGAGGCGGTCTTGCGGCGGGCAATAAAAACGCCAGTTGATCTGGCGCCCGGGAATCAGTTGGTAGCAGGCTGGACTTCAACCAACTGGGTGTGAATCCGTGACATTACGATTGCTTGGCAAAACGTGTAATGGCAGCACGTAACAGCGCATTGCAGGCGGCCGCAAACAGGCTCTGCAGTTCCGAGAATTCCTGGAAAATTTCCTCTTCCACTTCCTTGCTGTCGTTACGGCTTGCGATCAGTGCGCTCGCCGATTCGTGCATCTGTTTGTGCAGGTTGCGTACAGCGTCAAATTCAACTTTGAGGGCAGGAGGAATTTCCGTGCGGTCCAGAAATTGCCCGAATTTGCAGTCGTGATGCCCTTGAATGTGCTTGCTCTGATCAAACAGCAAGGCAGCCATGATCTGGCTGTACCACGCAAAATGCCAATAGGTGACCTCTTCAAATTCATTGATGAATTGATCATAGGCAAAGGTATTGGCTTCTGGCGAATGGCTTGCAGTCATAGTATTCCCAAGTAATTCAAGTTCACGGACGAGTGTAGCTGTGAAACCTGTGCTTGTCAGTGCGGTATTTCACGCGAGGTTCAGGCAGTAGGAGCAAGACTGTGTAGATAAGCACAATCAACATAACCCGATTGAGGCGCTGACCCTGAACGGACGGCAACAGGTTGCCCAGGCTCGCCCAGATCACTCAGCACAGCCAGGGCACCATTGAATTCATCTTCTTTCGTATAGGCGTTGTCTGTGACCAGTACGGGGAGCCCTGCGTCCAGTGCCGAGAGGACACCGTTGGCTGAATCTTCAACAGCCAGGCATTCCTCGGGTCGCAGATTCATCGCTTCGAGTGCATATACATAGATATCACCAGCCGGTTTCTTCTTCGGCACAATGTCGCCAGCAGCGATGACTTCAAACCAGTCCAGGGATTCCTTGCCCAATGTTGCTTCGAGCAGTCCGGTCACGTTCTCGGGTGTGGTTGTCGTGGAAATGGCCAGACGCAACCCTTGAGCACGCGCTTCGTCAAGCAGGCGTCGTACACCGGGACGCAGCGGAATCGCACCTTGAGCGAGCAGTTCCAGGTAATGCTTGGTCTTCGCTTTGTGCAAACCTGCTATCCAGGCTGCTTCATCCGACTGAGTTGGGTATTCAGGTTGGTATTCATCAATGAAAAAGCGAATTCGTTCCTTGCCACCGGTTACGGCCAGTAGTTCGCCATACAGCGCCACGTCCCAGTCCCAGTCCAGTCCCGCCTCGGTAAAAGCGCGGTTGAATGCTACCCTGTGACCATCGCGTTCAGTTTCCGCGAGCGTGCCGTCTACATCGAATAAAATCGCCTTGAACATAAATAAACCTGAATTGAAGCTGCATTAAATTGAGGCGGTTAGGCTATCCTAGCCGCACTTGCTTGCCAAATTTTTTGGTGCGGGCGCTTAAAACCACAGAATAGGTGAGGACATATGCGACGTGTGAATGCGGGCAGAGGATGGCAGTGGGTCAAGGAAGCGTGGCGTTTGATAAGACCAAGATTCGGCCTTGTCCTCGGGACGGTAATGTTGATGTACGTCCTGTTGTTCGTTGCCAGCATGATTCCGTTGATAGGAAACGTCATCACGCCGATCCTGGCACCGTTCTTGGCTGGCGGTGTGTATGTGGTGCTACAACGGGTGCGGGAGATCGAATTGCGGTCGCGCATCGAACCACTGGCAGCCGAACAGCCGATCTCCTTTGATTTGCTGTTTTCCGTGTTCAAGGATCCCGCCCCGAGAAAAGCACTGCTCTGGTTGGGTTTCGTCTCCATCGCTTTTTCATTGGCGTTGTTGCTGGTCTTGGCCACCTTCGTGACCGTCAAGTTATCTGGAGTTGATCATTCGGTGCTGACTGATTTGACGGCGACGGACGAGCAGCGGATGCGCTTTTTGATCCCTTATCTGATGAATCCGGATGCCTGGGTGCTTTGGATTGGGGTATTGATCGCCTCGGTGGCTTACAGCATGGCGACTTTTTTTGCCGTCCCGTTGATCGTGCTGCGTGGCGAGACGTTGCGTTCGGCTCTTTCGCAGAGCTTCAGTGCCGTTGGACGCAATTGGTCGGCATTTCTGGTTTATGCGCTGGTGCTGTTCATTCTGTTTTTGACCGTACCAATCACGCTGATGTTGAGTCTCATCCTGCTGTTGCCGTTGATGATTACCAGTGTGTTCATCGCCTTTGAGGATATCTGGGGCGATAGTCCTGTTGGCGGTGATGCCGACAGGGGGGATCAAGGCCGGGTGGTTCAGGAGCGTACCTCTACAGTCATGTGATTCGGGCCGACTGATATTTATCCACGTTCATTCCGACCGTTTTGAGCGGAACGAACGCATAAAAAACCCCGGAGTAGAATCCGGGGTTTTTTTGTCGCTATTGCAGACGAGCGGGCAAACCCACTCAGTGGTGGTGATGTCCGTCCGGACCGTGTGCATGGCCGTGTTCGATTTCTTCAGCCGTTGCATCGCGGATATCTTTGACTACGACATCGAAGTGCAGGGTTTCGCCTGCCAGTTCGTGGTTGGCATCCAAGTGAACCTGATCGCCTTTCACGTCGATAACGGTCACGACGTTTACGCCATGTTCGGCTTCGGCGTGGAACTTCATGCCAGGAAGAATTTCATCAACCCCTTGGAACAGGTGGCGAGGCACGACCTGAGTCATGCTTTCATCACGAAGACCGTATGCTTCTTCCGGGGGGATTTCGACGGAGAACTCATCACCGACACTTTTTCCGGCCAGTGCATTTTCCAGCCCGGAAATGATGTTGTGGTGGCCATGCAAATAAGCCAGCGGATCATGGCCTACGGAGCTGTCCAGCACCTCACCTTGATTGTTTTTCAGTGTGTATTCGATTGATACTACTTTGTTCTCAGTCACTTGCATTCGTTAGCGCCCTCAGGGTAAATGCCGGTTTCAACGACGGCTCAGATGGTAAAAATGATTGGTTGCAGCCACAAAACCCGAGGGGCTACCGCAGTCAAAACGTTGCCCCTTGAACTTATAAGCAATGACTTTGCCTTGTTCTGCCTGGGTGCGCAAGGCATCGGTGAGTTGGATTTCACCGCCGGCACCGGCCTGGGTCGCTTCGAGAATATCGAAAATGTCGGGTGTGAGGATGTATCGTCCGATGATGGCCAGATTGCTAGGTGCCTGATTGGCTGCCGGTTTTTCGATCATCTGGGTAACCTGAAGGGTATCTTCGTCGATCGGTGTTCCGGCTATCACACCGTATTTGTGTACTTCGGTCATCGGTACTTCTTCAACGGCCACCACGCTGCATTGGTGACGCTCGTAAATTTCGACCATCTGGCTCAGTACACCTTTGGGGCTGCCCACGCAGAGGTCATCAGCCAGCACGACAGCGAAGGGTTCGTTACCGATCAGGGGTTCGCCGGTGAGGATGGCGTGACCAAGTCCCAACATGCTGATCTGACGGGTGTAGGAAAACGTGCAGTTTTCAATGAGATCATCAATGCTGGCGAGCAGACTGGCCTTGGATGTGCCGCGAATCTGATGCTCGAGTTCATAGTTGACATCAAAGTGATCTTCCAGTGCCCGCTTGCCTCGCCCGGTGACGATGGCCATGTTCTTGATGCCGGCTTCCCTGGCTTCTTCAACGCCATACTGGATCAATGGCCGGTCGAGGATTGGCAACATTTCCTTGGGCATGACTTTGGTCGCAGGTAGAAAGCGGGTACCGTAACCGGCGGCGGGAAACAGGCATTTGCGAATCATGAGGTGGTGTCCTTCATTTAAGTGTGAGCAGGAATCTGCTGAGCACATCTTAATCAAAATTTCAGATGATTTGCTGGGCTTTTACTGGCGAACCGGGACGGTTATCTGGCTTGTCGTTTGGACTGTCGGCGCAAAACGATACCCTGAATCCAAGCCGCGATGAAACCCATGAGGGAAAACGCCACGATGGCGAGATTGAATCCTCGGTCGTTAGGACTGCTCCATGCGTCTGTCATGGCAATCATCAGGTAGAACAGGTCGAACAGTGCCGCCCAGACAAACGCGCGATAGCGGCCTAACCACATCCCCGGTAATGAGAACAGGGCAGGCAGGATCAGCACGATTAACCAGGAACCTTGCGGCCGAGCCATGTCACTGCCCCCGAATGCCATGCCGAGGTAAGTCAGTACGATCAATGGTTGCGCGGCGATGATGAGGCCGCGCAGCAGGCGAAGTCGACCGGGAGCCACTTAGGACTTCGATGCCTCGAGCGACTTCGCCACTTCCGCCACGCGTTGACCGAGTGCCTGAGTGAGATGGCGCTCTTCCTGGCTCAGAGGGCGGTTATTGCCAGCGGTATGGCTGGCACCGTATGGGGTGCCGCCGGTCTGGGTATGAGCCAGGGCCTGCTCTGCATAGGGAATCCCGACGATGAGCATACCGTGGTGCAATAGCGGGACAATCATCGAAAGCAAAACAGTCTCCTGCCCACCGTGCATGGAGCCGGTTGAGGTAAATACGCCTGCAGGCTTGCCGGTCAGTGTGCCTTTGAACCATTGGCGGCTGGTGTCGTCTATCAGGTGCTTGACAGGTGCCGCCATGCCGCCGAAATAAGTAGGGCTGCCCAGCAGCAAACCTGCGCACTCTTCGAAGTCCTGTGGCGTGACGACTGTTGGTTCGTCCGGTGCAGATTCTGGTACGTTGCCGTTAGTATCCGCTATCGCCGGGATGCGACGAATTCGGGCTTGCATGCCTTCCACTTGTTCGATGCCTCGGGCGGCCTGGTGGGCGAGGCGTGCTGTGGCGCCGTAACGGCTATAATAAAGAATGAGGATGTCGGTCATGCTTGACGGATGTTCCTGAAATTGAAAGTGGGAGACGTAGTGACTTTCTTGCCTGGACAGTTTGCTGTTGTGGCCGATGCGCAAACTTGCACGTGTCGCGGACAAAAGGCCTGCCATAATATCCAATTTGGGGCCGGTTGCCGACCTCGCATGGAAAACATTTTCATCGAGTGATATGGAATCCGATTCGCTTTCACGCCGATGGGCGGCTTGCGAGTCGCGAAGTCACCTAGACAACACACTATTTGAGAGAAAAATATGCGCCAAAGCACTTGGTTTACGGTTGAGATTATGTTTGCGTCAGTGTGGCGACGTGTACTGGGTGGTTTGTTACTTCTGGTGCTGGCATCGCCCGTATTTTCAGCACCCTTCGAGTTTTCTGCCAAGGATGTCAATGGCAAGACACACATACTGAGTAACGAGCATGGGAACTGGGTCGTCATCAATATCTGGGCTACCTGGTGTCCGCCATGTCGCAAGGAATTACCGGAATTGGCAGCGTTTGCTCGTGAGCATTCAAAGAATCACATCAGGATATGGGGATTGAGTGTCGACACGGCCGAGTCACCGGATGAGTTGGCTCTTTTCGCCGATGCCAACAATATCGGTTACCCGATATTCAAGATGAATCCACAGGCGCTGGCTGTTTTTGGAAATATCCCCGGGATTCCGACCACATTTCTGGTCAACCCTCAGGGTGAGTTGGTGGCGCGACACGTTGGTGCCATCACGGGGCAAGAACTACTGCGGATGATCAAGAATAATTCCTGAATGAATCAAACCCGGCGCAAAGATCGGGGTCAACTGAGAGATGAGGAGTATGCGCATGAACAATACTTTTGAAGGAGCCGACCAACCGGTGATCAATGTGTCGGCCGGTTTTGTTGCCATGAGCCGCCAGTTGATGGCAGCCTTGTTGTTGGGTCTGTGTTTCCTGAGTTCGGCTTTTTGGCTTCCGGCGGCACATGCCGATGGTTTCTGGGATGACTCCTTCTTCGATATGCCCGCCGATCTCAAACAGGCCAAGGCCGATGGCAAAACCGGCGTGTTCCTGTTCTTCCAAATGGCCGATTGCCCGTTTTGCCATCGCATGGAAACGACCGTATTCACGGATCCGGACGTCATGGCGTTCATGAAAAAACATTTCATCACCGCTTCAATCGATATCGAGGGCGATGTGATGATGACGGATTTCCAGGGCAAATCGATTTCGCAAAAAGATTTCGCATTCAAGCAGTTCCGTGTCCGCGCTACGCCAGTCATGGCTTTCATTGATACGGATGGCAAGGTTGCTACCCTGTTCACCGGCCCGACTCGCTCTGCCAAAGAGTTTCTGACCCTGGCCGAGTTCGTGACCAGCGGTGCATACAAACAACCGGGCATGAACTTCTTCAAATATCGCAAGGAGCACAGCGAGTAACGTTTTCCGTCTTGACTGTCATTGGACCGATTAAGCGTTAATTGTAAGGACGGATTTCTATGATTTTGCGACCCACTGTGGTGATTTGGGCGGCTGTTTGCTTGGGTATGATGAGTGGCGTCGTGCAGGCGGACGACGGGGGCGAATCGCCCCTCACTTTGCAGGCCGCCTTGAGTGCGCCGTTGCAGCAGCAATATGGCGTGATGGGCGCAGAGGCAGATCTGCTCGGTGCCAAGGCGAATCAGCAGGAAGTGCAAAGTTGGTACGACCCGACCATCTCCGTCGAGGGGCGATTGCGTTACATCCAGCCCAGCAATGCTGCAACCGATCCCAATGTGAAATACGACAACGCACTGGGCATCAGCGCGCGGCAGCGGCTGTTCGACTTTGGGCGTCAGTCCCTGCGTGCCGATGCGGCTAAGTCGGGAGTCACCGGTGCACAGTTGCAACTTTTCAGCGTTGAGCAGGCGCAGCGCCTCGCCATTCTGAAAGCGTTCTTCGGTGTGTTGCTGGCTGATCAGACCTACACCACGCTGAACGAAAAAATGGCTATCGTGTACGTGCGTTTCGATAAGGCCAAGGATCGAAAGGAGCTGGGTATGGCGTCCGATTACGATCTGGCAAGCTTGCAGCGGGAATATGAGGACGTCCTCCTTGCACGCGCCAAAGCCGATGCCGAGCGTCGAATCAGTCGTAGAAAACTGGCTGAGCTCATGGGTACGCCTCAGCAGATTCCCTCCAAACTGGTGGCGCCGAAATTGACGGCTCTGTTCGCACGTACTCCCCCCGCCTCGGATGAGGCAATGAAACGGGCGCTGACCGATGATCCCGGGCTTCAGGCGTTGCATGCTCGTTACGACGCTGCCGAGCAATCATTGCAGGCCGCGCGAGACCACAATGCGCCAACCATCTACGCGCAAGTCAATGGTGATTACTACCAGAGGGAACTGGGTTCGCGCGACCCGTTCCAGGCGGGGGTGTATATCGACTTTCCGCTGTATGACGGACGTCTGCGGGATTCGAAAATCGGCAAGGCACAGGCCGACAGAATGCGGCTTTCCGCGCAGATTGCGGCGCGTGAGGCCGATCTGCGTGATCAGGTGACTAATGTCCTTGAAATGATTGACGTCTATCGCAAGGCAGCCTTGAGTCGCGTCAAGGCCTTGGAGAATTATTCCGATCTCAACTTCACCCGGAAACAAACCTTGTACCAGATGGAGAAAGCGACCGATCTCGGCGATGCGATGGTAGAGGAATCAGCCGCGCAGTTGGAACGGATGCGGACAACCTTTGCACTAGCGACTTACTGGGCAGAGCTGGCAAGTATGCAAGGGCAACCCATCGATTCGATTTTCACCTCGTCGCCATCTGTCTCAGCGGAGCCAAAAAAATGAACGTACATTACATGTCGAGCGAAACAACAGGTCGGGCCGTGGCTAAAGCAATCCCTGCCCTGATCTTGGGGTTGTCACTTGTCGGAGCGGTTAGCCCCGCTTTTGCTGTGGATGAACCGCAGACCCTGGATGGTCACCTGGCGTGGGCCGAGGTAACCCGGCTTTCCACCCCGGTATCCGGTGTTGTGACAGAAATCCCGGTTCAACCCGGGCAACAGGTCGAAAAGGGTGCCGTATTGCTCCGACTGGATCGCAAGCCTTTCTCCGACAAGTTGGCCGCCGCAGTGGCGATACGATCGGGATTGGTTCGAGCAGCGGCCGAGGCCAAGCGCGACGCAGAGCGAACCCAGCAACTCTACGACCGTACCGTGGCTTCGGAATCCGAACGCCAGGAAGCGCTGATCAAGCAGGAGCAGGCTCAGGCCAGTTTGAATGAAGCCCGTGCCAAGGCAGATTTGCGGCAGTGGGAATTGGGTAGAACGACACTGACTGCACCGTATCCCGCCCGGATTTTGAGTGTCGACACGGCGGTGGGTGAAACAGTTTCCAGTGAACTGAATGCCCCCGTCCTGTTGCGCATTGCCCGTGCGGATCAAATGCTGGCCGAGGCATATGCTTCTCCCGGTGTGGCGGCGCAGCTGTCCCTCGGGCAGAAACTGAACGTGTTGGTTGGTCAGTCCAGTGTTCAGGGGCAATTGGTCGGGCTCGTCAGCGACCCGCAGAAGAATCAGGACGGAGGTATGAATTACCGCCTGCAAGTGCAGATCAAACCGGAGAAGGACTGGATCGCGGGATTGCCTGCAAAGATCGAGTTGTCGAAGTAATATTGGGAATGGTCTAGCCCTCGGGAAGGCGGGTGATCAACAGAGGAAGCGGGTTGGGTTGATGCCTTTTGTCCTGCTTGCCCCCGCTTGATGCCCTCATATTTGATTCTGCTGCAGCCACAGTTCGAACACGGCCAGATGCCAGAGTTTTGCCCCCTGGAGTCGGGTGAAATGCTGATCGGGCTCGGCCAGCAATCGGTTCACATAGGCCGGTTCGAAGAGTCCCCGGGCCTGTGCCGTGGGCGAACTCAGAATATCGCGCATGAACTCAAGAAACGGACCGCGCACGAATTTCAGAGCCGGAACCGGAAAATAGCCCTTGGGTCGGTCGATGACCGCATCCGGGATTCGACCGCGTGCTATGCGCTTCAGAATACCTTTCCCCTCCAGATCAAGCTTGTGTGCCGCTGGCATTTGCATGGCCAATTCGACCAGTTCGTGGTCGAGAAACGGCACCCGCGCCTCAAGGCCCCAGGCCATCGTCATGTTGTCGACGCGTTTGACGGGGTCATCCACAATCAGCGTGCTGACATCCAAGCCCAGTACGCGGTTGATGTAGTTGTCGCCACGAATAGCGGATAAATCATGGCGGATGCGTCGGCTCGTGTGGTCTTCGCCACGGAAGGGCGCCGTGACCAGCGACATGAGTTCCTCATGGTCGCGGTCGAAATAGAAGGGCGCGAACCGGGACAGATCATCGCCACTGGCCTGAGCCATTTGCGGGTACCAGAAATAGCCGCCGAATACTTCATCGGCGCCCTGACCGCTGAGAACGACTTTGACCTCGCGTGAAACCTGTTCCGACAGCAGATAAAACGCCACCGCATCTTGCGCGAACATCGGCTCGCTCATTTGCGCGACGGCTTCCGGCAGTCGTTCCAGTACCTGACTGTTTGGAATGTGAAAGCGGTGGTGTTTGGTCTGATAGCGTTCGGCGACCGGGTCCGAGAATTCGAATTCGCTGCCTTTTTCTTCCGGCTGATCTTCAAAACCGATGGTGAAGGTTTGCGGTGCGATGCCCGCTTCGTGCGCCAACGCCACGATCAGGGAGGAATCCAAACCGCCGGAAAGCAGCACGCCCACCGGCACATCGCTGATGTCCAGGCGTCGCTTCACGGCCTTGAGCAGGCCAGCGTGAATCTGTTCCTGCCATTGCTGCGCATCCAGATCGTGACGCTCCGTCGCGTCGATCTGCCAGTAACGCTGGAGCGTTTTCTTTCCCTCCGCATCAATCAGCAGGCTATGGCCAGGGGGCAATTTACGCACGCCCTTGAGTATCGTGTGGGGTGCGGGCACCGACCCGTGCAGGGTGAACTGGTGGTGCAGCGCGATCGGATCGAATTCGGTATTGACCGAACCGCCGGCGAGCAGGGCGGGCAGGCTGGAAGCGAAGCGGATTGGCGCGGCAGGATTGGCCGGGTCTTCGGTGTAGTACAGCGGCTTGATGCCCAGCCGGTCGCGCGCCAGAAACAGGGCGCCGGTCTTCAGGTCCCAAACGGCAAAGGCGAACATACCCGTCAAATGGGTAACGCAATCCGTCCCCCATTGTGCAAATGCTTTGAGAATGACCTCGGTATCACCCGTGGAAGCAAAGTGGTGCCCCAGCGCGCGCAGTTCCTGCCGCAATTCCGGGTGGTTGTAGATCGTGCCGTTGAAGGCCAGCGCCAGGCCATTCTCCCGGTCGATCATGGGTTGGGCGCCGTGGAAGCTCAAATCCAGAATCGACAGGCGGCGATGCCCCAGTGCCAGTGGACCATCGGAAAAACTCCCCTCATGGTCGGGGCCACGTCGTTCCAGACGATCCATCATGCGCCGCACGGCCCCTAAATCGGGTCGCGTGCCGGGCGCAGCCAGCCAGCCACAAATTCCGCACATGCGTTTGTCCTTCGGTCAATCTAACCAGAGTCATTTAAGATGGGCGGATTTTAGCAGCCCGATCACGCTCTGTTCCGATTTTCGGCCCATCGTTTGGCCCGAAATCCACCATTTCCGGTCGCTTTCCGGGCCGTTTGTATGCACAACCCACTGTTTGGTTTGATTTTATGACAACTCCTACCTGCGCTATTTCATGGGCCGATGTGCAATGGCGCAGCGATGGCAGTCCGTTCTCTCCCGAATATGGCGATATCTATTATTCGGCGGCGGGTGGACTGGAGGAGAAGAAAGCTGTCTTTCTCGAAGGGTGTGCGTTGCCCGCGCGATTTGCGGCCGGAACACCGACCCACGTATTGGAATTGGGCTTTGGTACCGGGTTGAGCTTTCTGACGACCTGGGCATCCTTTCTGCAAGAAGCGCCCGAACCGGGGCCCACGCACGGGGCTAAGCCCGGCTTGTTCTTCTATTCGATTGAAAAGCATCCGTGGTCCCGAGCCGATTTTCTGAAGTTGGCCACGCAATGGCCCGAATTGGCGCCGCTCGCGGTCGAACTGGCCGAACAATGGCCTGATCCCGTGCCGGGATTCCACCGCCGATTCCTGTCCGGTGGTCGTGTCGTCATGACACTGGTGTTCGGTGATGTCGATTGGGCATTGAAGCAACTGGAAGCGCCGTTTCATGCCTTCTATCTGGACGGGTTCAGCCCGCGCCTGAACGACGCCATGTGGTCACCGCACGTGTTCCGGTCTTTGGCCCGCTTGGCCGCGGATGAGGCCAGAGTCGCTACGTATTCATCGGCCAACGCCGTGGCGGAAGGGCTCGCCGCCGCGGGTTTCCTTGTGGCAAAAGCCCCCGGTTTTGGTCAGAAGAAACACCGATTGGTGGCGGTAAGGCGCCCCATGATGCGCAGTCGCAAGCCGTATCGGGATGAGCCGCCAAAATCGGCGGTGGTGATCGGTGCAGGCGTGGCGGGGCTGACCACGGCGTATGCCTTGGCTCGAAGACGGGTTGACGTGACGGTAATCGATGCTGCGGCCACACTCGGCAGTGGTGCTTCAGGTAATCCAGCGGGTGTGATGTCGCCACTGTTGAGTCGGGATTGCCATGCCGCTACCCAGTTGACCCAAATGGGGTTGGGATTCGCGCGGGAACAGATCAAACGTTTGCAGCAGGTGGGATTCGCCGTACCCGCCGCATTTGATGGTGTCGTGCAGCTTGCCCGTGACGATATTCATGCACAGCGTCAGCAGCAGATTGCGCAAGAACAGGGATATGCGCCGGAATTTGCCCAATGGCTTGATCCATCAGCCTTGTCAGACAGAGCGGGTATACGGGTGACCGAACCGGGTTGGTTTTTCGCTTCTGCCGGATGGGTATCCCCGCGCGACTGGTTGCAGGCCTTGCAGTCTCATCTCGGAATATCCCTTCGCATGAACACGCTAGTCGCCGATCTGCGCTTCGAGGATGGCTTCTGGTTCGGTTATTCGGCTTCGGGCGACGTGCTGTTTTCGTCGTCTTGTGTCGTGTTGGCGAATGCGGGGGCTGTTTCGTCTCTGCTGCCGGAATTTTCGTCCGCGCTGACGGCCTGCCGTGGGCAGGTGGATTGGATCAATCGAACCGACTCTCCTGCGTTTGAGGATTCGTACAGCAAGGTGCCGGTGATGCGGGAGGGTTATATGCTGGACCTGCCCGGTGGACGCAGGATATTCGGTGCCAGCTTCAAGCCAGGTGATCAGGACTTGGCATGGCGTACGGAAGAGCGAATGGAAAATCAGGAGCGACTGGCCGCATTATCTCCGGATCTGATTCAGGGGGTGGTGGCCAACACGGCTCAAGTTCAGGGGCGAGTTTCACTTCGTGCAACAAGCCGGGATCGGTTGCCGATTATCGGTGCGGTGCCTGGGCAGCCCGGGTTGATGGTCAATACCGGTCACGGCTCGAGAGGCCTGACCTGGTGTCCGTTGCTGGCGGAAGTATTGGCGGCTCAGTGTTGCGGGGAGCCGAATCCGGTGCCACGCGCTTTGCAACACGCCTTGCTACCAGAAAGATTGATTCAGGGGTAAGTGTTTTATTCCGGTTCGCCGAAGCGCTGGGCGATCAGTTGATTCAGTGCTTCCATGGCGGCATGTTCGTCTTCACCATCGGCTCTGATCTCGATGGTCATGCCACGGGCGGCGGCCAGCATCATCAGCCCCATGATGGACTTGCCATTGACCACCCTACCCAGATGCTCCACCTGGATTTGGCATTCGAACTGCGAGGCGAGGGTGGAGAATTTGGCCGCAGCTCGTGCATGCAGGCCAAGTTTGTTGATGATTTCTATCGACTCTGTACGCATCAGGCCGCATCACCTTCGATGATGCCTTCGCGGCCACCGGAAGCCACACGCTCGGTCATGTCGGCCAGATTGAGTTGGGGGTAGTTCATCGCCCGTACGACCATCGGTAGATTGACGCCGGATATGACACGAACGCGATTTTTCTCTTTGAGTCGATGGGCAATGTTGGATGGCGTCGAACCGTACATATCGGTAAGCACCAGCACGCCATCGCCCTGATCGAGATCCGCCACTCTTTTGCGCGCACGACTCAGCAATTCGATGGGGTCATCATCCTGCAGAACGCTCAGGTTGCCTGCCGGGATGGGGGCTACTTCCATCATGTCAGTCGCTGTTTCCAGCAGCTGCGCACCAATGTGGTTGTGACAGATCAATAAAATTCCAACGGTCATTTTCGCTCCGATTCTAAATCACGATGCCGGATGATGAGGTGAGGGAAGCGCGGGTGCAAGTCTTCAAACAAATGTTCGACCAGATAGACCGAACGATGCTTGCCGCCGGTGCAGCCGATCGAGCAGGTGACGTAGCTGCGATCGGTGCGCATCAGTTCGCTAAGCGTGTTGCTCAGAAAGTCCCGGAGATACCCGCGGGTCTTGTGGGTGATCGGGTGTTGTTCCAGATAATCGATCACCACGCGATCATTGCCGTGAAAGGGGCGCAGTTCGGGAACCCAGTGTGGATTTGGCAGATACCTGATATCAAAAAGAAAGTCGCTATCCAGCGGGATGCCATGCTTGAACCCGAACGACTGAAGCAAAATAGTCGGGCCGGACGGATCACGTCCGATGACCCGACGGGAAATATCTTCCCTGAACTGATGTATGGTCGTGTGACTGGTATCGATGATCAGATCTGCCTGCGCGCGCATGGGCAGTAACAGCTCCGTTTCCTGGCTGATGGCTTCGACCAGATTTTCAATTCGGTTGGAGAGCGGGTGGCGGCGCCGGGTTTCGCTGAAACGGGCCACGATGCGGGCTTCGCTGGCCTCAAGAAAGAGGCTCTGAATCGGCAACTGTGGGTAGTTTGATTTCAGTTTCTCGATTCGTTGCGGCAGATGGTGTAACGCGGCTTCTGGCGAGCGCGCATCAATACTGATGGCAATACCGCGCGCCTGGATGTCCCCGTGCTGGTAAATCTGAAGTAGATTGTCCAGCAATTCGGGTGGCAGGTTATCGATACAGTAGAAACCGGCGTCCTCAAGCGATGCCAGGGCGACCGATTTGCCCGAACCCGATTGGCCGGTCACGATCATCACCATGGCCGATTGATTCGGCTCTCGTTGTTTGTTCGTTACCAGGGTATTCAAGCCGGGGTCTCTCGGGTCGATTTGATCTTGTCGTTCATGGGGCTCCGGGGACTACGCTACGGGGATTCGGCCCGGCCTGGCTGAATCGTTGCCGGTACGTTCCAGATTATGCTGCCGGACGACCGTTTCGACAAATACGGCAATGTTTCTACCGGGTGCAATCGGCAAGCGGAACAGCGGGATCATTTCCTGGCAGATCATGATTTGTCCACGCTCACCGCGCAGTCGGTCATCGGCGTGTATGTTTTTGTGATCTGCCGCGTACAGCTCGATCAGCAATCGTAGGTTCTTGTGGGGCTTGAGCGCATTGTCGCCAAAAAGTGAACGGACGTTGATGATGCCGAGGCCGCGTACTTCCAGCAGGTCCTGAATGTTATCCGGACAATGTCCTTCAATGCCCTGATGTCCCCGGATGAAGTAGGGAGCGTCGTCAGCGATCAGCCGGTGTCCGCGCGATAAGAGCTCAAGTGCCAGTTCGCTTTTCCCGATTCCCGACTCGCCGGTGATCAACACGCCGGAACCGGCCACTTCCATGAACACACCGTGTTGCCATTGCCGATTCTGTTGGCGTCGCTCGGCAAAGAGCCAAGCCGTTACGGCTGAGGCATCCTGTGTGGTGTGAAGAAAGGTCGAGTTGGACGCGGGTTGTTGTCGAACCCATTCGGCCGCTTCTTCAGCAGTGCAGTCCGTCAGGATGAAGGTGAGTGGTTGATCCGGTAAGGGTTCTTTTCGTGCCGTGATGGCGATGCGGAGCAGTTTATCCAACAGGCCGATGGGTTGCGGCTCCAAAGGGTTGAAGCGATCAAACCGTAGATCGGGATTGAACAGTCGCTGGTAGGCCGGATGGTTGTGTGCCCCGGTGGCTTCGAATTCAAGTGGGAGAATTTGAGGGTGGGGCATTGTCATGGCATCCAGCGCGTGGTCGTGATGGACGATTACTCGTCAGGCATGGCGAGCGGACTCAGCCATTCGATCAGAAGGCCTCGGATCCGTTCAGGACTTTGCGCCTGCATCATGGCTTCAAGATCGCCTTCATTGGACAAATGCTCTGCAAGAACGCCGAGAATCGCAAGATGATTTTCTGGGCATTCAGTGGGTACGATCAGCCCGATGATCAAACGAACAGGTTGATTATCCATCGCACCGAAATCAATGCCTTCAGTCAGACGGATGACGGCACCGCGAGGACGCAGGGTGGCTGCGTCTCTGCCATGTGGGATGGCGATGCCCTTGCCGATGGCCGTGCAGCCCAGGCGTTCGCGTTCGATCAGGATTTCGAAAATTCGTGTGGACTCCTGTCCGCCGAGTTGGTCATCAGCCAACAGTCCGGCAAGTACTTCCAGTACTCGTTTGCGACTTTGATAGACCTCGTCAATCAAAATTCGCTGTAATGGAAATAAATCAGCGATATTCATGAATCACCTGTGATCGGGGCTTTTCTCAAGAAGCGTGCTTTCATGCCAATGAGTTAGGTTGTGTAAAAACAAGCGGCAGAGGATACGCCTAAAACAAAACTCTGACATCCTTATTTCCGGTATTTCATACGTTTAATCTGAATGGCGGTGCCGGAGTTCGCGGATATTATGCTTTAAGTTCGGGGCCACAAGGCGCTTAAAGGAGCAAATGACCCACTCATAATCTTCGTGGTCTGTTCAGGGTTCTGGTCGATGGGAATCTGACCACCACCAAGCCTATCTTCTGTCGGCGCGACATTATCTTCCAACAATAAAAATGGGCCAACAATCACATCTACTTGGCGTAAACGGATTGCAGCCCATCGGGTTCACCTGCCTCGGCAGGCCATGACTGTTCAGTTAACGGTGATCGGTTGTTTTTTCTTTGTGTTTCATGATCTGGCGATCGAGTTTGTCGATCAGCGTGTCAACAGATGCATACATATCCTGGGATTCAGCTTCTGCGTGCACATCATTCCCGCTCATATGCAGAGTGGCTTCCGCTTTTTGTACGTTCTTTTCAACGGTCAGGATGACATGGACATTGATCACCTTCTCGAAATGCCGCTTGAGCTTGCTGAATTTATTCTGAATATAATCTCGCAGCGCGTCAGTGATATCTACGTGATGGCCGGTGATTTCAATTTGCATCATATGCTCCTTTCGCCCTCAGATCAGGCGTTTGCGGTCAGTGGACGAGGCAATACCCATTGCCTCGCGGTACTTGGCTATCGTTCGCCTAGCGACATCGATGCCTTGTTCGATGAGCATGTCGGCAATTTTTGCATCCGACAAGGGTTTACGAGGATTTTCCTCACTCACCAGTTTTTTGATCATGGCGCGAATGGCAGTTGCTGAGCACTCTCCGCCATCACTAGTGCCTACATGGCTCGAAAAGAAATACTTGAATTCGAAGGTACCACGCGGGGTCAGCATGTATTTCTGGGTGGTTACCCGGCTGACCGTGGATTCATGCAGAGAAAGCTCTTCGGCAATTTCGCGCAGAACCAGCGGCTTCATGCCGGTTTCGCCTTGTTCGAAGAAGGCGGTCTGCCGTGCAACAATTGCCCGAGCGACATTGAGCAGCGTTTCGTTGCGGCTGCGCAGACTCTTGATGAACCAGCGCGCCTCCTGCAGATGGCTGCGAATGTAGCTGGCATCTTCCCCGCGCGAGCTGCGGTTGATCATGCGGGCGTAGGTCTGGTTTACGCGCAACTTGGGGGCAATTTCCGGATTGAGATCCACATGCCAAACATTGTTGCGCAGACTTACCATCACATCTGGAATGAGGTAGTCGGCTGCTTCTGCACCCACATCCGCACCTGGCCTCGGATTCAGCCCCTGCAGAAGAAGCAGGCCGCCTTCCAGCGTAGCCTGGTCGATGCCGAGTGCTCGTTGTACCTTGGTGTACTCGCGTTGCGCGATGGCTTCGATCAGATCCCGCTCGCAAATTTGTAGCGCGATATCCAGATAAGGTGTGTCGACGGGTTTTTGACGTAGTTGCAGACTGAGCGATTCATTCAGATCGCGAGCACCAACGCCGACCGGATCGAGTGACTGCACCAGATGCAGGATGGTGCCGATCTCTTCGATGTCGATGTCCGGCCATTCTTCACTGAGCATGGATTGGATGTCTTCAAGTGAATCGGCCAGGTAACCTGTCGGGTCGATCGCTTCGATGATGGCGGTGGCTATAGCGGTATCGCGAGGAGTCAGGTGAGTCAGGTGAATCTGGCTCAATAGATGATCCCGCAAGGATTCCACGCCGTTTGAAGTGGTCGCGTAAGGGTCGTAGTCGTCAAAGTTCTGTTCGGATGCACTGAACGAGGTGCTGCCATCGGCCTCGTAATAGTCTTCCCACTGGGTATCCAGTGTGAAGGGGTCGTCCGGTGTCAGTTCGTTGTTAGGAGCCAGTAGCGCCTCGCCTGCGACTGCATTGGGGTCTTCCTGAAAATCCGCTTCAGGGCTGGCTCCAGCTTCACCGGTCTCGTTGTAGGCATCACTACCCTCGCCGAAGTCATCGGTTTCGGCGATTTCCAACAGGGGATTGGTGTCGACGGCTTGCTGGATTTCCAGTGACAGTTCGAGCGTCGAAAGTTGCAGCAAGCGGATGGATTGCTGCAACTGTGGTGTCATCGCCAGACTTTGCCCGAGGCGAAGCTCCAGTCCCGGTTTCATCGGTGACCACCAATCAGTTCAGGCGCACCCAACCATCGCCTCTTACCAGAAGATCGGGCGGGTAAAATGGAATGCGAACAGTCAGAAATAGTCATGAGCATGTCATGCAGTTTAACTGAAATCGTCCCAACGCCACCAGTGTCCGTGTGGCTGTCGAACCGATCATAGTGTGAAGTGTTCGCCCAGATACACGGCGCGTACCTGTGGATTGTCCAGAATGTCCTGCGGGCTGCCTTCGGCGAGGATTTTACCGTCGGAGACGATGTACGCCCGTTCACATACGCCCAGTGTTTCCCGCACATTGTGATCGGTGATCAGAACGGCGATTCCACGGGCTTTCAGGTGGTGAATAATGCGTTGGATATCGATGACCGAGATCGGGTCAACGCCGGCGAACGGTTCATCAAGCAAGATCATGCGTGGGTTGGCGGCCAGGGCGCGTGCGATTTCAACTCGTCGACGCTCACCACCCGAAAGTGATTGGCCTGTACTGCGTCGGATCGCACGGATATGCAGTTCCTGCAGCAGTCCTTCCAACTCTTGTCGTTGTTGTGCCCTGGTCAGATCACGCCGTAACTCCAGTACGCCGAGGATGTTCTGCTCTACGGTGAGTTTGCGGAAAACAGATGCCTCCTGCGGCAGATAGCCGAGTCCCATCTGTGCGCGTTGGTTGACTGGCATCAGGGTGATATCCTGACCGTTCAGCCAGATTTGTCCCTGATCGGCCGCTACCAGCCCGACGATCATGTAGAAACTGGTGGTTTTGCCTGCGCCGTTCGGTCCCAGCAGTCCGACGATTTCCCCCGCATTCACCTCCAGAGATACGCCTTGAACCACGGCACGAGCGCCATAGTGTTTGACGAGTGATTCGGCAACCAGAATGGGCGGGTTTGAAAATGCACTCATGGGTTGGTGGGCGTATCAGTGGGTTGAGACGCAGGTGTCTGTGTGGACGGTGTGGCGGCAGAGTTGCTGTCTTGCGGCTGAGCGTTGGTTTTGCTGCGCGGCTGAATCACGACGTGGACGCGATCACCACCAGCCTTGCCACCCGCTTTGACAACTTCGGCATTCATGTCATAAGTAATTTGTTGCGAACTGAGTGTGTCACCCTGACGGTCGAGTTTGGCATTGCCGGTCAGGATGATTTTTTGTTGTTGGGCAAGGTAGTTGGCGTCGTTCGCGCTGCCCTTGACCAGTTGGCCCTTGTCGTCCAGTTCCTGGAACGTGGCCGGGTTACCAACGAGTACGGCTCGTACGAGTTGACCGTTTTGCACATAGAGCGTCGCCTTGTCGCCGGTGGCATGCAGGCTACCCTGATTGATGACCACATTGCCCGTGTAAATGCTGGTGCCTTGTTTGTAGTCGGTGACTTTTTCATTCGCAGACACATCGATCGGTTTGCTGCGGTCGGCTTTGGCCGCAAAGGCTGCCGGTGTCATCAATCCGGTCATGATCCCCAGGAAGAGCAAGGCGGAAGTCCATCCGGTCGAAAAAGTGTTATCGGCTTTAGAACGGTGCATCAGGGGTTTGCTCCTTGGCTGTTGTCCGGCGTGTCTTGGGGCGGTATCGGGCGATTATAGTGATCGCGAACCTCGGATTGTTGAAAAACCTGAGTGTTGTAGTTCAGGTTGAATGCAGATGAGTTGCTGGTCCAGCGCGGCTGGCCATCGGTATTCATCTCTGCAAGGTGGGTCGGGTCATTGCTGGAGGCTTTTTGTTCCTGTGGCTGGATCGTCATGGTTCGGGTGCCGAAAATCAACGCACCCTGGTTCCCACTGGGGGCACGATGCCCTTCCACGCCGCCGGTCAGTTCCACTGTAGTCAAGTGCTCGTCAGCCGATCCTGTCGGTGCAGATAATCGCCATGGAGGTGAGTTTTTTTCTTTGCTTTCGAGCAGGCATTCGACCTGATTGAAGCGGTAGCCCTTGTTTTCGGTCAGATGATTGAATTGGCTGCCGCTGACCGTCCATTCGAGTCCACCATTCTGGTTGAACTGACGAGCGGTGAAGTCGGTGAATTGTTGGTCGAATACGGCTGGTGTTGTGGCCGTTTCCTGCTTTGGCGCAAGATAGTTTTTCCAAACCAATAGCCCAAGCAGGGCGAACAGCGCTACGGCGATAAAGAATTGTCCGACTTGCTGGAACGACATGACGGTAGCGTTACTGGTAGTCGGCCAACACGGTGGGCCAAGCGTCCCGTGCGTCGATCAACAGATCAATGAGTTCACGTACGGCACCTTGTCCACCGCCGAGATGGGTAACCCAGTCGACCCGGGATTGGATCAGGCTGGGAGCGTCGGCTACGGTCACACTGACGCCGGCGCGGTTGAGCATGGGTAGATCGATCACATCATCGCCCATCACAGCACACTCTTCGGGGCGAATGCCCAGTGTTGCTGCCAGTGTCTCGATTGCTTCGCCCTTGTCGCGAACGCCGATCAGGCAGTGAGTGATGCCCAGATTGTCCGCTCGGTGCCTCAGAGCCGGCGAAGCGCGCCCGGATATGATCGCGACCTCGATGCCGATTTTCTGCGCCATTTTGATTCCATGACCGTCACGGGAGTGGAAGACCTTGTGCTCTTCGCCGTGCTCGGTGAAGTGCAGGCGACCATCGGTCAGCACGCCATCGACATCCAGAATCAGAGCGCGGACTTCTCGCAGGCGGCTCAGTAAATCAGGTTTTTTCATAGTGTTCTGCCGAGTATCTTGCTATGGGTTTGATGTTTATGCCACGCCCGCGCGAAGAAGATCATGCATGTTGAGCGCGCCAATCACGTGGGATTCCTCGTCGATCACAATCAGGCCGTTGATCTTGTCCCGTTCCATGATGGCAAGCGCTTCGGCCGCCAGTTTATCCGCCGTGCAGGTGCGTGGGTTGCGAATCATCACGCGTTCGATCGGTTGGTTCAGATCATATTCTTCCTGATCGAGGATCCGGCGCAGATCGCCATCGGTAAACAACCCCAGTAGTTTTTGTTGCTCGTCCACGATGGTTGTCATACCCAAGCCGCCGGACGAAATAACGATCAGTGCCTGCTTTATGGTCTGGCTATACATGACCTTCGGGATCTGATCTCCGGTATGCATTACATCCTGAACACGAAGCAGGAGTCGACGACCCAGTGTGCCGCCAGGATGTGAGAGCGCAAAATCTTCCGGCTGGAAGGCGCGCGCGTCGAGCAGGGCTACAGCCAAGGCATCCCCCATGACCAGTGCCGCCGTGGTGCTGGCGGTTGGTGCGAGGTTGAGGGGGCATGCCTCCCGTTCGACGGATACATCCAGGTGTGCTTCTGCCGCCTTGGCAAGCGTGGATTGCGGTCGACCGGTCAGTGCCACCAACGGCGTGCCCAGGCGTTTGATCACGGGCAGGATGGCCAGCATTTCTGCCGTTTCGCCCGAGTTCGATAAAGCGATCACGACATCACGCCGCGTGATCATGCCCAAATCGCCGTGGCTGGCTTCTCCCGGATGAACGAAGAAAGCCGGTGTGCCTGTACTGGCGAGCGTGGCCGCGATTTTCCCGCCGATGTGACCAGACTTGCCCATGCCGGTGACAATCACTCGTCCGTCGCATTTCAGCATCAACTCGCAGGCGGTGATGAAATTGTGATCGAGGCGAGCGCTCAGGGCTTGGCAGGCTTGCGCTTCAATGTCGATGACCTGTTTTGCCATCGCAAGAAGATTATTAGGATTCATAGATGTTCGTTATGATGTCGCCTTCAAAGGGTCTGGGAGTATATCAGGGACTGTGATGTACTGCCCCGGTCCTTCGCTCGCCTGATGGGCTATATCCCGAGATGAATTACTACCCGTGATTTTTGGTAGTCGGCTTATTAGTTTGCCTGCTAACCTTGTAGTGGTCGGTGTCTCTTGATGGGGGATGGTGTGGTAAGCGGCGGATCAAGAGTCGGGTTAAAATAAGACCAGCGTTCATGATTCGATTTGTTCCTGGTCCACGCCCTTTTTGGGGCTCAATTTTCTGGCTATTCCTGGCCGTGTCTGAATTTAATGGGGGTGTTTTGCGGTGAATTCTGCGATGTTGAGTTCTGAGATAGTGACCTCTTCTGTCAGTGCTTCCGCTCAGCAGGCTCAGGCTGCCCAGGTACTCAACCGGAACGTTTTCTTCCATGACCTATTGGCCGATGGCTCACCGGCGCCGGAACTCGCCATCATTCCGGCGGGCGAATTCGTCATGGGCGCCAAGGCATCTGAGTATCAGGTGCAAAAATGCGAACAGCCCCAGCACGAAGTCAGTTTCCCCCGTCACTTTGCATTGACCCGGGGAACGATACGGCGACGTGAATATAACCAGTTTCTATTGGCGACCGATCATCGCCGTCCACGACCTTATTCCTGGAATGACCTGGACTTTCCCGTATTCAATGTGTCCATGAAGGATGCTGCGGCCTATGCGACCTGGCTTTCAGAACAGACGCGGCAACACTATCGCCTGCCCACCGAAGCGGAGTGGGAATACGCAGCACGGGCGGGCACCACGACCATGTTCAGCTTCGGCGACAAAATTCGTCGGGAAGAGGTGAACTGTTCGGGTGGCTTGCACTGCACACGCGGGCTGTTTATCTGTGGTATCGGGCGTCCAGTTCAAGTCGGTACCTTACCGCCTAATGCTTGGGGCTTGTTTGAAATGCACGGCAATATGCAGGAATTCACGCTGGATCACTGGCGTGACAGCTATCGCTCCTCGCCCCGAGTCGGCGACATGCCGTTTCGTAGCCCCGATGGCCGACAACGCCATTTTCATGTCGTGCGTGGCGGTTCTTGGTTTGATGGCCCGGGGGCTTGCCGTAGTGCGTCTCGGACCCTGCGTCACGAAAACGAGATTGACCTGAATCTCGGCTTCCGTCTGTTACGTGAGATTTATCCATGAGCATCGAGAGTCCGACCGAAGCCGTTCCTAAAGTGGATGTCACCCCGGAGATACACCTGGGCATCCGGTATCGGCGAGCGGCTTCCCTGATCCAGGACTTTTATCCAGACGGGATGCCGGAAGACTGGCGTCACAGTTATCTGGTCATGATGACGCGGGTAATCTGGGTCGAGGACCGTGATGAAGATCTCGCAGAGATTCTTGCGGCCATCGTCGATGCGCCAAAGCCGGTGTTGACCGTCTGGGTGACAGAAGACCCGGCTCAAGCCAACCTCTGGCAGGCGGCTCATCCCGAGCAGCAACTCATTATTCTGACGTCCAGCACACCTGTATGGTCTCCCCGGACAGAGGGCAGCGGCTGCGCACGCGTGGCACTTATGCCGGGGAGCGATCAACCATCGCAGATCAGGGGTTGGATCGAGCAATTCGTACAGCAGGCACCCGCCGGGCCGTGTGCTCTGTTTGTCTATGGTGAACCACCGTCGGTGCCGACGCTTGACCGCTTGCGCACCTTGATTGAGCTGATGGGTTTGTGATGACGACTGAACCATACATCACCTTTGAAAACGTACATTTTTCCCGTGGTCGAAAACGTATTTTCGATGGTGTGAACATCGCTATTCCACGGGGAAAGATCACCGCAATCATGGGGCCGTCGGGTACGGGGAAAACTACATTGCTGCGACTGATTGGTGGTCAGATCAAACCCGATTCGGGCACCGTGCGGGTCGATGGGCTGGATGTGGCTCGAGCTTCATCCAAGTACCTGTTGGCTATGCGTCGCCGTTTGGGGATGTTGTTTCAGAACGGCGCATTGTTTACTGATCTCACCGCAGCGGAAAATGTAGCCTTCCCTCTACGGGAGCACAGCCGTCTGCCCGAGCCGATGATCCAGCGCATGGTGACGTTGAAATTGCAGGCGGTTGGATTGCTGGAGGCTGCCGGGCAAATGCCGGCGGCTCTGTCCGGAGGGATGGCTCGTCGTGTGGCGCTGGCTCGTGCATTGGCGCTCGATCCCGAATTGATGTTGTACGACGAGCCCTTTACGGGGCAGGACCCGATCAATGTAGGCGTGCTTCTACGACTGATCGCCTCGCTGAATCAGGCTTTGGGATTGACCAGCGTATTGGTCTCCCATGACGTGACTGAAGCGCTTTCCATTGCGGACTACGTTGTGGTGCTCAATCAGGCCCAGATCGTGGCGTCAGGGTCGCCTGATGAGTTGCGTGCCCAGATGTCGGGCAATACGTTTTTGCGACAGTTTCTCGAAGGTGCACCTGACGATGATCAATCAGAGCACGGGCAGCGGTCGGCCAGAAACTTTGCCGTGGCACTTGGATTGGTGCCCCGTTCGGATGAGTCCGTGCAATCGAAATCGGATCGGCGCGAGGGTATTCAATGAACGAGCGCCAGAATGGTTTTCCCAATAGTTTTCTAAGGGGTTTGGCTGTGCTGGGGCAGGGCGCTATGGCTGCTGCGGCGCACACAGGTCAAATGGTCGTGTTTACGGGCCATTTGCTGTGGCGTCTGTTGCCGGCCTGGACGCGCCCTCGGCTGATCGTTCAGGAGTTGTACGCAATTGGCGTGCTTTCGCTGGTCATTATTCTGATTTCCGGTGGTTTCGTCGGTCTGGTGCTGGGTTTGCAGGGCTACAATATCCTGTCCAAGTTCAATGCGACCGAATCGCTGGGCGTGATGGTGGCATTGTCACTGGTTCGGGAGCTCGGCCCGGTCGTGACGGCTTTGCTGTTCGCCGGTCGAGCCGGTTCAGCCGTCACAGCGGAGATCGCTTTGATGAAAACCACCGAGCAGCTTTCCGCCATGGAAATGATGGCTGTGGATCCGCTCCGTCGGGTCGTGGCACCGCGTTTCTGGGGGGCGGTATTCTCCATGCCCTTGCTGGCCGGGTTGTTCTCACTGGTTGGTATTGCTGGCGGCTATTTCATCGGGGTGGTTGTGCTGGGTGTTGATCCTGCCTCGTACTGGGGGCAAATCCAGCAGCAGATGCAACCCGTGGACGATGTGCTCAATGGCGTGATCAAGAGTCTGGTTTTTGGCGCCGTCATTGGTTTGATTGCTGTTTTTGAAGGTTTTAATGCAGAACCGACGTCACTGGGGATTTCCCGCGCGACCACTCGAACTGTGGTGCTGAGCTCGCTCTCCGTGCTGGGACTGGATTTTATTTTGACCGCCTGGATGTTTGGGACCTGAATGATGAATGCACAACGTGGAATTGAAATGGTGGTTGGCGCCTTCGTGCTGGCCGGTATCGCGGCTTTGCTCGTGCTGACACTCAAATGGAGCGATTTTGGTACCAGCTCGGTTTCGGGTTATACGCTGACGGCTGAATTCGACAATATCGGCGGCTTGACCGACCGTTCGCCGATCAAGATGGCTGGCGTTACGATCGGGCGGGTCTCGAGTATCCAAATCGATCCGAAAACCTTCGAGGCCGTGGTGACGATGGTCATCAGTTCGCAATACGATAATTTGCCGAAGGATTCGTTCGCTAGCATCTACACCGCTGGCCTGTTGGGCGCTCAGTACATCGAAATTTCACCCGGTGGCGATACGAAGGTGCTGAAAAACGGCGATAAAATTACCATGACCCAGTCGGCCGTGGTTCTGGAAAAGATCATCTCCAAATTCTTGTTCAATAAGGCAGCAGCGCAATGAGAAAATCGCACCTGATATTTTTGGCACTGACCGCGTTTAGCGGCATGGCACAGGCGCAGACGGTCAACCTCGATCAGGCCACTCAAATGGCCCTGAATGCCGATCCACGCATTGAAGAGCAGCGCGCAAATGTGGCCGCGGCTCAGGCATTGATTCAAAAGGTGGAAGGCGAGGGCGGTATCCGTACCAGTGTCAATTTGTACGCCGCTCTGGCACCCAAGGCCACCGATGGTTTGTTCACGAATGGCACCAACAGCTGCCCGGCAGGCGGATGCACGCTACGCAACGATGGCAATACCTTGAGTGATGGTGTCACTGTGACTTCCGGTATTACCGCTTCGATCATCAAGCCGCTGTATACCTTCGGCAAGCTCTCGAATTACATGACGGCGGCAAAATATAACAAACAGCTCAAATCCGATGAGGTTGCATTGGCCAAGGGGCAGACTTGGCTAACTGTTCGACGTGCCTACTATGGTTACCTGACTGCCCGTGACACCCGGAGATTTCTGATTGGCGTGCGTAACCAGCTGGCCGATGCTGAGGCACCGCTCAAGCAGAAAGTGGATTCAGGCAATGGTTCGATGCGGGATGTCTACGCATTGGAAAACGGCCTGGGCTTGATGGATAAATATATTGCGGAGGCCACCAGCGTCGAGCAGATTGCGTTGGCCGGACTTAAGACCATCATCGGCGTGCCGATCGATGATCCGCTGACCGTGGCCGATGACCACATCACACCGGTCAAGATGCCCGATGGTAGCCTGAAGCAGTTTTCCAACGAAGCGCTAGCCAATCGTCCTGAGATGCACATGGCCGAATCAGGTCTGGCCGCATTGCGATCCTATGTTCAAGCGCGCAAGGCGGATCGCTATCCGAACATTTACGCCGGTGTCATGGCACAGGCTCAATACACCCCGGGGCGTGATCGGTTGAACAATCCCTATATCTACGACCCGCTCAATACCGCGTTTGCCACACCGGTCATCGGGATCAAATGGAATTTCAATGCAGGCGAGATGTCCGCCAATGTGAGTAGTGCCGAGGCTGAGTTGCGCGGTGCCGTTGCGAAAGCTCAATTGGCTCAGGTCGGGATTCCATATCAGGTGACGGAAGCCTACCGAAATGTCGAGTCGTTGCATACTCAGATTGAGGCGCTAGAGAAGGCACGTGTTGCATCCAAGCGTTGGATGATCAGCAGCTTCCTCGATTTCCAGGCTGGTCTGGTCGATGGTGGTCAGCTTGGTATGGCGGTGACCGGTAATACAACGACACAGGTCGATTACCTGAAAGCCGTCAATGATTTCAATATGCAAGTTGCCCAGCTTCGGGTGGCCACAGGAGATTATCCCCAATGAATACGGTGAACTGGCGTCGGCGCCTTTGTTTGAATGCGATCTTGCTCAGCGGGCTGGGGCTTTCCGGTTTGGTTCCGGTGGCAGCTTTGGCTAACAGCTTGACCAACGAAGCGGCCATGAATCTCGTTCAGCGCACCGCTGATCAGGTCATCCATGAAATTGCAAAAAGACAGGCGGAGGTAGAGAAGGACCCGAGCGTATTGCTTGATATCGTGGACAAAACCTTGCTGCCTGAAGTGGATTCGGAGCGCATGAGTCGACTGGTTCTGGGGCGCTACTGGCGCACGGCTTCCGCCAGTCAGAAGGCTGCCTTTACCGAGCAATTCAAGCGTCTGCTCGTTCGTACCTATGCCGGCCCCTTGTCCAAACTGGGAAACCAGACGATCAAGGTAACAGGGATCAAACCGGGATCAGACAAAGACGAAGTTGAAGTCCTGTCTGTGGTTTCCGGTGGCGATATGGGGCCAGTACCGGTCGATTATCGCCTGGCTGCCGTCGGTGGCCACTGGAAAGCCTACGATGTGGTGATCGATGGCATCAGCCTGATCAACAACTACCGCGGTAGCTTCGCCCAGGTCATTCAGCAGAAAGGTCTGGATAGTCTGATTTCCACTCTGAAAACGCAGAATAATGGCTAATTCGAGTGCGTCAGATTCGACCGGGGCTCAGGCAGAAGCATTGCGCTTCGTGCGTGAGGCCGGGCGGATCCGTGTACAGGGTGATCTGCTTCGTTCCTCTATCGAATCATTGGGCGATTTCGGCTTACCCATGCCAGACGGGCAAACACCCGGTACGCGGCTTGAAATTGCCCTGGGTTCCGTGGGGCGCATTGATACCGCAGGTCTTGCGTTTTTGCTGGGGTGGCAGGCCGAGGCTGCAGCGCAATCGGTCACAGTGCGATACACTCACCCGCCCAAGGCCATGCGTGCCATGATGCTGGTATATGATCTGGACGATTGGATGGTCGTCGAAGGGGTTTCATAGAACGTCTGCGCCCGCCTTGGTGCACAATCGTTCTCAGACCCGATAATGGTATAAAGCAAACTAAATGAATAAGTTAATCATTCGGGGCGGTGTTCCCTTGCGTGGGGATGTCCGTATTTCCGGAGCCAAAAATGCCGTTTTACCCATCATGGCCGCTGGCCTGCTGTGTGAAACGCCCTGCACCATCGAGAATGTGCCGCACTTGCAGGACGTCACAACGATGATGGAACTGCTCGGGGGTATGGGTGTGTCGCTCACCATCTCCGATAAAATGAGTGTCGAAATCGATACCTCCACCATCGAGAAACTGGTAGCGCCTTACGATCTGGTCTGCACCATGCGTGCCTCCATTCTGGTGCTCGGCCCCATGCTGGCCCGTTTCGGTCAAGCCAAGGTGTCCTTGCCCGGTGGTTGCGCCATCGGTTCGCGACCGGTTGACATTCACCTTCATGGGTTGATGGCTCTTGGTGCGGAAATCAAGGTCGAGAATGGCTATATCGATGCCAAGGCAGAGCGTCTGGTCGGCACACGGATCGTCATGGATCAGGTTACGGTCACGGGCACCGAAAACCTGATGATGGCCGCAGTATTCGCCGAGGGTGAAACCGTGCTGGAAAATGCCGCACGCGAACCCGAAGTGATCGACCTGGCGAACTTCCTCATTCAGATGGGGGCGGATATTTCCGGGGTCGGTACGGACGTCATCACCATTCGTGGCGTGAAATCATTGAAGGGCGTTCGCTATCGTGTACTGCCCGATCGTATTGAAACCGGCACGTACCTTGTTGCTGCGGCCATGACGGGCGGTAAGGTTCGCGTGCGCGACACCGATCCCCGTCTGCTTGATGCGGTGATGAGCAAGCTGGCCGAAGCCGGTGCCGAAATCACGACCGGCGACGACTGGATCGAGTTGAACATGGAGGGCCGTCGTCTCAAGGCCGTCAATGTCCGCACGTCACCACACCCCGGTTTCCCTACCGATATGCAGGCCCAGTTCCTGGCCCTGAACTGTATCGCCGAGGGGACGGCTACGGTCATTGAAACGATTTTCGAAAACCGTTTCATGCACGTGCAGGAACTGCTGCGCATCGGGGCGGATATCCATGTCGAAGGGAATACCGCCGTGGTCCGTGGCCTGCCGCAACTCACCGGTGCCCAGATGATGGCGACTGATTTGCGTGCTTCCGCCAGTCTGATCCTGGCTGGTCTGGTCGCCGAGGGCGAAACCACGATCAACCGCATTTACCATATCGATCGCGGCTACGAATCGATCGAAGAAAAACTTTCTAAACTGGGTGCGAATATTCAGCGCATCAACCAATAACGCATTGGACAGAAACGAGTAACCAGAATCGTATGAGTCAGCAAAACATTATCATCGCGCTTTCCAAGGGTCGTATTTTCAAGGATACCCTGCCACTGTTGGCGCACGTGGGTATCACGCCGAAAGATGATCCCGAAACTACACGCAAACTGATTCTGGATACCAACCATTCTCATATCAAATTGTTGATCCTGCGCGCATCCGATGTGCCTACTTATGTGCAGTACGGTGCGGCTGATCTGGGTGTGGCCGGCAAGGACGTGCTCATGGAGCATGGCGGCGAAGGTTTGTTCGAGTTGCTGGATCTCAATATCGCGCGTTGCCGTCTGATGGTAGCTGGCAAACCCGGCTCCACCGAGCAACCGGGCCGTCTGCGCGTAGCGACCAAATACACTCATTCTGCGGAGTGCTACTTTGCCGAGCAGGGTCGGCAGATCGAACTGATCAAACTCTATGGCTCAATGGAGCTCGCGCCACTGGTGAATCTGTCCGACTGCATCGTCGATGTGGTCGATACGGGCAATACCTTGCGCGCGAATGGTCTTGAGCCCTTGCTGCACATTGCCGACATTTCTTCCCGGCTGATTGTCAATCGGGCGGCCCAGAAATTGAAGCATCGCGAAATTGCCAATCTGGTGCGCCAACTCGATGAATACCTCGCAGCGGAGGTGACCTCGGCATGATGAAGCGATTAAATGCACTGGCCCCCGATTTTTCTGCCAATCTCCAGAAGTTGCTCGACTGGTCGAGCGTTGCCGATGCCTCCGTACAGACCACGGTCGACGAAATCATTCAGGCGATTCGTGATGAAGGCGATGCTGCCCTGTTGCGTTACACCGCCAAGTTCGATCGGCTCGAACTGCCCACGGCAGATGCTTTGGCGTTTACTCGTGAAGAAATCGATGCATCGGTTGCGCGCACATCGCCCGAACTGTTGGCTGCACTGACTCGGGCTGCGGCACGCATCCGTGCTTATGCCGAACATCAAAAGATGACCTCATGGCAGTTCACCGAAGCAGACGGTACGGTTCTGGGGCAGCAAGTCAGCCCGCTGGATCGGGCTGGCCTGTACGTGCCCGGCGGCAAGGCGGCGTATCCATCATCAGTCTTGATGAATGCGATTCCTGCTAAAGTGGCCGGTGTTCGCGAACTGATCATGGTGGTGCCGACCCCGGACGGGATCGTCAACGATACGGTGCTTGCCGCTGCACACGTCGCTGGTGTCGACCGTATTTTCCGCATCGGCGGGGCTCAGGCAGTTGCTGCCTTGGCCTATGGCACGGCTACCGTACCTCCGGTCGACAAGATTGTCGGTCCAGGCAACATCTTCGTTGCTGCAGCCAAGCGTGCGGTGTTTGGCAAGGTGGGCATCGACATGATCGCCGGACCTTCGGAAATTCTGATTCTCTGTGATGGCAAGACCGATCCTGACTGGATCGCGATGGACTTGTTCTCGCAGGCAGAACACGACGAGCAAGCGCAATCCATCCTGATTTCTCCCGATGCGGAATTTCTCGATGGCGTGACGTCTTCCATTGAGAAATTGCTGGCAGATCAGCCACGCGCCGCCATCATCCGGACCGCGTTGACCAATCGGGGTGCGTTGATTCACGTCCCAGACATGGATATGGCCATTGAGTTGGCGAACCGTATCGCACCGGAGCACCTTGAGTTGTCTTTCGAAGGCGCGGAACGGCGTTTGCCCGAGATCCGCCACGCCGGTGCGATTTTCGTCGGTAAATATACCGCCGAGGCCTTGGGTGATTACTGTGCCGGTCCTAACCACGTGCTGCCGACCTCGGGAACCGCGCGGTTTTCGTCGCCGCTGGGGGTTTACGATTTCCAGAAACGTTCGAGCATTATCCAGTGTTCGGCACAGGGTAGCGCGGTACTCGGTGAGTTGGCCGAGGTTCTGGCCGAATCCGAAGGGTTGTACGCGCACGGCGCCTCGGCTCGCTACCGTGTCAAGGATCACCGTTAAGGCACACCGTTGATGAATCAAGCGAAATTGAAGTTTAGTGTAGGGCCGGGCAGAGTGGGGCAGAGGAGTCGGGTATGAGTTCGCCGTTTTGGTCACGTCTGGTCGGCGAATTGACACCCTATGTTCCCGGCGAGCAGCCCAAAGGCGCCCGACCAGATGGTCAGCGTCTTATCAAGCTCAACACCAACGAAAATCCTTATGGGCCATCGCCCAAGGTCATTGCCGCGATCGATTCTGTTCTAAACGATAGTTTGCGTCTCTACCCCGATCCTACCGCGCAAGTCTTGCGTGAAACGATTGCCAACTACTACCAGTTGACGCCGGATCATGTATTCGTCGGCAACGGCTCGGATGAGGTCTTGGCTTTCGTTTTTCAGGCCTTGCTTGCACATGAAAAGCCCATCCTCTTCCCCGATATCAGCTACAGCTTCTATCCGGTCTACTGCAAATTGTACGGTATCGACTATCGGTTGATCCCGCTTGATGAGGGTCTGGCCATTCGGGTTGCAGATTATGCCGAGTCCGTGCAGCCATCGATTGGTGGCATTATCTTCCCCAATCCCAATGCGCCGACCGGGCGTCTGCTTTCTCTGGCGGAAATTGAACAGATCGTTGCCGGACAGCCGAGTGTGGTGGTGGTGATCGACGAAGCCTATATCGATTTTGGGGGCGAATCGGCGATTGCACTGATCGATCGTTATCCGAACGTTCTGGTGACTCAATCATTATCCAAATCTCGTTCTTTGGCAGGCCTGCGTGTAGGCCTTGCATTGGGGCAACCTGCCTTGATCGAGGCCCTGGTGCGCGTCAAAGACAGCTTCAACTCCTATCCTTTGGATCGTCTGGCATTGGCGGGGGCGAAGGCCGCTTTTGAAGATAAGGCGTACTTTGCGGAAACCTGCGCGCGCATTATCGATGCGCGAGCGGCCCTGACTGAGGCGCTCGCATCGCGTGATTTCACTGTGCTGCCTTCCGGTGCCAATTTCGTGTTTGCGAGCCATCCCGAGTATCGTGGCGAAGAACTCTATTTGGGTTTGCGCCAGCAGGGTGTGATGGTTCGTCACTTCAACAAACCCAGAATTGCCGAGTTTCTGCGAATCACCGTAGGAACGCCCGACGAAAATCAGTGTCTCCTGGCAGCACTGGATGTCGTGATGGCCCCCGATGCTGGGCCCGACGACGGGTTTGAGTAATTGAGTCTTCAGTTCATGTGGACGATGGTCTCCGCGCCCTTGGCATGTTATGATCCCGTTCCATTTTTCGAACAGAAGATGGTTTCTATGGTGTTCCGTATTCGTCCCTTCGCGACAATGCGCCGTGAACCCCGCCAGGCCCGGAAGGGAGCAACGGTAACGGTTGCCTTGGGTGCCGGAGATCGGCGGGTACGGGATACCACCCTCCCCAGATTCTCAACATTCAATCCGGCCTCTGCGCTATGAGTTACCTCGTACTGGCGCGTAAATGGCGTCCAAAAAGTTTTGCCGAAATGGTCGGCCAAGGTCATGTCCTGCAAGCGTTGACGAACGCGCTGGATCAAAGTCGTTTGCACCACGCTTATCTATTCAGCGGCACGCGGGGTGTGGGTAAAACCACGGTTGCGCGTATTTTTGCCAAGGCACTGAATTGTGAGCAAGGCATATCCAGTACGCCATGTGGTGTATGCAGTGCCTGTGTCGAGATCGATCAGGGCCGTTTTGTCGATTTGATCGAAGTCGATGCTGCATCGCGTACCGGTGTCGACGACACCCGTGATTTGCTTGAAAATGTGGCTTACGCACCCGTGCGAGGGCGCTTCAAGATTTATCTGATCGACGAAGTGCATATGTTTTCGAAATCGAGCTTCAACGCTCTTTTGAAGACACTTGAGGAACCCCCTGAACACGTCAAGTTCTTGTTGGCTACCACTGATCCGCAGAAACTTCCTGTCACGGTCCTGTCGCGTTGTTTGCAGTTTAACTTGCGCGCCTTGCCGCTTTCCCAGATTCAACAGCATCTGGCAGATGTCCTGCAAAGGGAAAATATAACCTTCGAACCCGCTGCCCTGCACTTGATCGCTGAAGCGGCGAACGGCTCAATGCGTGATGCCTTGAGTCTGCTCGACCAGGCCATCGCATTCACCGGTGGCCAGCTGGATACGGTTCAGGTGAGCCAGATCCTGGGTTTGAGCGACCATCAAATCATCTGGGACATGATCGATGCGCTTCGACAACAGTCGGCGGACCGATTGTTTGCTTTGGTCGATGAAGCGCTGGATCGCGCTGTAGAGCCTGCGATTCTCCTGGCACAGTTCATCGAGTCCATTCATCAGCTGGCCATGGGGCAATGGGTTCAACCCATGTCTGCCTCGGCCAACCCGCCTCCAGATGAATTGAAATCCATTGATCCGCAACTGTTGCAGTTGTGGTATCAGATTGCCACTACTGGCCGACGCGATATGGCTTGGTCTCCCAATGCGCGAATCGGTCTAGAGATGACACTGCTTCGTATGCTGGCATTCCAGCCTGGTGGCGAGTCTATGGCAGGCGCAGCTACGCCCTCCAGACCAGCGGCCATCCGTTCATCTCCACCCAGTTCGGATCGCGTACCTGTGTCTTCCGGATTTGCAGCGCCCGAGCGGGCTTCTTCCTCGGTCGTGCAACCCGTGGCAACGAATCGACCGCATGAAAGTGTCGAGAGTCGGCGTGCGGAGCCGACTCCTGACGAGCCAGTGCCGGTGCAAAATGAATCTGAAGTCTCCGGTCGCACACGTGCGCAACTGACCGACCTGCCATGGCATGAATGGGTTGAACGCATACCCAGTCAGCCGGGGAGAAACCTGGCTGATCGCTGCCACCTCAATATTGTCGACGGGCAGGTTCAACTCGTTGTTGCGCCCCAATACGAAGTGATCGCCAATGCCCGTGCGCGGGAAAGTCTGCTTTCCCAGCTTTCACAACTGGTAGATATTTCAAAGGTGAAAATCGTTATCGGGCAGAACGATACTGCATCTGCCCGAGTCACATCCGAGATACCTGCGGAGATGGCCATGACACCTGCCGAACGCAGGAATCAGGAAGAGATCAACCTGCAGCAGCAACGAAGAGAGAGCGTTGTGCAACACCCCGTTGTGCAACTGTTGCAGGAGCGGGCCGAGGCTCAACTTGTTGAAGAAAGTATTCTTCCTCGTGACGACGAATCAGAGCCAGCATCAGATCCTGTCCCTACCGGACGTTAATCGAATACAAACCCCATACAGGAGAATGAAGCCATGATGAAAGGCGGAATCGGCAATTTGATGAAGCAAGCACAGCAGATGCAGGAAAAGATGCAGCGCATGCAGGAAGAGGTTGCCAAAATTGAAGTGACAGGCGAATCCGGCGCCGGCTTGGTCAAGGTCACCATGACCGGTAAGCACGAAGTGCGTCGGCTGGTTATTGACGACAGCCTGATGAGCGACGACAAGGAAATGCTTGAAGATCTGATCGCTGCAGCTGTGAACGATGCCGTGCGTCGGGTCGAACAGAATCAGCAGGAAATGATGTCCAGTGTCACTGCGGGCATGAACCTGCCAGCAGGCATGAAGCTGCCTTTTTGATTCGTAGCGCATGTTCTCTCCCAAGTTCGTAGCATTGGTCCAGGCGCTGAGGGGTTTGCCTTCGGTTGGGCAGAAAACAGCTCAGCGAATGGCCTTGCAGTTGCTTGAACATGACCGTGAAGGAGCGGCGCAACTGGCGACGGCAATCGTTGCGGCACTTGAAGGCATCGGTCGCTGCGGATCCTGCCGTATATTCTCTGAAACACCGGTTTGCCCGGTTTGTGCGGATAATCACAGGGATTCGACACAGCTATGTGTTGTCGAATCGCCGACAGACTGGATGGCCATAGAACAATCAGGGGCATACCAGGGGCTCTACTTCATTCTGTCCGGACATTTGTCACCTTTGGATGGCGTCGGCCCGGACGACATCGGTATTTCCGAGTTGATGAACCGGTTGGCAAACAGCCCCGTCGAAGAAATCATCATGGCAACAAGCGCAACGATAGAAGGCGAAGCCACTGCAGGCTACATTATGGATCGGGTGGATCCTGCTCGCTACAAAGTGACACGACTGGCACAGGGTGTTCCTATGGGCGGAGAGTTGGAGTATCTCGATGCTCAAACATTGAGTCTGGCTCTTAAATCAAGACGTTCGGTATAAAAGAGTCCCGACAAGCTCAATGAGCAGGCTTTTGGGCTTGTTTGATTTAGGCTTGGGGTGGCAGGTGCGCTTGGTCTGATCTTGGTATCAACCCGCATTCCCTTGCAGATATGTATCGGAAGTCATGTCTTTCAGGCAATGAACAACGCTCTCCAATCGTGGTAATCCTTGTTTCTACGATCGAATTGAATTTCAATCCCGGCGTTGTATTCAGGTTCGCCTTGACCATCCGATGACTTCTCGCACCAAGTGATCTTGCCGTTCATGAAGAACACGTTGTCATCGTATGCTGTGTATACGGAAAGTTGTACGGGCAGGTTCAAGGCAAGTGGCTTCTTTGTGGAAATGTTCAGTCCATTGGCACTTGCATCAATGATTTCCGCATTGAATATCTCAAAAGGCGGGGACATGCACTTGAGTAAAACCCTGCCCTTGGTCTTGATTCGGTTGAAGTCCCGTCTATCCAGATTGTTGTCGATTTGTGTTGGGTTGCTGGCATCCATTTATATTAAGCCCTCTGATTTAATCGTATCCAGAAGCTGTTGCTTTGCGCTGTTGTAATTCGGATTGTCGAAGACGGGGTTACTACGGTTTTCGAATAGATCGCTGATAAATTGGGCAATGGGAAGAACGAGTGTGATCTCTCCATTTCTATTGGCGAAACTGACAATTTTGAGTTCCATGTTGATCTTGCTGGCTTTGAGTCGCCTTAGCGCAGCATCATCAGACGTATAAATCTGAAGCCACTCATTGTTTAGAATATGACGATCCAGGAACTGTTTGATTCGTGGATCGGTACACAGTTGCTCGTAAGGAGATGGCACCGGCTCTGGCTCAAGTGGCTTCGTCTCTTCCACCAGTATGGCGGCATCTGTTTTTTCCTCTTTACCTTCTGCTGAGCTCTCGTCAGGTCGTTCATCCTCACCCTCTTGGGTCTGAGATGAAGAAGTCCTGGACCACTTGGCTTCGATTTCTGGTTCTGCCCGCTCTACCGGATTGATGATCGGCTCTGGACTGGGTTGATCCTCATGTGAGGGAATCTGGGCTTCGCGGTCTTTTACCATACGTTGCTGGACTTGTGACTGTTGAGCCCGTTTGTCTTTTAGATAAGCAAAATAATTATCAGTGGCCGTTTTCTGCGCCGCCACTTTGAAGAAATCATCACCGAAAACATGGTGTTTGATCAGTTCTTTCACCTTGCTTTCAACAATCAATATATCCCGGGTGTCGTGGGAACTCGTGACTTCCAACTGAATAATGGAATCAAGGGCGGCCAATGCCTCTTTCCATTCATCACACTGCCGTCCATGCGTCATGAGAACGTGAACCATGAATGGATTCAGTACTTTCTCCAAAAAGGCAGTAGCCTCTTCAGAGAGCGTCGCAGTCCCGATAGCACTGTCGATAATGAAGGTAACCCGGTTTCTGCTTCTGACTGTGACCGAGGAGCCTAACTGAGGTTTATCAGAGTGTGTGGGCTTAACATGGTTTATCTCACTATTTTCAAGTGCATCCAACTCTTCAGACAACTTCTCGAATGCAGGGCGCGCTTCAGAGGTTGTTGATCTGATGAATGATTTTACAGTATTGGCAATTTTCTTTATGTCATCAGTACTGAGGTAAGGGTCAGAGCCAAGCATGACCAATTTGCTGAGTACTTCACGGGCGGGATTTTTTAGATTGCTGAAAAAATCCGTGTCCGTATATGCGGTATGCAAGATTATGGCTTGTAGTGAAATCGCTTGGTTTTTAATGATCGGGTTTATATCGCCGTTATTAATCAGATCAGAGAGAATGGCACCGGCAAGCGTGATTATTTCCTGATCATGACTATTGAGCTCGATTTTCGATTTCAGACTTGGATGTGATTTTCTGAAACTCTCAACAATCGCTTCAATGAGGTTTTTTGGTGACCATGATGATTTGGACTGAAGGAATATATCCTTATTATCTACCGATGACTTAAGAAAACTCTGGATTTCTTCTGAGGAAATCCTTGTGTGCTCAGTCAGTTGTTCCTGAATGAGCGACTCGCTGTTTGAGATGGCATCGATCAACGACTCAAGCTCTGACCGTTGTGGCGCCCGTTTGCTCTTGACCTCGGGAAGCACACCGGATTGAATCAGCAGATCATTTAATAAAATGTAGAGTGGTTCTAACTTGTACAGTACGTTAGTGCCGAGAGAACGGATCAGGTTGTCTCGAATATCACTCTGGAACAACCCGCTCGCTTTTATAAAGCCGTAGGTGATTGAAGATACGGTGTACAGGTGTTTTGGAAAGCCTTCTTCATCTGTCAGGTTCAGACTTTTGATTCTGGACTCATATTGCGCGTGCTCAATGCCGTACTTTGCCTTGGCATGCGCAATCATGTCCTCCATCTGAAGTGCCAGAGAGCGATTTTGAACTACGGTTGTCCAATTGATCTGATTCAGAATCGGATTGCTTTCCGTGATAACGGAGTAAAGCGTGTCTTCGAAATCTTTTCTGTTGTTCTTGAGTTGGGCGATTTTTTCGAATAGCGCTGACTTGTCGTGCTGATTTGAGGTGTGATCAGCACGAATAAACAGCTTCTTCTCTATCTCGTTGAACAGGCCGTTTAACGTACTATCCAATGCCGACTTCGCGAGTCGATCAAGTTCGCCTCTCAATTCTTCAGTGTTAGTATTTACTCGATTCATCATGGCCCTGTTCCTTGAGTGCTGTCGAATATATTTTTTTATATTCTTTGGCACTGGTTATCCATCCGAAATCTTTTTGCATTCCCTGTCGCTGGATTTTTTTATATAAATCCTGATCTCTGTATATTTCTATAAAATACCCGATAGCCCAATGGATGGCCGAAACATCCAGATGATCGATAACAATACCGGAAGCCGAACCATCCTTGATGCTGTCTGGCGTGATATGCGTGACGGTGTCGGCCAAGCCGCCCACCCGGTGGACAATCGGCAGGGCACCATATCTTAGGCTGTACATTTGATTCAAGCCACAGGGTTCGAATCTGCTGGGCATAACAAATGCGTCGCCAGCGGCTTCAAGCCGGTGCGCGAGCTTCTCGTCATAGCCGATGACAACCGCGATCTGATCCGGATTCTTGGCTGCGAGGCTACGTAAAGCGTGCTCAAACCGATGTTCTCCCGCACCCAGGATGGCGAATTGCACCTTCGTGCTGTCCATGGTTTCAATGGCCCGGATGAGCAGATCTATCCCTTTTTGCTCGACCAGTCGACCGACATAGGTGATGAGCGGTATGTTGGCGTCGATCGTCAGGTTGAATTCGCGTTGTATGTTTTCCTTGATGATTGCCTTTCCTGCCATGTTTTCGGCACTGAAAGCGCTTTCAAGTAATCGATCGGTTTGCGGGTTCCAGTCTTCACCAATGCCGTTGAGGATGCCTTTGAGTTGATCTTGCTTATGGTGGAGGAGGCCATCAAGCCCGTACCCGAACTCCGGAGATTGAATTTCCTGAGCGTAGGTGTGGCTGACCGTGGTGATGAACTCCGAGAAGACGATGCCAGCTTTCATGAAGGACATGTTGCCCCAATACTCCAGTGCATCCGGACGCCAGAGGGACCAGGGAAGGCCCAATCGTTCGAAGGTCGGACGATCGAATACACCTTGGTAGGCCAGGTTGTGAATGGTAAAGATATTCTTTGGTGAACTGCTTTCAGAAAGCAGTGCCGGAACCAGTCCTGTTTGCCAGTCGTTGCTGTGGATGATATCCGGTTGCCATTCTTCATCGAAGAGTCCGGTGGAAAGTGCGACGACTGCCCGACAAAACAAGCCGAATCGATCCGGGTTGTCATGCCAGGTATTGCCGTCAGGCCCCATATAGGGGTTGCCCTGGCGGGCCGAAAAAACGGGATGATCGACCAAGTAGACAATATGCCCGGTGCTCAGAGAGGCACGGGTGATTTTTATGGGTTGCCCCAGGATCTCGTGGTTGCCAATTTTGGTTTCCGATTCAATCAACTCGGCTTTGATGGTGGCGTATCTCGGCATGACGATACGCACATCCACGCCCACATGTGCCAAGGCCAGTGGGAGCGCGCCAGACACATCGGCGAGCCCACCGGTTTTGATCAATGGGAACATTTCGCTTGTGGCAAAAAGAACTTTCATTATTCTGTTTGATCTCTCAATTTATTCTGATCATCAGGGCGCTGAGGGGCGGTAATGTCAGTTCTATATGGGCGCTCTGGCCATTATAGGGGCTGTCTTTATGGTTGGTTAAATCCAACGCGGTGCCAGAGCCACCATAAACGGGCTCGTCTGAATTCAATACTATATTCAATTGATCGGTATTCGGTATGCCGATTTTGTAGTTCATCCTGACGACGGGCGTGAAATTCAGGATGGTCAGGATGTTCTGGCCTTTGGCGTGCCTGAAGAAACTGATAACCGAGTTTTGACGGTCGTTACAGTCGTTCCATGAGAATCCACTACCTTCAAAATCATGGTAATGAAGTGCTACTTCATTTTTATAGAGGTGATTCAGCGCCGTGCTGAGTTGACTGATACCTTGGTGAAGCTTGTATTCAAGCATCCACCAGTCGAGTTGGTTGGCGTGATTCCACTCGTTGCCCTGTCCGAATTCGCAGCCCATGAACAGGAGTTTCTTTCCTGGGTAGGCGCATTGGTAGGCTAGAAGAAGGCGGAGATTGGCGAATTTCTGCCATTCGTCACCAGGCATTTTGTTCAGCAACGAGCCTTTGCCATGCACGACTTCATCGTGTGAAAAGGGGAGCACGAAGTTTTCAGTGAAGGTGTAAAGCAACCCAAATGTTAGATTGTTGTGGTGATATTGCCGGTTGATGGGATCTTCCTGAAAGTATTTCAGCGTGTCATTCATCCAGCCCATGTTCCATTTCAATGCGAACCCAAGCCCACCGACTTCGGGCGGTCTGGACACTAATGGCCAGGCCGTGGATTCCTCCGCCATCATCAAGGCTCCGGGATTCCGGCTTTGTGTCACATGGTTCAGTGCACGAAGAAAATCGATGGCTTCCAGGTTTTCGCGCCCGCCATAGGCGTTTGGCAACCAATCGCCATGCTCGCGTGAATAGTCGAGATAAAGCATGGACGCCACAGCATCGACACGCAGGCCATCGAGATGCATTTCTTCGAGCCAGTACAGGGCGGAAGCAATCAGGAAATTGCTGACTTCCTTGCGCCCGTAATTGAAAATCAGGGTGCCCCAATCACGGTGTTCCCCGCGCCTCGGGTCTTCGTGCTCATAGAGTGCCGTGCCATCGAAGCGGGCGAGGGCAAACTCATCACGGGGAAAGTGGGCCGGAACCCAATCAAGAATGATGCCGATGCCTGATTCGTGTGCCTTGTTGACGAAATACTTGAATTGTTCCGGCGTGCCGAAACGAGAGGTCGGGGCGAAATAGCCCGTGGTCTGGTATCCCCAGGAGCCATCGAATGGATGCTCCGTGATTGGCAGCAATTCAATATGGGTGTAACCGCGGTCTTTGACATACGGAATCAATTGCTCCGCCAATTCCACGTAGGTTGGGAATTGTTTGTCCGTCAGTTTCCATGAACCCAGATGAACTTCATATACGTTCATCGGGGCGTGCATCCAGTCGCTTTGCTCGCGCGCCTTGAGCCAGAATTGATCTGTCCATTGGAACGCCGCGTCACTTACTACCTTGGCGGCAGTATTGGGGCGGAGTTCAAAGCTGCGGCCGAACGGATCCGTTCGTACGCTGGTGGCCAAGGTGTCTCTGTTTTTGATTTCAAACTTGTAAAAATCGCCAGCGGACAGGCCCGGGATAAACAATTCCCAGACGCCACTACTGATGCGACTGCGCATCGGATGGCGTCGACCATCCCAGTTGTTGAAGTCGCCTACAACACTGACGCGGCTGGCATTGGGGGCCCAAACGGCAAATTTCACACCTTCCACGCCGTCAATGGTGATGACGTGTGCGCCCAGTACTTTCCATAGGTCGTAGTGCTTTCCTTCGCCGAACAAGTACAGGTCGAGTTCACCGAGTACTGGCCCGAAGCTGTATGGATCCGTGATTTGGTATTTATGATGTTCCGCCGTTTCTATTTCCAGAACCGGGTGAAAGGGCAGCGCATCTTCGGCGAAGAGTCCAAAAAAAACACCGGGATAATCGGCGTCAGCCGTCAATTCAAGCCATTCGCCCTGAGTGCTCAATATCGTGACATGTTCGGCCTGAGGCTGGTACGTGTGAAAGCGGCATTTGCCCTCGCCAAGTGGATGGCGGCCCAGCAAGGAAAACGGATCATGCATTCTCGATTCGATAATGGGTTGGAAATCTAAGTGCATCAATGGGATCCTTGTGTGGGCACGAGTCGCTCGAATTGGCCTGCTCGAATAAAGGTATCCCTTATGGTGAAACTGTTCAACTCTCGCATTGACCGCGGCTTTTGGGCTGGTGGCCTGAAAATTTACCGGCGAGCCAAAACACCCCACAAATTACAAGCATTGAAGCCTTGAATCGCTCTTCCCGATTCAGTGTCGATCTTGGTTTGAACCAGCAAATTGATCGCCAGTCCATTCGAGTAAAAATGATGTGAAATTTATTTTCCGTTTTGGCTTGACGGTCATGTTCCGAGGGTAGGATTATGGCCTGGAGAGCATGAATGATGAGATTTGATTGCAAGTGATCAATAATCATTTCGCTGTGTTCATGAAGTCATAACGCGTTTAGTTGACGATCATTAATTGAGTGACAAAGGGATGTATTTATGTTGATTGATAGCCCCAAACGATTAGTCAGTCGAATAACCCGCGATACTTTGGCTCTGGTTCTGTCGGGGGGGCGTGGATCACGCCTCAAGCAACTCACTGATTGGCGTGCGAAGCCTGCAGTTCCCTTCGGTGGAAAGTTCCGGATTATTGATTTCCCGTTGTCCAATTGCGTTAATTCAGGGATCCGACGCATGGCCGTACTAACGCAGTACAAGGCCCACTCACTCATCAAGCACGTTCAATTGGCCTGGGGCTCGAACCGGATGGCTCGTGACGAGTTCGTGGAGTTGCTCCCAGCCCAGCAGCGGATCAACGAACAGTCCTGGTACAGCGGCACCGCCGATGCCGTGTACCAGAATATCGACATCCTGCGTACCCATGACGCCGAATACATCCTCATTTTGGCGGGCGATCACATTTACAAGATGGACTACGGTCCGATGATTGCCTACCACGTCGAAAAAGGGGCTGATTTGACCATCGGCTGTATCGAAGTGCCCCTGGAAGAAGCCAAGGCATTCGGCGTGATGGGTGTGGGTGGCGAGGGCCGGGTCAACATGTTCCTGGAGAAGCCCGATGCTCCCCCGGAAATGCCGGGTAATCCAGGCAAGGCGCTGGCATCGATGGGTATCTATGTCTTCAATACCAAATTTCTGTTCGAGCAATTGATTTACGATGCGGATGATCCGCATTCGGATCACGATTTTGGTAAGAACGTCATTCCTCGTGTGATCAACCGATATCAGGTGTTCGCTTATCCGTTCCGAGATGTTCAGAATAATACCCAAGCCTACTGGCGTGATGTTGGGACCATCGATTCTTACTGGGCGGCGAACCTTGAGCTTATTGGTGTGACACCCGACCTGAATCTTTACGATACCGAATGGCCGATCTGGACTCATCAGGAGCAATTGCCGCCTGCCAAGTTTGTGTTCGATGATGAGGATCGGCGCGGGATGGCTGTTGACTCCATGGTGTCCGGCGGCTGCATCATTTCAGGTGCCTTGGTGCGCCATTCCCTGCTTTTCTCCAATGTCATCGTCAACGAGCAGGCTTCGGTCGAAAATTCCGTGATCTTGCCTAACGTCATCGTTAACAAGAAGGTCAAAATTCGAAATGCCGTTGTGGATAAAGGTTGTGTCATTCCTGAAGGGATGGAAATCGGTTTTGACCCGGTTGCCGATAAGAAGCGTTTTGAGGTCAGTCCGAACGGGATTGTGCTGGTGACCCCTGACATGCTGGGACAACGTCTACACATGGTGCGCTAATGAAACACAAGAAGTTACCCGTTGTTCTGTGCTGGCATATGCACCAGCCGGAATACAGGGATCCTCGGGATAAGGTCTACCAGCAGCCGTGGACTTATCTGCACGCCATCAAGGATTACGTCGATATGGCCGCGCATCTCGAGCGTCATCCCGGCGCGCGCGCGGTCGTCAATTTCGTGCCCATCTTGCTCGAACAACTGGATGATTACTCGGTTCAGATCGCGCAATACCTCGAAACACGCGAGATATCCAGGCTGCGTGACCCGTTGCTGGTCGCTCTGGTCGAGCCCGCACAGATCACGGATTCCGCAGCGCGGATGACTGTTGTTCGGGCCTGCTTGCGTGCCAATGAAGATCGATTGATCCGCCGTTTCGAGCCATTTAAGGATCTGGTTGATCTGGCGCGTTCAATCTCTTCGAATACGGAGAACGGGCATTATCTGAGCGATCAATTCATGGCCGACTTGGCTGTGTGGTATCACCTGGCTTGGATGGGCGAAACGGTTCGTCTCGAAAACACACTCGTTAAACAGCTGATGGCTAAGCCCATCGGGTTTGACGGAGATGAGCGCGCCCAGCTGCTGGCGCTTATTGGTTCCTTGATTGCGGGGATTTTTACCCGATATCGGGCGCTATCGGAAGGAGGGCAGGTTGAACTGTCCATGACGCCCTATGCTCATCCGATTATGCCGTTGTTGCTCGACATGTCCGTCGGCAAACAAACCTGCCCGCATGACCCGCAGCCGCAGCACGTGAGTTATCCCGGTGGTGCGGATCGTGTGCAGTGGCATTTGCAGCACGGTTTTGATGTGTTCAAGCGTTTTTTTGGCGTTCATCCTACAGGCTGTTGGCCCTCTGAAGGCGCGGTTTCCGAACCGACGGTTCATGAATTGGCCAAAGCCGGTTTCTCCTGGTTGGCCAGTGGTGATCAAGTGCTGAGTCACTCGTTGCAGAAGCAGAAAATGGTTGAAAACGGTTGCCGTCACCGGGTGTGGCAGTTCGATGGCTTGTCACCCGCAATTTTTTTTAGGGATGACGGTCTCTCCGATCTGATCGGGTTCGACTACCAAAAATGGCATGCGGACGATGCCGTTGCCGACTTTATCAACCACCTGAAATCAATTCGTCATAACTGCCAGAATGAAGACGCGGTGGTCTCCATTATTCTCGACGGTGAAAATGCCTGGGAGTTTTACCCCCACAATGGCTTCTGGTTTCTGGATGCATTGTATAAAGGTTTGAGTACGCACCCAGACATTGAGCTCACCACGTTCTCGCAAGTGGTAACCAAGACCTATCAACGCAAGACCTTGCAACATCTGGTCGCTGGAAGCTGGGTTTACGGGAATTTGACCACTTGGATTGGAAGCCCGGCCAAGAACCGCGCTTGGGATATGCTGATTGATGCACGATTGGCATTCGTAAAAGCACAGTCCACAGGGCGGTGGGATGCTGAAACCGAGGCGAGAAATGTCCAGCAATTGGCCATTTGCGAAGGTTCCGACTGGTTCTGGTGGTTTGGCGATTACAACCCGGGCGATGCCGTTCGGGATTTCGACCACTTGTACCGCTTGCAGTTGACTCGGTTGTACGAACTGATCGGTGAGGGTGTGCCGCCCAATCTGGCTGTTCCGCTGTGTCTTGGCGTCGAAGAAAATTCGACAGTGGAAGCAGGTGGTGTGATGCGGCGTGGCCAATAATAATGGGTAAAGAGCCGATCAAAGAGAAAAAAGCTTTGCTTGAAATGCCCTGTTCTCTGCGAAGAGCGGGTGTTCTTGCACCGGTATTCAGTCTTCCCTCGGGTGATTTTGGCCCATCCGTGGATCAATTCCTGGAGTTCATGAACCGGAGCCGCCTGACCATATGGCAGGTGTTGCCTCTCGGGCCGCCGCTCATGGATGGTTCTCCTTACCAGTGCGCTTCCTCTTTTGCGATCAATCCGGCATTCCTGTCCGATGCCCTGTTGCTGAATCCTGATGATTTTAACAGTGTCGCCACGGTGTCCGAACGAAGGACAGGGCGGGGCGCCTTGCCTTCTCTATTGGCCGAATTCGAGCAGTTCTGTCGTGCATCGTCCAATTGGCTTGATGATTACGCCTTGTTCATGGCCATCAAGTCCCATGAGCTTGGGCGATCGTGGTTGGAGTGGCGCCCCGTATGGCGAGATCGCGATCCGGCGGCACTCGAGGTCTTTTTGCAAGATCATGCTGAAGCTGTTCACGCCATTAAGTTCGAGCAGTTCTTGCTTGATCGTCAGTGGCGCCGCGTAGTTACGAAAGCCCATGGGCTTGGCATCTTGATCTACGGAGATTTGCCAATTTTTGTGGCGGGTGACTCGGCTGATGTTTGGGCGAATCGGGAGTTTTTCCAACTGGACGAACGTGGTTTGCCAACGGAGGTGGCTGGCGTTCCTCCCGACTACTTCTCCGCAACAGGGCAGCGCTGGGGGAATCCGCTCTTCGATTGGTCTCGTATGGAGGCCGATGGGTTCTCCTGGTGGAAACAACGAATGGCCCGTCATATCGAAATGTTCGACTGGGTACGAATCGACCATTTTCGTGGGCTGGCGGCTTACTGGTCGATCCCTGCGCATTGCGATACGGCGATCGAAGGCCGCTGGGTCGAGGCGCCGGGTGCCGCTTTGTTGACCACCTTGAGCGAGGCATTCGGCGGATGTCTTCCCATTATTGCGGAAGACCTTGGTGTAATAACCGAGGATGTTACCGCATTGCGCAAGGCGTTCGGCATGCCGGGCATGCTCATCCTGCATTTTGCTTTTGATAGCGATGACGATAACCCCTATCTGCCCGCGAATCACCACGCTGATGCGGTCGTGTATACGGGAACCCACGATAACGACACGACGCTGGGGTGGTGGCAGTCACTCGACTCGAAGGCGCAAGAACATGTGTACGACGTGCTCGAGCAGCAATTGGGCCTTTCGACGGCGGAACCAATGCCCATGGCTCTTATTCGTGCGGCCATGGCCTCAGTTGCTCAAATGGCCATTGTTCCCATGGCCGATTGGCTGGGTTGTGATTCGCGTGGGCGAATCAACACGCCGGGCACACCGACAGGTAATTGGACCTGGCAGTTTGGGCGTGCCGACATGAGTGCTGAGTTATCGAAACGTATCCGCACGCTAGTGACAGAGTATCAGCGCGACCCAGGCTGACACACCTACCTGACGTGCTGCTCATTTGAGTGAGTGGGGTGCCCAGCGTATTCAAACCAGTTGTTCACACGCTCTACATCAGAAACAGGGCGATATATCCCAACGACAATAGAAAGGTCGATGCCAACCAGGCCGCTGCTCCAAACAGTGCCGGGTTGCGCGACAGGGCAACCGTATAGCCTGCTTTCAACAGATTGTTGCTGCCGCTCGCAATGAGGATGGCGATTTCCAGTGCGTTTTCACTGACTTGAAACTTTCCGTCCAGCAGTGACAGGATGAAGGGGTCGATGTCCGTAAAGCCGACCATGAAAGAAAGCACGTGCAAGCCACTCACGCCGTAGTCTGTGACTACAAAATGCGTAATGGTGGCAAAGAATACGAACAGGAAGGCGAATAACAAAGCCGTCGAGAATTCGAGAGGATGGCTGGGTGGTAACTCAGTTTGTGGCTCTGTATCCACATTCACCGTTCTGAATCGCCACCAGGCGAGAGCCGCCGTACTGAGAATCAACAGGGCGAATGGGGCGGCAATATGGATGGCTGTTTGTGAATGCCCCAGCACGACAATCAGAACCCAGAGTCTCAAATACATCATTGTCGTGGCCAGCAACACCGCGACACCAATAAGACGGGCCTGAGGTTCAGGTTGTTTCTGTGCGCGTCTACCCAGCACAACAGTGGCAGCCGTGCTTGAATATGTACCGCCGAGAATACCAGTCAGCAACACGCCACGCTCTGGGAAAAAATAGGTTTGGGCCAGATAGCTCAAATAAGAAATTGCCGAAACGACAATCACCGCAAACCAGACTTGATGCCAGGTTACATCGATAAATCCTGCAATCTGGCGATCTGGGAGCAGGGGTAAAATCACTCCCGCCATCAAGAAGAACTTGACCAGTGTGAGAGCTTCGTCGTGTCGGAAGGCATCCGAAAACCGCCTGATCCCGGGTTTTTCCCCCAGCAACAGCAAGACCACGATCATGAAGACAATCGGCAGCCATAATGGGCCGTGTAGAGAAAGTGGGCCGAGTAAATAAACCACGAGTGCAATCAGTGTGCTCAGTAGTCGATCATCCTGAGCTCTGGTTAGCCGATACCAGTAGGCTAAAGACAACAAAACACCGATGACCAGCAAACCCACGCCATATGCGGTAAAACTGGGATCAATTATGGTCAGTCCATAACCGAGAATCGACAGCAAGGTCAGCGTGCGCGTTGTGCCGAATCCCAGATCCTTGTTAGCCGCGCGGCGATAACTGTGCCACTCAAGGCCGATGAGAAACCCGAAAATCGACGTTTCCAGGAACGCCACCAGTAAAGGCGAAAGCGAATTGATTGAGCCCATGTGTCTTAAATCCGGAACGGTTTTGTTCATCATGGCCGGAGCGAGCGTTGACGGCAAGTGCTCGGCATAACTCCAGGGCAAATGAGGACAGATAGCGGAGCCATAAAAGATCAGCAAAAGACATTAGACCGAAAGTCTCGATGACTATTTCGTAGGTGATTTGTCGTTCAATGAGTGGGTGATGGCGATTGATTTTTGGGTGAAAAGTAAAGAAAAAATTTCGGATTTATCGAAAAATCTTCTCTTGACAGCGCTAAATCTATGCACAGAGGGAAGCATGGTGTTGCTTGAATCCCAGCTCCTGCGCTGACTTGATGTGAAATTTACATTATCAAACTAACCGTTTGATTTAAATTAATATATTTTCAATCGGTCTTGGTGGTGTAAAAATAACCAAAACCGGTAAATGCTTGATGAGGTGTGGTCAGGGAAACTTTATGCCCAAGGTTATCCACAGTTTTTGTTGATAACTTTTATGCTCGTTTTTCGTGCGGTCATCAATGGGCAGATCCCCTAAATAGCACAGCTATTTTTCACTTCGAACCATCATGGGGCAGGCGTGTCGGAGCGCCTTGTTCTCGCTATGACTACTCATGACGAAGCGCCTCAATCGGGTCGAGTCGTGCCGCTTTACGTGCCGGAAAATACCCGAAGACAACGCCCACTGCGGCTGAAAATAGTGCAGCCAGCGCTACAATTCCTGCATTGAAAACAAAGGGGATGTGTAACACGCTGGCCAGTGCGATCGATCCACCGAGGGCGAGGGCGATACCGACCACACCGCCGAGCGAGGATAAAACGATGGCCTCAACCAGAAACTGCAGCAGCACTTCCCGTTCGAGCGCCCCGATTGCCATCCGGATGCCAATCTCTCGAGTGCGCTCGGTTACGGATACGAGCATGATGTTCATGATCCCGATGCCACCCACAAGCAGGCTAACCGCTGCGACCGCACCCAGCAGCGCGGTCAATATCTGGGTTGTCCCCGTGAGCATCTTGGTGATTTCTTTCATATCCATCACATTGAAGTCACTTTCCCCACCCGGTGGAATATGGCGGCGCTCACGCAGGATCTGTTCAATATCCCGCTTGACCCGGTCTGTTGATACACCCTTGGCAGCTGAAGCCTGAATAATGTTGACATCCTGATTGCCGGCGATGCGGCGCTGGAATGTCCGGAGGGGGATCAGGACCAGATCGTCCTGATCCGTGCCCATGGTGGATTGGCCTTTGGCATCCAGAACACCGATGACCTGACAGGCCATTTTTTGTAGCCGGATTCGGTCGCCGATGGGATCCTGACTGCCGAATAGCTTGGATTTGACGGTGGCGCCAATGATGCATACGGCCGCACCGGAGCGAAGTTCGCTGCTGCTGAATCGGCGGCCGTCTTGTATGGTCCAGTTGCGCGCGGTGAAATAGTCGTCCGTTGATCCGCTCACCATCGTTGACCAGTTCTGGTTACCGTACACAACCGTCATGGCGCGTGAGGAGGCGGGGGCTACGGCCACCAGACCGGGGACTTCACGGGCAATTGCTTCGGCATCTTCCACTTTGAATGCAGCAGCACCGCTGATCTGCCCCGGGCCCATGCGTTTCCCGGGCGTGGCAATCAACAGGTTGCTGCCGAGACTGGCGATTTGTTCACTGACTTGTGCCGTGGCGCCGCCACCGAGCGTGACCATAATGATCACCGCAGCCACTCCGATGACGATGCCGAGAATGGTCAGGAATGAACGCATCACGTTGCGTCTGATTTCTCGTAACGCAAGCAGAAAGGTATTCCACAACATCATGCTGCTCCTGCTTGAATGGTGTCGCTGTCGACCAGGCCGTCACGAAAGTGGACCACGCGTCGCGCATAAGCGGCCATGTCCGGTTCGTGGGTCACCATCACCACTGTAATGCACTTATCACGGTTGAAGCGGGTAATCATCTCCATGACTTCCTGACTTCGAGCTGTATCGAGATTGCCGGTCGGTTCATCGGCCAGCAGGATGGTTGGGCGCGTCACGATGGCGCGAGCGATGGCGACACGTTGCTGTTGTCCGCCCGAAAGTTCGCTGGGGGTGTGATGTTCCCAGCCGCCCAATCCGACATCGGCGAGTGCCTCCCTCGCTCGATTATGGCGTTCTGTGATGGGGATCCCCTGATAAATCAGCGGCAGTTCGACGTTTTCAAGTGCAGAGGTTCGTGCCAACAGGTTGAAGCCTTGAAAAATAAACCCCAGTTCATGACGCCGCAACAACGCCCTCTGGTTACGGTCTAGCTGCCCGACTTCAACGCCGCGGAAGCGGTAGTTGCCGGTGGTGGGGGTATCCAGACAGCCGATGATGTTCATGGCAGTGCTCTTGCCCGAGCCACTGGCGCCCATGATCGCCAGAAACTCACCTTCATCAATCGTCAGATTGATGCCGCGCAGGGCCTGCATGGAAGCGCCACCCTTGCCGTAAATTTTTGTCACCTCCGCCAGTTCGAGCAAAGGGGCTCTTGTCGGTGCGGACGCATCACTCATTTTGACTGCTCGGTCATGTCGACAATCAGCGGTGTGCCGGGTTGCAGGGCACTTTCCGTGATGGCGGTCATGATGCCGTTCGTTTGCCCGGTTACGACATTGACCGGCTCCGGTTTTCCGTCCTTCAAAACCCAGACGCGTTGTTCTTTACCTGTCGGTGGCTGGACTGAGTTCTGGGATGATCGCGGGGGGCGCGGCATCAAATTGGAGAGCAGGCTACCGCCACTTTTGGCGGTTGTCGTAACGGGTGGTGAAAAGCGCAGTGCTGCATTCGGTACGAGTAATGCGTTCTTGTCTTCGTTGACCATGATATGCGCGGTGGCGGTCATTCCGGGGCGGAGCAGAAGATCCCGGTTATCGACCTTGAGAATGGTTTTGTAGGTCACCACGCCAGAAACGGTTTGCGAGCCGTAACGTACCTGGGTGACTTTTCCGTCGAAGTTTCGGTCGGGGTAGGCATCGACTGTAAAACGGGCGGGCTGACCCACATGTACCTGTCCAACATCTGCCTCATCGACATCGACCTGCAACTCCATCTGCGTGAGGTCTTCTGCCAGTGTGAACAGTACGGGTGCCTGGAATGTGGCTGCGATTGTCTGACCAGGTTCCACGTTGCGATTCAGCACAATGCCGTTGATGGGTGACCGCACAACGGTTTTGGAAAGATCGGTGCGGTAGGCATTTTGAATCGCCTCATTTTGCACGACGCTGGCCCGTGCGCTGGCGAGGTCTGCCTTGGCTCGATTGTAGGTGGCCTGAGCCGAGTCGAGTTCAAGTTTGGAGGGTACCTTGCCGCCGCTCATCTTCCTCACATTTTCCAGTCGGGTGAGCTGGTTCTTAGATTCCTGCACCGTGGCTTCGGCTTGCTGAACCTTGGCGCGAGCCGCATCAAGCGCGGCGGTGGACTGTCGCAATTGAGCTTCGAGCTTGGTTGGGTCCAGTAGGGCGAGCGGTTGGCCGACCTTCACCTTGTCGTTGTAGTCGACCAGTACTTCCTTGATGGTTCCGGAAACCTCAATCCCGACGTCGACCTGATTGGTCGGCGCCAACGTGCCGGTCGCTGTCACCTCAACCGTGAGATCACCGCGTTTGACCGGCTGGGTCACATATTGTGGGGTATTTGTTTCCTGCTGCTGAAACAGCATATATCCGGCAATCAGTAGGGCGACTGCCAGCAAGATGAATAGCCAGCGTTTCCATCGGCTGCCGCCGGATTTTTTCATGAAAGTCGGTGTTTGCGCGTTTTCGGCACCAGCTGAAGGTTGAGATTTAGTCGCGCTCATGGCGTTATCTCCGACGAAGAGGTGTGGTCAGGGGATGCTGGACTGACGACCCAGCCTCCGCCCAAAGCTTTATACAATTGGATCAAACTTGAGCTGACGGCTGCATCGCTGGTGACCAGTAAATCCTGCAGGGTCAGCAAGCTTCTTTGCGTATCGAGCACCGACTGGAAGTCGATGAGGCCCGCAGCATATTGGCTCCGCGCGAGGGCCTCTGCACTTTGGGCTGCTGCCACGGCACTGGTCAACGCTGACCGGCGCTCTTGTTCGCGTGCATACGAGATGAGTGCGTTCTCCACTTCAGCAAACGCCGTCAGTACGGTGGATTCGTATTGGGCCAGGGCCTGCGCCTGCAGGGCATTCTGAATCTGGATGTTCTGATGGATACGCCCTGCATCGAACAATGTCCAGGCGGCATTACTGCCGATCGAGAAGGTTCGGGCTCCGGCTGTGAACAGGTTTCCTGAGGCCAAGGAAGCCAGACCGATACTGCCCGCCAGAGAAAAGTCCGGGTACTGAGCGGCCGTCGCCACACCGATCTTGGCGGTCTGCGCCGCCAATTGCCGTTCCGCTCGGCGGATATCAGGACGACGACGGAGCAGATCGGCGGGAATGCCCGTGTTCATCATGGCATCGGCCTGAGGAACGGGCGCGGTGGCGAAGGGGGGCAGGTCTTCGGGATTGATGCCGAGCAGTGTCGCGATCTGGTTCTTGGTCTGAGCAAGGCTGGTTTCCAGAGCGGGAATCTGAGCCCGCGTTTGTTCCAGTGCGGAGGTTGCCTGTTCCATGTCCAGGCGGCTGCTCAAACCCGCCTGATAGCGCCATTGGGCAAGATCCCGGGTTTCTGTCTGGATGGCGAGATTCGCCTGAGCAACAGCAAGCCTGGCCGCATAGGCACGCAGATTCAGGTAATTGACGCCCACCTCGGCAGTGAGGCTGGTCTGTACAGCCGCCAGATCGGCTTCGCTCGCTTCAACCTGTGCTGTGGCGGCCTCGAGCGCGCGCCGTTTTCCTCCGAAGAGATCGATTTCCCAACTGGCATCAAAACCGGCGGCGTACTGGTTATAGGTTTGTCCCGAGCCCAGCTCTTGGCTGCTACCGTTACGACTGGCCGAAGCCTTTGTACCGAGCGTCGGGAATCGATCTGCCTGGGCAAGCCCGCGACGTGCCCGTGCTTCAAGCAGACGTGCTTCTGCCTGTTTTAGATTCTTGTTGTTGGCCAGCGCACGCTGAATCAGTTGATTCAGAACTGGATCATGAAAGGCGCGCCACCAATGAGCCAGCCCGGTGTTATCAACGTCGGAAGATGATGCGTTTACCGTTGGCGATTGCCAGTTTTTCGGCACAGGAACCGCCGGTCGCTGGTAATCCGGTCCAACAGTGGCACAGCCAGAAAGAATCAAAGCAGCCGATAAGCCTGCGGCAATTTGCCTTGGATAGAGGTGTTTGAAGTTCAAGCGCGGATCACCTGGTGGAAGCCCAAAACATCTCGGGAATAATACTCTTCAAGTATCTCGAGCGGGTTTTTGTATGTGAAGTGAGAACAACAAATTTAACCCGATCACTATAGATTGGACGCGGTCGGAGCCCATAGTGCAGCAAACAGACATCACCCGGAATTGAACGTTTTTGGCTTTTCACCACTGCCGTGAATCTGGAGGGGGGATCCATCGAGTCAGCGGTTTTAACTTCTCAACGTGATAATGGGCCAACCTTGGCTCTCAGCGTGATCTCGTAGCACCGGATCCGGGTCGACTGCCACGGGACGATTTACGGTGGTGAGCAATGGAATGTCATTGCGTGAATCCGAGTAAAACCAGGTGGTTGTGGGGGTGCGGTTCTGTTCTGTAAGCCACTGATTAAGGACGATTTGCTTGCCTTCCTGGAAGGTGGGGATGCCTATGTATCCGCCCGTGTAGCGATTGTTCTCAACTGCGGGCTGAGTAGCGAGCAGATGTTTGATGCCGAACAGTTCGGCGATGGGTTCTGTGACGAAGGCATTGGTCGCCGTGATGATCATCAATTCATCGCCGTTCTGTCGATGTTGTTCGACCAGTTCCATCGCCGGGCCCTTGATCATGGGCGTGATGATGTCGTTCACGAACTGGGCTCGCCAGGCGAAAAGCTGCTCCTGGGGGTAGCGCGTCAACGGGGCCAGAGAGAATTTCAGGAAGGCCTGAATGTCCAGCGTTCCCTGTTGATAATCTTCATAAAATTGCTGATTTCGTTGCGCGTATTCTGTACGGTCGACCGCGCCGATCTCTACAAGATATTGCCCCCAGGCATGGTCCGAGTCACCCTCAATCAGAGTGTTGTCCAAATCGAAAATCGCTAAATGCATGATGCCCTCGAAGACCTGAGAAAAATCGTTTTGTCGGCTGATCGACGGCACGGCTGCCGTCCCAAACGGGCCGGAAGTATACGCACAGCTTTTTTCATAAACCAACGGTCAAATAAATTTTCAGCGCTCTGGATTGTTGTCCCGGATTTGAAAAACGACCTCTTGTTAATGTCTTGAAACCGCATTGTAACGCCATTTTCTATTGGTCTATCCATGTGCCTCCATTGAGGTCGACTGGAGGCTGGAGTCATGAAATCTTCATAAAACCGGCGGTATCTGCGTGCTAGATTGCCGCCCTCATTTCATGCGGGAACTCTCAATCATGCGTTTCAAGTCAGCTGGTCACGCCATGGCGTTGACCATGGTCACAATGATTTTCGGCTTGGCCGTGATCACGATGTCGACAGCCCATGCCGGCGAAATCACGGTATACACCTCACTCGAAGAACCGGAGATTGCCGATTATCTGAAAGCCGCCAAGAAGGACATGCCGGATCTCAAGGTGAACGTACTTCGCCTGTCGACGGGCGACCTGGGCGCGCGAATTCTGAGTGAAGGTAATCACCCGCGTTATGACGTGATCTGGGGGTGGGCGCTGACCAACATGATGGATCCACGCGTTCAGTCACTGTTGCAGGTATATCACCCCAAAGGGCTGGAGCGTATGCCAGACCAGTTCAAGGCTAAAGATGGCAAGTGGTTCGCACCGACCGGCTACATGGCGGCGTTGTGTGTGAATACCGATCGTCTGAAGCGCAAGGGTCTGCCCATGCCGACCGGTTGGACGGATCTGCTGAATCCCATCTACAAGGGCGAAGTTGTCATGCCGAACCCGGCTTCTTCCGGTACCGGTTACCTGCAGATCGTGTCGATTCTGCAGGGTATGGGCGGAGAAAAGGGTTGGGATTTCCTCAAGCAGTTGAACGCCAATGTCGCGCAGTATTCGAAATCAGGGTCTCGTCCTTGCAACATGGCCAGTACCGGGGAATACGCCATCGGGGCCTCGTCGGCCATCGTGGCGATGCAGGCCGTTCGGCAGGGTTACCCGGTCAAGATGATCATCCCCAAAGAGGGCGCGGGTTATGAACTCGAAGCCAATGCCTTGTCGGCTGACACCACGCATCAGAAGGATGCTGAACGCTTCCTCGACTGGACTATTTCCGACGATGCGGCACGCCTGTATGGAAAGTACAAGGAAATTGTCGGTATCGAGACGGCCGCCGTAGCGCACGAACCCACTGCAGAAGGCATGCCTTCGGATGTCAAGAAGCTGCTGTTCCCCATGGACTTCAAGAAATCCATGGAAACTCGCCCGGCCACGCTGACCCGTTGGCAAAAAGAGATCGAGCAGCATTGACCTCAAGCGGGGGTATTGCCCTCGCGTTTTTCATTCCATTGGTTTTATTCTCATGACGACCCAAAAAACGGCCGACTTCCTGACCTTGTCCGGTATTGGCAAATCCTACAACGGCACGCCGGCCGTACGGGATATCGACCTGACGATCGGCGCCGGAGAATCCGTGTGTTTTCTGGGGCCTTCGGGCTGTGGCAAAACCACCTTGCTGCGTCTTGTCGCCGGTCTCGAAACCCCCGATACCGGAAGCATCGCGCTCAATGGTCAGGACATCACGACAACGCCATCGCGCTCGCGTCATTTCGGGATGGTCTTCCAATCCTATTCCCTGTTCCCGCATCTGACCGTCGGGAAGAACGTGGCCTATGGACTGCGGTGCCATAAGTGGAGCCGGACGGATATTCGTCGACGCGTTCAGGAAATGCTTGATCTGGTGCAACTGGCCGATCATATCGACAAGCTGCCTAACCAGCTTTCCGGTGGTCAGCAACAACGCGTCGCCATTGCGCGCGCGTTAGCGGCTGAACCCTATGTGCTGCTTCTGGATGAACCGTTCTCAGCGCTGGATGCCAAGGTTCGCGGCCAACTGCGGGACGATATGCGGGAGTTGCAGACCCGATTGGGTCTGACCACGATTCTGGTCACGCACGATCAGGAAGAAGCCATGGCAGTGGCCGATCGAATCGTGGTGATGAATGGCGGACGGATCGAACAGATCGGAACCGGGCCGGAAATCTATCACGCACCCGATACGGATTTCGTAGGCCGATTCGTCGGTGACATGAATGTGTTCCGGGTGCAAGAATCCGGCAACGGACAGATTGTATTGGGTGGCAAGCCGCTGACCATCAGTGAAGCCGGGCGTGACGGCTGTGTACGGGTCGGGATTCGTCCGGAATCCGTGCGGCTCGTGCCGCATGACGGCGAAACCAATCATTTCCAGGCTACGGTCCTGAAAGCACAATTTCTCGGCAAGCAGACCCGATTGGATCTTCTGCTGGATGACCAGCGGCTTCAAGTCGAGGTATATGGTCAGCGTGACGCAAATTTTGCGCCGGGCGACTCTATCGCCGTCTTTCTCCCACCCAACGAAATCAGACCACTGTGATGCGTACCGATTCTGCATCAACCGCGATGACCTGGCCGATTCGTTGGCGACTCGGTCGTGCACAGACCGAGATTCTGATTGTACTGCTGGCGGCATTGCCGCTGGCCCTGTTCGTGCTCTATCCCTTGTGGACGATCCTGAAGGAAAGCGTTCATCATCCGGATGGTCGATGGGGGCTGGATTACTACGATCTGTATATTCGTGATCCCCACTTCCGACAGACGATCTTCAATACGCTCAACGTCTCATTCTGGGCAACCATCGTCACGGTGTTTATCGCCTTCGGTTACGCCTACGCGCTGAAACGAACCAAAGCGCCGGGCAAGTGGTTGTGGCACAGCGTCATCCTTCTGCCCCTGTTCGCGCCTTCGCTGATTCAAGCGCTTGGCGTCCAATTCCTGCTTGGGCGGAATGGAATCGTCAATCGCTATCTCGGCACCGATATCGATATCTACGGATTCTGGGGGATTCTGATCTCCAACGTGCTTTACGGATTGCCTCATGCCTACCTGGTGCTCTCGGTCGCTTTGAGTGGGGCCGATGCTCGTCTGTACGATGCGGCCAAGATGCTCGGGGCAGGGGGATTAAAGCGATTCATGGGTGTCACACTGCCGACGGCTCGTTACGGCATCCTCTCTGCCGTGTTCCTGGGGTTCGCAATCAATATCAGCGAATTCGGGAATCCCATGGTGCTGGGCGGGGACTACAACGTCCTGGCCACCGAAATCTACAACCAGGTGGCAGGACAGGCCAACTTCCACCTCGGGGCCGTCATCGGTGTGTTGCTGCTGCTACCGGTGCTGGTGTCGGTTGTGGCGGAAAAGTGGATCGCTCGTCGTCAACCGCCGATTTCCGCTCAGGCAACTACCTACCGTCCCGAGCGGAGCTGGCATCTGGACGGTCCGATGCTGCTCTTCCTGGGTGGGGTCTCGGTTGCCATCATCGCCGTCATGGGTGTTGTGATTGTTGCCAGTTTTACCCGGCTATGGCCCTACAACCTGAGTTTCACGCTCCAGCACTACAGTCTGGATGTGCCCGGGGGCTATGGCGCTCTGTGGGTCAGTCTGAAGATGTCACTCATGGCCGCCGCGATCGGAGTGGTGGTGGCGACCATTGGCGCACTTGTGGTGCAGAAGTTGTCCAGCCGGTTGCGTCAGGTCTTATATCTGTTGTCGGTAGTACCCGCAGCGGTGCCCGGCATGGTGCTGGGTCTGGGCTATGTACTGGCTTTCAATAATCCCTCGATTCCGGTGTACTGGCTGTACGGTTCAGTGTTGCTGTTGTCTCTGTGTACGGTCTATCACTATCACGCACAGGCATTTCTGATCGCGACCACCGGCCTGAAGCAGATCGACGGCAGTCTTCAGGAAGCCTCGCAAACACTGGGGGCAGGGGTGCTGCATACCACCCGTCATGTCACCTTGCCATTGATCAGCCCGGCCATGGCCAGTATCGGCATGTTCTATTTCATGCACAGCATGGTCACGATCTCGGCCCTGATTTTTCTGGTTGAACCCGGCACGACACCGGCAGCAGTTTCGGTTCTGTTGCTCAACGATGCGGGCAACTGGCCGCAGGCTGCTGCGTTCGCCACCATCATCATGATGACGATCATCGCCGTGATTGGCTCTGTTAGAGGCTTGGTTTGGGCCAGCTCACGGGTCACGCGTGCATGGCGAAGTGCGCGGATTCGTCGACTAAAAAATGTAAATGCGATGTAAACGAAACGTAATGTCTCGTTCACAATCGAGTCACAAATTGTATTTATAGTTACCTAATCATTTGGTCAGTCGGTAATGAATCCGTTGGCCGCTCATTCCGCGCGGCATTTTCGTTAATGGATTGAATTAAGAAGAAATTTTTGCGCCAACCAAGGGCGCAAGGCTTCTTTTTGCCTGAAATTTGTCGAGACGATTTTTCCAGGAGTGTTTTTGAATGTTTATTTGGCAAAACGAACCGCGTCGCAAGGCCCGTATTGAAATCATCCCGATGATCGATGTGATGATGTTTCTGCTGGTCTTTTTCGTGCTGATCAGCATGAACGTGATTCCTGCGACTGGGATCAAGACTCAGTTGCCGGGTTCGGCTCAGCCGGACCGTCTGAATCGTGCCTTCCATGCCGTGATCATCATCGGTGCCGAAGGTCGGATTCAGTTGGAAGGCAAGGATTATGACCTGAGTTCGCTTGGCGCCGGCCTCGACGAATTACGCCAATCCCACAAGGACATCGATCTGGTTATCGACGGCGACAAGGGCAGCTCGCTGCAGGATCTGGTGAGTGTCATGGATGTCGTTAAGGCGTCTGGAATCACCGCGGTGTCCATTGCGGCCAAGAAGAAGTGATGAGGCCAGAGCGTCCCTTTATGTTCATGCGTCATTTCTTTTCGAATCGCGAGTGGGTTGCACGGGGCTCCGTTGTCCTGATACTGGCTTTGCTGTTCGTTTCACAGCAAGTGTTCCATATCAAGCCGCTTCCACCGGTGAAGGCCGAGGATAAGCCAATACGCATCAGCCTGGCTGCTCCGGAGCCGACGCCCGAGCCAACGCCTGTTCCGCCGCAGCCAGTGGAGCCGCCACCGCCGCCGGAACCCACCCCGGTCGAACCTCCACCGCCCAAGCCGGTGGAGTCTCCTGTGCCCATGGACCCACCGCCGCCACCGCCAAAGCCGGTTGAGAAGCCTAAACCGGTGAAGAAGCCGGTGAAGCACGAGCGACCCGTGAAAAAAACTGAGCCGAAGAAGCCGGCACCTGAAAAGCAGCCGGTGCCCGAGGCCAAGTCAGAACCCGTGAAAGATCCTGCGCCGGAGAAAGCGCCCGTACAGGCACCGGTGGCTCCGGCCCCGGCAAAACCTGCGGCGCCAGCGAGTAATCCGAGCCATGAGTCGGCCTATGTCAGCCAAGTCCGACTGCAGATCGAACATCACAAGATCTACCCGGCATTGGCCCGCAAGCTCGATATGAGCGGAACCGTCGAGGTCGCCTACACCCTGGATCGACAGGGCAGGTTGGTCGGTGTGGAGATCGCCAAGTCTTCCGGCAGCGACATTTTGGACAAAGCGGCACTGCAGGCAGTTCGTTCTGCATTGTTCCCGCCGATTCCGGAGGACGCCTGGCGGGGGGACGCGCAGAAGCAATTTAGAACCAGTCTTGTTTATTCACTTTCAGATGATAATTAACCAGGGAGATCCTCGTGAGAGCAGCCTTTAAACCGACGCCAGTATTTTTGGCGATCATGACCGCACTGGCGGTCAATGCCCCCGTGTATGCCGACACTGTCGACAGCGCCGCCACCGTTGATACCGGTGCCGTTTCTGTCATGGGTGAAGGTCAGGTTCGGGCCAGCAACACCGTAACCCGTAAAGAGTTCCAGGAGCAGCAACCGGGTAAAAACCCTGTGATGGCTCTGGAGCGCGTACCGGGTGTGAACGTCACCACCGCTGATCCTTATGGGATTTACGAGTACGGTACAGACATCCAGATGCGCGGATTCAATTCCAGCCAGATCGGTGTAACAGTTGATGGCGTACCCATGTCCAACAACGCCGCTGCCGGCGGTAACCCGGCCAGTCGCTTCTTGGAAAGCGAAAACCTGGAAACGGCTAAGGTTTCCCAGGGTTCTGGTGATCTGTCCACTCCGTCCTACAGCGCGTTGGGCGGCTCGATCAATTACACGACCGTCGATCCGAAAAATGAAGCGGGTGCTCAGGCTGAAGTTTCCGGTGGCAGCTTCAGTTCACACCGTGAATACCTGCGTCTGGATACGGGCAAGTTTGCCGATGGCACCAAAGCATTCGTGAGCGGTTCACGTACCGATACCGAAAAATGGCGCGGCAAGGGTAAAAATACCCGTAAGCATTTTGAAACCAAGATTCAGAAAGTCATCGGTGAGAACAAGGTTGGCTTGTCTTACACCTATAACAACCGTTTCGACCACGACTATCTGGACATGAGCCTGGCCGATTACCAGAAATACGGTCGTTCATACGATCTGAACACGGTATGGACCGGTGATCCGTTGCAGGATCAGAACAACTACACAGGCTGGACCAACGGCCGTACCGACCAGTTGTTGAGCTTGCAAGGCGACTTCAAGCTGACCGATCGCGCCCGCCTGTCTGTTGTTCCCTACTACCAGAAAGAGCATGGTTTCGGTACGTACAATCCAGGTCACAACCCCATTACCAAGGCCGTTGAGCTGATGTACCGCGAATCGCGCTACTACACCGATCGTTATGGTGTTACCAGCAAAGTGACCTACGATCTGGGTCAGCATCAACTGTCTGCCGGTGTGTGGTTGGAAAAATACAAGTATCGTAACGATCGTAACTGGTACACCACGATTGACCAGTCAGTCAGTGGCGCACCGACTCTTGATGTTGTTCAAACCGACTTCAATCGTAAGTTCGTGACCAATTCGACCGTGTTCTTCGTTCAGGACAGCATTTCCATGCTGAATGACCGACTGAAACTCGATGTGGGTACCAAGGCGATTCATGTTTCCCGTGATTTCAACGACCTGTTGGATAGCGCGAACAACCGCAGCGCAACCTATTCCAAGTCGTTCCTGCCACAACTTGGTGCGACCTATCAGTTGACGACCAACGAGCAGATCTTCGGTAACGTTGCCAAGAACTTCAGCGCACCGTCAACCAGCGTGTTGACCGTGGGTACCTACAATCCGGATCTGAAGCCTGAGTCTTCAACGAACATCGACCTGGGTATCCGTACCAAGCGTCAGACCTTCGATGCGTCTTTGGCCGTGTACCACGTCAAGTACGACAACCGCATCCTGCAGATCAAGGATTCCACCAACCGTTACCTGTTGAATGCCGACATCTATTCGAACGTAGGTAGTATCACCAGCAAAGGTGTGGAACTGGCATCGAACTGGCACCCGATCCAGCAGTTCAACCTGTACACCGCTTTGACCTTGAACCAGTCCAAGTTCGATCAGGACTACCAGGCCTCTGCGACCAAACTCGTAGCAAGTGGCGGCAAGTTCGTGCCTGATTCACCCAAAGTCATGCTCTTCGCTGATGCCAGCTACCACTCCGGCCCTTATTTCGCAGGCATCAACGGCAAATACGTTGGTCAGCGTTACTCCACTGTGGATAACACTGAAAGCGCGCCAGCCTACGAAGTATTCGGTCTGCGTGCCGGCTACCAGGTCAAGAAGTTCTATGGCGTGAAGGATTTCCGCGTACAGGTCAACGTCGACAATCTGTTCGACAAGAGCTACCTGGCGTCCATGTACACCGGTACCACGGCGGGCAATCCGACCTACTTCACCGGTACACCACGTGCGGTATTCCTGACCATTGGCGGTTCGCTCTAATACGTTCTGACATTACTTAGTTACCAGAACAAGGCGGGGTCTCAAACCCCGCCGTATTCGTTATTCCCTAAGAGGTATTTTCACCATGTCCTTTACTATGATTCACGATGCCATCATGTACGCCATGATTGGCATGATCATATTTGCGACCTTTGTGATCGTCGAACGAATGATCTATTTCAGCTATTCGATGAGAGAAGGTAAACGTATTTCCGCCTTCGTAAACAGTCACCTGCACGATGCCAATTTGCACGAAGAATTGCGTGTTGAGTTCGCTGGCAGCCAAAGCCCACAAGGCCAGGCACTGTGCGAAATCGTCGATGCGCCCGCTATGTCGCATACCGCCACGGAGTTTTTCGTCCAATCCGTCTACGTTGCCAAGCAGGCGCTTTTGAACAAGCGCCTCTGGTTGCTGGATACCATCGTCACGCTATCTCCATTGATGGGCCTGCTTGGCACGATCATGGGTATCATCGATGCATTTCATAGCCTGTCATCCGGTGGCACCTCCGATCCTGCGGCTGTAAGTCACGGTATTGGCACGGCTCTGTTTGCGACTGGTTTGGGTATTGCGATTGCTTTGTATAGCCTGGCGTTCTTCAACTTCTTTGGTGAAAAAGTTGAACAGATCAACAATCAGATGAAGCTGATTTCACTGAAGTTCCTCGCCACGAAGTAAGTCTGAACAGAATCGCTCACTGCTCGCCACGTCCCTGACGTTGAGCTGCTTCGGCAGAGTGTCCGGTTCTAACGGATGAGTCCGGAACTGCCAAATGGCGGCGATTATCTGGATGCCTGTCATAGTCTGGCTGGTGTAAGCGGCCCTATATGAATCGCCATACCTTCATTTCAACACGGTGTCACCACGGTGAACCTGCCTGCTGCTCGCCATTGAGGATGTGTTGGACCCGGATCCCATGTGTCTGACGATATCAATGTGCTGCGGGTGTCTTTTGCGCTTCGAATCCATTGCTGGATCAGGGTGGCGGGGTCTGAATTAACTCAAACCATATCGAAAACCAGAGCAGGCCGTGGCAATGCGGTGGCCACTTCATTTGCACGAATTCCGCAGGTCGGCCAACCAATTGTTTTTTCCGGCGGTAAGCCGAGCTAATACCCGCGTACGGATTTCAGTGAAGCGTCGATATCGATGAAGAACGGCTTCGAATGAGCCAGCTTCGAGAATTTGGTAGTCGCGAGTG
>CAZZMW010000009.1:0-168044 GCA_964655215.1 uncultured Halothiobacillus sp.
GCGAAGCCACGACCGTCCAACTTTTGGGGGTCAGTTCAATCCCGGGGCGATTCAGGATTGATCTGGTAAGTTCGCCGTATGGGAGATTGAGGCGGACATACTGACTTTTGATCGGCATGATGTCTTCAAGCTGAACAGGAATTTCATGGAGTCCGAGGGTGCGATCAATAGCAGCTAAATCGCATTCGAGTTGCTTTAATTCCTCAATGAGGAATTGGGCGTTTTTCAAAGATTCACGAGTTTTTTTGATTTCGCCGTCAAGACGAGCTCGTTTATCAATCAGCCATTTCAATGAGGGTGGGATGCGTGGTGCCATGCATCCCATTCAAACCAATTACCGATTTACCTTCAAGGGCAACAGGTAGCTAATGGCGATGCCTGAAACAAAATCAGATGTGACTTAGGGAACCTCTGATCAACTCCCTCGTGAGCCGAGTTGCTGATCCAAAAGCCGCAAAACGAGGCAGAGGCCGCCGGTCGTAGTGACTCTACGATGCCAAGGCCGATAACGACGTGTTGAGACTTTTGGGCGGCAACCCGAAGGGACGGGTTTTTGAGGGCGATCCGCTGTGTTGCGGCACTCACGAATGGAATGACCATTAACCCGAAGCTGGCGCAAGCCCGTTTTGCACCGGCGCCTTGCGGCTCATCCCTCAAAAGCCCGTCTCGGCCATGATGGAGTTGATTAGAGGTTCCTTAGAGCCACTTCATCAAGCCCAACTCGTAGGGGTGGAGTTGAGCGCTGTGATTGGGAACGAGCCGGAATCTGAATTTTTGTAAACCGGCGAGCTGGATATTCAGGATGAAGCTGTATACCTGTGTCCCGGCTGGGGCGGTGGGTTCGGTGCCCGTTGCGGTAACGGTTGTACTGAAACGCTCGACAGTTGCCCAGTCTCCGCTCGGCGTATCCTGTCCGAATAGGCACTCAACTGCAATGTCCTGTGGATTCAGGCCATTGAGTGTGACCGCAACGTTCAGGGTGAGCGTGTCGCCACTATGTATTTGTGCAGGGACATCAGAAACCAATATTCCCGTCACGCCCGGCCATGCGGCACGAACGCGGCGCTTGAAGTCTTCGAGGGAGAGTGCTTCGGCGCCGTTGTTTTGTCTCAGGCGACGCCCGTAAACCGTCGCGGGTAGATAATGCTGGGTCAGATAATCGCAAACCATGCGGGCGGAGTTGAATTGCGGCAGGATCGTGCGGATGGCCATCTTGGCGTATTTGATCCACTCGTTTGGCAAGCCATTCTGATCACGTTGATAAAACAGCGGTTTGACATCGCTTTCCAGCAGAGTAAGTAAATCGCGGGCTTCTTCCGTATCGCAATATTCATGGTTGAAGCTGCGGTTGTACGGTTTGATGGACCAGCCGTTGGCGACTTGACCTTCCTTTTGGTAACCCTCACCCCACCAGCCATCGGCCACCGACAGGTTCAATACGCCGTTCAATCCCGCTTTCTGTCCCGAGGTGCCCGAGGCTTCAAGAGGATATTCCGGATTGTTCAGCCAGACATCGCAGCCGGTAACCAGTTTCCGCGCGAGGGCCATGTCATAGCCTTCCAACAGCAAAATACGACCCTGGAATTCGGGTTCGTTGGCCATTTGCCAGATTTCCCGGATCAACGCCTTGCCCGGTTCGTCCGCCGGGTGAGCCTTGCCTGCGAATACAAACACGATCGGGCGCTCTTCGTCTGCCAGGAGTTTCGCGAGCCGTTCGCGATCACGAAAGAGCAGGTTTGCGCGCTTGTAGGTGGCGAACCGGCGCGCAAAGCCCACGAGCAGCACGTCGGATTCCGGGCGATCCAGATAGCGCAAGGTGCGTTCTGTTCGGATGTCGCTCAGGCCGTCTTGCGAGAGTTGTCGGGTGAGGCGCAGACGGATTTCCTGGATCAGTTCGGCCTTGAGTGCGCAACGCACCGACCAGAACCGGTCATCCGGAACGGTATCGATGAATTTCCAGAAGTTTTGATCACGCAAATTCCAGCGCCAGTCCCGATGCAGGCTGCTGAATAACTGGGAAAGCTCCCGGGCGAGGAAGGTTTCGACATGAACGCCATTGGTAACGTGGGAGATCGGGTTTTCGTTGGCCGGAACTTCAGGCCAGAAATCACGGCTCATTTCTGCCGCGACTCGACCGTGAATGGCGGAAACCCCATTGTGCTGACGGGAGCCGTGCAGTGCCAATGCGGTCATGTTGAACCCCGGTTCCCGAGGTTCATGCCCCAGTGCGAGAAATGATTCCCGATCGAGGTTGATTCCCGGCCAGAATGAACTGAAATATTCTGTCATCAGCTCATCGGTGAACACATCATGTCCGGCCGGTACGGGGGTATGCGTAGTGAAGACCGTGGTTGAGGCGACCATTTCCAGCGCGACTGTTGGCGTTTCACCCGATGACACGTGCTCGCGCAGACGTTCCAGAATCTGGAATGCGGCATGCCCTTCATTAATGTGCCATGCAGTGGGCGCCAACCCGAGTGCGCGCAATGCACGTACGCCGCCAATGCCCAGCACAAATTCCTGTTCAATACGCGTACGACGATCTCCGCCATACAGGCGGTAGGTAATTTGTCTGTCATCAGTCGAGTTGCCGGGTAAGTCCGTATCCAACAGGAACAGGTGGATGCGCCCGATCATGGCAAGCCAGACCTGGACCTCGATAACGCGGCCAGGAAAGTTCAGGCGGATGGTGACGGCATTGCCTTTGGGGTCGGTGGCGGGTGCGATGGGTAGCGTGGTGAAATCGACGTCCTGGTAGGTCGCTATCTGGTTACCTTGGGCATCGATGGTCTGCTTGAAATAGCCCTGTCGGTACAACAAGCCGACGGCAACGAACGGGATGCCGAGATCCGATGCGGCCTTGCAGTGATCACCCGCCAGAATCCCAAGCCCGCCGGAATAAATGGGTAGTGATTCGTGAAAGCCATACTCCGCACAAAAGTACGCGATCAAGTCATTCGGCTGGATGCGCTTTGCTATTGACTCAGGCATGGGCTGAGCAAGGTAGTCATCGAAATGTCGACACGCGTCGTCATAATCGGCCAGAAACACCGGATCAGTAATCGCGGCATCCATTTTTGCCTGAGATACCCTTTTCAGAAACAGTTTCGGATTGTCATCGGTCTGCTGCCAGCAAACCGGGTCGATCTGGCTGAATAGGTGCCGGATGGATCGCGTCCAGCTGTAATAAAGGTTATTGGCTAGATCATCCAGACGCTTGATACGTGCTGGCAGGCGAGGGGTAATTTCTAAGGCATAAATCTGAGCGGTCATGGACTTGCATACCCCTTGTTCGGTGATGGTTTCGAGAACAATGCCTTCGTATCAAGGTTGACTGATACGGTTATACCGTTTTCATTTTAAGCTGTCATGTCCATGCGAACTATTTCTCGTCACTATGACCTCTGACCAGGATTGTGGATCGGGGCTCAAGTTTTTCACCCCGTTGCCGATAAGCAGTTTGCGGACGAATTGATGGCATGGGAAACCGGTAAATCAAGGGTCGAAAAAATTTTTTAAAAAAGTTCTAAAGTTTTTTCAAAGGCCGCCGATACAGCAACTACAGATCGAGTTCATTGGCATGTTGCCAAGCAAAAACCCACGAGAGGATCGAGATCATGAATGTAATCAACACCAACATTCTTTCCCTGCAAACTCAAAACGCATTGCGCGCCAATGGCAATGCCATGCAGACTGCAATGCAGCGTTTGTCTACCGGTTTGCGTATCAACAGCGCCAAGGACGATGCGGCGGGTTTGGCTATCAGCGACCGTATGACCACACAAATCAACGGTTCCAATGTGGCTGCGCGAAATGCTAACGACGGTATTTCGCTGGCGCAAACCGCTGAAGGTGCAATGGGTGCTTTGACCTCTACTCTGCAGCGGATGCGTGATCTGGCTGTTCAGTCTGCCAACGCCACCAATAGCACCTCTGATCGTCAAAACCTGCAAACCGAGTTCGTTCAACTTCAGAGCGAGTTGGGCCGAATCATTGGTAACACCCAGTTCAACGGTAAAAATGTATTGCAGGGTGGCCTGAGTGGTTCTGCCAATGCCAAGTTCCAAGTTGGTGCCAACACCGGCGCTACAAACCAGATCGCATTCTCGATTAACAACCAGTCTGCCCGCGGTACAGCAAGTGGCGGGATCAAGTCAGTTCTGGCGAATACTGTGTCTATCGGTAGTAAAGCGACCTTCACCAAAATCATGAGTGGCATTAGCCTCAACGATACGGCGACCACCGCGATCGACACCACCCGCGCCAAGCTGGGTGCGGTACAAAACCGGTTCCAGATCACCATCGATAACCTGAACACCTTTGTGGTCAACCAGTCACAAGCGCGTTCACGAATTCTGGATACCAACTTTGCTGCAGAAACTTCTAACCTGTCTAAGGCTCAGATTCTGCAACAAGCAGGTAACGCCATGTTGACCCAAGCAAATCAGGCACCACAAGCTGTGCTGAGCCTGCTCCGTTAATCCACTGGTGGACTAACAATGGGTGATCAGGGATGATCATGTAAACCTAAGAAAGCTTGGAAGGCGTCCGACGGGACGTCTTCCGGGTTGAGGGCTGAGCATCATGAGTGCCATAAATAACATCGTCAGTTCAAGCATCCATCCTGCGGTCGCGGGACAGGATGCTTCGTCGTTTTCACAGGCTTCCACCCCGACCAGTGTGGTTACTCTGCCCGCCGATCCGAGGCTTCAGGCGAATGCCTCGGCGGGATCTGCGAATAGCCGGAAACCGACAAAGGAAGAAGTGAATCAGGTGCTTGAGGGTTTAATCAAGCGTCAACAGGGTTCGCCGACATCGGTTCAGTTTTCGGTGGATGAAAAACTTGATCAGGTCGTCATTAAGGTGGTGGATCCCACTACTCAGAAGGTGATCAAGCAGATTCCGTCTGAGGCTATTATGAAAATGCGTGAAGATATGTTGGCTTTTGAGTCAAAATCATCAACCGGCCTGCTGCTGTCGGAAAAGACGTAGCAAATATAAAATCCAGTCCCGATATATAGGGGCGGAGGAGTTAGACATGTCTACTACGGTATCTACCACGAGTTCGACCTCCCCAAGTGGAATTTCCTTTTCCGGACTGGGTTCGGGTTTGGATATTCAGGGCATCGTCACACAATTGGTGAATGCTGAGGGAGCACCCCAGCAGCAAATTCTCACGAATCGGCAAACAGCCTTCAATACGACTTTGTCGGCACTCGGTCAGCTTAAGAGTAGTTTGTCGAGTATCCAGACGGCGGTTGACGCATTTCAAAATCTGGATACTTTCCGGACACGGACGGCGACAGTTTCCAATAGCAGTATTTTGAGTGCTTCTGCTATTCCCGGAACGGCGCTAGGGACTTATCAGGTTGAAGTGGATCAATTGGCCACAGCACAGAAGATGGCTTCGGCTGGTTATGCTTCGGCAACGAGTACTGTGGGATCCGGGACACTTAACTTTACTGTCGGTAGTGGCTCATTCTCTGTCAGTGTTGCGGCCACCGATACCCTCACGAATATTCGGGATAACATCAATGCTGCCACTGGCAACACGGGTGTGCAGGCGTCAATCATCAATGTGGATAATGGCAGTGGCGGAACAGTTTCTAAGTTGGTGATGACCGCGCTGAATACGGGCACGAGTAATGGCTTCACGGTTACCGCAGTGGATTCTGATGGCAATAACACGGATGCCGTCGGATTATCTGCTCTTGCATCCAACAACCTGACGCAAATTAGTGCGGCTCAAGATTCCATCATTAAAATCGATGGTATGCAGGTAACCAGTGCATCCAATAGTGTGAGTACGGCCGTTACCGGTTTGACTTTGAATCTCACGCAGGCTCAAGTGGGTACCAGCGTGGCGGTGACGGTGGGGACGGACAACAGCCCCATCACCACCGCGTTACAGACGTTGGTGACCAATTACAACAAATATCAGTCAACCAATGCCAGTCTGACCTCTTATGATCAGACCGCTAATCAGGCTGGGGCGTTGTTGGGCGATGTGACAGCCACTGGGGTCAACAATGCCTTGCGTTCACTGATGGGGCAGAATTACACAACGGGCAGCACTACCATTCAAAACCTGGCGGATATCGGCATTCAAGTGGACAAGAATGGAGTGATGTCGCTGGATACCACCAAGTTGAATCAAGCTCTTGCCGCTGATCCTAATGTGGTCAAGACGTTGCTGACCGACCCAACGAATGGTGTGAGTGCCAAAGTAGACAGCGTGCTCAATCCTTATTTGCAATATAACGGCGTCTTTGATTCCCGCACGGCAAGCATCAATAGCCAATTGAAAACAATCACGACGCAGCAGGCTGATCTACAAGCTCGCTTGAATCAGTATCAGACATCGTTGATGGCACAATTCACCGCGATGGATTCTTATGTTGCTCAGATGAATCAATCGATGAGTTTTCTGTCGAAACTGAACTGAACGGGCTCAAGATTTTCGATTGTTGGTCGATAACCTCCGTAGCCGCGCACACATAGAAATATGTTACATCGTGTGCGTGTAGCCCATGTCTTATTGGAGTTCGAATATCATGTACGCCAAAGCTTACGCCCAAAATTATCGCCAAATCGATCTTGTTGCTGAGGTCGAACAGGCTTCGCCACACCGTTTGGTTGCCATGCTGTTTGAGGGGTTCCTGACTCACGTGGCAAAGGCCAAGGTGGCCACCCAGACCATGGACTATGAAGCAAAGGCTCGCAATGTGCAGTTGGCGATGGATATTCTGGTCGGCCTGAAGGGCGGGTTGAGTAATGATGCCAGCCCGGAACTGGCCGAGCGCCTGTTTGAGTTGTATGACTACTGCGAGCGCCGGTTGCTGGACGCCAGTGCTCGCCGTGATATCTCGGGCTTTGAGGAAGTGGATATGTTGATTCGCCAAATCAAGGAAGCTTGGGATGCAATCGAACCGCAAGTCGCCACGGGGCAAGCGGTGAAAATGGCCGCCACCGCCTGAACGGGCAGCTACGTATCCACGTTATGGCTGCGCCCCTGCCTAGTGTTCTAGTCGACCGTTTGTCCTTGCTTCAGCGGCTGGGTTCCGAAGTGGACGCCGAAGCTGTGCTTTGGTTGGCGGATAGAACGGGTGCTCATGACGAAACCGCGTTGAACTCTATTGCCGAAGCCCGGCGCATGATTGAGCTCACAGTGGATATGGCGATGGCCGCCGACTACGCCGAACACCCCATGGTTCTGGCCATGCGGGACGAGTGGGAGCAGCGGTTTGCCCGCATCAAGATCGAGATGAAGGATAAATACAAAAGCCTGGCTGACTCACTTCAGCAACAGGCCCAGCAGACTCGGGCCGTCAGGGCTTATATGAGCACACAAGGGGCCAGCTTCTAGTCTCCTGCACGTTTAAATTGGATCATTGGGCGGTTTCGTCTTCTGCGATCCAATCATGGATCCTCTGTTATCGCACACTAAAATTCCTTAAGGTGCTTCTTCTCTGAGCGCCAATAATTCTTCTTTTAGCCCCGATTGTTCCGATGGATTGCAATATGTGATCAGCGCGAGGCATTGCTGGAAACCCTCTTCTATATCGAGGGTGTTAAATATCATCGCGAGTTGACGAATGGTGTGCGTATCCCCAGGGAAACGTGCCAAATAATGAGAGTAGGCTTCAACGGCATGACCATAGTCGCCGCGTAACGCGGCCAGTTGACCGCTCAAACGCCAATGACTGGGGTTGATGAGTGCTGCTGTATCCAAGGCTTGGTTGGCCTGTACCGGGTCGCCTAGTTCCAGACTGACGGCAGATACCCGAGTCAGACAGTGATCCAGTAGGAGTGAGTCTCGTTCGGAATCGGCATGGTTGAGGACTTGTTCATAAGCTGTCATGGCTTCAGGCAGTTCATGATTCAGCTCTGACAGTAGGCCTGTCAAATAGGCGGCATATGGCTGTGCTTGTTGGACGTCCGGGTGGTTGGTCAGCGCGTGCACCAATGAATTCAGCGCCTTTTTGTTGTGCTGAGAGAAGTGCATTTCTGCCAAACGTAGGCTGGCTTTGGGGGATCTTCTTTCCTCATTGCGCTTTTGATCGGCAGTCAGAAGTGCTTTGAGTTGCTGGTCGAAAACTTCAGCCGTTTTTGCGGTGATTTCCGGCGGTAGATTCCAGTTGGCTGCCAACCACAGCACACGTTCGGGTGCACCGGCTTCCACGTAACGTTCAAGAATTGTCTCAGGGTTCTGCTGTCGATTCTGTTCGAGTAAGCGGGTTTCAAGTCGAAAAATTATGTTCTTGAAGATGGGTAGCAGTTTTTGCGCTGCTTGTTGAATATGTGCATAAAACAGGTTGGCCAGTGCTTCTGCCTGCTGGGCGTCCAGAGCAAAAAAATCGTTTGGCAGGTCGGTAGCAACAAGTTCGCGATGGGCCATGGTTTTGACCAGATGCTCCGCCTGAGGCAACTGTGATCGCATCAAGCGATCAATGGCGCGCATTCGCCGCTTATGAAGGACCTGTCGGTTCGGGTTGATCATGTTGAAGAAGGCCCGATTCGACTCCAGAGCCAGTTGTGCCAGATGCTCGATCTTGCGCACGTCTTCGACCATGGTGTTGATGGCAGTCTGGACACGGTTCAGATGTTCGACAACTGCCTGCGAGGAAGTTGTGATGGCTTTATCCAGCGGTTTTCGATCAAAGGGTTCTTCTGACCAGTCGATCTGCTCAAGGGGTTGGAAAACGACGCCCTTGATGGCGGCAGCGTCCGGTGAGGGATTGATCAATGTCACACCCAGTGGCGCCAAGTGCTCGGCCATGCCTTCCAGCGTTTCGATGCCGGCGAAGTAGTCGGGCGTCGTCCACGCCGTTTGCCCTGTATTGGTGGTGACCTTGACCGCTGTGTAATCGAGCAATGGCCCTGCGGCTGCCTCACTGCTGCCTTGAGCGTGGGTCTGGCCATTGGGTGCATGACACAGATCAAGCCCGGCAAAGGCGATTTGCGTGAACCCAAGATATGTCGCGAGCATCACGCAGGTGTGGGTAACGGTCGGGCCGACGGAGACGAGATTACCGGTGGGATTGATTGGTTTCGCTTGCTCATCGGCCTGGAGATCGGGAGCGAGTGGTGGCTCGTCCCATGGTAGCAGTAGGTCAGTGTGCAGCATCCGATGTGGCCAACGATTCACGATGCCGGGATAGGCATGATTTCCTGCAATCAGAATAGTTTCCGGCCCAAAGTCGAACATCTGGCGGCTCACGGTCAGGCTGACGGGGTAGGGGTCAACTGTGGCGATCATGTCGGGGTTGATTCCTGCTGAAAGCAGGCGCGCGCTGATGCGTGAAACCGCGATGAGAAAGAGTTGGGATCGGTGGGTTTTGATCCATTCGATCTGATCGTCCAGTGAAGGGCCGCCAGCGAGAATCAGCGCCTTTTTTCCCTTGAATATGCCTTTCAACGGAACGAGATTGGCAAAAAAGCTGGGGGTATTGGCAAGTTGGGCGGTCAAAAATGGTGCCGTGCCCAGGTTGGCGGTAGTCACGTAACGCCGACGGGTCAGCTCGGCATCGAATTGATCGACCAGTTCCAGATAATCTGCAGTGGGGTGGTCGAGTGCGGCCAGCGAACGGTCGAAGGCAACGCCATTGATACGGAAGTAGTCGTTCAGCAGGAGTAGTTCGGCGGTTTGAGTCCATTCATCCGGGGTGATGAGATGGACGTAATCGTCAAGCAGACTGGCGATGGCAGGTGTTTGCCGAAGCGCTTCGGCCAAGGCAGTGGGTTCAATGAAAATCCAGCGCGAGCCTCGGGGTAATGGCGTCTTTTCTTTGACGAATCGTATGAGCTGTCCCGAATCGCTGCCGATGATGACGTATAACCGATCTTGCGCGTGCAGCCGATTTTTGAAGTGCGCACTCAATACCTGTTGTGCGAGGCTGGTTCCGGCACTCGCTGGTTGGTTGGGTTGCGCGCTGAAATGAAGGCCGTTGAGTGTCGGAAAAATCCAGTCGCCCGAGATCGTCTGGACAAGTTCTGGACGCTGGGTATCGGAATCCCATCCTGTCGGCGAAAATTCGGAGGCGTCGGGCATCAGGGTCGTTTCAGTCATGGTTAACGCTTTTAGGTGGCGGGCAAAAATCGTTGAAAGGCTATCATAGCGGAGTCAGCGACATAGCCTGTATTGTGCACTGTGTGCGGACAGCCCGGATGAATCAAGTTCTGTGGCCATTCTCGTCGAGTTGGTTCGATATTTGTTTAGAAAGTGCGCCCGGTTTTCGGTGGCGCTATATTGGTGTTCGGTTGGTTGTGTTCGAAGCCGAATTCTTTAATGATGGGCCTGGATTACGAACAGGATCAGGCGCCCTGTAATCGCCCTTTTAACTGATGGATTGTTTCATGTCTGAACCGGATCTTTTGGAATCACCACGTGCTCTTGTTACGGGGGCAGATGGATTTATCGGCTCTCATCTCGTCGAGATGCTGGTTTCCCGCGGTTACACCGTGCGGGCGCTGGCTCAATACAACAGCTTCAACCATTGGGGTTGGCTGGAAGATGTGGCGTACAAGGACGCCATCGAGGTCGTTGCCGGTGATATTCGCGACGCCCATTTCTGCCGACACATGATGAAGGATGTCGATGTCGTATTTCATCTGGCGGCACTGATCGCCATTCCCTATTCGTATATCGCCCCGGATAGTTATGTGGATACTAACGTGCGCGGCACGTTGAATGTCTGCCAAGCGGCCCTGGATGCGGATGTGAAGCGGGTTATCCACACCTCGACCAGCGAGGTATATGGCACGGCGCGGTATGTGCCGATCGACGAAAAGCATCCGCTTCAACCGCAGTCGCCTTATAGCGCATCCAAAATCGGTGCCGATGCGATCGCCCAGAGTTTCCAGAACAGTTTCAGCTTGCCGCTCACAGTCGCCCGGCCATTCAATACCTACGGGCCGCGCCAGTCTGCCCGTGCAGTGATTCCGACCATCATCAGCCAGATCGCTTCCGGCAAACAGCGGATCGAGTTGGGCGATTTATCGCCGACGCGTGATTTCAATTATGTCGAAGACACCTGCCGTGGGTTTATCGCTCTTGCCGAGAGTGACGCGACGGTCGGCGAGGTGGTCAATATCGGCTCGAATTTCGAGATTTCGATCGGCGACACCTTGCACCTGATCCGAGAATTGATGGGCAGCGATATCGAAGTGGTTCACGACGATCAGCGCGTTCGGCCCGCCAATTCTGAAGTGTTCCGTCTGTGGTGCGACAACAGCAAGATTCACTCATTGACCGGGTTCAAACCCGAGGTCGATATCCGGCAAGGGCTTGCGCGCACGATCGATTGGTTCACGAATCCGGACAACCTGCGCCGCTACAAGACCGATATCTACAATGTGTGATGAATTCATCCAGTTTGTCCGGGCACTGTACGAGGAGCCATCGGCCCCGATCCCGCTGCATGTGCCCGTCATGGGTACTCCTGAGAAAGAAGCCGTCGCTGCGGCGATCGATTCGACCTTCGTCTCCAGTGTCGGTGCGTTTGTTACCGAATTCGAACGCGATGTTGCCGAGTTTTCGGGCGCTAAATACGCCGTGGCTACGGTCAATGGAACGGCGGCATTGCACATCGCACTTCTGGTTGCGGGCGTGCAGCCGGGCGATCTGGTCATCACCCAGTCGCTGAGCTTTATCGCCACCTGCAACGCCATCCACTACTGCGGTGCCGACCCTCTGTTTATCGATGTGGACGAACACACGCTCGGTTTGTCACCCAGTGCACTTCGAAGCTGGCTCGAACGTCATGCGGAATGTCGGATGGAGGGCACTTTCGAACGGGCGACGGGGCGACGAATTCGCGCTTGCGTGCCGATGCATACCCTCGGGCATCCGACGGATATCAAAGCCATAACGACCATCTGTGACGAATGGTCGTTGACGCTGGTCGAGGACGCAGCGGAGTCGCTCGGCAGCTATGTTGGCAATGCGCACACCGGCACTTTCGGGCGAATGGGTGTGTTCAGCTTTAATGGCAACAAGGTCATCACCACGGGCGGCGGCGGCATGATCGTGACCGATGACGAGCAGTTGGCCGTGCGGGCGAAACATCTGTCGACAACGGCGAAAAAACCTCACCCCTGGGCGTTCGAGCATGATGAGGTGGGATACAACTACCGCCTGCCGAACCTGAATGCGGCGTTCGGCGTCGCACAAATGTCTCGGCTGCCCGGCTTACTCGCTAGCAAGCGTGAAGTGGCGTCCCGATATGCGCAATGGTGCGAGGCCAACGGTTGGACATTCGTGAGTGAACCTCAGGGCGCGCGAAGCAACTACTGGCTCAATGCAGTGCGCATGTCCGATCGGGAAACGCGCGATGCCTTTCTTGCCGCCACGAATGCCGCTGGTGTGATGACCCGGCCCCTGTGGACGCCGATGCACCGTTTGCCGATATATGCTTCGGGGCTGCGCGACCCATTGCCGGTCACGGAAGCCTTGGCGGGTACGCTGGTGAACATCCCCAGTTCTGCCCTGGCCAACGGTCGCTCGTGATGCGCAGAATCGCGGTCATCACCGGTACGCGAGCCGACTACGGTCTGCTGTACTGGTTGATTCACGATCTGCATCATGCAGAAGACATTGAGTTGCAATTGATTGTGACCGGCATGCACCTGATGACGGAATTCGGCCACACCGTCGATGTGATTGAACGGGATGGGTTTCCGGTCGCCGCTCGTGTTGATTTGCAGTTGTCGTCCGACAGTCCGCAGGCGGTCGCCCGTGCGATGGGCGTTGGGATGATCGGGTTCGCGGACGCGCTGTCGCGTTTGGCGCCCGATATGGTCGTGATTCTGGGCGACCGGTTTGAAATGCTGGCGGCGGCCAGTGCGGCGTTCACCTTACGCATCCCGATTGCCCATATTCATGGCGGAGAGGTGACGGAAGGTGCTCTGGATGAAGGTTTCCGTCACGCCATCACAAAGCTGTCTGCGGTGCATTTCACGGCAGCGGAAACCTATCGGCAGCGCGTGATCCAGATGGGCGAACAGCCGGACCGCGTGTTCAACGTCGGCGCGCCCGGTCTGGATCATGTCTGCCGCACACCGTTGCTGGATCGTGCGGATCTGGAAGCGGCCCTCGACTTTCGATTGGGCGCGCTGAATTTCCTCGTCACCTTTCATCCGGCCACGCTCGATATCGAGGACGCTGTCAGCCAATGTCGGCAGATGTTGGCGGCACTGGATGCCTTCCCCGAAGCCCACATCGTGTTCACGCTGCCTAATGCCGATCCCGGCGGGCGGGCCATCATCCCCGAGCTTGAAGCTTATGTGGCGAGGCATCCCGACCGTTGCCGCCTTTATGCATCGCTGGGGCAGTTGCGCTATCTTTCACTGATGCGTCAGGTACAGGTCGTGATCGGCAACTCGTCCAGTGGCATTATCGAGGCCCCAACGTTCGGGGCGGCCACGGTGAATATCGGCGATCGCCAGAAAGGCCGGCTGCGTGCCCGAAGCGTCATCGATTGCGCCCCCGAACGTCTTTCGATTGAACACGCGATTACCCGAGCCGTGGAACCGGCATTCCAGTCGCTTTTGCCGACGATGGAAAACCCCTATGGTGCGGGCGATGCATCGGGTCGGATGCTGACGGTGCTGCGGTCGGTTAATCTCGTGGAACTGGGGCGCAAGCCGTTCTTCGATCTGCCCGATCTGGCAAGCCGGGTGTCGTAAATTTACGTTCATGAGCAGGGAAGAGCAGAACATGCGCCACGATCACCGGCCAAAAGAGGAGTTTTCATGAGTCAACCGTTGATCATTGCCGAAGCGGGCGTGAACCATAATGGTCGGGCCGATCTGGCGTTCGCCCTGGTTGAAGCGGCTGCCAAGGCCGGTGCCGATGTGGTCAAGTTCCAGACCTTCAAGGCCGAATTGCTTGTCACTGCGGACGCCCCCAAAGCTGAATACCAGCAACGCGCGACCGGTACAGACGAGTCGCAGTACGCCATGCTCAAGCGGCTTGAGCTCTCTCCTGAATTGCATCATGAGCTGAAGCGTGAGGCCGAGCGGCTGGGTCTTGAATTTCTTTCTACCGCCTTCGATTCGGAAAGCCTACGCTTTTTGGTGGACGAGATTGGTCTGAAGCGTCTCAAACTGCCTTCCGGCGAGCTGACCAATGCCCCCTTCCTACTCGAACACGCACGCACGGGTGCCGAGTTGATCGTCTCCACGGGCATGGCGAATCTGGCGGAAATCGAACAGGCGCTGGGTGTGATCGCGTTCGGACGAATTGCGGGCGCGGATGAACGACCGTCCGTCGATGCGTTCAATGCCGCCTATGCCTCCGCGGAAGGACAGGCGGCATTGAAATCGGGCGTGACGCTACTGCATTGCACCAGCGATTACCCCGCCGCGCCGCAAACAATCAATTTAAGTGCGATGGATACGCTGGCGGCTGCGTTTGGCGTGCCGGTAGGCTATTCCGATCACACACTGGGTACCGCCATGAGCATTGCCGCCGTGGCGCGCGGCGCGCGCGTCGTTGAAAAGCATTTCACGCTGGATCGTCATCTGGATGGTCCGGACCATGCCGCTTCACTGGAACCCGATGCTCTGGCCGAGATGATCCGGGGCATCCGAGACGTCTCGTTGGCATTGGGTGACGGCGTCAAGCGTCCGCAGGCGGCGGAGCTTTCCACAGCCCGTGTAGCACGCAAGAGTCTGGTCGCGCGGGTGCCGATTCGTGCAGGGGAGTTGTTTACGACAGACAACCTCACCGTGATGCGCCCGGGCACCGGGTTATCGCCCATCGGGTACTGGGAACTGCTAGGGAAGATGGCCAAGCAAGACTACCCGGCAGGGGGCATGATTGTTGACTAAGCCCTTCATCATTCTGGGCGCGGGCGGACACGCCGCCGTGATCTGCGATCTGCTCGAGTGCCTGGGGCACGAGATTGCGGGTGTCCTGACGCCCGAATTCGCGGCAGGCAGTCATTGGCAGGGCCTGCCCGTGCTGGGCAATGATGATTTTCTGGATCAACCGTCCGCCGCGAATTATGTCTACGCACTGGGTGTCGGGTTGATGCCGAATCAGGCCCGTTTACGATCGAAGCTTTTTACTGCTCTTATGACCAAAGGGCTGGATGTGCCTACCCTGATCCATCCATCGGCGGTCGTGGCGCACAGCGTGCGGTTGGGGCAGGGGGTGCAGATACTGGCCGGTGTGGTGGTGCAGGCTCAGGCGGTGATTGGTGATAACGTTCTGATCAACACACGAGCTTCTATCGATCATCATTGTGATCTTGGTGCTCATAGTCATGTCGCGCCCGGGGCCGTACTCTGTGGCGGGGTGAGTACAGGCGAAAGTGTGTTTGTCGGCGCGGGTGCCACCGTCATTCAGGGCTTGGAAATCGGTTCACGCGCCGAGGTAGGGGCCGGGGCAACATTGCTCCGATCATTGCCAGCAGATACCCGTTTCATTCCGGGACACCCTCATCAAGGAATCAAGGAGAAGTAGATTGAGCGAGCAATGGCAAAAAATCCGGTTGAGTGTGTCGGATTCGCTGCACCGAGCGATCGAGGTCATCGATCAAGGCGCCAAACAAATCGCCTTGGTGCTGGATGATGAAGGGCGACTCATCGGCACGGTGACCGACGGCGATATTCGACGCGGTATCCTACGGCATCTGCCTTTGGAGGCCCCCGTCTCGGAAGTCATGAACGCCAAGCCGCGTAGTCTTGCGACGGGTTACAGTCGAGCCGAGGCGCTGCAACTCCTGGGAAGCGCGCAGGTGTTGCAGGTACCGATCGTCGATGACGAGGGCAAGTTGGTCGGGCTTGAAACCCTGACCGATTTGATGAAACGGCCGCGATTGGAAAACCCCGTGTTTCTGATGGCGGGCGGGTTCGGTACCCGTTTGCGTCCCTTGACGGATTCGTGCCCCAAGCCGATGCTGAATGTCGGCGGCAAACCGATGCTGGAGCACATCCTGCAGGATTTGATCGACTACGGCTTCTACCGTTTTTACATTTCCGTGCATTACCTGCGCGAGCAGGTGATCGATCACTTCAAGGACGGCAGCCGCTTTGGGGTTTCGATCCAATATATCCACGAAGACACGCCGCTGGGGACGGCGGGGTGCCTTGGGTTGTTACCGCGCGATGCCGTACAGCGCCCGATCATCGTCGTCAATGGCGACATCATGACCCGCGTGAATTACGAGGCGCTGCTGCAGGATCATGATCGTCACACGCCCGCCGCAACGGTATGTACTCGTCAGTACGATTTCCAGGTGCCATACGGTGTGATCGAACATGAAGACCAACGCATCACTAACATCACCGAAAAGCCGGTGCAGCACTTCTTTGTGAGTGCGGGCATATATGTGCTGGCGCCACAGGTGGTGCATTCGATGACCGCCGATACGCGGGTCGATATGCCGGATCTGCTGAAATCCGAGATCACCGCCGGGCGTTCTGTGCGGATGTTCCCGGTGCATGAATACTGGCTGGATATCGGTCGCATGAATGACTTCGAGTTGGCACAGAACGACGCGGCAGCGGTGTTGCAGCGTGTCTGAAATCGGATCGGTGTTGGCGCTCATTCCCGCGCGCGGCGGGAGCAAGGGATTGCCCGGAAAGAATATTCGTCCTCTGAAGGACAAGCCGTTGATCGGTTGGAGTATCGAGGCCGCACGCGCCAGCCGTCATGTCTCGCGGGTCGTGGTTTCCTCCGACGATGAAGAAATTCTGGCTGTAGCCCGTGCAGAGGGCGCTGAAACGCCATTTCGACGCCCTGAGTCATTGTCGGGCGATGACACGCCGAGCATGGATGTCGTGCTGCATGCACTCGATCAGCTTGCCGGTTTTGAATGGATTGTCCTGCTTCAACCCACGTCCCCTCTGCGGCTGGCCGCGGATATCGATGCGGCGATCGAGCAATGCCTGAAGACATCCGCACCAGCCTGTGTCAGTGTCTGTGAAACACCAGCCAGTCCGTGGTGGATGTTTCAGGTTGGGGATCAGGGGGAGATGCGTTCGTTTCTTCCTGCGGAAAAACGCCCGGTGAGGCGACAGGATCTACCGGATCTCTATGCGCTGAACGGCGCAGTTTATGTGGCGAAAACCGAATGGCTAAGAAAGTCGCTCAGTTTCCTGACAGATGAGACTGTGGCCCACGTCATGCCGTCGGAGCGCTCGGTAGACATCGATACGCTGTTCGATTTCCATCTGGCGGAGTGTCTGCTGGAAAACCACTGAGGGGAGGGCGGTTCCTTTTGACCCCCGCCCGCTGCCCGCCCCATTGCTTCGTTGCAGCAACGGGGACGGAACGACGCCTTTTATTCCAAGTTCTGGCTAACCCAGTCCAGCACCTGATCGGCGGCAACGCTCTTGTTTTCACCTTCCCAGCGCAGGCGTGTTTCGTATTCGCCCGCGGCAAGCCCACGTTCGCTCACGACGATACGCAAGGGAATACCGATGAGCTCCATGTCGGCAAACGCAACGCCGGGCCGCAGCCCGCGGTCGTCAAGCAGAACGCTGAATCCCTTGGCGGTCAATTGGGCTTCGAGTTGCTCGGCTGCTTCTTGTACCGCAGGGGCGCGATGACCATTGATCGGCACAATGGCGACCTCGAATGGTGCCAGTGGAACGGGCCAGACAATGCCGTTCTCATCATGGTTCTGTTCGATGGCGGCAGCCACGATTCGTGAAACACCGATGCCGTAGCAACCCATGATCGTCGTGCGGGGTTTGCCTTCCTCGTCTAGAATTTCACAGTTCATCGCGCTGCTGTAGGTCGTGCCCAGCTGGAAGACGTGCCCGACTTCGATGCCTCGGGCGATGGCAAGGATATCCTGTCCATCGGGTGCCGGATCGCCTTCGACCGCATTGCGAAGATCGGCAACTTCGGGTTCGGGCAGGTCGCGTCCCCAGTTCACACCGGTCACGTGCCAGCCATCTTCGTTGGCGCCGCAGACAAAGTCGGCGCAGTCAGCCGCCGCAAAGTCGGCAATGACAGGCATATTCAAATCAATCGGGCCGATTGATCCGACCTTCGCACCCACATGCGCATGTGCTTCCGCCGGAGGGATGAACTCAAACGGCTCGGCGATCAGCGGATGCTTGGCTGCCTTGATGTCGTTCAACTCATGGTCGCCGCGCAGGATGACTGCTACGGCCGGTACTTCTTTACCACGTACAAGCAGGGTCTTGAGAATCCTGGTAGCGGGAACGTTCAGTAAGGCAGCGACTTCGTCGATGGTTTTGGCCCCGGGCGTTGCAACGCGCGTCAGGATGGCCGAAGCAGGGGGGCGGCCCTCTTTTGAGGGGAATGTGGGGGCCATTTCGACGTTGGCGGCGTAGTCGCCATTTACCGCGTAGGCGATGGCATCCTCGCCCGAATCGGCCAATACGTGGAACTCGTGGGAGCCTTTCCCGCCAATCGAGCCGGTATCGGCTTCCACTGCGCGGAATTTCAAACCCAGGCGGGTGAAAATACGCGTGTAGGCGTCGTACATGGCCTGGTAGGTAACGCGCAGGGACTCTGCGTCGGCGTGGAACGAGTAGGCGTCTTTCATGATGAATTCGCGTGCGCGCATCACACCGAAGCGTGGGCGAATCTCATCGCGGAATTTGGTTTGAATCTGGTAGTAGCAGATCGGAAGCTGACGATAGCTTTTGAGCTCACGGCGGGCATAGTCGGTGATGACTTCTTCGTGTGTGGGGCCAACGCAGAACTCACGCTCATGCCGATCTTTGACGCGCAGCAATTCGGGGCCGTACTTTTGCCAACGGCCGGATTCCTGCCACAGCTCGGCGGGCTGAATGGCGGGCATTAGCAGTTCCAGCGCGCCAATGCGCTCCATTTCCTCACGAACGACCGCTTCCACTTTGCGCAAGACACGCAGCCCCAGTGGGCTCCATGTATATAGCCCTGAGGACAGTCGACGGATCATGCCGGCGCGCAGCATCAATTGATGGCTGACGACCTCGGCTTCTGTCGGGGTTTCTTTCAGGGTGTTTAACGGGAATTGCGAACTGCGCATGTTGGCTTGGTCTCAAAAGGGTCAGGGGCGTGCCGCTTCCGTCTATCGGGTACGAAAGACTACGGCGCCATATAGGTTGTAAGCGCAGTATTTTGACATGATTTGTCGAATGTTGCCGAGCGTGTTTGCGTGTGGATCGCTCACGCCCAGTGGCAAATAGACCCAGGCCGGTGCGCTCATGAGCGCATGCCAATTATTTCTGTTTCTGGGCTGACATGAGAACGGAAGGGGAGCGGCTCGGAAGAGCCACCCGGGTATTACTTGACGCAGGCCTTGTTGGCCACATCCTGTGCCTGCTTCAGGCGACCGGCAATTTCTTCTGAAGTCAGCGGGCGGTACTTGCCGTCGGCGTCCTGAGTCATCAGTTGGTTTTGCGAATTCTGCAGCATCTTGATCTGGGCTTTAGCCGATTCGCAGGCCTTTGCCGCTTCTTTTTTGTCTATTGCCAAGACGGGCTGGTCTGGTGCCAGTGGTTTCTTGGTTTCGTCCTCGGTTTTTTCAGCAGGCGCTGCCACATTATCTTCATTACTGCCAGGAGTGGCGTAGTCCGGGTTGACTACCTGGGCCTCGCCTTGTTTCGGTGGGAGCTGGCTGAAATGCGTTTCGCCATTTTTGTCGACCCATTTATATATCTGGGCCGAACCATCAGCCTGACTGGCGGCGGAAAACATGAATGTTGCCGCGGCTGTTAAAGCAATTAATGCTATTTTCCTTGAGCCTCGCATAATCTCGCGTCCTTTTGATGTATGAGAACGCTAGCATAACGTTTTGAACCAATTGTTCAACTGCTCAGAGTATTCATGGAAATGTCGGGTGAATTATCGAAAATATGGACTTTTGTTTTTCGATTAGTGTCTTGGTATGTCCATGAGCCAAATGCAGGAAAACGCTTGGTTTCACGCAGTAATGTCGCAAATGATAAATAGGCTTGATACACTATCCGGATTCACAAAACTAAGGTGAGTTTTCTTCATGGCAGATCGACGTCTTAAGGTGTTCAACACCGTCGCCCGCTTGTTGAGTTTTACCAAGGCGGCCGAGGCCTTGCACATGACCCAGCCGGCAGTCACGTTTCAGGTTCGTCAGTTGGAGGAGCATTTTGATACACGCCTGTTTGACCGGACACATAACCGGGTCACGCTAACGGATGTGGGTCATGTGGTGTACGAAATCTCCGAACGTATGTTCGAGCTCTATGATGAGATGGATCGCCGTGTTAAAGAGATGACGGGTGAGGTTGGCGGTTCACTGAATATCGGCGCGAGTATGACAATCGCTGAGAACATGCTGCCCGCCCTTTTGGGTAAATTCCGCTTGAAACACCGAGACCTCGCCGTGCGATTGAAAGTGGGTAACACCGAATCAGTCGTATCCATGGTTGAGCACAATGTGGTCGATCTGGCGATTGTGGAAGGTACCGTGGGGAACAAGAACCTACTGGTTGAAACCTGCCGCCGTGATGAACTGGTCGTCATTCTTCCACCTGACCATAAATTGGCAGGTTTAGAGTCGGTTTCCCTTGAACAGCTCATGTCTTATGACTTCATCTGCCGTGAAGAAGGCTCGGGCACGCGGGAAATGGTGCTGAACTACTTGGTTGAGCATGGTTATTCAGATGGCTGGGATGTCTGTATGGAACTGGGAAGCCCGGAAGCAATCAAGGGCGCGGTTCAAGCGGGGATGGGGCTGTCGATCATGTCTTCATCCGGCATTACCAAAGAACTGAAGTTAGGTCTGCTCAAGGCCGTGCCGCTGAGTCCGCGTTTATTCCGTGACTTTTCTTTTGTCCGTCAGCGGCACAAGTTCCGTCTGCCAGCGATGGAAGATCTGCTGGAATTCTCACGGGATTATTGTGGTCACAGCACCCCGATGCAGGATCTGGAAAGCATTCAGGCGAATAACGCAAGTTGACCTGATTGGTCTTGGTCGGAGTGGTCATGGTGTTCCTCTTATGATCTGACCAACAGTAAAAACCACCCTGTTACGGGTGGTTTTTTTGTATCTGGGACTAGCCGTGCTTCAACTGCGGAAAAAACGGCAGGCAATAAAAAACCTCGGAAATATCCGAGGTTTTTTGCGCTGGCCGGTGGAGACCACCGGCTGAGTCGGATCAGAACCCGCCGTGTGCGCCCGCTTCCATCATCTTGTGCATCGAGTCACGTACGTGCTGCGCGTTGGATTTGAATGGCTCAGGCATGTTCTTGCCGCCGTGGACGAACATGTCCATATTCAGGCCATACAACCAGTAACGGCCTTCCTTGTCTTCGACAACGGCGATACGGCAAGGCAGGTAGGCTGCAAAGTATGGGCTGAAATTAACCGCCTGACGTGCAATGGAAGGGCTGCAGTATTGATAGATCATCAAGTAGCGTTGCTTTTTGCCTGTTTCCAGTTCCAACTGCTTGGACAAAGGCATTTCGCCTACGTTTTTCAGGCCGGTGCCCACTGAAGCCGATTCGATACTGTTTTTGATATCGTCAGGGCTTAAGCCTTTATCTACTTCCATACGCCAAACAGTGGCCGCGCCCAAGTCGCCGCCGCTGCTGACAAAGCGGTCATACATGCCGCTGTATACATCCATCGCTTGCGGATCGAGCTTGTCTTTGATCGACAGGAAGCCGCAGCCAGAAAGAGACATGATTGCCACACCCAGTACGGATGCCTTCAAGAGATTACGCATTAACTCACCCCGTTTGTTTGTTTCTATCTATGTAGCCGGTTCATTGTTACTGCATTAGTAAACGCTGACAAACTGATTTAGTTCATCAAGAATAAACACGGTTAATATAGTGAACTGCTAATAAACCAAGTTCGGGGCTGGGATTTTACACTTGTATGAAATGTGATGGGGTGGTTGTTTATATCCCCTGTTTAGGGATAAATCCTCTAGAATCGGAGCCATCAATTCATTGACGCGAAGGCCATATGCAAACCCAGTTGATCGTTAATCTGTTCGGTCCGATGGGTGCGTCCCATCTGGCCGATCTTCTGGCATTGATTCAACAACAGCAGTGTCGTGCCCTTGATAGCCACATGTTGTCGTTTGAACAACGTATGGTGTTGGCCCTGCGCATTTCCGGTAATTGGGATCGAGTGACACGAGTGGAATCGGCACTGCGCGAGTTTGCTCAGCGGGCCGGTATTGATATCCAGATTCAACACGAGCAAACCGTTGCCGAACGCGAGGCGGTTCTGCCTTATGTGGTTGATGCGATCGGTCTGGCATCTGCAGATATCGCCGCTGTCATCACTCGATTCTTCGCTCAGCAGGAAGTGGGTATCCGGGAATTGTCCACGCGGGCTTATCGTCCGGCCCGCAGTAGCGAGCGGTTGATTCAGATGCGCGCGCAGATCGATATCCCCGCCCGCTGTCATCTGGGGCAATTCAAGTCGGATTTTTTTGATCTCTGCGATAACCTGAACCTGGATGCGGCCATCGAGCCGGAACGTAGCTTTTAGGGCGCTTTGATAGGGAAGGCGGGAGGAATGAATGTCGAAGTTGATTAAGGGATCTGCAGTACCTTCATTTACAGGTACCACGACCGAAGGCGATCAAATCAGTGAAACAACCTATTCGGGCAAGTGGTTGGTGCTTTATTTCTATCCTCGCGACAACACACCGGGTTGTACGACCGAGGCGCAGGATTTCCAGCGGTTGCTGCCGGAGTTCAAACAGGCTGATTCTGCCATCGTTGGCGTGTCGAACGATAACGCAGCGAGTCATGCGCGATTCTCTGCAAAGCAGGGGCTGGCATTCCCGTTGATTGCCGATACGGAGCAGACAGTCTCACGGATGTTTGATGTGATTCGTGAAAAGAAAATGTATGGCAAGACCTTTGAAGGTATCGAACGCAGTACTTTTTTGATCTCCCCTGATGGACATGTTCATGCCGTATGGCGCAAAGTGAAGGTGCCCGGTCATGCGGAGGCGGTACTGGCAACCATTCGGGAAGCCCAGTGAGTTGGTAACCGAGGATTCTATTTTCGTAAGCAGCCTAGGAGGCCGAGTATTCGATGATTAATCACACGCGCCAGAGAAAGTGCCTGTTTGTACTGGATACCAATGTGCTGATGCACGATCCGACGTCGATTTTCCGCTTCATGGAACATGACATCTATCTGCCGATGATGGTGATCGAAGAGCTGGATAATGGCAAAAAAGGCACCAGCGAAACCGCGCGCAATGTGCGTCAGGTCAGTCGTTTTCTGGACGATTTGTTGCAGGATGCGGATCTGGCGAATATCAATCAGGGGTTGCCGATCGAAAGCCCCTTGCTGTCGAAAAATAACGAGCGATCTTCGGAGGCTGGGCGTTTGTTCCTGCAAACCGAGAATGAGTCGATCGAATTGCCCGCAAACATGCCGGGTGGTCGCCCGGACAACCAGATTCTGGGCGTCACGTTGGCATTGCGGCACCGGGTCAAGGATCGCGATGTCATTCTGGTGTCTAAAGACATCAACCTGCGTATCAAGGCGACCGCGTTAGGTCTCAAGGCCGAGGATTACCATAACGACCAGGTATTGGATGACGTATCGCTCCTGCATAGCGGGATCGTGCAACTGGCCGATGATTTTTGGGAGAACCACGGCAAGGCACTGGAATCCTGGCAGGAGGAGGGACGTGCGTTCTATCGGGTACACGGACCGCAGACGGCTGAATGGTACGTGAATTTGTGCGTGTTCATCGACGGCGCGACACCGTTCTCCGGCATTGTGCGCGAGGTCAATCTCGATAATTCGGCTGTGGTGGAAAGCGCCGTCAATTTTCAGCACGAACGGCAGTCCGTCTGGGGCATCACCGCGCGCAATCGGGAACAGAGCTTTGCCCTGAATCACTTGATGGATCCTGAAGTGGATTTTGTGACCTTGCTCGGTCAGGCGGGTACCGGTAAAACCCTCTTAACGCTGGCAGCTGCGTTGGCGCTTACACTGGAAAAGAATCGGTACAGCGAGATCATCATGACGCGAGTCACGATCCCTGTTGGCGAAGACATCGGCTTCCTTCCGGGCACCGAAGAAGAAAAAATGACCCCGTGGATGGGGGCGTTGATGGATAACCTCGAGGTGCTCTCCAAAACTGAATCCAGTGATGGCGGCGGTTGGGAACGGGCGGCGACGAATGACTTGCTGCGTTCGCGAATCAAGATCCGCTCACTCAATTTCATGCGTGGACGTACATTCCAGAACAAGTTCGTCATTATCGACGAGGCTCAGAACCTTACCGCCAAGCAGATGCGCACACTGATCACGCGTGCGGGGCCGGGTACTAAGATGGTTTGTCTGGGTAACGTGGCCCAGATCGACACGCCATATCTGACCGAGACCTCGTCCGGTTTGACTTTTGTGGTCGATCGCTTCAAAGGCTGGCCTCACGGCGCCCACATCACCCTGGCGCGTGGTGAGCGTTCACGTCTGGCGGAACACGCGGCAGAAGTGCTGTAGGTCGGATAGCCGATCGGGATTGAGGTGCGTTAAAAAGCCCCCGCCGAATCATGCGGGGGCTTTTGTTTGGGCTCGCTATTATGCATCTGATGCATAATCCAGAATTCGGCGGGTTTTCTGCCTGAGTCGGCCTATCGGTAAACCTCACGTCGATTGCCAATTCGCACAACAAGAACACGTAAAGCTCCGTCCTCAATGGCGCAAATGACACGAACATCACCAACGCGGTAACGCCACAAACCGGAGAATTGGCCTGTGAGCGCCTTGCCGATTTGACGCGGGTCATCCGTTACGGCCACTCGCTCGCCCATGAAGTCCATAACGCGGCGTGCGATGGGTTTATCGAGTTTGCGTAACTGGACTTTAGCTGTCTCAGTGAACTCAATCGTCCAGGCCAAGCTCTTTCCTCACGTCAGCAGCTGAATACACAGGTTCCTGCCCGCTGCGCACGCGCTCAAGTACATCTAAAGCGAGGTAGTAGTCCTCTGCTTCTTCGATACCCTGTTCGATAATCTCGCGCAGATAATAAGCCTTGGTTCGCCCTGTTCGTTCAGCCAAGTGATTGAGACGCTGTTCAGTTTCAGGCGCAAGACGTATTGAAGTTGGCATGCTCACCACCCTAATGTGAATACATGTATTTATTCTAAGCCATGACCACGATTAAGGCACTTTTTTCTTCGCTTTGGTCGTTCGGTGCGGACAAGAATGACCTCTTGTGCATCAGATACATAATAGCGTTTGGACTTTACCTAGACCTGACTTGGTTGGATGATCATCTCAGTTCTTGTCGCAGTTTGCGGGCTATGGCAACCATGGCCTCCAGAGAGGGGATGACTTCCACCCAACGGCGGGTTTTCAGGCCGCAATCGGGGTTGATCCACAAACGTTCGACCGGAATTTTTTCCAGCGCCAGCTTCACTCTTGGCTCGATTTCCTCCACGGTGGGGATCTGCGGTGCATGGATATCGTAGATACCCGGGCCGATGGCATTGGGATAGTCAAAGTCAGAGAACGCATCCAGCAGTTTCATGTTTGAGCGCGTGGTTTCGATGGTGATGACATCGGCATCCAGCGCGGCAATCGATTCGATGATGTCGTTGAATTCGCTGTAGCACATGTGGGTGTGAATCTGTACGTCTTTGGGGGCATCGACCACGGCGTGCTTGAAAGACCGTACTGCCCATTTCAGGTACGGGGCCCAGTCCTTTTTACGCAGAGGCAAACCTTCGCGGAACGCGGGTTCATCGACCTGAATCATGCCGATGCCCGCGTCAGTGAGATCGTTGATCTCATGTCGTAGCGCCTCGGCGATCTGATAGCAAACGGCCTCGCGGGAAAGATCGTCGCGGACGAATGACCAGAACAGAATGGTGACCGGCCCTGTCAACATGCCCTTGACTGGTTGCTGGCTCAGAGACTGCGCATAGCGTGCCCAGGCTACTGTCATCGGGCGACTGCGTTGCACATCGCCCCAGATGATGGGCGGTTTGACGCAACGTGAACCGTAGGACTGTACCCAGCCTTCCTGTGTGAAAGCGAAACCATCGAGCTGCTCGCCGAAGTATTCGACCATGTCGTTGCGTTCGGCCTCGCCATGCACGAGCACATCGAGACCAATTTTTTCCTGAATCTCAATGACGTGCCGGATTTCGTCCTTCATGCTGGATTCATATTGTTCCGCAGATAGTTCCCGGTTCTTGAACGCTTTGCGTGCGGCGCGGATTTCATTGGTCTGTGGGAAGGAACCGATGGTGGTGGTCGGTAGCAGGGGCAGGTTGAAACGCGCCTGTTGTGCGGCGGCACGCGCCGCAAACGATTCGCTGCGGTTGGGTGTGGTTGTGGCAATGGCGTCTGTGTGTGTCCGCAATGTGGGGGAAATGCGACCGGGGTGGCGGTCGAGTTCGGCACGTGCCGATGCAGCCTGATTGAGTTCCAGAGCGATACTGTCCCAACCTTCACTCAGCCCCTTGGCCAGTAGATTCAGTTCGATGAGTTTTTGTCGGGCATAACTCAGATTCTTGCGCAGGAACGCAGGGAGTTTTGTCTCGAAGGTGGCGTCCAGGGGGAGATGTAGCAAAGAACAGGATGGTGCCAGCCACAGACGCTCCTTGAGACGGGCGTACACCGGTGCCAGTCGCAGCAGCAGAGGCGCCAGATCCGCACGCCAGATCGAGCGTCCATCGAGAATGCCGACGGAAAGCACTTTGTAATCCGGCAGACGGTCGGCTATGGCAATCAGATCACTCGTCACGGTCGCGTCGATATGCAGTCCATCCACCGGAAGATTGGCCGCCATCGCCACATTGCCGTTCAGATCGCCGAAATAGGTAGTCAAAAGGAGTTTGATGCCGGGCACCTTCAGGCGGTGGTAGATCGGTTCAAAGGCTTGTAGCCAGTCGGCGGACAGATCCAGCGTCAGAATCGGCTCGTCGATCTGCACCCAAGAGACGCCAAGCACTTTGAGTTCATTCAATAATGACTGATACGCGCTGGCCAATGCCTCGGCCTTGGCGAGTCTGGCCGTTTCATCAATGCCCCGGCTCAGATAGAGAAAGGTGAGTGGGCCGACCAGTACAGGTTTGGCTGCCGGGTTGGTTGCCAGTGCTTCGCGTACGAGGTCAAGATAGCGAGCGGCATCCAGAGTGATGGGTTGATCCGCTTCCAGCTCTGGCACGAGGTAGTGGTAGTTGGTGTTGAACCATTTTTTCATGGCCAGAGGGGCGATGTTCTGCCCATCCGCGTTTTTGCCCCGCCCGAGCGTGAATAGGTTTTCCAACGTGTTGGCGGTACTGCCGAAACGCTGAGGTACCTGCCCGAACAACAGTGCGGTGTCGGCCATGTGATCGTAGAACGAAAAGTCACCGACAGGCGGATGCGTGATTCCGGCCTCTGCGTGGGCGCGTTGTGTCTGGTGGCGAGCAACTACCGCGGCGATGTTGAGTTCACGGGCGGGAAGCTCGCCCCGCCAATGAGATTCAAGTGCCCATTTGAGCGCACGGCGTTCGCCAATGCGCGGAAAACCCAGCGTGTGGGTCGTGATCTGTGAAGGTGTACTCATGTCAGTCATTCCGTAAAAGCAGTGTTTAGGATTAGCACTGTTCACGATACGCGAGATAAACATGATTTATATTGATGATATTTGAACGAAATGATGAGCCTGTGGCATTAAATTTCCCTCGCTGGCAAGCTGTGCTGCATACGCTACGACGGGGTGTCGGGCGAGTGGTCCAGCAGGGTGATTTTGATGGCATGGTTGATAACCAAATATCTGGTGACGGCAGGGGTAATCGTTATTGTTTCCGAAGTGGCGAAACGCAGTGACAAGCTCGGTGGTTTGTTGGGCGCGCTGCCATTGGTGACCATCATGGCGCTGATCTGGTTGCATGTCGGGCAGCAGTCGGAGGAAAAAATAGCGAATCACGCTTGGTATACCTTCTGGTATGTGATTCCTACCTTGCCGATGTTCCTGGTCTTTCCCGCACTACTGCATCGTTTTGGTTTCTGGCCGACGCTTATCGCCTGCATTGTCGCCACACTGGTGATTTTCGGCGGATTTGCGCTGGTCATGCGGCGTTTCGGAGTCGATCTGCTTTAAAGTTGATTTGCGACTAACTACCCTCAACAACGAGGCAGGGTGTGTAAGGAAGGTGGATAGATATGAGTGAACTCAGAAGCCTCGAATTGCAGAATCGGTATAACCGGTGGATGAATGAAGGCCTCTATGCACGGTGCCAGCCGCTCGATCCAGAGGTGCTTGGCCGTGATTTGGGCGCGTTCTTCAAGTCGATTCTGGGTACCTTGAATCATCTTTTGCTGGCCGATCGACTATGGTTGGGGCGTTTTACGGCTCAACCTTATTCGGTTACTCGACTGGATACGATTCTGTACGTGGATTTCGAGACGTTGCGTGCCGAACGCGCCGCGACCGACCAGGCGTTGACCGATTATTTGGCCAGCTTGACCGAAACTGATCTGGACCAACCCTTGCGGTATACGAGTGTGTTGAGTCCCGAGCCGCGAACGCTGCGCCTGGGCGATGCCCTGTTGCATGTGTTCCACCACCAGACGCACCACCGCGGCCAGATCACGACGCTGTTCTCACAACTCGGTGTCGATTTCGGGGAAACGGATTTGCTGTTCATACCGGGGGTTGTGCAGCGGGAGTGATCCTGCTCGGTACAGTCGATTTCTTGTGTACCGCTCGGCGCTGGAGTGCGTTTAGTCGGCGCTTTCCGTCGTTGGTTTGTTGTGGACGCGCATGGCCGCGCGGCCCTTGTCTGTGGAGAAGTTATTGACGATGCGGCAGAACAGCTCGGCGGTTTGCTCGGCATCGTAGAGCGCCCCGTGCGCCTGGGCGCTGTCCCATTCCAGACCGATGGCCTCCAGCGCCTTGGCTAGCACGGTTTCACCGACGGCCAGTGCCGATAGAGTGACGGTGTCAAAGGTCGAGAAGGGGTGGAATGGGTTCTTCTTGTTGCCTGTGCGTTCACAGGCGGCGTTGATGACCGCGAGATCGAATGCCGCATTGTGACCGACCAGCACCGCGCGCCGTGCGCCGTTGAGTTTGACGCGTTGACGAATCGGCTGGAAAAAATGCTTCAGGGCTTCGGCCTCATCCAGCGCGCCACGAAACGGATGATTGATATCGATACCGTTGATCTTCATGGAAACGGGGTTCAGGTTGGCCCCTTCAAACGGGTGCACATGAACCTGAATTCGATCGACCGGAATGATCTTTCCGTTGGCATCGACATCCAGCAGGATGGCAGCCAGTTCGAGCAGGGCATCGGTTTGCGGATTCAGGCCGCCCGTTTCAACATCGACCACCACGGGCATGAAGCCGCGAAAACGCCGCGCGATGTTCCAGTCGTGCTTTTTCGATTGTGTCAGCGCAGCGGCAAGTTCGGTGAAGTTGGGCGCGTCCTGTTGCGTCGTGTCCGGGCTACTCAAGCCTAGAATACTCAAAACTGCGCCACACGTTCGCGCCAGGATTGCACGGTGTTGTGCATCAGCATGGCGATAGTCATGGGGCCGACGCCACCGGGTACGGGCGTGATCCACGCGGCACGCTCGGCTGCGGAGGCGAAATCGACATCGCCACACAGACTACCGTCGTCCTTGCGGTGAATGCCGACATCGACCACGATCGCGCCGGGCTTGATCCAGTCACCGTGCACCAGTCCGGGCTTGCCTGCCGCGACGACGACCAGATCGGCCCGGCGCACGTGTGCCTCAAGATCACGGGTGAAGCGATGGGTCACGGTGACGGTCGCGCCCGCCAACAGCAATTCCAGTGCCATGGGGCGACCGACGATGTTCGACGCGCCCACGACCAGCGCCTCCATACCGTACAAATCCAGCTTTGCCGTTTCGAGCAGTTTCATTACGCCAAAGGGCGTGCAGGGGCGCAGGGCCGGTTGGCGTATGGCGAGTTTGCCGATGTTCTCCGGGTGAAAGCCATCGACATCCTTGCCGGGATGAATACGCTCGATGATTTCTGCCGCACTCAAATGTGCGGGCAGGGGAAGTTGAACCAGAATGCCATCAATGGAAGGGTCTGCGTTGTATTCATCGACCAGCGTATTGAGCTCGGCTTGGGAAATATCCGCCTTGAGATCCTTGGAAACGGAGTACATGCCGATCTTTTCGCAGGTTTTGCGCTTGTTCGCCACATAGACGCTGGATGCGGGATCATCACCGACCTGAATCACGGCCAATCCCGGCGGGCGGATACCCCGGGTTTTAGCGGCAGTGATTTCTTCTGCGAATGCTGTCTGCAGCGAGGCCGATAACGCTCGACCATCCAGTATTTGTGCCGTCATGTGGTTTATGCCTTATGGGTTTGGCTGGATGTAATGGGGAAAAGGTGAAATGGGGGGGAATTGTCGCATGAAGCCCGCCATGCGCTCAATGAATCGAAGGTTGTGAATCAGTGTTTGACGAGATAGATCAACACCAGTGTCACAAGCAGCGAGATCCCCCAGAAACCGAATGACCAGCGGGATGAGCGTATGGCGCGACCTTTTTCCGGCCAGCGGCGTGGGCTCACGCCGCGAAAAACCAGCACCAGCTTGGCGGATAAATTGATGGCCGTGATGTTGATGACCAGTAGCAAGGCTGCCTGTTCGGCTTGTATCCAATGGCCCCAGCCCATGAACAATCCCAGCCCGACGGCAGGCGGCATCAAGGCGACGGCGACCATGACACCAACCAGTCCGGCAGCGGCGCCCGCTGATAAGGATAGAACGGCAGCAGCACCCGAAGCGAGGGCGAGAATTAGGGCTCCATAGCTGATGATCGTGCGATCGGTGAGCTGAACGTTGGTTGTCGGTTCAACCATGAAAGAGATCAGGAAGGCAACAGCAATCGCCAGTCCAAGCCCGGCCAGGTTGGCGAGGATGGCTCGTCTCGTCAGAGAAATATCGCCCAGTGTTGTACCGAGCGCCAGCGCCAGATTGGGGCCGAGCAGCGGGGCAATCACCATGGCGCCGATGACGGCGGCGACACTGTTCTCGATCATGCCTATGGCCGCCACGATCGCTGATAGTGTTGTCAGCAGCAGATACGTTTGATTGAGCTGAACTGAACGTTCGACTTCCTCGTAGAGTTCTTCGCGCGAAAGGCCCGGTTCCTTGGGCTTTGCAGTTTGTGTATTTTCTTGCGCTTCCTTTGCGTCAATTTGAGGCAACGTGGTTTCGACACTGTGGATGATGACGCGCGCCTCGTCACAGTGATCGAGGATTTGCTGCAACGCATCAAGCACGGTTTGAATATCCTCGATCTTTACCATCATGTGGGTGGAAAACCGCTCATCCTCCATGGCAGCTGTCCGCCACCAGTCCACGATTTCCGGTGTGGCTGTGACCCGCTCTATCGCTCTGATCTCGGTCTTGGGGGCAAGTATTTCCAGAACCTTCAAAGCCATAGTTCAGTGTGCCTCTGATGGTTGTGTTGGAGCAATGTCGTCGGCTTGGAAGAAGTCGTGCACGTCCTGAATGTCGCTGCTGCGCCGCATCGGGGGCAGTGCGTCGAGAATCTGTCGACCATAGCCGGTGCGTTGCAGCCGCGGATCACAGAGCACGAGCACGCCGCGGTCGGTCACATCGCGAATCAGACGCCCCACGCCTTGCTTGAAGGTGATGATGGCTTCCGGCATTGCCATCGCGGCGAACGGTGAATGGCCTGCTTCCTTGATTTGCGCTTCGCGCGCACGGCGTACCGGATCATCGGGAGAGGCGAACGGGATGCGGTCGATCATCACGACAGAGAGTGCCTCGCCGCGTACGTCCACACCTTCCCAGAAACTTTGGGTGCCGAGCAACACGCCATTGCCCGATTGCCGGAACTGTTCCAGTAATGCCGCCTTGGCCTGTGTGCCTTGAACAAACAGAGGGAAGGGCAGTTTGCCTTCCAGGATGTCTGCCGCTTTCTTGAGTTCACGATGACTGGTGAACAGGAGGAAGGCGCGCCCGCGACTGGCTTTGAGCACCGGGAAAACGGCACGCAGAATCTTGAGCGTATAGTCGGGGTCCGTCTTGGGGTCGGGCGGGTTGGGTGGCAGATACATCAAGGCCTGATTCGGATAATCGAACGGCGAGGGTGTCTGTTGGCACAGCGCCAGGTTCAGGTTCAAACGTCGGGTGAAGTGAGAAAAATCATTGCCAGCGGCGAGGGTGGCCGAAGCGAATACCCAGGCGCGGGGCTGGCTTTCGACGACATCGGAGAAGGTCTTGCCCGCGTCCATCGGCGTGATGTTGAGGGTGAAGGATTTCTCGCGTCGTTCGAGCCAGCGGACTTCCGTCGGGATTTCCTCGCTACGGCGGAAATGCGAAAGCGACTGGCGCATCTGCACGGCGCGTTCATGACAACTGGCCAGACCCTTGCCGCGCGGAGCCGCGATTTCCAGTGCGGCGGTCAGGTCGGCCAATCGGGTCTCGAGCGTGTCGAAGGCGGTTTGAATGATCTTGTCTTCGGCGATTTCGCTCCAGGCGATTCGGTCGGTTCGCGCGTTCTTCAAGGCAGAAACGCAAGGTTCCAGTGCTACTTCGAACGCATGCACCACGCCGACCAGATCGGTCATGTCCACGGCCTCGGCCTGTTGTTCGCGCACGGTGTCGCGCAACAGATCGATCATCTGCCCACTGCTCAGGGCGGAGCCGAAAAACAGGCTGGCGATTTCCGGCAGTTGATGGGCTTCGTCCAGCACCACCACATCCGTTTCGGGCAGGAGCTGGGCAAAGCCGCTTTGTCGAATGGCGATATCGGCACAGAACAGGTGGTGGTTGATGACCACGAGGTCGGCCTCGTGCGCAGCTTCCCGGGCTTTGACGACGAAGCAATCGTCGAAGACCGGGCACTCCTTGCCGAGACAGTTTTCGTTGGTGGAGGTAACCAGCGGCCAGATGCCATGTTCTTCGCTGACGGCATCGCAACGGGCAATGTCGCCATCGCGTGTGCGTGCGCTCCAGCCCTTGATGGTGTGCAGCGCCTTGACCCAGTCCGGACTTTTTAGCCGGCCTTCGGCCATCGCGCGCTCCAGCCGGTGCAGGCACAGGTAGTTTGAACGCCCTTTGAGCAGGGCGGTGCGCGTGGTGGCACCCATCAGGGTTTTGATCTGCGGCAGATCGCGGCTGAAGATCTGATCCTGCAAATGCTTGGTGCCGGTGGAGACGATTGCCTTGCGGCCGGCGAGCAAAATCGGGGCGAGATAACCGAAGGTCTTGCCCACCCCGGTGCCCGCTTCGATCACGACCGTCCGTGAGTCGGTGATGGCGTCACGAATGATCTCGGCCATTTGTAACTGGCCTGCACGTGGCTGATAGCCGGAGAACGCAGCGGCAAGTACCCCGCTTTCACCAAAGACGTCCTGCAGAGTGCTCGGCCTTGATGTCGCAGGTGTCGCGGACAGTGTGTCTGCCGATTCCGTGTTCACAGGATTCATACTCGAAGGGTACGTGGGGCGTCAAGCCACCGCATTTTTCCTTCGTTCATCAGCCTTGAGTCTGGCCGGGCACGAAACCGGCCTTGCGACGAGCTTCTGCGGCACCTTTGGTATCACCTTGCGCCTCGCGGGTCTTGGCAACCATCTGCCAGGCAGTACTGACCTCCTGATCACCTTGAGCGTATTGCACGGCGCGAAGGGCGAATTGTTCGGCCTGAGCCGGTTGCCGCTGGGCCAGTCGCAGTTGAGCGAAATCGAGCCAGAGCCGGGTGTTGTGCGGTTGAATCTGGACTGCACGTTCCAGTGTGGCTTCGGCTCCGCCAAAGTCACCGGATTGCGTTTGTGCCTCGGCGCGGGAGACCAGCGCCAGGACAGCCGGTGAACTGGCTGTTTGGACGGCTTGGGATGGTGTGCTGGATGACGTATCGCTACCCGGTGGCGGTAGTCGCTTTTCCTGCAAACGGGGGATGTTCAGCGGGTGTGCCTGCACAGAGGGTGGAACAGGGGGCTGCTGAATGACCATGTTCGGGCGCGGCGGGGGCGTGACGGCGCATCCGGACAGCAAGGCAACGCTTAATGCCAAGAGGGCGGCGGTGCCCGTCTTGACGGTGTGGATCGGGCATTTTGCTTGGAACGTGGTCGACATGGGGTGTTTCCTGGGTGTTGTTGCGATCAATGGTCAATAAGTGCAGATAAGTAAGTTTGTCTCACCCCGTTATCGGAACAAATTCAAAATCGGGGTGAGCGGATTGCCATGCGCACCGCTGCCCTGATCGGTGTTTGCCGAACCGGACGAATTGCCGCTGCAATCGAGAACAGTCTTGGGCTCGAAACCGCTCACAAATGGCATCAGAATGCCGGGGCACTGGCTGGGCACGCGTGCCTGTTGCGCCACATCGACATTGACGAAATTGATGCCTTTGGGAGGCGTCATGTCACGTGGCTTGTTGTACAGCGGTTTGAACGCCTCTGCCCACACCGGCAGTGCACCACTCGCACCGGTGAGACTGGTCTGTTTGTCATCGTCCCTACCGACCCAGACCACCCCGACCCGATTACCGGTGAAACCGGCAAACCAGGCATCCCGACTGTCGTTCGTGGTGCCGGTCTTGCCGGCTACGCCCACGGAAGCCGGAATGGTCTTGTTCAGATTATGCGCCGTACCGTTATTGACGACGCCCTGCATGGCGTATTGCAGCAGATAAAGCGCGTTAGGATCGGCCACCTTCTTGACGGTCAGCGGGTAACGCGTCAGCGGTTTGCCTTGAGCGTCCACCACGCTTCGAATCGCACGCAACGGGCTGTAGAAGCCATCGGAGGAGAGCGTCTGGTAGATTTGCGCGACATCGAACGGGCTCATGGTCATCGAGCCGAGCAGCATCGACGGATAGAACGGTTTGACTTCCGGTCCGCCAAGTCGATGCAGCGTATCGGACACGGTCGGCAAGCCGACGTCCAGGCCCAGGCGGATGCTCGGTACGTTGCGTGACTCGGCCAGATCGGTGTACAGGGGCGTCGGGCCGAGGAACTTGCGGTCGTAGTTTTCCGGGTTCCAGGGTTTGGAGCCTTGCTGATCGACGGTCAATGGGCTGTCGTCCAGCGGGGTGATCAACGAGTATTTGGCCGGGTCGGACAGGGCGGCCAGATAAATCACCGGCTTGATCAGCGAACCGATCTGGCGCTGGGCATCCAGTGCGCGGTTATAGCCCTCGAAGGTGGGATTGCGCCCGCCGATCAGCGCTTCGACTTCACCCGTACCGATCGAGGTGATGATGCCTGCGGTTTCCAGCGTATCCGGCTTGTAATGACGCGCCTTCTCGACGGCATTGAGCGCATCCACGGAGTGTTCGAGCGCATCCTGTACGCGGGGCTGCATGGTGGTGAACACCCGCAGACCCTTGGTTTTCAGGTCTTCCGGATTGTATTGCTGCGACAGTTGCCGCTGCACCAGATCCAGGAACGCTGGATGGGGTGAAGTCGTGCCTTTTTCCTTGAGCACGCCCAGTGGTCTTTGCTTGAGTTCACCCGCTTCGGTTGGGGTGATCAGACCGTTGTTCGCCATCAGGTCGATCACCGTATCGCGACGATCCTTGGCACGCTCAGGGTTGCGGCGGGGGTTGTAGTAGGATGCGCCTTTAACCATGCCGACGAGCAGGGCGATTTCTTCCGGTCGCAGTTCATCGACCGGACGGCCGAAATAATAACGCGCGGCAAGACCGAACCCGTGAATGGCCCGACCCCCATCCTGACCGAGATAAACTTCGTTCAGATAGCCTTCGAGGATCTTGTCCTTGGGGTAATGCCACTCCATTTCCAACGCCATGATCATCTCGGCCAGCTTGCGCCGGTAGGTGCGTTTCGGTGTCAGGAACAGGTTCTTGGCCAGTTGCTGTGTGATGGTGCTGCCACCCTGAACCTTGTGACCGCTTACCAGATTGACCAGCAATGCGCGCAGTACGGCGCTCGGCACCACGCCGTGGTGATAGTAGAAATCCCGGTCTTCGACCGTGATGAGTGTTTTGATCAGCAGTGGCGCGTCCTTCTGCACCTGTTCGACATTGAGCAGTACGCGGTCTTCATTGATATCCGGGTAAAGCTGGCCGATCGACATCGGTTCAAGGCGGATGATGCCGAGGCTGGTGCCTTTGTCATCGTTTACCGCTGTTACGCGGTCGCCGACGAATTGAACCCGAATCTGTTTATCCGGTTCGTTGCCATCCGGGAAATCGAATGCCCTGCGGTGCAGGCGGATTTCGTTGCCGACTCGATCATAGGTGCCGGTTTCGGTCAGTGTGTCACGGTCTCGATAATGCAGACCGGTGAGTTCATCCACCAGCTCGCTGGGTGAGAGATGTTGGCCGACATAAATTTCCTGTGGCGCCGCATAAACCGTGGCGGGCAGCTTCCATAGCGTGCCGGAAAAGCGATCGACGACCCGTTGATTCAGAAAATACGCCCAGATACTCAAAAGTGCGGTGAGCACCAGGACGGCGATAATAACGATGCGCCAGAAAAGGCCGCGCAGGCTGAAACGACCCACGCGCGCCGCTTTCGAAGCACCTTGGTTGGCTGGTTTTTTACCGGGAGAACCTTTGCGGGTTGTGGTTTTTTGGGCTGGTCGAGCTGATTTTTTTGTTTGCGCCACCGGGCTCACCCACACTGATACACTAGAACCATAATTATGGGTCAGTTTAACAGCATCTGGCATGAAGAGTGCCCCGAAAAACCGTGATCGAGGTTCGATGGGTCACATGTCCCGAACGGGTTGGTCGAACGGCTGGTTCGTCGATGTGTCCGCGCCGATTCAGTGCTCTTTTGCCCGGATGCTTTTAGTTTTTAATATAGAAATATCGCAAGGAATACATGGTCATGAATACCCCCGTTACAAACGCGCTGCCCCTGGATCAATTCAAGCGCCATCTGCATGATCAATATGGCGAAGTCGTGCATTTGCAAACCCATATTTCCCACGTGTTGCTGGCCGGCCCGCACGCGTACAAGATCAAGAAGCCGATGGATTTCGGCTTTCTCAATTTCACCGACCGCGACCAGCGGCGGTTCTTCTGCAATGAAGAAATCCGCTTGAATCGGCGGCTCGCGCCCGAGCTGTACTTGGGCGTGGTCGGTCTTGATGCGGATGGACGACTGGTGGAGACGGCCAACACGCAAATCGAGCCGATGGTGCACATGCGCCGTTTCGATCAAAGCGACCGTCTGGACAACTATGCTCAGACCCACGGTCTGGACGATGCCTTGATCGACGATCTGGCCCGACAGATCGATCAATTCCACCAGAACGCCGCCATCGCGGCGAAGGACAGCCGTTTCGGCACGCCCGAAACGGTGTACTTCCCCATCAATCAGAATTTCGAGCAGATTCGCGGCTTTTTGACCGACGATGCCGACGGGACTCGGATCGATCGCATCGAAGCGGCGAGCGAAGCCGCCTTTCTGGCGCTCAAGCCCATCATCGCGGCACGCAAGCATTCCGGTCATGTGCGCGAGGGCCATGGGGACATGCATCTGGGGAACATCGCTCGCATCAATGGCAAGGTGATGATTTTCGACGGGATCGAATTCAACGAAGATTTCCGCTGGAGCGATACGGCCAACGATCTGGCGTTCCTGCTGATGGATCTGACGGATCGCCAGTTCCTCGGTGCCGCGCGTCGATTGCTGACTGTCTACCTCGAATGCAGCGGCGATTATGAAGCCCTGCCGCTCATCCGGTTCTATGCGGCCTACCGCGCGATGGTGCGCGCCAAAATCGCACTGTTCGGCATTCGCCCGGACATGAGCGCCGATGAGCAGGCCGAACAGTGGGCCACCTTCCGTCGTTATGCCGATCTGGCCGAACAATTCCTGGCGCCGACCGAGGCATCACTCTGGATTACGGTCGGTTTCTCCGGAAGCGGAAAATCACTGGCGGCGATGGAGTTGGTGCAGTCATTGGGTGCCGTGCGTGTCCGTTCGGATGCCGAGCGGCTGCGTCACTTCCCCGAGCGCGCCTTGCGCTACACACCCGCGGCGACCGGGTATGTCTACGGGCATCTGGCCGATGTCGCCCGGCTCGGTCTGAAGGCGGGCTGGCCGATGGTCATTGATGCCACCTTCCTCAAGGAAAGTCAGCGCGCGGCCTTCGTTCAACTGGCTAAAACCCTCGGTTGCCCGTTCCATATCCTGTTCATCGAATGCGATGCGCCCACGTTGCGCCGCTATCTGCGCGAACGTGCCGCTCAAGGTGGGGATATTTCGGAAGCGGACGAGGAAGTGCTCGAAGCGCAGTTGCAGAAACTCCAGCCGCTGACGGCCGCCGAGAACGCGTTCACCTTCCGTTTGCGGTGCGACACGTCATTCGCGGGGCAAATCGCCGATATCGTCTGGTCGAAACCTGTCTGATCGTTGGGCCTGATCGCTGAACGCGATTCCTGTACTGATGAAGTGGAGCGTTGGCCCCGATCTCAACGTTTGAGTTCGGCTCGCCAGGCGTAGATCAGGTCCAGTGCCTGCCGGGGCGTGAGTGTGTCCGGATCGACATTGGCCAGCGCCTCGACGAGCGGATGTAGTTCGGCCTCCGCCATTGGTTCCTGAACCGCATCGGCCGTTTCGGGCAGGGCAAACAAATCGAGCTGCGGTGTGGCCGCACCCACGGGGTGTTGCTGCTCCAGTTGTTTCAGCAACGCCTGTGCCCGACGAATCGTTTCCCGCGGCAAACCGGCCAGTGCGGCGACCTTGATGCCGTAACTCTGGCTGGCCGGGCCCTCCTTCACACTGTGCAGAAAAATCAGATCGTCCTTATGTGTGACGGCATCGAGATGCACGTTGCGCACATGCGGGAAGCGCTCGGCCAACTGCGTCAGTTCGAAGTAATGGGTGGCGAACAGCGTGAGCGCGCAGTTGCGGCGAATCAGGTGCTCCGCCACGGCCCAGGCCAGCGCCAGACCGTCGAAGGTCGAAGTCCCACGACCGATTTCATCGATTAATACCAACGATTGCTCGGTCGCCGTGTGCAGGATTTCCGCCGTTTCGGTCATCTCGACCATGAAGGTCGAACGGCCGGATGCCAGGTCGTCGCCCGCGCCGATGCGGGTGAAAATGCGATCGATCGGGCCGATGCGCGCGCGGGTGGCGGGCACGAATGCGCCGATGTGCGCCAGCAGAACAATCAACGCCGTTTGCCGCATATAGGTCGATTTACCGCCCATGTTCGGGCCGGTAATCATCAACAGTTGACGGTTCGGTGTGAGTTCGCTGTCATTCGGCGTGAAAGCCTGACTACTCAGTGCTTCAATGACCGGATGCCGTCCCGCCTCGATGTGGATGCCCGGTTCGCTGCTCAGATCCGGGGCCGCCCAACGATGGCGCTCGGCCACCCGCGCCAAGCTATGTAGCGCATCGGTTTCGGCAATGGCTTCGGCCATGCGGCGCAGGGCGCTCTGATGTGACGAGAGCGTCTGTAACAACTCGGTGAACAGCCACTGTTCGCGCGCCAGGGCACGGTCGCGGGCGGAAAGCACGCGATCTTCGAAGGTTTTCAGTTCCTCCGTCGTATAGCGCTCCACCGACTTGAGCGTCTGGCGGCGAATGAATTGCGGCGGCATCTTCTCTGCCTGCAACCGGCTGACTTCAAAGTAGAAACCCTGCACGCGGTTGTAGGCGATCTTCAGCGACGGGATGCCGCTTTGCAGACGCGCTTCGGCTTCGAGCGCATTCAGCGCGTCGTCGGCGTGTTCGGAAAGGTGACGCAGTTCATCCAGTTCGGCGTCGAAACCGGGGGCAATCACCCCGCCATCGCGCAGCCACACGGGCGGTTGGGTCACCAGTGCGCGGTTCAGCAATTCACGCGGGGCGGGTTGGTCGGTCAGCCGAATGGCCAGATCGCGCCATAAGGGCAGGTCGAGTTGGTTGAGTTGCGCACTCAGCGCGGGCAATACACCAAGGGCATCGCGCAGCCCGGACAAATCTCGGGGGCGGGCGCTGCCCATCACGATGCGGGTAGTGATGCGTTCGATATCGTTGATGCCGCGCAACGATTCGCGCAGCGCATTGATCTTGCCGCGCTCGATCAGCTCGCCGATCGCCTGCTGCCGATGCCGCAACACGGCCCGATCACGTAGCGGGCGACCCAGCCATTGCTTGAGCATCCGCGAACCGTGCGCGGTCACCGTGTCGTCCAGCAGATTGATGAGCGTGGCTGCCGATCCGCCGTCATCGTGACTCGCGTCGAACAGTTCCAGATGGCGGCGGGTGTTGCGGTCGATCAGTAAGGCGTCGCCCGGATGCTCGACACGCAGGCGCTCGATATGCGGCACGGTACTGCGCTGGGTTTCGGCCACATAGGTCAGCAGAATGGCGGCGGCGCCCAGAGCCGGTTGATGGGTTTCGGTCACGCCGAAACTGCGCAGATCGTGAATCTGCCAGTGCTTGAGCAAGGCTGCCTGCCCGCGTTTGGCGTCGAACTGCCAATCGGCGCGTGCGCGCCAGCGCTTGGGGTCTACGCCCATCTTCGCCGCGGTGTCGGTGGCCTCTGCCAGCGATTCCGGCAACAGCAATTCACGCGGATCGATTCGCGCCAGCTCGGCCGTCAGCGCTGCTTCATCGAGCCGCAACAGCACGAAATCGCCCGCTGCCAGATCCAGATGCGCCAACCCGTATTCCGGCGGCGTGGTTGCCAGCGGAACCAATGCCGCCAAACGGCAGCCTTCGCGCTGATCGAGCAGGGCCTCATCCGTCACCGTGCCGGGCGTGACGATCCGCACCACCGCGCGCTGCATCGGGCCTTTGGTCGTTGTCTCGCCGATCTGCTCGCAAATCGCCACCGATTCGCCCGCTCGAATCAAGCGCGCCAGATAATTCTCGTACGCATGCGCCGGAACACCCGCCATCGGGATCGGCTCGCCCGCCGACTGCCCGCGCGTCGTCAGCGTCAAATCAAGAATACGCGCCGCCCGCTCGGCATCCGCATAAAACAGCTCGTAAAAATCCCCCATGCGATAAAACAGCAGCACATCCGGGTGCGCGAGTTTCATCGTCCAGAATTGCTGCATCATCGGGGTATGTTGGCTGAGATCTTTTGAATCAGTCACTTCTTGCCTGTTTTGTCTAACTTGTCTAACGACTGTCTAAAACTCGGAGCCTCGGCAACGACCGTGGCGCGGCTGCGAATATACCGCTTTGTCATCGCTTCGGTGGCATGACCACCCAAAGCTTGGGCGTTTTTATCCTGTTTTTTCGCGTCAGATTGAACAAGTTTAAAATACTAGCCCCAAGTATCTGATTATTGGACACAAAAAACGAGCGTCAGATATTGCCCATGCAGACGTTAAGGAGCGTTCGAACAAATCGACCACACGGGACTGATTTCAGATTCAGGTCTCATTTTTGGCCTGCTCTGGTCATTTTCTGCGCCATTTGTGGCATTTATCCAGATTCAAGACACAGCCGTCCTATGGCGACGCTCATATCAACGGCCCGATTAGGCAGATCCCGATCTTTCCGCTGTCTGCAGGAATTGCTCAATCATCTCCATGCCAATCACGGTGTTCATCATCTCGATGCCAGCGGTGTTCATCATCTCGATGCCAGCGGTGATCATCGTCTCGATGCCAGCGGTGATCATCGTCTCGATGCCAGCGGTGATCATCGTCTCGATGCCAGCGGTGATCATAGTCACCATCATACGGAGGCGGATAATCAGGCACGATGACAACTCCGGGGACGCCCAGATAAAAAGAAAATCCACCATCGGCGTATGCGGGTGTCAGAAACATCGGGGCGATACACAAAAGCACCGCGCCCAGTACTCTCACAGATGCAGCCCTCTGACGCCCCAAACGATACGGTATTGCGTTTTTTTTCATGCCAACCACTCTAGGAAATAGACTTAGGAAATAGACTAAGGAACACCTGAACGAATCTATCATTCGAGCCTGACGACTTCACGTTACGATTCGGCAATTACCTACACAGTGGCTAAAACAGCCATCTCTTGACAGCTCATATTGTAGCCTTCAAATCCCTCTACGTAAGCACGGCCTTCGGTGATCGTAACCTTCCCGAATTTGGTCAATTTCGCGTGTTCTGCATCGAGCATATTCCCCTCCATCTGCACCAATTCTTCTGTCTAAAACTCCAAACCGAAATCGCGGCAGAATGCGGCCTAAAACGCTGCTATTAAGGGGTGATACTTTCGACAGCGATAAAAAATAACAATTCTAATTCAATATCTTGAGCGGTTTTGCCCGATGATACTGCATCATCGGGGTATGTTGGCTGAGATCGACTTCGGTCACGGGTATCTTCTTGTCTTCGCAGGTGGTTTGAATGGAATCGTCTTTATTGTACGAGATCGGCGCGGGATTATCGGGATGAGTGATCAACAGCTGGGTGATCGGTGAAGAAATTCCCAGAATTGAGAGTGCCCGCGGCCAGTCTGATGCCGTTTAAGACATCGATAACCCTGCTATACATCGGCTCATTTATGCGATGATGCCGCGACACATCGCAACGTCGCCATGAAACGTAGTCAAGAGATCACGTCAGGTTATGACTCAACCGGAACAACAGGCCAGGGAAAGCATTGATCGGCTGCTGCATGCGGCGGGTTGGCTCGTGCAGGACGCTGCCGCCGCTCATATCCATGCGGCGCGCGGCGTAGCGATTCGCGAATTTCCCTTACCTGGTCACGGCTTTGCCGACTATCTGCTGTATGTGGATGGAAAAGCAGCGGGGGTGATCGAAGCCAAAAAAGAAGGCGTCACCCTGACCGGCGTCGAAACCCAATCGACCAAGTACACGCAAGGGTTACCAACTGGCTTGCCGCGTTGGGGCAGCCCGTTACCGTTTTCCTATCAGTCCACTGGCGTTGAAACCCGTTTTACCAACGGTCTTGATCCGGTGCCACGTTCGCGGTCGGTATTCGCCTTTCACACGCCGGAGCTGCTCGCCGAATGGTTGGGCACGACGCAAAACAGTGTGCAGGAAGCCCCCGCAGGCTATATGGCTGAAGGCGCAACCTTCCTTGGCAAGCTTCAAACCATGCCGCCGTTGGTGGAAGAGGGGCTCTGGCCCGCGCAGATCAAAGCGATCAGAAATCTCGAACAATCGCTGAAGGAAAACCGCCCACGTGCATTGATCCAGATGGCGACCGGTTCGGGCAAAACATTTACCTCGATTTCCTTCATCTACCGGTTGATCAAATTCGCTGGGGCGCGGCGCATCCTGTTCCTGGTCGATCGCGGCAACCTCGCCGATCAGACCCTGAAAGAATTCCAGCAATACGTCTCGCCCTACAACAACTTCAAGTTCAGTGAGGAATACATTGTTCAGCGCTTGCAGGGCAACCAGATCGACACCACCGCTCGTGTCTGCATCTGCACCATCCAGCGTATGTACTCCATGCTCAAGGGAAAAGAACTGCCGCCCGATCTTGAGGAAGAACCGGCAGATCAGATCGGCACGCTCTTCAAAGAGCCGGAACCCATCGAATACAACCCGAGCATTCCTATTGAGACCTTCGACATCATCGTCACCGACGAGGCTCACCGCTCTATCTACAACCTGTGGGCACAGGTGCTGGAATATTTCGATGCCTATCTCATCGGTCTCACCGCGACGCCCGGCAAACAGACGTTCGGCTTCTTCCACCAGAATCTGGTGATGGAATACAACCACGAAATGGCCGTGGCAGATGGCGTTAATGTCAATTACGACGTCTACCGCATCAAAACCGCCATTACCGAACAGGGCAGCAAGGTCGAAGCGGGTTATTACGTGGAAAAACGTGATCGGGAAACCCGCAAGACGCGCTGGGAAGAACTCGACGACGACTTCGCCTACGATCCCAACCAGCTCGACCGAGCTGTGGTCACGCCAGATCAGATTCGCACCATCGTTCGCACCTTCCGCGACAAGCTGTTCAGCGAAATCTTTCCCGGTCGAAGCGGCGACTGGGTACCCAAAACCCTCATCTTCGCCAAGGACGACAACCATGCCGAAAACATCGTTGAAATCCTGCGCGAGGAATTCGGCAAGGGCAACGATTTCGCCCAGAAGATCACCTACCACACCACCGGCGCTACGCCCAAGGAACTGATCAAGGCATTTCGTAACAGCCCCATGCCGCGCATCGTGGTTACGGTCGATATGATCGCCACCGGTACCGACATCAAGCCGGTGGAAATCGTCATGTTCATGCGCGCCGTCAAATCGCGCGGCTTCTTCGAACAGATGAAAGGTCGTGGCGTGCGCGTCATCAAACCCGACGACCTCAAGGCCGTCACGCCGGATGCCAAAGCCAAGGATCACTTCGTCATCGTCGATGCCGTCGGCGTGTGCGAGCAGGACAAGACCGACGCCCGCCCGATGGAGAAAAAACCCAGCGTCAGCTTCGAACGCTTGCTGCAAGCCGTCGCGTTCGGCAATACCGAAGACGATGTCATCACCAGTATTGCCGGTCGTCTGGCCCGGATGGAGCACCGCATCAGTGCCGAGGACGACGCCAAAATCCGTGTCGCCAGCGGTGGCTTTGGCCTTAAGGACTTGGCACATCAACTCGTCGCTTCGCTCGACCCCGATACCCATTCGGGCGTGGGAGCAGCGGGACAGGATCGCATCCAGGCCGCAAAACCCCTGTGTGATCCCGCTCTGCGTCAACTCATTCTCGACATCAAAGCTAAGAACGAAATCACCATCGACCACGTCAGTCAGGATCAGGTGATCGAAGCCGGTTTCAGTACCGCCGCACTCGACCGCGCCAAAGGTCTGGTGCATTCCTTCGAACAATTCATCGCCGACAACAAAGACGAAATCACCGCCTTGCATATCCTCTACAGCCAACCCTATAAACAGCGCCTCACTTTCGAGGCCGTGAAAGACCTCGCCGACCGCATCGAAGCGCCGCCGTATCTGTGGAACGAATCCCAACTCTGGCAGGCCTACGCCGCTCTGGAAAAAAGCAAGGTCAAGGGTGCCAGCGGCCAACGGATTCTCACCGATCTTGTTTCACTGGTTCGCTTCGCCATCCACCAGGACAACGAACTGATACCGTTCCCCGAGCGCGTCGATGCCAACTTCAAAACATGGCTGGCCGCGCAGGAGAACGAGGGCAAGCCATTCAATGCGGAGCAATTACGCTGGCTGGAAATGATCCGTGACCATATCGCCGCCAACCTGGGTATTGAACCGGACGACTTCGAATACGCGCCATTCTCGCAACACGGTGGCCTCGGTAAGGTATACCAGCTGTTCGGCGATGAATTGAACTCGATGATTGAAGAATTGAATGAGACGTTGGCAGCATGATATCTACCGAAGTGGCGACAGGGGCGCCAAGCACTTGGATTGAGACGACATTCGGCGAGATAGCCGAATATGTAACGAGCGGTTCGCGTGATTGGTCTAAGTATTACTCTGACGAGGGTGCCTTGTTCATAAGAACCCAGAACATAAACACTAATCGACTTCGCTTCGATGACGTTGCGCGAGTATCACTCCCCGAAAAGGTAGAAGGGAAGCGTACGCGTGTTTATCCGGGAGACATTCTTATAACGATAACAGGCGCAAATGTGGGTAAAGTCGCATTAGTCGAAGGTGAGATCGAAGAAGCATATGTGAGTCAGTCGGTCGCCCTTGTTCGGCTGAAAGATAAACGTATCGGAAAGTTTCTTCATTACCAGTTGATCACGAAGTTCAAGGGGGATAAGACGCATCTGGAAAGCATGGCGTATGGTTTGGGACGTCCAGTCCTGAATCTAGAAAATATTCGAAATGTTCCGATTCGACTGACATCCCAATATCAACAAAAACGCATCGTCGAGGAAATCGAAAAACAGTTTTCCCGTCTCGGCGAGGCTGTCGCCAACCTCAAGCGTGTCAAGGCTAACCTCAAGCGCTACAAAGCCGCCGTCCTCAAAGCCGCCGTCGAAGGCCGCCTCGTCGAAACCGAAGCCGAACGTGCCCGCCGCGAAAGCCGCAGCTACGAGACAGGTGAACAACTCCTGCAACGCATCCTCAAAACCCGCCGCAGTCAGTGGCAAGGCAAGGGCAAATACAAGGAACCCGCTGCGCCCGACACCACCGACCTACCCGATTTGCCGGAGGGGTGGGTGTGGGCGACGTATGCGCAGGTTGGAGAAGTTACAACCGGATTTACACCGCCGACCGCAGATGCTGGGAACTTTGGTGGTGACGTACCTTTCTTCAAGCCAACCGACTTAGATGCCGGTGATAACGTTGTCGAAGCGCGGGAATATCTCTCGAAGAAGGGAGCTGAAAAGGGACGAGTACTGCCAGCCGGGTCAGTGCTTGTAACGTGTATCGGTGCGACGATCGGAAAAACTGGGCTTGCCCGCGTAGATTGCGCGACCAACCAACAGATCAATGCTGTGTCTCCCCAAGGCAGCCTAATAGCCCCAAATTTTGTTTACTCGTGGACAGTGAGCCCACTTGGTTACAAGCAAATTGTGGGCAACGCATCCGCAACAACATTGCCGATATTGAATAAATCGAAGTTTGAAGCCCTTGGTATCCCGGTTCCCCCACTTGAGGAGCAACAACGCATCGTCGCCGAAGTCGACCGTCGCCTCTCCCTCCTGCGCGAAACCGAGGCTCAGGTCGATGCCAATCTCCGGCGCGCCGAGCGTCTTCGTCAGTCCATCCTGAGTCGGGCCTTTTCCGGCGACTTGCTGTCAAAGGATGTTTTACGGGGGCGTGTTGTTTGAGCATGGAAATCGTCGAAATTACCGAAATCATTGGTCGTTCCGAGCAGGGTATGACCCGGCCTTTTATCTGCCGTGGAGCGGATGATCAGGTTTATTTCGTCAAGGGTCGCGGTGCGACCCGGCACAGTCAAATCTGCGAGTGGGTCGCCGGGCAACTGGCGTTACGCCTCGGGTTGCCGGTTGCTCCTTTCCGTCTTGTGCATGTTTCCGAGGAATTGCTTTCCATCGCTATGCGGGATGATGTTGACGATTTGGGGGTGGGGCTGGCCTTCGGTTCGTGCAAGCTGCCCGTGGTCGAACTTTCGAAAAGTCATCTATTCCATGTTCCCGATGACGTACAGCGTGACGTGCTGGCTTTTGACTGGTGGGTGCGCAATGCGGATCGCTCTTTGAGCGATTTGGGCGGGAATCCGAATCTGTTCTGGGATGTCGAGCAAGAGGCACTGGTCGTGATTGACCACAATCAGGCTTTTGATCTTACCTGCACGGATGATGAGTTCATTGATGTCCATGCATTCTGGGTACAGTCCAATACACTTTTCTATGACTGGGTGATGCAACAGGCTTACGTCGATCGTTTCATGCAGGTGATGGCTGATTGGGCGGACATCTGCAATACTGTTCCACCCGAGTGGCTATTCGTTGATGCCGAGCAAACGTTACCGACCGATTTTGATTTCGATGCTGTAAAGCGCATGTTGCTGCGTTGCCGGGACAATGGGTTTTGGAGCCTGAGATGAAGAAGATACCTTGCCTATACGCGATTGTTCGCTTCACACCTTTTGTGGAGACGGGTGAGTTTGCCAATGTGGGTATCATCCTGATGGCACCGGCAGCACGTCATTTCGCCTTCAAGCTGATGATCCAGAAACATGCCCGTGTTACGCATTTCTTCGAGCAGTTGGATGCGCTGGTGTTCAAGAACACAATGAAGAATGTTCGTGAGGAACTCGAACGCGCGGCAGCTTTGTTGCGTCAGCATGGCTTTGATAAGCGCTTCAAATTCAACGATGTGGATTTTGCCCGAAATCTATTCGCCGAGATCGTGCGTCCCCGCGAGACGGTAATCAAGTTCAGCGAGCCTCGTGCCTTGTTGGCAGATGACTTGCCAACCGCATTGAATGAGCTTTACGGACATTATGTCGAACGCAGCTTTGTTACTCGTGAATATCAAGAAGCAGTTATGGAGCGCGGGTTGCGCAAGTTGCTTTTTCAGGCACGTTTGGTGGAGCGTTTTGAGCGAGTGGATATCGGTGATGAGGAGTATCACGTGGCGTTCCCGTTTGTGGAGCAGCGTGATGAACAACCGCTCAAGGCCATTAAACCGCTGCATTTGGCGCAGGAGCAGCCGACCAAAATCATCGAGCATGGTGATCAATGGATTATGCGTGTCCGTCAGTTGCGTAAGCGCGCGTTGTTGCCGGATCAGGTTTTGTTTGCAGTGCACGGGCCTAAGACGAACGATGCGCGTGAACGGGCCTTCGAGAACATCGTCGATGATCTGCGGCAAGAGCATGTGATTGTGACGCCTTACGCAGACAAGGAAGGCATTCTGTCCTTCGCTGCCACTACGCACTGCACGATCTAGTTCTCCCTTAGTTATAAATTCAGACCCGTGCATACCTATGAGCGGGTTATGGAGTCGTCATGAATACCGCAACTATCGTCCAGAAGCTCTGGAATTACTGCAACGTGCTGCGCGACGACGGCATGAGCTACGGCGACTACGTAGAGCAGCTTACTTATCTGCTGTTTCTCAAGATGGCCGACGAGCGCAGCCGCCCGCCTTATAACCAACCCAGCCCGGTACTTGCGGGTTATGACTGGCCCAGCTTGGTGAAGAAGGATGGCGATGAGCTGTTCGACCACTATCGTCACACACTGGAAGAACTGGGCAAGCAGAAGGGCTTGCTCGGACTTATCTTCAACAAGTCGCAAAACAAGTTCCAGGACCCGGCCAAGTTGCGGCGGTTGATCGTTGATTTGATCGACAAAGAAACCTGGGTGTCGATGAGCGCCGACGTGAAGGGCGACGCCTACGAGGGCCTGCTGGAGAAGAACGCGCAGGACACCAAGTCCGGCGCAGGCCAGTACTTTACGCCGCGCCCACTGATTCAGGCAATTGTCGATGCCACGGCGCCACGGCCTGGTGAGACCATTTCCGACCCGGCCTGCGGCACCGGGGGCTTCTTGCTAGCGGCGCACGACTATGTGGTGAAGCACTACCCCAACATGACCTCGGCGGAGAAAAAGAAACTGCGCGGAGAGAGTTTCAAAGGCTGGGAACTGGTGCAAGCCACGGCTCGGTTGTGCGCTATGAACATGTTGTTGCACGGCATTGGCAGTCAGGAGTTCGAGCCGATTGCAGTGGGCGATTCGTTGGCAGCCGATCCAGGTGATCGCTTCGATCTGGTGCTCACCAATCCGCCGTTCGGCAAGAAGAGCAGTACGACCATCGTGGGTGAGGGCGGGCAGGTCAGTAAGGAGCGCGACACGGTCGAGCGCGACGACTTCTGGGCAACTACGTCGAACAAGCAACTCAACTTCGTGCAGCATGTGAAGACGCTGTTGGCACAGAATGGCCGCGCCGCCTTGGTGCTGCCGGACAACGTACTGTTCGAAGGCGGGGCGGGGGAGACGATTCGCCGAAAGCTGCTACATGACTGCGACGTTCACACGTTGCTGCGACTGCCCACGGGCCTGTTCTACGCCCAGGGTGTGAAGGCGAACGTGTTGTTCTTCGACAAGAAGCCCGCCAGTGAAACTCCATGGACCCGCAAGCTGTGGATCTACGACCTGCGCACCAACATGCACTTCACGCTCAAGACCAACTCGCTGAAACGGGAAGATTTGGACGAGTTTGTGCAGTGCTACCACCCGGAAAACCGGCATGACCGCAAACCGACATGGTCGGCAGATAACCCCGATGGTCGCTGGCGCGCCTATGACTATGAAGAACTGATTGCCCGCGACAAGGCCAGCCTGGATATCTTCTGGCTCCGCGATGAATCACTGTCCGATTCGGATAACCTGCCAGCCCCCGAGGTGATTGCCGCAGAAATTGTGGAAGACCTGGAAGCCGCACTGGAACAGTTCAGGGAAATTCTGGCGGATGTGGGTGGTGAGCTGATTGAGACAGATTCCATTTGAGTCTGACATTAACAGCTCGGATTCGGCCAAACGATAAAGGAGTAAGTCGTGACGTGGTGGTTAATGCCGTTTTTGGTCTATGCGCTGCCCTTTGGAGCGGTTTTCGGTAGCGTTTATCTTTGGTTAAAGCGGAGCAAGGTAACACGCAAACGAACACCGTTGACGCGTGATTTGTTGCGGGCTCCGGGGCAATCAGTCGAAGCAAAGCTCGAAGATATGAGATTGGACATGGATGGGTATCTTCTGGGCGCGTTCTTCGCACCCTCATTGTTGTTTTCTCTTTATCTGTCGTACGGTTTTTATAACCACAAGTCGATGCCGGCTTTCTCTGTGCTCATATACTTTTTGCTCGGTTGTGGAGTTATTGCCTATTGCGTTGTTCAAATTCTGCGACTGGCGCGTACTGCATTGAATTACCGGTTAGGTCTTGAGGCCGAAATGGCAGTGGGGCAGGAGCTTAACCAATTGCTTCGGCACGGTTATTGGGTTTTTCATGACCTGCCTGCCGAGAAATTCAATATCGATCATGTTGTCGTGGGGCCTAATGGCGTTTTTGCCGTTGAGACGAAAGGGCGGGCGAAACCAGATCAGAAAACGGGTAATTCGTGGAAGGTGCGTTACGACGGTAAGCGGCTCGAATTTCCTGGTTGGATGGAAACGAAACCACTGGAACAGGCGGATAGACAGGCGAAATGGCTTCAGGATTGGCTTTCCAGTGCAGTGGGCGAACCTGTGGGCGTTCGGCCTGTATTGGCTCTACCCGGTTGGTTTATCGAACGAACTAGTCGAGAGGGAATGCCTGTGCTTAACGGGAAAAATCCAGAGAAGGTTTTATCGAGTCTCCGTCACACACCATTGCCTGATAAGTTGATTCAACAGATTGTCCATCAACTGGATCAACGCTGCCGTAACGTAGCGGCCAAGGCTTATGCCCAGACTTAGCTCATGGCTTGGGTGTGCACCACGTCACCTGTGCATCGGGTTTTTATTCCGCTGTTGAATCTGCCGTTCTGGATTCTAGAATTTAGAACAAGGCGAGGTGTGTGTTGATTGAGATAAGCCATGGACACTCCAATTGGCACGATCTTCCGAACACACTGGAACAATCGCATAAGGTCTTTTGAATCAAAACCCTGGAGAAAACCCGGCATGAAAGCCACTGCTGAACTGCAAGTCATTCCCATTGGCAATGGGGTGTCGGTACGTGATGAAGTGACCCGCGTTGTCGGGTTGCTCAAGGCGCATGATTTTCTGGTTGAGACGCATGCTTCCGGCACGAATATCGAGGGCGAAATGAATGCGATTCTGGCTGCGGTGGCGGAGGTGCATGAAGTCTTGCATCGTGAGGGTAGTGTGCGGCTGGTGAGCTATTTGAAGCTGGAGACGCGGACGGATAAGGAGCCGACGCTGGCGGGCAAGGTGTTGCATAACGATGGTTGAGCAAACCCGCCCCTCATCCTGTCCTTGCGGTTCCGGCAAGGCGTATACCGTGTGCTGCGGTCGTTTTATCGATCAGGGCGCTTTGCCTGAGACGGCCGAACAGTTGATGCGTTCGCGTTATACGGCGTTTGCTCTGGCGAACGAGCCGTATTTGTTGGCGAGCTGGCATGCATCCACGCGCCCCGCTTCGCTCGATCTGGATCAGGATGAACCAACGAAGTGGCTGGGGTTGCGGATCGACCGGGTCGAGGCGGGCGGTGCTGCCGATGAGCGGGGTGTGGTGTGTTTCGTGGCTCGCTGGCGCGTGGGCGGTGGCAAGGCTCAGCGGTTGGAGGAATGCAGCCGGTTCGTGAAGGAGCAGGGCCACTGGTTTTATCTGGATGGCGACATCGACGGTTGAGGTTCCTTAGTTCAGTTCGTTTGTGCTTTTGGACTGGTTCACGGGCTCCATTGCCGACAACGCGCAAACTCCCTTTTCAACACTCCACGACTGTTTTCCCCGTAGTGCCATGCGGATTCCCGCGCTGATATTCCCTCCGCCGAGTTGAGTGGCTATCTGCAAGGATTCGGCATCGAGCATGATATTCACGCGTTTGAGTATGATTTCGGATAGCTGGATTTCCGATTCGGATGCTCTCAGCGCTTCGATGATTTGCCGCTGATCAAGGCTGCGGATTTCGCCCGAATTAACCTGGACGTAGGTGTCCGTGGCTTCGATCAGTACGAGCGCTCCGGTATCGCAATCATCATCGCCCCGGGTGACGGTGCCGATCGGCGAAGATCCTGCCGGAATCGTGTTGGTATAAAGCCGCCATTCGCCGTGAATATCTGCGGTAAGGCGATGTGGATTACTGTTCGTCATTGCTTATTCCTGGTTAAGCACCATCAGGGTGGGCCATAGACTGTTCGCGGCTTCCAAAGTGCCAAGGGTATTTCGGGATTATAACCATAGTGAATGTGCGTGAATAATCCTGTTCTTCAGGAATGCCGATGAGCTGTGGGATGCTTCCCGCTTAATGTCACGGGTGCAGCCAAACGATGGGTGCGTATTTGAGAGACAAGGGGTGACGATGATGAATGAATCCAGTGTGAACGTGTTGGCCTTGTCCGCAGAATTGGGTGGGCTCCTTGGATCGAAAAAGCGCTGGATCAGCGTGGCGGAGTCCTGCACGGGCGGCGGACTGGCGGCGGCGATCACCGAAGTGGCAGGTAGCTCGGGTTGGTTCGAATGTGGCTTTGTGACCTACAGCAATGCGGCCAAGGTCCGGCTGCTGGGCGTGCCCGAGTCGGTGTTCGAGCAGTTCGGAGCGGTGAGTCGGGAATGTGTACTGGCGATGTCTGCCGGGGTGTTGGCGAATAGCACGTCGCATTATTCGGTAGCGATCAGCGGGGTTGCGGGGCCGGGTGGCGGCTCGGCGGAAAAGCCGGTGGGTACGGTCTGGATTGCGTGGCGGTTTCGGGCTGACTCATCAACACCGGGTGAGTCTAGCGATGCGTGGGCGACCCGGTTCCAGTTCGGCGGCGATCGGGCTTCAGTTCGCCAGCAAGCGGTGGTGGCTGCCTTGAACGGAGTGATTGAGCACGCTCAAAGTCAGGGGTGATAAGAGAGGCTTCGCGTCAGTCGGAATCCGCTTCGTTCGCCTTTCGGGCGGCGAATACCTCTTTGGCGGCCATGATGCCGTTGATGGCAGCCGGAAACCCGGCGTAAACCGCCATCTGGATCATGATTTCAATGATTTCCTGTTCGGTGCAGCCCGAGTTCAGTGCGCCGACAATATGCGATTTGAGTTGCGGTGCGGCATTGCCCTGTGCGGTGAGGGCGGCCACGGTGATCATTTCGCGCTCGCGAAGGCTGAGGCCGGGGCGGGCATAGATGTCGCCATAGGCAAACTCGGCGACGAAGCGGCTCAGATCCGGGGCGATGGACTCCAGTTCGGCGAACAAGGCATTCGCCGATTGCGGGTTGATCTGCCGCAAGATGTCCATGCCGCGTTCGGCTCGTTCTGATGGCATGTCTGCACTCCTGTGTTTCCGATTCGATTTCTGACTTGAATGACTTGATGGATTTTGTCCGAAAAAATCAGGCCGCTTCAAGTACGGCAGACGGCTTCTTCCGGTTCGGGATCATGCTGATGAGCAAGCCACTGAACACGATCGCGCCGCCCACCAACTGCATGGGCGTGGGGTAAGTGCCGATGGTGATAGCGCTCAGCATGGCGAAGACTGGAATCAAATTCATGAACAAGGCCGTGCGGCCCGCGCCCAGACGGGCGATGCCGGTGTTCCAGAGCAGGTAGGCGAGCACAGTACCCGTGATGACGAGGCCCGCCATGGCGAGCCAGGTTGTCAGGGTGGGTGAGTGGATGCCGTGGGTATCGAAACTTGCCACCACCAGCAGAACCAGTGCGCCTGCCGAGATGATCAGCGCTGTATTGACGGTCGGACTGACGTTTTTCGGCATCAGGCGGCGATTCAATACATTGTAGAAAGCCCAGCATAGATTCGCGACGAGCATCAGCCAGTCACCCGTCATGACGTGCAGTTCACGCAAGTGGGCGAGGTTTCCGTCGGAGATCACGACCGTGACGCCCAGTAACGCCAGAGGCAAGGCGATCAGTCGTTGTAAACCGGGATGCTCGCCCAGAACCAACCAGGCCAGAAAGGTGGTCAGTAAGGGATTGGTGGCCATGATCAGCGCCGCATTGTCGGCACTGGTGGTTTGCATGGCGTAGAAAAACAGCAGGTTGAACCCCGCAACACCGATGATGCCCAGCGTGAGGTAACTGGCACCATGTTGGCGGATCAGCGCGGCCAGCGGGGCCTTATGGCTGAATGCGATTGCCAGCAGGATCAGTGCGGCCAGACCGAATCGCAATGCAGCGGACCATTGCGGAGAAATATCGGTGAGGACAAATCCGGCCAGCACGAAATTCGCACCCCAGAATAGGGTTGAAAGCATGATCAATGCATAAACGCCCACAAGGCTCATGGTGTTCTCCAGAACAGGGTGACACAACAGGTGTAAGGGGTAGACAAGATGATTTGTCTACCGTTTCTCGGGTGGATTAAAAATCCCGTTCGACCTTGAAGGTGTTGAGGATCATGTCCACCGCGCGGTTATAGGCAGCGAGCGTCACGACGTCCAGCATATCGCGATCGGTCCAGCCCAGCGCATGCAGGGCAGCGACGTCTTCGGCGTTCACGTCTGCGGGCGTATGCAGGGATTTGAGCGTGAACAACAACAGCGCCTTGTCTTTGGTCGACAGCGGTGCCTGACTCGGATCCTGCCGCGTGGCGGCGACTTGCTCGGGGGTCTGCTCGCAGTAGTTGATGAGCATGGCGGCATTGAAGTCTACGCAGTAGGCGCAATCGTTGGCATCGGAAACCAGCAGGCGAATAGTAGCCTGCAATGCCCTTCCCAGGTTGGGTTGATTGCGGAAATATCGCGTGGCCTGCCAGCGGCTGGCGAGCAATTCCGGGCTGGCGCTGCCCATTTGCATGGCGTTTGGCACCATGCCGAACAGATCCTGGATTTCGCGGTAGGTTTCGGCCAGTTGGCCTTCTGCACGTTCTGGTGGGGTGATTTGAATCAAAGACATGATGGACTCTCCTGAACAATGGAAACAACTATCTAATATACCGACCGTTCGGTATGTAGATTCGCCCAAAAAAATCGCGTATCCAAAACCCGAACAGCTTGGCTTGAGTAGTTAGGTTGGTACTGGTCAGCCTTGTTCGGTCCGGTTCGCGATGTACCTGTCGAGCCGCCCGCAATGGCCGCTCTCCCAGATGCTGTTCGAAAAACCCCATTGGGCTTTTCGGATTCTCTTGCCTATCTTCTTGTTGCTGGTTTCACTCTGCCCGAATTCATGCGGCGGGCGCGAGGCTCAGCACAAATTGACGCAATTGCGCCATGCAGGTCCGGAAGGTCTGTGCGGATTGGCGGTTCTTTGCCATCCCCCAGCAGCCCTCCCACGCGGAAACGATGAACAGCGCCGCCGCTTCGCAATCAACGTCCTGTCGAATCCGGTTTTGTGCCTGTCCTTTGATGAGTGCCTGCTCGATCACGGCTTGCCAGGCTTGCAGAATGTGGTCGAGATGCGTCTTGAACTCGTCATCGACGGGGCTCATTTCCTGCACGAGATTGTTCAGTGGGCAGCCGAGTTCGAAGGTGTCGTCGGTCATGTCGCGGATGCGGCTATCCATGTATGCGAGCAGGGTGTCGAGTGGATCGTCCGCTTCGCGCAGTGGGGTGAGCAGTCGCCCCTCCAGCCCTGTGTGGATGACTTCGTCCACCACAGCCAGCCCCAAGGCCTGCTTGGATGGAAAATGATGATAGAGCGCGCCTTTGGTGAGTCCGGTGGATGCAAGAATATGGGTGATGCTGGCCGCCTGAAAACCCTGTCGATGAATTTCCGCTGCGGCCGCCTGCAGGATTTTCTCGCGCGTCAGATCGGGCGTCATATTGGGTGTCGGGTTGTGCATTGATGTACTTTCCCATTCAAATTTCGATCAACATACCGACCGGTATGCATGTTGCGTTTGACTTTAGATCAAGCGATGTAGAATGGCAAGCGCTAAAATGCGAATGTCTTTGAATGGATTCACCAGGAGGCAATCATGATCGTTGATCCAAAAACCGAAACATTAAGTGGCGTGCGTTATGTCCGTTCGCCTTTTTGCGATGATCGACCGTCGGACATGGCCGTCTCGCTGGTTGTCGTGCACGGTATTTCGTTACCGCCGGGCGAGTATGGCGGTGATGGCGTTGAGCAGTTGTTTACCGGAACGCTGGACCCGAATGAGCACCCGTACTATGCACAAATCGCCCACCTTCAGGTGTCGGCGCATTTGTTTATTCGGCGGGATGGTTCGATGATCCAGTTCGTGCCGTTCACTCGCCGTGCCTGGCACGCGGGGGAGTCGGTGTTCAATGGTCGGGAGCGCTGTAACGATTATTCGATCGGCATCGAGCTTGAAGGCACGGATACCGACCGATACACCTCGGTGCAATACGATCAGTTGCTGGAAGTGCTTGCTGCATTGAAGCAGCGTTATCCCGATCTGGCCGACGTGCGCGGGCATGAAGAAATTGCGCCGGGGCGCAAGACGGATCCAGGGCCTGCGTTCAACTGGGGACATCTGGCGGGACGTCTGCCAGACGGTTTCCGTGTCGCCTGATGCACGCCCCCGAATGCAGGCAGTGCCCCCTTTTAACCTGATTTTTTCCCCTTCGGAGCCGTCGTTATGAAACTCTTGATCCTGATTGTCGTGATGGTTCTGGAACGCTTCTGGACCACGCTCGATGATATGCGGGCCGACCGGGCCATCGAAAATCAGGTACTGAGCATTCGCGATCGACTGTCGAAGGCGCTGGGTGCCCCTCTGACACTGGGTCTGATCTGGATTCTGTTTCCATTGCTCATTGCCTGGTTCATGTCGTCGCTGGGCAACTCGCTCTTCGGGCTGTTGATCTATCTGCTGATTTCGATCGCCGTACTGCTGCTCCTGCTGGCTCCACGGCAGATGAATCAACAGGTGACCGCCCTGCACGAAGCCTGTGAGCAGGAAGACGAGGAAGGCGCAGCGCACTGCCGTGCCAAACTGGCGGAAGGCACCTCACTGGATGCCGAAACGGCCACGACCCAGCAACTCGCCGAGCGGATCATCGCGCTTGGTTTTCATGAATGGTTCGCCGTCTTGTTCTGGTTTGTTGTGTTCGGTCCGGCGGGCGCCGTGTTCTATCGACTTTCCGATTGGCTGGCCCAGCCGACGTCAACGGAACCGGGCGGAGTGAACCTGCCTGGTCGAGTGCAGGCGGTGCTCGATTGGCCCGTGGCCCGTCTTTATGCCGTCCTGTTGTTGTTGGCAGGTGGTTTCAACCGCGGACTCGACGCCTGGATCAATGGTGGTGATGAGGCGGAGACATCTCTTGCGCAAAAAAATGCATCCCTGGTCGGACGAGTGGGCCACGCTGCCTTGGAGCTCGAGCGCGAGGATGATTGCGCAGAGGGTGAGGCTTGTCTGGCCGATCAGTCTCGCTGGTATAAGAATGCAGCTGCGATTGTTCTTCGGGCACTCTTGATCGGTTTGGGTGTCGTTGCCGTGCTCACGCTTTCCGGATGGTTGCATTGATGCGGGTGGAAATTGACCTCATGCGCCACGGCGAACCGGTTGGCGGCAAACGCTATCGCGGTGATCGGATCGATGATCCGCTGAGTGAGCGGGGTTGGGCTCAGATGCGTGACCGTGTGGCGGCCTTGGATGCGGCGGGCAAATCGCACTGGACGAAAATTGTTTCCTCCCCGCTGATCCGTTGCAGGGCATTTGCCGAAGCGCTTGCCGCCGAGCGTGGGCTGCCGTTGGAGATCGACGCCAACCTGCGCGAGCGGGGGTTCGGACAATGGGAAGGCCTGAGTCACCGTGAGGTGAAAGAAGAATTCACGGCCGATTATCTGGCGTACAAGGCCGATCCCGTCAACGGAATGCCCGAAGGTGGAGAGGGTATGGATGCCTTCTTTTCACGGGTGACCACAGCACTCGCCCAACACGCCCGTGCTCAGGAAGGGGGCGGGAAAACACTGATCATCGGCCATGCCGTCGTCATTCGTGCGGCGGCAGTCTGGGCGCTCAAGGCACTGCCGATCGCCACGCATTTCGTGGATACGGAATATGCCTGTCTGCTACGTCTGCGGTGGCGCGACGAGCAACCCGCTTTGGTGGAATTGCTGAACGATTGAGCGCAGCTTGCACTGCGCCATTGATCCCTCTTTATCGCGGCAGTTGCTTGGCCAATAGCTGCACCCGCGCCTGATGCAGGGCGTTCTTGATTTCCAGCCCTTTCAATCCTTGAGCGACGAAAGCTTCCGGCGAGACAGAACGTATCAACTCGGCTGCCGCACGGACGCGGTCGGCTTGCGGGTAATCGCAGTCTTCCGAGCCCGAACGCCCGCGCGCATCGGCATGGCAGGCCAGCAGCACTGCTTCCATCCGTTCCGGTCGTCTTAATCCATCGAGTGACTCGATCAGATCCACCAGAGTGGCCGGGCGCATTTCCAATGCTTTATGTACCCGTCCATGTTGCGCAGTGACGAGAATCGCCAATTCCTTGATGGTTTTGGGAACGCGCAACCGTTCGCTGAGTGCTGCGGCGGGCGCCACGCCGCGGGCTTCATGGTCGATATGCCGTGGCCATTCTTCCGGCGGCGTCAACGCCTTGCCCAGGTCGTGACACAGCACGGCGAAGCGGATGCCGACATCTTTCGTCATTCTGGCGGCGGCTGTCAGTGCCTGTAGGGTGTGTATGCCACTGTCGATTTCGGGGTGGTATTTCTCCGGTTGCGGAACGCCGAACAGGGCATCGACTTCAGGGAACAGCACGGCCAGTGCGCCGACATCGCGCAGGATGTCGAAGTAACGTGCGGGTGCCGAACTGGCCAGCGCCTTCTGGGTTTCCTGCCAAACCCGTTCGGCGGTCAGGTCCTCCAGTTCCCCCTCGGCGGTCATCGTCTGCATCAAGTCACGTGTTTCCGGTGCCAGCGTGAAGCCTTCTGTGGCCAGTTGGGCGGCAAAACGGGCAACGCGCAACACGCGCAATGGATCTTCCTTGAAAGCGGGACTGACGTGGCGCAAGATCCGGGCATCGAGATCACGTTTGAAATTGAACGGGTCGACCAGCACACCGTCGGCGGTCTGTGCCAATGCATTGATGGTCAGATCGCGGCGCAGAAGGTCGTCTTCGAGCGTGACCCTAGGATCGGCATGGAAGGCGAAGCCCTGATGCCCACGACCGGATTTGCGCTCGGTGCGGGCGAGGGCATACTCCTCGCGAGTCTTGGGGTGCAGAAACACGGGGAAATCGTGGCCTACCGGCTGAAAGCCTCGCCGGGTCATCTCTTCGGGCGTGCTGCCAAGTACCACCCAGTCGCGATCGTTTGCCGGGCGGCCCAGCAATTGATCACGCACAGCACCGCCGACGATCAGGCAGTTCAACCCCTCGCCATGAACGGTCTTCACTGTGGAGATGCCGCAATGGTGTTTGTTTGGGAATCCGTATCTGGATCGATCTTCGGTTCCGGCTTGACGACCAGTTCAGCCAGCAACGATTGCACCTGCTTGAGCAGGTAGGTGTATTGCGCGCTCTGTGATTTTCTCGCCGCGTGCAGGGCCTGATGAGCCGCATCAAGGGCACTGCCTTCAAGTTGTTGATCCACGATAAAACGGTGGACCGGGCACTGACTGTAGTGGCTGTGGCTCGCTGGTTGATCCGATGTTTCGAGATAATTAGCCCGTTGCCAGTGCGTGGCGATAGCGCCCATTGCGGTTTGCGGGTAGTCGCGGTGTTCGGGTTCGGCACGGGTTCGGATCCATGTGGCCAGCTGTTCCGGTGAGAGAGGGTAGGACAAGCCATAGCCTTGCCCCATGTCGGCACCGAGAATGCGAGCCGCTTCAATCAGATCGGGATGTTCGAGCCCTTCAACCACCACGGTTAAATCAAGAGCGTGCGTCATGTGAATCAGGGCGCTGATGAACTTGATGATGCGCGGCGGATCGTTGTAGGCCGATCGGATCAATGCCTGATCGATCTTGATGGTATCGAAGGGGAGATTATTCAACCGGATCAGGCTGCTATAACCGGATCCGAGGTCGTCCATCGTCAGCCCAACGCCAAGTTTTACCAATTGGCGCATATGGAGAACTGAGTCTTCGATTTCGTGAATTTCACTGTTTTCCAGAACCTCAAGCGCCAATCGATTCGCCGCCACGCCATGCCGGGCCAACGCGTCGGCAACCCATTGGTGGCACTCTGGATGTGCCAAGGCTTCCAGTGGCAGGTTAAGTGATAACCCCAGTAGCGCAGTTATCTGCTCTCGATCCCATTGGGCGAGTTGTGCCAGGCAGATATCCAAGCCTTTTTTGAACAGATGAATAACCTGGATTTCATTCAGTCGCGAGATGAATGCGCCGGGCATGATCGTTCGGCCATCGGGCAGGTCTAGGCGGGCGAGTGCTTCAACTTTGTCCAGTCGCCCAGTTTTGAGGTCGATAATGGGCTGGTATACGAACCGGACGCCATCGCTATAGAAGGCCTGTCGCCAGAGGTCCAGTTCGTGAGTCGACACGCTTACGGTATGTGTCTGGTTGAACTGCTGCCACGTCTGGCTGATGACAAAACCGATCTGCTGACAGAAAGATTGTCTAAATGGTGTCTCGAACATCCCGGGGAAACCGCCATACAGGGTCAATACGGCGATGGGGTGGCGTTGGCCGTCCATAATGGGGATGCTGACCGAACTGCGGATACCGGTGTTTTGGATCAGTGTCTGCCATGCCTCAATGTTGGCCTGAGTCGAGAAACTGGCGACGGTCTGAGTCTGTCCTGTAAGGAATGCCTGTCCGGTGGCGCCGAGTTCGGTCGATTTCTTCTCAATAATGCTGGGCAGAGTGGCCCCGCCATCATATTGCGCCAGTATCGCCTCGACACCTTCCGTGTGATGGCTGAAATTGACGACGAACCGGCCGTTTTCACTCGGAGAACCGATCCATCCGGCCTTGCTGCCCGGAAGTGTGCACAGTAACCGCAACATGTTTTCGTTGAAATCCTGCCAGGACAACGTACGACGACTCAAGGCATCAGCCTCGACAAGGATCGTTTGAAACTGCTGATTGATATCCTGTTCGGCTTCGAGTTCTTCAGCAAGTTCGGTGCTCAGCCGTTCGGTGATCACGGTTTCCAGGTTGATGACATCCTGCCGTCCCAGTTGGAACTTGAGTGTTGAATCATCGAATTGATGCAGGTAAATCGTGACCGCCCGAACCATGCTGCTGGCTGAGACCCCGATGAGCGCATGAATCTCTCCGACTCTTCTGGCCTGGGTTCGATGCTCCATTTCGGTAAGGTTGGGTGACAGCAGGGATTTCAGGTGTTCGGCCTGCCTGAGGCGCAGGTGCTTGTATTCGTTTGGGCTGAGCCAACCTATGATTTTCGCTGATGCTGGATCTGTGGACTCCAGTTCCTGATAGAACAGATCGACGAAGGCCTCCGCCAGTTTCTCAACGCGTTCTTCCAATATCTGAAGCAAGGCTGCGGCGGCGGGACCATAAGGCGGAGTACGCTCAAGCGGGCTGAGCTTGGCATCGGGATCCTCAACGATCGCATCGTTCCACCACTGCCAGGGATACTCACGCTCGCGCTTTTTGTCCTTGCTGGCATAAAGTGCGGCGTCGGCATGTCGGATCAGTTGGTCCGGTTCGGCGTCATCCTGCGGGAAAACAGTAACCCCCATGCTGGCCTGGATGTGACTGGTCGTTTGCAGGAAAGTGTAGGGTTCGCACAGGCTCTTATGGATGCGTTTGAGGCTTTCGACCAGATCTTTCTTGCATTCGATGCCCTCGATCAGCAGGATGAACTCGTCGCCCCCCTGTCGCACGGCCAGGTCGCTGGAGCGCAGGACCTGCCGGATGCGGGCGGCCAGCGTTTTGAGCAGTTCATCGCCCACGGCATGACCATAGCGGTCGTTGATGGGTTTGAAATCATCCAGATCCAGCATCACAACAGCCAGCGACTGCTTGTTACGTCGTGCTCTGGCCAATGCCTTGGGAAGTTCCTCGTCCAGAAAGCGCCTATTGGCCAAGCCGGTCAGCGCATCGTGGTAGGCCAGATATGCCGTTTCCTCATGCTCGGTGCTGAGGCGTTGGCGCAAATCCAACTGTGCGAGCGAATTGCTGATCAACTCACCCAATCGTCTTAGCGTGCCGGAAATCAGTATTTCGAGCGGGCGATCATGTTGCAGGACGACCACGAGTACCGCCCAGGGCACCTCATGGCGGTGTATGGGGATAAAGAAAATGCTGCTTTTGAAATCAAGGGGGGCGAATGACTGCCATGGTTCCGTGAGCAATGAGCTGTCCGTGTCCTCGATGATCACTTCATCCTGAAATTGCGAGCGAGCCAGATACTGGCAAAAAATCGCCTGCTGCTCAGCCGTGAGCGCGTCGAGCACATCACGCCCGTTACTGCCCGCAGCAAGAACCTCGAATTCATCCGCCTGAGGCGAGGACATCTGCCCGAGCCAAGCTCCCGAAAATAGCCCGGAGGCAAGTAGCTGCGTGCAGACCACATCAAGCAACTCATGTTCGTCGGATGCGGAGATCAGGATATCGATCTGTCCCAGTAACGACTGCAATAATGCCTGTTGACGTTCAAGTTGCTCGATGAATACCTGCGAGACCTCTTCGCAGTCAAGTTCTGCTCGGTCTTCGCTGTTTGTTGATGGGGTTGTCATTGCACTATAAAGGTCCGGGAATGCGCGGGAATTCGGTGAAAACTCTTCATTGTCAAAGCTTAATCAACACAATGAGTAAAAGCTATGTCCATGACCCTTGTTGTCGTGCGGTGATATGGGATAATTTTGCGCATAATGACATCCTTTTGACTGGAATGATTGTGATGTCTGAACGATTGGAAGAGCGCACCGAATTGCTGATTGGCGAAAACGGATTGGCAACGCTGCGCCAGGCACGGGTTCTGGTTGCCGGATTGGGTGGTGTGGGTGGCGCGTGCGCCGAGTCGCTCGTGCGAGCCGGTGTGGGCACGGTGTACCTGCTGGACCATGACAAATTCGGTCGTTCGAACCTCAACCGGCAAATGCTATCCACCGAAGCGGTGATCGGGGAAAGCAAGGCGGATGTTGCCGTAGCGCGTTTTGCATCGATCCGTAACGACATCACCACCGTGCCTTTGCCGTATTTCCTGCAAGAATCCGGTGTAGTCGAGTTGCTGGAACAACACCCCATGGACGCGATTGCCGATTGCATCGACTCGATCGGCGTCAAGGCCGTGTTGCTGGCGGAAGCCCGAGCACGGGGCATCATGACCATGACGGCGTTGGGCGCAGGCAACCGCCTCGACGCCCGCGCCGTGCGGGTCGGCACACTGGCCGAAGTGCAGGGCTGTGGCCTCGCACGGGTGCTGCGCACGCGCCTTCGCCGACTCGATTGCGCATTGGATATCCCGGTCGTCTACTCAACCGAACTGCCAAGCAAACCAGCCCCTCACGTACCCACAGACACCGGCATTCGCCCAAGAGCCGTCAATGGCACGATCAGCTACATGCCGAATATTTTCGGTCACATCGTGGCCGGGGAGATTATCCGGTGTTTGCTGGAACGGTCGTATGTTCTCGAATTGCTTGAATAGATTGTGGTGTCGTTCAGGTGCTTTAGTGGGTACTTGCGATGGGGCATGAATCGAAATTACGCACCATCAAGACGATCCACACGATGGTCTGGGCAATATTCGCAGGATCGATCTCAGCGATTCCTGTTCTGACTTTCCTTGGAAGCCTAACGGTTGCATGGAGCCTGATCGGGTTCGTCTTTCTTGAAGTCATCATCCTCGTGTCAAACCGAATGAAATGTCCATTAACCAATGTGGCCGGTCGCTACACGGAGGAACGCACAGACAACTTCGACATCTATTTTCCACTTTGGCTTGCGCGTCACAGCAAGGAAGTTTTTGGTGGGTTATACGTTGCAGGAGTCGTATATACCGCATGGGTGTCGGTTAACGCTGCTGTCTTTTGAATAAGGGCGCGGCTTTTTCTTTCGGAATGTGGCCAGGAATTCTTGACAGGAATTCTTGAGTGGTCGATTCGTAGGGTTGGCAGTTTCGACGACGATCATCAGTCGCCGTTCGGTTCCAGAAGTTGATGCTGCTTGAGTTTCTTGCGCAGGGTACTGCGGTTGATGCCGAGGCATTCGGCCGCGCGAGACTGATTCTGATCGCAACGAGACATGGCGGTTTCCAGCAAGGGGCGCTCAATCTGGGCTATGACGAGGTCGTAGAGGTTATTGGGCTGGTCACCTTCCAACGTTTCCCACAGGGCATCCAGCGCTGCACGCACGGCCTGCTGAACGGGGTTGTCCCCATGAGCTTCATCCGTGTTCAGACACTGCCAGTGACCGTTGGGTAGAGGGATTTCTTCTGTGGGGCGTTTTGCATTCATGTGCGGGATCGTTCAGCCGGGTAAAGGGAAGTTATCCGTTAGCGTGTTGCGCTAACCATTGGCGTTGCTGTTCAGGGTGCTCGAAGCGGTTGAACACAGCTCGATCTTCTTCACCCAAATCCAGTGACGCAGCATACCAGCCCAGATGCTTTCGGGCGATGCGAATTCCTAATGAGTCACCGTAATGCTGATAGATTTTTTCAAATTGTTTTTTGACGACAGCGATGCGTTCAGCACGATCTGGCGCGCTTGGGAGTGGTTGGCCGGTGAGCTCCGCTTTTAACGCGGAGAAAATCCACGGCTGACCGAATGCGCCTCGTCCGACCATGATGCCCGAGGCGCCCGTATGGGCGATCACCTGACGGGCTTTCTGCGGGGTAGTGATGTCGCCATTGGCAAACACGGGCAGGTCGACGGCGGCAACCACTTCGGCAATGGTGTCGTATTCTGCTTCGCCTTCGTAGCGGTCTGCGCGGGTGCGCCCGTGGATCGACAGCATGGATATACCGGCATTCTCGGCGATTTTTGCGATCTGAACGGCATTGCGCCACTCGCGGTCGGGACCGGTGCGCATTTTCATGCTGATCGGACAATCGACGGCGGCCACCAGTGCTTCCAGAAGGCGGGCGACGGTGTCCGGCTCGGCCATGAGAGCAGATCCTGCCGCTTTCTTGCACACCTTCTTGGCGGGGCAACCGAGGTTGAGATCGATCAGTTGCGCGCCTTGCGAGACCGCAAATCGGGCGGCTTCGGCCAGTTCGTCCGGGTCATTACCCAGCAGCTGCACCGCCCGGGGTTCGATATCGTTGCTGTCGATTTGTCGCAGTCGGCTTTTGGCGCTGGATTGCAGTTCCGGTTTGGCACTCATCATTTCCGTGACGACCAGTCCCGCACCATATTCGCGGCAGAGCTGGCGGAAAGGACGGTCGGACACACCGGCCATGGGGGCGAGCGCCAGAGGCGGGTCGATGATGACCGGTTCGCCCGTTCGCCCGTGCAGAATGATGGGTGCCAGAGGGGGCGATTCGACCGGAAGCGATTCAGCCATTGAGCCAGGCGCGGGTGTTGTCCGCCTGTGCTCGATGGGCGATCAGCAGGCGACGGAAGACTTCGGGGTCTTTCAGGAAGGTCATTTCGCCTTCGCGAGGAAAACATTGATCCTTGAGTCTCGAAAGCCAGAAACGCATGGCGGCCGCACGAAGCAGTCCGGGCCAGGCTGCGCGTTCCTCGTCATTGAGCGGGCGCTCACCCTGGTAACCGGCCAGCAAAGCGCGTGCGCGTGTTTCGTCGATCCCGTCCTGCTCGTTGCGGCACCAGTCGTTGACGGTGACGGCCAGGTCATAGGCCAAGGCGTCGTTGCAGGCGTAGTAGAGGTCGATGATGCCCGTCAGACGGCCCTGTTCGAACAGGGCGTTATCCCGGAATAGGTCGGCATGAATGGCACCTTGCGGCAGATGATCGCGCGCGTGCATTTGCTGGAAACGCAGTTCATCTTCAAGCAGGTCAGCGATTTCTACTTCCATGTCCTTGGCGAGGTGCTCTGCCAGTGTTGAGCCGGTGCTCAGCAACCAGGGCAGCGCCCGATCGGGTGCACGGTAGCCGCTGAAACCGGGGCTGGCACGATGCATCTGCCCGAGCGCGGCGCCCATCGTGCGGCACTCTTCGGTATTGGGGCGTTCCAGCGATCCGCCAGACAGGCGGCGGACGAGTGCGGCGGGTTTGCCATTGAGTTCGCTCAGATAGGAGCCGCTCTTGCTGCACATCGGGTGGGCGGTCGGAATGTTGTGCTCGGCAAGATACGCCATCAGGTCGAGGAAGTAGTGCAGTTCGTCCGGTTGATGGTGCTCGAACAGCGTTAGTACCAACGCATACCGATCGGTGGTGACGAAGTAGTTGGTATTCTCGATGCCTGCCGCGATGCCCGCGAAGGAAACGAGCTGACCGCAATCGAATTGCGTCAGGAATTCAGTGAGTTGATGTTCGTGTACTGTGGTGAAAACCGACATGGTAATTCGTTCCGGTCTTGGGGTCTCGGCGAGGCGTTGACGCGTCGAGTTCGACGGGTCCGGCTAGGCTTGGCGGGCAGAGTATGCGAAAACCGCCCGCGTGAAAAATGGTTTCTCTGAATGGGCCGATACCGCCGCTTATAGATCGAGCAGTTTCTTCTGTTCTTCGGCGGTCGCGCCCAGGTCGCGGTTGCGATAGAAGTCGAAAATGGTATCGATCACGGTTTGCGGCTCATCGCAAAGGGTCAGCAAATCCAAATCATCCGCCCCGATGGTGCCTTCGGTTAGAAGTGTCTGACGGAACCAGTCCAGCAGGCCACTCCAGAACGCCGTGCCCACCAGAATAATGGGAATGCGGCGAGACTTGCCGGTTTGTACCAGCGTGAGGATCTCCGCCATTTCATCCAGCGTGCCGAAGCCACCTGGCATGACGACATAGGCGGAAGCGTACTTGACGAACATGACCTTGCGGGCAAAAAAATGCTGAAAATGAAGGGAAATATCCTGATAAGGATTGTCATGCTGCTCGTGCGGTAGGGTGATATTCAAACCGACACTCGGCGCGCCGCCTTCCTTCGCTCCCTTGTTCGCTGCCTCCATGATGCCGGGGCCACCACCGGAGACAACCGCAAAACCGCCGTCCGAGAGGAGCCGGGCGATTTCGACCGTCATCAGATAGTGGGGATGATCGGGCGAAAAACGGGCGGAGCCGAAAATACTGACCGCCGGTTCGATGCTGGCCAGGGTTTCATAACCCTGCACGAACTCGGCCATGATCTGGAAAATTTTCCACGATTCCTGGCTCAGTCGTTCGCTTTTATCAAGGCGGGACGGGTGATTGGGTATTTTTGGACTCATACGCGGATGTTATCTGGTGTGTTTAGCTGGTGTGCTTATTTTTAGCCCGGTTGAATGAGCAGTCTCGGGCGAATCGCCAGTGGTCAAGCAGCCTATGGCATAGTACCGACCTTGAAGCCAAATTTCGATGACCAACCATGAATGATCTCTTTTCCTCGCAAGTTGCCTCCCCGGCCGAGCCCGCCGAACCGACAGTGGAATCCAAATCGCTGATTCTGGTTGATGGCAGTTCGTTCCTGTTCCGCGCCTTTCATGCGTTGCCCCCTTTGACGGCACCGGATGGCACGCCGACGGGCGCGATTCACGGCGTGATCAACATGTTGCAGAAACTTCGGCGAGAGGAAAATCCCGATCGTATGGCTGTGGTGTTCGATGCACCCGGACCGACATTTCGCGATGAAATCTATCCCGCGTATAAAGCGCAGCGACCGCCCTTGCCCGACGACCTGCGCGTGCAGATCGGGCCGGTGCATGAACTGGTACGTGCGCTGGGTTTCCCGTTGTTGTGCGTTTCAGGCGTTGAAGCCGATGATGTGATCGGGACACTAATGCATCAGGCACGGCAGAAAGGCGAACCGGTGCTGGTCGCAACCGCCGACAAGGACTTCGCGCAGTTGGTGACAGAGGGAATACGTCTGGTCAACACCATGAGCAATACGGTGCTTGATGAAGCGGCCATCGAAGCGAAATACGGCATCACCGCAGCTCAGTTCATCGATTACCTGACGCTGGTCGGAGATACCGTCGACAATGTGCCCGGCGTGCCGGGATGCGGTCCGAAAACAGCCGCGAAATGGCTCAACGAATGGCAATCACTGGATAACCTGATGGCCAATGCCGATCAGGTTAAAGGCAAGGTGGGTGAGTCGCTGCGAGCCGCCATGGAATTTCTCCCCATCGGTCGTGAACTGGTGACGATTCGTACCGATTGCGACTTGCCCGTCACCCTGGCTGATTTGGCTGTACAAACGCCGGATGTCCGTGAGGTGCTGGCACTGGCCGAGCGTTTCGGACTCAATACGTTGCGCAGGCAGTTTTCGGAGGCGTCTTCAGTTTCCGCTCCCGGTTCTGCGCCAAGCCAGGAAACCCGGCGTACTTCTTCGGGTGATGGGCAACTGCCCCTGAGCGATCCGCCGATGTACGAAACAGTCCTGACAGATGCCGATTGGCAACGTTGGTTTGCGGAAATCAATAAGTCGGATTTGGTGGCCTTTGATACCGAAACCGATGCACTGGATTTGTTCGACGGCCGGATCGTCGGCGTTTCGTTTTCGATGGAAGACAATCGCGCGGCCTATGTGCCGCTGGCGCACACTTACCCCGAGGCACCGGTTCAATTGGATCGAGACAAGGTGCTGGCCGATCTCAAGCCCTGGCTCGAAGACGCGTCCCGTACAAAGGTGTTGCAGAACGCCAAGTTCGATACCCATATGTTGGCAAATCATGGCATCACCCTGCGTGGCGTGAAATTCGACACGATGCTGGAGTCCTATGTGCTGGATTCGACCGCCACACGGCATGACATGGATTCGCTGGCAGCGAAGTACCTTGGGCGTCAGACCATCACTTTCGAAGAGATTGCCGGTAAGGGGGCAAAGGCCCTGAGTTTCCCCGAGATCCACCTTGAGCAGGCTGGCCCCTATGCGGCTGAGGATGCGGACGTCACCCGGCAGTTGCAGCACTGTCTCTGGTCGAAACTGTCGGTCGAGCCCGGTTTGCGCTATGTGTACGAAAACATCGAGCAACCGCTGATCGAGGTGCTCGTGGCCATGGAGCGCGCAGGCGTGCGCGTGGATCGGAACGAACTTGCGATTCAGGGCCAAGCGATCGGCGAGCGGATTCTTGCAGTGGAACAGGCTGCGTTCAAAGAGGCCGGGCGCGAATTCAATCTGGGGTCGACCAAACAACTCAAGGAGTTGTTGTTCGATGAACTCAAACTGCCCGTGGGTAAAAAGACGCCTAAGGGCGAACCTTCAACTGATGAAGAGGCGCTGAGCGAATTGGTGGGTAGCCATCCATTGCCTGCGTTGATTCTCGATTACCGCGGGCTGACCAAGCTGAAATCGACGTATATCGACCGATTGCCCGAAGACATCCATGCCCATACCGGACGTGTGCACAGTGCCTTTCATCAGGCGGTGACCGCGACCGGGCGGCTTTCTTCATCCAATCCGAATTTGCAGAACATTCCCGTTCGCAGTGAAGAAGGACGGCGCATCCGACAGGCGTTTGTTGCCGAGCCGGGTTATATGCTGATTTCCGCGGATTATTCGCAGATCGAATTGCGCATCATGGCGCATCTGTCCGGCGATGAAGGCTTGACCGCCGCTTTTGCGGCCGGAGAAGACATTCATCGTGCGACGGCAGCCGAAGTGTTCGGCATCAAGGAAGCCGAGGTATCGGCCAACCAGCGTCGTGCGGCGAAAGCGATCAACTTCGGTTTGATTTATGGCATGTCTGCCTTTGGTCTGGCCAAGCAGCTTGATGTCGCGCGTGGTGAGGCACAGGCCTATATCGATCTGTATTTTGCGCGTTACCCCCGGGTTGCTACCTACATGGAGCGGATGCGGCAGCAGGCGCGTCAAATGGGGTATGTGGAAACCGTATTCGGTCGCCGCTTGTATTTACCGGAGATTCACAGCCGCAATGGGCAGCGACGCCAATATGCCGAGCGTACCGCCATCAACGCGCCGATGCAGGGTACGGCAGCAGACATCATCAAGTTTGCCATGATCGCCTTGCATAAGCTGTTGGTGGTTCCTGGGCGAGCCCGGTTGATTCTTCAGGTACACGATGAATTGATATTCGAGGTGCCCGAGTCGGACGTCGCCGAGATCGAGCCAATCATCCGCGCACAGATGACTGGGGCCGCAACATTGAACGTGCCCATTGAGGTGGGTATGGGCATCGGTAGAAGTTGGGCCGAAGCGCACTAGGGCCTGTTTGACAGGCCCTGGTGGGGAAGGGGATAAGTCCAATCCGGGGCTGACAGTTCACCCCGTGACCAATTCGGTCTAATTGGATTGCTAATTAAATGTAAGCGGATTGTTGCCCTCTGGGGCAGTCTTCGGCTTGGGCGATCGCAATTCCGGAACTTCATATACATGGGTCTTGCCTTCCAGGAACAGACCTTCCCAGAAGTCTTCGTTTTGGGCTGGCTCGAAAACGAACCCCTGAACGTCCATTCGCACATCGAATTTCTTGAGCTGAATCAATTGTTCGACAGTCTCCACACCTTCGACCACGATATCCAGCTCCAGCGATTCGGCCATCGCGAAAATTGACTTGATAAGCTTGCGAGATTCCGAACTTTCGTTGATCAGATCCACGAATTTCTTGTCGATCTTGATCTTGGAAATGGGCAGCGTGCTGAGGTAGGCCAACGAAGAATAGCCGGTACCGAAATCGTCGATGGCAATGGTGAAACCTTTCATCGCCAAGCGGTGCAACTGGTCTGACATCAGGCTCGGATCGTTGCCGAAGCTACTCTCGGTAATCTCAAGTGTGATCGATGAGAGGGGCAGACCTGCCTGTTTGGCGATATTCACCAGCCGATCGTCGATTTTGTCGGTCAGCAGCAGGCGTGGTGGTAGATTCAGCGAGAGATTGAAAGTCTCTTCCGTTTGCCGTTGCCATTCGCGAATCCGGTTGCAGGCCTCGGTGAAGGCCCATTCGGTGATACGCACAATGGTGTCGGTTTCCTCGGCGAGCGGAATGAATTCTGCCGGGGAAACCCATTCGCCTCCGTGACGCCAGCGCATCAGGATTTCGAATCCGGTAATCTGTCCATTCGCCAGGGAAACCTGAGGCTGGTAGCTCAGGCGTAACTCGCGTTTGCCCAGAGCCTTGTCCAAGGCCTGTTGCAGCATGAAACGGCGCCGCGCAAGGTTTTGAGCCTGTGCACCGTGCGTATAGAGACGATCGCCGCCTTCTGATTTCGCCATCGACAGGGCGATGTCGTTGGTTTTGATCAGATCCTCGATATTGTCTCCATCGTTGGGATAGGTGCTCGTCCCCGCGCTGATTTTCAACGTGATCTGGTAGCTGTTGATGCGAAGAGGCTGGCGAGCTGCGGCTAGTGCACGTTCGGCGAACTCGCGGAGTTCTTCTTCCTGATTGTGTTCATCCTTTGGCGTCCAGTAGAAGGCGAATTCATCACCATCGACACGGGCCAGTACCGCACTTGCGGGCAACATGGCAGCAAGCTCCCGTCCGATCTCGACAAGGACTTGATCGCCATCGTGATGACCCAATGCATCATTGATGGAGCGGAAATTGTCGATGCCGATCAGAACAATGCTGAACGGTGAATTTGGATGTTTCGCAATCCGTTTCTCGCCCTGCGCAATGAAGTAGTGACGGTTGTACAGCCCGGTTACCGTATCCTGCTCGGCGAGGAAGCGCATTTTGGCTTCACGTGCCCGAATTTCAGTGTGGTCGTTGAGTACGAAAATCACATGTCCCCGGCCTTCACGTGCCTCACCCATGAGCTTGATCGATATTAACGCCGTGATGGTGGGGGATTTTTCCGGGGTGAATTCCACCTCACCAGACCAATATCCTTGTTCCAGAACTTGTTGCCAGAGTGGCTCGACCACGGTCGCATCGTGACCCAGCAGGAATTCGAGCAGGGGTTTGGCTGCCAATTGTTTTTCTGTGCTGTGCAGCATTTCCAGGGCCACCGGGTTTGCACGAGTGACGTGTCCTGAAATATCCGTCAAGAGCACGGCTTCCTGTACGTTTTCAAACACCGAAGCGGCCAGTGCAAGCTGCTTTTCGGCCTTGCGGCGGCTCATAGTCTCCTGATCGTGTTTCTTCAGGATGACTTTCAGTTGTTCGCGTGAATCGGAAAGGGTAATCAATGTGGTCCGGAAATGCTGTACGGCTCGGGCCAGACGACCAATCTGATCGTGACGCTTTTGTTGGGGCAGGGCAGCGGTGGCTTCCCCTTCGATCAATCGATCCGTAATATCGGCCAACTGCTTGATCTGGTAGTTGAAGTACCACAGCGCCGTCATCATGAGCGCGATCTGCAACACGATAAACAGGATCAACAGGGTCTGGTACTGGCTGCTCAACGATTCGGTCGAACCGCGCAACAGGGCCATGGTGTCCTCCAGATTCTGATTGGCGGCGCTGATCAACGCACCGAAATCGTCCACCATGATGCGGCTGCGTTCTTTGCGTAGCTGACTTTGTATGTCTTTGACTTCGGCAGGCGTGGCGGATGCCGTTGCCGCGGCGGCATTGATCAATGCTTGTGCCTGCTGATCGATGCTTTTTGAAAGCGCCATGACCTGAGAGCCAGCGACTTCGCGCAGACTGGCCAACGCGGTATCTGTGCGGATGGCAGCCGCAACCTGCTGGAGTGCCAGTACCTGATCGCGTACATCTACTCGCTGACCCGCCGAAAACTGGCTAGTGATTTGCTCAATCTCTGCGCTGGTGGCGGCAAATGATTTCCGCAGTGTCTCGATGGTTTTGCTGGATTCCACAAACCCGGAACTGGCACGCTGGAACGTCTGGAAGTTATTGGTGGCCAGTGTGTTGAGATAAAAGACCAGCCCCAAGCTCAAGGCGATCTGCAGGCCGAGGAACATCAGGAATTGGAGCGATAAAGGCACGATGCGCATAACCGGTTGTCCTTATGGGTTTTACGACTAAGAAACCTCTGAAAAGTCTAGAGGTTCTGCGGCACAGGCTTGTGCCGTCACTTCCTTGCGACGATCAGTCGTCAGGGAAATGGCGCCAATCTGAAACATGGATTTCGATTGGCTTAATTTGAACAGTTTATTCAGGTATTCCTTCAGTTGCTAGAGTGTCGCCGAGAGTAGGTTTTGAGTCCAGCGGCGATTGCGTTTGCCCGTGTTAATCGATCAAGAGGGTTGTAGGGTTGGCGTGTGCCATGTCCCCAGACGACATCCGGCCAAGCTGCATCATTGCTGAAACGGGCAACGCAGTGAATATGCAACTGGTCCACCCGGTTGCCGATCGTGGCGAAGTTGATGCGGATGGGGGTGAATATCTGCTGTAACACGTGTTGGGCTTCGTGCACCTCACCCAGCACCTGATGAGCGATGTCCTGAGGCATGTCCAACCATTGTGTGAGTCCGGCAATGCGCGGGATCAGCAGGATCCAGGGGAAGCGGGCATCGTCGAGCAGGCGGACAGCGCAGATGGGTAGTTCTGTGATGGGTATGGAGTCGGCCAGCAGTTGAGGATGTAGTTTCCAGGCAGCGCCATTGGGGGCACTGCTGGCGGGGGGCTTGTCGGTCTGCTGCATCATGGTTTGCTTTCCGGCTGGGTTGTGGATGAGGTTCGGGGTTTGGTTCCCGCTACAACTTTGGACAGCATACTGGCTGGCAGTTGCAATTCCAGATCTACCCGACGATTTTCCGCCCGGCCGCTGGCAGTGTCATTCGAGGCGATCGGGTGCGTGTCGGCAAAGCCAATGGCCGAAAGCCGCTCCGGTTGAACGCCACTGGCGATCAGCTCCTGAACGACCGCTGCCGCCCGCCCGGCAGAGAGTTCCCAGTTGGAAGGGAATTGCAGGGTGTGGATGGGGAGATCGTCCGTGTGCCCTTGAACTGCGATTGGATAATCACCGACCTTGAGCCGTTCGGCCAGCCGGTTCAGCAGATCTTTACCGGCGATGGATAAATCCGAGTTACCAGATGCAAAGAGAATGTTGTCCTTGACGCGAAGGTTGATGCGACCTTTGATGACAGAGACATCGACGTCCTTGCCCAGGCCCGAGAACAGGGCGCGCGCCTGATTCTGGGATGATTCGTTCGGTACGGCCGGTGCGGGTGGATTGGATGTGGGTTCGTTCGGACTGGTCGGCGGTTTCGCGTCGGCTTTTCCGATCAGGGCATTGCCTGCCTGCGGGATGTTGCCTTGAGTTGGTGTTTCTCCCGGAGAAGTCTTCGTGGTCGGTGTCGGGCCGGTTTGTGGTGTGGGCGTTTTATCGACCTTTTGTGCCTGCTGTGTGCTGCCGCTGCTGGCAACCATGGATACGGTACTGTTCTTGCTCTGATACGCGTAGGCGGCGAGCAGGACGAACATCGTGAGCAGCAGGGTCATCAAATCGACCATCGTGAGCAACCAGAATGACTGGTCGTCTTCTATTAGATGGGCGTCTTCTTCCCAACCCTCGTACCATGGTCGTGAAAATACGCCTGTTTTTTCGGCGAGTTCAATCTCCGACTGGATGCTCTGGGTGAGTTGTTCCTCCAGTGCAGCTTCGGGTGAAGGGGTTTTGCTACTCATGGTGTTCGTGGTGTGTCATTGCGATCAGCGTGTGCTGCGCGATGTGCCGGGACGAGCGACGGTACGGCTACTACCAGACGGGCGAACGCCTTCGCGTAATTCATCTTCACTCTGGGCGAGGAAGGATTGCAGTGTTTCGCGGATGAAGGCCGGGGAGCGTTGCTGCTGCATCAACATCACGCCTTCGACCATCATGTTCATCACCATTACCCGCTGCTCGGTCCGGCGTTCCAGTTTGAGCGCGATGGGCTTGAAAATCATGTTGGCGAGGAGAATGCCGTAGAGGGTGGTGATCAAAGCAAGTGCCATGTTGACACCAATGGCTGCGAAGTGCGCGGCGTCCATGGCATGGAGCATGTTGATCAGACCGAGTAGCGTTCCCAGCATTCCGAAAGCGGGAGCAAACGCGGCCATGGTGCGGAAAATCTGCGCCTCGGCGCGTTCACGGGCGCGCATCCTGCCAATTCGCCATTGGAGCAGGGTCATGATGTCTTCATTCGATGCACCGTCCAGCACCATCTGCATCCCTGTTCTCAAGAAGGGATTGTTGATGCGACCCAGCTTTTCATCGGCACGATTGATCTGCCCCTGAAACTTGAGTTTGGCGACATCGACCAATTCCGCAATATCGCGCTCGGCATACAGACGCTCGTTGCGCAGTACAATCGTGAATACGCGGAAAACGCGCAGGACTTCATGCAACGGGTAGCTGATTAGCGTGGCCGCAATCGTACCGCCCAGCACGAGGAATAGGCTCGTTGGGCTGAAGTAGTCCGACACATGGTTCGATGACAGGAAAATAGCACCGATGACAATGCCAAATCCGCCAAAAATGCCTAAAAGGGTTGCTGGATTCAAAACAGTGCTCTCATTATCAAGTGCTCACGGATCACAGGGTTGTTCCATATCATCGGCAGAATACTCGATTTATTGAGCTGAATGTGCGGCGGGTGTTGATGTGAAGGCCCTTGTCTCCCCTGAGGTTGGTATTTGATGTTCGATACGCATTGTCACCTTGAAGATCTCATCGCTCGCCAGCCGTTGCCCAATGTGCTGGAGCGGATGCAGCGCGCTGGTGTCGATGGTGTGATATCCGTGGGGGTGTTTCCGGATCAATGGTCACGGCAGAAAGAAGTGGCGCAGGCGGCACAGAGCCTGGGACTACGGGTCTGTCTGGCCTATGGCGTACATCCTTGGTGGGCTGATCGGATCGAACCGATCGCAGCGCTGGAATCTCTGGTGAACAGGATTGAGCAGGAAGGCGACCGGGTGTTGGCCATCGGTGAAATTGGGCTCGACTTTGCGCCCCAGATGCCTGATGCGGAGCGCCAGACCGAGCTCTTCCTCGGACAGATGGATGTCGCCTTGCAACACAGGCTGCCCGTGATTCTGCATGAGCGGAAATCCGCGGATAAGTTGCTGTCCATCATCCGGCGCCATCCCGAGATTCGGGGCGTTGTGCATGGATTTACAGGCTCATTGCAGCAGGCTCATCAGTTGATCGAACAGGGGTTCTATCTCGGTGTCGGAGCGGCGATCACCCACCCGCGTGCCACACGTTTGCGGAGTGTCCTTCATGCGTTGCCGGTTGAGGCGTTACTGCTTGAGTCCGATGCGCCGAACCAGCCCGGACATGCGCATCTCGGCGAGCCGAACGAGCCCGCCTTTATTGTCGAGCAGCTCAATGTCCTCGCCGAATTAGTCGAGATGGATGTACCTGCACTTGCGGAACGACTGGATGCCAATGCGATCGATTTGTTCGGCGACCGTCTACTGTCGAGTGCGTTGAGTGGCCGTCAGCCGAGCGGTCAGATCTGATTCTGTCAGCGGTTTGCTGGAAATCCGATTCTGAAGGGGCCTTTTATATATTCCGTTACTTGATCCTGAGTATGGATGCTCAAAGAAAAAACCGGACATGCACATTCTTTCCATGGGGTGACCCTGGGGATATCTTCCGGTGAATGTTTTCTTGGGACGCCTCATGTTCTGACGAGTTACGTGTCCGCGCAGGGTCGATTGGGGACGTGTGGAGCTCATGGCGAGTTCCGGGTCAGGATTATGATCCGAGGCGATCAATAACTGCCCAGGCTGAATGGTTGTGAATCGACTCGAAGTTCTCCACGGTGACGTGATAGCCTTCGATGCCGGGATAATCAGCCAGGGTGCCGGCCACGTCGCGGATCATGTCTTCGACGAACTTGGGGTGATCGAAGGCATATTCGGTAATGTACTTTTCATCCGGGCGCTTGAGCAACCCCCAAAGCGCGCAGGAGCCTTGATCCTCAATCTTTCCGATCAGGTCGGCGATCGACAGATTCAGATCCTTCACGCGTACGGTTACCGTCACGTGCGAGCGCTGATTGTGTGCGCCATAGGTGGAAATTTCCTTAGAGCAGGGACACAGGCTGGTGACCGGCACGACAAGTTCCAGACGGGTCTCGACCGCGCCCTGAGCATCAAGGTGGCCCATCAGGCTCAGTTGATAGTCCATCAGGGCTTTCTGGCCGCTGACGGGGGCGGATTTTTCGACGAAGAACGGCAGGGCGAACTGCACATCTGCCGTGTGGGCGTGGAGCAACGCGGCCATACGGCGCGTCCAATCGGGTAGCGAGCTGAGCGAGAGAACCAACGGCTCCGCATTCAAAAGCGCTACAAACCGGGACATGTGCGTGCCCTTCTTGTCCGCCGGCAGAGCGACGGTCAGTTCGCATTCGGCAATCGTTGCCTGACGATGATTGCCATCAACCACGGTGAGCGGGTGCTTGATTGCCTTGATGCCCACACGGTCGATCACGATATTGCGTGGATCGAATGAAGATTGCACATCAGGCATGGCGCTCTGGGTCATGGGAGAGGATTCCTGTCAGATTCGTAAAGTGAAGACTATGGGATGAAGGTTAGCAAACGTGTCAAGAACCCGACGTGGATAACACCTGGCTCAGGCACGGTAGGTGACGGCGGAGTAGTCGTTTTCCCACACGGTGATGGCGGAAACGCGGGCATTGGGTTGGTTGAGCATCCGGCTCAACTCCACAAAGAACCAGACGGCGATGTGTTCGGCCGTCGGGTTGATCCGGTCGAAAGGTTCGATCTGGTTCAGGAACTGGTGATCCAGGACTTTGGCCGCTTCACGTGCGGCTTTTTTCATGGCTTTGAAATCCAGAACCATGCCGACGCCATCGAGCTTCTGTCCGCTGACTTCGACGATGATCTTCCAGTTATGACCATGTAATCGCGCGCAGTTGCCCTCGTAGCCATGCAATTGATGCGCGGCGGCAAAATCAACGGTGACCGTGAGGGAAAATTGCCCGTTTGATGCGGATAACTGGTTGTTCACGCGATCAAAAATCGGCTCAAGGGCGGCTGTTGGGTCGGTGGTGTTCATGTGGGCAGTACCTGCCGTAAAAAATCGGACATCGTACTGTTTAGACCAAGTTCGTCAAGTCCGCAATCGGCAAGGCATTCTCCGCGAGTTCCGTGCTCGATGAACGTGTCGGGCAGAGCCATGTGTTTGACCGGTTTGAACAGGCCCAATTCGGTCGTGTGCGCAATCATGCTGGCTCCGATGCCGCTCAGTTTGCTGCCTTCTTCAATAATCATCCAGGCGGCGTGTTCCTGAATCAGCGGCAGCAGGGCAGGCCAGTCGATGGGTTTGGCCCAGCGCAGGTCAACCACGGTGGCCGCCAGATTGGCGCTGGCTTTCAATGCCGTTTGCACCTTGGAGCCCAGCGCGATGACCAACAGGCTGCGCTGGGGATCGTCTACCCGTCGCCGGACGCGCAGACCCAGCGGTGTGAGCGCGGATTCGCCACCGAGATCGGCCGGGCACTCGCCTCGGGGGTAGCGCACGAGTACGGGCGTAGCGTCGGAAATGCCCCAGTCCAGCGCGGCACGTAGATCGGTCGCATCGGCTGGTACGGCGATTTTCAGATTCGGCACGGCTTGCCCGAATGCAAGGTCGAAGCTGCCTGCATGCGTCGCGCCATCCGGTCCGACCAATCCCGCTCGATCCACGGCGAACAGCACCGGCAGGTTCTGCAGCGCGATATCGTGAATCACCTGATCCCAGGCGCGCTGCAGGAAGGTGGAGTAAATGGCCACGACAGGGCGCAGGCCTTCTGCCGCAAGACCGCCCGCGAAGGTGACGGCGTGTTGCTCTGCAATGCCGACATCGAAGCAACGCTGCGGGTGACGTGCCGCAAAGCCGGCCAGGCCGGAGCCTTCGATCATGGCGGGCGTGATCACGACGACCGATGGATCACCGCCTTGCTTATCGAGCCAGTCGCTGAATGCCTGAGTCCATGTGCCTGGGGTCCACGTTTTCGGAACATCGGTTTTACTGGTCTCGGCAGGCTGCGGTTCGATCTTGGCGTGATTTTTCGGATCGAATTTGCCGACGCCGTGATAACGGACCGGATCGAGTTCCGCCGGGTTGAATCCACGGCCTTTTTGAGTGACGACATGCAGCAATCGCGGACCGGTCTGGCGCCGCAGGTTCTCCAGCGTGTCGACAAGCAGCGGCAGGTCGTGGCCGTCGATCGGCCCGAAGTAGGCAAATCCCAGCTCTTCGAACAGGCTGGTTACGCCCAGCAAGTGTTTCATGCCATCGCGCAAGCCAACGCGCGTGGTGTTGAGGATTTCACCCAGGGGACCTGTCTGAGACAGCAGGTTCTGCCCACCCTGGCGTAATTTGTTCACGACCGGATTGCTGCGTAGCCGGGTGAGGTGTTGGTTGAGCGCGCCGACGTTCTTGGAAATGCTCATCTCGTTGTCGTTGAGCACGACCAGCAAATTTGCCTTGAGATCGCCCGCGTGGTTGAGTGCTTCGAAGGCCTGCCCGGCCGTGAGCGCGCCATCGCCGATCACCGCGACGGCATGGTGGTCTTCGCCGCGCAATTTGGCCGCCACTGCCATGCCGAGTGCAGCGCTGATCGAGGTGCTGGAGTGCCCCGCACCAAACGGGTCGAAATCACTCTCCGCCCGCCGTGTGAAACCGGATATGCCATCCCGCGTACGCAGTCCGGACATTGCTTCGCGACGCCCCGTGAGCATCTTGTGTCCATAGCTCTGGTGACCGACATCCCAGATCAGTCGATCATCGGGTGTGTTGAAGACGTAATGCAGCGCGATGGTCAATTCGATGACGCCGAGATTGGCCGACAGATGACCGCCCGTTTGTGCGACGCGCTCGATCAATTCGGCACGCAACTGAGCGGCGAGCTGGACGAGCTGGCGCTTCGGCAAACGGCGCAGGTCAGCCGGTTGGTCGATCAGATTGAGCAGATCGAAATCGGTCGGATTGTTGGGGGCGGGGTTCATCAATGGTCACGCATCAGAACGAAACGCGCACAGGCACGCAGAGGGCAGGCACGTGTGCCCATGGGCTCGAGTGCGTTCAAGGCATCTCTCATGGTGGCGTTCAGATGGGCGCGTGCTGCGTCCAGCCCCAGCACCGTCACGTACGAGTATTTGTGATCGGCTGCATCTTTGCCTGGTGTTTTTCCCAGTTGTTCTGCGGTGCCGGTGGCGTCAAGAATGTCGTCCTGGATCTGGAAGGCAAGTCCAAGCGGGTGGATGAAGGCTTCCAGCGCTGCGCGATCTTCGGCTGAGCATCCACTCGCCCCCATCATCAGTGCGGCATACAGCAAGGCGCCTGTTTTCAGTTCGTGCATCCGGGTGAGCTCGGCGAGCGCCGGTGCCTGTGCAGGCGGGTTCAAATCGATCTGCTGACCGAACACCATCCGATTCGCGCCGGTACTGAGCAGTGAAACCCAGTGGAGACGGGTTTCAACGTCGGTTTGTGGCGCATCTGCAAGCAGACTGAATGCCAGTGACTGCAATGCATCGCCGGCCAGAATGGCGGTGGCTTCATCAAAAGCGCGGTGTACGGTGGGTTTGCCCCGGCGCAAATCGTCATTGTCCATGCTTGGCAGGTCGTCATGGATGAGCGAGTAGCCGTGGATTAACTCAATGGCGACGGCTGCATTCCATATATGTTCGAGCCGTGGATCGTTTGGGTCGGGGAGGGCGCCGGGCGTGCTATCCAGGCTGGCACCCAGAATTACCAGCATCGGACGCAGCCGCTTGCCACCGTCGATGACGGCGTGACCGATGGCATCCGCCAACCGACGGGGCGCATCGCTCAGGATGTCGTCCAACCGCAGTTTGAGCTTGGTTTCAAAGACAGACTGGATATCCCGTTGCCATGATTGGAAGGTGGCAATATCGAGCGTGAGTTGATCAAACATCGAAGAAGGCATCGGCTGGTGGCAGAGGAGGTTGTGTTTTTGGCGCGTCCTTCTTCCCGTTTTTCTTGGGGAACTCTTCCTCTTCAGGTTGCATCAGCGCATCAATGCGCTGCTCTGCGGCTTTGAGTGCCTGTTCGCACTGCCGGGCCAGCAGGGCTCCGCGTTCATAATCGGCCAACGATTGCTCCAGTGTGCTCTCGCCCTGTTCCAGCCGGGTCACGATCTGTTCCAGTTCGCTCATGCTGCGCTCGTATTGAGCGATCACATCCGGATTCCCGGCTTCAATCGTTTGCGCGGCGGTCGAGGTTTTGCGGACGGCCATGGGAATCTCGCTGCTGGTCGGTGGTAGAGGATCGGCGATTATAGCCGCCAACCGGGTGGACGTTAAGGAACCACTGATTAATTCCCTGATTGTTATGAGGCGGATATCGAGCTGCGTGCGGGACAAAATTGAACCAATTCACCATTTTTCGGGCTAGAATCGGCCGGAACAGGGATTGTCGTCAGATGGTCATCTTTTAACTTAATGGTCATTTTTGATTCAAGGAACGAGCTGCCTTATGAATTTATTCCGAACCAAACCTGCCAGCCCTGCCGCATTTTGTGACACGGGCCTGAAACGTTGTCTGGGCGCGTTCGATCTGACTTTCATGGGCATTGGCGCGATTATCGGTACCGGTATTTTCGTACTGACCGGCATCGCGGCTGCCGTCTATTCCGGCCCGGCCGTCGTCATCTCCTTCATTTTCGCGGGTCTGGCCAGTGCCTTCGCTGCGTTCGCCTATGCCGAACTGGCCGCCTCGGTGGGTGGGTCGGGCAGCGCCTACGGTTACAGTTACGCGGCTTTCGGCGAGATCATCGCCTGGATGGTCGGTTGGGATTTGATTCTCGAATATGCCGTTTCAGTCGCGGCGGTGGCCAATGGTTGGTCCGGGTATTTCGAGAATGCGCTAACGGCGATCGGATTGGGTTTGCCAGCCGCGCTTACCAAGGCGCCATCGATGGGCGGCATTATCAACTTGCCCGCGTCGCTGATTATCCTCATGTTGATGGTTCTGCTCATTATCGGCGTGCGTGAATCGGCGCGCGTCAATGTGGCCATGGTGTTCGTGAAGCTGCTGACCATCACCGTATTCATCGCGGTAGCCGGGTTCAATGTGCATCCGGAGAACTGGACGCCCTTCATCCCGTTCGGCTGGTTCGATCACGGTGCCGATGGTCGTCCGATCGGTATTCTGGCCGGAGCCTCAATCGTGTTCTTTGCCTATGTGGGCTTCGATGCGGTCTCGACGGCGGTAGAGGAGGCGCGTAATCCCCAACGTGATGTGCCCATCGGTATCATCGCGTCGCTGATTATTTGTACCTTGGTCTATATCGTGGTTTCGGGCCTGCTGACGGGCATCGTGTCCTATACCAAATTGAACGTATCGTCCCCGGTGGCGTATTCCCTGCAATTGCTGGGTTACAACTGGGCCTCGGCTCTGGTCGCAACCGGTGTGATTACCGGCCTGACCACGGTGATGCTGGTGCTGTATTACGCACTCACGCGGATTATCTTTGCCATGTCCCGTGATGGCCTACTCACCAACAAGTTGGCACGCGTTCATCCCAAAACACAGACGCCGGTGCGAATCATCGTGATTTGCGGGGTGCTGATTTCATTCGTGGCCGGTGTCGTACCACTGGGCGAACTGGCTGAACTGGTGAATATCGGTACGCTGGCGGCGTTCGTACTGGTGAGCCTTGGCGTTATTGTTTTGCGGATGCGTCAGCCCGATCTGCCTCGCCCGTTCAAGAATCCCTTCGGTTACACCCTGCCCATTCTGGGCATCCTGTCCTGCGGAGCCTTGATGATGTTCCTGCCTGTCGTGACCTGGATCCGTTTCGTAGGTTGGTTGGCCATCGGCATGGTGATTTATTTCGCTTATTCCTATCGCCACTCACACCTTGGGGCAGAGCCCAAGGCTTGATTCTGGCTTATCTTCGGTTGGCTCAGCGTCCGCCCGATTGGCGGCGGATGGCCTGAACCAACCCATCGCAGGCCTCCTCGACCATGTCGAGTACCTGCTCAAAGCCTTTGGCGCCACCGTAGTACGGATCGGGGACTTCACTCAGCCCGTATTGAGGGGCAAACGACATGAACAGCTGTGGCTTGTCCCGTAAATGGCTTGGGGCCAGCTGCTTGAGAATCGAAAGATTTTCGTGATCCATCGCCAGGACATAATCGAACTGTTCGATATCGCCCGCGCTGACCTGGCGTGCGCGCAGCACATCCATACGATAGCCTCGCTCGGCTGCAACGGTCGTCGAACGTCGATCCGGCGGGTTGCCGATGTGGTAGGCGTGCGTTCCGGCTGAGTCGATCACAACCGCATCTGCTAAATCGGCGTCTTCCACGTATTTTCGGAAAACGGCTTCCGCTGTCGGCGAGCGGCAAATATTGCCCATGCAGACAAAAAGAACGGAGACTTTTTCATTTCCAGACATAGCGTCACCTTGCTTTCGGTTTAGAAAACCCCAGTCTTATTTTAGTGAAATCATCCCGCTTTGTCTGGCGGGTGGATGGGGGAAATGCGCTGTTTCAAATCCCGTATTTCTTGATTTTGTACCACAAGGAACGTTCGCTGATTTCAAGCAATCGCGCCGCGGCGGATTTGTTGTCCCCGGTTTTTCGCAATGCAGCCTGGATCAAGCGTGTTTCCAGACGGGCGACCTGTTCGTCCATCGAGGTGATTTCGTCGGCGCTGCCTACTGCGTCGGTTGCCTGTGCATCTGGGCCATCGAATGGCTGGTTTGGTCCGGTTGAGAACGTTCTGGGATCAATGGCCAGTGCCGCAGCATCGATGGCCCCCCCCTGATTCAGCACCACCGCGCGCTCGATCATGTTCTCCAGTTCGCGAATGTTGCCGGGCCAAGCGTGCTTCATGAGTTGGGCGATCGCATCATCAGTGAGCTTCGGTGTCCGTCGTCCCAACTCACGGCTGTATTTCACCAGAAAATGCTCGGACAGCAATGGAATGTCTTCAATGCGGTTGCGCAGCGGGGGCACATCAACGCGCACCACATTGAGCCGGAAATACAAATCCTGACGTAACTTGCCCTCGGCGACCGCCTGCTGCGGGTCGCGATTTGTCGCGGCGACAATCCGGAGATTCACGGCGATCTGCGTGTGGGTGCCCAGTCGTTCGACGGTATTTTCCTGAAGTACTCGCAGCAATTTGGCTTGAAGCGCCATGGGCATTTCCGTGATTTCATCGAGGAACAGGGTGCCGCCGCTGGCCACTTCGAATCGTCCCATCCGATCTTTGTCGGCACCGGTGAACGCGCCCTTGCGGTAGCCGAACAACTCGCTTTCCAGCAGGTCGGCGGGGATGGCCGCGCAATTGATGGGGACGAACAAACCGGCGCGGCCCGATTCCTGATGAATGGCTCGCGCCACGAGCTCCTTGCCGGTTCCTGTTTCGCCGATCACGAACAGGTTGGTCCGGGCTGGCGCGACCTGGCGGAGCAGTTGATACAGGTTCTGCATGGCCTGGCTTTGCCCGACGAACTCGCCCCAACCCCGCTCAACTTCCTCCCGCAAGAAGCGGTTCTCCTGCTGGACGTGCTCGATGGCCAGCGCGCGGGAAACGGCGAGTTCCACCGTGGTCATCTCGAAAGGGCGGATGATGTAATCGACCGCGCCCATTTTCATCGCTTCAACGGCAGTTTCTACATTGCCATGCGCCGTGAGCACGATCACAGGAACCTCATTTCCCTGTTCGCGTAAGCGGCGCAGCAGACCGATGCCATCAAGATTCGGCATGCGAAGGTCGGTCAGCACCAGATCGAAGGAACCTTCCGCAAAGTGCTTGAGGGCTTCAAGCCCATCGGCCGCCTGAACGACTTCATGACCCAGTGAGCGTAATGCCATTTCCAGCAAACGCCGCATTTTGTCTTCGTCATCAACCACCAAGATACGGCTGGTCATTTCTCTGCTTCCTCCGGGGTGAATGGGGGGACAAGTTCAGGATCGGGTGCAAAACGAATCGTGAATTGTGCACCGCCGAGTGATGATTTGTCGGCTGCAATGTCACCGTGATGCGATTGAACAATCTGTTGTACGACGGTCAAACCCAGGCCGATTCCTCCATTCCTTCGGGTGAAAAAGGGATCGAACACTTTGGGCCGATCCTTGGGCGGTATGCCTGGACCATTGTCTTCAACGCGCAAGAGGAGGCTGCCTTCATCATCGGCACTGCTTACCCGGATTATTCCGCCTTCCGGTACGTGCTGGATAGCGTTGATGATCAGGTTCAGCAACACCTGGATGATCTGTTCGCGATCACAGTTCAGTTGAATATGTCGGGCATCGAGTTCGAGATCGATTCGAATGTTTTTTTGTTCGGCCTTTGCGCCGACGAGCGCGAGTACATGACGCATGATTTCGTGAATATCGTGCCGCTGGAATAGGGGGGCTCTGGGCGTGGCGCATTCCAGCAGGGAGGTCACCAGCCGGTTCAACCGTTCGGTTTCGCTGACGATGAAACCGGTCAATTCCCGATCTTCGGGGGATGCCCGTGAGTTTCGTTCCAGCATTTGTGCCGACGTCTTGAGAATGCCGAGTGGCGTGCGCACTTCATGGGCCATGATGGCGGCCATTTCACCGACAACCGCTAGTTTTCCTGCACGAACCAAGTGTTCGCGGGACTGTTCCAGCGCGGTGATCATCTCGCTGAAGGCCCGATTGAGTTCGCCTACTTCCCGAATACTGCTATCCAGTTCGGGTGGAGAGGACGTCCGTCCACGGCGAAAACTTCGGGCGAATTCCGTGAGACGACCGATGGGAGAGGCAAGACGTTCCGATAATCGGATCGAGAGCCAACCGGCCACCATCAGACTGAACAACAGACCGGCCATAATGACCCACGCCAAGTGCCAGATCGGTGCGAATGCCATAGCGGTCGCTTCAACCACCAGCATGTGCCAACCGAAACCGGAGAAGTGTTGATATCCCGAAGACGCTGCCGCGCCGACGAGCAAATCACCGACACCGGCAATTTCACCCGAACGGATTTTGATCTGCGGGAAATCGTCCTTCCAGGTCTTATTGGGTAACTTGAATGGTCGTCCCTTGAGAGACGTGGCCAAGCCACCCGATGCGGCGATGATCTGGTCATTCGTATCCAGGAGCAGGGCCGTTTTATCGCTGCCCTGGATGTCATCTGCCAGGAAACTTGTCACCGTATTCCAGTCCAACACCGCGTACAGGTAGCCTAGGTTGCCGGAATTGAAGGCGTTCGGAACGGATGTCCGCAATGTGAATTGGCCGGCGCCTTCGGGTGTGTTCGCGGCCGTATGTTCCAGGATAACCACGCCCGACTGACCTTGATCCGCATGACTCATGGGTGGGCCGGGCAATCGTTGGATGCCAACCAGACGCGGATCGCTTGCGGCTATGATTTTTCCTTGTGCATTTGTGCAGTAAAGAGCGCTATAGACGTTGCCATAGCCCTTTTTCAAGTCCCTGAGGAGTCTGGCCAAACGTTTATCGACGTCACCGACCTTGATGTCCTGCATGATTTCCACGTGTCGCCATTCACGCAGGTCTTCAATCCGCTCGAAAAAGAACACATCGATCCGTTCCAGAAGGCTCGATGCACGGCTGCCCAGATTTCGAGCGATTTCCGACTGCAAGGCCTGTCGGAACTCGATAAAGGAAAGACTGCCACTGAGTGTGATGGCTACCAGAACGAGGACAAGCGAACCGCGCAAGATGGCACTGCGAATCGTGATGGTTCGTCTCGTGGGTGAGGGCATGTTTATCTCTTTGGCTCGCCAAGGTGGGGCATGGACGGGGTAGAATGGTAGCCTAGAAATTTATTCACAACACTAGGCGGTTGATTTGATCAAGCAACCGAGTCCCCTATGGCTACCTCAACATCTTTCATGTATCCGTCTGTTCAGTATGTGCTTCATGGGTAGCTGCGAGACGACTCGCCGTCAGCTGTGGCGGCTGTTTGTCGCGCTTTTTTTGCTTGCCTGCTCGGGGGCAGGCTTGGCTCAAGCCGACTCTTATCGGTTGGGGCAGGGCTATCATCTGCCCGGCCTGGGACTGGACCTGGGCGGCTATCTCAGTGTGCAAGGGAGCAATACCCAGGGCTCACCAAGCGATTTATCGCTGAAGGATTTGAGCCTGTTCCTGCACGAAGATTTCTCTCCGGACTGGCACTTCTTTACCGAACTCGAATTAGGTTACCCGATTGTTTTCTCAAACAGCGGTCTGACCACCTCGAATACGGATTTTGACGTCGAACGCTTCTATGTGGACTACAACCTGTCGGCGCGCACTACCCTGCGTCTTGGGAAGTTCCTGACGCCGATCGGTCGCTGGAACCAGATTCACGCCGACCCGCTGGTGTGGACGGTAACTCGTCCACTGACGACCTCGACTGCTTTTGCCAAAAATGCATCGGGTGTCCAACTTTACGGGACATGGCCGCTGGCGAATTCCGCTATCGACTATCAGTTCTTTCTGGATGATACGGACGTGTCTGATCCAACGGACGGCCATGAATCCGTTTATACCGACTCCAACCTCCAGCCCAATCCTCCGAATGCCTTCACACAGGGTGTTGGCGCACGGTTCAAGTACCGCACCCTGGATGATGCCCTGCAGATCGGATTGTCTTTGGATCACTTCGAAATGAAGGACCAGCCGGGTTTCAAGAATCTGGTGGGCGCGGATGTTTTCTATGCATACCACCGCTTCGAACTTCAGAGCGAAATGGTTTACCGCCGGGACGAGAATTTCCCTCATCAAACCGAATGGGGCGGCTACATGCAGGTAGTCGTCCCATTGGCACACCATTTTTATGGCGTGGTCGCTCACGAGCGGTACAAGGCCGAATTATTCAACCATCCGGTCAACAGCAATATTCTGGATATCACCTATCGTCCTACGCCGCCCTTTTCCATCAAGTTGGAGCATCGTCAATCCTCCGGTGAAAAAATCCTCGCTCCGAGCGGATGGTTCATATCCATGGCTCTGCTGTTTTAAGAAAAATGATTCTGATCCGGCAGCCTGGTGTGCGACGAATCATTCTCCTGTCCCTGATCTTGTGTGGATTTTGGGTCGGTAGTGCGACGGCCAGTGAATATATTGCCGTTATTGTGGGCAAGAACCCCCCTGACATCGCATTTACGCGCTCGAATCTGACCGATATTTTCCTCAAGCGGATCCTGGTGGACGACAAGCAATCGGGCGTTACCGCGATCAACCTGTCGTCGTCGAATCCGTTGCGTACGGCTTTTTCTCTCTCATTGCTCGGTAAACGACCGGACGATCTTCAGCAGTACTGGACAGAGAAATATTTCCTAGGTGTCTCTCCACCCTATACGGTGGATTCTCAGGAATCGATGCTCCGATTCATTTCGAGCACATCCGGTTCGATCGGATATGTCGTCTCCTGCCGGGTAGATGGTCGTGTGCATGTCGTGGCCGAACTGCCCGTACCGGTCGAGATGGCGTCACGCATCCATCAGTTGTGTGACCACCCCCGCCAATCCAGTCCATAGATCGCGCACGGGTTGTCTGTGATTTTTGCGCACTCCCTTTGTTTTCGTACTTTTTGCATGGTTTTTGTTTTTATTTAATTCAATATAAACAGCATGTTATAAGTTGGCACGGTTCCGGCTATATGCAGAGACATCCCCATACAGGTGTCTTGCACATGGCCGATCAAAATTCCCTCTTTATTGAAAGCAGCATCAATCCTTTGTTGGAAGATCTGGCCGAAGTGATGCAGCTTCTGGACATCGATGCGCTGCATAGTGGCCGGATCGAGATTCAGGAATTTATTCGCAGCGTTTTCCTGCAATCTCATCAGGCCGAGTTATCCGTTTTTTATCCCAACCTGCTGACCTTCAGTACGGATGAACAAGTCCGTTCGGTTGTGGGATATAGGGATGGTTGCGCGGAAGATCTCTTCACCGCTCAGTATTTTGAGCTTCCCGTACATGAACGGGCATCCCAATGTCTCGGAGAATCGGTTGTGCCCAAAGACATGGTGGAGGTTGGCAACCTGGCGATTTCCGATCATGGACACGCACGTTGGGTGATTGCTGCGACCACGGTATTCCTTGCTGCGGCAGGATACCGATGGGTGTTGTTCACGGCGGGCAGGCCTTTGGCCAACGCATTCAAGCGTCTGGGTTTGAAACCTTTGCCGTTAGCTGAAGCCGATCCCGGCCGATTGCCGGATCGAGGGGCTAGTTGGGGGAGCTATTATTCCGGTCAACCCAAGGTTTATCTGGGTGATATCCATGCCGGGTTGCAGAAGCTCCATGGTCTTGGTGCCAGACGTCCCAACCTGCAGAATCTTTTTCGTTCAGCTCAGAATCTGGGGGCGCAGACAGCCGCTCGGCGGTTTTCCCGCAGTATCATCGCTGGCGGAGTTTGTGTATGAAAGAACTTCTGCAGCGGATTCGCCAAAAGGCAGCGATTAACCCTCGTCAAATGGCCATTCGTGACGAGTTGGGCCAACTGGATTATGAACAACTGATCCATGAAGTGAATCGGTTGTCAGTGCAACTCAAGGGTGAACGCATTGGTCTGATGACAGACAACAGTGTCGCCTGGGCTTGTCTTGATCTGGCCATTATGAGTCGTGGTGCGGTGTGTGTGCCCATGCCGAATTTCTTTTCGGCGGATCAGCTGAGGCACCTCATGGTCGATGCCGATTTGGACGAAATCATCACAGATCAGCCCAAACGATTGGCGGAGTTGCTGGGTGATTCTTCATCCAGTGACATTCGTGTGGCCAACCATGAACTCAGCGTATTCCATCGGATGCCCACCGCGTCCAGACCGCTCCTTCCAGCCGGCACAATCAAGGTGACGTATACGTCTGGCACGACAGGACAGCCCAAGGGCGTCTGCCTTTCGGCCCGCACCCTGACCGAGATCACGCGTGCGCTCAGCGATGCGGTGGTTGCCAAGGAATCCGATTGCAGCCTTTCCTTACTTCCGCTTTCGACCCTGCTCGAGAATATTGCCGGGGTATATGTGCCCTTGTGGTCTGGCGCTCTGGCGCAGGTGCCGAGTCTTTCGAGTTGCGGCTTCGCCGGGTCTTCCGGTCTGGATATCGGCAAGTTGTTCGCCAATCTGGTTTGGTCAAAACCCTCCAGCGTGGTGCTGGTTCCGCAGTTGCTCAAGGCTATCGTGGGAGGCATCAGCGCGGGTTTGCCGATGCCCGAGTCGTTGCGGTTCGTGGCCGTTGGCGGTGCACCGGTCGCCGACTCTCTGTTGCAGGATGCGCGTGCTTTGGGGCTACCCGTGTATCAGGGTTATGGGCTTTCCGAAGCGGGTTCAGTGGTGTGTCTGAACCTGCCGGGCGCAAGTCGTGAGAAGAGTGTCGGAAAGCCTTTACCGCATCTGCGTGTGGCTGTGCAGTCGGACGGAGAAATCATCGTGAGCGGCCCGGTACATCTGGGTTATCTGGGGGCGGAAACAAATACTCGGCAAACAGACTGGTCCACCGGTGATCTCGGGTATCTGGATCAGGAAGGTTACCTGTTTCTCACCGGCAGAAAGAAAACCGCCTATTCGACCGCATTTGGTCGCAATGTCTCGCCTGAATGGGTTGAGGCGGCCCTGACGGGGCAGTACCGCATTGCGCAAGCCGCGCTGTTCGGAGAGGGGCAGCCTTTCAATGTCGCGATTCTGGTGCCGAATGGCGATGTGACCAGCCACGAATTGGCGCATGCCGTGCATGCGGTCAATCAGCATCTACCGGATTACGCACGAGTCGCGCACTGGATCGTGGCCAAACAACCCTTTACCCCGGCGAATCAATTGATGAGTCCATCAGGCAGCATTCAGCGCCAGCGGGTTTATTCCGAATATCAGGAACAAATAGAAAATTTGTATTTTTCAGCACAGGAGAAGACGCATGCCATTTTATGACCAACTGGTTTCTGGCACGGAAATAGAAAAAAACAGATTGTTTTCAACGCCGGTTATTCAGCGCGCATTAATTGGCGATGTGCAATTACTGGAGTACCGGAATTTTCTGGCGCAGGCCTATCATCATGTCAAACATACGGTTCCATTGCTCATGGCGTGCGGCAGCCGCTTGCCCGATCGTTTGAGATGGCTTCAGGAGGCCGTAGCCGAATATATCGAGGAAGAACTGGGCCATGAAAAATGGATTCTTGAAGATATAGCGGCGGCAGGCGGAGATCCTGAACAGGTTATGAATCAGGCGCCTTTGCCCGCCACCGAGCTGATGGTCGCTTATGCCTACGACACCATTTCACGGGTCAATCCTGCTGGGTTCTTCGGCATGGTGCATGTGTTGGAAGGTACCAGCGTCAGCCTGGCGCAACATGCGGCCGATGCGATTCAAAAAAGCCTCGGGCTGCCTTCAAACGCATTCCATTACCTGACTTCACACGGCAGCCTCGATCAGGAGCACATCGTGTTTCTGAAGAGCCTGATGAATCGGATCGAAGAACCCAAGGATCAGGCCGCCATCATGCATACAGCCAACATGATCTACCGGCTTTACGGCGATATTTTCCGTGCAATCACGGTTTAATGGAGATTCGGAATGAGAAAGTTATTGCAGTCGGTCTTATTGGGTTCGACTTTATTATCCCCGGTCGTCTTTGCGGGCAATACCGATCTGGGTAAGGAAATACTCAATTATCAACATCAATGGGCGCACATTAATTACGCGGTGCCGGATGACAAGAAGTCCGATCAATTCGCCGCGCTGGCAAAAGATGAAAGCGCGTTGATCAAGGCCTATCCAAATCGCGCAGAACCCCTGATCTGGCACGCTATTATCCTGAGTTCGCTGGCTGGTGCCGAAGGTGGCTTTGGCGCATTAAGTCACGTCAAGGCGGCACGGAACGATCTCCTGGCTGCAGAGAAAATTGATCCGACTGCGATGAACGGTTCAATCGACACTTCCCTGGGAACCCTGTACTTCAAGGTACCGGGCTGGCCCATTGGATTCGGCGATGACGCCAAGGCCGAGACGTATCTGAAAAAGGCACTGCAAATAAACCCCGATGGGATTGACCCCAACTACTTCTACGCGGATTTTCTGTACAGCAAACACAGGTATCAGGCCGCCATGCAAGCGCTGGAAAAAGCACTGGCTGCTCCTGCCAGACCCGATCGCCCTTTAGCCGATCAGGGGCGGCGTCAGGAGATCAAGGCATTGATGACCAAGATTCGCTCTGAGCACAGCGACGCGCTGGCATCCGCAGGGCAGTGAAGTCATGGATTTACAGAATAAACGTATCGTATTGACCGGAGCCGCTGGCGGCCTGGGCCAGATTCTGAGTACGATTCTGATTGCACGGGGCGCTAAGTTATGTCGGCTTGTCCGTAATCCGGAGCATGATGACCTTTCACTCGAATATCAGGGGAACCAAGACACCTCCGTTCTGACGTTTGCCTGCGATGTGACTCAACCTGCCGATCTGGAAAAAGTCGGACGGCATCTGGATCTGGCCTGGGGTGGGGTTGATATCCTGATCAATCTCGCCGGGGTTATGGATTTTGCCCCTTTTCAGGATCAGGATCCGGACACCTTGCATCGCATGATTCAGGTCAACCTCGAGGCGCCCATGCAGTTAACGCGCATCCTTCTGCCCGGCATGCTGGCGCAGGGTAGTGGTTGGGTGGTCAATGTGGGGTCGATGTTCGGTAGTATCGGTTTCCCTTTCTTCTCTACGTACTGCGCCACGAAATTCGCGTTGAGGGGCTATTCTCAGGCTTTGCGCCGGGAACTGGCCGGAAGTGGCGTAGGCGTGACCTATGTTTCTCCCCGCGCGGTACGGACGCCATTCAATCCACCCGTCGTTCATGAAATGGCCGCCATCGGCATGATGCACATGGACGAACCCGAGCCCATCGCTCAGGCCATTGTGCGGGCACTCGAAAAAGAACGTAAGGAATGCTATCTCGGCTTCCCTGAAAGCTTGTTCGCACGAATCAACGCTGTGTTTCCCGCTCTGGTGGACAGGGCTCTAGCTAAGCAAACAGCCATTTTAAGGCGATTCGCGGTCAAGACAGGAAATTGACCGGAATAACCCATCGATCACCAACCCATTTATCTTTTGAAGCGCAGCATCGTTTCTACCCCCCCAAAAAAAACAAAAACCCGGAAAATGCCGGGTTTTTTTGTTAATTACGGAGTCAGCAGAAGCTGTGGCTTACTTCCCATCTGTCGGTGCAGGGGATTCGATCGGTTTGCGTCTATAAGGGTAGTCTTTCAAGCGGGTATCGCTGCGCTTATGGGGTACGGCGATGACTTTGCTGGGATCGATCCAGTCTGCCCATTTGAAATTCTCAATGACCTTTGCCTGATAACTGTCTTCAAGCGGGTGCTCCAGAATATCGTTGACGTGCGCCCATTGCTGATAACGCATGAGGTCGACCTGATACGGTGTTGGCTCGCCGCCCGCGTTCTTCACGACCGCCTTGAGCGCCTCCACCTCTTCCATACTGATCTTGGGCTTCCAGTTGATCACGCCGGGCAGCATGACCGGTTCGTCCGGAATGTTGTTGATTCCCTTCTTCCACGTCGCCAGCACGGCAACATTCGTATCTTCCCGATACAGGATGATGGCGTGGCTGTACCGTTTGTCCTTGAAGAAGCCGAGATTGCCGTATTGCAGGCGTGCCCCGGTCAGATAGGCCACGGCATCGGACCAGCAAGGCGATGTGCCGCTGATCCCCCACAACACGCTGCGATCGATGATCCCGTCGGGGAACAGGATTTTGAACGCCACCCACGCCGCATTCGCCGCAGATATCGTGCCTTCGCAATCGTGGCCGTGGAACCGGATGAGATCCTTCAGAGTGACCGGATAGGTGAATGGATAGTATCGGCCTTGCGTTCCCTGGGTGGCCAGCATTTGAAATACCGGGGCATAGGGCTTGTCGACCATGGAGGCATACCAGGTCGGGTTGCGATCCGGTGCTTCTACGCCCGTCTCGATGAAGATGGTCTTGCCTTGAATATAGGTCGGTTCGCCTGCCACGGCACCGGTAATGGCGGAAGCCAGGATGAGAAAAAGCCACACAGACGATTGAAAAACCTGGCGCACAACATGGTTCATGGCATCCACCTCTCACCTGCAAGAAATCCAAATGGACTCGGATGCCACAAACTGTGAACCTTAATTCAATTTCATGCAACCACCTGTTTGCATAACACTTATTTCGAAAATCGGTTGCGAATCACGACTTCCTGCATGCCCAGTTGACCGGGTTTTGGCCAGACATCGCGCGTTTTCTTGCCAATGGCGACCATGAATGCGATCTCGTGATCGGCAGGCAACTGAATGATCTTGGCCACGGCCTCAAAATCGAAACCATCCATTGGGCAGCTATCGAGCCCCATCGCTCGTGCTGAAAGCATGAGGGTCTGGCCTGCGATACCGCAACTGCGCATGGCTTCATCGCGCTGAGTTTGCGGTTTGCCCCGGTAGTACGCGTCAATGGCGGGAACCATCATCTCGCGAACGGCATCGGGGGCATCGGTCCAGACTCGGGCGGCATTCTTTGCCCAACTGTTCAGGTCGGCACAAAGAACGATAAGCATGGAGGCGTCCGTTACTTGTGCCTGGTCCCAGGCCGCAGCACGAATGGCCTGACGTGTCGCCGCATCATCCACTACGACAAAACGCCAGTGTTGCAAGTTGAACGCAGTGGGCGATTGCATGGCCAGATCAAGTAGTTCGGTTTGCTCGGACTCGGATAATTTGAATTCCGGATCGAAGTATTTCACCGAACGACGGCTACGGATGGCATCAAATATATGCATAACGACACTCCTTTAAGGTGTTGGGGGCATGGTTGGTTGAATCAAATGGTGGGCAAACCAGGAATCGGGGATGGGTAGATGACCGGTTTTGACGAAAATCGTGCAACCCCTGTCGGTGAACGGCGTGTGTTTGCTCCAGTGCGGACTGCGCAGCCACGAGCCCGCCGGGTAGCGACCGGTTTCGTCACAGAACTCGCCTTCGAGCACGAATATCTCCTCGCCTCCAAAGTGATGATGCGGTTTGAAGTGGGTATTGGGTTGCCAACGCACCAGCGCGGTATGTTCCCCGCCGATATCGGAAAGCGGCAACACTTCCAATCCGTCCACTAAACCTGGAAGCCATTGGGCCGTCTGGCTATCCACCACAATGTGTTGGTGTGATTCGTGTGGCAAATGGTGCAGCTTCACAAAAATCGTACAGCCTGCGGGCGAGAAGGGTGCGTGGCTTGAACCGGGTGGGTTAAGCACATAGCTGCCTTTGCCGTAGCAGCCCCGCTCATCGCAAAACGTACCGTCGAGTACCAGAAATTCCTCGCCTCCGTGATGCGTATGCTCCGGAAAATGTGCACCGGGCGCAAATTTCACCAGGCTGGTGGCGCGCGTGCCGTCTCCGCCCTCGCGTTCGATCAATTTGCGCTCGACGGTGGGTTCCGGAGACGAAACCCAGGGCAATGCCGTGGTATCAACCATCGCGCGTTGGGTCAGGTCGGCATGCAATGGTGTCAGAGGGAATTCGGACATGCTCAAAATACTCTCGGCGGTGTTATCTGAAGCGGAATGTGTCGAGGAAGGATAGTTCATCAAAAGCAAGTCAGGGAGACTGGATTCGTCACACCGCCATTTCTGTATATTCCGATGGAACCAGCTACCGACTCCAATTGAATATGGGGCAGTCAAACCTCTCATCTTATTTCTGCTCGAAATTCGGCCAATAACTCCAACTAAACTTGACCACTGATTCCGATGTGACCTGTTGTCAACTTTTAGAGGACATGGCGATTAAATGAGCCATCAGGTAGGTGATGCTTATGATCCGCTTCTCTGACACAGTCAGGTGATCACCACAACCACTTTGGGTCCCGATATGCACCTGTTTCGACGCGTTCGTAAATCTACAAAACGGATGGAGGGCCAGATTGGGTTCAGTTTGACAAGATAGTAGACCTTTCGATAAGCACCATAATTCATGTTAGAGTATCACCAAATTCTCATGGACCAGGGTTGGTATGTTTCAGCTAACGGAAGGCTTATCTCTGTATCAACAGAGGCAGCAACCTTTTGATACCTTCATTCGCAAGGTACTCTTTTGCGTGCTGTTTGCGGTGCTTTTGGGTGCATCTGAAGCTCGGGCTCAACCACCCGTTACCACTTCATCGGTGCAACAGGATTTATTACAGCAGCAGCGCCAACGTGCCCTGGAGCAAGGTCAGCAAACCACACCAGACGTTCGTTTGCAGAAACGACTGGCTAAACTGCCAGACACTCTTCCAGAACATGAAACGCCATGCATCGTCATCAACCAAGTCACGCTTGGTGGCGAAGGCGCCAGTCAATTTTCATGGGCAATCAAGACAGCAAGTCGAGTTCTTGGCGGTATCAAAGGACGCTGCATTGGCACCAAAGGTATTCAGATTCTGGTGAAGCAGGTCCAGAACGCCATTCTCGCTCGTGGATTCATCACCACGCGGGTACTGGTGACCCAGCAAAATCTAAACGACCATCAGCTGACTTTGATTGTCATTCCCGGCCGAATCGGCGCCATACGACTGGCCAAAGGAAGCAATCCGCGTGGCACCCTCTGGAATGCCTTTCCTGCAAAGCCCGGCGATCTACTTAATCTGCGCGATCTCGAGCAGGGGCTTGAAAACCTCCAGCGCCTTCCTACGGCCTCCACGCATATCAATATCAAGCCCGGCGAACAGCCCGGCACCAGTGACATTGTGACGGATTGGCAACAGCGCTTTCCGTTTCGTCTGAGCATGTGGGTCGATGATGCGGGCAGTGAAGCGACGGGGCGCTACGAAGGCACGGTGGTGCTCTCCTACGACGATTGGCTCACCTTGAACGATCTGTTTTATGCGAGCTTTACGCACGACCTCGGGCTGGATAATGGCAGTGGTAAAAAAGGCACCCAGTCCTACACCTTCCATTACTCTGTGCCGTATGGATATTGGTTGCTCGGCTTTACGACCAACCGGTTCCGGTACTACCAAACGGTCGCTGGCATCAATCAGGATTACCGGTACAGCGGAACCGGAACGCGACAGGATCTGAAGTTGTCGCGGATCGTCCATCGCAGTGCGCATGGCAAAACGCGCATCAGTCTGGATGCCTACTTACAGACTTACGGCAATGCCATCGATGATACGACCATCGAAGTGCAGCAACGCAGAATGGCTGGCTACATTTTCGACATACATCAGCGCCAGTTCATTGGCCGGGCAACTCTGGATATGGATGTCGGGTACCGCTGGGGTACCGGCGCACTGGGTGCCGAACCTGCACCGGAGGAAGCATATGGTGGAGGCACATCACGTCCACATATTGCTACGGCATCAATCCAGTTCAATACGCCTTTTTCTGCCCTCGGACAATCCTGGCGGTACCAGGGCGAATTACGCGGACAATACAACTACACGCCACTGATTCCTCAAGACCGCTTTGCCATTGGTGGCCGTTATACCGTCCGCGGCTTTAGTGGCGAGCAAGTCCTCTCAAGTGAGCGTGGGCTCATCTTCCGCAACGATTTGGGCATCGTGATCGCAGGCAACAACGAGCTCTACCTCGGTCTTGATTATGGTCAGGTCGGTGGTCCATCGACGCAACAGTTGCTGGGTACCCGACTGGCCGGTGGCGTCATCGGAATCCGAGGCGCCTATAAATTACTCAACTACGACGTTTTTGCCGGCCACGCTATCGCCAAACCCGATGGCTTCCCGGCCCAAGGCATCACCGCTGGATTTAACATCGGTTGGACGATCTGATCTATCGATATTGCAAGGACGCATCTCATGAAGATTAAACAGAAACGCAACTCAATCGCCCGCACCGCCCAACAACGCCAGAGTGTCCCGGCAGCGGCGCCCATCGGCTACAGAGCGCTGGTCTTCCTGCTCAGTGCGATCATACCGCCCAGCGCCAACGCATCAGGGATTGCAGCAGATCATCAAGCGCCTGCCTACCAGCAGCCCACCATTCAGGTCACTGCGAACGGTACACCGGAAGTCAACATCCAAACACCCGGTGCGGATGGTGTTTCCCATAATGTCTATAGCCAGTTCGACGTGGGATCAAAAGGGGTCATCCTCAATAACGCCCGTACCAATGCCCAAACACAACTCGGTGGCTGGATTCAGGGCAACCCGAACCTGGCTAACGGTTCGGCGCGAGTCATCCTCAACGAGGTCAATAGCAGTCAACCCAGCCAACTGAACGGCTACGTCGAAATCGGCGGCCAACGGGCCGAACTCGTCATTGCCAACCCTTCAGGTATCAATGTTGATGGCGGTGGGTTCATCAATGCCAGTCGCGCCACACTGACTACCGGCAAACCCGTATTCCAGAATGGCACTCTGGCCGGTTATCAGGTCTCCAACGGTAGCATCAACATCAATGGCGCAGGTTTGGACGCCAGTTCGACCGATTACACCGACATCCTGGCGCGCGCCATCAATGTCAATGCTGGCATCTGGGCAAACCAGCTCAAACTTGTCGCCGGCAGCAACGACATCAGTCCCGACGGGACTCAGATCACACCCACGTCTGTGGATGCAAATAAACCCGGTTTCGGCATCGACGTTGCTCAACTGGGTGGCATGTACGCGGGCAAAATCACCCTGATCGGGACTGAAGCCGGTGTAGGGGTCCGTAATGCTGGGCAGATCGGCGCTAGTGACAGCTTGGTCCTCAACGCCAATGGCGACCTAACGAACAGCGGGCAGATCACCAGCCAGGGAACAGTCACCGCCCAGACCAACGGCATCGATAATAGCGGCATGGTTTACGCGCAAGGCAATGCGCAATTGAACGCTAATGGCCTCATCACCAACAGTGGCCGCATCCTGGCTCAAGGAAACTTGGGACTCGATGCCGCCACCGACGTGGTCAACCTCGACGGCGCCATCCTCGGCGCCGGCGTCCAGCCCGACGGCAGTCTGGGCGGCGCCCGAAACCTCACCATCGCTGCTGGACAGAATGCGCGCCTTCAGGGCAAGAACCTCGCCTCAGGCAACCTGACGGCAAAAGGAAACACTGTCGACCTGAGCCATAGCCAGACACAAGCCGACAGCATCACTCTGGCGGCAACTCATGGCGATATTGATGCATCGAGCGCCACCATCACGGCCCAACATCAACTCCAGGCCAACGCCAGCGGTTCGTTCATCAACGATCAAGCGCAAACCGCCGCGGGCACGGTCCAACTGAAGGCCGAGAATCTCAGCAATCTCGATGGCCTGATTCTGCTGGGCGATTCGTCCGGTGCCAGTGATATCACCCTGAGCAACTTGTTCGACAACCGCGGTGGCTTGCTGCACACAACCGGGCAGATGCAGATCACTGCAAACCAAGTGGATAACCGTAACACGACCCAGTCTGCACAAGGCATTCAGGGTAACGACGTCACCATCACCGCTGATCGCATCAATAATGGTTCCGGGCACATCCTGGCTAACCAGAACATCCAGTTGAACAGCGCAGGCCAGATCGACAACAGCCAAGGTCTCGTCTCCGCCGGAGGCAATCTGAGCGCTCAGGACGGCCAGGCTACGCGGTCCCTCGCCATTACCAACACGCAAGGTACCTTCGTTGCCGGTCAGAACCTTGCTGTAATCAGCGCTACCTTGAGTGGTGACGGCCAACTGTATGCGCAACAGGACATCCACCTCCTGTTGGACGGTGGCTTCGACAATAGTGGCACCCTCATCGCTAACCACGACGCCGATCTGAATATCGGTGGCACCCTTACCAACAGCGGCTCGCTGGAAGCAGGCAACAAGCTGACCACGCAGGCCAGCGCTGTCGACAACCGTGCGACCGGCGTGATCAATGCGGCTGATAACCGCACAACCACGACGGGCACCATCACCAACCGTGGTCTGATCGATGGCGGAACTACTCGTCTACAGGCGGATACCATCGACAACCTCGGTACCGGCAGGATCTACGGCGACCACATCGCCATTGGGGCCAACGACCTGACCAATGAAAATGAAAACGGTACTGCTGGCACCATCGCTGCGCGCAACCGACTCGACATCGGGGTGCAGACACTCGAAAACAAGGAACATGCCCTGATTTACAGCGCCGGTGACATGAGCATCGGCGGCGCACTGGATGCCAACGATCAAGCTACCGGCCAAGCGGCTCACCTCACCAACAGCAGTGCGACCATTGACGCTGATGGTCAAATTCAGCTCAGCGCACAAACCATCGACAACCTGAATGCGCACCTTGTAACCAATCAAGTCGATGACGCAACCGTTACCCACGAATACGTTCAACCGGCAGGTCAGTCCCAGCTCTTCGACATTAGTGCGTGTTCAGGTATTGGTGGTGGCCAAGATAGTAATAGCTGCAGCGGCTACCCAGGTACCTTCGAGGACTATACGCTCTTCATTGTCCACAGCACCCCATCTCATACCGTTGTGGTGTCTTCCGATCCCGGCAAAATCCAGGCCGGTGGCAACATCGTCATCAATGGCATGCTCAACAATCGTGACAGCGCTGTTATTGCCGGCGGTGACCTGGTGGCTTCCCAGCCGGTTAACAACATCGCCACCAAAGGCCAGGACATCACGAACTCTACAGGCACATCCCAGCACACCTGGGTGGGATGGTGTGGCTCAATTACACAACACCACTGCCGCAAGTGGGATCCCGTGGGGCCATACAACCCCGCCCCGGTCTACGGTACGCCTTACGATCTCCCCACGCTGACCTATCAAACCCACACCGCGACAGGAGGCACCGCGCCAACCATCGATAACCGGGCAGCGATCGGTTCGAGTCAGCCCGTCAGCCAGCCGATCAATACCTCTGGCGGCTACGCCTGGGCCCAGCCCAATACCACGCAGCCCAGCAGCAGTCTGTTCCAGGTACACGACGACAATGGCAACCACCCGCTGATCGAGACTGATCCACGCTTTGCCGATTATCGGCAATGGCTCAGCTCTGACTACATGATCAGCGCCTTGTCATTACAGCCGGACAGCCTGCTCAAGCGACTCGGCGACGGTTACTACGAACAGAAGTTGGTGCAGGATCAGGTTGCAGAACTCACCGGTCGCCGATTCCTCACCGGCTACAGCAGTGATGAAGCCCAATTCCAGGCCCTGATGAATGCGGGTGTAACCTATGCTAGGCAATGGCACCTCATTCCCGGCGTCGCCCTGACCGCCGCACAGGTAGCACAACTTACCAGCGACATGGTCTGGCTGGTCGCCAAGGACGTGCAACTGCCCAACGGTAAAACCGAACGCGTCCTGGGGCCACAGGTCTGCGCGGCCCCCAACCCGAACGACCCCGGTAGTAACGGCAGCCTCATCAGCGCCAACCGCATTCAAACCGGAGGACAGGGTACATGGACCAACAGCGGCACCATTGCCGGTCGCAACCTGGTGGCTGTGGGTGCTGATGACATCAATAACCTCGGTGGCAGGATCCTCGGTAATTCCGTTTCGCTTTCTGCTCGAAATGACATCAACAACATTGGTGGCAGTATTGTCGCCGGTGATACCCTCAGTTTGAATGCCGGACGCGACATCAATGTCGTTTCCACTCACCAACACGTCAGCAATACGGTGGGCGCCAGCCAGTTCAGCCGCGATAGCATTTTGCAAACTGCCCAACTCAAGGTTCGCAACACCGACGGCATGTTACTCGCCTCAGCCGGACGCGACTTGGTGCTGACCGCCGCAAACGTGGACAACGCCGGTACCGGTACAACGGGATCAGAAGGTGCCGCTACTCAACTGCAAGCGGGCCGCGATATTCGGCTCACCACCCTGACTACCGGTCAGGAAAACCGCGTCGTCTGGGATGCCGACAATCACGATACCCATGGCAACCAACAAGACGTCGGCACCCGCATCCACAGTGCGGGCGATCTCGCCATGATCGCGGGGAACGACATTCAGGCCAAGGCAGCCGTAATCCATAGCGACAACGGCACCTTGAACCTGCAAGCCGGTCATGACATCCAACTGACTGATGGCCAGAGCAGCACCCTCTGGGACGAAGCACGCAAAGTCACCAGCAGCGGCATGTTCTCCAGCAGCACGAGCATCTCGCGTGACAATGTCAGCGACAGCCGCAGCGTCGCCACCAAACTGAGTGGTCAGAGCGTGCAGCTCTCCGCCAACCACGACATCACCCTTCAAGGCAGCCAAATCGATGCAAACGGTAACATCGCTCTGCTCGCAGGTGACAACATCTCCCTGTTAGCTGGTCGTAATCAGCACAGCGAAAGCCACTATCGAGAAGAACAGAAGTCCGGCTTCAGTACCAAGGGTTATGGCAAATCTCATACGATCGATACCGTGGACATGGCCTCCCTGCGCCACGATGGCAGTAGCCTGCACAGCACTCAAGGCAACATCGCACTAGCGGCGAATCTGGCTGAACAAAGCCAGGCCGATCAAGGTGCCGTGCTGATCGAAGGCAGCCAGGTCCAAGCCGACCACGGACGAGTGGATGTCAGCGGTAAGCACGTCATCCTCTCCACCAGCGAAGACCAACAGCAATACAGCCACAGCCATCAAAGCACCCACAGTAACTGGGCTTTTATCACCGGCCTGCCTGATGGCATGCGCGATGGACTCGACACCCAGCAACAAACCATCACCGTCAACGGCAGCACTCTGCAGGGGCAGAAAGGGGTGGGTGTACAGGCCACCGGCCTGGTGGACATGACCGCCGCCCACCTCAAGGCCAGCCAGGGCGACATCGACATCAGTGGTGCTCAGGTCGCCATTCGCAGCGGCACCAATCAACAAGCCAGCAGCAGCCGTGAAACACACAAGAAATCCGGCATCAGTTGGCGTGATCTGACCGGCCTGTTCACACCCGGCAAGGGCGTGGGCTATGACGCCACCCTCGACAAGAAAAGCAGTAAAACCACCGTGGCCCACGCCACGCTGGAAGGTCAAAACATCCACATCCAGGCCAACCAAGGCGACATCACCCTCGCAGCCGTTCAGGCCAAGGCCACCGGTGCCTCGGCCGAATCTATGGATGGATCGGCGGAACACACGCCTGGACAAATCAGCCTCAAGGCCGCAGGCAATATCAATCTAGCCAGCGTCAGTACCGAAAGCTACCAGCGGACCGATGAGAAGCATAAAGATAAAGCCTGGCAGGAAACCCACGGTGAAGGCAGTTACGATCAGCAAACCCACTACAACCAACTAACCGCCGGACAGCTCGATCTTCAGGCCGGTGGCCGCATCACCGCCGACATGAGCGTGCGCGACAGTGCCGCCGTGCTGGCCCGGTCACCCGACATGGCCTGGCTGCGCCAGTTGCAGCAAGACCCGAAATTGGCCGGCAAGGTCGATTGGAAGCAGATCGAAGAAGCTCATCAACATTGGGACTATAAACACCAGGGCTTGACCCCGGCTGCATCCGCCGTCGTGGCCCTGGTTGTTGCGTACTTCACGATGGGTGCCGGTTCGGCCATCGTCAATACGGCTGCTGCATCCACTACGGCCGCCGCCAGTGGCGCTGGTGCCGTCGCGGCAGGCATGACCCAGGCTGCGGTCAGCACCATGGCCAGCCATGCCGCCGTCAGCTTTATCAACAACGGTGGTGACCTCGGCAAGACCCTGAACGATCTGGGCAGCAGCCAGAGCATGCGCCAACTGGCCACAGCCGTTGTCACCGCTGGGGTGCTTAGCGGTATTGGTCAAGTCACCTTCGGCGAAGGTCAGAATGCATTCAGCCTGGATAAGGTCAAGGTCGGCGATGGCTTCATGAAGAACATGGGCAAGAACCTGATCGATGGCGTTGCCCGTGCCACCGTCAACAGCGCGATCACCGGCACTGATCTTCAAACCAATATCCGCACCAACGTGGTGGCCAGCATCCTGGGTGCCGCACAGGCCCAGGGTGCTAATTGGATCGGCAATCAGACCCTGCTCGGCGGGGACTTCAACACCAACGGCAACGTCAACGAATTCGCCCATGAATTCGCTCATGCCATCGTAGGTTGTGCCGCCGGAGTGGCAGGCGCCAGTGCTGCTGGCAGTGGCACCAGTACCGGACAGGGTTGTGGTGCCGGTGCACTGGGTGCGGTGGTGGGTGACCTGTCCGCCCAATTCTATGGCGGTACCGACCCGAACAAGACCATCGCCTTCGCCCAGATGATGGGCGGCATCGCTGCGGCTGCGGCAGGGCTTGGTGCAGAAGGCGTCAGCATCGCCGCCAATACCGGGGCCAATGCGGCGCAGAATAATTATCTGAACCACGCCCAGATCGAAGCACTTGGAAGTGCCTGGGCACAGTGTAAGACGCTGGAATGCAAACAGCAGTTGATCAAGCAGTACAAAGCACTCAGCAATGAGAACGACAAGGCACTGGAATCCTGCACGAGCTTTAATTGCGTCGCCGGACATCTGGCCGCCATCCGTCAGGCTGACAGTGCGCTGGCAAGCGCTTATCAGCTCGATCCGACAGGCCAGCTAGGCCAAACGATCAATGGCTGGCAATATCATTCGCAGGCTGTCATCGCACCGTTCACGGCTAATCAGCAGCATCTGATTACCAGCCGCAAGGATACCCTGGTGCTGTACATGAACCAGTTCTGCCGCGGTGTAAGCGCCAATGCCTGCGCAACTCAGATGCTACAGAACGAGGCTACGTCCAAGGCTATCGGAGAACTGGCCTATATGGCGGCTATGTTCACCCCACTTGGGGTTGTTGATGATACCAAGACCCTGGCGACTGGACAGAACCTCACGGGGGAAGATTCAAGCCGTCTGTTAGCTGTACTTGGTGTCCTCACCGCAGGGGAGTCCTCCGCGCTAGGTAAGGCCGTTGAAAAAGCCGGGGGGCTTGTCAAAGCCGCCAAGGCCGCCGTCAGCGATTCCCCCGAGGCACTAAAACTCGCGAAAGAGTTGGAGGATGTGAATAAAGCTGGGGTTCTCGACACAAATAGGACCCAGCTCATTGACGACCTCGTAGCAAGTGGTACCAAAATCACGCCGGAAAATGTGGTTGATATCCAAAAAATCCCTGATGGGCGGACAGTCTGGCTAGAAACTGGCAATAACTCAGCTGGACTACAACATATCAATCGTCACGCTGATGAGTTTGCACAACAAGGTATTTCACAGGATCAAATCCCAGATGCCGTATTTTCTGCTCTACAGCAGAACAATATTGTTGGGTATCAAGGTGTAGGAATGGGGCGCCCCATCTATAAGTACACATTCGAGGGGACGACACATCGCATGGCGATCACTGTAGGCGATAATGGGTTTATCGTCGGCGCTAATCCCGCATCTTTGCCGTAGAGGACTGTAGTATGGAAAATTTGCGCCCAAAAATTAAGTTGATGGCCGACTATGATTGTTGGCCGATTTGGGGGGTATCCGAGGTTGGAAATATTGATCCCAACACGCTTCCTTTGTCGGTAGTCACACAAAAAGCATTGGCTAAATGGGCGCGGACCTATGATGGAACGTTGAATCGTGCTGACCCGATTCAATCTGGATTTGAAACCTCGGAAGAGGCTATCGCATTCAATATGGAAGGTTGGAGGTTGTGGGAGTGTCTTCAGCGAGAATTACCCAACTTCAAAGTTGTCTACTTTGATAACGAATTGGGGCGAGTATTTGATGAACGGCCTGCAGGAATTTCTTAATTACTTCTCTTTTCCCCCTGATGCTTCGGCATATGGACTGTGAAGTGATTTGATCTGGCTGCTGCGACAATCTGAATAATTGGTGTCAGGGTAAAAATAGGAATCAATGGGGTCAGAATCAATGGGGTCAGAGTCATTGATTAGTAATCTTCCAGAAACACTACCCCGATCCAACAAAACCCTCAAATCACCACAAATGAGCTGAGGATCGGCTTCCCCATCCCGGCAAGCAGAATAACTGGGGTCAGAGTAAAAATAGCGTTTCTGGGTTCTGAACCCCGTTCGTAAATCAGAACGTCCGTCAGCTAGCGACCGCCATCGTCACCGCCGGGGTGCTGGGCGCCATGTGCGACGTCACCTTCGGCGAAGGCAAGAACGCCTTCCGCTTGAATGATGTCAAGGTCGGCGATGGCTTCATGAAGAACATGGGCAAGAACCTGATCGATGGCGTTGCCCGAGCCACCGTCAATAGCGCTATCACAGGCACTGATCTTCAAACCAATATCCGCACCAACGTGGTGGCCAGCATTCTGGGTGCCGCACAGGCCCAGGGCGCCGACTGGATCGGCAACCAGACCCTGCTCGGCGGGGCTTTCAACACCAATGGCAATGTCAACGAATTCGCCCATGAATTCGCCCATGCCATCGTAGGTTGTGCTGCCGGAGCGGCTGGCGCCCGTGCTGCTGGCAGTGGCACCAGCACCGGTCAGGGATGCGGCGCTGGTGCACTGGGTGCGGTGGTTGGTGAACTGTCCGCCCAATTCTATGGCGGCACCGACCCGGGCAAAGCCGTCGCCTTCGCCCAGATGATGAGCGGCATTGCCGCAGCCGCCACGGGCCTGGATTCGGAAGGGGTGGCCATGGCAGCCAATACCGGGGCCAATGCGGCGCAGAACAACTACATGGCGCATTACGACACCTATGAAGCGGATCTGAAGGCCTGCCAACAGAATCCGGGTGGTGTGAACTGCGGTGCCATCCTGAGTCTGACCAAAGGCACGAATACCCACTACCTCGGCATGACCCAAGGCGGTTATCGGGTCGCGGCCAATAGAGGTAAGGACGGCGCTGACAGCAGCTATACCGTCGTCAGCCCCAGTGGCGAAACGATGGTCATGCAGCCAACCGAATGGGCCTACTTCTCCCAGATGACGTCCGGACAGCAGGCGACGATATTTGCCGGATCACAATGGCAACTAGACCTGACTTCAGCAACCGAGTATGGTCTGTCCGGCAACACTACAGCCGCCATGGCAAACTATGCGCACATGCTGACTCAACCGGATTACTGGGTTGGCATGGGGGCCGCGTTCCTACCTGCTGGTGTGTTGGGAAGGGCTAAAGTTGCATTGGGAGATGCTGATACACTTGCACCAGAGATAAAACGTTTAGCGGAAGCAAACATCACTGACTCCGGTGAAACTGTTCTTGGGCACTTCCCCGGTTACATCACAAAGGCAAACACCAAAGGAGCAAGCTATTTTGATATCGGCAGTGCATGGAATGACCTGACCCCTGAACAAAGGTGGGCCGCAAACACCCACTTCTTGGACAAAATAGCTAGCAAAGGCGACACAGTTAATCTTTCTCTCCCCAAAGGAGAAATTAGATCCGGTTCGTATTTATCAAAAGAAATCAATTATCTAACAAGCCAAAAGGGTTACAAATGGGTCAATCAGTGGTCACTGAGGTCGCCAGGTGGTAAGTGAAATGTTGCGAGAAATCATAGAGTTCCCGATCTCGGTGATGACACTAAATAAATCTCCGAACGAAATCCTTAATCAACTGGCAACAAATTTTCCAAACTGCTTCCCTAGTGTTGATGAGTTAATGGAAGAGCTGAGCGGACGTACTGACGCGATAGAAAATTGGCTTAGGTACTCCGAAGATAAAAGAACCACGCCGGGTTGGTATCTAGTTGAAAAGGGCAGAAAATACAAAATCGGATACATTGGTTCATCACATCGGATTTGTGAGGGTGAATTCAATGACGGCCATTTTGCATGTGCGCTCTACATCAAGCTCGAATTAGAAGCGAGAATCTTGATGGCCAGTTGAGCGGCATCGCTGCGGCGGCGGCAGGGCTTGGTGCCGAAGGCGTCAGCATAGCCGCCAATACCGGGGCCAATGCGGCGCAGAATAATTATCTCGCGCATGCCGATGCGCAACGCCTGCAACAGCTCGAACAGGATCAAGCGCGAAGTCAATGTGGGGCCGATTGCCAACAGGAAATCCAGGACCTTCAAGCCAAAGACATTTCCAGCGATCAGACATTAGCCGCCTGCCAAGGCGTACAAAGCGCTCAATGTGACCAAGTTCGACAACAGGTACGTACTGCCGCAGCGGGTTATGCCCGCAGCAACGACGCCTGTGTGGGCCCCAACTGCGGCATCGTCTTCGTAAATAGCCCGACAGGTGACGGAACGGTGAACTACCAATCGGGCAAAACCCAGCAGTTGGCTCTGGAGACCATGAGTGGCACCACGCTGGGCAACCTTTCGGGTGTTGCCGATGGGGTTGGTAGTGCCATAGGCGGGACAGCCGATCTGGCGTGGACAGGTATCACGGCCATCTGGGATCCGAGCGCACGCGGGCAACTGGGTGCGAACCTTGATGCGCTTGGTCATGTGATAGCGACCCCCAGTCAATGGCCTTACGTTGCGGGCGAATTGACACCGTCACAGCGCGAACAACTGGCTCAAGACTATGAGAATGGCGATGGTTACGCCGCGAGCAAGGCCATTGGCGAACGTAATTTCAACATTCTGGCAACCGTGCTGCCTGGCACTGATATAGCCAAGGCTGCGGAGGTTCTGAATGATGGGGCCAAGATTGGCAAGGCGGTTGAGGATGTAAGTAAAACTGGGGGCGTTGCTATAAAGGTGGTAGACGATGTCTTGAAGCCGAATGGAGACTTCGTCGGAACCGTCAATAAGGGAGCGACACCGAACATTCGCACTGTGTCCGCCACAGAATTCGATGTACTGAAAAACGAACTATTGGATGGCGCTACAGTGTCCGGCAATTATGCCGGGGGCAAGGGCACATGGTATGTCCTTCCGAGTGGCGGTAGGGTGGGAGTTCGAACATCTGATAATTCTGGAGTAACCTTGGACATAGACATTCCTGGCTATCCGGCGGGCTTTAAGGTGCATCAACAATGACTAGTGAACCGGTTGACAAGTATTTTGGGACACCCATGAGCGAGTGGATCGCTCGGGTTCCAAACGAATTGGATATTGATGCTGTTGGGTTGTGGCAAATTGTTCCGGTTGGCATTGATAGTTTTGGTCTGTCAGGGGAGTCGCTCGAGCAGTTCTCATATCGCTGCATTCTGGCCCTTCTTCAACGCGGAGCAGTTCCCGTTGAGTCCGTATCAGGTGTTTCAGGGTGGGTTCCACAAACGCGGTATCGCGGTTCCCACCAAGAGATTGCAACGCAAATCGTCAATGATTGGAAGTCCGGTGAGCTAGTGCCTGATCACGATGGTTTATGGTTTGCGCTTAACACAAGATAATTAGGGTCAGAGTAAAAATAGCGTTTCGGTGTTTGAACCCCGCTCCTAAATCAGAACGCCTTCCGCCTGAACGATGTCAAGGTCTCCGACGGCTTCATGAAGAACATTGGCAAGAATCTGGTCACTGGCCTGACTCAAGCCACCATCAACAGCGCCATCACCGGCGGAAACCAATATCCGCACCAACGTGGTGGCCAGTATCCTCGGCGCTGCACAGGCTCAAGGTGCCAATTGGATCGGTAATCAGACTCTGCTTGGCGGGGACTTCAACACCAGCGGCAATGTCAACGAATTCGCCCATGAATTCGCTCATGCCATCGTCGGTTGTGCCGCCGGGGCGGCCGGTGCCAGTGCTGCTGGCAGTGGCACCAGTACCGGACAGGGTTGTGGTGCCGGTGCACTGGGTGCGGTGGTGGGTGACCTGTCCGCCCAATTCTATGGCGGTACCGACCCGAACAAGACCATCGCCTTCGCCCAGATGATGGGCGGCATCGCTGCGGCTGCGGCAGGGCTTGGTGCCGAAGGCGTCAGCATCGCCGCCAATACCGGGGCCAATGCGGCGCAGAACAACTACATGTCGCATTACGACACCTATGAAGCGGATCTGAAGTCCTGTCAACAGAATCCGGGTGGTGTGAACTGCGGTGCCATCCTGAGTCTGACCAAAGGCACGGATGCCCACTACCTCGGCATGACCCAAGGCGGTTATCGGGTCGCGGCCAACATGGGTAAAGACGGTGCTGCAAGCTATACCGTCGTCAGCCCCAATGGCGAAACGATGGTGATGCAGCCGACCGAATGGGCTTACTTCTCCCGGATGACATCCGGGCAGCAGGCAACGATATTTGCCGGATCACAATGGCAACTGGACCTGACTTCGGCAACCGAGTATGGTCTGTCCGGTAACACAACAGCCGCCATGGCAAACTATGCGCACATGCTGACCCAACCGGATTACTGGGTTGGCATGGGGGCCGCGTTCCTACCTGCTGGTGTGTTGGGACGGGCCGCCACGGCAACCACCGAGAGTGCAACATTCGAAGGAACTCTCTACCGTTCCGTTGGAGAGGGATACGACCCGTTACTCATCCATCCCGGGAATGTTGCGGCAAGTCATAGATATACAGGCCCCGGACAAGGTGGTTTGTACTTGTCAACTGGCAAGCATGTGGTTGAATCAGAATTGGTAAATAACGGAATTTCGCTGAGTGGTAAGCAGATGCATACGTTCTCGGATTCTCAGATTCCCGGACTGCTTGATCTCTCGAATCCGAAAGTACGGGAAAACCTTGGTATAAGCCTGTCTGACCTGACCCGCACAGGCGGAACGCAGGCTTGGCGGTATGAAGTAACTCAACCGCTGGGACAGTGGGCGCAGCAAAATGGGTACCGTGGTGTTATAGCGCCCTCAGCGCAAGCTGATGGTGGTTTGAATATCATTTTGTTTGACTCGAAGGTGTTGAAGTGATGAGTCAACGCAAAGTTACCGGCACAGTGCTTAAGTTACGTTGCAGCGCCTGCGGCAAGGCATTTCTTCACTTTCGTTTCTCTGGTGATAATGATGCGGGTACGATAGGTCTTCATTCATTAAGCAGTTGTATTCAAGATGGATTGGTTATTGCGGAAATGGCCCCAAGTGAATGGAATAGATTTGAGCTGAACGGCGCACACGAGTTCGAGTCTAGAATAAGAAATCTACTCCATAGAGATGACTTGCGACTAATTAGGCTAGTGCGGATTGAGAGCCCGCCGGTGTCTGCTGCAGGTATGAGTTTTCAGAAATTTAGGGAAACATATAAAGTGCCAGAAGAGATATTTTCTTGCCCATGTTGCGAAACTGGTGAAAGCACCATTGTCGAAGAGTTAACGATTGATAAATTTAGGAATTTGGGAGGCAAGATTACGGTGGTCGGTGCATTGCTCATTTGAATCAATGGGGTCAGAATCATTAACTTCCAGCCAACCCGATTGGAGTTCTCAGGATTTTGTGGACACTTTAACTCTGATGGCCCAAGAGCCGGAGGTGAGAAGTACCCAAAAAGAAGGGATCAATGAGTCATTGATTGCCTTTTTCCATCGCACGAAAATATAAATTCATAAAGGGCCGCATACTTTCTGAAGAACCTCCAAGGAAGGAGGTATGCAGATGTTATCGGTATGACTCAAGGCGGTTATCGGGTCGCGGCCAACATGGGTAAAGACGGCGCTGCAAGCTATACCGTCGTTAGCCCTAATGGCGAAACGATGGTCATGCAGCCGACCGAATGGGCCTACTTCTCCCAGATGACGTCCGGACAGCAGGCGACGATATTTGCCGGATCACAATGGCAACTAGACCTGACTTCAGCAACCGAGTATGGTTTGGCAGGCAACACTACAGCCGCCATGGCAAACTATGCCCATATGCTGGCCCAACCGGATTACTGGATTGGCATGGGGGCCGCGTTCCTACCTGCTGGTGTGTTGGGACGGGTAGCAACTTCTACCGATGAAGCTGCCTTGCTTGGGCGAGAAATGGCCCAAGGTGCAAATAAAACGGGGGGTGTTGCCACAAATGGAATAGCCGTACCCGATGATCTGCAAAAAAACATCCACTCAGGTGCGCAGGACAAGCATAAACTAGGAGCCAATAACTACGATCCGACCAGAAGCACTTTAACGGCCGATCCTCAAATGTTGTTGGATGGCGTTCATAGCGGCCAGTATCCAATCGTCCGCGAGATACCTCGGGGAAACACAACCTCATATATTATTGATTTTGGATCGCCTATTGGGGACTTCAAGAGTAACGGCACCCTTGTTGGACCAACCCAGTATGGACAGGTTGTCCAAGGTAAGAACGGGGTTCATATCATCCCCGCAAATCCAAATCAGTTCTAGGGAGGTTGTATTGAAAAGAAATATTCCAGACTGGCTTCGTTTGTGGTTTCAGAGTGCGTTAATTTCAGAGGTATACCCACAGATTAGAGCTATTGCTGTAGCTTATTCTGAAACGGGTGAATTGACGGTGCGATATTATCTCGACCGGATTCCATCTGATTTTGATTACGAAAGTCTGTCTATGGTCGTTAGCGAAGTTTTGAGCAATACCAGTTCATCTTCAGAGATAGTAGCTGTTATTGAGGAGTGCGTTTATTCAGATCAGCGGATGTCGGATATTGATCGCCTCGACGGATTGGTCTTTGCGCGCCGTGAATATGGAATGCAGGATAACCCATCTCAGTCTCCGACTTAGGCTCAGGACCCATTAATCGGCTTGAATAATTGGAGTCAGAGTAAAAATAGCGTTTCGGGGTTTTGAACCCCGTTCCTAAATCAGAACGTCCTCCAACTGGCCACAGCCGTTGTCACCGCCGGGGTGCTTAGCGGTATTGGTCAAGTCACCTTCGGCGAAGGCAAGAACGCCTTCCGCCTGAACGATGTCAAGGTCGGCGATGGCTTCATGAAGAACATGGGCAAGAACCTGATCGATGGCGTTGCCCGGGCCACCGTCAACAGCGCCATCACCGGCACTGATCTGCAAACCAATATCCGCACCAATGTGGTGGCCAGCATCCTCGGTGCCGCACAGGCCCAGGGTGCCGACTGGATCGGTAATCAGACTCTGCTTGGCGGGGACTTCAACACCAACGGCAACGTCAACGAATTCGCCCATGAATTCGCTCATGCCATCGTAGGTTGTGCCGCAGGAGTGGCAGGCGCCAGTGCTGCTGGCAGTGGCACCAGTACCGGTCAAGGTTGTAGTGCCGGTGCACTGAGTGCGGTGGTGGGTGAACTGTCCGCCCAATTCTATGGCGGAACCGATCCGAACCAGACCATCGCCTTTGCCCAAATGATGGGCGGCATTGCTGCGGCTGCCGCAGGGCTTGGTGCCGAAGGCGTCAGCATTGCCGCCAATACCGGTGCCAATGCGGCACAGAACAACTACATGGCGCATTACGACACCTATGAAAAGGACCTGAAGGCCTGTCAGCAGAATCCGGGCGGTGTGAACTGCGGTGCCATCTTAAGTCTGACCGAAGGTACGAACGCTCGTTATCTCGGTATGACCCAAGGCGGTTATCGGGTTGCGGCCAACATGGGTAAAGACGGCGCTGCAAGCTACACCGTCGTCAGCCCCAATGGCGAAACGATGGTCATGCAGCCAACCGAATGGGCCTACTTCTCCCAGATGACATCCGGGCAGCAGGCGACGATATTCAGCGCATCGCAGTGGCAGCTGGACTTTAATTCAATGACCGAATACGGTAGGTCGGGCGACACGACAGCTGCCATGGCGAACTATGGACATATGTTCACCACGCCAAGCTATTTGGAAGATGCAGGACTTGGTCTGTTCAGTGGCATTGGCCTCGGAGAAGTTGCTTCGCTGTTGCGTGCACCGGTGAAGGCGCTTGGGGATGTTGCAAACAGTGGAGCAGCTAACCGAGCATTACATGAAGCATATAAGAATGAGTTAAGAGCTGCTATGGATAAGCCTGCCGTAACTGATCCCGCTCTATCCTCAATAGTAGATAAACTGTACCGACCAAACGCTACAGTTGGCAGTGGCAGCACTGCTGCTGCTGTGCGGCAAGAGCTTGCAACGGGGCAGTCAGTTGGTGGAGCCTTCCATTCGCAAAAAGCGAGCGAGAGTATCGTTAAGCTTCAACGTTGGCTGAATCAAAATCCAACCGCTAGTTCAGGTGATCGTGCTGCGGCAGAGAATCTTATTATTGATATGAAAAATGCCTTGGAGGGACGGTAATGGAGTCGGTCTATCAAGACTTTGTCGATACGCTAGTTCATCAAACTTTAGGGTTGCGGGCGGCGTATAAAGAGGTTTATGAGTATTGGTCCCCTGATAATCCTCCTGTAATCGCATTATTCGAGGCACTTGGCGACCGCATAGCTGATGATTTCGAGAGCACCGACTCGGATGTGAATAGCCGAATATTTGCACTGATCGAATCGGCGATGGCCAGTAGTGATCAGAAGCTTGTCACAGCAGTGGCCACAGGATTGATTGAGGCAATGATCTCTCGTTTGGCCGCTAAAGAAGAAAGTCTGCGGCGGCTTACACAAGAGCTTGGCGCTCTGTCGCGAAATCATGCTGAAGAGTGGTTAGGAGAATAACAATTGTAATGGTTGGGGTCGGAGTAAAAATAGCGCTCTGACCCCCAATTGTATCGCCGCCAATACCGGGGCCAATGCGGCGCAGAACAATTATCTCGCGCACGCTGATGCGCAACGCCTGCAACAGCTCGAACAGGATCGAGCGCGAGGTCAATGTGGGGCCGATTGCCAACAGGAAATCCAGGCCCTTCAAGCCAAAGACATTTCCAGCGATCAGACATTAGCCGCCTGTCAAGGCGTACAAAGCGCTCAATGTGACCAAGTTCGGCAACTGGTACGTACTGCCGCAGCGGGTTATGCCCGCAGCAACGACGCCTGTGTGGGCCCCAACTGCGGCATCGTCTTCGTAAATAGCCCGACAGGTGATGGAACGGTGAACTACCAATCGGGCAAAACCCAGCAGTTGGCTCTGGGGACCATGAGTGGGACGACTGTTGGGAAATTGGCAGGTGCCGGCGATGCAGTGGGGAGCGCCATCAGTGGCACAGCCGACCTGGCATGGACCGGCATCAAGGCCATATGGGACCCGACCGCACGGGGAGAGATCAGCGCAAACTTTGACGCACTCGGGCATGTTATCTCGACACCCAGCCAATGGCAGTATCTGGCAGGGGCATTAACACCCTCACAACGCGAGCAACTAGCAAAAGACTACGAGAGTGGCAACGGCTACGCCGCAAGCAAGGCTTTAGGTGAGCAAGGTGCTAACATTCTGATGACTGTGTTGCCCGGTTCTGATGCGGCCAGGTCGGCAGCGGTTTTGAATGATGGGACCAAGATTGGCAAGGCGGTCGCGGCTAATGCCGCCACAGCTGCGAGCCTAAAACTCGACCTTCAAACAACTCAGGCTGCAAATGAAGTTGTTGATAGCTTGAAAGCTACAGGCCAGCTGCCAAGCAACTATATGACAAAAACAGAGGCTATGCAGAATGGTTGGAAACCAGGAAAAGCCCTGAACAACACCATGCCAGGAGGGTAATTTGGAGGTGACGTTTTTGAAAACTCAACTAATGTATTGCCCACTGCAAGTGGTCGCATTTGGCGTGAAGTCGACATCGGGATAAGCAACACTATGTCTAGAAGCAATCAACCAGGAACCAGGCTGCTGTACTCGAGTGATGGGTTGCTTTATATAACTACCGACCATTACAAGACCGTCACGAAAATTGGTACGTGGAAATGAAAATTGAGATTTTGGGTGACCGTATAGCCTGTGAACAGGACTTTCATAAGCAGCTTGCTCAAGCTCTAGGTGTTCAGAAGTACTACGGTCATAATCTTGATGCCCTTTGGGACTTACTCAGTGCGAGTGTTGAGCGTCCCGCATACTTGGTTTGGACAAACTCTGCCATGTCTAAGAAGGTGTTAGGCGATACCTTTGAAAAAATTGTCGCCATCTTGGAGCGAGTTCGATTACAAGACGAAGGTTTCGGTTGGGAAGATAAATTTACATATAATCTCGATTAGTTGCTCTATAAGGGCGCAGGAGTAATCAATACCAATCAACAACACAAACGGATAAATTTGTACGTGTACATTCTCAGAATGGTAGATCGGGACAAGTTCACTCTTGGGTCATGAAAGCTGGTGACATCGCAAGTCTTACACCAAGCCAAATTGCCAGCAAATATAGCTTGCCGCAGACTCCAGACATGATCACCGACGTGACAATCCCCTCAGGGGCCAAGATGCAAGTTAGTGTTGCCAACAATATCTTAAAGGAGGCTGATAGTGGCGGCGGTGGCGTGCAGTTTCAGATAAGAAGCATTCCGGACAGTCCTATCCAGTTCACCAAATGGTTCAGTAACGCAAGGCCGCTCAAATGAAACATCCCATTCGAAAGCTCGCCATTTGGAAGACCCTCCAACTACCAGATGGAGACAAGGTTGTCATCGCTGGCGAATACGCAAATAATTGGGGTCAGAGTAAAATTAACGCCTCTGAAACTTGATCCTCTCCAAGGAAGGAGATTCGAACATGGCAAGATTGCCAAGAATCTGTCTGCCTAATGTCCCGCAACACATCATCCAGCGTGGCAACAACCGGCAGGTCTGCTTCGCTGGTGTAGAAGATTTCGCCGCTTACGCCGGGTGGCTGGATGAATACGCGCGCAAATACGGCGTCGCGATCCATGCGTGGGTATTCATGACCAACCATGTGCATCTGCTGGCTACCCCGAACACGGTCGATGGGATCTCGTCACTGATGCAGTCGTTAGGGCGGCGGTATGTCCGCTACTTCAACCACACCTACCAACGAACCGGGACTCTGTGGGAAGGCCGGTTCCGCTCCTGCGTTGTTGATGCGGAAAACTACCTGCTCGTCTGCCAGCGCTACATCGAGTTGAATCCCGTTCGCGCGGGGATGGTCAACCAGCCGGGGGAGTATGCCTGGTCCAGCTTCCGTTCCAATGGCTTTGGGCGCCCGGCATCCTTTTGGTCACCTCATGCGGTCTATCGCAAGCTCGGTCCGGCAACGGAAACACGCGCATCGGCATACCGCGAACTATTCAAGGCCCATGTCGACCCGAAACACGCTGATGCCATACGATCAGCAACCAACCGGAACATGGCGCTGGGGAATGATCGATTTAAGGAAGAAGTCGCCCGGTTGACTGGCCGACGGGTTGAGGCGCTCCGGCGCGGCAGGAAGCCTAATGAGTCGAAGGGTGCGTAATTTTACTCTGACCCCAATTATCCATCTTATTTCTGCTCGAAATTCGGCCAATAACTCCAACTAAACTTGACCACTGAGTCAGATGTCTAGGTTCCACAATCCACGGATGCGACGTAGACTCGCTAGAGAGGATCAGAAGTTTCAGCCTTTTTATAACCGTCCGTGAAAACGGGGTAAAACCCTATCAAGGAGTCACGATGCCTGTTGCAGAAATCCCTGTGGATCAGCGGGTCATTGATATCGATTCGCGCCGCTTTGCCTCGTTGGAGAAGGCGCTTGTGGAACTCATCACCAACAGCGACGACAGTTACCTGCATCTTGGTGGAGCGGGCGGTGAAATTCTCGTGCAGTATGAGCGACACCAGGCCGGTGCGGTGCTGAATGTGACCGACCAGGCGGAGGGCATGTCCCGGGAGCAGGCCCTCCGCATTCTGAGTTATGGCGGGGCGCACAGTCGTTTGGCGACCGGCGAGGGCGGTGGGCGGGGCTATTTCGGCCGGGGGTTGAAGCAGGCGATCTTCGGCCTTGGCTACGGCTGGATTGAGACCGTCCATGACGATCGCTACACCCGCATCGAGCTGTTCCGTGGCGAGAACGGCGGCTACCTGTACGACGACGGGCAGGGCGATCGCCCTGTTGAGGCGGACGATCGCGACCGGCTCGGGGTTTCCGTTAACGGTACGCGGGTGACCATTGTGGTCGACAATCCGCACGCGAACATCTCCCAGTTTCAATCGCTGCTTCGTTCGCTGGCCGACAACATTTACCTGCGCGAGGTGCTCGTGCGTCGCGCCGTGGTTCTGCAGGAGATGCACGAGGGCCGTGTGGACGGCCGCCGCTTCGACGTGCGCTACGAGGAGCCCGCGGCAACGTTGCTGCTGGGACCGGATCTTCCCGGTACGTTCTCGTACGAAGGGCAGGAGTATCCCTTCACCCTCACCCTCAAGCGTGCCCTTGACGCCGAGCTGACCCTGCGGGGCGACGAGCGAACCAATGGCCTGGTGGTGGTTTCCGGCGAGGCCGTATTGGACTGCCAGCTGTTCGCGTTCGAGAACAAGGTGGGTACGGAGTACCTGTTCGGCAGCCTGCGTTGCCCGGCATTGCTTGAAAAGCTGGGTGAGGGCGAGGCCATCATCAGCGATGAGCGCGAAGGCCTGAACCTGCGCAACGGCTTTGTGGAGGCGCTTTCCCGCGCGGTGAGCGAATTGATCGCCCCCTGTGTGCAGGCCGAGCTGGATCGGCTCCGGCACTTGCTGCACGCGACGACCTCTGGCCGCACCAGCGAGATGATTGATCATCTGCTGCGGCACATGAGCGAAGTGGCGATCCACGACCTCGGCATTACGGTCGATCCGGACGAGGAACGGTTAGCGGTGGCGGTCGAAAACGGGCTTTCGGACGCCCTGCGTTTCTCCACGCCCTTCTATTATCGTCGGCCGGGGCATCCCTTTCAGGTAACCCTGCTGGTGGATCCGGCCCGCATCCCTGCCGATGCGGTGTTGAAATTCAGTTACACCCAGCCGGGGACGATACGCATCGAGCCGGCCTTGATGGAACTGCCTGTGGGTGAACTTGGGAACGGGCGCTCCCTGACCTGGACCGTCACGGGGGAACGCTCGGGCGAGCGTGGCGAACTCACCGTCACGGCGGGGCCGTACCTGGCCCTGTGCGAGGTGGTGGTGGCCGAGCAGGCCTCCGCGCACCATCACCATGTCGCTGGAGCGACGCGCGACGCGCGGCGGCGGTCGCAGCACGATCATGGCGTCATCCTGTTCTCGGGCTACGATTTCCGCGCGCTGGACAACGAAGTCGACCGGGCGGTGTACAGTCCGGAGGATCGCAAGGTCATCATCAACACGACGGCACCGACGGTGCAGCTTTATGTGGACGGGCGCGGCCGGTTTCGTGATTCCGCCCGGATGCTGCTGGCGGAACTGTTTCTGGACGTGATCGCCGACGAGTTGTCACGACGCATGGTGGCCCGGTCGGCCCGTCCATGGAGCGAGGAAGCCCATCAGGTCGCCAAGCGTGAGATCATCCATCGGTACGGTAGCGACATCCACCGATCTTTCCTCACAGCATGACAAGACTGAACGCGGACTGTGAACGTCCGCGAGCCTCGTCGCGAATGACACCGGCTTGAGTGTTTTGTTCCTTGCCGTTTTAATGCCGTTCCTGCGGGCAAAATACACTCCTCGTCCGAATCACCGCCGAGCCATTCCTTGAAGCCATCACCTTTATCCCAGCATGATGTCGAAGAAGTGTTCACATATCCTTCCTGATGGGTAACTTACGGTCAGGTGTTGGCAGACAATCCGTACCGAGGAAACACCCACTGCTTGATGGTATTCAGTGCCAGCAGAAACAGTAGGCTGGCACCCAGCACCATCATCACGAGCGTAAATGGCAGTGCTGCCATCAGCCATCCCATGCTTGCCAAAAGCGCGACCGCCACTAGATCTACTGCGCTTGCCCAAGCCATATAAGACGCGGGTCGTACGCTCCATAATGAGCCATCGGTTCGCAGGGCATACACCCCAGCCTGGTTGGTGTACACCAAGATCAGGAACAACAATGTTTGCAACTGGGGTGCGCTCAACCCCAAATTCTGCCGGGCATAGGCATACAGCGATAATGAAAACACCAATGAAACCATCCCGAGTATGCCAGCAGTGATCATGAGTCGATCAACTTGCCATCGCTGGGGAAGATGTGGTGACTCGACGCGATCGCTTGAGATGGACATGGTCACAAAATCATTGGCAAACAGTAAGAGGACAATCAGGATCGGGCTGATCACGAAATCATGGAAAAACAGGACGCCAAGCGTCAGAAATACGATGATTTCCATTGTTTTCACGATCTTGTTCAGCGTGTAGGTCAGCATCCTCCGATGGACTTCGCGCCCGGTTTTCACTACATCGAGTACGCCGGTGAGTCCCGGGTGAGTCAGCACGATACCAGCGGCCGCCTTGGCCACATCCGTGGCACTCGCCACAGCGATTCCCAGCTCTGCCTGACGCAAGGCGGGCGCATCATTGACCCCGTCACCGGTCATCCCGGTAATCTCGTGCTGGGCCTGCAATGCACAAACCAAACGATATTTGTCTTCGGGCAACACACGGGCATAAACGTCGCAATCGCCGATTGCGTCGGAATTCATATTCTTGTGTGCCAGTGCCTTGATCGATTCTTGATCACAGATGCGTGACCCCAAACCAAGACTGCCGGCAATTGCGCGCGCCGTGACGGCGGCATCACCCGTCGCCATGCGTACCCGGATACCAAGATTGCGTAATGAAGCAATCAATCCGGCAGCATCCTGTCGCGGTGGGTCTGACAGAGCAATCAGCCCCATAAACTCCGGGTTGTCCACATTCCCTGCGGCGACCGCCAACAACCGTGCGCCATCAGCCGCGAGTTGCTCATACGTTGAATCAAGCCAACCAGGCGGGGCATGGGCACCTGTCTCCACCACGGCGTTTGCGGCACCTTTGATAAACCGATGTTTGTTGTCATGGGCGATAAATAGGGATTCGGATCGCCGGGTAGAAGGATCGAAAGGGGTGAAAATCAAACGTGTCGAAGCGGGGGTAACCAATTCTTGCGCCTCTGCATTTGCCCTGAATGCAGTCAATATCGCAAGGTCGATCGGATCCTGGGTGCTGTCGTCACTGGCCATGGCGGCGGAATACAGTACGGTCGATGGTGTTACGCCGGGCACTGCTTCGATATGCACCAGCGTGAGGCGATTTTGTGTCAGGGTGCCCGTTTTATCTGAAACAAGTGTTGTCATGGCGGCTGCATCTTCCACAGCGGCGAGACGTGTCACCAGAACCCCTCGTTTCGATAGTGCCTGAGCCGCCAGCGCATTGGCCAACGCATAGGTTGCAGGCAATGCTACGGGTACCGAGGCCACCAGTAACAAAAGCACAAATGATAGGGTTTCCAACAGCGGCATACCGGTAAAAACGGCATACAAGAAAACGACAGAAGACAAAGCAATATCTAAAACGACTAGATAGCGAACAATTCTGAAGATCGTACGTTGCATGTTACTGGGCGCGCTTGCTTGCCGAACGAGTTCGACGGTTCGTCCATAGGTGGTATTGCTTCCTGTTGCAGTTACCCGGCCCGTAGCCTCTCCTCTTTGAACGATGCAACTGGCCTGGGCCGTGTCGCCCTCGTGAAGCGACATAGGCAGGGACTCACCCGTCAGGGTGGAGGCGTCAAGTGAAACCCGCCCCTCAAGCAACTCCATATCTGCGGGCAGAATGTCTCCTGCGCGAACATGAACGACGTCGCTGGGCACAAGCTCGGCAGCGGGCAGTGTTTGCCATGCACCATCACGACGAACTCTGGACAGGATTTGCAGCTTCTGCCGCAGTAGGGAAAGTGCCGTTTGTGCGCGCTGTTCGCTAATGAAGGACAGCGTGCCATTGAACGCAAGAAGGAACCCGATAATCACCGCCTGTGTCCAGTGCTTCAGTATCAGTTCCAGGATAACAACCGCTTCCAGCATCCAGGGGACTGGTGCCCAATATTTGAGGAAATAGAGCTTGTAGGGGCTGTCCTTGTGCTCGGGAATAGAGTTCGGCCCGAACTGGTCGCGTAGTCGTTGCGCTTCTTCCGAAGTCAGTCCACTCAGTGGATCGGTACTCGTTTCATTCTGCATCATCAAAGGTCTCACTGAGCCGATCAAAAACGGACTGGATTTTCATAACGTCATCCCTTGGTCAAGATCGAGGGATTTACAACCTAAGACATGCCAGATTTAAAAAGTGCCAAGACACTACTAGATAGGGTCGTCATGAGATATGGCGCTGTTTGCAACAGTGATGTCGTTGATATGCCAGGGACGCTTCATCGACACGACATTTCTGACAGGCATTGGCCCTTGCTCGAACCCCACTTGCCCGGGCGAGCGGGTGTTGGGGGCGGGGTTGCACAAGACAACTGTAGGTTCAATTTATCAATGCCGTGTTCTGGATCCTTCACACCGGCGTGCGCCATGGAGGGACCTGCCCGCCTCCTGCCCGCCTCGCATGGTGGCTACCCGCAGTAGTGCATGGTCAGCCGGTCAGATCACATGACGACACTTTTATAGCTGGCAAAGCTAATTTCAGTTGACCTAAAATGCCATAAACCATATTTTGCAAATGGAATTGAGATTGCAACAAGTGCCTACCACACGAACAAGGAGTCCGTTGGTTTATGGACAGTGAACACCTGGGCAAAATTCTGCGCGCACACTCTGCTGAGTTGACACCATCCATTGATAATGTGGTGACGTCTTTTTATTTTGGTCTGGATCAAGACCCAGGGTCTCACCAGGTCTTGGCCATTCTTTCTGAAAATGAGCGACATCAGTTGCACCAATCTCAGGCAGTACATCTGAGATTGATAATCGATCCAGATGCACATGTGGAGAAACGGCAGGCTGCCGCTGAGCGTGCGGGTGACATGCATGCCATTATTGGTGTGCCGGCCAGCAGCCTTGTGCATGCCTTTGGCCTCTATCTGCAAAAAGTCTCACAAACGATCTTGTCGTTACCCTGTTCATTGGTGGAACGATCCACTCTGCTGCACATCGTCACACACCGGCTTCAAGCTGATCTTCAGTGGCAAACTGCGCGAATGGATGCCCATCAGGCTCAAATTGATCGCGTTGAGCAAAGCTTGATGACGTTTTGCCAAAGTCCTCAGCCCTGGGCGGATATTATCCGGGGGGTATTGGACATTTTCCTCGAAATCCCGGGGATTGCTGGTAGCGGCTTTGTGCGTAGAGATACGGAACAGGTATTTGTGGCCGAGTTCATCAGTGGTGATTACGAGCGGTACTGGTCGGCCATCCAACGACATGATCCCGATAAGAAATTATCCGGCATGATGCAATGCTTCATCCAGGCGGCAGGAGAAGACCGTCCGGTCAGGGTGGCAAATTTTGCTCAACATGAATCCCCCGCCTTGCGTCAAGCTGCCGCAGAGTCGGGTGTGCGAAGCGCCATCGCCATCCCTATAACTGAATCTGGCGGACGCAGCCTGCCTATATTGTGTTTAACCAGTCCCTATCCAAATACATTCAATGCCGCCCCACTGAACCGCATTATTCAGGGCATCATTGCGCACTTGAATACAGCTTACAGGCGCGCCAATGACACTCAAGGGGCGATTAGCGGCATCTGCTACACCGAGCGCCGTTTCTATCGCACTCAGCTAACACGGGGTGGGTTGGTCATGTTTTACCAGCCCATCATTGATCTGGTTTCTGGCGCTGTCGTCAAAGTAGAGGCCTTGGCTCGATTACAGATACCCAGCGGGGATATTTTATCTCCGGGACAGTTTCTGCCTTGGTTTGGCCAGAGTGAATTAGCCGAACTGTTCTCACGAGGTCTGACCCAAGCGCTGACGCAGGTGGCTCTCTGGGATCGCGATGGGTTGAGTTTACGGCTCAACGTCAACTTGCCGCCGGAAATACTGGTGCATCCCGAATGCCCGAATTGGGTCACCCGTGCATTGCAAAACAGCGGCATAGAACCATCACGGCTGCATCTTGAACTACTGGAAACCAAGGCGCCGCCCAGCCAGGAGCGACGTGACCGGGCGATTGCGCAACTGGCGGAAATTGGCGTGAAGTTGGACATGGATGACCTGGGCTCTGGATACAGCAGCCTGCAACGTTTGCACCTGATGCCATTCGCAGGAATCAAAGTGGATCGGGGGATTATGCAGGGGTGCCTTGAGGGCTCTTCAAAGGCATTGGGTATTAGTCATGCGATCACCACTTTGGGCCGCGACTTGGGACTTTCGGTGGTGATTGAGGGGCTGGAAAATCCGGGGCTGATAGAAGTCGCGGCTATTCTCGGTGCGCACAAAGGCCAGGGATATGAAATCGCCAGACCCATGCCAGCGGCCGATTTGCCCCTATGGGTTTCCCGCTGGCAATGGAAGATTGATCCACAGCTTCCGCAAACAGCACTCGGTGCCTGGGCAAAATTCTGGAAGTGGCAGCGTCAGGTGCCTTGGATGAAAAATAACGCACAAGATCCTGCTGGCTGTGGCGTTGGACATTTCGTCCGAGCGCAAGGTTTAGTCGGCAGCGAACTGGATCATGCCCATCAGGCCATGCATCAAGCAATAACACAGGTTGATCACCATACGGCGCAACAACACATTTCGAGAATTGAACAGCAGCTCATCTCACTGATCGAGTAGTCGTCAATTTCCATCGTTCTTAAATAGATCATGTTTTCAGGCCTCTGGCCGATAACCTTAAAGTACGTAATGTAATTTGTTTTTCAGACTATCAGGATGACACATGAAAAATAACCAGCCCGTTACCCAACGCAATATCGACTATCCCGAAGATACCTATCTGGTTACCACAACCGACATGAAAGGGGTGATCACCTACGCCAATCATGACTTCGTGAAAATTTCGGGCTTTGCTGAGGCAGAGCTTGTGGGTTCGAGTCATAACATAGTCCGGCACCCCGATATGCCCATAGCAGCTTTCAAAGATCTATGGGACACGATCAAGGCAGGCAAGACCTGGAACCAACTGGTCAAGAACCGGGCAAAGAACGGTGACCATTATTGGGTCAAAGCCTATGTCACGCCGATTTTCGATGGCGAGCGGATGATCGGCTGCCAGTCGGTGCGCACCAAACCGACAGCAGAGGAAATCAAGGCGGCCGAACGGCTTTATGCGCAGATGAATCGCGACCCGAGCTTAAAGGTTCCCAAGACACGGCGGCACCTGCAGGACTGGTCGATCCGTCGCACGATGTTCTGGGTGGTGATTTTCTTCACGCTGATTCAAGTCGGCGCATTGGTCGCCCGTTTGGATGGATTTCACCCGGCCTGGTTCGAATGGTTCATGGGGGTCTTTGATGTTGTATTGCCTCTAGCTTGGTATACCTTGATTGTCGCCATTTTAAAGCCTGTGGAAAAGATCAACGCCAATCTGCATGAATTGACTACAGGTAATCTGCGCTCGCATATCGATTCAACGGGTGGCAATGAAATTGGTCAAATCAATGAAGCAGTTAGATCGCTGCAAGCACGACTGTTCACCCTGATTGGCATCTTCGTGGAAACCGGCGACAAGCTTTCCGCTGTGGCGAGCAACCTGTCGGACAGCAGCAGCCAGTCAGTGCATGGCCTCACCAGACAATCGGAACAAACAGACATGGTGGCCGCCGCCATGAATGAGATGACATCTACTGTGCAGGACGTCGCCCGCAATGCGGCGCATACAGCAGAAGCCGTCAATCAGGCGCACTAGGAAGCCGACGAGGGGCAGAGCCAAATCAATCGCACGCACCAGGCAATCACCGCCTTGGCCGGGCAACTGGATAACGCGGCTCGGTCGATTGAATCCCTGAAAGAACAAGGCACCGCGATTGAAAATGTCGTCAAGCTGATCAGCGGCATTGCTGATCAAACCAATCTCTTGGCATTGAATGCCGCTATTGAAGCCGCCCGGGCCGGTGAGCATGGACGTGGCTTTGCGGTGGTCGCCGATGAAGTGCGGGCATTGGCTGCGAAAACGCAGGCATCAACCATCGATATCCGGGACATGATCGGGAAGCTGCGTAGCGGGATTGAATCTACCGTTCATGTGGTGCATGCCGGGCATCAGCAGATGGATGCGGTCAAAGAGCAAGCTGCAGCCACGGAGATGGCCCTCGGACAGATTGCGGGCGCAATTACGCAGATTGGTGACATGTCTACCCAGATCGCAACCGCCACGGAAGAGCAAAGCATGGTCGCAGAGGAGATGAATCGCAATATTCATACGATTAGTCGCCAGACCGAGCAGGCAACTGGCCTCAGTCATGAAAACGCGAGACTGGGTGTACAGATTGCCGATATCTCAGGACAATTGGGCGGATTGCTCTCGGCGTTTCGCGTTGGCAAAGGCGCGAGTTTCACTGCGATAAAGTCAGTGCATCTTGCCTGGAAATCAAAGATTCGCTCCTATCTGGATGGCAACGAATCGATCATCAGTGGTGCCGCAGCAACCGACCCGCATCAATGCAGCTTGGGCAAATGGTATTACGGTGATGGCCTGGCAGAGTTCGGCCAACTCCCCGCAATGACCGCACTGGAAAAGCCCCACAGCGATCTGCACGCCACCATCAAGCGCATTGTTGAACTCAACCGTGCCGGCAAGCAAGCCGAAGCAGAAGCGCTGTTACCTCAGGTCGATCGCTTGTCGGATGAAGTGGTTCGTTTATTAGAGCAGTTGGAATCACAGGTTTGACCCGCGGGTACAGGCGCATCGTCAATCCGGATGCTTCCATCAAGGGATTAAAATGATAAAGGGCGTATTTCGATTAACGCTACTTGGCTTGGTGTTTATGGCCGTTAGCGGTCAATGGCATGGGTTTGGTTTAATCGGAAACGCTTTTTGCGCTGATCAGGCGCCAATCATTATTGCTCATGTTGCACCCACGACGGGTCGATTTGCCCTACATGCCGAAGGCGATCACCGCGGCGCACAGATGGCAATTGATGAGTTCAATGCCCATGGCGGTGTATTGGGCCGTAAAATTGTCATGGTTTCCGCTAACCCCACGTTGGACACTCATCGTGCGGTACAGGTCGCCACTGACCTGATCACGCAAGACAAAATTGGCTTCATGGTCGGTGCCATCGATTCCGGTGTTGCGGCAAGCATGTCTGCCGTATGCCAGAAGTATGGGGTCATCTTTATAAACACCAACTCATCGGCGCCATCTGAGTCTGTAGAGAATGCCCACCGAACCAAATTCGTGTTCGACGCCAGTGCGGCAAACTTTAATCAAGCCTTGCTCAAATATGCTTTGTCCAAAACAAAACGCAAACGCGTTGTCTTGTTGACGGAAGATGATGACTGGGGGCGTAGCAGTGCCGAGGCATCTCGGCAATACATAACCGCCTTTGGTGGTACGGTTGTGGGAGAAGTCGTGGTGCCCTCGACTCTGCCTGATCCCGCCAAGGTGCTAAAACAGGTCGCAGCAATCCCCACTTGTATTGTCGCAGTGAGCATAAGTGGAGAAAATCAAATCCGTTTGTTTTCCCAAATCGATCCCAAGGTTCTCAAGAAGCAATTATGGGTTGTTGGGGAAGTTGATTGGGAAGAGCTTTATCCCGCACCAGGCGTCCCGCGTCCGCTATATGGAATAACATGGGCTTGGAATCTTAATACGCCGGGGACGGCGGGGTTCGTGGATCGTTATCGCAAACGTTACGGTCAAACTTTGCTTGATTACCCGGGCGATGTGACCTATTCAGCCTATTTCGCGACGAAGGCCTTACTCAGGGCGATTGAGCTGGCTGGAACCACCGACAATCACGCGGTGATCCGGCAATTGGAACATATGGAATGGACTACGAAAGAGCGAATGCAGGATTATCATGCGTGGATAGACCCAGTGAGTCATCACCTTCAGCAAACCATTTATATCGCCACCTGGCACCCTCGGTCAGCTCATCCGGAGCTTGGGCAGGAAATTCTTGCCCGCGTGCCTCCGGAACAGGTTTTCTACGACAAGGAGAAAACAACACGGCTCGAGCCTCTAGCTGATACACCGCATTACAAACCATGAAAATATTCAAACTCGGCTTAATTTCGCGCATTGCTCTATTGGTGGTTCTCGTTGAGGTCACTGCTTTTAGTGCGTTTGGTTTGTCCTATGCGGAAAAGAACAGTCATGCGTTGATTGAGAAAACACAAGAACGCCTAATTCTTGTTGGCAAGATGGTGTCCAATAATGAATTGCCTATCAGCTCTTTATCTCGAAAGAAACTCATCGGTGACCTTGTGGGTGCCCCCTATTTAGAAGGGTTGGTTATTGGTGGTAATGGCTATGTCATCGTTTCCACCAAACTGGACTACCTCGGTCGACCAGCCCAGGGCGTCCCTGGTTTTGACAGCAATTGGCTCTTTGCAACAGAACCGGATATTCGCTTCATATCGGGTTCAGGCACGTTAACTGCGGTCCTGCACATTCACAACGCAGAAAGCGAATCCCCTTTATATTATCTGGTACTAACCATCAGTACAGCCGGTATCAACTCGGCGGAGCGCTCCATCATGCTTTGGGGGGCGATTGGTTCGCTCGTATTCATCCTGCTTTCATCGGCTGGCATAGTTTTGATCGCTGAACGTGTTATCACGCGACGGGTCGATGCAAGTTTGGATATGTTGCAATTAGTGGCGTCCGGTGATCTCAATGCACGAATCCCGGACCCTGCTGATGATGAGTTGGGTCAACTTCAGCAGGGCATCAACTTGATGACCAAAAAAGTGAGTGATCTGTTGAGTCAGCACCGCTCCAATGCCGAAGAAATGCGCAGACAAAAAGATCTGCTTTCTTCGATTATCCAGAACGCACCACTCCGAATTTTTTGGAAAGATCTCGATCTGCATTATGTTGGCTGTAACGAACAGTTTGCACACGATGCGGGCCTATCCAGTCCTGATGAACTCATCGGCAAGAGTGACTTTGACTTAAGTTGGCGGGAACAGGCTGAACAATATCGCAAAGATGACAAGGCAGTAATCGAGTCAGGTATTCCAAAGCTGGACATTGAGGAGCCTCAAACAACACCGGATGGTGTGATTATCTGGTTAAGCACCTCGAAAGTTCCCCTGCGCGACAAGGAAAATAAAATTACCGGGCTGCTCGGTATGTACACCGATATCACGGCCAGAAAGCAGGCGGAAGACAAAATTCGTCAACTTGCCTATTTTGATCCGTTAACCGGGCTGCCCAACCGTCGTCTTTTGATCGATCGACTAAATCAAATCATGGCGGCAAGCATCCGAAGTCACCAATATGCCGCCTTGTTGATGCTGGATTTGGACAACTTTAAGGATCTCAATGATTCCCATGGCCATGATGTTGGCGACGAACTTCTGTGCAATGTGGCGAAAAGATTGCAGAGTAGTCTGCGTCAGGAAGATACAGTGACTCGACTGGGGGGTGACGAGTTTGTTGTCATCGCAGTGTCACTGGGTGATGACGAAATCACGGCCGGCAAACTGGCCAAGAAGATATCGGACAACATCCGTGCCTCATTGAGTGAGCCGTTTCTTCTGAAGGATGGGAATGTCAAGCACTACAGCTCAAGTAGCATCGGGGTTACCTTGTTTCAGGGTAATGAAACAGCGCCAGATACGCTGCTGAAACAGGCAGATGTCGCCATGTATCAAGCCAAAAGCGCAGGACGTAATACCGAGCGGTTTTTTAGTACATCCATGCAGACTGCGATTGATGAGCGCAACAGATTGGCGGCAGGGTTGCGCGCCGGAATGCTGAATGGGGAGCTGAGCCTTTACTATCAGCCTCAAGTTGATTTGCAGGGGCGATTCATCGGTGCCGAAGCCCTTCTGCGCTGGTTTCCGGAGGACGCTCCGCCCGTCTCCCCCGGCATATTTATCCCGCTGGCTGAAGAAACAGGGCTCATTATCCCCATCGGCGAGTGGGTGCTTGAGCAGGCCTGTATTCAGCTTCAGCAATGGCAGCGGGTACCCGAAACTCAAGCAATTACTCTGGCCATCAATGTGAGTGCGCACCAATTTCGGCAGCCAGATTTCACTCAGCAAGTATCGACGCAAATAAAAAAATATGGAATTGATGCAACTCGTTTGAAACTCGAATTAACCGAAAGCGTTGTACTCGCGAACGTTGATGAAGTCATCGAACGTATACAGGTTTTAAAACAACTGGGTGTGACCTTTTCATTGGATGATTTTGGTACTGGCTTCTCATCTTTATCCTATTTAAAACGGTTACCCCTCGATCAGATTAAGATTGATCAATCTTTTGTGCGGGATATCCAGCAGGATCAAAATGATGCGGCTATTGTCCGCGCCATACTCGCGATGTGTCAGTCTCTGGGGCTGAGTGTAATAGCCGAGGGTGTTGAAACATCAGGCCAAAAGACGTTTTTATTGGAGCATGGCTGCGAGTATTTCCAGGGCTATTTGTTCGGCAAACCAATGCCAATCGAAGAGTGGATGAAGGCATTTGCCGTCGGCTGAATTGAAGTATCCGTGTTTTCTGTGCGAGGTACCGCTCTAGGCGGACAGCCGGAGACTTTGAGCAAAACGACCGCTTAGACCGAAATACGGACGACTGCACCCATAAAAATGATAGTCAGGAATTTGGTCTAAGCGCCCTGTCAGGCTTGCCGCCCTCTAAGACCAGGGTTCGTGCTTTCCGACCAACGACCGAGTACGGTCGCGGGCGAAGGGTGTCGGATGCCGATTCTTGTTAGGGCCGTCCGTTACCGCAATTTATAGGCGGCATGGCAAGCAGTGCAGGCTTGGGTGATGTCCGCCAAGGCTTGTAAAGGTGGCTGAATATCACCGGTTACATTGGCGTTCTGCACAATTTCCACAAAGTGTGCGACTGCGCGGTGCATGTTTGCGCCGAGGTTTTTCATTTCCGGCGGCATGTAGCGTATTTCATCGTGCATGGATTGCCGATTCAACAGTGAACTAACGCCCAAATACTCGATGGCCGCTTCAGCTGCTGCATCGAAATTCTTTTCTGCCAAATCGTGCTGAATAGCGGCCATACCCACTAAATGCCGACGCATGGTGGCAAGCGTTTGGCTTTTGACCAATGGCGGGAAAACAACTTCGATGCGGGTATCACGGGATGTGCTGTTGCTCGCGAAACTCGGCGGTGCCACGAAGACTCCCACGAGAACAGCCATAACTACATAAAGATAAATTTTCATCATTGCGCCCTTTGCCTTTGTCGACACAACACTCGGTTCTACGCCCATGATCCGACCGAGTAGGGCGTCGAATTTTACGTTAACGATTCCACTCATGCTTGACGCATAAAACCCGCAAGGGTTTCCTTGAATTTGCCAGCCCTCATTCGACTGGAGTGGGGGCTCTCGGCTCTGCACTAATTTCGATGCGCCGAGCCGTCATGGCGCACAAAAATGGTGCGCAAGAAGGGCTACGTTTTGTACCTTATTTTTGTTAACTATTTGAATAATAGTTATTTATCTCTCTTGGCCTGGTTCCTGCAATTGCAGTATTACTGTTTGTCGAAATGGTAATACCAAGAGAGAGGTGTGATATGAAGTCTGTCCTGCGTGCGGTGTCTCGAGTTGTTTTGGGTGCGGCGTTTTTAGGTAGCAGTGCAATGGCTAGTGCAGCGCCATTGACGATTGGTTATAGCGATTGGCCGGGCTGGGTTGCCTGGCAAGTGGCCATTGAAAAGAACTGGTTCAAAGATGCGGGTGTCGATGTCAAATTCGACTGGTTCGATTATACCGCCTCCATGGATGCCTTCGCGGCGGGCAAACTGGATGCCGTGACCATGACCAATGGCGACGCCCTGGTGACCGGTGCGACCGGCGCGAAGAGCGTGATGATTCTGATCAACGATTACAGCGACGGCAACGACATGGTCGTTGGCGCACCGGGTATCGATTCTCTTAAAGATCTGAAAGGCAAGAAAGTGGGTGTTGAGATCGGTTTTGTCGATCATCTGCTCCTGCTCAATGGCCTGCACAAGAACGGCATGAGCGAAAAAGACGTTGAGCTCGTGAATGTTCCGACCAACGAAACCCCACAGGTTCTGGCTTCCGGCCAAGTGTCTGCGATCGCCGCATGGCAGCCTAACTCTGGCGTGGCCTTGAAAATGGTGCCCGGCTCCAAGCCGATCTACACCAGTACTGATGCCCCCGGCCTGATCTACGACGTACTGGCTGTTTCTCCGCAAAGCCTGGCGATGCACCGTGACGAGTGGGAGAAGGTGATCAAGGTCTGGTACCGAGTGGTCAACTACATCAAGGATCCTAAGACCCACGATGATGCGGTTCGGATCATGGCTTCCCGTGTTGGCGTTTCACCAGCGGAATATCAAGCCTTCCTGCAAGGCACCAAGATCCTGACCCTGGACGAAGCCAAGTCGCATTTCAAGAAAGGCCCAGGCCTGGATTCGATTTACGGCTCATCTGAGATCGTGGACAAGTTCAACGTCGATAACAAAGTCTACAAAGAGTCACAAGACGTCAATTCCTACATTGACCCTTCGCTGACTGAAGAGATGAAGTAAGTACGTTATTTCATGAATCGAGCCTGATTGGAGATTAGTTCTATGGCCCATTCCTCGTGGTTCGCTGTTCGCCAGGCACTGGCCCCGCGCCGACGCTTCGTGCTGTCCCTGATGAGCTTTGGTATCCCTCTGCTGATCTGGTGCTTGGTAAGTTACGTTCCCGGGATTTGGCACCCGATGATCAAGATCACCGATCCGGGCTCGATATCGTATTTCAGCGACGGCATGTTGCTGAACAAGGACCTGTTCTACAAGGAACAGGACCGGTTGGTAAAAGAAGGTAAAGCACCGCCGCAAGGCGTTCCTGCCAACCCGGTCTACTTGCCGACTCCCGGTGCTGTGGCTACTGCGTTTTACACCGCATTCACCACGCCGCCGCAACGTCGGGATGAAAAATGGCTTTACCAAAGCCTGGGGGACAGTATCTCCGTGATCTTCCTCGGGTTCCTAATTTCTTCGCTCATCGCTATTCCGTTGGGTATTTTAGCGGGCACCTTCGATCTGTTTTCACGATTGACGGAACCCTTTGTCGAGTTTTTCCGCTACCTGCCGGCTCCTGCGTTCGGGGCATTGGCGGTCGCCATCCTGGGGATCAATGAAGCCCCGAAGATTGCCATCATCGTGATCGGCACGTTCTTCCAGCAAGTGCTGGTGGTGGCGAATACGACCCGGAAACTCGACACCTCATTGCTTGAGGCCGCCATGACCCTGGGGGCCAACCGGTTGCATCTGTTGTTCCGTGTGGTGATCCCCGGGATGCTGCCGGATCTGTTCAGAGACGTACGTGTTCTGCTGGGTTGGGCGTGGACCTACCTGATTGTGGCCGAGATGATCGGCGCGAGTTCGGGTATCACCTGGTTCATCACCCAGCAGGCCCGGTACAAGAACTTCGACAATGTGTATGCCGCCATCATGATGATCGGGTTCATCGGTATTACGACTGATTTGCTGCTCGCCTGGTTGTCCCGCCGGATCTTCCCGTGGCAGCGCGGCGCCAAGGCCTGAATAGAAGCTTCCTGAATAGATATTTAAGTAGAAAGCTTAGAAGGAACATCAGATGAGTGTGAATGATACAAACAGCGCCAACCATACCCCCTGCTACCTCGATCAGTCCGAGGCGGTCAGAGCTCGGTTCGATCGGTTGAAACAGCGTCCAGTCGTGCTGGAAGTCAAAGGGCTCGGCAAGAACTTCGACTCGGCACAAGGGCCGGTCACGGCACTGAAGGACATCAACTTCAAGGTGCACAAGCGCGAGTTCGTCTGCGTGATTGGTCCGTCCGGATGCGGGAAATCGACCCTGATCCGCATTCTGGCCGGTCTGGAGCAGGCAAGCAGCGGCGCGGTTCTGCTGGATGGCAACCCTGTCGATGGTCCGGGGCCGGACCGCGGCATGGTGTTCCAGGGCTACACCCTGTTCCCCTGGCTGACCGTGAAGAAGAACGTGATGTTCGGTCTGCAGGTCTCTGGGCGCGGCGGGCTTCCCGAACAGGAAGCGCTGCAATGGATCGATCTCGTGGGGTTGAGCAAGTTTGCCAATCATTATCCGCATCAGTTGTCCGGCGGCATGAAGCAACGCGTCGCCATCGCACGGGCACTGGCCAATCAGCCGCGCATCCTGCTGATGGATGAACCCTTCGGTGCGCTTGATGCCCAGACCCGTGCCCGGATGCAGTCGCATCTGATGGAAATCTGGAAAAACATCGACATCACGGTCGTGTTCATTACGCACGATCTGGACGAGGCGGTGTACCTCGCCGACCGGATCCTGGTGCTGAAGGCGCACCCGGGCGAAGTCCAGGAGCTTATCGAGGTGCCTGTTCCTCAACCGCGTTCGCCGGATCATCTGGAAACGCCCGAATTCATTGCCACCAAGAAGCACATCGAGTCGCTGATTCATCCGAAGAGCATGGATGAGGAAGAGGGCGAGCACCTCAACATGATTCGGATGGTGCGCGTGGATGACGCGGTCGGAGACATTTTTTAATGGAACGCACGTGGCACCAACTTACCTGGGAAGAGATCGGCCAGATCGTTGCCGATGGCATGGATGCGGCGATTCTTCCCGTTGGCGCCACGGAGCAGCATGGACCGCACATGGGATGTGGCATGGATAGCGAGTTGGCGGGGCAGTTGTGCAGGGATGTTGCCGCGCAGACGGGTGTGTTTTTGTTGCCCACCTTGCCTTATGGCTGTTCGGTTGGGCATTCCCATCGCTGGCCCGGCACGCTGGCGGTGCAGCCGAAGACGCTGATCGATCTGGTCAAGGAAATCGGAGATTGGGTGCATTCGGCGGGGATCAATCGTCTGTTCATCATCAATAGCCACGTAACGAATGCGGCCCCGTTGCGCTGCGCTCTTGAGATGTTACGGGCAGCGCATGACGGACTGATGGTGGCGGTGATCAACAGCGCGCAGATCAGTCCACGGGTCAGGGATGCCCATCATGCCGATGGCGACGACTGGCATGCCAATGCGGCTGAAACCGCATTGATGCAGTATCTGGCGCCGAAGTTGGTGCGTGAGGACAAGTTGGATGAAGCGGATGACCCGGATCGCACGGCCGATTGTGTGTTCTCTCATCCCGTCAATCGAACGAGCCTCAACGGGGTTACCGGTTCCCCTTCAAAAGCAACGGCTGAGGATGGTCGCCAGCTCTATGAATGGATGGTGACCGATCTGTCGGAAAAGATTCGTATGGGTCTGGTTGAAAAACCGCCCTTAACCCACGGCTACAACGATGCCGTGCAATTCAATAAAAATGCCCAGAGCCAAAAGGTCTAATGATGAAATCGAACGCGAGCTTTAAGAAGAAATCCAAGTCCAGTGTCAAGAAAATCCAGGCCTCGCTTGCCGAGAAGGGTGTGAAGTACTGTCTGGGCGCCTACGTGGATATCCACGGCGTCCCCAAGGGCAAGGTTGTGCCTCTGGCGCATCTGGATCACATGGCGCAGGGTTCCGAGCTGTACACCGGTTACGCGCTGGATGGTTTGGGGCAGCGTCCCAATGACGACGAAATCGCGTCCGTTCCGGATCTGGACCACATCATCCAGTTGCCCTGGCAGCCTGAGATGGCCTGGATGCCTGCTGATAACACCTTCCACGGCGAACCCTATCCGCTGAACACCCGCGTCGCACTCAAACTGCAATTGGAGAAAGCGGCCGAGATGGGATTCGGCATGAATCTGGGTATCGAGGCCGAACTGTTCGTACTCAAGCAGAACGAAGACGGCAGCCTGAGCGTGCCGAATCCGGACGACCGTTTGACCAAGCCGTGCTACGACGCGCGTTGCTTCCTCGATCAGTTCACTTGGCTCGACAAGATGGCTACGGCGATCAACGACCTCGGCTGGGATCTGTATTCGTTCGACCACGAAGACGCCAACGGCCAGTACGAGTTCGATTTCAAATACGCCGATGCCCTGACTACCTGCGACCGCTTCACCTTCCTGCGCCTGATGGCCAAGGAGTTCGCCAAGCAGGAAGGCCTGCTCGCGACGTTCATGCCGAAGCCGTTTGCCAACAAGACGGGTACCGGTGCGCATTTCAACATGTCACTGTACGACCTGGAGACCGGATCGAACCTGTTCGCCTGCGATCCGGCCGATGATCCGCACGGCCTTGGCCTGACCAAGATGGGCTACCAGTTCATCGCGGGCGTCATCAAGCACGGCAAGGCCTTGTGCGCCGTGCTCGCGCCGACCGTCAACAGTTACAAGCGACTGGTGCGTCAGGGCGATATGCCGTACTTCACCTGGGCGCCGGTGTTCAATTCCTTCGGTTCGAACAACCGTACCAACTCCATCCGCGTGCCGATGGGCGGCGGACGGTTCGAATCGCGCAACGCCGATGGTGCGGTGAATCCTTATCTGGCGGCGACCTTGCTGTTGGCAGCCGGTCTGGAAGGCATCCGGGAAGGACTTGATCCGGGATTGCCGCAGGAAGACAACCTGTACGAACTGACCGAAGCCGAGCGCGCTGCACGTGGGATCGAGTTCCTGCCGCAGAACCTGGCCGAGGCGATCGACGTGTTCGAGGCCGATCCGTTCGTGACCGAAGTGCTCGGTCAGGAACTGCGGGACGAGTTCGTGCGGTACAAGCGTCGCGAGTGGACCGAATACCACCTGAGTGTGACCGCTTGGGAAGTCAAACGGTACAGCCACTTGTTCTAACGGGTTCCAAGAAAGAAGATCGGGGAGTGCAGCATGAATGATTTGAATCGAGGGGAGTTGAGCCGAATCAGCATCTCGCTGCCTGCCCGTCTGTTGCATGAGCTGGATCGGATGGTAATGAAGCGTGGCTTCGACAGTCGTTCGCAAGCCATTGTCGAAATGATCAACCAGCAACTGGTCGAACATAAGTCCGACCTGGGGTTCGATGTCATGGCGGGGACCATCAACCTCGTCTACGACCACTCGACCACGAATTTGCAAAAGGATCTGGCCGATCTTCAACACAAATATGTTGATGAAGTGATCAGTTCCCTGCACGTGCACCTGATGGACAACCAGACGATGGAAGTCATCCTGGTTCAGGGGCCGGCAACGAAACTGCAATTGATTGCCGATCAGATGATCAGTTGCAGCGGGGTGATTACGGGGCGCTTACAGCTGACGACCACGCAAATGCCACCGCTGCACCCATTGACCTAAGAAATGGTCCTGAAAGAAACGAGAACATACTCGGTACGAATAACACGTCAATACGGGAGAAACTCATGGCCGAAATGATTTACGAAGATGTCATCCCCGGCGGTGCCCACTGGTCGCTTGAGATGACCAAGGGAACCCAACTTGTGCTGAGCGATGAAACCGGCGGGGCGAATGTCGGGATGCTGTTTTTCAACCCACGCAACCCGCTCGAACGGTACAACGCACCGGATACGCTCAAGTGTCAACACACCTTCAAGCTGACCCAGGGTCATTGCCTGTATTCGGATATGGGGCGGATCTTCTGTTCCATCGTCGAGGACACCGTGGGTTGGCACGACACCGTGGGCGGCAACCTGAGCAAGCAGAAGCTCCGGGAAAAATGGACCGAGCGCCATTATCAGGAGGCTCGCAACGATTGGACCCTGAGCGGCGTGGACAGCTTCCTGGTCGAGATGGCCAAGTACGGTCTCGGCAAGAAGGACATGGCGGCCAACCTGAATCTCTTCAGCAAACTGGCGGTAGAAGACGATGGCACGCTGGTGTTTGTAGAACAGCACAGTGCGGCGGGCGATAAGATCGCGCTGCGCTTCGAGATGGATACGCTGGTGATTTTCCATACCTGCCCGCATCCGATGAACCCGGCGGCGAGTTATCCCAAGAAACCGGTTCGCTACCAGATATGGACGGCTGATCCGGTGGCCGACGATGACCTGTGCATGAATTCACGGGTGGAAAACAAGCGCGGGTTCCAGAACACCGAGTTGTATCAACCCACGTGCTGTTCAGCACATACCTGCGCTTAAGGAGGCCCTATGATCAAGCACAGTACGCTAACACCCGAAGCCGCCACCTTCCGCCAGGTCGTCGAAGCCGGTGACTATTTCATCAAGATCGTCAAGCAGGGCCAGACCGTACGGATCCTGGATATGGAAGGCAATCAGGCCGCCGATACCCTGTTTTACCGGGCAGACAACCCCACCGAACGCTACAGCGCCATCGATACCATCCGCGAACAGGGCAATGTGTATCTGACGGCTGGCACCATGCTGCTCAGCACCGAGGGCAATCCGATGCTCGAAATCGTGGCGGATACCTGCGGACGTCATGACACGCTGGGCGGTGCCTGCGCCACCGAATCGAACACGGTGCGTTATGGCCTACAAACCAAGTGCATGCACGCCTGCCGCGACAGCTGGATGCTCGCCGTTGCCGAGCATGAAGAATACGGCCTGAGCAAGCGGGACATCACCCACAACATCAATTTCTTCATGAATGTCCCTGTCACGTCGGAAGGGGGGCTGACCTTTGCAGACGGTATTTCAGATGCCGGCAAGTACGTTGAATTGACGGCAAAAATGGACGTGATCGTGCTCATTTCCAACTGCCCACAGCTCAACAATCCCTGCAACGCCTACAATCCAACGCCAATTGAAGTGTTGATCTGGAACTGAAGTCGGAAGAGTATTTGGCCAGTGACCTTACCTCAAAGCCCTGCCACCCGACGACTTGCCCCATGGGACGTCCCATGTGCGGTTCTTAAATTATTCTGGGACGACCCGAACCCATGGAGTTCATGATCCCCCGATCATGAAAGTGACTACCGATGTTTCATAAAGTACTCATTGCCAACCGCGGTGCCATTGCGTGCCGCATCATCCGAACCCTCAAGAAGATGGGCATCACTTCCGTGGCGGTCTACTCCGAAGCCGATCGCCACGCACGCCATGTGGCAGAAGCCGACGAGGCCGTGTTCATCGGCCCGGCACCCGCATCCGAGAGCTATCTGGATCAGGCGAAAATTCTGGAAGCCGCGCGTGCCACGGGCGCCGAAGCCATCCACCCCGGTTATGGTTTCCTCAGTGAAAACGCCGGCTTTGCCGAAGCCTGCGGGGCTGCGGGCATCGCATTCATCGGCCCGACCCCGCAGCAGATGCGCGACTTCGGTCTGAAACACACTGCACGGGAGCTGGCCGAAAAAAATTCGGTGCCTTTGTTGCCCGGTTCCGGCCTGCTGGACGATGTAGCCCACGCCCTGCGGGAAGCTGAGCGCATCGGTTATCCCGTGATGCTCAAAAGCACGGCGGGCGGCGGCGGCATCGGCATGAAACTGTGCTGGACGGCAGATCAGCTCCACGAAGCCTACGATTCGGTAGAGCGCCTGTCGCGCAGCAACTTCAGTCAGGGCGGTCTGTTCCTGGAGAAATACGTCGAGCAGGCCCGACACATCGAAGTGCAGATCTTCGGCGACGGGAAAGGCCGGGTCGTCTCGCTGGGCGAGCGGGACTGCTCCGTGCAGCGTCGCAACCAGAAAGTCATCGAGGAAACGCCGGCACCCGGTCTGGACGAATCTCTTCGCACCGAGCTGTGGGGCGCGGCGACCCGTCTGGGACAAGCGGTCAATTACCAGTCCGCCGGTACGGTCGAATTCGTGTACGACGTGAAGAATGCGGCGTTCTACTTCCTTGAGGTGAATACTCGCTTGCAGGTCGAACATGGCGTGACCGAACGGGTGACCGGTGTCGACCTCGTGGAGTGGATGGTGCGCGTGGCGGCGGGCGAACCGCCTGCGTTGGCGTCGTTCGTGTTCGCGCCGCAGGGGCATTCGGTGCAGGTGCGGTTGTACGCGGAAGATCCCGGCAAGCAGTTCCAACCCAGTTCCGGCTTGCTGAATTCCGTCGTCTTCCCTGATCATTCCAGCCCCGATGGCATCCGGATCGATTCGTGGATCGAGACCGGCACGGAGGTTTCCGCCTACTACGATCCGATGCTGGCCAAGGTCATTGCCCATGGAATCGACCGTACGGCCGCGCTGGCACAATTGAGTCAGTCGTTGGAGCAGACACAGGTCTACGGCATTGAAACCAACCTGGAATACCTGCGGCAGGTGCTCACGGATTTCGTATTCGTTGCGGGCAAGCAGACCACCCGTTACCTCGACCAGTTCAGCTTTGCCCCGCGAACCATCGATGTGTTGTCGCCGGGCACGCAAACCATGATTCAGGACTACCCGGGCCGGGTTGGTTATTGGTCCATCGGCGTGCCGCCCTCCGGCCCGATGGACAGTCTGGCCTTCCGCGTGGCCAACCGTCTGGTGGGCAACCCCGAACATGCCGCCGGTCTGGAAATGACCATCACGGGGCCAAATCTTCGTTTCAATGTGGCGACCACCATCGCCCTGACCGGGGCGCGTATGAAGGCGGAACTCGATGGTGCGCCGGTGCCATATGGTCAACCGGTAGCCGTGGCCGCGGGCTCCGTACTCAAGCTCAAGAGTATTCAGGGTGGCGGCAGCCGAACCTATCTGGCGCTGCAAGGCGGTCTGGACGCAGCGGACTACATGGGCAGCAAGGCCACATTCACGCTGGGTCAGTTCGGCGGTCACGCCGGGCGATGCCTGCGGGCGGGCGACGTGCTCCGTCTGGATCAGTTGAGCACCACGCCCGAGTCGGCTGTGGCTGCACCGGAAGCCTTGGTTCCCGAGTGCACGAAGCATTGGGATATCGCCGTGATGTACGGCCCGCATGGCGCGCCGGATTTCTTCACTGACGACGACATTTCGATGTTCTTCGCCACCGACTGGCAGGTGCATTACAACTCCAGCCGAACCGGCGTCCGTCTGATCGGCCCCAAACCGACATGGGCCCGGACCGATGGCGGCGAGGCGGGTCTGCATCCCTCGAATATTCACGACAACGCCTACGCCATCGGTGCGGTGGATTTCACCGGGGACATGCCGGTGATTCTCGGCCCCGATGGCCCGAGTCTGGGCGGGTTCGTCTGTCCGGTGACCATCATCCAGGCCGAGCTCTGGAAAATGGGGCAGTTGACCCCGGGCGACACGATCCGTTTCTACTGCGTGGATTACCCTCAGGCCCAGGCGCTGGCCTTGGCGCAGGATGAAGCCATCGCGCATTTGTCCGTACCGAAGGTGGTGGAAGTTACACCGCAGACGGCGGGTGACACGGTTTCTCCAATTCTGTATCGTACAGCCGGTTCCGAAGACGAGATCGCGGTCTGCTACCGTCAGGCGGGCGACCGTTCATTGTTGATCGAATACGGTCCGCTGGTACTCGATCTCGATCTGCGGTTCCGCGTGCATGCGTTGATGACCTGGATGCAGAACGCGGCCATTCCGGGCGTGCTGGACCTCACGCCGGGTATTCGTTCCTTGCAGGTTCAGTACGAAAGTCGCGTGCTGCCGCAGCCCGAGCTTATCCGCGTGTTGCAGCAGGCCGAAGCCAGCCTCCCCGCGATCGATGACATGACGGTGCCAAGCCGGATCGTTCATCTGCCGCTGTCCTGGGACGATCCGGCCACACGGTTGGCGATCGAGAAATACATGCAGTCCGTGCGCCCCGACGCGCCGTGGTGCCCCAGCAATATCGAGTTCATCCGTCGAATCAACGGACTGGATTCCATTGAGGACGTGAAGGACATCCTCTTCAACGCGCACTATCTGGTGATGGGGCTGGGCGACGTGTATCTCGGCGCACCGGTCGCCACACCACTCGATCCTCGACACCGTCTGGTCACCACGAAATACAATCCGGCCCGTACCTGGACACCGGAAAATGCCGTGGGCATTGGCGGCGCGTACCTGTGCGTCTACGGCATGGAAGGGCCGGGCGGCTACCAGTTCGTCGGTCGTACGGTTCAAATGTGGAATCGCTATCGCCAGACACGAGACTTCACCGACGGCAAACAATGGCTGTTGCGGTTCTTCGATCAACTCCGGTTCTATCCCGTGGGCGCGGACGAACTCATGCAGTTGCGCGAAGATTTCATCCAAGGGAAGTTCAAGCTCAAGATCGAGGAAACCGAACTCAAGCTGGGCGATTACCGCGCCTTCCTGGCCGCCGAACGCGAATCGATTGATGCCTTCAAATCCAAACAGCAAGCCGCTTTCGACGAGGAACGCGAACGCTGGGCGCAAGCCGGACAGGCCAACGGAACCCAGGACTTCACGGAAGTTGATGTCGTCGAGGCCGACGCAGCCGCCATTCCACTCGGCTGCATCGCGCTCACCTCGCCGGTAACCGGAAACATCTGGCAACTTCACGTCCAGCCCGGCGACATCATCGAGATCGAGCAGGAAATGCTGATCGTGGAAGCCATGAAAATGGAAATCGCGATTCAGTCCGAAGAAACCGGCACCGTGGTCGAGATCCTGTGCGAACAGGGAACGGCGGTCACCGCAGGGCAAACGCTGCTGATCATCAAACCGCATTAAGGCGGGAAGATCCCCGGTGTACATACGCCGGGAACACCCATCGGAAATAGAAAAAGCCCGCGTAACTCATTTGAATTACGCGGGCTTAATGTTTGTTATGGTTACCATTCCTCAAATGGAGGGTGGGGTTTTAGCACAGTCAGGCTCTGCGACTTCAAAAAAATTCAAGTTTGAAATACAACCGCCATAAGCGGGGGGCTTTTATAGAAAATAGCCGCCCATGGGCGGTTTTAAGTTGCCATCATCGCGAAGACGGGGAAGCAGATTTGCCGTTCCGTGTACTGGTGTTCAGTGTTTACTGGTCAATGTTTGAAGCAAACGGTGCTCTCGGCCGAAGGCTTAGAATCTGTGATCTTACCTAGGGATATAGGTTGGGCCATCGAGTAGCGTGGAACGCTCGACTGTCGCAGTTACCTCGTATTTGGCTGCGACTCGCTCAACGAGAGCCTGATACCAAGTTGGAAGACTTGGTGCCACGTAGATTTTCTCAATGAGGTCGGCGAGCGAAACCGGTACCTGAAGGCCTTTCTCCGGACTTAGGCAAAGGAGGCGGAACTCGCGCTCGTGGTCAAAACCGGCGCGTTTCAATACCCCCCAAGCCAGGATGTTGATATCCTGAGTTTCAAAGGTTTCATAGTCCACGTACTTAACAATACCACCAGTAATGGCAAAGTTATTGGACGGTATTGACAGAGCCTTCTTGACTGCTCCAAATGTTGTTCTAATGGCAATCCCTTCGCCCGTTCTGAGGTATTGCGCCCACATGCCGGCATTCTCGACAGAATTCATGTGCCAGCATGATGCGCAGATGACTTTACGGTTTGTCGAAAAGAAGTGGAGATTGTCAGTGATTTCCTTCTTCCGCTTGCTAGCGGCTATGTTATCGAGTCCGGGCGGGATGTCTGTAAAAGCTTCTATGATCTTGCGAGGCGGATGCCCTTCGAAGGGGTCATCAAAGGTGCTGAGATTTGAAAAATGAAGACAGTTACTGTCTAGTAGCGCCAAGAACTTCGCCAAGTCCATATACCGCCAGAGGACTGTGTCATCTGATGGTTCGACAAGGAGACCGTGAGAACTATACATTTGATTGTTTGGGTTCCATAAGCACTTACGGCTGATGACCTGAGTATAAGAGTAAATCTCAAAACTCAACTGGATGAATCGTTAGTTTTCATTTGTTTTTTGGTGCAGTCATACCTAGTGGCATGTTGAAAAATGATGAGGTGAGACCGCCAAGTGAAGACGGATTGGTGGTGAGGTTCGAAGCGCGGATTGATGTTTTAGGGTGTTTTTCAGGGTGTCAGTGCCAGAATTGGCATAAAAAAACCCGCTGAATCAGCGGGTTGGTTTTTTGTATGGTGCTAGGGTCTCCCTCACATCACTAGGTTTAATGCGGTCTCTGTGGTTTAAAACAAAAATATACCGTCAAATATACCGTCAGATGATCGATGCTGGTCATCCTGTTTTTCCCATCTCCGATGCAAGGGAGCGACGACGACAAACGAAGTGCAGGGGTCGGAAGTTAGCCCTTGCTCCGTCCACATCGGTGAACATCAGATGCGAACTTTGCCGCGAACTCTGAAGCACGAATGCCGTTATAGATTCGTTTGACTGGTGCGCGGTGCGAACTTTTGCCAATGGCTGATGATGCGCCCTAACGTGGCCGGAAATTTTCGAAACGTGTGCAGAAATTCGGCCTGTTTTCCGCCTCAAATGGCGGTTTGGCGTGGTTCAGGTGTGTAGAAACTCGGCATTCACTTTGGAGTCATAACCCCGCCAGCGCGGCCATGCGCTATTCACTTTATCGCGCCTCTAACGTGGCAGAAAATTCGCTCCTAACGGGGCTGAAAATTCAGCCGCTCGTATCGTTCCGAAAACTCGGCCTTCTAACGTGTTCGAAAATTCATCGTTGGTAACTTTTGGTAACCAGCGGCTCACTCGGTGCACGCTGGCCTGTTGAATTTCCGGCAACAAAAAAACCGCCATCGCTGGCGGCTGTTAACCTTGTTAACTATTTCATGCGGCGTTAATCAGGCGCAGGCCAGATGATCCGGTCTTGATGCTTTACCGCGATAAGACGCACCCCGTATCTATCAATCAAACCATTCACCAAGTCGCCCACATCGTCGCCCATCTCCCCAAGCATCGACCCGCCAGCAGAATCAGCTAAAAGGAATTGGATTACAGGACGGGTCACGGTGTCATCATTTGCTGGCGCGGTCAGCAATGCCACCAGTTCATCCTTGTGCGACTTTAACGCGGGTATCAGATTAATCGGGATATGACGCGCAATGACTTTGCCATCAGTCACGCGCAACGATCCGCCAGCGGTTCGCACCCGTTCAAGCAATACGGCGGCGCTCAAAACGCCACCTCGTCAACAATGTCATCCTCCGGCTGAATTTTCCGAAGATGCCCGTAATCTGTGAAGATGCCCATACAATTTTGTATGGTCATGTTCGTGTTTTCGTGGTCATCTTCGGTTTCTTCGGCGGGAAGCGCCCAATACCAGCCGCTTTTCATCCCTGCCTTGGTCGGTTTGATTTTCAACCTCTCGCGCGCAGTTCGAAGTGTCTTTGGCGCAATGCCGTACCCGGTGGCCTCAGCGGTAACAGTTTTGGCATTTGTCGCCCCCTGCTCGGTCAGGTACTCCGTCAACCATGCCTTTGCCTCCTTGAGCGAGTCGCCTTCCTCGCCGCCGCCCTCATCGGGATTTCCAAGAATGTCACGGGCTGCCCCGTCAATCGGCTTACCCCATGTCACACGGGACGCGAACAAACCATGATCGGCCTCGATGGTTTCAATGTCGTACTCAAAGCCGCCGTGATCCAGTCCAATGTTGGATTTAGCCCTTGCTAATACGCGGGTGGTTTTGCCGTCCTCATCCTCTTTTTTCGCGGTCGCCATGACGATTCGAGCAAGTGCACCGAAGGCCAGTGATCCAGTGACACGTTCCAGAGGATCGCGCCCACCGGTTCCTTTCGTGAAGTGCGTTATGCCGATCAATGCCGCGCCTAAATCTGCCGCCAGCTCAACCATTGGCGCAAGTGCTCGCCGTACTTCGCCGTTCTTGTGGCTGTCGCCAGCCACGGCATTCACAATCGGGTCAACGACGATCAGGCGAATGTTGCCCACTCGTTCGGCGGCTTCACGCATCAAGGCTGTGTCGGTAGCTGGGTCGAAACTGCGAACGGCTCCGGCTCCGTGGATGTCGCCCACGAAATGCACACGGGATAAATCCGCCCCCATTGCCACCAAGCGCGGTGCTAGGGTGTCGGTAATATCATCCTCGCCCGACCAAACTAAAACGCTTCCCTGTGGTGCTTGCGAACCGTCCGGCCAATGTCCGCCATTGGTGAGGATCGCACCTAGTTCGAGTGCCAAGGTGGTTTTCCCTGTGCCGGGTGCGCCTGCCAGAATGTGCAGCTTGCCACGGGCAAGCCAGCCATCCCAAAGCCAGCGAATTGGTTGGGGCTTCACGTTGCTGGCGTGGATCAGGTTTAAGTGCTCAGGCGCAGAAGCGGCGGCGGCCTCTATCTGAGCCTGCTGGTAAACCGATGATTGTGTGTGGTCGCGTTTAGCCATGACGCACCCCACGAACCGCGCTTAAGGCGGTGGATATGTCGTTTTGGGCTTGGCGCAAGGCATGATGATCTTGTGGTGCCAGCGCGTACCCGTCCGCCAGCCTGTTAGCGCAAATGCGGATGACGATTGCGGCGCTATGAATGCCATTCAATGCGGCTTGTGCGTCATGCCCTTGGCGTTCGGCTGGGGTATAGGCGCGTTTATCTATGCGTAAATGCGGCGGAATTAACTGCACCCAATCAAGCCCAAGCGCGGCCAGAATATCGGCGGCCTCATCGCCTCCGAAGTCGTGCAGCAACACGCGGCCATCATCGGTTAAACGAATGCTCAGGCTGGCGGTGCGCTCGCTGCGGGTTGGGCATTTAGCAATCCACTTGTTCGGTGCGGTTCGTTTAACGCCATCTAATCGACCCAAGAGGCCATCAATGCTCACATAGTCATAATTAATCATGTGCGCCCCCTTTGGCCGATGTCGGCATCAGCACATAGGTCGCAACTTTTGGGTGTGGGCGTTCTTGCTCGTCAAATACACGGCCTAAAAAGGTTTCGATTTTGTAGCCCCGCTCCCGTAGTTCCTTGATGCGGGGTGCTGGTTGCATCACGTTTAGGTCGCGGCGTGCTTGAATGGTGGTGATTCCATCCGCTCCGGCCTCGACCAATGCGGCCAATATCCTTTGGCGTTGGCTGGCGGCTGAAACGTCCGACAATTGATGATTTCGGTTATACTGAACGCCAGTTGCCAAACCAGCGCCATGACCTTGAATAGAGGTTGTGGCGTTATTCATTTAGGCCACTCCGTTTTCGCGTGAGTCAAGCCATGCCTCAATGGCAGACTGCCGCCATCCGCTGGCTCGTTCGCCAAGTTTGATTGGCGCGGGGAATTTTCCCGCCTGAATCTGGCGATAAATTGTTGATCGGCTTAGGCCGGTGAGGGTTTTCACCGAGGGGATGCGGTGGATCGGGTCTATCTGTTTTGATGTCATGTTGCGGGTACCTGAAGCAATTGTTTTGGATTTCCCGTTATGAGCCGCGCATTAAAAACTAATCATCAATAGAAAAAATCTATTTACGTCCTCGGGACGCATTCCGTATAGTCTTAACCGTCATTCAAAAACCCAAAGGGTGATTGATTGGCGTTCGTGGCAAGGGTAGTTGTTCAAAACCCCTTTACCGGCGCAGCCCTTAACAGGCTCTAGCTGGTCGAATAGGCTCGGTGCGTGTAGGTCGCGGCAAACTTCCTGCATAATCGCACCGGGCTTTTTCACGTCTAATGAAAAGCCATATCAGACCAACAAGGCGCAATTATCCCGCTGCTCATAAGAGCGAGTCAACCCGTATTGGATTACACGCCAATTAGTAGAACTCAATCGGATCACTAATCCGTAATGGTTTTTTTCTGCATAAAAACAGGTTTCAATTGTGGATAAGTTTAACTATTTAATAATGTTATCCATTAAAAATAACAGCTTAATTTAATCCGTTATGCACTAACAATGCTCTAATTACCCATTACCAAATGTTGTTATAGTTCGGGCTTTCCAGCGGAAAGACACTACATGTAGTGTCTGTTTTCCGTTGGCTTTTTGGGAAATTTATAGTTTTTTGCCGCATTATCTGCCGATTATGTGGCCGCCGTCGAAAGCGACCGTTATGCGTAGAGCATCGCGCGCTCGACCGTTTCATCATGGTCATGCATGTATTTAACTACAGCGATGATCGTTCTTCGGATGGCGGTACTGCTCGATGCAGGCCATTGCTCAGCGCACCGCAATACAACCATGTCTACATCATTCTCGAATTGCCGCATAGAAAAATCAGGCTTATGTTTTGTTTTCGAAAACCATTTCTGATTGGTGAGATTCGCTAATACATCGTCTGTGATCGTCGGTTTAGTTTCCATATTTTTCACCTCGTTAAACGGCCTCTCGGCCAAAATTTGCATGAATGACGTTATTGGCATTGCGTAGTTCATCAAGATAATCTGCCCACGTTTGCATCATGCGTTTACGCTCAGGCAAGTGCTTAGTTCTGTTGTATGCCCTGCCCAGTGGATCACGGACGGCATGGGCAAGCTGAAGCTCGATAACCTCGGGCCTAAACCCGTGGACTTCCTCCAGTACGGTTCGCGCCATTGCCCGGAAGCCGTGGCCGGTGATCTCGGTTTGTGTGTCGATTCCTAAACGCCTCAAAGCGGCGTTCACTGTGTTTTCACTCATGGGGCGGGTGTCGGATCGTGCGCCGGGGAAAACGTAGCGGGCATGGCCTGTGAGCGGTTGCAATTCCCGCAAGGTTTTCACTACCTGATGCGCCAAGGGAACAATGTGATCTTGTTTGGTCTTGGGCGTGGTGTAGCGCCACTCGGCGGCTTCCCAATCAATATCCGCCCATTGCATGTGCCGCAATTCGCCGGGACGGACAAAAACTAGCGGCGCAATGGTTAGCGCGGCGCGGGTAATGGGTGAACCCTCGTAGGTAGCCATCACACGCAAGAGTGGGGCAATGTCTTTAGGTTCTGTGAGGCTGGCTAGATGGGTGGCTTTGTTTGGCGCTAAAGCGCCTCTGAGTGCTTGTGTGGGGTCATTGGTAGCCCGGCCCGTGGCTATGGCATAGCGCATCACTTGGCCGATGTTCTGCTTGATGCGGTGGGTGGTCTCAAAAATGCCGCGCGATTCAATCCGCTGCAAAAGCGCCAATATCTCCGGTGCGTTCACCTCGTTAATCTGCTTGTTACCGATATGCGGGAAAACCTCCACGCTCAGGCGGCGTAATACTTTATCTCGGTACTTTTCAGACTTGTCTGCGAGGAATTTTTCCGCCCATTCTTCGGCGACTGCTGCGAATGATCCCGGCAGTAATTCGCCCGCCTGAATCATCTGTTCCATTTTGGCGGCTTCGGACTTCTGCCGCTCCTGCTCGATGACGGTATATTTTTCGGTCTTTCGGGCTTCTACCGGGTCTATACCGTCAGATATTTGTTTTCGGGCCTCGTCACGCTTTTCGCGCGCTTCCTTTAGCGTGGTTTCTGGCATCACGCCAAGGGCAAGCGTTTTACGCTTTCCGGCAAATCTGTAATCCATTCGCCAGTAAAGTGAACCGTTGGGGTGGACGAGTAGATACAAGCCTTTTTCATCCGCCATCTTAAACGGCTTGCTGGTCGGCTTTGCGGCGTTGATTGCGGCCATTGTTAGCGCCATGACGGTATATCCTCTGACGGTATATTTTTCAGGGGTGACGGTATAAAACCGCTTGTACCGTCATTTATACCGTCAAATATGGCGGGCTGCAATGGAACCGCTTGATACGCTACGGGCATAAAAAAACCCGCAAACTAAGCTAGAATGCGGGTTTAATTAAGTTTTTAGAATCTTTTGGGACGCTATAAAACAGTCACTTGGTGCCTAGGGTCGGACTCGAACCGACACGATATCGCTATCGGTGGATTTTGAATCCACTGCGTCTACCAATTCCGCCACCCAGGCAAGGGTGCGCAATTTATCTCGTTTGCATGACAAACGCAAGTGCCGGTTGGGGTTTCCTCAAGCCTTTTCACGGGGTCGTGGCGCGTGTTCCGCCCGAACCATCAACATGCCGCGGGGCAGGCGTTATGATGTGGTCTCTTTGAGATCATGGCGATCTCATCCGTACCTGTTGAACACGTCATGCCCGAACTCCACAGCGACCAACCCACCAGCCCGCGCGAAGCCTCTTCGAGCGAGGGCATGGTGTATTGGCAGGTCGCCTTGCCGGGGCCGTTGCAGACCTTGTTCACCTACGGCGTGCCAGACCAGATACCTGTTCAGGCTGGAATGCGGGTCATGGTGCCGCTGGGCAAGGGGCAACGCATGGGCGTGCTGTGGTTCCCGGCGGAGAAAGAAGCGGAATGGGTGATCAAACCCGTGCTGTCGGTTCTGGATGACGAACCGCTGCTGGACGACGAGCTGCTGGCCTGTCTGGGATGGGCTGCCGATTATTACCACTTCCCTTTGGGTGAAACTGTGCTGGCGGCGATGGCGCCGAGTCTGCGGCAAGGCCTCTCCCTGCGCGGTGTGGCGTGGCGCATTCTGCCCTCCGGAGAACAAGCATTGGTCGAAGGGACATTGCGTGGTGCTCGGCAGCGTGCGTTGCTGGAGCTGATCGCTCAAACGCCGGAGGGCGTCTCCGAATCCCTGTTGCGGGATTCTCCCAAAGCGGTGCGGCAACGACTGGCCGAAATGGGCCTGGTCGAGCCGTTCGAACAAACCGTATCCGCGACGTGGCCAACTCGAGCCGAGTCGTCCGCTGACACGATGCCTGCCCCTGCCCTGAATGAGGCGCAATCGGCAGCGGTAACCGCTGTGGCCGCATGTCTGGATCGTTATGGGGTCTGGTTGCTTGAGGGCGTGACCGGCAGCGGCAAGACGGAAGTCTATTTGAATCTGATCGACCGGGTTTTGGCGCAGGGGCGACAAGTGTTGATTCTGGTGCCTGAAATTGCACTGACCCCGCAGTTGGTGACGCGCTTTACCGATCGGCTGGGTCTGGTCCCAGCAGTGTTGCATTCGGGGTTGAACGACGGCGATCGGTTGAATGCCTGGCTGGCGGCGCGTTCGGGCGCTGCGAAGGTCGTGATCGGCACTCGTTCCGCCGTATTCCAGCCGTTTGCCGACTTGGGGCTGATCGTGGTGGATGAAGAGCACGACGGTTCATTCAAGCAGTCCGAAGGGTTCGGTTATCACGCACGCGACGTGGCCATCTGGCGCGCGCGGTGTTTGGGCCTGCCCATCATGCTCGGTTCGGCCACACCGTCGCTCGAATCTTTGCGCAATGTCTCTTTGGGACGCTACCACCTGTTAACCCTGCCGGAGCGGGCGGGTGGGGCGGCTATGCCGGATATCCGTCTTCTGGATGTGCGTCAGCAACGTATGCGTGGCGGATTATCGGATGAGCTGGTTCTGGCCATCGAAACGCATTTGCTCGCGGGCGGACAGGTGATGCTTTATCTCAACCGTCGCGGTTACGCTTCGAATCTGTTGTGTCATGCCTGCGGTTGGGTGGCCGAGTGTCCGCATTGCGATTCGTTCATGACCTGGCACCGGGGCGCGCACCGCCTTCGTTGTCATCACTGCGGATTCGAGCGCCAGCCGCCGACGGTTTGTCCGAGTTGTTCCACCCCCTTGTCGCCGCGCGGATTGGGTACGGAGCAGCTCGAAGATGTGTTGACCGGGCTGTTTCCCGGATTCGGTATTGAGCGTCTCGATCGGGACGCCCTGAGCCGGGTGGGAGAGCTGGACCGTCGGCTGGCGCGTATCCAGTCCGGCGAGGCCCGCTTGATCGTCGGCACGCAAATCCTGGTCAAAGGGCATGACTTCCCTCACGTCTCGCTGGTTGCCGTCGTGGATGCGGATCAGGCCTTGTTCGCCAATGACTTTCGTGGTGCCGAGCGTTTCGCGCAGCAACTGATTCAGGTGGCTGGACGGGCAGGGCGGGCCAGTCGTGCCGGAACGGTCCTCGTGCAGACGCATCAGCCTGAACACGTCGGGTTGAACCGACTGATCCATGCAGGTTACGGCAGCTTTGCGCAAACCCTGCTCGCGGAGCGGGCCGAAGCCGGATTGCCGCCGGTGCGTGCGGCGGCACTGATCCGAGCGGATGCCCGGGATGTCGATGCGCCCAGGGATCTGCTGACACATATGGCCGACTGGCTGCATGAATCCCTTGCCGATCCTGCCGATAGCTCACTGGATGTATGGGGTCCGGTGCCCGCGCCGCTGGCCCGGCGCGCCGGACGATTCCGCTATCAATTACTGATTCTGGCTGATGATCGCCCAAGGCTACACGCGGCACTAAGCCAACTCGAATCCTGGCAGGGCAGTCGCCGCACAAAAGGTATTCGCTGGTCGATTGATGTTGATCCGGTGGATATGGCTTAATATCCTGTAACAACCATTCCATGTAACCATGGCAACTACAACAACGAAGGACAATTGCATGAAAAAGATCGAAGCCATCATTAAGCCCTTTCGTCTCGATGATGTGCGCACCGCACTGATGGAGCTGGGCATCAATGGCATGACAGCAACGGAAGTCAAAGGTTTCGGCCGGCAGAAAGGTCATACCGAGCTGTATCGTGGCGCTGAGTATGTGGTTGATTTTTTGCCGAAAATCAAACTGGAAATCGTGGTTGCCGACGGGTTGGTCGATGCCGTTCTGGACGCCATCATCAAGGCGGCGCATTCCGGCAAGATCGGTGACGGCAAGATTTTCGTGTTCCCGGTTGAGCGCGCCGTGCGGATTCGTACGGGTGAAGAGAACGAGGATGCACTTTAATTCGCTAGTTTGCACATCAGGCAGGCTGCCTCTTGTGCGCTGACGGGTGAGGGCGGACAGCACCTCGCGTGAAATGGGAAAAGCCTGGGCCGTCCGATGTGGACGTGCCCAGGCTTTTCTGTTTTCGGTCTTCTTTGCCCGACTCTTACGGGCGATCGATCCGGTACTCGCCCAGATCGATTTTCGCCGGTCGGCCCAGCATCACATCGGTAATGATTTCAGCCACCGCAGGCGCCATTGCCAGCCCGTTGCGGTAGAACCCCGTGCTGACGAACAGACCCGCGATTTCGGGGTGTGCGCCAATGTAGGGGATTTCGTCACGGGTGCCGGGGCGCAGGCCGGACCATTGCTGTGCAATCGGGGCGCGAGCGAGATTCGGCCATAGTTCGACCGCTTTGCGGTGCAGTCGGGTCATGGCTTCATCCGTCGTGTGCTTGTCGAAACCGACGTGCTCGACGGTGGAACCGACAACCACTGAACCATCCTGACGTGGAATCAGGTAAACGCCTTCATCCATCAGAATGGTGGGAAGTCCCGTGTGCATCGAGGCATCGAAGCGGATCATCTGCCCACGGACGGGGAAGATTTCAACCGGACTCAACCCGGGGATTAGCTGGTCTGGCACCAACTGCCCGGACCAGGCGCCGGCCGTGATCAGGACATGTTCGGCGAACAGGTCGCCGTGTTCGGTGCGAACACCGGTAACGCGATTTGCATCCTGAATCAAACCGTGCACCGGCGTGTGCGCACGGATATCGCCCCCGGCTTCACGAACGGATTCCACTAGCGCCCGCATCAGGCGCGGGTTACGGACGGTTTCGATGTCCGGCAGCCAGAGGGCGCGTTCCTGAGGCAAGTGCGGGAAGTGCTGGCACGCATCCTGCCACTGGTGCGGGATGCCGTAGTGCGTCGCCCAATTCGAAACGCTGGATTGTTCAGCGGGAGATGAACCCGGATCGAGGATCAACATGCCGCTGGTGAAGAGTTCAGGATCGGTGTGGCCGTTTGCTTTCAGTTCGTCTGTGAAGCGACGGTACTGCGCCATGCCTGCTGCCGCGAGTCGCATGACCGATTCGGGATAACGCCAACCGTACAGGGGGCATAAAATGCCGCCGCCCGCCCAGGAGGCCTCGCGACCGATTTCTTCCCGCTCAAGTACGGTGACGCGCCAACCGGCCTTGGCCAGGCGCAATGCGCTGGATAATCCGGCGACTCCACTTCCGACAATAATGCAATCAGTCTGAGACAAAACGTGACTCTGATGTTTGGTTGAGAGGGGGCATGATAGACCGAAGCGGACGCCTTTGGCGACTCGGTGCATGACTTTATCGCCAATGCGCTTGAGCCGAAAAAGACAAAAGGCCCGCAGGGGGCCTTGAATGTTCTGGAGCGGGTGAAGGGAATCGAACCCTCGCTATCTGCTTGGGAAGCAGAAGTTCTACCATTGAACTACACCCGCGAAGGGCAGGCATTATCCTCGTTGGAGGTCACTAATGGCAAGCCCCTTCGCCTGATCTACATGCTCGATCAGACACTTATTCCGAAAAAATGACCGATCAGTGAGGTGGCGGCCATGGCCAACACACCCCAGATCAGCACACGGGACGCGCCACGAACGACGGAAGCACCGCCGGTCCAGGCTGCGAGACTACCGAGGATGATGAGTGCGAGCAGGGTGATGGTGATGACGCCGCTGAACAGCCATGCTTGCGGGAGTAACAATGCTGTTACCAACGGCATGCCGGCACCAACCGAAAATGCGGCCGCCGATGAGAACGCCGCTTGCAGCGGACGAGCGCGGGAAATTTCATGCAGGCCGAGTTCATCGCGGGCGTGGGCGCCCAAAGCATCTTTTTCCATCAGCTCCTTGGCGACCTGTTTAGCCAGTGCGGGCGAAAGGCCGCGATCCCTGTAAATGGCGGCCAGTTCCTGAAGCTCATATTCGTAGTTGTGCTTGAGTTCGTGGGCTTCCTGTTCGAGATCGGCCTGCTCCGTATCCTTTTGAGATTGTACGGACACATACTCACCCGCAGCCATCGACATGGCACCGGCGACAAGCCCGGCCAGACCCGCCAGAACGATGGTCTGGTTGTCGGCATTGGAGGCGATGAAACCGAGCATCAAGCTTGATACCGAGACGATGCCGTCGTTCGCGCCCATCACGGACGCACGCAGCCATGAATTGCGATTGATACGGTGGTGTTCGGCGTTCAAATCAAAAGTTTTTTCAGAGGTCATGGAATAGGCCTTTTTTGTCGGTCGTTATTTTGATCCGAATTAAAACATGTAACGGTCCGCTTTTGGGAACCGATGAGCGAAACTGTCCGAGAACATCCCGGTTGTCCGAGTAAGGTACGGGTATTTTTCATTGATCCAGACCTTCCATGGTGGAGGCCCTATACTGGTGAGCGATTATTCGTACTGATCACCGATTTTTGAGAGTTGAATCATGCGCTATGCCCTCGATGCGCCAAATGAGTCCTTGTGCAGCGAGCTCGCCGAACTCACGGCGGGCGACACGCGGGTTCTGACCGCCTGTCGTCTGGCCGGTTCCGTGTGGGATGGCCAGGTCACGCGTGCTCGAGGCCCGCGTGCAGCGCTGGCTCTGTTGGAAATCGGGGCGGATATTGAAACCGTTCAGGCCTGCGTGCTGGCCGATCCTCGTTTGCAGGGCAAGATGGATCTGGCCGAATTGCGACGGGACTATGGCGACGTGGTTGCCGGGCAGGTGGAGCAAATGCAGCGCCTGCTGCAGTTGGGCGAGCAGTATCGGCGCGACCAGCAGGCCGACTGGTACGAAAACCTCCGCCGTTTATTGCTGAGCGCCATCAGTGACGTGCGTGTGATGATGATTCAGCTCGTGCACCGGCTGGAACGATTGCGCGGGCTCGCATTCGAGCCAGATTTGACCAAGCGTCGCGCCATCGCGGCAGAAACGCTGGATGTGTATGCGCCCATCGCACACCGGTTGGGGTTGGGGCAGATCAAGTGGGAGCTCGAAGACCTCGCATTCCGCCATCTGGAACCGGAAATCTACAAGCGCATCGCGCATCTGCTCGATGAGCGGCGTACGGAGCGGGAAGCCTATTTGCAACTCGTGCGCACCACGCTGGAATCGGCATTGGCGGAGGCTGGCATCAAGGCGCGGGTATATGGTCGCCCGAAACATATCTACAGCATCTGGGGCAAGATGCAGCGCAAGAAACTCAGCTTCGATGGCCTGTTCGACGTCCGCGCACTGCGGGTCGAAGTGGACACATTGCAGGATTGCTATGCCGCTCTGAGTGTGGCGCATAGCCTGTTCACGCCCATTGAGGCGGAATACGACGATTACATCGCCCGCCCGAAGGAAAACGGCTATCAGTCCCTGCACACGGCGGTTCACGCGCTGGATGACAAGGTGGTCGAAATTCAGATTCGTACCCGTGCCATGCACGAACAGGCCGAGCTGGGCGTGGCCGCGCACTGGCGCTACAAGGAAGGTGGAGGACATCAGGAAGACCCGTTTGCTGCTGAGTTGAACCGCCTGCGGCAGGCGTTGGCGGCGGGAGGAACGGCGCAGCCGCGCGTGGAAGACGTCTATGTGTTCACACCGGAAGGTGACATCATCGCCATGCCGATCGGCTCGACCGTACTCGACTATGCCTACCGCGTGCACACCCTTGTGGGGCATCGTTGTCGCGGTGCGAAGATCAACGGTCAGATCGTGCCGATCAAAACGTTGTTGAATCAGGCCGATCGGGTGGAAATTCTCACCCAGACGACACCGGCCCCCAGCCGTGAGTGGGGCAGTGCGCAGGCCGGGTTTCTGCATTCCGCCAGTGCGCGGGCAAAGGTTCGGAACTGGTTCCACCGGCTTGATCAGACGGCGGCCCGGGATGCGGGCGCGGTACATTGCGATCGTTTGTTCCGTCGGTTGGGGTTGAACCGGCAGGCACAGTCAAAACTGGTGACCGCGCTTAAGCTCAAGAGTCTGGATGCCTTGTATGAGGCCGTCGGCAGTCAGAAGCTGGATGCCAATACCTTGCTCAATGCGGCCCGGGCGGTGATCAAACCGCCGGAGCCGGTGGAGACCACGGCCCAGCAGACCGCGCTCAAACTGGGCACGGGCGTGGCCTCTCCGAGTGACGTTCCCGTGTTGTCTCTGGATGGCATGAAGGCTCAACCGGCGGGTTGTTGCCATCCACGCCCCGGCGATCCGGTACTGGCATTCATCACGCGGGGGCAGGGGCTCAAACTGCATAAACGGGACTGCGTGAATATTCAACACCTGCAAGCCGAGTTTCCAGAACGGATTCTGGCTGTCGAATGGCCAAGCCAGCAGGCCAGCTGGTCCCAGGTTCTGAAACTCGATTTCCTGCTGGAAGACGTGGCACGCTTCTGGGCGGATCTCGGCCCCGTACTCGCGCCATTCAAGGCGCGCGTGGTCGAAAGCCGCAGCCGCCTGGAGCGCAACAGCGGCCTGACGGACATGGCCGTGACGCTGGAGTTGCCCGCTGCGGTCGATACAGTGGGCTTGATCAAGCGCTTGCAGGGATTGCCTGCGGTGGAATCCGTACAGCGAGCCTGATCTGCCGGCGTTTTATTGATCCAGCAGAGCCGCTGTTTTCACGAGTCCGTAGACGATCTGGCCAGGGGCCAAGTTCAATGCTTCAACCGAGCGGCGGCTGAGTTCGGCGATCAATGTCTGCCCATCGACCAAGGTGAGGAACACCACTTGCCGGTGCGTTTTCGGTTCGACTTCGATGCGGCTGATGGTGGCGGGAATCTGGTTCAGCATGCTGATGCCTTCCGGGCGATGTCGGGCGATGGCGACATCCCTTGCCAGTACACGAAGGCGGGCATTCTTGCCGGGTTTGTGCGCGCCGGTGTTTTCCGCGTGGTTCAGCCAGAAGGTGAAGGCGTGGGGGGCGTCCGGGTCGGTTATCGATTTGAACAGAACCAGTCCATCGGGATCGATGTCGCCGAGTTCGCCATGCAGGACCGACACGGGGCCTTCTTCGGTGAACAGGGGGGAGTCGATGCGGTTGGTGGCTTCGCGTAACGATTCGATCGAGGTGATTCGACCATCGGCCATGAAGACGACACGGTTTGCCAAACGTTCGACTTCGATGGGCGCGTGGGTGATATACAGCGTCGGAATCTGATAATCGGCAATGACCGATTCGATGAGGGCCAGAAGCTCTGTTTTGGCATGCCAGTCCAATGCGGAGAGCGGTTCGTCCATCATCAGCAGGCGGGGGCGGGTGAGCAGTGCTCGGGCGATGGCCACGCGTTGGCGTTCGCCGCCGGAGAGGTTGTCGACCGGGCGGTTCAGCAGATGGGCGATGCCCACCCGTTCGACGATTTCATTCAGGGCGGGCCCTTGCTGGCGTGTTTTGGGTACGCGATGCAGCGCATAGTCGAGATTGCCGCGGACATTCCGCCCCGGCAGCAGGGCGGCGGTTTGAAACACGAAACCGATATCCCGCTGTTCCACCGGCAGGGCTTTTTTCCCGGATTGCCAGATTTCATCGCCAAAGCGCAGTTCTCCGCGTGTGCGATTATCCAGACCGGACATGGCGCGCAGCAGGGTGGATTTGCCCGACCCGGAGCGCCCGAACAGAACCGTGACCCCGGGCGAGTCGAAGGCAAACTCGCCAGAATCAAGGGAGAAGTTGCCGAGCTTGAGTTGTAGATGACCTTGAAACATGGGCTATCCCGCCTTGACCTGAAGGCGGCGGTTCAGGCCGTAGACAAAAATGAGCACCAGCATCGAGAAGATGACCATCAGTATCGACAGGATGTGCGCCTGACTGTATTCGAGCGATTCGACGTGATCGAAAATTGCAATCGAGACGGTGCGCGTCAAGCCTTCGATGTTGCCGCCGACCATCAGCACGACGCCGAATTCACCGACGGTGTGTGCGAAGGTGAGCACCACGCCGACCAGAAAACCCTGCCGTGCCAGCGGGACGATGACGGTAAAGAATCGGTCGAAGAATGAAGCACGCATGGTACGAGCGGCATCGACAATCTGGGCTGGCAACGATTCGAATGCAGCCATGATCGGCTGAACCGTGAAAGGCAGTGAATAGACGACCGAACCGATGATCAGGCCGGTTTTGTTGAAGGTGAGTTGGCCGCTGAAGCCGAACAGATGCAGGAATTGCGCAATGGCACCGTTCGGATTGAGCACGACGATCAGATAGAAACCGAGCACGGTTGGGGGCAGCACGAGGGGCAGCGCAACCAGTGCTTCCAGAAAAATTCGGGCGCGTGAGCGCATGTGGGCAAGCCACCAGGCAATCGGCGTGCCGATCAGGAGCAACACGAAGGAGGTGATGGTCGCCACTTCCAGCGTCAACAGGATGGGATCTACGTCAACCGGATAGCCAAGAAGTTGCATAAGCCGTACTGTTCCAATTCAAAAAACCCGGTTCAAAAAACACCCGGAACGTGCAGTGCAGTTTCCGGGTAAGCGGGGGTTGATAACAGTCCCTGAAACACTCCGGATTCAATCCAATCGATATGCTTTCAGGTGTCTGTTATGCCCGGTCGATTCGAAGTGAACCCGTCCGGAGCATTCATGGTAGGAAGGATACCGTTTATTCCGGCATGGCGTAGCCATAGCTCTCGATGATTTTCTTGGCCGCCGGGCTATGCATGTAATCGAGGAATTCCTTGGCCGTTTTTGCGTGTTTGCTGCTCGTGATCAGCACGGCACCCTGATTGATGGGGGTGTAGTCGGCTTGCGGTACCAGCCAGAACTCGCCTTTGTCATGCGCCGGGCTTTGCGGGTCCATCAATTGGGAGAAGGCGACGAAGCCGAGTTGCGCATTGCCGGTCATCACGAACTGGAAGGTCGCCGTAATGCTCTCGCCGGTGGCGATTTTCTTCTCGCTTTCCAGCTTGTCGTACGTGCCCATTTTCTTCAGCACCTCGACACCTGCGGCACCATAGGGTGCTGCTTTGGGGTTGGCGAGGGCGATGTGGTTGAATTTGGCCGCCTTGATGATTTGATCATGTTCTTTCGCGACAGGCAGACTGGTGCTGTACAGCGCGAGCTTGCCTTGGGCGTACACACGGAAATCACTGGCCTTGCCCTCTTTGACGAGCAATTCAGGCCGTTTGGTATCGGCGGCGAAGAACGCATCGAAAGGCGCCCCATTGTTGATCTGCGAGTACAAACCACCGGTCGGACCGAACGAGAAGCGCACCTCGTTGCCGGTTTCCTTGCTCCATTCCTTACTGATCAGCTCGATGGCCTTGGTGAAATTGGCAGCAACGGCGACTGTAATGGTGTCTGCCTGAGCGTTGGTGATGCTGGCGCCCAGCATCAGTGTGGCGGCGAAGGTGGCGGTCAGAAATTTGTTCATGCAAGTTCTCCGATGGGTATCTGGGTACATATCGATAGTTAAAAAAAAGCGATGTGGTTTGTCGCCTCATCGCACTCGGGGTTCGGTTGTAAGGATCAGTTGTCCACGCCCATGATGACGTGACTGGCCTTGATGATGGCACAGGCCCCCACTTTCAGCCCCAGTGAATGGGCGCTTCCTTCCGTGATCGTGGCGGTAACCAGGTTGCCACCGGTCAGTTTGATAACGACTTCTGCATTTACTGCGCCATCGGTTACACGTTCGACAGTGCCGCACAATTGGTTGCGTGCCGAAGTTTTCATCGGTTCAGCCGATATGATGACGAAACTGGACTTGACCATGGCGAAGGCTGGTTTACCGACAGCGAGTTCCATGCTCTCCACGCTGCCGTTGGTGATGATCGCCGTGATTTCATCGCTGCCTTGCAGACCGAGTATGACCTCGGCATTCACCGCTCCCTTGGTGAGGGATTTGATGGTGCCGGAAAATGTATTTCGCGCACTGGTTTTCATCAGGATGCTCCGTAAATCGTGGGTCAAGTGCTCGATCTGGTGGCGTTCAAATAAAGTCGTCAGTTCTGATTGCATGGCCTCCAGCTTGCTGAAGGCGGTGATCAATTCCTCGCCGTATTCCGACAAGATCGCGCCACCACCGCCTGCACCACCGTGCTGCGACAAAACCACAGGTTTGGCCGCGCGGTTGTTGATGGCGTCGATCGCATCCCATGCCGCTTTGTATGTCATGCCGATGGCCTTGGCCGCACCGCTGATCGATCCGGTTTTGTGTACGGCTTCCAGCAGCTTCATTCGGCGATTGGAGATTTCATGCTCACCAAATTTCAGGGCGAGTGGCAGAACAAATTCACCAAAATCACGTTCACTATATATCGACATATTGGATCACTCAATAGGGAGATTGGAAAATACCTGACGTCTACCCGGACAACCACTACATGAATGAGGGCGTGTTACCACGAGGGCGATGCGCTAATCCAGTTTCAGCAATTGCTCGAACAGCACGTCGGTCTTGATCTCTTCGCCGCTCAACGCCATCGCGAGCAGTTCGGCGCCGATGACCGGCAACGCGAGCACGACATCGGGGTGTACCCGTTTGATCTTGTTGAGGTTATGGGCATCACTGACTGCAACCACAGTCTTGAGTTTTTCATTGACTTCACGTGCCGCGAGGATGATGAACGCGTTATCCGAATCGTCTTCGGTCAACGCGAGGACAGCTCGGGCGCTATCGGCCTGGGCCTGCAGCAGAACATCGCTGTCGCTACCGTCGCCGACGATGAAATCACTCGGCTCTTCCATGCCTTGCGTGGGTGCCGTTGGTAGGATTCTGGTCACCGTGAGGCCACGCGATTCCAGCGAATCCGCCGCATTTCGTGCGAGCGGGCCTTTGCCGACCACAATAATATGATCCTTGCGTTGCATGGTTTTTCTCCGGGGTTGGATGAGTTTCATGATCTGTCGATTCATCATCGGGCCGAGAATCGCGGTGATTGACGTGGCGAAGACCAATAATCCGAGAATAATCAGGCTGATGGTGAACATCCGTGCTTCGGTGGTCTGCGCGATGATGTCGCCATAGCCGACGGTGGACATGGATACGATGGTGAAATAGAGCGCGGTCGGGAAATCAGTAATGGCCGGTTTGAACTGGGTGCCCAGCACATAGGAGCCGATGACGCCGAATCCCAGCGTAAGCAACACCCCGGTGATCGAGAACAGGGTTCCGGTGGTCAGACTGGCGCGCTGGAAATGCTGGCGATTGAGCAGCAACAGGAGCAGTACGGCCGCATGGAACAGGATCAGGCTCATGGGTTGCGAGGCCAGCGGCGTGAGTTCCAGCAGCAGACTGGCAATGCTCATCAGCACGGTTACCATCCAGGCCAGCCGCGAGCGCATCAGCAAGCCGAGCGACATGATGACCAGCAACACGCCGATCACATCATGGGGAATGCCTCGAATCGCCAGCGAGCTGAACCCACCGCTGAACTGCTCGATGGTCTGCTGGGGTAGGGCGAGAAATTCTTCGATCAACGACAGGGTTTGGGTGATCTGCATCAACCCGGATAGGCCTACTGCGAGGGCGATGGGTACATGCGGGAACCAGGCGTCCATGTGCAAGGCGCGGGCGACCCGGTGTCGAAACGCATGGAAGGTTCTGAACGGATGCCTTAAGTGCGGATTCATGGTTGCCTGTTCATCGCTGCTTGTTCATGGAGAGCATTGCTGGTCGCATGGTTGCGACCGCTCTGGATTCTGCCAGATTAGCCGAAGTTATCCAGAATCGGTCACCAAGTCCGGTTCATGGTGTCTGTTTGATCCGGTTGAAACGTTCCAGCGCACGCAAGCGGCTCCCTTTGAGATCGACGATGGGTTCGGGATAGGTTTTGCCGAGTGTGATTCCTGCCTGATGCAATGTGTTGGTGTCTGCCGTCCAGGGCGCGTACAGGTGGCGATTATCCAACTGGGACAGTTCGGGTACCCAGCGGCGAATGAAGTCCCCGTCCGGATTGAATTTCTCAGCCTGCAACACCGGGTTGAAGATGCGGAAATACGGTGCGGCATCGGCTCCGGTGCCGGCGGTCCATTGCCAGCCTGCGGTGTTGCTGGGTTCGTCTGCGTCGATGAGCGTGTCCATGAACCACGACGCACCGTGCCGCCAGTCGATCAACAGATTTTTGGTGAGAAACGAGGCCACGATCATCCGCGCGCGATTGTGCATCCAGCCCGTATGCCACAGGCAACGCATGGCTGCATCGACCACGGGAACGCCCGTCTGGCCGTGTTGCCAGGCCCGCAAATCCTCTGGCGATTCTCGCCATTCAAAGTGTAAAAATCGTTTATCCAGTGGTGAATCGACGGTTTCCGGAAAATGGAAGGCGAGATAAGCGCCGAATTCGCGCCAGCCCAGTTCGCGCACGAACTGTTCTATGCCGCTGGGTTCCAGGATGCTGCCCCGCGTGTCGAGTAGATGGCGCAGGATTTGTCGTGGGCTGATTTCACCGAAATGAAGATGCGGAGAAAGCTTTGACACGCCGGTGCCGACCAGAAGATCCCGGGCTTCGGCGTACTTGTCGATCTGGGGCAGAAACGTCTCAAACCGTTCCCAAGCGCCGGTTTCACCGGGTATCCATTCCGCATGGAAATCCTTATCCCACGAGACTTTGGGCAGTAGTCCGAGCGCTTCAACGCTGAGACTGTCCAGTGTATCGGGTACGTTAGGCAGGGCATCGGGCGCGGGCAGTGATGGCAAATCCAGTCCGGCAGTGATCATGGCTTTCCAGTACGGCGTGAATACCTGAAAGGGTTTGCCCTGTTTGTTCGTAATCTCCCAGGGCGCGTGCAGGTAATTGCCATTGAAGGAGTGAGCCTCGATTCCCTGAGCACGCAGAGTGGCTTTGATCCGGCTGTCTTCCTCGCGTGCTGCCGGTTCCATGCGCCGATGCCAAACCACGCGGGTCGCGCCCGTTTCCCGAATCAGTTGTTGGAGTTCGCTCAACGGGTTGCCGCGTCGGATCACGAGCCGACTGCCCCGTGTTTCCAGACTTTTGGAAAGTGCTTGCAGGCTATGGTGTCGCCACCAGCGCGCGGCACCGCCTTCACAACGGTCGTTGCCGTAACTTTTGCCCGACTCAAGCGTTTCGGCGGTATGGATATAAACCGGTATGATGTGGCCTTTGTCCGCGCGTACGCGCAGTGCCGCACAGAGGGCAGGGTGATCGCCGAGGCGCAGATCCTGACGGAACCAGACAAGTGTGGTCATGAGATGACGGCAAACAGATACAAAGGGGCATCAAGTATGACAGCAGTAAGGCGATTTCGTGTCTGCATTGTTGATACCTGGAATAAGGAAAGGACTATGGGCATCGGAACCGTGGCACGGTCACCCTATGGGGTGACTGCCCTTTTGATTTCTCTGACTGTGGGGTTGGCGGGTTGCCAGAAGGAGCAGCCCAAAGTTGCTGTGCCTCCGCCGGTGGTACGTGTGGCGACCATTCAGCCCGGGACGCTGGATCAGCCAGACCTGACCGGTCTGGTCGTGGCAAAAACCCAGTCGGCAGTAGGCTTCCAGGTCGGAGGGCGGATTGCCGAACGGTTGGTCGATAGGGGCGCTCGGGTCAAGGCGGGCGAAGTGTTGGCGAAGCTGGATCCAGCCGATCTTCAGGCAAAACTGGCCGCCGCACAGGCACAGGCACAACAGGCCGAGGCGCAGGCGCGGTTTGCTCAGCAGAACTTCGAGCGGATTCAGTCCTTGCTGACCAAGAAACTCGCCAGCCCGCAGGACTATGATCAGGCCAAATCCGGTCTACAGACCGCTCGCGCAGCACAAACAGCCAGTCGGGCGCAACTCGATCAGGCGAAACTGGCCCTGGATTATGCCGATCTGAAGGCGCCGTTTGCCGGTGTGGTGGCGTCGGTGGATGCCGATCAAGGTACGGTGGTGAGCGCGGGACAGGCGGTGGTGACGTTGGCGGCCGGGCGGGCGCGACAGGCGCTGGTGGCTGTGCCGGAACAGCGTTTGACCAGCTTGCCGCGTTCAGGCCAAGCGCACATTTATGGCCAGTCGACACCGATCGATGCCACGTTCGCTTCCGTAGAAGGTGCCGTTGATCCGGCCAGTCGGACATGGTCGGTCCGGTTCGATCTGGCAGAGAATCCTTCCGTGATGGCCGGCCTGGGTCAAAGTGTCACCTTGTCGTTCGCCAAGCAATCCGTGTCGAAGATTGTGCCGATCACGGCGATTCTCGGTCAGGGTAGTCAGGCCGCCGTATTCGTGGTGCAACCTGACGGCAAGGTGCAGATGCAACCGGTCACGGTAAAACGACTCGAACATGAGTTCGCCGTGATTTCGACCGATCTGCCCACCGGTACCCCCATCGTCGCGCTCGGGGTAAATCGTCTCCATGACGGTGAGAAAGTACGCATGCAGCCGGGCCTGGGAACAGGCACGGGTACGACCACAGCGATCGATAAGGGAGAGGAGCCGTGAGCGAACAGCCCGCCCGCCCGTTCTCCGGGTTCAACCTGTCGGCACTGGCGGTGCGCGAGCGCGCCGTTACCCTGTATTTCATCATCATGGTGGCCTTGGTCGGTGTTTACTCGTTCGTCTCTCTGGGGCGCGCGGAAGACCCGGCGTTCACGCTCAAGGTGATGGTAGTCACGGCACAGTGGCCCGGTGCGACCGCGCAGCAAATGCAGGATCAGGTGGCCGATCCCCTTGAAAAGGCCCTGCAGGATGTGCCGTATTTCGACCGGGTGGAAACCACCTCGCGCCCCGGTCGCATCGAAATGCTGATCAATCTTCGCGAGGATATGCCCGCCGACAAGTTGCAACAGACGTTCTACCAGGTCCGAAAACATCTGGGCGATGCAGCTAACGACCTGCCTCAGGGTGTGCAAGGGCCGTTCTTCAATGATGATTTCTCCGATGTGTATTTCACCCTCTACGCCCTGACGGCGCCGAAATTGCCTGAACGCGATCTGGCGCGCGAAGCGGAGCGTCTGCGTTCGGCCGTGTTGATGGTGCCGGGTGTCGCCAAGGCCCATATCCTGGGCGAACAACCGGAGCAGGTGTTTGTCGATTTCGATCCGCACACACTGAGCGTGCTAGGCATCACCCCGGCAGACGTGGGGCGCGTGTTGGCTGCTCAGAACACCATCGTGCCTGCCGGTTTGATCGAAACCGCAGGGCCGCGGCTCTATTTCCGTGTAGATTCAGGTTTCCGGGCGAGCGCCCCGGGGATGGTGCAGCGCATTGAAAACACCGCTCTGAATGTTCAGGGCAAGTTGATTCGCGTCGGCGACGTGGCGAAGGTGCGCCTCGGTTATGCCGATCCGCCGAGCTATATCATTCAAAGCGAGGGCCAGAATGCCATTATCGTCGGCGTGGTTATGGCGAAGAACGCTAACGGCTTGGCTCTGGGTAAACGATTGGATGTCTTCGAGAAATCTGAGTCCCGGTTGCTGCCATTGGGCGTCAAGCTCACCAAGATCACCGATCAGGCTAATGCGATTGCGCTGGCCGTCAACACGTTTCAGCTCAAGTTCTTCATCGCGTTGGGCGTCGTAATGCTGGTCGGTTTCCTCGCGCTGGGATTAAGGGCCGGTCTGGTCGTGGCATTGGCGGTGCCGCTGACGCTTAGTATCACCTTCGGCATCATGCTGATGACCGGAAAGAACCTTGATCGCATCACCTTGGGCGCACTGATTCTCTCGCTCGGTCTGCTGGTCGACGACGCCATTATCGCCATTGAAATGATGTTGGTGAAACTGGAAGAAGGGGCGACCCGCACCGATGCGGCAGCAGCGGCCTGGCGGATCACGGCAGCACCGATGCTGATCGGTACGCTCATTACCGTGGTCGGGTTCGTGCCGATCGGTTTTGCGCATTCGAACGTCGGTGAATACGCCGGCAACATCTTCTGGATTCTCGGCATATCTCTGGTCGCCTCCTGGTTGGTTGCCGTTGTCTTTACGCCCTATCTGGGTGTGCATTTCCTGCCGAAGGTCATTCCGCACCCCGAGGGCAGCACCGGCATGTATCAGGGGCGAGTTTATCGTGGCCTGCGCCGAGTCGTGACCTTCTGTGTGAACTACCGCTGGCTGGTGGCGGGGGTGACCTTGGCGTTGTTCGTCGCCTCCATTGGCGTGATGGGCAAGGGCGTGGCCAAGCAGTTCTTCCCCAGTTCGGATCGCCCCGAACTGCTGATCGATATCGATCTGCCCGAAGGTTCATCCATCGAAGCAACGGAGAAAGTGGCCCACCGTGTGGAAGCAGCGCTTCGTGGCGCCCCCCAGCTCGATTCACTCTCAACCTATATCGGGCAGGGCGCACCGCGTTTCTTCCTGGCGTTGAATCCCGAACTGCCGAATCCGGCGTTCGCCAAGATCATTGCCGTGGCCCATAACGCGACCGAGCGCGATGAGCTTCAGGCCATGCTGCAAAGGAAAATCGATGCAGGCGATTTCCCTGAGGCGCGTATCCGGCCACATCCCTTGCTTTACGGTCCGCCGGTCATCTGGCCGGTACAATTCCGGGTCATGGGGCCGGATATCCGTGAGCTTCAGCGTATTGGCGAGCGCGTGCGCGTCGTCATGGCCGCCAATCCACATACCATCGACCCGCATCTGGCCTGGGGTGAAAAAGTCCCTGTGCTCGATTTCAAGCTCGATCAGGCGCGCCTGGCCGCGTTGGATATCACACCCCAAGCCATCGCCGAGCAAACACAGACGTGGCTTTCCGGTACGACGGCCACCCAGTTGCGCGTCGACATTCGCAGTGTGGATCTGAACGTGCGGGGTTCACCGGTCGAGTCGCGCCAATTGGCCCAGCTCGAAGCCTTGCCGATTCGCCTCAATAATGGCAAAACCGTACCGCTGGGTCAGCTCGGGCAGATTGTCACGCGGTATGAATATCCGATCATGAAGCGGCGCAACCGCGATCCGTATATCAACGTGGATGCCGAAGTCAGCGGTGCCCAACCGCCCGACGTTACGGCCGCGATCTGGAAACAGCTCGAACCGATCCGTGCCGACTTGCCGCTGGGTTATCAGATACAGATCGGCGGGTCGGTTGAGGAATCCGCCAAGGCGCAAGCCTCCATCGCCAAGGTCATGCCGATCATGGTGTTGCTGATGCTGACCCTGATCATGCTCATCATGCGTTCCTTCCCCGGCATGTTCATGGTGTTGCTGACTGCACCCTTGGGTCTGATCGGTGCCGTGGCCTCCTTGGCATTGTTCAACCAGCCGTTCGGTTTTGTCGCCTTGCTGGGCTTGATCGGCCTGGCCGGCATCCTGATGCGCAACACCCTGATTCTGGTGGGGCAGATCAACGAAAACGAACGGCAGGGGCAGGATCGTTACACCGCTGTTATCGAGGCCACCATCCGGCGTGCTCGTCCCGTCATCCTCACGGCGCTGGCGGCGGTGATGGCTTTTGTCCCCCTCACGGAAAGTACGTTCTGGGGGCCATTGGCCTACACCCTGATCGGCGGTATTTTCGGCGGTACATTCCTCACCCTGCTGTTCCTGCCCGCGATGTACGCCCTGTGGTTCCGCGTGAAAAGGCCCGCATGATTCTGCCGGTCGAATTGCATGAAACGGCTTTATTATTCGGCTCTGCTCGGTTAAGATGCGCGCCTGATTTTTACACGGCATCGCCGTGGAAAATATTCGGGATGTAGCGCAGCCTGGTAGCGCACCTGCATGGGGTGTAGGTGGTCGGAGGTTCAAATCCTCTCATCCCGACCAACAAAATCAACGATTTACTTAAACCGCCGAAAGGCGGTTTTTGTTTTTTTGCGTTTTGGGTACAACATTGGGTACATGTAATTTCGCGAAATACTTTGGGATTTTTTGCGCGATAGTTTAAGTGGCGAGAACGCCAAAAATACACGACATGCCTGACTAATCTATGAAGGACTCTTGCCGAACAAACAGGGGGTCAGTGAACCTCCTGAGTTCCTCTTTTTGCTCTTCCATGAAGGGGGCATCTTTAACCTTGCTATAAAGGTTCAACAATCTTTTCTCTGCTCGGATCAGGATAGTGTCGTAGAGCAATGGGACAATTTTAACCATGCTGCCGTGGTGGTTCGGTTCCGACTCACCTTGCTCAATTTCAGTCCCGAGGACAAAACCATCCACACGCGTCGATTCGCGGATGACCCCCTTGCTCCGTAATTCCTTCACATATTTCCACGCTTGGTTTTTCTCTTTGGAGCCAAGGGGAAGACCAGTCGTTTTCAGGTCGACAATCACCACATGCTCTATGCCGTTCTCGTTGTATTCGTCGTCGTAGGAAGACCTGCCATAGAAACCAACGCTGGCGTCGGAAAGAACAACAAAATCAGGCCTATTTCTTGACCCTGATACTTCCTGTTTTTTGAACAGTTCTCGAATGACGGTAGTCATCCCTTTATTCGATGTGAACTCAATAGATTCGAATTGAGGACCGAACATCCATAACCCCTTCTCAAAAAGTGGTTGAAGCTCATGGACCTCATCTATGCCTGCCACGCGAATCTTAGTCTTCAGCTCATTGATGAGTTTGAGCCTAGTCTGAATCTCATCAAGGACGATTTTCGCCATGCCAATAGTCCATTGGGTAAGGACATCATGGAGAGCATCCAGGTCATGAGGGTCTTGGTTATGCAATATTTCCAACAACCCATAGCGAGACTTCGATTGTTCAAGCTTAGTGAGGATAGATGAGAGGTGGATGATTTCTTGTTCACCAAAATTAGGACATG
>CAZZMW010000010.1:0-114559 GCA_964655215.1 uncultured Halothiobacillus sp.
GGTGGGTGTGGCAAACGGAACCCATAAATGGGTTTTTCTACAGCGTCGTTAGGCACTACATAACATGACACCGGAAATTATCATTGAACGTCTTTGCAATATCCCGGAAAATTTCTATGGCGGCAACAAGTCGCCCATTCAACTTGTTGCCGAGTCCGGGCTTGCTCAGTGCGAGTCAGCGCTTTCGGTCGAGGCCGTTTCAAACTATCTTTCTCGCCATCCCATGCTTGTGGAGCAGTGGCTCCGCTGGTCTGAGGATAAGCGGGTTTCATCTGGGTGGTATTTCATGCGTGAGTCCAACAAATTCGTTGTGGGCTATTTCCCAAAGGGCGAAGCGATATATTTTACAGAAGCCTTGCCCGCGTGCGCCGAGTTCGTTGTTCGGGAAGTGCAGGCAGTCTGTAGTGGTCAACACAAACCGACAGTAAATTAAGTTTCTTCTCAACGACGACTGGTGGCAGTCCCCGCCCTTGAAAAGTGGTACCACAGGTGAACCAACGGCTGATGGATACAAACACGCTAGCTCGCGTCATTAATCATCATGAAAGATTGAAGGCAATCGGCAACCAACGATCCGATATTCATCGACTAGAATTGCATTCGTCTTGCCACACCACCGGGAGCCCATGATGAAAGCAGTTGGTTATCGCGAATCTCTACCGATTACGGATGAAAGCGCGCTCATTGATTTCGAACTACCCGATCCCCAGCCCAGCGGGCGGGATCTTCTGGTGGCCGTGAAGGCCATTTCGGTCAATCCGGTGGATACCAAGGTTCGGCGCAAAACGCCCCCTGCCGAAGGCGAAACCAAGGTGTTGGGCTGGGATGCCAGCGGTGTGGTTCAGGCCGTCGGGCCGGAGGTGACCCTGTTCAAACCGGGCGATGAGGTGTGGTACGCCGGATCGATCGCCCGCCCCGGCACCAATGCTGAGTTGCATCTGGTAGATGAGCGCATCGTGGGCCACAAGCCCAAGTCGCTGAACCACGCCGAGGCCGCCGCCCTGCCTCTGACGAGCATCACCGCCTGGGAGATGCTGTTCGACCGTTTGGGCGTACTGCCCGGCAAATCGCAGACGAATCAATCGTTGCTGATCATCGGTGCGGCCGGTGGCGTGGGTTCGATCATGGTTCAACTGGCTCGACGCCTCACCGGCCTGACTGTGATCGGCACGGCGTCGCGCCCCGAAACCGCAGAATGGGTGCGCTCGCTCGGCGCGCACCATGTGATCGATCACAGCAAACCGCTGGCCGAAGAGCTTCGCAAGGCGGGTTTGTCGAATGTGACCCATGTCGCCAGCCTGACTCAGACGGACAAGCACTTCGCGGACATCGTGGAAGCCCTGGCCCCGCAAGGGAAACTGGCTTTGATCGACGACCCGGACCCTGCCGAACTCAACGTCCTGCTACTTAAACGCAAGAGCATTTCGCTGCACTGGGAGCTGATGTTCACGCGCGCGCTGTTCGACACACCGGACATTCTGGCGCAGCACCGTCTGCTTTGCGAAGTCGCCGATCTGGTCGATGCCGGACTCATCCGAACCACGGCCAACCTGAATCTCGGCCCGATCAACGCGAGCAATCTCAAACGGGCACACGCCCTGATCGAAAGCGGCACGACCCGAGGAAAGATCGTGCTGGAAGGCTTCGACTGATCCAGAAAAAATCCAGAAAGAAATTCAGGAAAAACCAACAAGGAAAACAGAATGAAAATCGGTTTGGCGCTGGGTAGCGGCTCCGCACGGGGCTGGGCGCACATCGGGGTGATTCGCGAACTCGCCCACATGGGCATCGAACCCCAGATCATCTGCGGCACGTCGATCGGCTCGCTGGTAGGCGCGGCCTATGTTTCCGACAGTCTCGACAAACTCGAACAATGGGTCTGCTCCCTGACCAAGCTGGAAACGGTACGGTTCTTCAATATCAACATGTCGCTCAACGGGATTGTGGACCGGGATAGGTTGCACGAATTCCTGAACCGATATGTCGCCGACGACGACAAGCTAATCGAAGCGCTCGACCACAAACGGTACGCGGCGGTTGCTACGGATCTGGAAACCGGCAAAGAAGTCTGGCTCACCCAGGGTTCCTTGATGGAAGCGGTTTGGGCGTCCATTTCGCTGCCGGGACTGTTTCCAGCAATTCGGAATAATGACCGCTGGCTGATCGATGGCGGCGTGGTTAACCCGGTGCCGGTTTCGGTCTGTCGCGCACTTGGGGCCGACCTCGTGATTGCCGTGAACCTCAACAGTGACATCGTTAGCAAACATTCCAGCAAAGGGACGGAATCCAGCGCCCCGGCACCGACCGTGGGCAATGGCTTTGTCGACAAGCTCGCCGACGTGGTCCGGGAATACGCGACGGCTGTCTTTCCCCCGAGCAAACCCGCCGAGGAACAACCGCCCAGCCTGTTCGAAGCCATCGCCGGTGCCGTCAATATCACACAGGACCGGATCACCCGCAGCCGACTGGCGGGCGATCCACCCGATATCGTCCTCTCGCCCCGGGTGGCTCAAATCGGGCTTCTGGAGTTTTACCGTGCGGCCGAATCCATCGAGGAAGGCAAACGCTGCGTTCAACGTTTGGCCCCGGAAATCCGGCATCTGATGGATCAGGGCTGAACAATCGCTCCGAAAAGCCACATTGCAAACGGTGCGCCCCCATCAGCATCGCAATGCATTACTGCCGAGTGCGGCCTGAGAAAGACCATTCACAGACACACTTGATGTATTTCGCAAATTAAGTTACAAATAATTGTTTTCCATAATAAACATCGGGCAATAACGATCCGATTATGTGAGAGAGGTTGCTCTTTTGTGGATGGGATCCGCCGGAGCTGCACTGGGTTTTAACGTGACGTAGCGCCATACCTCAGCAAGGTCTGGCTATCTTTGACCTGTAAACGATGCGGCATGAATGTGTTCTGCATCGAGACGACTCAAGGGACAGCGATGACCGGACGATCTGCAGAATCAGGCAAAAGCAGCAACACGCTGCAACAGGAATACATAGCCGAAAATCAGCTTCGAAAATTCGCTTTGGCTGTCGAACATAGTACAGACAGCATCATGTTCGTCACGCCGGATGGCGTCATTGAGTTTGTGAACCCGGCGTTCTGTCGCGCTTCTGGATACGCCGCCGAGGAACTGATCGGGCAAAATCCCCGCATGCTCCAATCAGGGCTTACCCCCACCACCACCTACCAATCCCTCTGGCACACGCTGACCTCGGGCAAGACATGGCGCGGCGAATTCATCAACCGCCACAAGAATGGCAGCAACTACACCGACGCAGCCACCATCTCCCCACTACGACAGGCCGATGGACAGATCACCCACTATGTCGCGGTGCAAAAAAACGTCACGGAACTCAAACAGACCACGGCTGAACTCAGCGTCAGCGAAAACAGACTACGATTGGCACAATCCGCAACAGGCTTGGGCGTTTACGATCGAGACTTGATCACAGGAACCATCAACTGGGACATGCGGACCCGCGAAATATTCGGTGTCTACGCGGATGTGGTGGTGACGCACGATCTCTTCCTGGAAACGGTGCACCCTGAAGATAAAGAAGGCCTGCAGGCCGCTTATTATCGCGCGCTCAACCCGTCGGGTGCGGGAATCTACCACGCTCAATATCGAATCATTAATCGCAAGGATAAATGCATTCGCTACATAGAAGCCGATGGCAAGGTTTTCTTTGAAGATCATCACCCTCTGCGGCTGGTTGGCGTGGTCAGAGATGTTACAGATCGAAATCAGCTGGAACTGGAGCTCAAGTCGAAGAGAAACGAAATGCGACAACTGGTAAATCAGCAGATCGCCGCGCATACGGCTGCCGCCATTGCCCACGAGATCAATCAGCCGCTGGCCTCGGCTTCCGTGTACGCCGAGACGGCGCTCCTCATGCTGCAAAACGGCACTCAGTACCCGGATAAACTCGAACACGTACTCAAGGCATCGGTAGAACAAGCACAGCGAGCGGGACGCACGCTCCATGAGCTACTCACATTTCTGCACAAGGGCGAGATCGCGGTGGAACCGGTCGATCTGAACGAGGTGGTACGCGATGCACTGAGCGCCGCCGAGGAAAGCGGCTGCAACTCGTTTTCGACAGCCTTTCATACCCCACCCGAACTCAGGCCGGTGCTTTCCAATCGCCTTCAATTGCAGAAAGTGCTGGTGAACCTGTTGTGCAACAGTGCCGAAGCCATGCGTGAGTCCGCTTCGCCCAATAATGAAATTATCATCAGAATTCAGATACTACCGGAGAGGAACATGGCGCAGACAACCATACAGGATAGTGGTCCCGGACTCAGCGCCGAACTGGCCAAAAAGGTATTTGACCCGTTCTTCACCACAAAGAAAACAGGCATCGGATTGGGGCTGGTAATCAGCCGCTCGCTCATTGAAGCTCAGGGCGGTCGGCTCTGGGTTGATGCAAGTACGGATTCCGGCGCCGTGTTTCACTTCACATTACCTTTCGCCTCATGATGAACTCGGAAACAGTCTTCATTATCGATGATGATGCCAGCGTACGCGATTCACTTTCCCTGCTGTTCGAGCATGAGGAAATTACCGTCAAGGTCTTCGAATCCGCTGCCTCTTTTCTCGCCGCAGTCGATCAAACCGAACCTCGTTGTTGCGCCATCATTGATATCCGTATGCCCGACATGGATGGCATGGCATTACATGCAGAACTGATACGCCGGGGCATCTTGCTCCCGATCGTCTTTTTGACGGGTCACGGTGATATCCCCATGAGTGTTCGTGCCATCAAGGCGGGGGCAGTCGACTTTCTCACCAAGCCGGTAACCAGCCATGACTTGCTCACCAGTGTTCATGGGGCTCTCCTCGAAAGCGAGCGTATCTACGCTCAACACAAGGCGAACGACGAAGCTCAAGCGTGCTTGCGTTTCCTGACGGAGCGCGAACACGAAGTCATGCTGTTGGTTATTGAAGGACTGACCAACAAGGAAATTGGTCGGCGTTTGGGCATCAGTTACCGAACGGTAGAAATCCACCGCTCGCATGTCATGCAAAAGACGGGAGCCGGGTCGATACTGGATCTGGCCCGGATCGCGACCGAGGCGAGCGACGCGCAAGCATCCTGATTTGATATCGGCTCATCGAACCGAACGGTAGGGCGCCGTCCGTTGGCGATGCGCCAGCACAATCTGCCAGAGCTGCCCCTGCCCCGAGCGGAAGAATCCAGCGCATTGCAGCAGATAGTATCGCCACATACGGTAGAAACGCTGACCGTATTTGTCCTCCAGACTGGGCCATGCACGATCGAAGTTCGCCCACCAGGCCATCAAGGTGCGGTCATAATCCGGGCCGAAGTTATGCCAGTCTTCAATGACGAAACGACGCTCGATCGACGAAGCGATTTCTCTGGCTGACGGCAGCTTCCCATTCGGGAAAATGTACTTGTCTATCCAAGGGTCCGTTTTGGGTGTGCTGACGGGAACGCCTATCGTATGCAGCAGGAACAAGCCTTCTTTTTTGAGCACTCGCTGCGCAATATCGAAATAGGTTCGATAATTTTTCGGTCCCACGTGCTCGAACATCCCGACCGACGCGACCTTGTCGTATTGCCCGCCCAAGTCCCGGTAATCCATCAACTTGAACGTTACGGGCAAGCCCTCGCAGCGTGCTTCCGCCAACTGCATCTGCTCTTTCGACACGGTAATGCCTACCACTTCAACGCCGTAGTGTTTGGCTGCGAAATGGGCCAAGCTGCCCCACCCACTGCCGATCTCCAACATGCGCTCACCCGGCTTCAACTCCAGCTTGCGACAGATCAGATCGAGCTTGTCGAATTGGGCCTGCGTCAGATTGGTCGCATCTTTCCAGTACCCGCAGGAATAACTCATTGACGGATCGAGCATGCTCTCGAAGACATCATTACCGGTATCGTAATGTTGTTCACCTACCTGAAAAGCTCGCCGACTGGATTGCAGGTTGAACAGACGATGTCGGAGAATTTCACCCAGGAGCCGCACACGACCCCATTTGTCGATTTTTTCGTCGATCTCTGCATTGAGTAACCGGTAGAACATAACGTCCAACTGGTCACAATCCCAAAGACCCTCCATATAACTCTCGCCAAACCCGAGTGAGCCCTCCAAAAAAATTCGGTCATAAACTCGCTCATCATGCACCTGAATATCCCAGGGCGCGCTGCCATTGAATTGGATCCCCGCCTCGGCGGCAAGAGCGCTCAGAGTGGATGGCGGATTGGGATGATACTTACGTTCGGTATGTAGCGAGATATCTGCATCAGCAGTGTGCGACATAGGGAAATCCTCCGCATTTAGGATCTGCTAGTTGATCACGATTGAACCAACAGAAGAAAATGTGTTTCACCTTTCGGTTCTGGTCTGCACTGCCAAAAACACCCTTTCGACCTTCAACGGAAGACTGCAAGTGCATGACTGACTTAACCGAAGCTGTTCCGAGTACATCCGTAGCGAACCTCAATGCTGCAAAGGCACACAAATCAGGGATAGAGCGGGACCGCTCGTCAATTTCACACGGTTGATGAACAGATCACAAAGAGATCGATGGCCGTCGTGATCCACAATCTGAAACGGGACAGCACAGCGGCTACGATAGGCCAGACGTGGGTTAATGCCATTGACATCAACCAGACTGGTTTCTGCAAGACTGGGAATCAGACTGGAAATATGCCGACCTTTCAATTCCCTCGGGCGGTAACCAAAGAATTTATGGGCATTGTCATCGGAATCCAGAATACAACCCAGCAAATCAACCCAGATATAACAAAGCTGACCCCAAGCGTTTCCAGGCCGTTTTTCCGACCCGAGTGACTCGGAATAGTTAGAAGTTACATGCGCTACAACAGCCATAATCACCTCGACTTTGAATAATATTTCTTAAACACCTCACCTGTTCGGGAGTAAGAGAGGATGTCAGGGAAATCATGAGCAACCACGTGATTGATCAATGCGTTTGTTGGATGCTCATCAATTCAATTTCGGCTTCAAGCCAGTCGTCCAACTCGTGGCCGGGCTCAAATCCTCTGGATTCAGCCTTAAAGTAGGCCGCCGCTGCAATGTAATCGTTCAGGTCATCTTTCTTTGCGGACGCACCCTTTGATTCCGAATGCGTGGTTTTCTTGGTGGCTGTTTTCGTCTTTTTCTGGGGAGTCGAGATGGCGGTAGTCATGTTTCTCTCCTAAACCAAATTTACAGATCATGTATCGACAAAACGAAGCATGAAGATCCGGTGGATTTTCACCGGACGATCACGGTAATCCCGAAACCATGTCTGAAAAATACGGGTGACCTCGTAAGGGTTTATCCGTATATGAACCTAATGAGTGGAAGCGATACGGTGATGCCATATAAATCAAAGAGGCGCAGAAAGTAATACGTTCAGAATCTGTGACATACAAAGGCAAGTAACCGTTGCCTGGTCGTCCCAGGCAATTTGCCCGGAGGCCGGGCAAGGTGCCGCGGAGATAACTGATGGATACTTATGGCTATATCCGGCAACGCGATCTGATGATCGACCGCCAAATACGGGCGCGAGGCGTCACCTCTCCCTTGGTTCTCGATGCCATGCGCGATGTTCCTCGTGAAATTTTTCTGCCCGAAAAACTGAGAGAGTTCGCTTATGAAGATGCCCCGCTGCCGATAGCGGGTGGGCAGACCATCTCACAACCCTATATCGTCGCCATGATGATCGAATCGCTGGATTTGAAGGGAGGTGAAGTCGCCCTCGATATCGGCACAGGATCAGGTTATGCCGCTGCAGTGTTATCCCGGATTGCTGCCGAGGTATACAGCGTCGAACGTGTACCCGAATTGGCAGAGCAGGCTAAAGCCACGCTGGCAGCCCACGGTTTTGGCAATGTGCATGTATTGCAGGGAGACGGTACGCAAGGCTGGTCCACCCACGCACCTTATGACGCCATCGTTGTCGCGGCAGGCGGCCCGAAAATACCCGAGTCGCTGAAAAGCCAGCTCAAAGTGGGGGGGCGACTGGTCATGCCTGTCGGTTTGGATCACTACACCCAGGAGTTGGTGCGGTGCACTCGTGTTTCCGACCATGAATACAAAATCGAAGAACTTGCGGATGTCCGCTTCGTCCCCCTGCTGGGCGAGGAAGGATGGCAACCGGGAAAGCCTGAACCCGGAGTTCGAACTCAAACTCCGGCGCCACTCAAATCAGAAGAAACAAGAATTGCAGCCGCTATTGCAGAAGCCTGCGAACCCTTCGCGAGTATCAATTCCGCCGATCTGACTCCTCTACTCAACCGAATCGGCGACGCCCGGGTCGTGCTACTGGGCGAGGCATCTCACGGCACTTCCGAGTTTTACCGGTTGCGCGCCCGAATCACCCAGGCCCTCATCGAGCAGAAAGGCTTCTCTTTCGTTGCCATTGAGGGCGATTGGCCGGATGCCGCACGCATCGATCATTATGTTCGCCATGCGGAATACCCCCCCTCAGAATGGACTGCCTTCGCCCGCTTTCCCACCTGGATGTGGAGAAACGAAGAAGTCCGATCCTTTGTCGACTGGCTGCGTGAACACAACTCACATCTGAATCAGGGCAAAAGAGTAGCCTTTCACGGGCTTGATCTCTACAGCCTGTTCAACTCGATTCGCTCGATACTGGACTATCTGGAACGAGTTGACCCAGAGACGGCCGAAGTGGCACGACAACGCTACGGTTGTCTGACACCGTGGCAACGTGACCCGGCAGCCTATGGTCACGCAGCGATGACCGAGCGCTACCAGACCTGTGAGCACGATGTGATCACCATGCTCAAGGATCTACTGGGCAAGCAGCAAGTCTACGCTGAACATGATGGCGAACGTTTTCTGGATGTTGTCCAGAACGCCCGCCTGGTCGCCAATGCCGAGCGCTATTATCGAACCATGTACTACGGTTCGCGCAACTCCTGGAATCTGCGCGACAACCACATGTTCAAGACGCTCGAAAGCCTGCTGTTGCACCATGGCACCCAGAGCAAGGCCATCGTGTGGGCGCACAATTCCCATGTCGGGAATGCACAGGCAACTGAAATGTCCTTACGGGGTGAATTCAACATCGGTCAACTCTGCCGGGAATATTTCGGCGACGATGTTTACTCCATCGGATTCGGCACAGACACCGGTACAGTGGCGGCCGCATCCAACTGGGATGCTCCCATGGAGGTCATGGATGTACGCCCCTCTCTCCGCGACAGCTATGAGCGGCTGTGCCACGAGTCGGCCGTTCCTCAGTTCCTTCTACCCTTGAGACATTCGTCCCGACCCGCGCTTATCGAGAGGCTGAAATCGCCCCGCCTGGAACGCGCGATCGGTGTGATTTATCGCCCGGACAGTGAACGCCAGAGTCATTATTTCCAGTCCACGTTGACCGAACAGTTCGACGAATACATCTGGTTTGATCGAACCAGTGCCGTAGCACCGCTGGATTCCCATGTCCTCTCCGGACTGCCGGACACCTATCCATTCGGACTTTAGAGCAGGCAACATGCGCTGCCCGGAGGTACATGCGTTATGGATTTGAATTACGTCTTTACCAAATTGGCATGGATGCGAGCCCAGCAGATATGGCCGAATGGATTGCGGTATTTATGGACCGATGCTTTTGGGTTGATTCTGCTGACTTCCCTATACGCCGAAACCGGCGAGCGGCATTTTCTGGATGAGGCCGAATGGCTCGTTGATGAAGTCGAGCGCGTTTTGGGGCGTCCACGGGGTATCCGAATCGGCGAAGCCTCAGATAGGGATGGCCAGTACTTTCATTATCTAGCCATGTGGTTATTCGCCTTGGCCATACTGGGCAGACACCTGCCTGAATACCGGCAACGGGGTATCAGTCTCGTTCATCAGATACACGATCCTTTCGTGCAACCCGGAAAAGGTGTGTTCTGGAAAATGACGGAAGACCTCAGCCGCCCTTATCCCGGCTATGGTTTCGGTGCATTGGATGCATTCGATGGCTATTTGGCCTACCGACTGCTTGATGAACGGGCATTGGCGCGAGAAATCGAAACCATGTCGCACCTGATTGGGCAAATGGCGCCCACGCTTTCAATCACTCAGGATCTGGGTTTGGGCATGATGCTCTGGATGAGCCATTTTTTCCCGGAGGAGCACTGGGCACGCAGCCAACGCGCGCGATGTCTGGATATGCTCGATCATATGTGGGTCGAGAGGGGATATTTCTGTCGGGAGCCGGGCTATCACCAAGTCAAATTCGCGTTCACCAATTACGGTGTATCCATTGGACTGCAAGCCGTCGACGCGATGCCCGAACGTGTGCAGAAGTTGCACGAATTCTTCGATCATTATCGCTCTGGCGACAATTACGACTATGACGCCATTACGCACGTCATGGCCTGCTCCGCGCATTTTCCTGGTTATCTGATCGATGGATTTCAACCGAAAGGAGCAACCTCCAGCCATCCAGACTGAATCAGCAGGCTGGCTGTATCGGTGCACGGGCATCCTTGCTTACAGCAGTGGAATCATCCCACAACTGGTGTCGGCAGATGGGCCAGAATATCTTCTGCGCTGTGCCGTGAGAGATCCTTGTCAATTTCCATAACCAACTTGGATATGATGGCCTTATCCAGATTGGGGCGAATCAGACCAAGGAAATGGGGAGGGGCGATCAGATACAACTGATCATAGTTCGCCCCCTGCATCTTGAGGAAGTCGGCCACTTCCTTGGCGAAGCGCACGCCCTCCTCTTCCTTAGGAGACACCTTCTCATCCATACCGAATTTGCTCTGCATATTAGCCACGCTGGACATGCCCGGTGCATCGCTGGCCAACTCAATTTCATGGCTGCGCGATTCCGGATGAAGAATATCTTTGATTTCCACCAATACCGTTGAAGAGGCGGGTACGGGTCGACGAGCGAGACCACGCTCAACATCCATACCTTCAACGCGAAAGATGCGCGCCCGCGCAGCATCGGCGACAACGACCCATGTGTTCATAATCACTACTCCAGACTATGTTAGGTGTTTTGAGCATACCGCATAATGCCGGGCCCGATCAGCACCCGCCCCCGGCAAGTTCTCTCTGAATCATCCGTAACCAGAGACACACAGTTCCCGAAGATCGCGGCCGCGCGCCATTGGAAGCTGAGACATCATCCTAGATATGTACAATCCCCTAAGGGTTTGCACCTATGTGCTCAAACAAAGGAGTCTCTCATCCAGGCACGCCCAAGGAAGAGTTTGAGTTCGTATTGCTCCTGAACAAGGTCTGCATTGATCGAGATATTTCCAGTTATAACGCAGGAAAATGATCGGCTGGAAGGCGGAATAAAGTTATCAACAGAATCTGTGGATAACCTTGGGTATAAAGTCAGTCCGTCTTTACTTCATCAAGTGTTTATCGGTTCTGGTTATTTTTGCGCCAATGTAGCCAACACAAACCAAACAACCATTAATCAATGAGTTAGCGAATTAATATAAATTCAACCTGACAATCCGAGCGGAACTGGGCAGGATTCCCCCGAACTCCTCCGCTCTGTGCATAGTTTTGGTGCTGTCAAGAAAAAAACTGCTTCAAAATCGATTTTTTCTCTTTACTTTTCACCAATCAGCTCGATGGGGTAACCATCGGGGTCGGCCACAAAAGCGATAATGGTGCTACCCGCGTTCATCGGTCCGGCTTCACGCAAAATCTTTCCACCCTTCTCCTTGATTACGGCGGCGGCTGCATAGACATCTGGCACCTCGATCGCAATATGGCCGTATCCCGTGCCGATATCGTAGGTGTGATCACCCCAGTTATGTGTGAGTTCGAGCACCGTGTGATCGGTTTCGTCACCATAACCGACGAAAGCCAAGGTGAACTCGCCAGCCGGGTAATCCTGACGACGCAGAAGCTTCATGCCCAGCACCTCGGTGTAAAAGCGGATGGATACGTCCAGATCACGGACACGCAACATGGTGTGCAGCATTCTCATTGTGTTTGTTCCTCTTTATTTTTCTGTTTGTCGAATCGGCGATCCCAGATCAATTATCCAGATTAATTATCTAGGCCGCGCTTGAGATCACGGATGATATCGATGGGGTCTTCAAGGCCAATCGCCAAGCGCACAAGCCCATCCCGAATGCCTGCTTCTTCACGTTGCTGAGGCGTAAGGCGTCCGTGCGTGGTGGTGGCCGGGTGAGTGATGGTCGTTTTGGCGTCGCCAAGATTCGCCGTGATGGAAATCATCTGCGTGGCATTGATCACCCGCCAGGCTGCTGCCTGCCCACCGTCGACCTCGAACGACACAATCGCGCCCGGGCCCGACTGCTGGCGGGAGATAATATCTGCCTGAGGGTGGTTGGACAGCCCGGGGAAATAAACACGTTTGACTCGGGGGTGCGCCTCCAGGAAATCCGCCACGACACTGGCGTGTGCGCAATGCGCCTTCATGCGCAGGGCTAACGTCTCCAGACCTTTTGCAAAGATCCAGGCGTTGAACGGAGACATAGTCGGACCACACGTCCGCAGAAAACCGCGTACTTCTTCACCCACCTGGGTCTTATTGCCGACGACGGCACCGCCAATGGCCCGGCCTTGTCCATCGAGAAACTTCGTAGCGGAATGGATGACGATGTCCGCCCCCAGTGCCAACGGCTGCTGGAGGATGGGCGTGCAGAAGCAGTTATCCACGATCAGGCCGGCACCATGCTTATGCGCCAGCTCTGCCAGGCGAGCGATATCGACCACTTCGGTCAAGGGATTGGATGGGCTTTCCACGAACACCCAGCGGGTCAGGTCCGTGATGGCTGCTTCCCACTGCGACCAGTCAGTCAAATCGACCCATTTGACCTTCAGACCGAATTTCGCGAGGTATTTGTTGAACAGCACGGAAGTGGTACCGAACACCTGTCTGGCCACAACCACTTCATCGCCCGCCGAGCACAACGCCATGAACGTGCTGAGAATAGCTGCCATGCCGGAACCGGTAGCCACGCAGGACTCGCCACCTTCAAGGGCTGCCAGCCGTTGTTCGAACACCTTGGTCGTAGGGTTAGTGAAACGCGCATAAATATTGCCGGGCTCGGCGCCAGAAAAACGGGCTGCCGCTTGCTCGGCCGATTCAAACATGAAGCTGGAGGTGGTGAAAATCGGTTCGCCATGCTCACCTTCGTTTGTCGGATGGTGGCCGACACGAATCGCCCGGGTTTGGGGTTGCCATTCTGGGTCTTCAATTCGGTTCATTTTTGATCCTCTATCGGGAAATCGAAATAGGCATTGATCTGCGTATCCAGTTCGGTCAGCAGAGCCAAAAGATGGTGTGTCGGTTCGGCGTAGGTGGCGAACTGATGCTCGGCCAGCGGAGCAATGCTGCACGGCGCGGCCAGATTGAGTTCGCTCTCTATCGTCTGCTGCATGCGGGGTAGAAAAACCCACTCCAACCAGGCATGGAACTCCAGCGTATCGAAACAGAACGGTGCGGTACTGGCCAAGGCGGTATCAGAGGGACGCTCGGTGTTCAGGCCGATTTCACGCAAGGTGTAGGCAATTTCATCGAGCAGGGAAAAAAGCTCGGACACACTTGGCGTTTTCGATGACATTATCGCTCCCCTCATCCGCTGCGCGGTCTCTTAATGAATTCGCGGCGTCGCACTGGATTCCTCGCCTTCATCTTCGGAGTCTGCCCAGAACAGGCGATGCGGAATCCACTGCCCGTGACCGATTTGCGCCGCATGGAACAAGGCATGGCTGGTATATTCCTGCGCCTCATGGATGGCATTCACGTAATCCGCATCCGTGGCTTGGGCAATCAGACCCGCAATGGCGGCCGCAAGCGTACATCCCGAACCGTGGAATTCACCCGGCAAGCGCTCGTAAGTGAATTTTCTGGGCGGTTGATGACGGGTGAACAACCAATTTTCAACTTCCGTACTCTGTTCGTCGCCCCCCTTGAGCAGAACATATTCCGGCCCCATGTCGAGCAACGCCTGTCCACGCGCATCCAGGTCATTGGCTGGAATGTGCGCCAACTTGACCAACGCTCTGGATTCGTAGGCATTGGGGGTCAGGATTGTCGTCAGCGGCAGAAGCAGGTTGATCATCGCCTTCGCCACATCTTCGTTTGCCAGTGTCCCGCCGCCACCCGCGATCAAAACCGGATCAAGTACCACGGGAATATCCGGATAATCCTTAAGAATACTGTGGATCACCTCGACCAGCTCCACACTCCCGATCATGCCGATCTTGATGCATTGCACCGGCATGTCTTCCAGCACGGCGCGCGCCTGTTCGATAACCAGGCTCGGATCAGTCGGCACGAAGCGCTTCACGTTCACCGTGTCCTGAACCGTCAGTGCAGTGATCACGGTAGCCGGGTGAACGCCCTGGCTGATGATTGCTTCGATATCCGCCTGAACGCCCGCACCACCGCTTGGATCGTGCCCGGAAAAAACAAGAACGACGGGGACGCTCAAATCAGACTTGCTCATAATTCACCATCAGTTGTACTTGAGAAAAGGGTACTGCAAATTGGCTGTGTTTGGAGTAGCTTAGAATGCCAGAACCGTTACGATCGCCCGAACGAGAGTCTATGAAAAATAAATCATTGATGGGCCAGCTAACAACCGCCCAACGCTGGATCTGGCATGCCAAACCACACCGGCGCCATCACCGCATCGGGCAACGCCTCAGCCGCATCGGCCTGTACATGAGCCGTGAAGCGTTCAAGGGCAATCTGCAACTCAACGCCATGAGTCTATCCTACATCACCCTGCTTTCGCTTGTACCGTTGCTTGCCGTGAGCTTTTCGGTACTCAAGGCTTTCGGCTCCGATCAGGTGATAGAACCCTTTCTCACCACCCTGCTCGCCCCACTGGGCAGTTCCGCTGAAGGACTTACCGCACAAATTCTAACCTTCGTCAGCAATATCAAGGTTGGCGTGTTGGGCGCCGTGGGCATCGCCATGCTCTTCTTCACCGTCGTGACGCTCATGCAGAAAATCGAATCGGTTTTCAACGGCATATGGCATGTCCAGCAACTCCGACAGATCACGACCCGTCTGCCAATGTACCTGTCGGTTCTGATGGTCGGCCCCGTGCTCGTGCTGGCCGCCACCGGCCTCACAGCCAGCCTGCTCTCCAACCATTTCGTGACCGACATCACGCAACATTCCGTATTCCGGGATGTGCTCGCATCGGTCGCCTGGCTGGTACCGTTCATGGTGTGGGTGGCCGTATTCACCTTTATCTACGCCATGGTGCCCAATACATCCGTACATTTTTCTTCCGCGTTGGCGGGTGGTGTCGTGGCTGCGATTTTGTGGAACGGAATTGGTCTGGCCTTCGGCAGCATGATCGCCAGTTCAACGCAGTACACCGCGATTTACTCAGCCTTTGCTTCATTGATCCTGTTCATGGTCTGGCTGCAACTGGCTTGGCTTATTGTGCTGCTGGGTGCCACGGTTTCATACGCGTGGCAAAACATAGAACAGCTCCGGATCCGCGAAAACACCCAGGAGAATCATCCCTTCGTCTTGATGACTGCCGCGCTTGAAGCCCTTTCCCGAATCGAATCCCATTTCCATAACGCCAAAGCTGCACCCAGCACCGATGAACTGAAACACACGCTGCTCGAAGTACTGTCCATAGACCCGGACGACACCCAGCAGGCCTTGGAGCAACTGGCCAAAGGCGGGCTGATTAATCTCGTGATTTCTCAAAAGCGAGATGGCTGGGTTCCGGCCATGCCAGCTGATCGGCTCAATCTGGCGCAAGTCCGCGCCGCGCTGTGGGGCCTCCCCGAGCCTCATAACCATAAACTCTATCCCGTCACGCGTGCCTGGATAGAAGCGGAGCAGCAATTAATCGAACACCCCTTGGGTACGCTCGATCTCAACTGGAATCATGCTCACAAACCATCTGATGAAACAGAGGTGACGGTACCTCAACCCACAGATCAACAAGCAAACCCGATGGGCAAGTAGATCAGGGAAATCATGTCCATGAATTCCTCTGAGTTGAACCCCAAGTTCAAAAGACAGGCCAATGCACAGTCCGACGAATTGGAAACGAAAAACCCAAGCAGCCATACGCAGGCCGATCAAGTCAGTACCCACAGACCATCCACATTTCTGACGACTCGAAAACTGTGGGCCTTTGCCCTGATCGCCGCGCTCGCGGCCTGCGCGGTTGCATACAAAGCTAACCACTTGAGCTATGACGACATGCTTGTTCGCATACAGGCCGAAAAGGGTTTGGGTTATCTGGGGAAAGATGTCTTGAAGTAACCCTCGCTCGTCCAGGCGCAATTGCTCGGCTACTCGAAGAATCAGGCGCTCACCATGCAGGCATGGCTGGCATTGCGGAAATACCCTCAAAAAGCACCCCGGTTACTGGACTGGTACGGACAGGATCTGGATTTTCAAAACATCCTTGAGCAATTCGGCCCGGAAGTCATTCCGGTCATCGATTATTTTGTCACTCATTCCATCCTGAGCCTTAACGCACTCAACGCCGTCACACAAACCGCATCGTCGATTGAACAAGAATCGAAGTCCATGTGGCACAACCTGACGGGCACAGCCCCCGCGAATATCGCACCGGTGGATCAATCCACAAACCAGCCCAAGGACCAATCCATCGAACTCACGCCCGAACAACGCGGATGGGCCGCCATCCACGATATTCGACTGGAGGGGAACCACTTTCTCGGACAGTTTGATATCGATAGCACCGGGAACGCGCATTGGAACACCACGGATCGCATCACCCAGGATGTGGGGCGATTCCTGACCAGTGGCATCGCCGACGTCGAACGCAAACACGATCTGAACGAGAAGATCACGGCCACCGATATGGGATGGGCCGCTGTCGACGCCTTGCCGGTCGTTGCGGGATTGAAACTGCTGAAACTGGGCAAAGTGGGCGCAGAAACCGCCAAAGAGACCAAAGCAGTGGAAGCCGTCGCAAAATCCAAAGCCGGAAAACTGGCGGCCAAGGAAAGCAAAACTGCGGAAAGCGTGGCAAAAACCGGATGGATCGAGCGTACGGGATTGTTGGCGCGTGATCTCGCGCCGAGTTTTCTCAGAAAGGCCGCTTGGCTTGCGACGACCTACATCGTCATCACCCACCCCGAGTTGCTCTCCAGCCTGTTCATGCATCTGGGAAATCTGATTGGCGCACCCGCGTGGCTCTTGTTGCTGCTGGGCTGGACGAGCGTGTTTTACATCCTGTTATTCCCGTTCATGTGGCTGCTCGAAAAGGTCATCAGGTATTCAGCGGCGATCCTGCGCTGGTTGTCGACAGAACCTGTCAAATCAAATGCACAGGTGAATGCAGATCGCAGCGGCTCCTGAATTCACAAGAACACTACTGCCCTGCTTCCTCATCCAATCGTCTTAGATAGGCCAGTTTTTCGGCAAGCTTTTCTTCCAGACCACGCGGCACCGGCTGATACCAGCGCGGCTCCGGCATGCTTTCGGGCAGATACACCTCTCCAGCCGCATAGGCATTGGGTTCATCGTGCGCGTAGCGATAGTCATGACCATAACCCAGCTCTTTCATCAGCTTGGTGGGCGCGTTCCGCAAGTGAATCGGGACTTCTCGACTCTTGTCACGTTTAACAAATGCCATCGCCTGATTGAAGGCGTTGTAACCTGCATTGCTTTTCGGCGAGATGGCAAGGTAGATGACCGCCTGCCCCAGCGCCAGTTCGCCCTCGGGTGAGCCGAGACGCTCATAGGTGGTGGCTGCGTCGTTGGCGATTTGCAGGGCGCGCGGGTCGGCCAAACCGATATCTTCCCAGGCCATACGCACAATGCGTCTGGCTAGGTAGCGCGCATCAGCACCGCCATCAAGCATTCGGCTCAGCCAATACAAGGCTGCATCAGGGTGTGAACCGCGCACGGATTTGTGCAAGGCGGAAATCTGATCGTAAAAGTGCTCGCCGCCCTTGTCGAACCGACGTGTGCTCTGATTCAGCGCGTTGTCGAGAAACGCGGTCGTGATCTGTGTCCGCTTCGACGCACTGGCAGCCGTATTCAGTTGCTCCAACAGATTGAGCAACCGTCGCGCGTCTCCGTCCGCCAGACCAATCACCGCATCAATCGCTTCTGGATCGAACTGCAAGTGGCCCAGTGCCTTGCCCTGCGCGCGCACGAACAACTGGCGCAACTCATCGTCCGACAAGGACTTGAGCACATAGACCTGTGCACGGGAGAGCAAGGCCGAATTGACCTCGAACGAAGGATTTTCGGTCGTCGCGCCGATCAGTGTGACCAAACCCGATTCCGCATAAGGCAACAGCGCATCCTGCTGCGCCTTGTTGAAGCGGTGAATCTCATCGATGAACAGCAAGGTGGGATGGCCCAAGGCCAGATTTTGCTCGGCCTGATCCATCGCCGCCCGGATGTCCTTGACCCCGGAAAACACGGCGGAAAGGGCAATGAACGAACTATCAAAGGCCTTTGCCATCAAGCGGGCAAGCGTGGTTTTGCCCACGCCCGGCGGGCCCCACAAAATCATGGAATGCGGTTTACGCGCCTCGAACGCCAGTCGCAGGGGTTTACCCTCCCCCAGCAGATGCGTCTGCCCGATCACCTCATCCGGTGTGTGTGGTCTGAGGGCTTCGGCCAGTGGCGGTGTAGGCTCGGTGTGGAAAAGATCGGACACGTCTGATTCTGGGGGTTAGCGATTGTTCACCACATCCACACCTGCAGGCGGGACGAACTTGAACAACGAATCATCAACCTTCTGATTGACCTCACGCTGACTGAACTGGACGGTGGTGCGGTTATCGAGCTTGTCGGTAAACACCATCGCCTTGATGCCCTTGGTATCCATGCCGATTTGCACCTGATTGAAATCGCTTTTCGCCGAGCGGTCTTTCAGGCTGTACCAGTCGAGACCATCATTTTTGCCGATGCTGCTGACCTCAAATGCTTCCGCCAAAGGCTGGTTGCCAAGGAAAATCCCGATGGGTGCGCCGCGATTGTCTGCCAGCGGGCTTTTGGTCACCTGGGCCAGGTCGGGATCATAAACCCACAACACGCCCTCGTTCGCGATCAGTTTTTGCACGTACGGCTTCTCATAGGCCCAGAAGAAACGGCCAGGACGCGCCAGAACGAAGTGGCCTGACGAGACGGGCTGCTTCTGTCCACGCACATTCACCTGCTGCTGAACAAAATCAGCCGAAAAGGTTTTCAGCATGCGGACAAATTCGGTCAAGGGGCGGACATCAGCTGCCGCTGAAGATGCGCCCAGAGGGAAGGTTTGAGTATCGGCGGCCTGCGCCACAGAACACAAGGCACTGATCGCCAGAACCAGACCGATCAACCCATTTCTCAGCATAAAGGGACGCAACATCAATGGGTGCAACATAAAAACCTGCCTGAAAATACAATCCGGGATATACGACAAAAAAGATGAAGGCAGCTGAAAATGGAATCAAGCACGAGGCGGCGGCGGAGCCAGCACTTCGCGCGAGCCATTCGCCTGCAACTGGCCGACGATGCCGTCATTTTCCATTTCCTCGATCAGACGCGCGGCACGGTTGTATCCGATCTTGAGCCGACGCTGTACATAGGAGATGGAAGCCTTGCGGGTTTCCGTCACGATCGCTACGGCCTGATCGTAATACTCATCGACCGCCTCACCCGACGCGGATACCGGCCTCTCGCCCGGCAACACGACGGCCGCAGCACTCTCCTCAGACAAAACCGCATCAATGTAGTTCGGTTCGCCCAGGGCTTTCAGGGCTTCGACCACGCGGTGAACTTCGTCATCGCTCACGAACGCACCGTGCACCCGAACCGGCAAACCGGTGCCGGGTGGCAGATACAGCATGTCGCCATGACCCAGTAGACTCTCGGCACCCATCTGGTCGAGGATCGTACGCGAATCGATTTTCGAGGAAACCTGGAATGAAATACGGGTTGGAATGTTCGCCTTGATCAGGCCGGTGATCACATCCACCGAGGGGCGCTGTGTGGCCAGAATCAGGTGAATCCCCGCCGCGCGTGCCTTCTGTGCCAATCGGGCGATCAGCTCTTCGACCTTCTTGCCGACCACCATCATCATGTCGGCAAATTCATCGACCACGACGACGATATGCGGCAACCGTTCGAGTTCCGGTGCGGGCAGATCGGGATCGAACGCTTCTGCCCGGTTGTAGAACGGATCACGTAGCGGCTCGCCTTTTTCAGCCGCTGCAGAAATTTTCTCATTGCAGCCTGCAAGGTTTCGGACACCCAGAGCAGACATAAGCTTGTAGCGTCGCTCCATTTCACCCACGGCCCAACGCAATGCGTTGGCGGCTTCTTTCATATCCGTCACGACAGGGGCCAACAGATGTGGAATCCCTTCATATACGGAAAGTTCAAGCATTTTCGGATCGATCAGGATCAGGCGAACGTCCTCGGCTGTTGCCTTGTACAACAGGCTCAGGATCATCGCGTTCACACCGACCGACTTACCTGAACCGGTCGTACCGGCCACCAGCAGATGCGGCATGCGCGCAAGATCCGCCGTAACAGAAGCGCCCGCAATATCCTTGCCCAACGCCATGGTGAGCGATGAACGGCTGTCTCGATAAGATTTCGACTCGATCAATTCGCGTAGAGCGATGATTTCACGCACCTTGTTCGGAATCTCGAGGCCCACGGTTGATTTGCCCGGAATCACCTCGACCACGCGTACGGAAACGATCGACAGCGCGCGCGCAAGATCCTTGGCAAGGTTGGATATCTGACTGACCTTCACACCAGCGGCTGGCTGCAATTCAAAACGGGTAATCACCGGGCCGGGGGTCGCTGCCACAACAGCCACCCGAACACCGAATTCTTCCAATCGATCTTCGATCAAACGAGACATCGATTCGAGCACTTCCTCGCTGAAACCTGAATGCCGTTGCGGCGCGAAATCCAACAAATCCACGATAGGTTTGCCACCCGAAGTACCCAGGACAGGCTGCTGTCGTGGTACCGTTTTGGCCGCACGAGCGGGGATCGGTTTTGCCTCAGGAACAGAAGTAGGCGCAGGCGAGAATACGTCAAGAACCGGATCGACGGGCGTTGCTTCCTCTTCTTTTTTCTTGCGCTTGCGTGCGAACGGTGCCACATAATCCGTCTGTACCGTAGGAATCGGTGACGATTCAGCCTGCGGATCCGATGTTTTCCCGACACGATGAACCAAACCGAATATCGACTGGATTCCTGAATCCACCCAACGCCCGACCAATTCGAACAACGCCAGCCACGACAAACCGGAAACGGCGGAAAACGCGATCATCACGAAGCCGAGCATCAATCCGGTTGCGCCCAGCACGCCAAGATAACGAACCAGCCCCGCAGCCAGAACCTGCCCGACAACCCCGCCCGACGAGCCGCTGGCTGCCAAACCGCCTGCGGCCTCCAACGTGGGTTGATGAATGGCCGCCAGTACACTGACGGCAAAAACCGTCAGCACGACACCGCTGATCTGAATCGCAAAGAAGACGTTGATGAGCCGGTCATCCGTACGAAGCCGGACGAATTGGCGCACGGCAAACACCAGCAACATCGGCGGCACGGCATAAGCGCCGTACCCCAGCAGAAAACGAGAGAAATCCGCCAACCAGGCACCGACCAATCCGGCAGCGTTATGAACCGTCGATCCTTGGCCCGTGGTTGTAAAACCAGGGTCGCTGGGCGAGTAAGTCCACAACGACATGCCGTAATATCCAACAAGCAGAACCAACCCGAACAGGACCATGTCGGCCATCATTCTGCGGGGCTGAAACAACACCGTATTTTTCGCTGTATTCATTAAAAACCAGATTTAGTTTCAGTTAATTAGAGCAAATAGCTCAAACTTTGGTTTAAAGATTTCGGCAGTATAACGGAATAAGACGAGCGGCAAAAACCGACTAAGAACTGTGATTTCGACTTGTTCCAGGCCGAACAGACAGCACCAACCGTTTGGCGGAGCACATCCAGGTGAGGCGGGTTATTTGACAATCCGAAGCCGGGAAGTCTTGCCTTTCTTGCCATCCGTGCGAGGTGGGGGCGGATCATCGTCGGGCGGACCATCAGGCTCATCCGATGACCTGTTATCCGACACACGATGCAATGTCTGAACCTTGCCCGTATCGGCAAGACTGAGCTTGGGCGCGCTGTCCTGAGCTTCATCATCATCCATGAATTCCTCATCCGGCTCCGGCGGGAACTGCGCCCCACTGCCGGAATCCCGATCATAAATACCGACGACAGCACGCATCGGCACAAAAATCGACTCCGCCTTGCCGCCAAAACGCGCATCAAAGGCGATCGCTGCACGATCCATCGTGAAGTAACGCACGGCATTCGGACTGATGTTCAGGTGAATCTGCCCCTCTTCGACATGCGCTTGCGGCACCTGTACCCGTGACACCGTGGCATCGACCACGATAATGGGCACATGCCCTTGATCGACCGTCCAGTCATACAGAGCGCGGATCAGATAAGGGCGTTTGGAAAGCATCGGCAAACCTTAGTAGCGGTCACGCATTTCGCGCTCGACTTCAGTGAGACTCATCTGGAATGTGGGTCGGTCGAACATGCGTTTCATGTAATCGAGCACGGGCTTCGCGCTCGGGCCGGACAATTCGACACCGTAGACGGGCAATCGCCACAGCAACGCGGACAGGGTCACATCGGTCAGGCTGTATTCATCGCTCATGAAAAACGGCTGGTGACCAAACGCCGGGGCCAGGGCCAACAGACCTTCGCGCAGTGTTTTGCGGGCACGGGCAACGGTTTTCTCGCCGCGCTCGAATTCGGGCAGCAGGCCGTACCAGTCACGTTCGATGCTGTAGAGTGCAGTGCGCACCTTGGCGCGGCTGACAGGATCGACCGGCATCAAAGGGGGATGCGGAAAACGCTCATCGAGGTATTCCATGATCACACGGGCATTGGTGATCACCAGGTCACGATCCGCCAGCACAGGCACGGTGCCTTCCGGGCTCAAATCGTGAAAGTCTTCGGGTATTTCACCGACAGAAATATCGATCACATCGGCCGTGAGTTCTTTTTCCGCCAAAACGATACGGGTACGGTGGCAATCCGGGCTTTCTGGATTGGTAAACAAGGTCATGACCGAACGACGATTGACACTCGCCATATGGCGTCTCCTAAAGATTCAAGCGAAATAGATGCAGCATGATAGCAAATCGCGCTGCTTTTATGGGCAACTGTAGCCGGTCGCCGTGAGATTCCCTGACAGAACGCATGCGCACCGAATTCGATCTCGCGCACCCCGATTCCGGTAACGGCTGCATTGCCTTGTCAGAATGCCGGTTCGGCAATCCTGCAGTCATGATCAGAGAGCAAATCGCCGAACTCGGGTCTGCTTAAAAAACCGAGTTCATCGGCGCGAGCCGGTGCGATCGGGTCGTCTGTACTGGCGTACGCGAAATGGCCTGGGTGACACATGATCACCGTGTTCTCAGGCGATGTACTCAGCCATCTGTCCATCAGATGAGCATAGCCGCTTTGCGATTGATCGAAGCCATAAACTCCGGCAAACGCCGCATTGGTTTTCAGCCCTTGACGCTGCGCCTGCTGACGTAATGCCTCGGCTCCCAAATGAGCGATCATCCAACCTTTTATGGGCGGTTTGGGGTCCATGATCGGTGCAGTAATGCGCACCCACGGCTGGGCAGCTTCTTCCGCCAGCAATTCGATCAGGCAGTCGCGCACTATGGGTAACTGATGCACATGCTGATGACCATCCACATAATCCGGTGCCCGACCCAATGCCTGTGTGAAGCGATCCCACTGCGCTCTCAGGCTTTCGCGGATGCGATCACGTGGCAGAAGCCCTGCATAGGCACCGGATATCAACAATGGCAATGATCGATGCCATGCCCCGCCAAATCCTTGAGACAGATTGAGATGCAGACCAACCTGAATGCCGCCTGCCCCCATTCGCGCCTGATCCAGTGCTTTAGCTGCATCGAACCAACGCGGCAATTGGGTCAGACAGCCGAATCCGCTCAAGCGTTCGCATTCGGCCAATTCGATAATGCCGTCATCGACGGCAGGCGACAGGCCAAAATCATCGGCAATCAGGACAATGGAACGCAAAGGATTCTCCACAGGTAAATTCGAACCACATTCTAAACAGATCACCACAAACTATTTAACATTCGGCGACGGATGATGTCAGTTTCGGTAACATGCCGGACTCGACCCCCATCTGTCTGAGTTGCCTCACCGATGACCACGCCCTCTGCACCCCACTGGACCGCCCGCCTCGCTCGCTTCGGACACTGGCTACTCGAACACCCCGTGTGGCTGTTTGCTCTTTTTGCCTTGTGGTTGGGGGCGACCATCGGTTTACGGCCACTGTTCGTGCCGGATGAAGGTCGTTACGTAGGTGTTGCCCTGTCGATGCTGCATACCGGCGACTGGCTGGTGCCGAAACTCGACGGCCTACCATTTTTCCACAAGCCGCCTTTGTTCTACTGGATCACGGCCACTTCGCTGGCTGTATTCGGCACACACGAATGGGCTGCCAGAGCGGCTCCGTTTCTGGCGGGCATGGCTTCGGCGATCACCCTGTTCTGGTTTTTGAGCCATTACGCCAGCCGCCGTGCGGCGGGCTTTGGCGTAATGCTGCTGGGTACATTCCCACTGTTTTTCGATGCTGCGCAATTTGCCAGCATGGACATGCTGGTCGGTTCACTGATTTCGATCACTATCCTGCTTCTGGCTCATGTAAGTCAGCAACTGCACTCGGGCAAGAGTGCGACGAGGATTCTGGTTCTCGCATACGCCACGGCCGGTCTAGGCATGATGACCAAAGGCATGATCGGTTTTGTCCTGCCCGGTATGGTCATTACCTTCTGGCTGTTATGGAATCGCCGCTTCACGCACCTCTACAAACTCATCTCCCTGCCCGGTCTGGTGGTTTTCCTGGCGATTGTGACGCCCTGGTTTGCCCTGATGGAACTCAAATTTCCGGGCTTTCTGCACTACACCTTCATCTATCAGCAGTTTGACCGGTATCTCGACAGCAGCTTCAACAACCCGCAGCCGATTTATTTCTATGTCATGGTGCTGTTCGGAGGCCTGATTCCCTGGGCTGTCGGTCTGTTCTGGCTGACCTCGTTCCCGAATAACCGTCAGCTCATGTCCCTGAAGCGCACCAACCACCTGCTGAGTCTGGGCGTTGTCTGGCTCAGCAGCATCCTGTTGTTCTTCTCGATCCCGACCTCGAAGCTGATCGGATACATCCTGCCGACGGTACCGAGTCTCGCCCTGCTGCTTGCGCTTGCCTTCGACAAGGCACTCACCCACACGACGAAAGAACCGGCTGAAAAGCTTCGTTGGCAGGGTCGTATCGCGATCATGGCGCTTATCGGCGCCCTGCTTAGTGTGACGACCGTAGTGATCTTCGCGATCATCGATCACAAATCACACAAGGAAATCACCCTGACCGTGCGTGATCGCATCGCGCCCGATGCCGACGTGGTGTTCTACAACTATTACTACTTCAGCGTGCCGTTTTATCTGGATCGCACCCAGCCAGCACTGGTGACGGGACCATGGGATGACCCGAATAATTTCAGATCCGATGGCGCCAATACCGAGTTGTACACGTCGGCGAAATTCGACCCGCAGGCCGCCAAGCACATCCTGATTTCCACGGATCAACTTGGCACGATGGCCACCGAGGCCAAGCAAGGGAAACGCCCTCCGGTCTGGATATTCGTTCAACGGGATGATGCGCAGAAGACGCCACTGTTTGCAGATCAGCGACCGGTGACAGAAGACAAACGCGCTGCGATTTACTGCTTCGGCTGCACGGAAAAAGCCCAGAATCGGCTGGATAAGTAGGTCGCTACCGCCACGATGGCGATCACGATGAACAGCGCAACGGTGTACGGCAAGGGCGTCCAAGCCAACAGGGCCGCATAGAGCAATTCGTTACCGAAGAACCCGGTCACCGCAACCAAAGCGAACCGGGGCAATGCCCGGCGGATCGGATGTGGTTCATCAGCCTTGAAACTGCCGTGACGATGACCGAAAAAACTCACCCAGAACGCCACGAAGAACCCGACCGGGTTGGCAAGTAGCGCAGGAATGGACCACTGGCTGACCAATGCCCACACTACCGACAGGTGCACGACAGCAGCCGCCACCCCGACCGCACCGAAGATCACCAGCGATTGCAGACGAACCCATACGTTCAGCCCGGCATCCCACAGTGCCCGTGCTCTCGACCCCTCAGCCATGCTTGGTATCGGATTCGGTTGAACTCGACATAGGCGCAACAATCGTTCCTGGAGCAAACGGGCTGTTATCGATCTGTTCGTCGACGATATAGCGTGGACGTTGTTTGACTTCGTCGTACACCCGCCCCAGATACTCCCCAAGAATCCCGATGGAGATCAACTGGATGCCACCGAACAGCATCAACCCGGCAACAATGGTCGTCCAACCGGCGACCGGGCGTTGATCGATGAAATAAGCCAACGTGACATAGCCGCCGTATATCAGCGCCAGCAACGCGAGAATCAGGCCGAATACGCTCCATAATCGCAAAGGAACATTGGAGAATGCCGTCAGACCGGTCAGGGCGAGATTCAGCAACCGTCGCCCCGAAAAATGACTTTTACCGTGCAGCCGGGGTTCGGGGGTATACGGCAAGGCCTGAGTCCGGAAGCCGACCCAGGCATACAACCCCTTCATGAATCGATTACGTTCAGGCAACGCCCGCAGGGCATCGACCACCTTGGCATCCAGCAAACGAAAATCGCCCGCGTCTTCCGGTACGCGAACGGTCGAGCCGAAATTGATCAGCCAATACAGCAATTGCGAACCCCAGCGCTTCCAGAACGGCTCATCGTCCCGGTTTTCCCGCACGAAATAGACCATCTGGGCACCTTCGCGCCAGGCCGCCAACATCGCGGGCATCAGGGCGACCGGATGCTGCAGATCCGCATCCAGCATGAAACAGACGTCGCCGCGCACCCGATCCAGCCCCGCACTCAACGCAGCTTCCTTGCCGAAATTGCGCGAGAAATGCAGGACCACCAGACCCGGCGTATCCGCATAATCGGCCAATACCTCACGCGTCCGGTCCCGACTGCCGTCATCGACCACGATGATCTCCCAGTGATCAGACAACTCGCCCAACTGCATGCTCAATTGTGTCAACAGGTTTGGCAGGTTGTCCGCTTCATTGAAAGCAGGCACTACACAGGAAATACGTACGGAACGATCATTCATTCTTCTTCAACCGGAACGAAATAAAGCGCAAGAATACACTTAACCGATCAATGTCAGCTAACACGTACAGTCCAAATAGGGGGATGGGTAAGTCAGAAAAGGCCAGGAAATTATTAATGGCAGATCGATCTGCACACGGGCTACACTCAAAGCGTAAACACCCTCGAGGAGGAACAGCATCATGCGAGAACATTACGGTCGCGAACCCGATGTCGATCGGAAAAGCCTGATTATCTGGATGCCTGTCAGCCTCGTCGTGGCGGGGCTGCTGATTTGGCTGGGGTTAAGCCTTCCTCCTCCGGGCATCGCAAGCAGTGTTCAAGGCATCCCGGCCTCGCCCGAGATCGGTGCCATGGGCTTTACCTATCTACTTACGTGGGCAGCTTTCGCCTATGGGGTGTCCATTTCAACGCCACACAACACAATGACACGCGGCTTGCTGGTGCTGTCGCTGATTTCCCCGATCATCGCCGTTTTGGCGCTCAGTTATGGCATGACCATTGTCGCGCTGCTTCTTGCCATCGCGTGGCTTGCGCTGCTCGTAACTGCTGCTCTGCGCCTTGCCAAGCAAGAGCCATTGGCCGGACTGATGTTCCTGCCGCTGATTGGCAGTTCCGTTGCCAGTGTGCTGCTGCCGCTGACTTACTGGTTCATCGGCTAGAAAACAAACCCACCCCGCCTTCTATCACGCGCACCGTGTGGAGTCGATGCGCGCGGGGTTTGCTTGGCTTCACGCCTGCTGTTGAACTCTGATTGCGATAGCTAGCAAACCTATTCATTTAACCCATAGAGTGCACTCTTCTGAATCGGCATTTTTGCTAAACTGCCCGCCGAATTCCAACGACCACACACCTCAAGCAAGAGTGACACATGATTACCAAACCTATTGATGTAATTCAGGCGTTCGCCGATGGCGTAAACGAAGCCAGTGCCGCCAAACTGTTCAGCCTGTATGACGAAAAAGCGGTGTTGATTCCCACCTTCTCCGCTCGGATTCGCAAATCACCGGAACAGATTCGCGATTATTTTGAAACACTCGCGCAAAAGCCGGGACTGGGTTTGGGTCTGCACGATAAAACCGTAAACATCATCCATGTGCAGGATGAAGTGTATGCCTTGAGCGGCCTGTATCTGTGGCGTTTTTCGGTAGATGACGAAATGCTGAACTTCGAAGCACGCTTCAGCTACATCGTGAATTTGAAGCTGGAAAGCCCGATTCTGCAACATCACTCGTCGCAGATTCCTCGCACGCTGTAAGACGCACGCGTCAAGCTTCTTCTTTCGCAGCCCGTTCGCGCCGGGCGGCCTTCGGGTCGGCCAGCAAGGGCCGATAGATTTCAACCCGATCGCGCGGTTGCAGACGCTGATTCAGTGTCACCAATCGCGAGAAAATCCCGATTTTCTGTTTTTCGAGATCGATGTCCGGAAAACGCTCCAGAATCCCGCTGGCATCAATCGCCGTCTGGGCGGTCGCATCGTCCGGCACGTTTACCTTCAGAATCACTTGCTGATCGGGTTCCGCATACGCGACCTCAACCCACATCGAATCTGTTGTACTTGGCACGGCTTCCGTCATGATGCTTCACCTTTTTCGATTTTATCGCCATACACCGCCACCGCACGGTGCTGGAACGCGGTAATCAGGTTTCGGACGATTTCACGGAATACCGGCCCGATCGCCATATCCACCAGTTTGCTTGAGAACTCGAACGACATGTTCAGTCGAACCATCGAGCCACCATCGGCCAGATCGTGGAACGACCAGAATCCATCCAGAGACTTGAAGGGACCGTTGAGCAGGCTCACGATGATCTTTTTACCCGGATCGTTTTCATTACGGGTGGTAAAAACCTTGCGCAAGGCGCCGACCTTGAGCGTGATGCTGGCATCCATCTCGTTGTCCTGAACCCGCAACACCCGCGATGCATCGCACCACGGCAAGAACTCGGGATAGGCCGCCACGTCATTGACCAGGTGATACATCTGAGCAGCGCTGTAGGGCACTTGAATATGGCGGGTGATGTTTGTCATAAAGGCAGTCGATCCGCTCCGGCTTGAATGATCGCAAGTGGAAATAAATGAAATCGGCGTCAATGTCGGTCCCGGGGCTAAAATCATACTGCAAAACGCCCTCTTCCGCCGCATCGTTCACCTCGGGGAAACACCCAAATTCGTGCAGCAAAGGGGGAAGTCTGCGAAACTAGCACCTTATCTGATCTGGAAATACGAGCATGTCGAAATCCAAGAAGTCCGCTGGTGAATCCACCATCGCACTCAATAAAAAAGCGAAATTCGATTATTTTCTCAACGACCGATTCGAAGCCGGTATTGCGCTCGAAGGCTGGGAAGTCAAATCCCTGCGCGAAGGCAAAGTGCAGCTTACTGATGCCCACATCCTGCTGAAAAATGGTGAAGCCTTCATGATCGGCGGGCAGATCAACCCGCTGATACAGGCCTCTTCCCACGTTCGTCCGGACAACACCCGGATTCGCAAATTACTGCTGCACAAGCGGGAAATCGCCCAGCTCATCGGTGCGGTGGAACGTAAAGGCTTCACCGTGGTGCCAACCGCCATGTACTGGAAAAATGGCCGGGCGAAACTCGAAATCGCGCTCGCACAGGGCAAGAAGGAACACGACAAACGCGCCACGCTCAAGGATCGGGACTGGGAGCGCGACAAGCAGCGCATCATGCGCACCAGCAGCTGATCCCATCATGCCCGACAGCATCACCTCCGAAATCAATCCCGCCGAAAGACGGTTTTCCTGCGCCGAGAAGGCGTGGCGTGCCCATGAAGCGGAATTGCGGCATTACGTTGCCAAGCAAGTAAGTGATACGCATCTCGCTGAGGATCTGATCCAGGAAGCCTTTCTGCGTGCCATGGTTCAGGGTGCCAAATTTTGCACGCTAGATGATCCCCGAGCCTGGCTGTTCCAGGTGTGCCGCAACCTGCTGGTCGATCACTGGCGCAAACATCGCCATCTGGACATGTTGCCCGATGACTTCGAGTCAACTGTTGCCGAAGAAACGCCTGCGGACGAGCCACTGGACGACTTGCTCGACTGCATCGAACCGAACCTTCACCACTTGTCCGCAAGTGATCAGGGCATCATCCGCGCCTGTGATCTGTCCCACCAGACCGTTCAACAATATGCCGATGAACAGGGACTGACGCTGACCGCTGCCAAATCGCGACTGCTGCGGGCCCGGGCCCGCTTGCGTGAAGCAATGGTGGCCCGTTGCGGTGTCCAATTCGACGAAAAACAAATCGTCTGTTGCCGCGGCGATTCTTCCTGCTCCTAAATTTTCAAATAAGCTGCATCCTTTTCGCTCTTGGGCCGTCTTCTGGTTAACGAAGACAAAACAAACCATGAGCGGAACCCATGCAAATTGCAGAATCCAGAACATCCCCTGAATGGCTTAAGCCCGTCCTGTCGATTGCCTTTATTGGCCTGTGGGTATTGATTTACTGGAACCTTCAAGCCGCCACGGATGTGATCATGTCGTGGACGCCCCTGACTTCCGGTAGCCATCTGTATAACACCTTGAGCTTCCTGATTTTCGAGCTTCCCAAGGTGCTGCTCCTTCTCGTGCTCATCACCTTTATCGCCGGTGTCGTGCAGACTTTTTTCACCCCCGAAAGAACTCGCGCCCTGCTGGCCGGAAAGCGGGCGGGCGTGGGCAATGTAATGGCCGCGTTGCTCGGCATCGTTACGCCTTTTTGCTCATGCTCGGCGATTCCCCTGTTCATCGGCTTTCTCACCGCAGGCGTTCCTTTGGGTGTCACCTTCTCGTTTCTGGTGTCCGCGCCCATGGTCAATGAAGTCGCCCTTACGCTGCTGTTCGGTCTGTTCGGCTGGAAAGTCGCCCTGCTTTATCTGGTTCTGGGGCTCTCCATCGCCATTATTGCCGGTGCGATTATCGGCCGGATGAATGCCCAAAATCTGGTTGAATCGTGGGTATTCGATGTTCCCGTCGCCGCCACGGGCGACCAAACCATGCGCTGGTCGGACCGGATATCTCAAGGTTGGCAGAGCATGATCTCCATCCTCTTGAAAGTTGCACCCTACGTTGCGGTGGGCGTTGGGCTCGGCGCGGGAATTCATGGCTATGTGCCGCAGGATTTCATGGCCAGCCTGATGGGCGAAAGCCATTGGTGGTCGGTGCCCGCCGCCGTTCTGATCGGCGTGCCGATGTACAGCAATGCCGCAGGCATGATCCCGGTGCTTCAGGCATTGGTCGCCAAGGGTGCCGCCATAGGCAGTGCACTGTCGTTCATGATGGCGGTTACCGCCCTGTCCCTGCCGGAGTTCCTCATTCTGCGCAAGGTGATGAAAATCAAACTTATTGTCATTTTCGCCGGTGTCGTCACCGTCGGAATCGTCCTGGTCGGCTACGTGTTCAATGCCGTCATCCATTAATTACCCTCAACCTTCATGTACAGCGAGGAATCGAAATGTCCAATCAAACCCAGATCAAGATTCTCGGTAGCGGCTGCGCCAGCTGCCAGACCACCTACCAACTCATCGAGTCCGTCCTTGCCGAGCAGCACGTCGATGCCGCGCTCGAAAAAATCGAGGATCTCCAGAGCATCATGAGTTATGGCGTGATGTCCACACCGGCCATCGTAGTGAATGGCGTGGTTGTCCATGCGGGTAGTGTGCCCAAGCGCGATGCGGTCAAGGCATGGCTGGCTGCACCCGAACCCTGCTGCGATCAATCTTCGGCAGAAGATACAGCAGGTTGCTGCGACAGCGACACGAGCTCATGCTGCGATTCAGATACAGCCAAAAATGATTCCGGTTGCTGCAGCAGCGACAAAAGCCCCTGCTGCTGATCTCCATTCAACACAACAAACAACATCAAAGTAATTAAAGGAAAAACCATGAAAGCCAAACAAAAAACCGCTCGCATTTCATTCGCTTCCAGCCTGCTTGCCGCTGCCCTGCTTGCGACGGCAGCCACTCAAGTCAGTTATGCCGCAGACGATCAGTCGGCCACCTGGTCGCAAAAAATCATCACCCCGGAATTCGCCCTGAAAGCCGCCGAGGCAGCCAAGGCCGAATGCACCAAGCATGGCTGGCCCGTCACCGTTGCCGTCACCGATCCTTCCGGCTTGCCCCTCGTCGTTCTGCGCGATCGGCTGGCTGGCTGGCACACGTACGAAGTCGCCATCGGCAAGGCACGCACCGCGGCAAGCTGGCGCAGCTCGACTTCATCGGTAGCAGCCAACGTCACCAAACCCGACGCAGCAGAAAAAGCCATCCTGAACCAACCCGGTGTGGTCATGATCGGCGGCGGCATTCCCATCGAAGCGGGCGGCAGCATGGTTGGAGCCATCGGCGTTTCCGGCGCACCGGGCGGTGCAAACGATGACATCTGCGGCAAGGCGGGCATCGCGGCAATCGAAAGCGATTTGAGCTTCTGATTCATCGCACCGTCATCCTTGCCGGGTAGTTTCCATCCCAAGAAATGACAATGTCTGAAAGCACGCCCTTGGATGGTTAATCCAAGGGTTTCTGCCATCAACCGATAATGAGAAAAACATGACCATTCGAATCGGAATCAACGGCTTTGGCCGCATGGGGCGTCTGGCACTGCGGGCGATTTTCGATCGACCCGAACTGGGGCTCACTGTCGTTCACATCAATGAAATCGCGGCAGATGCAGCCTGCATGGCGCATCTGACCGAATTCGACTCCGTACATGGGCGTTGGTCGCAAGCGATCACGGCAGATGAATCGAGCATCACCATCAATGGGCAGCGCATCGGTTTTTCCATGCACAAGTCCATTGAAGATATCGACTGGAAAAGAACCGGTGTGGATGTCGTGATCGAAGCCACGGGCAAATGGCGCAGTTACGAACAGATCAGTGCGCATCTGGCCCAAGGTGCGCCACGGGTCGTCGTAGCAGCGCCGGTGAAACACCCCGACGTGCTGAACGTTGTCATGGGCGTGAATCACCAACGGTTCGACGCGCAAAAACACACGATCGTGACGGCGGCTTCCTGCACCACCAACTGCCTCGCGCCGCTGGTGAAAGTTCTGCACGAAGACCTTGGCATCGTGCGCGGCACCATGACGACGATGCACGACCTCACCAACACGCAGGCCGTGGTCGACAAGGGCGACAAGGACTGGCGTCGGGCGCGGGCATCAAGCATGTCGCTCTCTCCAACCACCACCGGCTCGGCCAAGGCCATCGGCGAGATTTTCCCCGAACTGAACGGCCAATTGAACGGTCTTGCCGTGCGCGTGCCGTTGCTCAACGCCTCGCTCACCGATTTCGTCTTCACGCCCTCGCGCAACACGACAGTGGAAGAAGTCAATGCGTTGCTCAAGGCAGGAAGCGAAGCCATGCCGGATATCCTGGGTTATGAAACCCGTCCGCTGGTATCAACCGACTTCGTGAACGATGCCCGTTCGTCCATTGTCGATGCGCCATCCACAATGGTAATCGACGATCAGATGGTGAAAGTGCTGGCCTGGTACGACAACGAATGGGGTTATGCCAACCGCATGGTCGAACTGGCATCCATGGTCGGATCAGCACGGGTCGGCAAGGCCGAATAACGAAGGCGAACTGAAATCATGACCGCCGCCCTGCGCCACTACCTCATCATCACCGGCAATTACTGGGCGTTCACCATCACCGATGGCGCCATCCGGATGCTCGTGGTGCTGCACTTCTACCAGTTGGGCTACTCGCCCTTCGCGATTGCCATGCTGTTCGTGTTCTACGAAGTGTTCGGCATCGTCACCAACTTTGTCGGTGGCTGGCTGGGCGCACGCATCGGGCTCAATCGCACCATGCAGGTCGGCACGGCAATGCAGATCGTCGCGCTGCTGATGCTGACTGTTCCGAATGCGTACCTGGGCGTGGTGTATGTAATGGCGGCGCAGGCGTTGTCCGGCATCGCCAAGGATCTGAACAAGATGTCGGCCAAGGCCGGGGTGAAACTCGTTGCGGGCGCATCGGACGATCAGTTGTTCAAATGGGCCGCCTGGATTACCGGCTCGAAAAATGCCCTCAAGGGACTGGGTTTCTTCGTTGGTGCCGCCCTGCTCTCACTGATCGGTTTTCAGGGTGCGAACCTGGCGCTGGCGGTGATGCTCGGGTTTGGCTTCCTCGCCACGCTCAGCCTGCCCTCCGGCCTCGGCGCCATGAAAGCCAAAACCAAATTCAGCGCCCTGTTCGCGCAGGAAGCCGCCATCAACTGGCTTGCCGCCGCCCGTCTGTTCCTGTTCGGTGCACGGGATGTGTGGTTCGTCGTCGCTCTTCCCGTCTATCTCGTATCCATCGGCTGGAACTTCGACTGGGTGGGCGCCTACCTCGCGTTGTGGGTCGTGGGTTATGGCATCGTGCAGGCCAGCGCCCCGCGATTGCTACGCGGGCAGAAAAAGGCCATCGGTGCCGATACCGCCCTGCTCTGGAGCCTGATCCTCGTCGGCACCCCCTTGCTGATCTGGCTGGGGCTGGTCGCTCACCTGCCAGCCGGTTGGGTCATCACATTGGGGCTGGGCGTATTCGGCGCCGTGTTTGCCATCAACTCCGCCGTCCACTCCTACCTGATTCTCAATTACTCGTCCTCAGACACGGCGGCCATGAACGTCGGCTTCTATTACGCCGCCAACGCCGGGGGACGCCTGCTCGGCACGGTACTTTCCGGCTACGCCTATCAGACCATCGGTATCGAAGGCTGCCTGCTGATTTCCGCCGGATTCATCGCGCTCGCCGCGGTGTTCACCCATCGCATGAGCCAGTCTCTGGTGACGGGACGAGCAGAATAAGAAAAAGCCGCACCGTTAATCATCGTCAGACGGCGGATAGTAATACGGAGGCGGTGCATACTCTCCGGGAGGCGCATAACCATCCGGGGGTGCATAGCCGTCCGGGGGCGCATAACCATCAGGAGGGGCATAACCTGCAGGTGGCGGCGGCGGATAATAGGGGGTCTCCGGGCGATTCTGAATGACGCGCCCTCGAACGGGAACTCTGTTGCCCTTGGCATACATGCACTGAATATAGGCTTGATCGTACACCCGCTGAGAATACCCGGCCGACATGCCTGCGGCGTCCACCCCCGCCATGCTGCCCACGGCCAATCCCGTACCGGCACCGACGGCAGCCCCTCGACTCCCGCCAATGGCCGCTCCGGCCGCCGCACCAATTGCCGTACCGGCGACGGCAGATCCCACCGCCGCATTGGTCGCCGATTGGTTGACAGCCGGGCCACCGGCCTGCTCATAGGCGTACTGTCGGCACACCGCATCGTCATAACGGAATTCCTCGAACGTCTTACCCGTACCCGGCATGGCCATCACGCTCGGACCGACAGGAATGGTCACGCAACCGCTGAGGCTCAACACACCAAGCACAGCAAGTGAAAGCGCTATTTTACGTTTCATCACATCTACCCCCCGCGGGTATCGTTATTGATTCGGTGGCGTAGGAACGACCTTCTGCCAAGGCACCGAACACCGTTTGACATAGGGGTAGTAAGCCTTCGACGTCGGGCAGTAATACCAGTAGTAATTCGAGGCAGGTGACGCAGGCGCTTCCTGCTCGATGTACGTTTGCGGCGGCTGCGGATAGGCGTAGTAGTACGGGCGGTAGTAGTACGGCGGGTAATAGACCGACCCCCAATAAGGCGTCCAGTACGGCGATATGAAGACCCTGAAATGCGAATCATCATGCCAATGCCGATCGGCCATGGCCGTACCCGCACCCAACGCGAAAAGGATGAAAACTGCACCTACTTTCTGGACGATGTTCATGACATAAGACCTCTCGATTTGCGCTTGATCACTCCGCCCCGAATCAACAGACTCACCTAAATGATATTAGGCCCGACTTACGTAAATAGCGTTTTGCCTTCCTGTATGAATTTTGTAAATACAAACATGAGGATGAACACGCCGGTTGAGCGAAACAGAACCGACTCGGCAGTTTTTGCCATGCATCAATTTTCCCTCTCGTTTGCATGACTTCAGGCGTGTATTCTTCCCATGAACGACAGGAAGTCCGCAATACGTAAGAGCCCGGACTTCCGCCTACCCGTGAAGAGGTGTACCCATGAATGGATGCGGCTGTGGAATGCAGGCAACAACACAGGAAGAACTCAAGGTTCTTCGATTGTTGTTGGTCATCTGCGGTAGATTATCCATTCTGCACGAGGCCAAGGAAACGAGTACCAACAGCAGTTACAGCGCGGGGGTGAGTGAATGATCAAGATCACGGTTAATGGCCATTCCGTCGAATTGAACGACGGCGCAACCTTGCTCGATGCGACCCGTGCCGCGGGCGTTTATGTTCCCACGCTCTGTCACCATCCCCGCCTGCCATCCCATGGGGTATGTCGCATGTGCCTCGTGGAAGTCGCCGGTCACGCCGATCCACAACCGGCCTGCATCGCAAAGGCGAAAGACGGAGACGTGGTCACCACCGATTCCCCGGCGCTACAGGAATTTCGAAAAGCCGATGCGGAATGGCTGCTGGCTCGCCACCCGAACGACTGCATGCGCTGTGAGGTCAACGGGTCGTGCAAGTTGCAGAACCTCGTGAGCGAGAACCAGATTGAGGACAACTGGGGCTATATCCCGCGCGGGTCCGTAGAACACCCGGAACACCACCTGACCGACCACACATCGCCCAGCATCTGGCGCGATCTGTCCAAATGCATCGAATGCGGCTTGTGCGTCGAAGCCTGTGGCGATCATGGACAACAGCAACACATCATCGGGTTTGCCGAAACCGGATCGGGCCGCCTGCCTGTCACCGTGTTCGATCAATCCCTCGCCGACACCAAATGCATCTCCTGCGGCCAATGCACGCTTGCCTGCCCTGTCGGTGCACTGATCGAAACGCCGCACTGGCACGATGTGCTGCACACACTGGATGCGCATCGGAGTGTCTCGGCCGTACAGGTTGCACCCGCCACACGCATCGCCATCAGCGAAGAATTCGGCATGAAACCCGGCACCGTGAGCACGGGCCGGATGATCAATGCCCTGCGACAACTGGGTTTCGATTATGTCTTCGATACCAACTTCGCCGCCGATTTGACGGTCATGGAGGAAGGGACGGAGTTTCTTTCCCGACTCAAGAACCAAAAGAACCTCCCGCTGTTCACCTCCTGCTGCCCGGGCTGGGTGAACTGGGTCGAACTCAACCGCCCCGATATTTTGCCCCATCTGAGCACCACAAAATCTCCCCAGCAAATGCATGGCGCACTCACCAAACGCGGGCGCTTCGCACGCACGCTCGGCCCTGAATTTGCGGAAGGGAAAACAGAACCCTACGTCGTCAGCGTCATGCCGTGCACCGCCAAGAAAGATGAAGCCGCCCGACCGGGTGTATCCGAAGACATCGACCGCGTGCTGACCACCCGAGAACTGGCCCGGATGATCAAGGCGCGCGGCATCGCGTTCAACGCTCTGCCTGATGACGGCACGTTCGATAACCCGCTCGGGGAAAGTACCGGTGCCGCGCAGATCTTCGGCGCATCCGGTGGCGTGATGGAAGCGGTTGTTCGCACCGCCGCCCACCTCATCGGCAAGGAAGACGCCCTACCGCTGGAATGGCAGCAACTCCGCGGCGTGCATGAGGGCGTAAAAACGGCCGAAATCCCCGGCATCGGTAAAGTCGCCATCTGCAATGGCATCGCCGCTGCACAACAGATGCTGGAAACCGAAGAGTGGCGCGATGAATTCGTCGCCATCGAAGTCATGGCCTGCGTAGGTGGATGCCTGGGCGGGGGCGGCGAACCCAAGTCCTCGGACCCGCTCGTTCTGGAAAAGCGCATGCAAGCCATTTACGCAGTGGATAAACAGGCCCCGCGCCGTCGCTCGTACGAGAATCAGGACGTTCAAAACCTCTACGCAACTGAACTGGAAGCACCGAACTCCGCCAAGGCACACGCCCTGCTGCACACGCACTATGCCGCACGCAATTCCAAACGATTGCTACTGATGCGCTTCCTCGACTGCGTAGACCGTCGCGATGCCCAGGGCGCCGCCAGCCTGCTTCATCCGGACGCCCTGTGGTCAACAGCCTCACCTTTCGGCGACATCAACGGCGCATCGAATATAGAAGCCATGATCAGCACCCAACTGCCACCCCGCAAATACGGTCCGGAATACGCCCGTCACCACATGGAATCCGCCGCGGAGATGGATGATCTCACCGTCCTGACACCCACAGGCGAACGATGCCGGTTCAATATCGAACTGGAATCCATACTCGCTGGCAGCCAGCCAAAGATGGTGATCAGGAAGCTTGTGCGGGAAGTGGTTTGATTAACGGAGACTTCTAGCGAGAGGCGCTGCGCTTTTCCGTCATACATGCTTAGAATAAGCTCATTAACACATGAGTAAAGTTATACAATAAGCAACCTAAATACGCATCCACAAGGGTGCTTATTACCTACTTACTCTCACCGGATGAGGACAGCGATGGAACCAGTAAACCTTCGATTTCACCATGTAAAACATTGTGGTCTATATAAGAAAAATGGTCGAAATGCAGTATTTGGTTCACTAACTCAAATCCTCAACAACGTAAACCATTGGTCCTCTCACGGCGGGCGACAGATTCAAAATACCTGCACTTACCAAGTCTGCGCGGACTCGGAATTAGAGTTTTTAGAAACATACTTGGTCTCAATAAAACATGACGCATCCACTGGTGACTATGTCTTGGCGACGTGGAACCGTACACACGAAAGTGGTGATTCAGTTTACGGACTTGACCCAAGTGCAGCGGTCGACTCTGTAAGCAAAAACGCTCTACATAAAGGGAACCTTCCCGCGCAGATGATCCCTGGGTATGCCTCGTATTTTTGGGTCATCCCTTCTAAGCACACAATTGCGACCATCACAACCAACTCACCTAGAACGGGAATGAAGCCGTTCTCACATTGGTTAGAGAGTTTTATCAAAACGGAAAGTCGTTACGCCCGTTTTGAAAACAGCAACTTCCTTGGATACGCGGACAATGATGGTGCTCCAAATCCAGATCTCCATGTCAGATTTGAACGCTCACTTCACAGAAATCTCCCGAAAAGGGATCTCATCATTAAGTACCGACCTCACATCACTGGAGTAATTCGGCGCATAAATCTGATTCGAACAAAGGCTAATCATACATCGGTACTCAATCAGCTTGGAGCACTAATGGGGTTAGGCGTACAAACGTCTGTAACTGTTGATGTCCCCTTAACTTACAAGCTGAGGTATACACCATCAGAAGATGACCTGAATGAGATCATCCGATCTTACGAAGCTGATGAGGGGAAAAGTGCTTGGGAAGATGTTGGTTTTGAATTTCCTGAATCAAATGCGTTCGGGGCAAATGATATTGAGTGGCTGAGCAAGTCCTATGCAAAGGGCAAAGCCTCTCTTAACTTGCAGTGGATCGTCCCTAACCAACTTCTAGATATGCAAGTGCTGCTTACAACCTTGACGCACCGTAGAGACGAACTAATTCGTCTCTTTTCCGCGTGACTTTAGCAATCAAATCAAATGCGTAATACAAAACTACGTAAAGTGTTTGTTCTATTAGCAGCCTTGGCAATGGCTGTGGTGACTATTTTCCTGTTTAAAGCCGGAATGGAGATCACCTATGCCCTACAAGAGAAATATTTTGATGGCATCCGGAGCATCGCTGCAATAATTTTTGGAGTCAGCGGCGCATGGCTGGCAATTACCTATCCCAAGGCCTTAAGTTCCGCCGAACAAGCCCGCAGTACGGATTCAAATCATCGAAAACAAGCCCTAGCTGATGCCTCTGATGATGCCGAAGTTTTGTTGGGATTCGTTCACACAATGATCGTATCCATCATTATCATTGCTGTTTCGCTTGCCGTACCCTTCGCTAAGGAAGCTTTAACTCAATGGCCATGGGCCTTGGAACATAAAGATTATTTCCGAGGATCACTATACTCCCTCCTCTGGTTACTAGCGGTTGTTCAACTCTCACTTTTAATGACTACACTCAAAAGCACGTACAGAGCCTTGAATGAACTCAAGCGCCATCTGGCTGAGGCCGAAGTACAATCTGACAGGGATGAGAACCAACATCACTGAAGTGAGCAAGCTGTGCGGAAAAGCAAAGCGTATTTCGCCATTCTTGACCCGTTATCTGATAGATAAAAACTACGACTCTCACCGACCCTATGTGGCCGTAATCACTTCCCCAACATCGCCCGAATACCGGCCAGATGTTCTCGACCTCGGGCTTGAGTAACGGCCTTGGGTTGTTCGATGCCCTCGCCCTGCCATTGCAGCAGGTCGGCGGGAATATCGGCGAGAAAGCGGCTCGGTGAGGTGTCTTTCCATTCGCCGTATCGGCGGCGGCGTTTGGTGAGCGTGAAGGTGAGCGACAGACGTGTACGTGAAGTAGTACACAGCCCAGTTCCTTATCATCCAGCCCGAACAATCTCGAATGGAGTCTGTTCATAAAGCCACGGGCCAGGATCAAACTGATCGTCGAAGGAAATAAGATGGCCAAATTCATGACAGAGATCCAACCAAACAGCACTGCAAGCTCGCTCATGGCCATCTTTACTCTATGAACTCCCGAATCAGGAGCCGATCAACCTTCATAGGGGACGAAGAAATTCAGCCCCTGAAATTTCACTCTGCCTCCGATTGTTCTTGAATACCAGAATAAGTAGGCCTAATGTCATCCATTGATGGTAAGTCATTTACACCATCGAGGAGACGACAAAATGAGTAGATCAATCAATGCACTAGTGATGGCAGCTTTGCTGGGCGCAAGTGGTGTGGCCACTGCGGCCGATCAACATATGACGGTCGATGTGAAACGATTGTCGATGGAGTCTGCCCTGAAAATCGCCCAAGCGGCCGTGCTTGCCTGCCGGGAGAAAGGTATCCAAGCCGGGGTGACCGTGATGGATCGAGGTGGTAATCCGCAGGTGGTTCTGCGGGATTCTCTTGCGGCCGATCTCACGCTGACCATCAGCAAGCAGAAGGCCTATACCGCCCTGTCCTTCATGACGCCGACATCGAAACTGTCGGATCGGGCCGATCCGGGCGGCTTGGCCAATGTGCCGGGACTATTGTTCCGTGCGGGCGGCCTGCCGATTGAGGTCGGTGGGGTAACTTACGGATCCGTGGGCGTTAGCGGTGCGCCTTCCGGCGAAACCGACGAAGAGTGCGCCCAAGCCGGTATCAATGCCGTCAAGATGGATCTGGAAATGCGGTAGATCGATCACAACACCAGATGCGGTGAAAGCCCCGCCATACGGTGGGGCTTTTTTGTGGCGGTCATCAGAACGGCGGCAGAGAGCCATTGAAATTCTACGATGCCATATATGAGTCGTTCAGTGCGTAGGTTGGGCTGAGTCCAGAGACACCCAACAGGAAAAGGCATAAATGATCCGCCGAAGTTGGGATTCACAATCTCGCCCCAATCTACTCGATGGTTTATTTCCCCAACATCGCCCGAATACCGGCCAAATGCTCACGCCCCTGCGCTTGGGTGATGGCTTTGGGTTGTTCTATGCCCTCGCCCTGCCATTGCAGCAGGTCAGCGGGAATGTCATCAAGGAAACGGCTTGGTGAAGTGTCTTTCCATTCTCCGTATCGGCGGCGGCGTTTGGTGAGCGTGAAGGTGAGCGACAGCCGGGCACGGGTAATGCCGACAAAGCACAGACGCCGCTCTTCGGAGAGGCGATCTTCGTCATCGACGCAATCGCGGTGCGGCAGGATTTCCTCTTCCATCCCCGCCATGAACACGTGACCGAACTCCAGACCCTTGGCGGCATGCAGCGTCAACAGGGCGACGGCATTGCTGTCTTTTTCGCGGGTTTGCTGATCGAGAATCCCGAGCAGGGTCATGCGCTGGGCGAGCGCGGGCAGATCCATCACCTCACCGCCTTCGGCACTGGTATCGCTGATTTTCGCCAGCCAGTCGAGCCATTCCTCGACGTTCTGCCAGCGGCGGTCGGCCGCCTTGGGCGTGCTTTCCTGCTCACGCAGGTACGAGGGGTAATCGATGGCGGCGAACACCTGCCGGATTACGTCGATGGCGTCGGTATCCCGTTGGGCGCGCACGCCGTCGAGCCAGTCGCAGAAACGATTCAACCGATCCGCCGCGCGGGTGTCCAGCACGCTTTGAATCCCCATGGAACGCGCAGCCTGAAAGAGTGAACTGCGCCGCTCGCGAGCGTAACCACCCAGCTTTTCGATGGTGGTCGGGCCGATTTCGCGCCGGGGTGTGTTGATCACGCGCAGAAAGGCCGCATCGTCGTCCGGGTTGACGAGCAGCTTGAGGTAGCTCATCGCATCCTTGATTTCCGCCCGCTCGAAGAACGATTGCCCGCCGGTAAGGCTGTATGGAATATTGAGTTTGCGCAGCGCCTGTTCGATCAATCTGGCCTGATGATTGCCGCGGAACAGTACGGCAAAGTCGCGGTATTCTGTTTGCGCGCGGAAGTGGCGGTGCAGGATTTCGGTGGCGATGCGCTCGGCTTCATCTTCTGCCGTGGCTGCGACGATGACCCGATGCGGTTCGCCGGGGCCGATGTCGCTCCAGAGTTGCTTCGATTCGGTGGTGGTATCGAGCGCGATGAGGTGGTTGGCGGCCTTGAGCACGCTGTTGACCGAGCGGTAATTCTGTTCGAGCTTGATGCGGCTAAGGTTTGGAAAATCGTCCGCCAGCCGGTTGAGGTTTTCCGGTTTCGCACCGCGCCACGCGTAGATGGACTGGTGGTCATCGCCCACTGCCGTCAGCGCACCGATCTTGCCGACCAGCAGCCGCACGAACTCGTATTGCGTGGTGTTGGTGTCTTGATACTCATCCACCAGCAGGTAGCGCACTCTCGCCTGCCAGCGCTCGCGCACGGTTGCATCGCTTTGCAGCAGTTCGACCGGGCGACCGATCAGGTCATCGAAATCCAGCGCATTGCAGGCGGTGAGCTGGCGTTGATAATCGTCATAGATCGTTGCCAGCGCACGCGCTTCTTCATCCATCGCCTGCTCGTAGCAGGTCTGCGGGCTGCGCAGATCGTTCTTCCACTGCGAGATTTGCCACTGGGCGGCTTTCGGATCAATCACATCCTTGTATTCGCCATGCCCGATCAAGGATTTGAACAGGGCCAGACTGTCATCCGAATCGAACACGGTGAAGCCCGCACGCAAACCCAACGCAGCATATTCCCGGCGAATGAAGTTCAGTCCCAGTGTATGGAAAGTGGAAATGTTCAGACCACGACGACGCTCGGGCGCCAGCCGCTCCGCCGTTCGCGCCACCATTTCCTTGGCCGCCTTGTTGGTGAATGTGACCGCATACACATGGCGTGCGGGAATGCCCTGCTTTTCGATGAGGTAAACGATTTTTTCCGTGATGACGCGTGTTTTGCCCGAACCCGCGCCAGCCAACACAAGCAGCGGGCTATCGAGATGCCGGACGGCAGCGGATTGTTGGGGGTTCAAGCCCAGGTTCACTTCCGGGCTCACGGCGCTGGTTCCTGCTGGCTTGTCGCTTCAAGCAGGGCCGCAGCCAGAATCATGGCGCCGCCCAGCCAGACCAGTAACGACGGATGTTCGTGCCCGATCCAGATGGCGGTCAGGCTGCCGACCAACAGTTCCAGTGTCATGAGAATGGATGAGCGCCCTGCCGGTAAACGTTCAACCGCATATTGCGTGCAGAGCATGGCAGCCAGCAGCAAGGTCGCGCCATACAACAGGCTATGAACGACACCATCGAGGGTAATGGCCGCGATGGGCTCGGGGAAAAACAGCAGTGCGCAAAGAGCGAACACCACCGCACCGATCTGCATGATCGATAATTTGACCAGCATCGGCTCGCCCTGCATGTGACGGAACAGCACGTTCGCTCCGGCCAAGGTCAATCCCGCAATCAGGGCGGCCCAATCGGGCAAGGAGAAACTGAGCAGGGAAAACCACTGGCTCTGGCCTTCGCTCGACCCCGAGTGCGTATCCCAGTGGATATCCGGCCCGAGAATCGCCACCGCACCGCCAAGTGCCAGGAATACCGCAACGATACGAATCGGAGTTAGCGGTTCGTGCAGAAAAATCCGACCCATGATCACGCCCCAGGCGGGTATGAGGAAGAACAGCAGCATGGCGCGCACCACATCGCCAAAGATCATCGCGATGGTGAATCCGATACCGGAAATACCGCTGAGCAGGGCCAACGTTAATAGCCCATACCAGGCCATCGGCGCTTCGCCAGACCGCCAGCGCCTGCGCACGTGCGGGAGCGCCCACGGCAACAGCAACAGAAACTGAATACCGTAGGCGAGCACGGAAAGCAGGAGCGGGCCGATGCCCATCCCGTCGATGGCCTTTAGCCAGATCCAGGTCGTCCCCCACATGGTCGAACCCGCCATCAGAACCAACACCGGCGGCGGGTTGAATTTCAGCGACATCTTCGTCACACCAAGCCTTAACTCAGGCGATCAGCGGAATATCGCATGACTCGGTTCACCCAACCCAGCGACGGGCGTTACGGAACATTCGCAACCACGGGCCTTCCTCGGCACGGTGATCGTCGAAGGCACCTTGTGACCAGGAATTCGGCGCCCAGGAGAACTGGCTGCGACGCCAGACGCGCTCGGGGTGCGGCATCAGGATGTTGAAGCGACCATCCGGCGTACAGAAACCGGTTTGCCCCCACAACGATCCGTTGGGGTTGGCAGGATAGGTTTCCGTCGCGATGCCATTGCCATCGACATAACGGAGAGTGTTATAGGCTTCTTCTGAATCCACCGGATTGCGGTACCGCACCTGACCTTCGCCATGCGCCACGGTGATCGGCAGCAGGGAACCCTCCATGCCGTCGAACAGAACCGAAGGCGACTGGAGGATTTCGACCAGAGCCAGTCGGGCCTCGAACTGCTCGGACTGATTCCGCTCGAAGCGCGGCCAGTTCTGCGCACCGGGAATGATGTCGTGCAGTTGCGAGAGCATCTGGCAACCGTTGCACACACCCAGCGCGAAAGTATCTTCGCGATTGAAGAAGGCACTGAAGGCATCAAATGCACGCACGTTGTAGCGAATGGCGTGCGCCCAGCCTGAACCCGCACCGAGCACGTCGCCGTACGAGAAACCACCACACGCCACCAGACCGTGCATGTCGGCCAGAGAAACCCGACCCGCCAGCAAATCGCTCATGTGGACATCGACGGAGGTGAACCCGGCCCGGTCGAACGCGGCCGCCATCTCGACTTCGCCGTTCACGCCCTGCTCGCGCAGGATCGCCACTTTCGGACGCTTGCCGCTGGCGATCATCGGTGCAGCGACGTTGTCGCGGACGTCGAAAGTGGTTTTGGCCGCGCTCAGGCCCGCATCGGATTCGTTCAGCAAGCGATCGAACTCGCTTTGCGCGCAGTCCGGATTGTCGCGCAGACTGGCGATGAAGTAGCTGGTCTTCGACCAGGTGCGATGAAGTTCGCTGCGTTTGGCCGAGAAGACCAACTTGCCGCGCCAACGGATCTGCACTTCGTTGCCGTTCATCGGCTTACCCAGATCGTGCAGGACATCGGCCAGACCGGCTTCGGCAAATTGATCGCGTACGAAATCCAGATCGACAGAGCGAACCTGGATCACCGCACCGACTTCTTCATTGAACAAGGCCGCCACCGGATCACCGCCCAATGAACCGCAATCCAGATCCAGCCCGCAATGACCGGCAAAAGCCATTTCCAGCAGCGTGGCAATCAAACCACCATCGCTGCGGTCGTGATAGGCGGCCAAAAAGCCCAGTCCATTGAGGGACTGGATGGTATCGAACAACGCCTTGAGCGGCTTGGCTGCGATATCCGGCGGGGTCTGACCGGTCTGGCCGTACACCTGCGCCAGTGCGGAACCGCCAATCCGGTTCTTGCCGAACCCGAGATCGATCAGCAACAGATGAGAGTCGTCGATCGGCTGAATCTGCGGCGTCAATATGTTGTGAATATCGCTGACCGGTGCGAACCCGGTGACGACCAGCGACACGGGCGAGACGACTTCTTTCGCTTCGCCATTTTCCGCCCAGCGGGTTTTCATCGACAGCGAATCCTTGCCGACCGGAATGGCGATATCCAGTGCGGGGCAGAATTCCATGCCCACGGTACGCACGGTGGCGTACAGGGCGGCGTCTTCGCCCGGATGGCCGCAAGCCGCCATCCAGTTGGCGGACAACTTGATGTCGGCCGTAGACTTGATTGGTGCCGCAGCGATGTTGGTCAGCACTTCGGCAATCGCCATGCGCGCCGAGGCCGGCGCATCCAGCACGGCAATCGGAGCACGCTCGCCCATCGCCATCGCTTCACCGGTTTCATGATAGAAATCGGTCGCCGTGACAGCGCAGTCGGCAACGGGCACTTGCCACGGTCCGACCATCTGATCACGCACCACCAGACCACCGACGCTACGGTCACCGATGGTGATCAGGAAGCTCTTGTCGGCTACGGTCGGCAGGCTCAACACACGATTCACCGCCTCATCGAAACGAACGTCATCGGTCTTGAATTCGGCGAAATGCGGGAGCAGCGACTCGACCGTACGATGCATCTTCGGCGGATGGCCGAACAGGGTGTGCATCGGAAGGTCGATGGGCGCGTTGTCGAAATGTGCATCGCGCACGGTGAGGTGCTGCTCGCTGGTGGCCGTACCGATCACGGCAAACGGGGCGCGTTCGCGGGCGCACAATTCAGTGAACAACGGCAGGCTCGCGGGGCGAATCGCCAATACATAGCGTTCCTGGGATTCGTTACACCAGATGGCGAGCGGTGACATACCCGGCTCGTCGTTCGGAATGGCGCGCAAGTTGAACTCCCCGCCCAGACCGGCATCGTGAACCAATTCTGGGAAGGCATTGGACAAGCCGCCCGCACCGACATCGTGAAGGGAAACCAGTGGGTTGCGGTCACCCAGAGCGATGCAACGGTCGATCACTTCCTGCGCCCGACGCTGCATTTCCGGATTGGCGCGCTGCACCGAGGCGAAATCCAGTTCAGCGGAACCACTGCCACTCGTTTGTGATGAAGCTGCACCACCGCCCAGACCGATCTGCATGGCAGGGCCGCCCAGCACGATCAACAAATCACCATCTTGAATGGGTTGCTTTTCCACGAGGCCGGGGCGGATAGCACCCAGGCCACCGGCAATCATGATTGGCTTGTGATAGCCACGAACGACTGAATGCGAACCGTCCGTCAGTGTGGGTTGCAATTCGAAGCTACGGAAATAACCCGCCAGCGCCGGACGACCGAATTCATTGTTGAACGCCGCCGCCCCGATGGGGCCTTCGAGCATGATATCGAGCGCCGTCACGATGCGATCCGGCTTGCCCGCAGGCGTCATGGCCTCCCAAGGCTGCTCATGACCGGGAATCCGCAGATTGGAGACGGAGAACCCGCTCAGACCCGCCTTGGGCTTACCGCCCCGCCCTGTCGCGCCTTCATCACGGATTTCTCCACCGGAACCGGTGGCGGCACCGGGATCGGGAGAAATGGCGGTCGGGTGGTTATGGGTTTCAACCTTGGCCAGAAAGTGGATCAACTCGTCGGTTTGACCGTATTCGCCGCTGTCGACATCCACAGCAAAGCGAGTACCCGGCCAGCCGGCTATTACCGCCGCGTTGTCCTTGTACGCACTCAGGGTACCGTTCGGATTATGCCGATGCGTATTACGGATCATGGCGAACAGGGACAGATCATGCTCTTCGCCGTCAATCGTCCAGTCAGCGTTGAAAATCTTGTGGCGGCAATGCTCGGAGTTCGCCTGAGCGAACATCATCAGCTCGATATCGGTCGGGTTGCGACCCAACTCACGATAGGCGCCGTCCAGATAGGTGATTTCTTCGGCTGACAGTGCCAGACCGAGATTCTGATTCGCGTCGTGCAGGGCCGATTCGCCGTGCTGCAACAAGGCAACTTCCGTCAACGGCGCCGGTACATGATGAGCGAACAGCGCTTCGGCATCGCCCCAATGGTCAAACACCGTTTCCGTCATCCGGTCGTGCAGCAGGGCAATCACCGCCTCTCGACTTGAACGATCCAGCGAATCGAGGCCGACCAGCGCGTACTCGATGCCACGCTCGACTCTCGATACGGAGTCAATGCCACAAATCTGCAGAATCTCGGTCGCCTTGCTCGACCAGGGCGAACGCGTACCCGCTCTCGGCGCGACCGTCACGCTGACAACGTCGTCCGGCCAGCTTTCCAGGGAGGTACCGTAATTGAACAGATCATGCAGAACATGCGTTTGCGCATCAGATAATTCAGCCCCCGGTTTCACTTCCGCAAAATGTACGAATCGCGCGAGAATCTGGGTAACTGAGGGCGCAACGGCTTGAATCGAAGCCAGTTTTTTTGCCAGACGAAAATCGGAAACGGCTGCGTTGCCAAAGAAAATCTGCATGTTGGATCTGCTCTTGGTGCATTAAGTTGGGTGCATAAAGTGATGCCGCGAAAAAGGGGGCTCGCTACAAAACCGCGCCGATTGTAACACCGTGAGACGATGAATCCCTATGAAAGCGCATCACGGCAAAACCCAGACGATCCACCGGAAAAACCCTGACATGGCTTGTATTTTGCTTAAGCTGAACATAGATAGTTTCATACTTGGATATTTTCCAGTTCACACTTTTGGGGATAATCAGCACAGTGTCCATCCGACCATCACATCATTCGATTCGCCTTTCTATTCAGCAGGGTCAAAAACCAAGCGCAGTGATTGCCCTCTTTCTCTATGCGTTGTGGGGTTTCGCCCAACCTGCAGGGGCTGCAGGGCCCGATGAGACTGGCTTCCAGAGCGGCACATCCATAGAGTCAGCGGCACAGAACTTTCTGGAAACACACTATCAAACCGGTACGAATACCCGTTTCCACATCAACCCGATCGACCCGCGACTGCAACTGAAGGAATGCGACCAGCCCTTACAGGTACGCAGCGACAATCTGACCGTGCCACGAGGTGGGCGCATCACGCTGAAAATTGCCTGCGAAGGGTCAAATCCTTGGCGTATTTATGTTCCCGCCCGTATTCAAACCATGGTCAACGCCATCAGTCTCGCGCGTCCATTGGCGCCCGGGGCCACAATCAGCGCAGAAGATTTGACCATCACACCGGTGAACGCCAACCAGCAAGTCAATGCCTACTTGACCAGCCCCGATGAAGCCATCGGACAGGTCGTCACCCGCCCCATGCAGGCAGGCCAGATACTTACTCAACAGGATTTGGGTATCGCCAAAGTGATTCATCGAGGCGATCATGTCACTGTCATTGCAGGCACAGGCAACGTGAGCGTATCTACCGAAGGCGTTGCACAGGCCGATGCGGGCATCGGCCAAAGAATCATGGTGAAGAACAGTCGCTCGGGTCAGTTGATTGAAGGCTTTGTACGTGACGCCAACACGGTAGTCATAAAATGAACCGGAGCAACAACATAGCGACCAGGTTGCCGTAAATTTTTTCAACTATGCGTTAAAGTTTATAATTCAGTGGCCGATATAACGTGCATACGTGGAATCGGGACATGCGTGAATCTGTAGTGAAGATCGGCATCCATCCTGACCAAGACATACTTAAAGAGGGATAGAGATGAGCATAATCAATGGGTTTGGCGGGAAGAACGGCTATGGTAGCCCAGCCGTGGACAATAGAAACACAGGCAAGCCCACTGCTGCAAGCGGGGAAGGTGCCGCGCCCGAATCGACTGCAGAAGACGCAGGTGTCAACCTGTCACCAGGTGCAACAGCCATGAAGCAACTCACACAGACGCTTGCAAGCAGCCCGAGCTTCGATCAGAGCAAGGTCGATCAGATCAAGACCCTGATCGCCAACGGCCAATACAGCATTGACCCGCACAAAATTGCGCAGAAATTCATGGAAATGGAAAACACCGGCTCATGAGCCCAAGCACCGCCTCAGCCACTTCGCCAGCCCACATTGACACACAGGTCATGCTGGAAAATCTGGCGGCAGCAGTTTCCGGTTTAACGGATGCTCATCAAAAACTGGCCGATATGCTCGCCGCTCCGGACCGCGAGGATTCCGGGGCTTCGCTGGATGAGGTGGTCATCGCCATCCGAGAGGGTCACGCCCGGCTTGAACAAGCCGAACAGCAGCGTCAATCCTGGCTTGCAACGCAGCTTACCAGCGCATCTACTGCCGGAGCGGATGCTCATCAGGACATGCATCAAGCCCTCTCTGCCATTGACCAGGCAGAATTCACCAACCACCTCGCCTCGTGGCTGGCGCTTCAACCACTCATCACCGAACTGGACGAACGTACCCGAGAGCACCAGATGGTCATTTCCCGTCTGGGTCTATTCATCCAGGAACGCGTCAACCTTTTGACGAATGCAGCCGATGGCAGCGACACCGCCGTTTATGCAGCCAGCGGCAAGACCAGTGCGCCTGCCGACCGTCGTCGCTCCCTTGGCGACGCCTGAACGCCCCCAACAAAGACACGCCCTCTCTACTCGCTTGGCGGTGACGCCGTTTCCCGCCGCCATAGCGCAAACGCACTCTCTCCGGCTCGACCTTCGCGCAACCTGACCCAGCCCACGGGTTGAATGCTCGCCTCTTGGGCACTTTGCTCGATATACATATACGCGTTATCCGCCACCCAGTCCGCCTGCTGCAAGCGTTCAACCGCTTCCGACAACAAGTCAAGACGAGCAAATGGCGGATCAAGAAACACCAGATCGATCCGCTCCCCCGGCACTAATTGAGTCGGCGCCTGACGAAGCCAACCCAATGCATCCTGCGACCAGACCCGTGCCCGTTCATCCGATACCGACATTGTTTTCAGACTGTGGCGAATCTCGGCGGCAACGCGGGTCGACTGCTCAATCAATCCCACCCACTGTGCACCTCGCGAAAGGGATTCGATGCCGAGAATGCCGCTACCGGCGAACAAATCCAGCACCCGCCAGCCATTCAGATTCTGCCCCAGCCAGTTGAACAGCGTTTCTCTCACACGGTCGGGCGTGGGGCGCAGGCCCGGCATGGCAGGAAAATGCAAACGCCGGGAACGCATCTCCCCGCCTGTCACCCGCACGGCCTGCTTGCCACGCACAGTCTGACCGGCTGAAGATCGAGGTGAAGATTTCACGAACGAGTCGCCAAATCCATCCCCTGGTTCTTCACCACGAGGTATTCTCGATTTCAGCGATTTACCTGATTTGGCACTCAAAATTCACTCCAGAGGGACTCTGGATCGCCCCAGAGGTTCTACGGCACAAAGCCGCGCCTAAATTCCTGACGATAAGCGATTGAAGAACAGAGTAGACATGAAACCATATTCATCATCAGCTTCACCCCGTTCAGGGCATGATGCCCATGTTAATATGATCTGCTGACGGCGTAGTGCGCTACCCGTATGAATTATCTCATTCACGAAGGCCTTTTAGATGTTTGGATTTCTACGTCGGAAAAAAAATCAGGTGCCCAGCGACGCAGCGATCGAATCACCGGTCGATTTGACAGTCGACTCACCTGGCACGGATACATCCCCCTTAACAGAACCGGTCGAAGCGTCAGGCACCACCGAACCCGAGCCTGTTGCCGCGACCATCGCCGCAGAGCCTGAACCATCGGAAACGCCGACACCCATAGCCATCCAACCGGCGCCCCAACCCGTTACACAGGAAAAGCCCAAATCACGCTTCTGGCAACAACTTGCCAGGGCGCGCAACAACTTCACCGAAGGTCTGGGCGATCTGTTCCTCGGCAAAAAGGCAATCGATGACGAACTACTCGAAGAAGTCGAAACCCGATTGATCATGGCCGACGTCGGGCAGGCCACCACCCGCGCGCTGATCAATGCGTTACATCAGCAGATTTCGCGCAAGCAGATCAACGATGCTGAAGCCTTGTTTGAAAAGCTCAGCCAACTGATGGTCGAGCGCCTGGAGCGCGTACAAAAACCACGCCCTGCCCCCACAGAACAACCCCATATCATCGTCGTCTGCGGCATCAATGGCGCCGGGAAAACCACGACCATCGGCAAACTGGCACACCATTACAAGCAGTCCGGGCACAAGGTTATGCTGGCCGCAGGCGACACGTTCCGTGCCGCAGCCGTCGAACAACTGATCACCTGGGGCGAGCGCAACCAGATCCCGGTCATCGGTGAGCCTGGGCGGCAAGACTCCGCTTCGGTACTTTTCGATGCCGCCCAATCTGCACGCGCCCGGAATATGGATGTGCTGATTGCCGACACCGCCGGTCGGCTGCATACGCAAGGCGGCCTGATGGACGAGTTGAAGAAGCTGGTTCGCGTCGTCAGCAAATCGATTCCCGGCGCGCCGCACGAGATTCTGCTCGTGCTCGACGCCAGCATCGGACAAAACGCCCTGAATCAGGCTCGCCAGTTCCATGAGGCGGTAGGCGTTACAGGATTGATCGTCACCAAGCTCGATGGCACGGCCAAAGGCGGCATTCTGTTCGCAATTGCCGATGAATTGAAGCTGCCAATCGACTTCATCGGTGTAGGGGAACAGATCGGTGACTTACGACCGTTCGACCCGCAAGGTTATGTAGATGCTCTGCTGGATCGCGAGGACATATGATCGAATTCGATGGCGTCAGCCGCCGCTTCAGTAACGGACACTTCGGTCTGCAGGATGTGCGTTTTCACATCCCCGAGGGGCGTATGGTGTTCATTACCGGTCATTCCGGATCGGGAAAATCCACGCTTCTGCGACTGATTCCCGCGCTTGATCACCCCACAAGCGGTACGGTTCGCATCGGCGGGCATGACCTGCAGAAAATGCCCGTACACCAATATCCCAAACTGCGACGGCAGATCGGCGTGGTGTTTCAGGATCACCACCTGCTGCCCGACCGGCGTGTATTCGATAACGTCGCCCTGCCCTTGCAGGTGGCGGGCTTTGAACCTCGGGACATTCGCCGACGTGTGGAAGCAGCCTTGGACAAGGTTGGTTTGCATACCCGCCAGCGTTCCAGAGTCAACGAGTTATCCGGTGGGGAGCAGCAACGGGTCAACATTGCCCGAGCACTGGTCAATCGCCCCAAGATCCTGCTGGCAGATGAGCCGACGGGCAACCTCGACCCCGTGCTCTCACGTGAAATTTTCAACCAATTCGCCGACTTTCACGCCATCGGCGTTACCGTTCTGATCGCCAGCCACGATCTGCACCTGTTAAAAACATATGCCGTGCCCCGTATCGTATTGAATCAAGGGCGTATCGCCCAGATTGAAGAGGCCTTCTGACATGGATCAGAGCAATTCTACCGAAGCCACCTCATCCCGAAGTCAGAGCGGGACCCCGGCTAGAACCACCAAAACCCAGACCAGTGCGTTCAACGCCTGGAAACGTCACCATGCACGCTGTCTCAAGGACGGCTTATGGCATCTGGTGCGACGCCCCCTGAGCGCTTGGGCGACCATTTTCGCCATTGCCATCGTGCTGGCGCTGCCGGGATTTCTAATGACGCTGGCAGCCCAGATCAAGCACATTGGTGGGGCCTGGGCATCCGAACAGGGGCAGGTGAACGTGTATCTCAAAACGGGCACCGATGAAGCCCATGTAAAGGACTTCACTCAATGGCTGCAGAGCCAACCCAATGTCCGCAGCAGCCACGTTATTCCGCCGGAGCAAGGGTTGAAGGATCTCGCCCGTCGCCTGAACATCGATAGCCTGGACAGTGATATCCCCAACCCGCTTCCTACCGTCGTCGTGCTCAAGTTGGAGAACCCGACCGATCAGGTCAGCCTCGCGCTGCGGGAAGAAATCCGCAACAACCCATTGGTCGAAAATCTCTCGGAGAGTGGTGTATGGGTCAAGCGGCTGCAAACGATCAGCCAGTTTTTCGACCAGTTGAGCTGGTGGCTGTTGTTGCTGTTCGGCTTTACCGTGGTTTCTGTGATCGGCAATACCCTGCGGCTCGAATTACAGAAACGTCGGGAAGAGCTGGCGTTGATCGCGCTAATTGGCGGCACGCGGCGCTATATGATTCGCCCATTACTTTATGACGGCGCCATCATGGGGTTGCTGGGCGGTTTGGTTGCCAGCGGGTTGATCTACACGCTGCTGACGGTGCTCACGGCGCCCATCAACCAGTTCGCTGCGGAATACGGCACTCAGATTACCGTGATTACCCCGATGATGCTGACTGCTCTGCTTGGATCGATCGGGCTTTCGCTGGGCTGGATCAGCGCCCAACTGATCGGGCAGAATTTTCTCCGCCACGCGGTGTCGGCCTGACTGACGCGAGGCAATAAGCCCCCGTTCCGATAAACGGGGTTCGGCTTAAATCCTGAAACCGCTGACCAGCGAGCCCAACTTTTCCGCATCCTGCTGCACGCTTGATACCGCGATCTGCGCCGCCGACATATGTTCGGCATTGGCAGAGATCACGTCGATCAGGGCATGCAAATCAGAATTGAGCTGCTCGATGGTTTCCTGATGTTCCTGGCTGTTGCTTTCCACGCTCAAAGTGGCCGACACGGAGTCGTCAATGGCAACCAGGACTTGCTCCAGCTCACCCTGCGCCGCACTCATCGCCGCTTCGGCCTGCTGGGAATAATTCACGACTTCGCTCATGGTCAGATCCGTTTCACCCACCTCGCGGGTCAAGCGTTCCATGACTGCCGAAATCTGCACGGTGGCGTCCTGACTACGCAGAGCCAATGCCCGTACTTCCTCTGCCACGACGGCAAATCCCCGACCGTGTTCACCCGCACGAGCGGCTTCAATCGCCGCATTCAAGGCCAGGAGGTTGGTTTGGTCGGCCACAGAGCTGATGGTTCGCGTCATGGATTCGATTTCTTCCTTGGCCGCCACCAGAGAATGTATGTGCCGGGTAGCCGTGTCTACGCGCGCGAGCGCGGAATGAATCGAATCGACACTCCGGCTGATCTGCCCCTGGCTTTGTTCAGAACGGGACTGCATTGCCACCGCCTGCTTGCCCACACGTTGCAGTGCGCTGCGCAGTTCACTCCCGCTTTCGGCCAGCCTGGAAACCTCAACCAGCACTCGATCACGCTGTAACTGCACGCGATTCTGCTCAGTCATCACCTGACCGATGCGTCGATCGAGCGTATTCGCCGCTTCCTGCATCGATGCACTGCCGTGGTTGATGTCGCCAATCTGGCGATGCAGCGTGTCGATCATGCCGTTGAAACTATCCGAAATCTCGCCGATGGCATCGTCGCTTTTCAGGCCGCATTTGCTCGTCAAGTCGCCCTGCCGCACAGAACTGGCCAGAATGGCCATTTTCGACAATTGCCGCAGCAGCACGACCTGTGCCACCCAGTAATTCACAAAACCGACGGTAATACCCGCCATCACACAACCCAACACGAACCAGCTCAGCATCCCTTCCCGGAAGTTGACGAAGAAACTCGCAAAAACAGGGAAGATAGCCCCCATGCCAAACCCCATGGCGATGAAGGACCATTTCAAACGACGCAAGATACTCACTTTTTTCATAGGAACCCCGTTAAAACCCCATAAAACATGGGGATACACCATTCTTGACGCCAAAGTTCGGAAGCCTGAAATTCGAACCGAATCCAGCGAGGTGGTGTGAATGACATATCGTCACATAGGACAAATACTTTAGCCAATCCGACAAACATATCTGGCTCGGTCACAGCCAAAATCACCCCACTCGGCATTTCTGGATGCCCCCGAACAGTCGCGTTGCTATCATGCCCGCCATGAATCAACACAGCCCCACAAGTCACAATGCCGAGTGCGAACGGATTGCCCGCCAGATTGGCAGCGGCTTTCGTTATGCCAGCCTCCCGCTGCGTGGTCGGGACCTGTACGCGATCACTGCAATCAAGGCCCTCGACAAAAGCCTGGAAGAGATCGTCCAGACCGTGGCGGAGCCCCAGGTTGCCCGATCCAAACTCGATTGGTGGCGTGGAGCCTTGCATCAGGCGACCACCGAAGGTAGCAGCAATCACCCGGTTTTGATTTCACTGCTTGATTCGACGCCCCCCGCCACCCTTGAAAAAATGGTTCCGCATCTGGAGTCTCGACTAGGTAGCGCGCTTTTGGCGCTGGATTATCAGGGATTCGACACCGAAGCGGATCTGAATGCCTATCTGGACGCCAAAGGGGGCGCCCTGTTCCGGTTGTACGCCCAAGCACTCGATCTTCCAGAGGAAACGTCCGTCAAGCTGGGCACACTCGGCGCCCTGAGTCACCGCATCGACAGCTTGCAGTGGCTCGGGCGTGATGTGGCTCGTGGTTTCATTTATATTTCGGCGGAGCAACTCGAAAAGCACGGTGTGAGCGAGGCGGATTTTCACCGCCCGGATCGATCCGATCACCTGGCGCCTCTGTTGCAAGCGGAGTACGAGCACATTCGGGCAGAGCACAATCGTCATCTGCTTGAGCTCAAACAAACCTGTCGTCGGCCACCGGCTTTTTTCCGCGCGCTGATCGCGCTCGATCAGGCTCGCTTGGTTCACCTTCACCGAAGTGGATTGCGCCTACTCGACGAACGCCCAGAGCGCTCCCCTTTTGCACAACTGCTCACGGCCTGGTGGGCAACCAAGCGAGCTCCGGCGCCCTTGCGTTGAACCACCCGCGACAAATATGGAATTGAGATAGCGATATGAATATCGAAAAAACAGACACATTTTCCGATCGAATCGTCGTCATCAACGGCGCCACCGGCACAATTGGCGAAGCCATGGCATTCGCTCTGCAACGCCAAGGCGCGCAGTTGATCCTGTTCGGGCGGAAAAGCGACCGGCTCAATCATCTTGCCGACGAACTGACGGCCGAGCTGGGAGCCGAAGCCGAACAACGCGCACCCGTCATTCAGACCGTGGATTTTTCTGGCGCCGCCGTCGAGGATTACCAAACGCTGGCCGATGCGATCGAAAACAATTTTGGCCGGATCGACATCCTGATCCACGCCATGGGACAAGGCGGGCAACTCAGCCCGCTGGCCCACAGCGACCTGATGAAATTCCAGGAAAGCCTGCACCTCAATCTGATTGCCCCGTTCGCACTGACCCGCAGTCTCTGGCACCTGCTGGAGCAATCTACAAAACAGGCAGAAAGGCCAGAAGCCAATCGCGCTCAGGTCCTGTTTTTCACAGATCGCGGTACACCGGCATTCGGCAATGCCTACACACTCGCCCACGCCGCCATTGAGCGCATGATCGACCAATGGGCTAACGAGACGACTAGTGTACGTATTAATGGGTTGGATCCCGGGCCCACCCATAGCGGCCTGCGGCAGTACCGATTCCCAGGCGAAGCTCAGTCGGAGCGTGCCGACGTCGCTGCCATGCTGCCCACCGCCCTGAGATTGCTCGCTGACGATAATGTCCATGGACAATTGATTCGCTTACAACCGGATCGGGTCTGATATATTTCAGGCTATCAGACAACAGGAAACACCCCATGATTTCGATGCAAGTGACCGGTTTATTTGGCTTCATCCTCCTCGCCCTGGATATCTGGGCCATCATTCGCGTCATCCAGAGCAACTCCGGCGCGGGTGTCAAAACCCTGTGGGTTCTGCTGATTTTATTCCTTCCACTGCTGGGGCTGATCTTGTGGGCATTGCTTGGCCCCAAGGGCTGACTAACCGTCGATGCGGCATAACCGATATCGGGCTCAACGCCATCCAAGGTAGAGGTTGAGCATTCCCGGACGCTGAATAAGGATGTATTCATGAGCGAGCACACCACCTCGATCCTGCTCGGAGCCGGAACACAGCCGGCCACCATTCAAACGCGCATGATCAATCGCCACGGGTTGATCGCGGGGGCCACGGGCACAGGCAAAACAGTAACCCTGCAAGTATTGGCGGAGCAGTTTGCTCAGCTCGGCACCCCTGTATTCGTAGCGGATATCAAGGGGGATTTGTCCGGCATCGCGGCCAGCGGCAAGCCCCACCCAAAAATCAGCGCACGAGCCGAAAAAATGGGACTTGAGCCCATGCACTTCCAGGCCAACCCGGTCATCTTCTGGGATGTGCATGGTGAAAAGGGACACCCTTTTCGTTTGACTGTTTCCGAAATCGGTCCCGTCGTATTGGCACGATTGCTTGGTCTGAACGAGCTTCAGGAAGATGTGCTCAACATGGCGTTCCAGATCGCCGACGATCAAGGCTTGCTGCTGCTCGATTTCAAGGATTTCGAAGCGTTGCTCCGCCACCTAGATGAAGCGGGCGACGAATACCAATCGCAATACGGCCGAATCTCCCGCACCAGTCTTGGCGCCATCATGCGCGCGGTGACTGGCTTCAAGCGCGAAGGGGCGGAACAGCTCTTCGGCGAACCCGCCATTACCCTCGACGACCTGTTGATCCAGTCCGATACCGGCGCGGGCATGATCCACGTGCTGGCCGCAGACAAGCTCTACCGAGAAAGCCCCAAGGTCTATGCCGCCTTGTTGCTTTGGCTACTCTCGGAATTGTTTGAGCAAATGCCTGAAGTCGGCGACCTCGACGCACCTAAATTCGTGCTGTTCTTCGACGAGGCGCACCTGCTGTTCGACGATGCGCCCAAACCACTGATCGACAAGATCGAACAAGTGGTTCGTCTGGTTCGCTCCAAAGGGGTAGGTGTTTATTTCGTCACGCAGAATCCGCTCGACCTCCCCGAAACGGTACTGGGCCAGCTTGGCAACCGGGTACAGCATGCACTGCGTGCTTTCACTCCTCGTGACCAGAAAGCCGTTCGGGCCGCCGCGCAAACCTTCCGCAGCAACGAGGCGGTTGATGTGGAAACGGTCATCACCCAGCTTGGCGTGGGCGAAGCACTGGTCTCCTGCCTGGATGCCAAAGGCATGCCGACACCCGTCGAACAGATTTTGCTGCGCCCCCCCATGAGCCGCATCGGCCCGATCACCGAAGAAGAACGTGCCGCCATCATGCAGCGCTCACGCTACCGGGGACGTTTCGACACACCGGTGGATCGTGACTCAGCGTTCGAGATGCTCAAGCAACGTACAGAAGAAACTCAACGTCAGACCCAACTGAGCGCGCAACACGCTGAAGAGGAGAAGAAAGCGCAATCCACCGCTCGAACCAGCCGCCGACAAACGCCGATGGAAGCGTTCATCAGCAGTACGGTTCGTGCCATCGGCAGCCAGATCGGACGGCAATTGATCCGCTCACTACTCGGCAGTCTGAAACGCTGAAGCGAGAAAACAGGAAGCGGGAATTACACACCGGCGAAGGACAATCGGTAAAAATTTCCGCATAATGCGACTCGATGCGCCGACAGAACCGACCGTTCGAGTTCGAGGCCGCCTGTTTACCACGAGGCGAGGTCACAAAGCCCCGCCCAAGACCGCATGTTCGCTGCGCGCGCCCGTCGCCCCGCCAACATAACCCCACATTTGATATGAATGCTGCAGGCCTTTTGCCCGCAGGTGACAGCCCGATTCCAAAGGAGTATCCGAGTGACTGCATACCAAGATCAAGACCCGCAAGAAACCCGCGAATGGCTCGAAGCCCTTGAGGCTGTCGTAGCCGTTGAAGGCACTGACAAGGCGCGGCACCTGATCGGCAACCTGATCGAGGCTGCTCGCAAACACGGAATCGACACACCCTATTCGGCTACTACGCCGTATATCAACACCATTCCCACGGAAAAAGAACCGACCTACCCAGGTGATCGCCAACTGGAACAGCGTCTACGCGCTTTGATCCGCTGGAACGCAATGGCCATGGTCGCCCGTGCGAACAAACACACATCCGTAGGCGGTCACATCGCCACCTTCCAATCCAGCGCCACCATGTACGAAGTAGGCTTCAACCACTTCTTCAAGGGGCACGATCACCCCGATGGGGCCGACATGGTGTTTTTCCAGGGGCACGCCTCGCCTGGCATGTACGCACGCGCCTTCCTCGAAGGCCGCATCAGCGAAGAACAGCTCGCCAATTTCCGTCAGGAAGCGCATCTCGATGGCGTTTCTTCCTATCCGCACCCATGGCTGATGCCGACCTTCTGGCAGTTCCCCACCGTATCAATGGGTCTGGGCCCGTTGCAGGCCATCTACCAAGCGCGATTCATGAAGTATATGGACGCACGCGGCATGTCGAAGATGAACACCCGCAAGGTCTGGGCATTCCTCGGTGACGGCGAGATGGACGAACCGGAATCCACCGGTGCCATCGGTCTGGCCGTACGTGAAAAGCTCGATAACCTGGTGTTCGTCATCAACGCCAACCTCCAGCGTCTTGACGGCCCCGTGCGCGGGAACGGCAAAGTGGTTCAGGAGCTGGAAGGCAGCTTCCGTGGCGCGGGCTGGAACGTCATCAAGGTGCTCTGGGGCCCGGGCTGGGACGTCCTGCTGCAAAAGGACGCCTCCGGCAAACTCATGCAGTTGATGATGGAAACGGTCGACGGCGAATACCAGGCCTACAAGGCCAAAGATGGTGCCTATGTTCGCACGCACTTCTTCGGCAAGTACCCGGAAACCGCGGAACTCGTCAAGAACATGACCGACGAAGAAATCTTCAGCCTGACGCGGGGTGGCCACAGCCCACGCAAGATGTATGCGGCCTACAAAGCGGCCACCGAACACAAAGGTCAGCCGACCGTCATCATCGCCAAAACCATCAAAGGCTATGGCATGGGACCATTCGGCGAAGGCGCCATGACCGCGCACAACCAGAAGAAGCTGGATGTCGACGGTCTCAAATACTTCCGCGATCGTTTCGGTCTACCGATTTCAGATGCTCAACTGGAAAACGACGTTCCCTTCTACAAGCCGGACGACAGCAACGAACTGATCAAGTATCTGCACGAACGCCGTAGCGCGCTGGGCGGTTACCTGCCCAGCCGGGTGGATCGTGCGGCCTCCCTGCCAACACCGGAACTGTCAACATTCGACATGATTCTCAAAGGCACGGCCGATCGCGAAATGTCGAGCACCATGCTGTTCGGCCGGATTCTCGCCATCATTCTGCGCGACAAGGCACTCGGCAAGCGCGTCGTCCCGATCATTCCGGATGAAGCCCGTACCTTCGGTCTGGAGGGTCTGTTCCGTCAGGTCGGTATCTATGATCCGGCTGGTCAGCTCTACGAACCTGTCGACTCCGACCAGGTGTCCTGGTACAAGCAGGCCACCAATGGTCAGGTATTGCAGGAAGGGATCAACGAAGCCGGATCCATGTCTTCATGGCTGGCTGCGGCCACAGCCTACGCCAACTACGGCGAGGCCATGATTCCGTTCTACATCTACTACTCGATGTTCGGCTACCAGCGCGTGGGCGATCTGGTCTGGCTGGGTGGCGACATGCGCGCGCGCGGTTTCATCATCGGCGGTACTGCCGGTCGCACTACGCTTGAAGGCGAAGGCCTCCAGCACCAGGACGGTCACAACCTCGTCTTCTTCAGCGCGGTGCCCAACTGCAAAGCCTACGACCCGACCTACGGTTACGAAATGGCCGTCATCATCCGTGCCGGCCTGCAGGAGATGTTCACCGACAAGAAGGACGTGTTCTATTACATCACCGCGATGAACGAGAACTACCCGCACCCCGCCATGCCGGAAGAGAACCGCGATCAAATTGAGGAAGGCATCCTCCGCGGCTTGTATCCGTTCTCCAAATCCAAGGCGAAGCACAAGGCGCGTGTTCAATTGCTCGGCTCAGGCACCATTCTGCGTGAAGTGGAGAAAGCCGCAGCGATGCTGGAAGCAGACTGGAAAGTTGCCGCCGATGTCTGGTCGGCCACGAGCTTCAGCGAATTGGCACGAGAAGGTCAGGCCTGTGTGCGCGAGAACCGTCTGAACCCGGAAGCACCGCAAAAAGTGCCTTACGTGACGGCCACATTGGAACCGACCCAAGGCCCCATCATCGCCGCAACCGACTACATCCACCTTTATACCGAACAGGTGCGCTCATTCATGCCGCGCCGTTACGTCACGCTGGGCACAGACGGCTTCGGTCGTTCCGATACCCGCGAAGCATTGCGTAAATTCTTCGAAGTGGATGCAGCCAATATCGTGATCACGGCGCTCAAGGCGCTGGCAGACGAAGGCACCATCGCCGCGTCTGTCGTCTCACAGGCCATCAAGAAGTACGACATCAACCCAACCTTGGGCATGCCTTCTTCACGTTAAGACTGGATCGTCAATCGCCCCGCCACATGAAGCGGGGTGCACTACATTGAACATTTTTGGAGCACGCGTATGACCGTGAAATCAGTCCCCTTGCCGGACATCGGCAACTTCAAAGACTTGCCTGTCATCGAAGTCCTGGTTGCCGTGGGTGACCGGATCGAAGCCGAGCAATCGCTGATCACCCTCGAATCCGACAAGGCCACCATGGAAATCCCCGCGCCGTTTGCCGGTGTGGTGAAAAAGGTTCTGGTCAAAACGGACGACACCGTCAATGTGGGCGACATCATCGTCGAAATGGATGCAGACGACGCGGCCAGCGCCGCGCAGGAACCGGTCAAGGCCGCACCGGCCGCCGTCAGCGCCCCAGCTCCCGCACCCGTTGCACCGGCACCCGCTACGCCGGTAGCAACTCCAGCCCCTGCTCCTGTTGCGGCACCGGCCAGTGTACAAACGGCCTACCCCATCAACACCCAAACACCAGGTGCCGCGTTCCACGCCAGCCCTTCCGTACGCGCATTTGCCCGCACGCTGGGCGTGGACCTTGCCAAGGTCAGCGGGACCGGGATAAAAGGACGTATCCAGAAAACCGACGTCACTGCATTCGTCAAAAACACACTGACTCAAGCGACAAGCCCGGCGGCAACAGCCGGTGGCTCGATTCCACCGCTGCCCAGCATCGACTTCAGCCAGTTCGGCGAAATCGAAACCGTTCCGTTGTCACGAATCCAAAAGCGTTCGGGCAAGCATCTGTCCACTTGCTGGTTGAATATTCCGCACGTCACCCAGTTCGATGAAACCGACATCACCGATCTCGAAAACTTCCGGCAATCGCTGAAGAAGCGGGCGGATAAAGTCGGTGTCAAACTCACCCCGCTGGTGTTCATTCTCAAAGCCGTGGCACGCGTCTTGGCCGACAACCCCAAATTCAACGCCTCACTCGATGCCAGTGGCGAGAACCTGATTCTCAAGAAATACATCCACATCGGTGTGGCGGTCGATACACCGAATGGCCTGGTCGTCCCCGTCATCCGCAACGTCGATCAGAAAGGCCTGTTCGAACTCTCAGCCGGACTCGCCGAAGTGAGCGCGCGTGCACGTGACGGCAAGCTCAGCCCGGATGACATGTCCGGCGGCTGCTTCTCGATTTCCAGCCTCGGCGGCATCGGCGGCACCCAGTTCACGCCAATCGTGAACGGGCCGGAAGTTGCCATTCTCGGCGTTTCTCGTTCGAAAATGAGCCCGGTCTGGAACGGTGAAACCTTCCAACCGCGCCTGATGCTGCCGCTCGCCCTGTCCTACGATCACCGCGTGATCGACGGTGCCCAGGGTGCCCGCTTCATCACGACTCTCTCGGCTGTGCTGAGTGATTTGCGCGAACTCATTCTCTAAGGGACACCGACATGGCATCACTTGAAACCATCAAACTGCCGGACATCGGCGTGTCCGGCAAAGTCGAAATCATCGAAGTTCTGGTTGAGGCGGGTCAAACCGTCGAAGCCGAAGCCTCGATGCTCACGCTGGAATCCGACAAGGCCACCATGGAAATCCCGGCGCCAAAATCAGGCAAGATTGTCGAACTGCTGGTCAAGGTCGGCGATCAGGTAGGCACGGGTGACCCCATCGCCACTATCGAAGCCACCACTGAAGCTGCAGCTGAATCCGCCAGTGCAACCGCAGAACCGGCACCCGCCGCAACCAAGGCCGAGGCAACCGCCGCCGCTACGGCAGCACCTGTCGCAGCGCCGTCCGATCTGAATGCAGATCATCAGTGTGACGTGGTTGTTCTGGGCGCAGGCCCCGGTGGTTATACCGCTGCCTTCCGCGCTGCGGACTTGGGCAAAAAGGTCATCCTGATCGAGCGCTACGAGAAAATTGGTGGCGTGTGCCTGAACGTCGGCTGCATCCCGTCCAAGGCCTTGCTGCACGTATCCGGCATCCTCAACGAAACTCGCGAAATGGGCAGCCACGGCATTACCTTCGCCGAGCCGAAAATCGATATCGATGGCTTGCGTGGCTTCAAGAACGGCGTCATCGACAAACTCACCGGCGGCCTCAAGCAGCTGGCGAAACAGCGCAAGGTCACCATCCTGCAAGGCGTCGGCCAGTTCGCCAGTGCCAACCACATCAGCGTCACCGCAGCCGATGGCAGCCTGACTACCGTTCAATTCGAACACGCCATCATTGCCGCTGGTTCACAGCCGGTGAAATTGCCGTTCATTCCCCACGATGATCCCCGCGTCATCGACTCGACCGGCGCCCTCGAACTGGCCAACATCCCGGCGCGGATGCTGATCATCGGCGGCGGCATCATCGGTCTGGAAATGGCGCAGGTGTATGCATCTCTCGGCAGCAAGATCACCATCGTCGAACTGGCGGACAACATCATCCCGGGCGCGGACAAGGACCTGGTTCGCCCGCTGCTCAAAGACATCAAGAAACGCTACGAGAACATCTACCTCGGCAGCAAGGTCACCGGGGTCACGGCGAGCGCCGAAGGCCTTGATGTGACATTCGAAGGCAAATCCGCCCCGGCAACTGATCGCTTCGACAAGATTCTGGTCGCCGTCGGCCGCGCACCGAACGGTCGCAAACTCAACCTGGATGCGGCCGGTGTCACCTTCGATCAGCGCGGCTTCATCCCCGTTGACGCGCGGATGCAGACCAATGTGCCGCACATCTTCGCCATCGGCGACATCGTCGGCCAACCCATGCTGGCCCACAAAGCCGTGCATGAAGGCAAGGTCGCGGCGGAAGTCATCTGCGGCATGAAATCCGCCTTCACGCCCATCACCATCCCGAGCGTGGCCTACACCGACCCGGAAATTGCGTGGGCTGGCAAAACCGAAGATCAACTCAAGGAAGAAGGCATTGCCTACGAAAAAGGCGCCTTCCCATGGGCCGCCTCTGGTCGTTCACTCAGCCTCGGTCGCGATGAAGGCATGACCAAGGCTCTGTTCTGCGCAGAAACCCACCGCCTGCTCGGCGTCGGCATCGTCGGCCCCAACGCGGGCGAATTGATAGCCGAAGCGGTTCTCGCCATGGAAATGGGCGCAGACATGGCCGACATCGCCCTGACCATTCACCCGCACCCCACCCTCTCGGAAACCCTGGGCTTCGCTGCGGAAATGGCGGAAGGAACGATCACGGATTTGCTGCCACCGAAAAAACGTTAAGCCCGCAGAACGCGAGTCCGCACTGGCACTCGCGTTTCTCGGGGGGATTACCGTTGCCCATCTGTGCCCTGCTTCCAAAGCGCCATGGGACTCCGTTCCCCTTCATGGTAACTGTTATGATGGTTTGCCGGACTTGTCTGAGTTCATCAGGCTTCTGCGTGCAGATAATGCCTGACAGCAAATTCCAGCGAGCGAGAGTGACAGCGCAACCACACAAACCATTCGATCTCCGGATCAATAACGATCCGCCTATTCATACATAAATACTATTCATTATAAGTAAATTCTAAAATTGGCTATCCTTGTGGTTAATTAAACCTTTACCCTCACACCCAACGAGCGATCTGATCTTGATTGAATACAGTATCTTCATCCTTCTCGGGGTTTTCTCGGGCCTGATCGCCGGGCTGCTGGGCATTGGCGGCGGCTTGGTGGTGGTTCCGGTCTTGTTGTTGCTTTTTCCGACCATTGGCTTGGGCGACAATCCTAATCTGGTACATATCGCCATTGGCACCTCGCTGGCCACGATTCTGTTTTCTTCAATCGCATCGATTTACACGCACCACCGGAACAAAGGGGTGTTATGGGATGTGTTTATCCGCATTGCGCCCGGCGTAGTCATCGGCTCTATTTTAGGCTCCACTATCGCCCATCTGTTGCCGGGCGACATTCTGAAAAGGGTGTTTGGAGTCTTGGAAATCCTGATTGCGTTGCAAATGGCTTTCGGTAAAACCCCCACTCCCACCCGCAAGCTGCCAAGCACCGTACCACTGACCGGCGTGGGTGTGGGTGTGGGCACGTTGGGCACGATTATGGGTATGGGCGGCGGCGCGTTAACCACGCCTTTTTTTCTGTGGTGTAATGTAGCCGCACGCAACGCCATGGCCACCAGTGCCGCGATTGGCATGCCCAATGCGCTGGTGGGTGCAGCGGGTTATGTGCTGACGGGTTGGCATGCGCCGGATTTACCGCCGTGGTCACTGGGCTATATCTATTTACCGGCCTTGATTGGGATTGTCGTTCCAAGTTTGTTTTTCGCTCCCATCGGCGCAACACTCACTCACCGGTTACCTGCCAAAACACTCAAGCGTATTTTCTCGATTGTCCTCGTCATTCTGGGCATCAATATGCTGGTGCATTAGGTTCTAACTCATGAAACTCGCTATCTATCCCGGCACCTTCGACCCCATCACCTTTGGCCATATCGATGTCGCCCGGCGGGCGGCCCATCTCTATGATGAGGTGATTGTTGCCGTAGCGGCCGCCTCAACCAAAACCCCGATTTTCAACCTGGAACAGCGCTCCCTGCTCGCCAGTATGGCGTTGCAGGAATTCCCCAATATCCGCGTGTTGTCTTTCGACGGATTGCTGGTCGATTTCGCGCGGGAACTGGGCGCAAGTTCGATTGTGCGGGGGCTACGCGCCGTATCGGATTTCGAGTCCGAGATTCAGATGGCCGCCGTCAATCGCCGCCTTGCCCCGGAAATCGAAACGGTCTTCCTTTCACCCACCGAGGAACTGGGCTTCGTGTCGTCCAGTATCGTGCGTGAACTGGCCCGTTTGGGCGGAAACGTTGCCAGTTTCGTGCCATTGCATGTGGTGGATGCGCTAAAAGAAATCATCATGCATGAACAGGCCACAAAAGCCGGAGCAAACATGCTAAATTCACCCCACTGATTTTCGACATAGCGCCTGAGAGGAGTGAACCATGTCCCTGTTGATTACCGATGAATGCATCAACTGCGATGTTTGCGAGCCGGAATGCCCGAATGGTGCCATTTCGCAAGGCCCGGAGATCTATGTAATTGATCCGAACCTGTGCACGGAATGTGTTGGTCACTACGATACGCCGCAGTGTGTTGAAGTTTGCCCAGTGGACTGCATCCCGCTCGACCCGGATCACCGGGAAACGCACGAAGAATTGCTGGCCAAGTACCACTTGATCAACGATTGATCCGTTTTCGGTAAAATGCCGGAAACAAAACGACAAAACCCGCCCAGAAAACTTCATGGGGCGGGTTTTTTTATTGCATTCCAATCAAGGAGATCGAGGAATCAGTGCGGCAGTCGTGATTCAATCGCCAGCGTTAGTGTACCCAGAGTCTCAAACCAGGAGGAGTCGATTTCATCATCTGAAAGGACGAGATCAAAGCGATCTTCAAGCGCCGTGAGCAGGAGAACCACCCCCATCGAATCCAGCTCAGGCAAGGCGCCGAGCAATGGGGAATCTGCCGTTAGCCGTGCCGCCGGAAAATCCAGCCCCAGAGTGGAAATCACAGTCTGACGCACATCATTGAAGATTACGGAGTCGGCAGCATCACTCATGCTTTGCCCTGCTGCCCCTCAGGAACACAGATAGCCGTTCTTCCCTGGAAGTAAGGACGCAGTGCAAGCGGCAGCGCAATACTGCCATCGGCCTGCTGGTGATTTTCCAGCAATGCGACCATCGTACGACCCACAGCGAGGCCCGAACCGTTCAGGGTATGCACGAGCTGCGGCTTGCCATCGGCATCACGCACCCTGGCCTGCAGGCGACGAGCCTGGAAATCGGTGCAGTTGGAGCAGGAAGAGATTTCACGATAGGTGTTCTGACCTGGCAGCCAGACTTCCAGATCGTAGGTTTTCGCCGCAGAGAAACCCATATCGCCCGTGCACAACTGCATGACTCGGTACGGCAAGTCCAGCGCCTGCAAAACAGCTTCGGCGTGGCCGGTCAGCGCTTCGAGTGCGGCGGCGGAGTCCTCAGCCCGTACAATCTGCACCAGCTCAACCTTGTCGAACTGATGCTGCCGGATCATCCCTCGGGTGTCGCGACCAGCCGCACCGGCTTCCGCACGGAAACTCGGTGTGTGCGCCACGTAGCGGCGAGGCAAATCGTTGGCCGACAACAACTCATCACGGACTAGATTGGTGAGCGGCACCTCAGCCGTCGGGATCAGATACCAATCCGCCTCACCCTTGAGGGCGAACAGGTCTTCACCGAATTTTGGCAACTGGCCGGTACCGAACAGGCTCTTGTCGTTGACGATGTAGGGCACGTACATTTCTGTGTAGCCATGCTGACTGCTGTGCAGATCGAGCATGAACTGTGCGAGCGCACGGTGCAGGCGCGCCAGATCACCGGCCAATGTCACGAAACGTGAGCCGGTCAACTTCACCGCCTGCTCGAAATTCATCCCGAGTGCAGCACCCAGTGCGACATGATCCTGAACTTCGAAGTCGAACGTTTTTGGCGTACCCCAGCGGCGTACTTCAACATTACCGGCTTCATCGTCGCCGAAGGGGACGTCTTCAGCCGGTAGATTGGGCACGAGAGAAAACAGGGAATCCAGCTCAGACTGAATCTCGCCCAGACGCTGTTTGGCCTGGTCGAGTTTCTGCCCGAGGCCACCAATTTCGGCCATCATCGACGAGGTGTCCTCGCCAGCCGCCTTCATCTTGCCGATCATCTTCGACCGACTGTTGCGTTCTGCCTGCATCTGCTCGGTATCGACCTGAACCTGTTTGCGCTCGTTTTCAAGCGCGGTAAACCGGGCCACGTCGAAAGTGAAACCACGTCGTGCCAACTGCGCGGCAACCGCTTCGGGGTCGGTGCGAAATAACTTGGGGTCAAGCATGGTGGGAAGGCTCTACCTGTTTGAATGCCTGGTCAGGCAATGTACTGAACTTGGGTGATCTCGAAAATTCGCTTGCCACCCGGTGTCTCGACGGTCACTTCATCACCCAGCGATTTGCCCACCAGCGCCCGGGCAATCGGCGAATGGATGGAGATCATGTTGGATTTGATGTCGGCTTCGTCATCGCCCACGATCTTGTAGGTAATTTCTTCATCGGAATCCACGTCAAGCACGCTGACGGTCGCGCCGAAAATAACCTTATCTGATGGGGGGAAGCGGGTTACGTCGATGATGTTGGCATGAGAAAGCTTGGCTTCGATCTCTTTGATCCGTCCTTCAACGAACCCCTGTTCTTCACGTGCAGCATGGTATTCGGCATTTTCCTTCAGATCGCCCAGCTCGCGCGCTTCGGCAATCGCCTGGATGATGCGCGGACGCTCAACGGCACGCAGTTGCTTGAGTTCGGCTTCTAACTTGGCCGCTCCAGCGGCCGTCATAGGCGTTTGCATCACAATTCACACTCTTTATGCAGGTCTTGCAGCCGGTTGACGGAAATCGGCTGCTGCAGGTAAGCCAGCGCAAGAGCCATCGCCTCGGCACCCGCCATCGTCGTGAAATAGGGTACGCGCTGATGCAGGGCTTCGCGGCGAATCTGGAACGAATCCGAACGCGACTGGTTGCTGCTGGTCGTCGTGTTGATGATCAAGGTGATTTCCTTGTTCTTGATCATATCAACGATATTGGGGCGGCCTTCGGTCACCTTGTTAACCGACTCGACCGTCAACCCCTGCTCCGCCAGATGGCGAGCGGTGCCGCGAGTAGCGCAGAGCGTGAAGCCTTGCGCAGACAAGGCACGAGCCACGGCAGCTGCCGCAAAATAATCCTGCTTGCGCACAGAAACGAAGGCCAGGCCGGAAGTCGGCAGTGAATTGCCTGCCCCTGCTTGGGCCTTGGCAAAGGCTTCGCCGAATTCACGCCCGATACCCATTACCTCACCGGTGGACTTCATCTCGGGTCCGAGCAACGGATCGACACCCGAAAATTTGATGAACGGGAATACCGCTTCTTTAACGGCATAATATGGCGGCACGCATTCGCGCGTGACCGACTGCTTAGCGAGTGACGTTCCGGCCATGGCGCGCGCTGCGATCTTGGCGAGCGGTATTCCCACAGCTTTGGATACGAACGGTACCGTACGAGACGCGCGCGGGTTCACTTCGATGATGTAGATATCATTGCCTTGAATCGCGACCTGAGTATTCATCAAACCGACGACATTCAATGCCTTGGCCATGGCCGTCACCTGGGCACGTACTTCCGCCAGAACCGGTGCAGCAACGGTGTACGGTGGCAGTGAACAGGCGGAATCACCCGAGTGAACCCCAGCCATTTCGATGTGTTCCATCAAACCGCCGATCACAACGGTTTCACCATCGGATACCGCATCGATATCCATCTCCGTGGCATCATCGAGGAAGCGGTCAAGCAGCACGGGTGAATCGTTGGAAGCTTTCACCGCATCACGCATGTAACGCTTGAGCCCTTCTTCGTTGTGTACGATTTCCATCGCCCGTCCGCCCAGTACGTAGGAAGGGCGAACAACCAGCGGATAGCCGATCTGTGCAGCGAGATTGATGGCCTCATCCGTCGAGCGGGCCGTACGGTTGGGCGGCTGCTTGAGCCCCAAATCCTGAATCATGGCCTGGAAGCGTTCGCGATCTTCTGCACGATCGATGGCATCGGGCGTGGTACCGATGATGGGCGCACCTGCTTTTTCCAGATCGCGCGCCAGTTTCAACGGTGTCTGTCCTCCGAACTGAACGATGACGCCTTTGGGTTTTTCAACCTCAATGATTTCGAGCACGTCTTCCAGCGTCAGTGATTCAAAATAGAGTCGATCGGAGATGTCGTAATCGGTCGAAACGGTTTCCGGATTGCAGTTGACCATGATGGTCTCGAAGCCGTCTTCCCGCAGCGCGAGGGCAGCGTGGACACAGCAGTAGTCAAACTCGATACCCTGCCCGATCCGGTTCGGCCCGCCGCCCAGGATCATGATCTTGTCGCGCTTACTCGGTTCCGCCTCGCAGAACTGCTCGTAGGTGGAATACAGGTAGGCCGTATCGGTCGGGAATTCTGCCGCGCAGGTATCTACGCGTTTGAACACGGGGCGAACACCCAAGCCATGCCGATGCGCGCGCACGGTGCTTTCGGTTTCATCCAGTAACCGGGCCAGACGCCGATCGGAGAAGCCCATACGCTTGATGCGCCACAGGGTGTCGCGATCCAGATTCTGTAGGGACTGTCCACGCAATTCCTGTTCTTTACGGATGATCTGCTCGATCTGAATCAAGAACCACGGGTCGATCTTCGAATGCTCGTGCACGTCTTCCAATGTGAAGCCATGACGGAACGCATCGGCCACATACCAGAGTCGGTCATGACGCGGTTCGCGCAACTGACGAATCAGCTCGTCTTCCGCATCCTCGGCATCGAGATTCCGATCGAGAATTTCATCGAAGCCATCCACGCCGATTTCCAGACCGCGGAGTGCTTTTTGCAGCGATTCCTGGAAGGTACGACCGATTGCCATGACTTCACCCACAGACTTCATCTGCGTAGTCAGGCGGCTGTCAGCCTGAGGAAATTTCTCGAAGGTGAAACGCGGTACTTTGGTGACCACGTAGTCGATGGTCGGCTCGAACGAAGCGGGCGTTGCGCCTTGCGTGATTTCGTTGCGCAGCTCATCCAATGTGTAGCCCACGGCCAGTTTGGCTGCGACCTTGGCGATCGGGAACCCGGTCGCTTTCGATGCCAACGCGGAAGAACGAGATACGCGCGGATTCATTTCGATCACGATCATGTGACCGTTTTCGGGGTTGACCGCGAACTGAACGTTCGAACCACCGGTTTCGACACCGATCTTGCGCAGAACAGCCAGCGAGGCATTCCGCATGATCTGGTATTCCTTGTCGGTGAGTGTCTGTGCCGGAGCCACGGTAATTGAATCACCGGTGTGAACGCCCATCGGATCGAAGTTTTCGATGGAACAGATGATGATGCAATTGTCGTTGCGGTCACGCACAACTTCCATCTCATATTCTTTCCAGCCGAGTACGGACTGTTCGATCAGCAGTTCGCTCGTAGGCGACAGATCCAGCCCGCGCCGTACGATTTCTTCGTATTCCTCGCGGTTATACGCGATACCGCCACCTGAACCACCCATCGTGAACGAAGGACGAATGATGACGGGGAAACCTAACTTTGGCTGCTCGGCGAAGGCTTCTTCCAGTGTATGGACGATGTACGAAGTCGGAGTGGACAGCCCGATTTCCGTCATGGCTTCGCGGAAACGTTCACGGTCTTCAGCCATATCGATCGCGTCTTCGCTGGCACCGATCAGTTCGCAATTGAATTTTTCCAGCACACCATTCCGTGCCAGATCCAGCGCGCAATTGAGTGCGGTTTGCCCCCCCATGGTGGGTAATACGGCGTCAGGGCGCTCTTTCTCGATGATTGCAGCGACCGTTTCCCAGTTGATTGGCTCGACATAGGTGGCATCGGCCATACCCGGGTCCGTCATGATCGTGGCCGGATTGGAGTTGATCAGAATGACCCGATATCCCTCCTCCTTCAACGCCTTACAAGCCTGCGCGCCTGAATAATCGAATTCGCAGGCCTGGCCGATCACGATAGGGCCGGCGCCGATGATAAGGATACTTTTTAGGTCGGTACGTTTTGGCATGGCAAATTCACAAATTTAGCAACGAACAGGCGTCGATTTTTTCAAGCAGATTCTTCAAGCAGTTCTTTGGGTCGGCAAACAGGACTCAATTACGCCGTGCGGGCATCAATAGAGGCAACGAACTGATCGAACAACAATCCCAGATCGTGTGGGCCGGGGCTTGCTTCGGGGTGCCCCTGAAAACTGAATGCAGTGCGGTCGGTACGGGCGATGCCCTGCAAGCTGCCGTCGAACAGTGAGCGATGAGTCGCTTTGAGATTCGAAGGCAGAGTGTCTTCATCCACCGCAAACCCGTGGTTTTGGCTGGAAATGAAGACTTTCCCGGATTCGATGTCCTGCACAGGATGGTTCGCACCGTGATGACCGAACTTCATCTTGATGGTTTTCGCGCCACTGGCCAGCGCGAGCAACTGGTGGCCCAGACAGATACCGAAAACAGGCACATCGTGCTTCAGCACTTCGGTAATCGCTTCGATGGCGTAATGGCAGGCTGCCGGATCACCCGGACCATTACCGAGCAGGATGCCATCGGGATTCATTGCCAGCACTTCGCTCGCAGGCGTGGTGGCAGGCAACACCGTCACACGACATCCGCGATCGACCAGCATACGCAGGATATTGTGTTTCATACCGTAGTCCCAAGTCACCACATGACGCGTCAACTCGGGGCGAGGTGCTGGATTCTGCGGATCGAGATCCCAGGTGCCCTGCGTCCATTCAATGGGACGATCGGTGGTAACTTCCGGCACGAGATCCATGCCGTCAAGTCCAGCGAACCCACGCGCCTGTGCCAGTGCGGCCTCAGGGTCCAGGTTTTCGCCTGTCTGAATGCACCCGTTCTGCGCGCCTTTATCACGCAATACACGCGTCAGGGCACGGGTATCGATATCGGCAATTGCCTGCAGGCCATGCCGCTCGCAATAAGCTTGCAGCGATTCTTCTGAGCGCCAGTTGCTGACGATGGACGAGGCGTCACGGATCACTAGACCGGCGGCGTGAACCCCCGTAGATTCGGCATCTTCGGCATTCAGACCGACATTACCGATGTGTGGATAAGTCAGGGTAACAATCTGACGACGATAGGAAGGATCAGTCAGAATCTCTTGATAGCCAGTCATGGCCGTGTTGAAAACCACTTCGCCAACAGTCGAACCTTCAGCGCCAATCGATGTGCCGTAAAAAAGACTACCGTCGGCCAGGGCCAATAGCGCTGTGTGTTTCAAGAGACTCTCCCATCTAAACCGATATGCGAACAGGTTTTTTGCAACCCGTTATTTTTGAAGCGTTTCATTGCACAGAACCCTTCGGACGCGCACTGGCACCCGGCGATTCAAAGCAGAATATTGGCCGAGATTATGCCCGACAAGCGGCTATTTTGTCCATGCGCACGCCCGAATCTTGTGCTTTATCGAACTTATTTCAGACCCAGAACATCCTGCATGTCGTACAGCCCCGGCGGCTGATTCTTCAACCAGGTCGCAGCACGCACGGCACCCTGGGCAAAGGTCATCCGGCTGGAAGCCTTATGTGTCAGCTCGATCCGCTCGCCGATTCCCGCAAACAGGACCGTATGGTCGCCCACCACATCACCACCACGAACCGTCGCAAATCCAATGGTTTGCGGGTCCCGCGCACCGGTATGCCCTTCGCGACCGTAAACGGCCACTTGAGCCAGATCACGACCATAGGCCTCGGCCACCGCCTCGCCCAGACGCAAGGCCGTACCCGAAGGCGCGTCTACCTTGTGCCGGTGGTGCGCCTCGATGATTTCCACATCATAACCCTCGCCCAGTAGCCGTGCGGTTTGCGCCACCACTCCAAGCAGGACATTGACACCAATGCTCATGTTTGGCGCGAAAACCAGAGGAATGTCTCGCCCGGCATCCATCAGCATGGCTTTTTGTTCGGCGGAGAAGCCGGTCGTACCAATGACCATCGCTCGACGCTGTGCACGGCAAGCCGCCAGATTGGCCAGCGTCGCTTCAATAGAAGTGAAGTCGATCAGCACATCAAAATGGGACGAGACATTGGAAAGATCATCGTGAATCACACAGTTCAGAGTGCCAACGCCCGCCAATTGCCCCGCATCCTGCCCGACCAGCGGGCTACCCTGTCGAACCAGGGCCGCACCCAGCATCGCATCCGGATTTTGCACCGTCGCGTCCACCAGGACACGGCCCATCCGCCCGCTCACCCCTGCCACTGCAATTCTGCACGCCATGCCTTCCACTCCTGAAACTCGATTCTCAATAATGGCGGCAATCATACCGTGAATGCCGGACAACATGGCGGCGACCAGATGCCCATTCAGCAACTTCGGGATGAAATTGGGCTGCGAATGGATTATCTTCCTAGGCGATACAGAGGCAAAACCATAACGATTATTAATATACCGATAAGATATGAAATTCATCGCCGCCAGCGAGTTGAAAGCCCGATTTCAACAAGCCCCCGATCCTGTATTGATCGACATGAGTCAACCCGGTCAGCCACCTCTGGCCGAGGCACAATGGATCGACTTCAATCAGATCGTCCGCAACGAAGGCGATAGAGCCGGCTTGCTACCCGACAACGCCGACTTCAACCGGGCCTTGGCACAGACCGGCATCACGTCGGATTCGACCATTTTCCTGTTTGACGACAGCCAAGGTCTGGCCGCTTCGCGCCTCGCCTGGTCATTGGCGCTCTGCGGTCTTCAGGAGATTTATCTTATTGATGGTGGGCGCGAAGCCTTGCTGACTGCAGGTTGGCCAATGGCGAGCACGCCCACCACGCCCAGACCAACCAGCGAACTGACGTACGACTTTTCAGCCCATCATTGCCATGCAGATGCCATCGCGGCGCAACTGGGCAAGCCGGATTCATGGCTTGTCATCGATGCGCGAAGCGAAGAAGAGTACCGAGGTGCAGACAAAAGATCACGCAACGCCGGACACATCCCGGGCGCCGTCCATTTTGATTGGCAATGGTTCTTCGACCCCGAAAAACCGGGATATTTACTGCCGGATGATGAAATTCGGGCGAAGCTGAGCGAGAGAGGGATTACCGCGAGGCCCGGCCAGACCATCGCGGTGTACTGCCAGAGTCACCGCCGATCGAGCCTGATGTTCTGCATATTGAAGCACTTGGGCTTCGAAGATGTACGGGGCTATCCCGGCGCTTGGTCTGACTGGGGCAACCGAGACGATCTCCCCTTCGAACTGCCGCAAGACACGTAGTAATGTCGACCCGTAGACGCCTTGGCGCCAATCAAATCCGGAAGAAATGCGAACGGTAGTACACCAGCTCGGCGATTGAACCGCGAATGTCGTCCAGTGCCTGGTGGCTGGCATTTTTCCTGAAGCCCTGCATCATTTCTGGATTCCAGCGACGGGCAAGTTCCTTGATGGTCGACACGTCCAGATTCCGGTAGTGGAAAAACTGTTCCAGTTGCGGCATCCAACGCACCATGAAGCGCCGATCCTGGCAGATGCTGTTCCCGGCCATCGGTGATTTACCCGGCACGGCCCAAGCCTGCAGAAACTCCAGTGTTTGCAGTTCCGCCTGACGCATCGTGGTCGTGCTCGCCAGCACACGAGCGATCAAACCGCTTTCTCCATGTGTGCGGCGATTCCACTCGTCCATCTTGTCGAGCGTGCTTTTCGGGTGGTGAATGGCAATCACCGGCCCTTCCGCCAGAATATTCAGGTGCTTATCCGTGACCAGTGTCGCCATTTCGATAATGGTGTCCGTCATCGGATCAAGCCCGGTCATCTCAAGGTCGATCCAGATCAGGTTTTCAGTCGGTTCAGGCGTATTCATGGGCGTACTCGTATCATCGTGGAACCGCGACAGCCTAACACGAAACGCAGGTTTCTCTGCGCCGTGTGAGGCGTTACTTTATACTCGGTGTGATTATTTATCGCTTTCCTTTCCACCCCGGCACGGCGGTCAGCCTCTAGCTGATGAGAGTGCCCCCATCCTCCACTCAACACCACGGAAGCCCTTGATGACGGATGTGCTTGATCAGGACAAACCGGCCGAAATTGCCACGCTGATTCGCGATATCCGCGAAATGATGGCGCGCAACCGGTTGGTTGAGGGTTTGGTGGATCGTTCGAACGAGCCGAATCACGCGCTGGTCGAACGCATCGTGCACAAGCAGAATTTGACGCGCCTTGCCCAGAAGCTGGAGAAGCTGCACCCAGCCGATATCGCCGTGATTCTCGAAGCCTTACCGCACGAAGATCGGCTGGCGATTTGGGAACTCGTACGCTCTGATCACGACGGCGAGGTATTGCTCGAAGTCTCAGACGCGGTGCGTGCCAGCCTGCTGGCGACCATGGACCGGGAGGAACTGCTCAATGCGGCCAACTCGCTGGAAGCCGACGAACTGGCCGATCTTGCACCCGATCTGCCCGAACACGTCATGCAGGATGTGTTCACCGCCCTGCCGCTGGAAGAGCGGGAGCAACTCAAGTTCGCCCTGTCCTACGCCGAGGACACCGTCGGTGCATTGATGGATTTCGACCTCGTGACTGTGCGCGCCGATGTGCGCATCGAGGTCATCTTGCGCTATCTGCGCCGCATGGAAGACCTACCCGACCACACCGACAAACTTTTTGTTGTCGACCGCCTTGGCCAGTTTCAGGGCGTCCTCTTTCTCAAGACATTGCTTCTGAGCGACCCGGAACAGGAAGTCGAACAGGTGATGGCGCGTGAAGTGGTGCGCTTTCACCCCGAAGACAAGGCACGTGAAACGGCGGATGCGTTCGAACGCTACGATCTGATCAGTGCACCGGTCATCGACGAACAGGATCGGTTGATTGGCCGGGTAACCGTCGATGCAGTGGTCGACTTCATTCGGGAAGCCAGCGATGAAGAGCGCTTGGCACAAGTCGGTCTGCGCGAAGAGGAAGATATTTTCGCCCCCATCCTGAAGAGCGTAAAAAACCGCGCGCCCTGGCTGGCCATCAACCTCGTCACTGCGATGATTGCCTCACGGGTGATCGGTTTGTTCGATGGCGCCATCGAGCAGCTTGTTGCACTGGCCGCGTTAATGCCGATCGTCGCCGGGATGGGGGGGAACGTCGGCAACCAGACCATCACCATGATCGTCCGTGAACTGGCCTTCCGCAAACTCGACAACAAGGACATCCTTATCTTGTACAGCAAGGAACTGCGTGTCGCCCTGATCAACGGGCTGGTGTGGGGCAGTGTCCTAGGCCTGATTACCTTCGCACTTTACCGAGACTCTGCACTCTCGGCCGTCATGACTGCTGCCGTCAGCCTCAACTTCCTGACCGCTTCCTTTTTCGGGGTTACCATCCCTGTAACCCGAATGAGACTCGGTCGGGACCCTGCACTTGGCAGCTCCGTGCTGATTACCGCCATCACCGACTCCGGCGGGTTCTTTATCTTTTTGGGATTAGCCACGATGTTCCTATTGAAATGAAATCCCGACTGACCGACCGCCAAAAGAACCAGATCGCCAGCCGCCAGTCCGCGCCGGACCAATCGCTGGAGCAAGCTACCGTGATCACTCATCACGGCACCGAGCTCATCATTGAAAACGCGGAAGGCAAGCTGCTACGCGCCACCGCACGGCGCACGCTGGGCGCGCTCACAACGGGCGACCGCGTGGGGTGGCGCACGGGGGAAGATGCCAAGGAAATCATCGAATTCGTCTACCCGCGCAGCAACACGCTGATTCGGCCAGACACGCATGGAAAAGCGCGACTGATGGCCGCCAATATTGATCAGGTACTGATTATCCTGGCCCCGACCCCTTGGATGAATCCCAACGTGGTTGAACGCACCTTGGTTGCCGCAATGGATCTGCCCGCCACACCGATCATCGTGTTGAACAAGGTCGATCTTCTCCCGACCACCGAACACGATCACCGAGAGCTCATCGAGCAGACATTAGCCCTTTGGGCGGCGCAAGACATTGATATATTGCGCATCAGCACGAAAACCGGCGAAGGGATAGATGACCTGCGCAGCGTGCTGAGCGACAAGATTTCCATGATGATCGGCTTATCGGGCGTCGGCAAAACATCATTGGCCCGCAGCATTACCTCGCAAGCTGCCACCGCTGCAGTCAACGAATTATCGGCCCACAGCCAGGAAGGTCAGCACACCACGCGACATAGCACGCTGTTCCGACTGGATCAGTTGCCCGGCGGCCTGATTGACGCACCCGGCGTGCGGGACTTCGCGGTTGCCGCACAAGATGCACAAGCCATCGACCGCGCCTTCCCGGATATTCTGACACTTGCCGAAGGCTGCCGGTTTTACAACTGCTCCCACAACCTGGAACCCAGTTGCGCCGTTCGGGCGGCAGTCGCGAACGGTCAACTGGACAGCAGGCGATTTGAGAACTACCAATCGCTCAAGCGCGAAAACCCCCAATAACCAACCAATCATCAACCGACAATCAACCCGGTGGCCAGGTCATTTGTCGCCCTCCCAGTAGATGCAGGTGCAGGTGATACACCTCCTGCCCACCATGATCCAGACAATTGAAAACAGTGCGGTAACCAGCTTCAGCAATCCCTTCCCGAGCGGCAAGCTGTGCCGCAACGACAAACAACTCACCAATCAAAGGGGCGTCCTCAGCCTGAATATCATTCACGGTAGGAATGGGCTTTTTGGGAATAATCAGAATATGCACCGGCGCTTGGGGATTGATATCCCTGAAAGCCAGAACGCGATCATTTTCGAACACGATGTCGGCTGGAATTTCGCGGCGAATAATTTTCGAGAAAATCGTGTCACTCATGCAAAGCACCTAATAACTCATGAACCGGGTCGGCCAATGTAGGCCGCAACTGTAGCAAGCGTCAATGCAGTGCTCAAAGCCTCACGGCCCGGACTCGTAACCCGGCAACGGCGCGTCTTGGCGCCCAGTACCGCAAATACGCCCACTTTGTTACAATCCAGCGCGGCATTTTGGCAACGACGACCTGGAGAATTAGAGTTTACTTATCCTCCAATTAATAATTTCATCCCAGAACGGGATGATAAAAGGGAACCGTTTGGGGTCAGAATCATCTAAAATCGTCAGACGCTTAGAAAAAACCTGGCGTTCAGTTCGTGTGAAAAAACAATTTAGGGGCATTCATGAAAAAAATTATCCTTGTAGCCGCCGTGGCAAGCATGATGACAGGCATCGCGCAAGCAGCAGACAAACCCAAGGCAGAAGTGATCGTCAACTCGAACGTTCAGTTTTTGGGTCACACTGTTCCGATGAACGGATCTGACATAGTTGGCAAGATCAACATCATCCAGATTGCTGCCGACAAAACCAAATTCGTTGCGACCTTCAAGGGTAAAAACGTTGCTGGCCCACTGACTTTCTCCCTTAATGAAGGCCGTTGCCGGGATTCTGCGACCAACAAAGTCAAGTTCCCACTCACCAACGTGGTTCATGGAAAGTCTGAAACCGTAGTTGACGTAGCAACTGCACAAGTTTTTGAAGGCAATGCACTTTCCTACACCGTCAAAGAAGGCAGCAAAGTCGTTTCCTGCGGCACCGTTCAGTAATTCTGAATGAGCCAATAAAAACCCCGCCATTGAGCGGGGTTTTTTATTGTCTACCTTTTGTTGAAGCGGGTTTTTCAGACGGCGAAGATCAGCCAAACGCTTAACATTTTATTTCCCGGCAATCATCAAAACCTGACCCGGCTTAAGCGGAGCCGAAGAATCAAGTCGGTTGGAAGCAATCAAGTGCTGAACTGTCGTCGAAAAACGCTGGGCCACATTCCACAAGGTGTCCCCCCTCTGAACAACATATCGTCCAGAGGATTCGGCCACTCTTTTCGCTGGCTTCTCATCAGCACGCCGAAATTCGTGATGAGTGGCCACAATCAACTTCTGGCCCGGATGGATTGGATCCTTGGGTTTAAGACCATTGATGCGTTTCAAATCCGCAAGGTCCATATCAAAACGGTGGGCCAGCCCCCATAACGAATCCCCGCTTTGCACCGTATAGAGCTGGTCTGCGCCACTGGCCATAAGCTTCTTACCGCGCCCCAACGGTACAATGATCGTTTCTCCGGGTCGGGCATAGGCCGAACTCAAACGATTAACCTTGAGCAGTTCATCCACATCACAACCATAACGGTAAGCCAACTTGTGGAAATTATCACCCCGGCGAAGGGTATAGCGCCCCCAGTTCATGGCTGATTTTTCGGCCTCTTCCAGAGCAGTCGTTGTGAACTGCGATGCCAAGCGCTTGGGCACCAGGAGGTTGGTAGTTTCCGGCCCGGTAATCAATTTGTCGAAGCCGGGATTCAGATGAAAAAGCTCGTCATGAGACACACCTGTCAACGAGGCCAGCTTGTTCAGATTGACTGACTTATTCAATGCGATCTCGGTCACTACGGACTGATTCGGGATCGGATAAGGGTGGAAGCCGTATTTCTCAGGGTTACTGAAAATAATCACCAACGCATAAAGTCGCGCGGGGTAATCAGCCGTCTCCTTACTTATTCGGGTCAAATCCCAGAAATCAGTTGGTAGCCCTCTGGATTGGTTGTAGGCAATGGCATTCTGCAATGTGCCTTCGCCACCGTTATAGGAAGCGATAACTACGGGCCAATCATCGTTAAACATGGTTCGCAAACGCGTAAAATATTGCAATGCGGCATCGGTCGATGCCTTGATATCACGTCGTCCGTCATACCAAACTGTACGCCGCAAGCCAAAATGCTCCCCCGTACTCCGAACAAATTGCCAGATACCCGCTGCATTGCTGGATGAAACGGCTTCAGGGCGATAAGCACTCTCAACAATCGGCAGCAAGGCCAGCTCCAACGGCAGCTTGTTCTCCTGCAAATCCGCCACAATCATGTGCAAATAGGGCTTTGCACGTTCAGTAACGCGCTCAAGGTAATCAATATGGCTGGAATAAAAAGCCAGCTGCTCCTGAACCCGCGGGTTATTAGGAATCGGCAGGGTGAACCGAGCCGCGATGTAGTGCCAGAGGTTGCCATCATTCATCCAAGCCGCCTTCCGCGCACTTTGCGCTGGAGTGTTAATGGCGGGCAGGATGCTGTAATCCACGGTGTTGGCAGAAGAACCATCATCTACGGCACTGGACGCCGCGGGTGTATTCCCTACTGTTTGCGGTAAATTGGCGCAACCGCCCAAAGCGAGAAAGGCAGGCAGGACGAGAAGGGAGAGAAAACGCAGTGCCACGCTTCGCTGCGTCTGGTCGGCGCGATTACACGCCAGCCTTTTGCCCATGAAAATCATAACGGGATAGATCATTATTCAGTTGTTCTGTGAGTGACGGGGGAGAAGCGGTAAATCATCAAACTCATCCTTCCAGCAGCGTAGCGCCCAAAATGCATCCGCATCGCTGAGCAATGCGCTTTGGGTATGTTTCAGAATCGCAGTGCGTAAGGATGGCTCACGAATCCGCAAGAATGGGTTGATTTGTTTCTCCACATACAAAGAAGTGGGCACGCTCGGCAAGCCCACCGCGCGCGCTTCATTCACCTCGCGAATTCGTTGGACTATCGATTCGTTGTTCGGTTCGGCGAAGTGCGCAAATCGTAGGCTATCAGCCGTATATTCATGCCCGCAATAAATCATTGTATCGTCCGGCAAGCCCGAAAGGCGGTCCAGACTCGCCGACATCTGTTCGGGAGAGCCCTCAAACAAGCGCCCGCAGCCAGCCGAAAAAAGTGTATCGCCCACAAAGGCGGCCCCATCAGAGATCAGGCTGATGTGCCCCAAGGTATGACCTGGTGTATGCCAAGCCTGGAATCGGCCAATGTGCGGCAAACTAAAGATTTCGAGATCGGCTAATGGATTTGTCACCCAGGTTTTGGCTTCAAGTGAGGGGCCATAAACCGGCACAGGGAAGCGGACACGCAGGCCCGCGACACCTTGGCAATGATCGGCATGATGATGTGTCAGCAGAATGGCCATAAGCGTGAGGTTGCGCCGTTCGATTTCTGCCAGAACCGGTGCGGCTTCACCAGGATCAACCACGGCACATTGCCCTTGATCACCTTCGATCAGCCAGACATAGTTATCGGACAGGACGGGAATTGCGTGAATTCGCACAGTATCGCTCCTCCAACGTGCCCCGAACCCTACGGCAACCGGTTACACCATCGTCATTAAAAACTGGTGACAGTGTACGAATATGACAACGGAGGTCAATCACCGAAACTACAGCTCAACCCATTGGCAGGAATTACCTATCGTTTTCGGTCAAATGGAAGAAAACAACGGATTGAAACTCAGCGACTCAACCCCTGAAGAATACCCTGAACATCAATCGATTGAGTTGGCAATGCCAGCAGGCTTGGCTCCGGGGACTGCCCTGTAATGGATACAAGCCTATAAGCATGACCGTAGCGCAATACACCCCAGCCCATGCGCAGAAATTCGATCATGCGCGCATCGCGCCCCTTGTTCGCAGCCAAGGCCATATTTTGCAAAGCTCGTGTCAACTCAACCACCGCCGGGGCGTGTGACAGTACAGCGATATCAGTATGTGACTTTCCCTGCTGATCAACCCATACCACCCGATATTGTTCGCCTCGAATACCGGCGATGGTTTCCTGATGCCCCATGGCCTCAAAACGGCTGACCGAACTGGCCATTTCATGATTGAGCTGGTCGAGAACGCCAGCCCCCTGCCCCAAGGCTTGGGCGAGTTGGTCAACACTAGCGACCGAGGCGACGACCGACAGGCCGCCGATTTGTGATATCGCATACAGCGCTCCCTGATGAAGCAGAATTTCCGCAGGTGGATGTGCCAGGTCCATGCGCATGGCGCGATCATTCAACCAGACCAGCCCTGTCTGCTCAATTCGACCATTTTGCTCAGTCTGCAGCATGGCTTGCCCCGCAGCCTGAACGGGCGCAGCCAATACAAAATACAGGCTCAATATTCCTAGAATGATTCGCATGACGACTCCTGCTGGAGCCCCTGAGTCAACACAGAGGCGATGAGATGAGTTGGCATCGCCATCACGTTGCTGATGGGGATACTTGAAAGATCTAGCGTCGAAAGTCCGTGGAAGAATGGGGAGCTAATCCAGCGTACGCGTCAGCACAAGTGCATCCTCGCGCCCCTGTTTGGCCGGGTAATAGGCTTTTCTGAGGCCGACCTGCTCGAATCCGTATGCCGCATATAACTGCCGTGCAGCATCGTTCCCCTCCCGCACCTCAAGCCAGAGGCTATCCACCTCGGCTTTTTTCGCTTGTTCGATCATGTATTCCAACAGTAACCGACCGATGCCTCGGCGCTGCCTTTTCGGATCGACGCACAGATTCAGGAGATGCCATTCGTTGAGAATGGGCATCACCACACTGAAACCCAGTAATTTTGGCCCATCATACGCACCATCAAGGTAATACCCCGAACGAATACAGTCCTGGAAAACACGTTCGGACCACGGGAAAATATGCGCTGCCTGCTCAATCCGTTGCACTGCGGGCAAATCTTCTTCATCCAAGGAGAGTATATGTGCGATAGGGGAATGCACGAGTGAATCCGCAAGACTTCGGTCGGCTTCCGCATTCATGCTTTCGAACCTACCAGCAAACGCCACAGTGCACGCTTGGCCTGTCCGCTACGCCTGAGCTCAGCAAGCGACCAGGTCTGTCCGTCCCAATGGACAGAAGGTGTCTGGTCCTCCGTTGCAGATTGATGCATCATCGTCTTTCCCGAGGGAAGACAACGCGAGATGGCCGAAACCAGTGCCGAAAATTCGACCCCACTCGCCGCGATAAAACACAATCCCGCACGCGGGACCGGCTCAGACCCGGATACTTCGGCATCAGTAACTTTCAATGAATCCGCCAGAGCAATGTGATACTCAGCGGACGGAGCATCGGAAACCAGGACATCCGTCTTCAGTGGTTCCCCTGGCTCGGACGAATGACCGGGCCAGGGCACACGCAACGCCCACTGGTCGATACCCAACCAGTGAAGTGCGGGGGTACTATCCATTCACGTGCAGCCGGGACAAAACGTTCACACGTCGCCCATTTGAGGGTGCGCGCGCTCCGCAGGCTTTTGCAGGCGATCAAGCGCATTGAGATAGGCCTTGGCTGAAGCAACCACAATATCGGTATCGGCACCCTGTCCGGTCACGATACGACCCGCCCTTTCAAGACGCACATTCACCTCGCCCTGTGCATCGGTACCGCTCGTGATGTTGTTGACGGAATACAGTTGCAGATTCGCGCCCGATTGCATCATGTTCTCGATGCACACGAATGCAGCATCCACTGGTCCCGCACCCTGTGCCGTAGCCGATTTCTCCTCACCCGCCACGGAAATTACCAAAGTGGCAGTTGGCACTTCGCCGGTTTCAGAACACACCTTCAACGAGACAAGCTTAAGCTGCTCGACCTGATCTTCGTGCACTTCGGAAACAAGTGCCTGAATATCCTCGTCGAAAATTTCACGTTTCTTGTCGGCCAAATCCTTGAAGCGCCGGAAGGCATCATTCAAGGCTTCCTCACTGGACAATTCGATACCGAGCTCGGTCAAGCGGCTCCGGAAGGCATTGCGACCGGACAACTTGCCCAACGACAGTTTGTTTGTCGTCCAGCCCACGTCTTCCGCGCGCATGATTTCATAGGTTTCACGATGCTTGAGCACACCATCCTGATGGATGCCGGACTCATGGGCAAAGGCGTTCGCGCCCACAATTGCCTTGTTCGGCTGCACCGGGTATCCCGTGATGGTCGAAACCAGTTTGGAGATCGGCACAATTTGGGTGGTATCAATCCGGGTATCGAGACCAAACACGTCCCGTCGCGTGCGGACGGCCATCACAACCTCTTCAAGGGACGCATTACCTGCGCGCTCACCCAAGCCGTTGATGGTGCACTCGACCTGACGGGCGCCAGCCAGAACGGCAGAAAGCGAGTTGGCCACCGCCATACCGAGGTCGTTATGACAGTGTGTGGACCAGATCACTCGATCCGACCCACGTGTACGCTCAATCAACTCCGCCATGCGCGCGCCCCATTCGGTGGGCGTGGAATAACCAACAGTATCCGGTACGTTCAGCGTAGTTGCACCGGCTTCAATGACCGCCTCGAAGATGCGCACCAGAAAATCGATATCCGAACGAACGGCATCTTCTGCGGAAAACTCCACATCGTCGGTGTAGGTACGAGCCAACTTCACCGCTTTCACCGCGTGCTCGACGACTTCGTCAGGCGTCATGCGCAGCTTCTTTTCCATGTGGATCGGGCTGGTCGCGATGAAGGTATGGATACGCTTGCGTGCAGCCGGGGCAATGGCCTCGCCTGCACGACGCACGTCACGCTCATTGGCACGAGCCAGAGAACATACGGTCGAATTTTCAATGGTTTCGGCGATGGCACGGATGGCGGCGAAATCACCCTCGCTCGCGGCGGCGAAGCCAGCTTCGATTACATCGACGCCCAAACGCTCCAATTGGCGTGCGATGCGAAGTTTGTCTTCTCGGGTCATTGCAGCGCCGGGGCTTTGTTCCCCATCACGCAAGGTCGTATCGAAAATGATCAAGGAGGAATTCTGGTTGTTTGCCACAGGGGTATTTTCTTTCGGCTGATTCATGATGCTATGCGCCTCAATCGTGAACGTCTGCACGTTCTGATGACTTTAATTTATGGGTTAGGGCACGTTTGGCCACGTCTGGCTTGGAAGCGTTATTTACTGCCCGACGGCAGTCGCAAATCCAATAGCTTGAGCAGCAAGGCGCCAGACGCGCTAAAGCTTCCCGCCGAAAAAGAGCGGGAAGTTGAGGCGCGTGCAGAGGAGGAAACGTTCACCATCATTGGGCAAAAATAGCCCGCAGAAGTAATAAGGTCAAGCAGACTGTACATGTCAGGAACCGCTCGTCCACGACCTATCACCCAATCCGACACGTCAAACACCCGTTGCTGAACCCAGATCATAGGATTCACCCGGAATAAAGCAGAACCCGGAAATTCTGCTACAATTTTTCGATGCAAAACTTATACATAAAAGCCATGACGAGATTGACATGAGCAATCCCGATCCACAACAACCGGCGCACGGGCATTCAACCGATGGCACATCAACCGTTGTTTGCGGCGAAACGTGCCCAGCGGCCTGCGGACCGGCTTGCGAGGATGGCTTGTTCCCTATCCGCGCCGTATCCAACATCACGGGGGTGAACCCAATTACCCTGCGTGCATGGGAACGTCGCTACAACCTCATTCGCCCGACCCGAACATCAACGGGCCATCGCCTTTATAGCGCGGCCGATATTCAGGAGATTCAGCGCATCTTGGCATTGTCGGCACAAGGTGTCGGCTTCACACAAATTGCCCAGATACTGGCGCGTGAATCTCGCTCGACCGCAAACTATCAAGCACCCGTCGATCACTCGCCGCCGACAGCGCCCGAACTCAATCCAGAACTCCTTGCCGCGCCATCGACACAGGGAAAAGGCCTGATCGAAAGCCTGAAACAAGCCATCATTCATATGGATCCACTGGCTGTGAGGCGCATCGAGCAACAGGCAATGATGTGGTTACCCCCTGAACAGGTGATGCGCTCGATCCTCATTGAAGCCTATCGACAACTCGAACAACGCGACTCCTGGCCAGATAGAGATCTGGGCTTGCACTGGTTCGGCCACCATGTACGCCAACGCCTCGAGTGGTGGTTGCTGCAACAGGCCAAGAAACCGGTACTTTCGCATCCACTGGTTTTAATGGACACCACAACAGACCATCGTCCGCTTTATTCAAACGAATGCCTACTGATCATGGCGCTTGCGGGAAAATGTACCGTACAACTTATCACGGCCACTTTGTCGGAACCCCAGCGCGCCCGGTTGGTTAATCGATGGCAAGCGCAGCACTGGATTCGGCTACTCGAACCCTCGGAGCACCAGCCGGACTGCCCAGGCGACCTGCTTTCAGGTTCAACCAGGCTGCATTGGTGTCAGATCATTTCAGATGAACAGGCATTCTCCATCACACCCAATGGCGTATGCCAAGGTGGCCTTACCCACTGCCAACGGTATCTTCTGGAACAGATCGCTTAGTGCCTGTTATCATCGAGTCGGGTCGAATCAAATGTTCACGCGCGAGGTAGCCTCAGGCCATGCTGGATTCAGAGTTACTGCGAAAAGCAGTGGACGCATCAAACGATGGAATCGTTATCGCCGAGCAGGAAGGCAACGACAACATTCTGATTTATGCCAACGCTGCATTCGAACACCTCACCGGCTATTCTCGGGACGAAATCCTGTATCAGGACTGTCGTTTTCTCCAGAATGACGATCGGGATCAGGCGTCGCTTTCAGAAATAAAATCAGCCATCAAGGAAGGCCGCCCTACCCGCGTCGTGGTCCGCAATTACCGAAAAGATGGCGGATTGTTCTGGAACGAGCTCTCCATCACACCGATATTCAACGATAAAGATCAGCTAACTTACTTTATTGGAATACAACGCGATGTGTCTGAACTGGTTCGGTTAAAAGAGGAAAATAATGCGCTCAAGGCCCAACTGGCGAAAGTCAGCGCCACATTGGCACAAAATAGTGTGCCCACGGCTTGATTTTGAATATAGTATGGCCTGCTTGCCCTTAAACGGAATTATCGGTTACACCACGTTATGACTCCTCCCGCCATCACTGGCCTTCTGGCTGCCCTCGTAAAGACCTCCGTCATCGAACCGCAACAAGCGACTGAGATTCTGCAGAAGTCACGAGCAAGCAAAGAGCCCATTATTCAGACGCTGATCAATAGCGGGATTTCCTCTGCCAAGATTGCCCAGGCGGCATCAAAAAACTTCGGCCTCCCCCAGATCGACCTGGATTCGTTCGACACCACTGATCTGCCGACGTCCATCGTTCCCGCAAAGCTGCTTGAACATGGCAATGCCTTACCCCTACGCAAGCGCGGACGCCGCCTGACGGTCGCCATGGCCGACCCGTCGGATCTCGGCATTCTTGAGAATTATCGATTCAGCACCAACCTCACCATTGATGTGGTCGTGGCGGAATCCCAGAAAATCACTCGACTGCTGGAAGAAGCCAGCAGCAACTCCATGGCCAATCTCGCCAATCTTGATGATGATCTGGCCAACATCCAGATCGACGAAGGCGAAATTTCCGGTGGCGACAACGCAGGTGAGGATACCCTTCAGGACGATATCGTCGTCAAGTTCGTGACCAAGGTATTAACCGATGCCATCCGCCGCAAGGCTTCGGACATCCACATCGAACCTTATGAAAAGGTGTTTCGCATTCGAGTGCGTATTGATGGCATCCTGACGGAAATCCCCCCGCCCCCTCGCCAACTGGCCGACCGTATCGTTTCCCGCGTTAAGGTCATGAGTCGCATGGATATTTCTGAGCGACGAGTGCCGCAGGATGGTCGGATCAAGCTCAAGCTTTCTGCCGGACGCTCTATCGATTTCCGGGTCAACTCCCTCCCGACCCTGTTCGGCGAAAAGATTGTTCTGCGTATTCTCGACCCCACTAGTGCGCAACTCGGTATCGATTCGCTCGGGTATGAAGAGGACCAGAAAAAGCTCTACATGCAAGCGCTGGAACGACCGTACGGCATGATCCTGGTCACCGGTCCCACCGGTTCGGGTAAAACTGTGTCGCTATACACAGGCCTGAATATCCTCAACACCATGGATCGGAATATTTCGACTGCGGAAGATCCTGCCGAGATCGTGGTACCCGGAATCAATCAGGTCAACGTCAACGCGCGAGTTGGCCTCACCTTCGCCAGTGCTCTGCGCGCCTTCCTCCGTCAGGATCCCGACATCATCATGGTTGGTGAGATCCGAGATCTGGAAACAGCAGAAATCGCCATCAAAGCGGCACAAACAGGTCACTTGGTGTTGTCCACGCTGCATACAAACGATGCGCCACAAACGCTTACCCGCTTATTGAACATGGGTGTGCCCGGTTACAACATCGCTTCATCGGTAAACCTGATCATTGCACAGCGACTCGCACGACGGTTATGCAACAACTGTAAAAAGGTGGATCATGTACCGGATGAAGAACTCGTGCGCGAAGGCTTCAAGCCCGCCGATGTTCAGGAAGGCCTCAAGATTTTCAAAGCAGTCGGTTGCGATCAGTGCACCAACGGGTACAAGGGACGAGTCGGTATTTACCAGGTAATGCCCGTCTCTGAAGAAATGGGACGAATCATCATGCGTGGCGGTAATTCAATGGAACTGGCAGAGCAGTCGGCTAAAGAAGGGATTAATGATTTACGGCAATCCGGCATACTTAAAGTGAAAGCCGGTGTGACCAGCCTCGAAGAACTCAATCGGGTGACCAAGGATTAAGGGAGAGCACCATGGCAATTGCAGCGACCGCAAAGAAGAAACCCAAGGACGAGAAAACGATCTTTGTTTACGACTCGAAAAACAAGGATGGAAAACTCGTCAAAGGCGAAATGAGCGCACACAATGAAATGGTTGTGCGTGCCGAAGTTCGGCGCCTAGGCTTAACAGTCATCAAGGTGAGGAAAAAGCCCAAACCACTGTTCAGTAACACAGGGACTATCAACGCAAAGGACATTGCTGTCCTTGCACGACAACTCGCCACCATGATGACCGCCGGCCTACCCATTGTCCAAGCACTGGACATCATGGCGCAAAGTGCTGAAAAGGTAGCCATGAAGGAACTGATCTCCACAGTCAAAACTGATGTGGAAAGCGGCCTCACCCTGGCCGATGCCATGGATAAGCATCGAAAGTACTTTGATGAACTGTTCGTCAATCTGGTACGAGCGGGTGAAGATTCCGGCTCGCTTGAGCTCGTTCTTGACCGCATCGCGGTGTACAAGGAAAAGAGCGAAAGTCTCAAGGGAAAAATCAAGAAAGCGCTGTTCTACCCTATTGCTGTCGTAGTCGTGGCCTTCATCGTAACGGCGATCCTTCTTATTTTCGTAATCCCTCAATTCAAACAATTATTCGATGGTTTTGGCGCCAGTTTGCCGGCATTCACCCTATTCGTCATTGGTCTTTCGGAAGCGTTCCAGAAACATTGGTACTGGATTTTTGGCGGCATTGGTCTGGCTATCTTCCTGTTTGTCTACGTCAAGCGTCGCTCGGATCGTTTCAACCATTTCCTCGACCAATTAATTTTGAAAGTGCCTATTTTTGGTCCATTAACGGAAAAGGCGGCCATTGCCCGTTTCGCGCGGACACTGGGCACGATGTTTTCAGCCGGTGTACCGTTGGTTGAAGCCATGGAACCAACAGCAGGATCTACCGGGAATGCCCTCTTCAAGGATGCCGTCATGAACATGCGCGACATCATCGCGGCCGGCTCACCACTCAAAGTGGCGATGCAACAATCCAAGCTATTTCCGGTGATGGTCGTGCAGATGGTCGCCATCGGTGAAGAAACCGGTGCTTTGGATACCATGCTCGGCAAGGTCGCCGATATGTATGAGGAAGAAGTCGACAATATGGTCGACGCTATGTCCAGCCTGCTTGAACCCATGATCATGGCGTTCCTCGGCGTAGTGGTGGGTGGCCTGGTTATTGCCATGTACCTGCCAATCTTCAAACTGGGTTCTGTGGTTTAAATCACTCAACACCACTCCTGGAAAGGCACGACAATGATCAATACATGGGTCGGTTTATTTACTGAGTTACCGATCCTGTGGTTGGCTGTTGCTTTAATACTAGGCCTGCTGGTCGGCAGCTTCCTCAATGTCGTTATACATCGCCTCCCCATCATGTTGGAGCAAGGCTGGCGACGCGACTGCCAGGAACTGCTGGAAATTGCTCCATCTTCGAGCCCAGAAGTCTATAACCTAATCACGCCTCGCTCGGCTTGTCCTCACTGCCACACCCCAATCAAGGCCGGGCAGAACATCCCGATCATCAGTTGGCTATGGCTGCGCGGCAAGTGCAAGCATTGCCAGCATAGAATCAGCATCCAATACCCCCTGATCGAACTGACAAGCGGTCTGCTTACCCTGTTGGCTGCTTGGTATTTCGGCGTATCCGGGACGGCGGTTGCGGTTTGGGTTTTCAGTTGGATTTTGCTTACAGCTGCCATTATCGACCTGAAAACAACCCTGCTACCGGATAACTTGACCCTGCCTCTGATGTGGCTTGGCATACTGCTGGCCCTTACAGGGTTTGGCACGACAGTGACACTGGAGAACGCGGTACTCGGCGCGATAGCCGGTTACCTCGCCCTCTGGAGCATTTACTGGATATTCAAGCTTCTCACCGGACGCGAAGGAATGGGCTATGGTGATTTCAAGCTACTCGCCGCTCTCGGTGCATGGCTAGGCTGGCAACAACTCCCGATGATCCTTCTGCTATCAGCTGGCGTGGGCGCCGTTGTCGGCATCAGCATGATTCTGTTCCTCAAGCACGACAAGCGGATACCCATTCCCTTCGGCCCTTATTTGGCGAGCGCCGGGTTACTTTCCTACTATTTTGGCGACACGCTGTTCAAAATTGTTTTTGGCATGCCCAGTACTTTTTAGTCGGTTATGACCCTCTGAGTAGAAAATAGGTACTACGTTCCATGAGCTTATTTGTGGGATTAACTGGTGGCATTGCCAGCGGCAAATCAACCGTGGCCCAGTTTCTGTCTGCTCAAAATATCCCGGTGATCGATACCGACCTCATCAGCCGAGAGCTGGTTGAACCCGGCCAATCCTGCCTCAATGAGCTATACCAGCACTTTGGTCCGGAAATCCTCACTTCGGATGGACATCTAAATCGAAAGGCATTGCGGGAGAAAATCTTTTCAGATCCATCGGCTCGCGATGCTCTTGAGGCCATTTTGCATCCGGAAATCCGCCGGGTGGCCAAGGAACGTGCAGGGCAATCGGCTACACAAGCACCTTATGTACTGATAGTCGTTCCCCTATTGGCTGATCCCAAAGTCTACCCCCACTATCAATGGTTGGACTATGTCGTGGGCGTGCGGGCCACGCCATCTATTCAAAAAGCCCGTTTGATCGAACGTCCGGGCATCGACTCGGCATTGGCCGAACAGATGATTGCCGCACAAAGCTCGGATCGTGAGCGTGACGCCATTGTGAACGAATGGATCGTAAACACGGGAGACTTACCGGCGCTGGCTCGTCAAGTCGACCGATGTCATCACAAGCTGCTCATGCTGGCAGCGGAACGAGCGTCGTCAGAATAGATTCAACCCGGCCCCGACCGAACCTGCTCAAAACGCAACCACCGCTGCAACTGCCACCAAGCCGTATCCCCTACGCGGCGGCGAGTTACCCATATGGGGAAATCTCCTTCGCGGTGTTTAAGTATCAGACCGACAAGGTGAGGGGCCGTCCACAACCAGGTGACGTCCCCTTCCAGCAAACGGCCCGTCCCATCAAGCCATCGGGCGCTCTGCCCGCTCAACGACAAATGCCCTCTCTCAAACCAGGCGGAAGGCATTCGCGACCCCAAACGGTACAAGAGAAGTCCTGACGCCAAAGCGAGATCAAGCGATACAAGCAGCGGCAAATGCACCGCGACACCGCACAGCCCTACCGTTACGGCAGCCAGTCCATGCATTACCCACCAGCAATACCCCAGCCATGCATCATCCTGCAACTCTGCCGACCAGGTCTCACGAAACATCCTGTTTCAACCCTATCCGCAATTACCGTGGATAGACCTTGTCGGAACTCTGATATTTCTGCAGAAAGGCCTCCAAAAATCCAACGACAGCCTGCTCATCTTCCAGGAATGTCATCAGTTCCTCGTCATCACGATCTTCTGACTCGAGGTCGTCCATTCCGTGCTGCAAAATCAGCATCCACATCACGTCCTCTTCGTCGGTGATGCCATAATTGGCTAGCAGCCAATCATATTCCTGCGCTTCGCCATCGAACCCTTCCTCGCCCCAAACCACATCCATTCTTTCGAATATGGCATTGATCAACTCTACTTTAGTCACTAACAAATCCTCGTCCGAATGGTGTGGAGGATCATTATGCAACAGACATAAGCCGTTCGCGGTGAAACAGTTACGCGTGGCTGATTTCAGAACCCAATTTAGACAGGCGATAACGGAATTGACGCGCAGTCATCCCCAGTAAACGCGCAGCTTGGGCCTGGTTGCCGGAAGACCTGGTCATGGCGTCACGGATATTTTCACTTTCGTGTTCGCAGACCCTCATGTAACTGCGTTTGCCACGATTCACCCGAATTGACGACGACCCTGAGGGCTGGACACCCTGTGGAGAATCGTACACGCGCCCTGTAGCCATAGGTTCTAGCAATGGCCTGGCATCATCGAGCTGTACCGTTTGATACATGCTCCGCTCGGTGTCCAAAATGTGTTTGATCTGTTCGACATTGATCAATTGCCCGCTCGCCTTGAGCACGGCCCGCTCGACGACATTCTGGAGTTGGCGGATATTGCCCGGCCAACTGTAGGACTGCAGTTCCTCATGGATACCCTGAGTAAAGCTGACGCTACGGTCATAAAGCTGGGCGTAGTGATTGAGGAAATGTTGAGCCAGACGGGTAATATCTTCCTGTCGCTTCCTGAGCGGAGGCAAATAGACTGGAATGACGTTGATCCGATAATAGAGGTCCAGTCGGAAGCGCCCTTCCTGCAGTGCGGCCGCCAAGTTGACGTGGGTGGCCGTGATCAGTCTGAAATTGACATGTTGCGGCCGATCACTACCGATCGGCTGAATCTGCTTGTCCTGAAGTACACGCAACAATTTCGCCTGTAGATCCAGCGGCATGTCCCCGATTTCGTCCAGAAACAGGGTGCCTTCATGAGCCTGCTCGATCTTTCCCTTTTGCCGACGGTAGGCACCGGTAAAACTGCCCTTTTCATGGCCGAAAAGCTCCGACTCAAGCAAGGCTTCGGGTATCGAAGCACAATTGATGCAGATAAACGGTTTATCTCGCCGCTGGCTTTCCCGGTGAGCCATTCGTGCAAACATCTCTTTACCCGTGCCAGACTCTCCAAGGAGCATGATCGGTGCTTCGCTGTTCTTGACCTGGTCAATTTCCTTGACTGCCGATAACAAGGCATGACTTGAACCAACGATGTTGTTGGTCTCGCACATGTGGATATAACGGCCGCCATCATGATCGAGTTGCGATGGCAGGAAACTTACCTGTTGCGCCCGTTGACGCATATTCACCAACACGGGGCCAATCATGCTGGAAATGATTCGCAGTAAATCGACATCTTCCGAATAGGAACGCCTTGGGTTGGCGCGGCGCTGAACGGATAGGACGCCGACTACCCGGCCATCGATATTGATCGGCACACAAATAAAACCGATCCGGCTCAAGCTGCCCTCCACCGGTTCGGCTATACGCTCGATGAAGATCGACTCATCCAGCACATCAGTCACCAGGGCAACCTGGCCTGTACGCCACGCAAACCCGGTGAGTCCCTGATCGAATGGCACGGTATATTTACCCAATGCAATCTGCTTTTCAGGCAGCCCATAACTGTAGGCGACCTCCAGCACTCGAAGGGAGTAATTCGGCAACATGATCCGGCCATAGTGGAGACTGGACCAACGCGAAAGCAAACTCAGCAAACTCATGATCTTGTAACCAGACGATGCAGTAGATTTGCTCATGAGTCTGGAAACCTCAAGCAAAAGTGCAGAATTGATTTCCCGCGTACCTGTGATTTCTTTCATAGCATCCTCATCTGATTTCATTACATCCGGGAAATTTTCAGTGGTTATCCAGCTGTCTTGACTGATGATGGAAATCAAGACAAAACTTAATCCGTTAATTAAGCGTTATTAAACACGCCCAACAACAAACAGATAACCAACCAAATAATTCACCTAAATATCGAAATTACACTTGAACCTTAAACACCTGGAAAATGATTCTGCGGCATGACACCAGTGTCATGTAGCCTTGAAAACAAGACTACATGCCTCCCTCAGCCCCTGATATACGTCATACAACGGATGAGGTACGACATCGTTTCCCACATGCCCCCATTTTTGGTTGATTAGGTTTATTTCAGACAAAACATTAGATGCGCGAACTACGTCAAATTACGTATAGTGGAAGCCGTCTATCATTCGCATGATAGACGGGCACTGTCTGCCTGGACGGTCAACCGTTCGGATGGTTAAATCCAATCACATGGCATCGAGAATAATCCGGATAATGTGATTAACGACATAAAGGCAGCAGATCAACACTTGTCTGACAATGAGACATTCATACGCTCCTGTCAGCTCAAAGCGAGAATTCCATGAAGAAGCTGCGCCGGATTCCGAGCCTAGATGCCGCCCCGCCTCGACAGGTCAAGAAAATCCGGCGGGACTACAAATCCTGGGTTGCCAATGAAACACTTGAAGACTACGCCCTCAGATACACGGCCAGCGAATTTCGCAAATGGTCTGTATCTCGAGTTGCGAACACCGCGCTCGGCGCCATTTCCTTTCTGGCGTTGGAGGCTATCGGGGCCGCGCTGACCGTAGAATACGGGTTCATCAACACATTCTGGGCCTGCCTTGCCGCCTCGCTGCTGGTGTTCCTTACCAGCCTGCCGATCGCGCACTACGGGGCGAAATACAACCTCGACATGGACCTGCTCACGCGTGGAGCGGGTTTCGGGTATATCGGTTCCACCATCACGTCGCTGATCTACGCATCATTCACCTTCATCTTCTTTGCCATTGAAGCCGCCATCATGGCGCAAGCGCTGAACCTGTACCTGGGCCTCCCGATGACGCCCTCGTATCTGTTCAGTGCCCTGGTCGTCCTTCCGCTGGTGGGTTACGGCGTCACCGTAATCAGCCGCCTCCAGATGTGGACCCAGCCGCTCTGGCTGTTCCTGCTGGTTCTCCCGTACATCAGCATCTTATGGAAGGACCCGACCATTCTCGAACGGCTCGTATCGTTTGGCGGCAATCTTGGCATACCCGAGTTCAATCTTCTTGCGTTTGGCGCCGCAACCAGCGTCGTGCTGGCTCTGATCGCGCAAATTGGCGAACAGGTCGACTATCTCCGTTTCATGCCCAAAAAGGATGAGTCCAATAAGCGCGCCTGGAACCTTGGCGTACTCATGGCCGGTCCCGGCTGGATCGTTTTCGGCATGTTCAAACTGCTGGCCGGTGGTTTATTGGCCTATCTGGCGCTCAGCAGCGGGATCAGCCTGTCCCAAGCAGTTCAGCCAGCGGTCATGTATGAACTCGGGTTCAGTTATGTCTTTAATTCACCGGCGGTCGTGCTGTTCGCTGCGACTCTTTTCGTGGTGGTTTCCCAAATCAAGATCAATGTCACCAACGCCTATGCGGGCTCACTGGCGTGGTCGAATTTTTTCGCCCGACTGACGCACAGCCACCCTGGTCGAATCATCTGGCTGGTGTTCAACGTACTGATCGCCGTGATGCTGATGGAGTTCGGGGTCTTCGAGGCACTGGGCAATGTGCTTGGGATTTACTCGAATGTCGCGATCAGTTGGGTAGGCGCCATTGTCGCCGACCTGATCATCAACAAGCCCCTCGGCTTGAGCCCGCCGGGTATCGAATTCAAACGGGCTTATCTGTACGACATCAATCCGGTCGGTACCGGCGCTTTGTTAATCGCCTCGACACTGTCCATCATCGCATTCAGCGGCTGGTTTGGGCCGTGGGCCGAAGCCTTTTCCGCTTTCATAGCCTTGGGCACGGCCTTCATTACCGCGCCGCTGATTGCCTGGCTGACCAAGGGCCGCTATTACATCGCACGCACACCCGATGAAATGGGTGAGAAGAAAATACTTCGATGCGTTGTCTGCGAGAACGACTATGAAACAGAAGACATGGCCCTGTGTCCGGCTTATCGTGGCGCCATCTGTTCTCTTTGCTGCACTCTGGATGCGCGCTGCCACGATATGTGTCGCCCCGAGGCCGGATTACTGGAGCAGTTCACCGCCATGCTGAATCGTCTGCTACCCAAAACCCTTGCGATGCACGTCAACACGCGCCTGGGTTATTACCTTCTCCTGGTCCTGGTCTCTGGACTGGCCCTGGGTACGACGCTGTTCTTCTTTTACCTGCAACAAGTCAACACTATGCCTCCAGCCGATCTGGAAATTTTCCGGACGCTGCTGATCAAGCTATTTGTCGCCATTTTTGCGTTGACTGCCATTGGCGGCTGGTGGCTGGCACTGACCGTTGAAAGTCGATATGTCGCACAGGACGAATCCAACCGGCAGACCCACCTGCTGATGAACGAGATCGAGGCTCACCTGAAAACCGATGCGCAACTGCAGAAAGCCATCAAGGCGGCCGAAAGCGCAAACCAGGCCAAGAGCCGCTACATGGCCGGAATCAGTCACGAACTCCGCACGCCGCTGAACTGCATTCTGGGTTATGCCCAGATCGTTGAACACGATCCCGCCGTTCCGGTGCAACGTCGTGAAGAGATGAAGGTGATCCGTCGCAGTGGCGAACACCTGATCTCACTGATCAATGGCCTGCTGGATATTGCGAAGATTGAAGCCGGGAAACTGACCATTGAACCCGAAGAGGTGAACTTCCCGCAGTTCGTTGCCCAGTTGGCAGACATGTTCCGGTTGCAGGCCCAGGAGAAGAACATCCAGTTCAACTTCGAGGTTCTGGATGAATTGCCGCCCGTGGTGCGCGTCGACAAGAAACGCCTGGGACAAATCCTCATCAATATCCTGGGCAACGCGATCAAGTTCACCGAACAAGGACACGTGACCTTCCGGATTTCCTATCGCAGCGAACTGGCACGCTTTGAAATCGAGGACACGGGGATCGGCATTTCGGAGCGTGATCGCAAGCGGATTTTCCTTCCCTTCGAACGCGGCAGCAACGCGACCGGGAACGCCGCCAGCGCAGGCCTGGGTCTGACGATCGCCAGCATGTTGGCTACCCTGATGGGCGGCGAACTGACCGTGCATGAACGCGAGGGCGGAGGCAGCCGATTCCAGTTGCGCCTGTTGCTGACCGCCGTGCGAAACCCGCGCCCCCAACCCATCGACACACCCGCCAATATATTGGGTTACCGCGGGCCTCAGATGCGCATACTCATCGTCGACGATCAAGCGAGCGACCGGGAATTTCTGAACAGCGTACTGTCGACGCTCGGGTTCGGCGTGATTCAGGCCGATTCGGGCATTGCCGCCCTGCGCCGAGCCGCAGAGTATCAACCAGACCTGATCATTCTGGACATCAACATGGCCGATATCGATGGCTGGGAAACGGCCCGACTGCTGCGTGCCAACGGTATTTCCATGGCGCCGATCCTGATCGTTTCCGCCGACGTCCTCGATCGCGGCAAACCGAACATGGAAGACATCGGCATCGACGATTTCATTGCCAAACCCGTCGACATCGGTATATTGCTCCAGCGCATCCACGACAAGCTACAGCTCAACTGGATCACCAGTAAGCAGGAACCCGTCGCCACCCAGGCGCCGGCAAGCGATCAACCGGTTGCCAGCCCTTCTCCGCAAGTGCGCCCCGCAGCGCTCCCCGCGCAAGCGACCAGCGTAGAGCGCGCGGCACCCGCAACATCGGTTATTGAGGAACTGCAAAGCGACGACAACCAACCCAAGGTGGGCGACTTGCCGGACGCAGAAGCCCTCAAGGCCCTGCGCGAGTTGGGCTCCATGGGGTACGTTCGCGGCATTCTCGAAAAGCTCGATGAATTGGAGCAATTGCGCCCGGATCTGGCGGAGATGGTTCACCAGCTGCGCACACCCGTTCAACAATTCCACCTCGGTGAGTACATGCGCCTACTCAAACAAATGGAAGCCAAGCATGAACATACATAAGCATGAGCGCGGCACCATCCTGTTGGTGGACGACGCACCCGACAACCTGCGCATGCTCCACGATGCCTTGCAGGAGCAAGGTTATTTGGTTCTGGTCTCCACCGACGGGCAAAGCGCGCTGGACAGCGTGCAGCTCATGCAACCCGATGTCATCGTTCTGGATGCGCGCATGCCCGGAATCGACGGCTTCGAAACCTGCCGACGGCTCAAGGAAGGCCTCAACACCCGTGATATCCCGGTGATCTTCATGACGGGATTGAGCGATACCGAGTACATCGTCCAGGGCTTCAAGGCGGGCGGCGTCGATTACGTGACCAAACCCGTCGTGATCGAAGAGTTGCTGGCGCGCATCGCTACCCATATGCAGCGTGCACAGCTGGTCACCCACACCCGCTCGGCCATCGACTCGGCCGGGCGAGCCATTCTGGCCTTCGATTCGAACTATGCGATTACCTGGGCCACCCCGTTGGCCCAGCGGTTGGTTCAATCCGTGGTCGACGCGCAGGATCAGTTGCCGCTCCCCATCCGCCAATGGCTGGAAGACAAGGCCGCCGATCCTTCCTTCCCGCTCTGGCACGAGGGTGAGCGCTTGTTGTTTACCCTGATCGAACCCGGTCTGTTGTCCATCCAACGCCATGCGGCACAGGCCGAACCGGAGGCGCTGGCCAAGATGTTCCAACTGACGGCCCGCGAGGCGGAAAGCCTCTACTGGGTCGCTCTGGGAAAGACCAACAAGGAAATCGGCGAGATCCTGCAAATCAGCCCGCGCACGGTCAATAAACACCTGGAACACGTGTTCGAAAAACTGGGGGTCGAAACCCGGACGGCGGCCGCGGCTCTGGTGCTAAGCCGTTCCTCAGGCTGAATTCGAACCTAGAATTTCTTGCTCACCAAACGCAGGAACAAGCGAGATAGTCGCTCGGGCAGGTGGCGCAGGTTGTCCAGAACCAGAAAATGTCCCACACCGAAAATGCGCTCGACATACCGATCTGCCCCCGGATCAAGGCTGACGCAGAAAATATGCACGCCTCGCTGGCGCGCCTCGATCACGGCATGGCGTGTATCCAGCAACAGATGTTCGGGATCGAAGACATCGATATCCGAAGGTTCGCCATCAGTCACGATCAACATCACCCGATTGTGCGCGCCCCGCGTGAGCAACGACTCGGTTGCATGCCGGATCGCCGCCCCCATCCGCGTGGAATAACGCCCGTCAAATCCGGCAAGGCGTGATTTGGCCGCTGCATCAAAGGGCTCGTCGAAACTCTTGGCACTCTGGTAATCAACCAGATGACGTCCTTGGGAGTTAAATCCGGCCAAAGACAGCTCCGAACCAAGATCCGTTGCGGTCTCGGCCAACAGAAGAACGGCTTCACGGGCCAAATCCAGGATGGGTCGACCGCTGACGGGATCGGGATTGTTCACCGATTCGGAAAGATCAAGCAACAGCGACAACGCGAGAACCTGATCGTCCTGCGGTCGGGTGCGAATGAACACGCGCGGATCCGGCTCCTGCCCGTTCCGGATATCCGCCATTGCTCTAAGCGCCGCATCCAGATCCAGCTCATCCCCCGTTTCCTGTTTGCGCAACAACACCCGGTGCCGACTGCGCAAGGCACCGACCACGCGGCGCAGGTTGGACAGCAACGGGCGATTGGCCGCAATCACCGCGGGTGCCCAATCCATGTCGCCCTCTTCCGCATTTCGTTCGTGCACGGCACACCAGTTCTCCCGTTCGACACCGAATCGGGCGAACCACTCCGGGTAGCGTGATGGATGCGTTTCCTCGTCTTCGCTGGTCTGGAAGAACGTCAGCTGTGCGTCTTCCGTCACCTCTTCGATTCGATAGCCAGCCTCGGCACCACTCGACGCCCGAGGAACCTCGGTGAAGGCCAATTGCCGTCCCTCGGCGGCTTCCTCGAACTGCGCACCGGCTTGCACGCCCTCTGTCGCCTGTTCGGCGGTCTTCGTCTCTTCAGGCAACGGGTGCTCCTCATACCAGAGATGCTGATTGTCATCCCGGTAGATGACCATTGGCGGGACGCAGCCCTCGTCCATCGACAGGCGCATCTGGCCGATATCGTGGGCCAGACGCAATCCGATTTCACGGGCAGTTCTTGCGTCCTCGATGTCGGCCATTCGCTCCTGAAACAGAGAGATGGCCTTGCGAACCATGAAGTCATCGTCCGTGGACTGTTCCAGTTCCAGCAAACCACGGGAAAGACGCCACATCAGTGTCGCAAAGGGCGTGGGGTCCGGCGACACCGGAGGATGCAGATCCAGCCAGAGCCGACGCAATCCCGGGAAGTGCGAAAAGGCGAGGTACTCGACCCGAGCGTCCTCGACCAGTTCAACCAGATGTCGCTGACGCGCATTCAGTGACTCGGGGTTCAACGGCTGGCTGTACATGCGATGGGCGGCCGCATGGACCGCTGCTGCAATATAGACTCGCCGCTCGGTCACCTCCCCTTGCTGGGACAGTGAAGACGGCAGTCGAATATGCGTCTGATCAATGTGGGGGCGAACGGCTGCCGATTCCGACGCGGCCGGAATGCCAGCCAGATCGAAAGACTGTCCCCAGAGTGCGATCAGATACAGATTTAATAGGTGTCGCACGTCCTCGAAGGACTGAGACGACACAACCGGTTCCGCTTCCAATTGTTGAGGTATGAGATTAGCCATAGGATTCTTCATGGAAACGGACATAAGAATTTGGGGTTACCGCAATGATGCGGCAACCAGAACATCGTGCCGCAAGGGCTTTATGACGACCGGACAATCCATCCGGAGCCGCAGGCAGCGCCGGACGGAGATGACTGCCCGGATTAGCGAGCCAACAGCTCCTTCAGGGCATCGTCAATGAACTTCACGTCCACCTTGTTCATGCCCGGGCCGCCGGCAAAGTGTCCCCAGATCGATGGAATCGGACGGAACTCGGCGTTCGGCATCTTGCTGACTTCGTACTCGTTGTCTTCCGGCGGGAAGTACAGGTCGGTCTGGCCAGGCATGACGATGGCTTTGGCCTTGATCGCGCCCAACGCCTTCTCGAAGTCGCCGCCGTACAGCGGGTTGTTGCTGATGTCACCCTGTTGCCAGGTCCACAGCATAGCCAGCAGGTTGTTGGCGTCACGCGCAAGGAAGAAGCCCTCCCAGAACGCGACCAAGAAGTCTTCCAGCGAAGAGTAGCCATATTGCAGATACAGCTTCTCGCGGTAGAACGCCTGGGAGAAACCCCAACCGGCGTACACACGTGCCATGGCGCGCAAGCCCTTGGTCGGCGGCTTCTCGTACCAGCCGTTGTTCCAGGCGGCATCGGCGGTCAGGGCTGCCTTGACGCTTTCGAGGAACACGAAGTTGTGCACGGAGGTCTTGGCTGAACCGCAGAAAGGCAGGATGCGCTCAACCATATCCGGGTAGGACGCGCCCCATTGGAATGTCTGCTGCGCGCCCATGGACCAACCGGTCACCAGCGCGATTTTCTCGATGCCGAACACTTCGGTCACCAGGCGGTGCTGGAAGCTGACGTTATCGTAGGAAGTAACACCCGGGAAACGAGACTGGTTGTAGGGTTCCGGGGTATTGCTTGGCGAAGACGACAGACCGTTGCCGAACATGTTCGGAATGATGATGAAGTACTTTTCAGGATCCAGCGCCATGCCGGGGCCGACCAGCCACTCGTTGTCGTAGTGCTGACCGGAATACCAGGTCGGATACACGATGACGTTGTCTTTCGCCGCGTTCAGCGTACCGAAGGTCTTGTACGCCAGTTTGGCGTCACGGATGGTGGCACCGGATTGCAGAACCACATCACCCATTTCAAAAATCTTGTAATCACTCATTTCATTTTCCTCAAGGTTTAATAAAGATCGTTCGATTCGAACGATTGAATGACCGTATCCGTGCGGCGCATTGCCGCCGCGCGATCACGCTGAAGCCCTCCTGGTTTCGGGTGTTCTCATCAGGAGGGTCGACCACACGTAACACCGGTAGATTCGGTGTTACGACAGCCGCGTTAGGCCAGTGCGTTTTTCTTGGCGGCTGTAGACATCAGAATCCAGTACACCGCCCCACCGACCAATGCGGAGGAGATGGCGGTGGACAGACCCGGGAACGCTTTCTCGACGATGAAGGCAACCACGGATCCGGCAGCCCATGCGATGAAGGCAAGCGGACGCCAGTCGGCAGTGACCTGCGAGTTCGGACGCTTGAGGTACTGGTCGATGATGATGATGGCGCCGATTGGCGGCACGATGATACCGAGCAGGCTCAACCACTGGATGAAGAAGGCCCAGACGTTGGTCGCCGCGATGAGGATACCGATGGCACCCAGCACAACCGCCATCAAGCGCATTTCGCTGCCCAGAATACGTGACCAGCCGGTGGAGGCGTTGTACAGGCAGTGCGAGCAGACCGAACCGAGGTTCGCCAGCAGGAAGATGAAGGCGAGCACCATCAGGACACCCGAACCACTGGCCATCATGTAGCCGAACATGTTGTCCTGGCCGAATGGGTTGGCATTCGGTACGGCGAGTGCTGCGGTCATGATTCCGCCCACCAGCATCGCGATCATGTTCGCGAACGGGAAGGCGCTGAAGGTCGCCACGAGGGAGCTCTTCTTGTCCTTGGCCCAGCGGTTGAAGTCTGGCGTTACGGTACCCGCGTCAACGAACAGAGCAATCACCATGGTCAAACCGACGCCGAACGGCAGCAGGTGCGCCGGATCGTTCCCGTGGTAGGACATGATCGCGTCGAAGGTTGTCTTGCTGGACGCATCGATCACCACCCACAAACCGAGCACGACAAACAATGGCGCGGAAATGATGCCGATCCAGTGCAGACCGCGAACACCGACAAAGGTGATGCCGATGAAGAGCAGACCCGCGATGATGGTCATGACGACGTAATTGATGTGATAGGCACTGCTGATCAGGGAACCGGCAATACCCGTCTGAACGGCGAACCAGCCCAACAGGAGGGTCGAGAGCAAACCCGACGCCAGAGCGTAGCCCTTGCGACCGAATACGATGCTGGCGAGCAGCGCGAAGTTGAAGCCTTTCTTGGTGCCCAGCAGGCCCAGCAGACCAACGTAGCCGAGCATGATCAGGTTACCGATCAGCATGGCCCACAAGGCACTGGTGAAGCCCATGCCGAGTACGAGGAGCGAACCGGTCATCGCTCCGGTAATGATCATCGGGAAACCCATCCATACCATGCTCACGGAGAACATGCTGCGACGGGCGGACATGGGAACGGCGGTATGTTCGTATTCCTTGCCCAGGGTATGTTCGACTTCTTCTTCGATGTGCTTGATCTCTTCGACCAGATGCTCACCGTAGTGATGTTCGCCGCCCTTTTTCAGGCTGGCATCATGTTCTTGGCTCATTGGATTATTCCTTACTTAATTCTTGTTCGATTCAGGGTGCTCGGTTGTGGCAACGTCGCACCCGCCATGCTCAAGTGTCGGAGGTGAGTTGCCTTATTTGTGGCCGCCCAGATCCTGCTCGTTCGGAATGCCCTGGATCGGGCATTCGGCCGTGCCGGGTGTCGAGCGCGTGATCTTCTCGACGTTTTCACGTGCCTTCGCTGGATCGGTGATCCAGGTCTTGTAGAACTCGTAAGGGCATTCGCCAGCGCCGTTCATGTCGTCGCCGGAATTGATCATGCCGGTGTAACCGCGGTGCAGCAGCTTGTAGAGGTGGTTCTGGCTCTGCCAGTTTTTGCGGGCGTCTCGAATCTGGGAAACGGACAATTCGGCGTACTGGATGCCGTATTCCTCTTCACCGCACTCACCGAGTGTGCGGCCGTCGAAGCCGACGATGGCCGAGTGGCCGAAGTAGGAATACACGCCATCGAAGCCCGTCGCGTTAGCCACGGCGACATAGGTGTTGTTCATCCAGGCCATGGCTTTTGCGACCATGACTTGCTGGTCCTTGGCCGGGTACATGTAGCCCTGGCAACGGACGATCAGTTCGGCACCCTTCATGGCGCAATCACGCCAGATTTCAGGATAGTTGCCGTCGTCGCAGATGATCAGGCTGACCATCATTCCCTTGGGGCCTTCGCTTACGTAGGTCTTGCCACCGGGATACCAGCCTTCGATCGGGCACCAAGGCATGATCTTGCGGTACTTCTGCACGATTTCACCCTGATCGTTGATCAGGATCAGCGTGTTGTACGGCGCCTTGTTCGGGTGCTCTTCGTGACGCTCGCCCGTCAGGGAGAACACGCCCCAGGTCTTCGCCTTACGGCAGGCGGCGGAAAATATTTCGGTCTCTTCGCCCGGAACGGTCGAGGCCGTTTCATACATTTCCTTCGGGTCGTACATGATCCCGTGGGTGCTGTACTCGGGGAAAATCACGAGGTCCATGCCCGGCAGGCCCTGCTTCATGCCCACGACCATATCCGCGATCTTGCGGGCGTTGTCCAAAACCTCAGCTTTGGTATGCAGGCGCGGCATCTTGTAGTTGACGACAGCGACGCCGACGGTATCTGCACTGGATGAAATATCACCATGACGCATAAGTTGTATCCTCTGAAAATCTGAAAACAAAAGCGGTTAACGACCCCACTCAAACGTGTGGGATCAAACAAACCATCCTTGGAGAATCGGGCATCGCCACAGACGCGGGTAGCGATCTGCGGCCTGTCATTTACAACGGGTTAAACCGACAGATACTTGCTGATCTGAGCCGTATCGACGTTCTCCCGCAGGTCCTCATGAATGAATGAACCCTTGTCGATCACGATGATCCGGTCGGCCACCGCCATCGTGAAACTGAGCACCTGCTCGGAAACGATGATGGTGATCTCCCGCATCTTGCGGATCTCGTTCAGGACATTGGCAATGTCCTTGATGATGGATGGCTGAATACCCTCGGTGGGTTCATCCAGCAGCAGCACTTTCGGGTTGGAAACCAGTGCCCGCGCGATGGCCAGCTGTTGCTGCTGACCGCCGGACAGGTTGCCGCCCTTGCGCTGACGCATGTCGAACAGCACAGGGAACAGCGCGAAAATTTCGTCAGGGATCGTTTTGTCCTTGACGGTTTCCAGACCGGTCTGGATGTTTTCCAGCACCGTCATGCTGGGGAAAATCATCCGTCCCTGAGGCACGTAGGCGATGCCGTTGGCGACTCGTTGGGACGGAATCATTTTCGTCACATCGACGCCATCGACCTTGATCGAACCGCCGCCCGCAGGCAGCACACCGATCAGGGATTTGAACAAGGTGGTCTTACCCATCCCGTTGCGTCCCATGACGGCAATGGTCTCGTTTTTCGAGGCGGTGAGATCCACACCGTGGATGACTTCACTTTCGCCGTAACTCACGGAGAGTTTGGATACTTCAAGCATTTCAGGTCCCCTCCGATTAATGGCCTAGATAAACTTCGATGACGCGCTCATCCGACTGCACCTGTTCCATGGAGCCCTGTGAAAGGATCTTGCCCTGGTGAAGTACGGTGACCTTGTGCGCAATGCGTTTCACGAATTCCATGTCGTGTTCGATCACGATGACCGAACGGTCCTGACAGATCCGGTTCAGCAAATCGGCGGTTTGCTCGCGCTCCCGCACACTCATACCGGCGACGGGTTCGTCCAGCATCAGCAATTCGGGGTCCTGGATGAGCAACATGCCGATCTCCAGCCATTGCTTCTGGCCATGGCTCAGAAGCCCGGCTTCCTTGTCCAGCAGATCCGAGAGATAGATCATGTCCGCCACCTCGCGGATGCGTTGATCCACGTCGGCGGTGCGCTTGAACATCAGGGCGCCGAAGACGGTGCGTCCCCGTGGAAACGAGATTTCCAGGTTCTCGAAAACCGACAGGTTTTCGTAAATCGACGGGGTCTGGAATTTACGACCGACACCGGCACGAACAATCTGGTGTTCGGCCATTTTGGTCAGTTCCATCCCCTTGAACTTGATGGAGCCAGCGGTGGCTTTTGTCTTGCCGCAGATCATGTCCAGAACGGTGGTCTTCCCTGCCCCGTTGGGGCCGATCACGACCCGCAACTCGTTCTTGTCCACGTACAGATTCAAGCCGTCGACCGCCTTGAATCCATCGAAAGAAACCGTCAGGTCTTCGATAGCCAGCACGAAATCGGTGTTGCTCATTCCGCGACCTCCTTCTTCTCAGTCAACGCAACCGGCTTGGCAGCGCTCGACTTACGGGTGAACTTGTCCAGGAAACGATCCACGCTCGGCTTCAGGTAGGTCTGATACAGACCGGCCAAACCGTTGGGGAAGAACATCACCACACCGATGAACAGGCCGCCCATCAGGAAGAGCCACAGTGCAGGGAATGACTCCGAGAACGCCGACTTGCCGTAGTTGACCAGCAGGGCTCCGTACACGGCGCCGATCAGGGACAGACGACCACCGACGGCAGCAAGGATGACCATCTCGATGGAAGGCACGATGCCGACGAAGGTGGGCGACATGAAGCCGACCTGCAGCGTGAACATGGCACCGCCAATGGCTGAAATGATCGCCGCGAGACTGAAGACGAAAATCTTGAAGTTCGAAACGTCGTAGCCGGAGAAACGGACCCGATCCTCTTTATCGCGCATTGCGAGCAGCAGACGCCCGAGTTTCGACGACAAGATGTAGCGGCAGAGCAGAATCACGCCGATGAGCAACACCCCATTGATGTAATAGAGGATGTACTTCGCCGAGTTGGTGTTGATGTTCCAGCCGTGCAGGGTCTTGAGGTCGGTAATACCGTTGATACCGCCGGTATAGCCTTGCTGGCCGACAACCAGAATCGTCAGGATGGCCGCGATCGCCTGAGTGATGATCGCGAAATACACCCCACCCACACGCCGCTTGAACATGGCGGCGCCAATGATGTAGGCGAACACTGCGGGGATGACGAAGATGGCAATGATCGTGAACGGCAGGCTATGGAAGGGTTCCCAGAAGAGGGGCAACTGGGTGATCTGGTTCCAGTCCATGAAATCAGGAATACCCGGTGTTGTTTGCCGTGCCGTACTGGCCGGATCCGAAGCCTCCAGCTTCAGGTACATGGCCATGCAATAACCGCCCACGCCGAAGAAAATTCCCTGACCGAGGCTAAGAATGCCGGCATGGCCCCAAAGCATGACCAGACTGACCGCCGCGAAGGCGTACGTCAGATATTTACCCACGTTGTTGAGGCGGTAGATATCCAGGAATGTAGGCAAAACGATAAAAATCAGTAAAGCAAGCAACAAGAGCCCAATGGCACCTTGCCGACCACCCAACCATCTGTCATAGAAAATATTCATGTACTTGTCCCCGTGTCCTTATTTTCTGACCTTGCTTGCGAACAGACCTTCGGGCCGAAGCATGAGAATTACGATGATCGCCAGCAGCGTGACCACCTTGCCCATGGCATTGGTCATGAAGAAAGTAAGAATGGACTGCGCTTGAGAGATGCTGAACGCGGAAGCGACGGTACCCAGCAGACTGGCCGCACCACCGAAAACAACCACCAGGAACGTATCGACGATGTAGGTCGATCCACTGGTCGGGCCGGTAGACGCGATCGTCGTGAATGCCGCACCGGCGATGCCCGCAACACCACATCCGACGGCAAAGGTCATGCGGTCGACTTTCTGGGTGTTGATGCCAACCGCCCCTGCCATCATGCGATTCTGCGTCGTTGCACGGACCTTCAGGCCCCAACGTGATTTGTAGAGCGCGAGAATGACCACAGCCGTCACGATGAGCGTGATGAGCATCACAAACAGACCATTGATGGGAATATCAATGCTGGGTGTTGGTGACCATGAACCCATCAACCAGTCGGGCAGTGTCGGACTAACCTCACGACCACCGAACACCGAGCGGAAAATCTGTTGCATGATCAGGCTTAGCCCCCACGTGGCCAACAGCGTGTCCAGCGGTCGCCTGTATAGGTGGCGGATGAGCAGGAATTCGACGAAATACCCCACCGTAAAGGCAATTACAAAGGCGGCGATGATCGCTACCACAAAGTAATACGCCATGAATTCGGGAAAGTACTGTTCAGTAATTTTGGAGATGACATAGATCGAGTAGGCCCCAATCGTCATGAACTCTCCATGAGCCATATTGATGACGCCCATCTGGCCGAAGATGATCGCCAGCCCCAAGGCCATCAACAGCAGTACACTGAAGAGGCTTAAGCCGGAGAACCCCTGCATCACCAGGATGGACCCTAAGTCCGATAGCGAATATCCAAACAACATGGAAAATTCTCCTGTACAAAATTGTGTACGGGGTGTGCAGCACCCTGATCAGATGAATCCGACCAGGGGCACTACTCACCCGGCCGCTTGCTTAGTAACCTTTCGGGAACGGATTCGGCATGATGTACGGTGAGGTGTAGACAATGTCTGCCTGACCGTCGTCACGCCATTCGCCGATACGCAGGCGGGTCTTCAGGTGATGGTTCGGCTCGAGGTAAACCATACCTTCTGGCGCGTTAAAGGTGATCGTGCCGCTTTCTTCAGCCTTGACCACCTTGTCAGTGTCGAAGCTGCCCGCTTTCTCGACAGCAGCCTTCCACAACCATGGGCCTTCATAAGCGGCCTGGGTTACGTCGCCGATTGGTGCATCAGCACCCCAACGCTTCTTGAACGCCTCAACAAATGCCTTGTTTTCAGGCGTATCCAGGGACTGGAAGTACTTCATCGCAGAGTAGAAACCTTTGAGGTTTTCACCACCAATGCCGTGGGCTTCATCTTCGGTAACAGACAAGGTCAACAGCGTCTGCTTGCTGCCATTAATACCGGCCGCTTTGAGCTGCTTGAACCAGGCCACGTTTGAACCGCCAACCACAGCGGCGTAGATGACATCCGGCTTCTTCAGACGGATCTTGTTGATGGTTGAACCGAACTGGGTGCTGCCCAAAGCGGCGTATTCCTCGCCCACAACCTTGCCGTGCAATACGGTTTCGATGTACTTGCGAGCAAGTTTCATCGTCGTACGTGGCCAGATGTAGTCAGAACCGATCAGATAGTAGGTCTTGGCGTTCTTGTTCTTGGCTACCCAATCCAGGCCAGCGAATACCTGTTGAGTCGCTTCCTGGCCGGTGTAGACAACGTTCTTGGACTGCTCCAGGCCTTCGTAGAAAGTCGGGTAGTACAGCAGGCCGTTATCACGCTCCAGCACAGGAAGAACTGCCTTACGGGAGGCTGATGTCCAGCAACCGAAAATGGCGGCCACATGGTTTTCTTCCAACAGCTTCTTGGCTTTCTCGGCGAAGGTAGGCCAGTCGCTGGCACCGTCTTCCTGGATGTACTTGATCTGGCGTCCCAAAACACCCCCCTGTGCGTTGATCTGTTCGATCGCCAGCTTCTCGGCTTCTTGAGCACCGGTTTCACTGATGGCCATCGTGCCCGTCAGTGAATGAAGGATGCCCACGGTCACCGTATCGTCGGTCACAGCAAGACCGGTAGTGTCCACCTCAGCGGTCGGAGGACCGGCATAAACGGCAGACGCAATTAATACTGACGAAAGTGTCAGCCCCTGGAGCGCAGCTCGCACGCTGCGCCAAACTTTAGTATCGGTCTTATTAATCATGGTTGCTCCTTAAAATCTCACCTGGACGTTTTTCCTTGCAGCAAGGACCAAAGGGAAAATCCCTCGCATAAACACTAGAGCAGGAAGCGTGCCAGAAAAAATAAGATACAAATTAAGGAAAAAATAAATACACAACCAACATATATCAGCACATTCACAAAGACATTTTTCAGACAATGATTGGCAATGAAATAACCGGACATTCAATGAGTTATAAAGATTAATTCGATTAAATGATCATCAAATCAGAATCAAAAACCCGTAATCAAAACCAGAAGTGCAAAGAAGAGAAACCCAGGCAATCGCCGCCACATTTCCTTTTAAGTCATGCACTTAACAATGTATAACACAAGGATTTCCTTGCCAGCATGACCAAGCACAAATTGTCACGTTACATTTCGTTCCAATTGGAATTGGAACAAATGATTGTCATGACAAAAACATTACATTCACCACGGCCACAAATGAAATTCATGACGATTAATAGGAAAACAAAGGATAAACATAAGTTGGCACGGGATGTGCAATAACCCCTTGAGCTCTAAAGTTGCATTATTTCCAACTCAAATAGGAACCAAGCAACCGAAGGCAATAATTTCAATACGTCAATTAACGTAATTGGCTTATTGATCTACTGACGGGCCACGCCCAAATAATCTCAAGGGGATTAGTACAATGGCAAAGAAACTTATAGAAATTGATTTTTCACAACCACCAGAAGCGCACGATTGCATTCACAATCGTTGGCACCCGGACATCCCCATGTATGCATGGGTGAAGCCGGGTGACGACTTCGTTCTTGAGTGCATGGACTGGACCGGCGGTCAGATCAACAACAATAACTCTGCCGACGATGTCCGTGACGTGGATTTGACCAAAGTTCACTACCTCAGTGGTCCCATCGGTGTAGAGGGTGCCGAGCCAGGCGACCTGCTGGTCGTTGATATCCTCGATATCGGCACACTGGAACAATTCCAGTGGGGTTTCAATGGCATTTTCGCCAAAGAAAATGGCGGCGGCTTCCTCACCGAACATTTCCCGGATGCACGCAAATCGATCTGGGATTTCAACGGCATCTATACATCCTCACGCCACGTACCCGGTGTGAACTTTGCGGGCATCATGCACCCAGGTCTGATCGGTTGCCTGCCCTCTAGAGAATTGCTGAACGAATGGAACAAACGCGAAGCCGCCTTGATCGCAACCGATCCTGAACGCGTTCCTCCGCTGGCCGCCCCTCCCTACGCAGGCACCGCACATATGGGGCAACTCAAGGGTGATGCGGCAAAAGTCGCCGCACTCGAAGGCGCGCGCACCGTTCCGCCACGTGAACACGGCGGCAACTGCGACATCAAGGATCTCACCAAAGGCTCCCGTGTCTTTTTCCCTGTCTATGTGAAGGGCGCCGGTCTTTCGATGGGCGATCTGCACTTCTCGCAGGGCGATGGTGAAATCACATTCTGTGGTGCCATCGAGATGGCCGGTTGGATTCATCTCCGGGTCAGCATCATCAAGGACGGTGTCGCCAAGTACGCGGTCAAGAACCCAATCTTCAAGCCGAGTCCATTGCAACCAAACTACCAGAACCACTTGATTTTCGAAGGTATTTCCGTAGATGAATCAGGCAAGCAGCACTACCTGGATGCCCATGTTTCCTATCGTCAGGCGTGCCTGAACGCAATCGAATACCTGAAGAAATTCGGCTACACCGGCGCCCAGGCCTATTCGATCCTCGGTACAGCCCCTGTCCAGGGGCACATCAGCGGCATCGTCGACATCCCGAACGTCTGCGCAACGCTCTTCCTACCGACCGAAATCTTCAATTTCAACATTGACCCATGCGCCGAAGGCCCGACCAAGTACATCAAAGATAACGACGATGTGCCTGTTTCCTACTGGGCGGACAAATAAACCCAACGCTCTTCAGATTTATTCGAAATCGGTCTGAAGAGCCATGCAACCCATTGTTTTAACGGAGGGTGAAATGCCCATTTACGAGTATCACTGCAAAAGCTGTGACCACGTGTTCGAAGAAATGCGCCCCATGGTCCAGTACCAGGAGCCAAGCGCCTGCCCCAAGTGTAATCACGACGCGGGAAGGATTGTCCTGTCCGCTCCGAGATTGAACGACATGAAGGCCAGCGTCCGTCAGGCCCATCAAGTCAATGAACGAAGTGCCCACGAACCCAGGTCAACGGCACGGCACCAGTGCGGGCCGAACTGCAACCATTCCAGTACCCCCAAGACCACGACAACAAAAGGAGGTCCCCACCTAAAAATGCAACAGGGCAAACGCCCATGGATGATCGGACATTGAAGAGATACGCGGCTTGATACACAAGACCACAGATTCAAAACCCATTTTTTAACAACCCTGAAACTACTAACGTCCCTGAGGAGCTTTTGTAACATGAAGAAGAAAATCCTATCCCTGCTCGTTGCAGCAACCGCAATGAACGCGCCACTGGTTTGCTCAGTGGCACAAGCTGATTCCTTCACCGGCAACATCGGCGTCATGTCGAAATATATTCTGCGTGGTATTACCAACACGCCGGAAAATGATAATGCGGCATTCATTGGTGGGTTTGACTATGCCCTCGATAATGGCCTGTATCTCGGTTACGCCGGTTTATCACTCGGCTATGCCGATCCAGGCAAATCCAATGGCTTCGAAAATGACTTCTACGGCGGTTACAACGGAAAAATTGGCGACTTCCATTACGGCGTCGGCGTCGTTCAATACGCCTACGTCAACATCTCCAACTCGAACGGTATCGAAGGCTACGGCAGCGTCGGTTACGGCCCGGTCACCTTTGGCGCCAAGACGCTGTTGAAAGATGTAGTCTGGGGCAACAAGGGTGACACCTTCTGGACCCTCGACTACACCGCTGATTTGCCGAAAGATTTCAAATTCGGCACAACAATCGGCTACTACACCTACAAGGATAGCGGCACGTACATTGCCTCAACCCCAGAGAAAAACGCCTTCCGGTACGCTGATATCAACCTGTCTCATCCGATCGGTAAAACAGGTGCAAACGTAGGCATGCACTACATTATCGGCGGCAAGGATCGCAATGGCACTAAGCAAAAGAACGCCATTTTCTTCAACCTTGGCTACAACTTCGACATCTAATTACTTAACAAGTAATTCTGTCCTAGTTATCAGACTGCCACGCTCCTATCAACAGGGCGTGGCATCATCACATCAAAGCATTTCCACTTTTCTGCGCCATTGCAGATTATGGAAATGCTTAATCATTCTTGTACGCTCAAACATATATCTGGTGGCGTCTGACTTTGAGTTATCTTTCCACTCTAAACCTTCTTGATTGAATCCACGGATGGACATGACGATGAACCAACTCCAGACCGAGGGCACACACTGCACTGAGGAACCGCATGGTTAATATCATCCCCGCACCGGTCGAAGGACTTCCTCGCCTTGTTTTCGGGAAGAATGGCAAAGGCCGTTT
>CAZZMW010000011.1:0-88507 GCA_964655215.1 uncultured Halothiobacillus sp.
CGAATGATCGGACTTTAACCCAAACCCCGTTTACACAAAATTCGGGACACCCCCAACTATTGACCAGTACGAGTCACAGATGCCACAAACGGTTGAGGATACAGATCTCGATGATGCATTGCGCATCAATGTTGCTATCAAAACAATTCAGATTCTTGGGCAAATTCTTAAGAACCATCCGGGGTCAATCAAGGGTCCTGTCAAAATGGAAATTGCGGAGGAGTGCTATTTTCTCGGGCTGCGTGCACTCCGCACTTTATTTAACGTCATTGAGCCTCACCGAGATTCACTTATTGAGTACATATCCCACCAATTGGAGCGTTCTGAGGCAGACCCAGACAAACGGGTGAAAAAGGCCAAAAAATTTGTTTACATGCTGATAGAGGGTATTTCCATTTCTTTCATAAAGAAAATTTCTGGGTCGGTCGGAACAGAAGCCCTGCGTCAAACATATGAAGCGCTCCTTGAAAAGCATAACACTGTTGCGGTTAAGCTGATTGATCTATCTGTGAAGCTAGATCACTTTGAGCGGTTTCCTTCAGAGGAACTTGACCAATTGATCGAAAGTGCGAATACACACAATAATTTCTTTGTAACCTTAATCTTAAGGTATTTGGCGTTTGATCACTTCTACCGCTACACGACTACCCGAGCTATTAAGCAGCGCTACTGCGATAAGCTTGGTATAGAGCTGAAAGCGGTCTCTCTACTAGAGTACCAACGGACGGCGTCATAATCTTTCTCTTTGATTCAGTGGGTTAGATCAATTGCCCAATTTCATTAACCAGCCTGTGGAATTGGCTTGTTTTTATAGTGGTGTAGATGATTGTATTTGATTAATTCTTGGTGAACTGGTGATCTAGTTTGATGTGATTGAGAGTTTAATAATCGATTCCACAATTTGAAGAAACTTCTGCTGTTGCCGTGTCCACGGAAGAAATTGTGCTACGTAATTTTTCAGACGGCAGAAAGACTCGGAGTGAAATCATAAAACCATGCATCTTCTGACAGAAAATCCTGATTACCTCAACATCAAAAAATTAGCTGCAGCCCTGCATAGGTTCGGTGCCAACCGACATGGTGCTGCTATCATGATTGGAGCTGGTTTTAGCCGAAGCGGAGCCAGTCACGTTGGAGGTAGTAAAAAAATGCCTCTGTGGGATTCTTTCACCAAGACACTTCTCTCTGAACTGAATCCACATAATAAGGATTCAAGTTTTTCTGACCCTTTGCGTGTTGCGGAAGAATACCGTGCCTTTTTCGGACAATCTGCGTTGAATGATCAGATTCGCGCTCAAATTGACGACGAGGCATGGAGACCCGGAAAGCTTTACGACGCACTATTGGAGTTGCCATGGTCAGAAGTCATGACAACAAATTGGGACACATTGCTTGAACGAGCGGCTAAAGGCATTCACGGTCCCTACTACTCGCTGGTAAACCGACCGTCAGATTTAGCTTGGGCACCCTCTCCACGTATCGTCAAGTTGCACGGCACAATTGGCGTGACTGATACTTTTATCTCGGCACGAGAGGACTATCGAACCTACCCAGAAAGATTTGCACCTTTTGTTAATTTTGCGAGGCAGGTGTTTATTGAAAACGAGCTTTGCCTTCTAGGATTTTCAGGTGAGGACCCGAACTTTTTGCATTGGGCAGGTTGGGTGCGCGACCATTTATCGGATCATGCGAGAAAGATTTATTTGGTTGGGGCCTTGAATTTATCTGCCTCCCAGCGCGTTTATTTGGAATCCATCAACATTGCGCCAGTTGACTTATGGGCTGATGTAAAAGAGATTCAGGACCATGACCTCCGGCATCAGACGGCGGTAACACTGTTCTTGCAGGCCATGAATGAGGAAGGAAAACCCAAGGATAAATCTCATGGGTGGAAACCAAGTAATTTGCATCGGACAGACATTGATATTCAAGAACATTCTCGCATGGTTAAAGACCATGAATATGCAGCCCACTTGCTAAAAGGGCAGTTGGAGACATTGAGAGGCGATCGTGAGGCTTACCCTGGGTGGCTTGTTTGCCCTCCAGGGTTACGTCGTCAGGTGCAGAGTCAGATCAATGCTCCTTGGCCGAATCCCAGTAATATTGCATCGCTTGCACCTGATGATCGTGCCATGCTGCTTTACGAAATTGCGTGGCGGCACAGTATTACGTTTGACTACATCCCTCTTTGGCTCGCCAAGGAACTCTTTCAAGTCGCGAGCCAAGATGAACTATGTGTTCTCAGTAAACGCCAGCGAATGGAAATTGCCTTGGTCTTGCTCAAGAACAGCCGTTGGCTGAATGCAAGTGAAAAGGAGGACAAACAATTCCTTGATGATTATCTCCCGAGCTTGAGCGGCTTATTAGAAAAACATGCTCAGTATTTGCCAGACTGTGCTGCAGAACTGGCTTACCATAAAGCTCTTGTGGCACGAGATAGTCTGAACTATGTGGAAATGGAGGTGACTTTAGAAAAAATTTTGGGTGAAGACCCAATCTGGAAGCTCAGGCGGGCGGCGATTTTAATGGAGCTTGGACGACTCGACGAAGGAGCGAAGCTCATCGCAACTGCCTATGGTGAGTTACGTGAGAACCATAGACGAGATCTTTACTCCGTCCCAATTTTATCCCGTTTGGTATGGGCCCATTTTCTACTTAATGCCACATACAGAGCTGATTTTTCAAATCAGCATTCTGAGGAACTTCCTGATTTTGCTGAAAGTAAGTATCGAAAATGGAAGTGTGACCCGTGGACTTGGATTGAAGAAATTCAGGAAGAGGCTGATAAGAAACAAGAGACCCATTTTAAAAAACAGAATCCAATTGAACCACTGTTCCAGCAAGGTCACTATCGAGATAACTCAAGCCAGATCTCATTCAGCCATGAAGCACAAGTATTTCTCCTGCTGGAAGGTTTGACACGGGTGGTAGGTCTTCCATTGCATACGGGCCACGCAGTCATAAAGGTTAATCTACTTGCAGGGGCAGCAGAAAAGTTGGCGCAGTCAGGTGGTGTTGGGGATGCGCTTCGAGACTATACCTTGGCGATTCGTGCCGCTAGCAGCGAAAGTTCATCAGCAATTAGAGACGTATTTACTCGCATTGGCGTAGCCTGCGCTCCTCATGATGTCGTGGATACCTTAGTTGACCGCCTTATTTTCGCTATACACAACTGGCTTAAAAAGTGGGGTCAGGGACAAAACCATGCACTGTCCGCTCTACGCGTACTAATGGAAGTTTTGGCCCGCTTAGTTGTGCGAGCCCCCCCTGCTAAAGCCAAAGAAGTATTTCGATTGGCCCTCTCGATTGGGTGTCAGCCTAGAGCGCAGCATCATTGGATGACGGAGGTCATTAATAACCTGCTAACGAATTCTTTGAGCAGTATCCCATCATCGGTGCAGGGGGAGTTGTTGGAAGAGACATTGATATTCCCTTTACCCAGCGAGGTAGGGGTATTGAATTTACCACATTGGCCAAATCCAGTTATTCAATATCCAAATGCTCGCAGCACATATAACAATATAGGAAACCGTATTCACCAACTGATAGAGGCTGTCGCTAGCATTGGTTCGACTTCAAGAACAGCGGCGTTGCAACGGCTTTTGCCCCTAGTTGAGAAAGAACAATTCCTATCTCCAACGGAGTCTGCCAAGTTGGCAGAGGCTCTTTGGGGGGCATCACCTGACTACCAAAAGTTACCAGAAACAGGTTTACTTCCTCATGCACTATTGCTATTTCCAGTACCGGATTACCTGCGCGTGGAAATCTTAGTTCGGCATTATCTGTATGATAATAACGAGGAAGTTTTGAAGGCTACAGAGAAAGATTTACAGAGTTATCCTTCTCCTGGAATCCAAAATGCTGTTGCAATTTATATAGGCATGGCAAATGGGGCATTAAACGGAAAAACACATTTGTTCCCCTCACCAAAGCAGGCATCGGCACTGTTTGATCAGTTAGTATCCTGGAGGCCAAAAAAAGATAGTGACGACTTTTTGGGTACTGGCTCTCTTGGGAGAAGACAACTAGCGGATAGCATCGGTAAAGCACTTACTTATGCAATTTGTCCCGCGTTATCCGATAAGGAAAAAACTATTGATCAATTTGAACAGCTAAATTCGTTTATGGATGAAATTGAGGAAGCTCCTTCAGTGATTCCAGCGTTGGTTTATTTTGCTGAAATGAATGATGACGTAGCATCTACTGTTGAAAAAAGCATTCAAAAATTCTTGCATGATCGTGATTCAAGCAAAGTAGCATTTGCAGTGATTGCCTTGCAAAAATGGGTCGAACTTGCGAAGACACAGCAGCCTCCACGCCTCTTGAGGTTAGTTGCAAGGCTAGTCGTTATTATTGAATCAGGTCGGACAGTAGGTTTACAGAACCTCATATTCCTCGCAGGAGACTTATTAAAAAAACAATGGCTTACAAAAGAGCAAGAATACACGCTGATGGAGGCTACCCTAGCTGCATTCAACGCAGCAAATTACACGAATATTGACCCAAGGACTCATGATGCAGTCATTGCATCGAGCATTAGGGAAGAATGTGTGAAGTTAGCAATAGCGCTGACTATTAAATATCCTGATGCTAGCAGTCTGCAAAAACTGATCGATGACTCGAAGCAGGACCCATTGCCAGAGGTGCGGTTTGCGAGTGAAATCAACCTCAAGACCATCTTTTAGAGCGAACCCTGAGGAAAGGTTCGAGCAAGTTAAATTAGCTAATCATGAAGCAATTCATCTTGGAAAAATGCATACGAACTATAGTGGATGACTAGGACTATGCTGACAAGTAACTGATGTTCAGTACGTACCAGACTTTTACTCCAGATGGCGTATTTACGATGATTTCATCATCCACCTGCTTCCCGAGACAGGCCCTGGCCATTGGAGAATCTAGCGATATGTATTTCTGCATGCCGTAAATTTCGTCAGGACCGACAATGCGAAAACTTAGTTTTTCACCTTCATCATCCTCAACTTCAACCCATGCTCCAAAAAAAATTGTGCCTTCCTGTCGGACGTCGTAGTCAACAACTTTGATGGTTTCAAACGTCTTACGAAGGAAGCGAACCCGTCGGTCGATCTCGCGAAGTCTGCGTTTGTTATATTGGTAGTCAGCGTTTTCCGATCTATCGCCGAGTCCTGCTGCCCAGGTGACGATTCTGGTAACTTCGGGACGTTCCACTCGCCACAGATGGTCCAGTTCTTTCTGGAGCCTTTCATAGCCTTCACGGGTGATAAATGATGACTTCAAGGTTTAAAGATACTCCAAGGCTTTCTTAATTGCATCGATGGTAGCTACTTTGAATACCGGTTGGTTGGATTGATTTACCATTTCGCCAAATTCATTGGTTTGTAGGTTCCATTTGTCCATGAACTTGTCTGAGACAATATATTCCAAAGCGCGCCTCTCCTGATTATTCAACTTTTGCACTGGCGCTGGCTGGCCGGCATGGTCGTAAACATCGATACGGGTATTGGGTGAAATGATTTCATTTAGTTTTTGATTGGCCTGTCTGAGTTCGGAAGCCATTATTCTAACTAGTAATTTGTGTTTTGGATTCTGGATTTCGTCAATCCAATGATCCTCGACTTTTGGTAGTTTTATCTGGTTTTTTGAGGGTATAGAATTTGCAAATAAAGAGATTAATGTCCGATATTTTTCTCCAGATTTATTGCGAATGCTTTGAGCTTTTGGCACACCACGCTGGTGGCCAAGTCGAGCAATAGTGGCAATCGAGAAATCATTTACTCCCCGTTCTTGCTGCTCAAGACAGATTTGATATATGGCATCCAAGGTTTGCTGAACCCTTGGTGAGACATTGATTTTTAGTTTTTCTTTGAGCTCATACGTGGTCATTGATGACGACCTCTTCCAAGTACATATTACTCTTGGTGATGACTTGTATTTCAGTTTTTGAGATTTTTTCTGTTCCGAGAAGTTCGTCAATTCTGATTTCGCAGTTAATCAGTTGATCGATTCTGCTCCAAGAACTAAGTCGGCTTTTGATGAGTCGGAAGAGTTCATTACCTACCCTTAGTTGCTCTTCTTCACTTAACAGAAGTAGGGCAGGCGCCATATTATTAAACATGGCCATGCGATCAAAGATTTGTGAACGAGGCATAATGGCGGTGTCCGCTGTCGCTGACTGATAAATGCTGGCGTTTTCGCAGACCTCTTGCAACTGTTGGAAGTAGCTCACTTCCTCCAGATCTATTTGCAGTTCGGCCTGATCAGAAATGATGAGCATATTTTTTTGATCTTCGTCCAAGCAATTTTTACTTTTTTTCATCACATTTTGACTTTGACGAATCAGACGATATCCAGCTTGGAGGTCACAAAGGAACATATCAAGTTTTTTTGCGGCGGATTCATAATCTGACTCAAGTCTTCTTTCTTCTGCCTCAAGCGCCATTCTTTTCTTATTATCAAAAGCCTGCCCTGTCTTGGTAGCCTGATATTCAGTCCTTTCGTGATCACGAAGCTGATTAACAATTTCCGTCAATTTTTCTTGCATTGATTGACATATTTGTGACTGCCTGTTGGATTGAAGCAAGATTTCATTTGTTACGGCGAGCAAGCCTCCTAGAAAGGCAGGACCAGAAATAAAGTGACGGCAACGAAGGCAGTTTTGCATGCCCAGATAGCCTGCGGGTACCGGAGACCTGACCTGCGTTGAGCCAATAATTTCACCACCGTCGACACAACCGGAAGCCGCTATGGGGCATATTCCATAATCCCTGAATACAAAGTTTGCTGCAGGCAAAGAGTTGGTCAGGTTGCGAAGCATGTCCTCACTGGAACCAACGAGCTGATTCTTAACTTGTTCAATTTTGTTCTGTTCAATGAGTCTTTGTGTGGCCTCTGCCTGAGATTTTAAGGCAATCTTTTCACCTTCTTCGAGGCGACGCTTGATCTCACTGTGTGAGACCTTGGTGTAGTAGATCGTCATAACCACAGAAGAATGGCCAACAACTTTCATTACCACCTCAATGGGCATGCCCATTTCCATCACATAGGCAGTTATCAAACTAACTCTCATTGAGTGAGGGGTGAAGGGGGATGAATAACTTGATATGTTGGCTTTGTCACCAGAGCATTCAGCTAAGGTGAGGTTGGAAGGCTGAATGTTGTGCAGTGCTATTGCCAACCTAGGTGCAAGAGCCGTGCTGACGTTTTTGGGTTCAACATCTTGATAAGCCCTAAATAAGAAGCAGTTGATGCCACGAGCTTTAAGTTGTTGCTCGTTAAAACTGGTTCTGTTGCAAGATAGCCAGCTGGTTGGGGCATTAATTGGATTGTACTTTTGCTGCCATTTTCGCAGCTTGATTAGCCAATAGGCCATATCTTCTGGCATCCAGGGTATGGAATACCCTTCGCCGTTATTGCTTGTTTTGTTAGTAGTGACATAAATACCAACACCGCCATCAGGCATTTTTTTAATAAATGCCTGATTGTTCGTCATGCCTGCGAATGAGGATTGGTTGATTTGCCAGACTAGCTTCCCAGCAGTATCTATATCTGCGATGTACTTATCACCTTCGCCAGAATCGTTGTAAGCGATTTGGCGGCCACGAAGTGGGACTTTCGTTAGAGTAAATGTATGTATCCAATCCGTTGGAACCCACATGAAAAAGTTGCCGTCAACTTTTCTAAAAACACAATCAGGATCATTCCTGTCAATATCCTCATGGCGCACTTTTACCCAATCTGCTTCGAAACTCTGGAGATGCTTCAGGTCCTTAAAATGCTTTGCATGCGGTGGAATAATCCATTCCTGAGCTTTTTTTACGAAATGGTATGGCAGACTTGGCTTGGTCGACTCAGAACGAGATGGTGCAGTGACACTTTGATCTGTTAGCAATAGTGACAGAGGATTGCGGGCACCCATGACCCTAGCAATTTCGCCTGTTTCTTCGTCCTCAACTGTGAGATGTTTATCAATTACATAATCAAGGAATTCATTAACTGACTTGATTACGTTGCGCCTCAGGTTGTCTGTTTCGAAATTGTCCAATATTACCCGGTAAGGTTTGATGTCATAGCGATCTTGAGTGAGGAATATTTCTGGACTAGTGCTTTTATCGTGTGGTTCGATGAACAGTCGGACAAATCGACAGATGCTAGAGATTTTACTTTCACCACCACGCGCTTCTTTCATGAACTCATTAATTCTGTCAGCCCATGCCTTGAAGTGTGGGTGAATGTAGTCGGGCTTGAAGGGTTCTTCTTTGCCTAGGAAGCGATACCAATTTTCCCACGCATAACTGTAAGCAGTTTGTGGATCGTTGGGTAGGGTTGGATCATTCTGGTTGCTTACAAATTTTTTATATTCTTTGGCATTATTTAAATTTAGTGGGTGAACGATTTTTACCAAATCTTCATACGGTACAAAATCTGAAATATCAAAAAAGTCTTTATAACTTATCCATTCGCGAGCATAAAATCTTTCTGGGTGTGATGGGAAACCAGGGTGATCTCTATGGCGAATTTTATATTCAACACTATTATTTATTCCAAGACGTTTGCATTCCGACTTCAACTCATTAAATGTTAATAAATTGTTATAGGTTCTTCGTCTTGCAATTGATGAATTTGTCTGATGCGAATCAGCCATTATAATTCCACCTTTCGCATTTTTTCGCGAACTTCTTCATTTGTTGGTTTGATATAGACTAAGCAGGACGTGGGGCTTTTGTGGTGCATGGCTTTTTGAATTTCGATTTGATCCAGCCCATAGCTTCTCAGCCTGAAACCATATGCATGACGATGGCCGTGCTCTGTTGTGCCAGCTGCTTTGCTGAATTCTAGGCCAATTTTTTCTACTGCAAGCTTGTGTTGTCGCTGGAAGTTCTTAAGAGTTTCTGGGTGACCATCGCTGTTGGTGAAAGCAAATGGATGAAAATCAGAATCAGGCGGATCGACCCGCTGAAACTTAAGATAATTGACCCATACATTTAAAAACTCTCTCGCTTTGCTGGGTGGGCTGAATATTACTTCGAAATGTCCGTCTCTGCTGGTAAGTAATGGAGATTTCCATCCGGCAAATAATCGCTCAGAAAGGCGATATTTGTTGCGGGGCTTGTAATGGGTTGTGCCCATCAAGTATTCAGCTCGGTTTTTGTAATAGGGGTCGGGCGAGGAGCCAAATTCTGGATGATAAACTCGAACAAGCGCTTCTTCTGGCTTTAGGGGGTTTTGAGTTATATCTGAAATGTATATATGAAAAACTTCACTTTTCCGAAGACCACCATAGTTAAGCAGCATCGTGATGGCCTGTGATTTGTAATCAGGAATACTATCTTTATTAAAGCCTAGATAAATAAGCCTTTCCAGCTCGTGCTCAGGAAATCGGAATACTTTATCGTTATCAATATTATGATCTTGGTGATGGCCAATGAGTCTCACCTGATCCTGATTTCTTGGAGTGGATAGATGATTTAGGAATACATTTCTTTGCTGCTGATAGTAGGCGCACCAGTTAAGGCGTTCTTCATGGTTTGTGGATTTTATGAAGGGGTTTATCCTTGATGTTTCATATCCCGCTTGCCTCGCTAGAAAATCTGTGTAATGAGTTATATGAAACAAGATACTGTTTGAATCTCTGATCTTTCGTGGTTTCCAGAAAAGGCCAAGAGGATCGTCAAAGCTGTCATAATCAATTGTGCCAGTAACTAATTGAGTGCTGAATGATTTCAGCAGGTCCGTTGCAGTCGATGACTGAATAGTGCGGGCGTTTATGTATTCAATCAGCAACTTTAGAGAGAACACTGATCTTTCTTTCCATGAGGAACTTTTCTGATGGAACCAGGCGAGGTATCTCAGGTGTGAAACAATTAGCCCACTTTCTGTGAAGAGAGCTGGAAGATCGAATGACAGTCCACTGTCGCTATCTGTATAGCTAACGTTAACTTTAGTGACGAACGGCATATAACGTATAGTATATAGTATGGGGTTGTAACATTGTTTTCTCTTGTCGATCTGCCTGTATGATAAACTTTTTGCCACAAAATAGTATGTATTTTACTGGGGTTATAATACATCTATGGGAAGCGGCGACTGCGTGAAATCGATCGTCGCATCCGCTATCTGCAAAAGCGACTGGGCGACATCAAGGTGGTGAGACAGCCACCTACCGATGTGAACAAGGTCTATTTTGGTGCCCGCATCACCTTGCTCTATGCAGATCATCGTGAGCAAACGGTTTGCCTCGTCGGACCCGATGAGATCGATCCTGCAAATCAACTGATCAGTATCGACTCCCCCCTCGCCAAGGCCGTGCTTGGCAAGGAGTTGGATGCCGAAGTGGTGCTCTATTTGCCGAGTGAAACTGCGGCGCCGCGCCGCGTTTACGCTGAAATCATTGCCATCGAATATCCCACAGAGTTGCATCGTGCTGATACCCACACGGCATCACAAACTTAAAGCAGTTCGATCGTTCAAGAAAGCGTCATGCAAAAAGCCCAAAATTGATGCATTGCTGCGTTAGAATGCGAACCATTAGTTCACTCGTGCCACGCACTGTTTCACTGATCCGTCCGCTACAGGAATCACGCCATGTTATTTCGTTTCCCCATCGTCATCATTGATGAAGATTTTCGTTCTGAAAACGCCTCGGGTCTTGGTGTGCGTGCGTTGGCCGACGCCATACGTGCGGAAGGGGAGGAAGTGCTCGGCGTGACGAGTTACGTCGATCTAGCATCTTTTGCGCAGCAGCAGAGTCGCGTTTCCGCTTTCATCGTTTCAATCGATGATGAGGAATTCAACACGCTGAATAATGAACCGGATCAGGAACTGCCCGTCATCGCTCAGCTGCGTAAATTTATCCATGAGATTCGTTTCCGTAATTCCGACATCCCGATCTTTCTTTATGGCGAGACCCGGACCAGTCGACATCTGCCCAACGAAGTGCTCAAGGAACTGCACGGATTCATCCATATGTTCGAGGACACGCCCGAGTTCGTGGCGCGTCATGTGATTCGTGAAGCTCGGTCTTATCTGAATTCGCTGTCACCACCTTTCTTCCGTGCATTGACCGGTTATGCTGCGGACGGCTCTTATTCATGGCATTGCCCAGGTCATTCAGGCGGCGTTGCCTTCCTGAAAAGCCCGGTAGGGCAGATGTTCCACCAGTTTTTTGGTGAGAATCTCCTGCGCGCCGACGTGTGCAATGCGGTCGATGAACTCGGGCAACTGCTCGATCATACCGGTCCTGTTGCCGCGTCCGAGCGTAATGCCGCACGCATTTTCAATGCCGATCACCTGTTCTTCGTAACCAACGGAACTTCAACCAGTAACCGGATGGTCTGGAACTCCAATGTCGCTCCTGGCGATATCGTTGTAGTCGATCGCAATTGCCACAAATCGATTCTGCATTCGATCATCCTGACGGGCGCAATCCCGGTATTCATGATGCCTACGCGCAATCATTACGGCATCATCGGGCCAATCCCGCAGAGCGAATTCTCGGTCGAGAACATCAAGGCAAAGATAGAGGCACACCCCTTTGCGTCTTTAGCTGAAGACAAGGTGCCGAAAATTCTCACCATCACTCAATCAACCTACGACGGCATTATTTACAACGTCGAAGAAATCAAGAACGAGTTGGATGGTTATGTCGACAACCTGCATTTCGATGAGGCGTGGTTACCCCATGCAGCCTTCCACGATTTCTATGGTGACTATCATGCCATCGGCGCCGATCGTCCTCGTTGCAAGAAGTCGGTGATTTTTTCGACTCAATCCACCCACAAGATGCTGGCAGGGCTGTCGCAGGCATCTCAGATCCTGGTTCAGGATAGCAAGCAGCATCTGTTCGACCGCGATGTGTTCAACGAAGCTTATCTGATGCACTCATCCACATCGCCGCAGTACGCGATCATTGCGTCTTGCGATGTGGCCGCGGCAATGATGGAGCCGCCGGGTGGTACGGCGCTGGTCGAGGAATCGATTCTCGAAGCGCTTGATTTCCGCCGTGCCATGCGCAAGGTCGATGCTGAATACGGCGACGATTGGTGGTTCAAAGTCTGGGGACCGGATCATCTGGCGGAAGAGGGCGTCGGTTCGCAGGACGATTGGATGATCTGTGCTGATGATGAGTGGCACGGCTTCGAACGGATGACGGATCGCTTCAACATGCTTGATCCGATTAAAGCTACCCTGATTACGCCCGGCCTGAATCTAAACGGAGATTTCGACGAAACCGGCATCCCGGCATCGGTTGTTACCAAATATCTTGCCGAACATGGTGTTGTCGTGGAAAAAACCGGCCTGTACAGTTTTTTCATCATGTTCACGATCGGTATTACAAAGGGCCGTTGGAACACGCTGCTGACTGCCTTGCAACAGTTCAAGGATGAATACACCAAGAACCAGCCACTGTGGCGCATTCTGCCTGATTTCGTGGCCAAATATCCTCGTTATGAGCGTATTGGTTTGCGTGATCTGTGCCAGCAATTGCACAATTTGTACAAGAAGAACGATGTTGCGCGCCTGACAACCGAGATGTATCTCTCGAATATGGAACCTGCCATGCGGCCAGCGGATGCCTGGGCGAAAATGGCGCGCAAGCAGATTGATCGTGTGCCAATCGACGAACTTGAAGGCCGCATTACCGCTTCGCTGGTTACGCCTTACCCTCCGGGTATTCCACTGCTGATTCCAGGTGAGCGCTTCAACAAGACGATTGTCGATTACCTGAAGTTCGCGCGAGAGTTCAACAAGCAACTGCCCGGATTCGAGACCGATGTCCACGGACTGGTTGCCGAAGAAGCCGATCACGTCAAATCTTATTTTGTGGATTGCGTCCGAGACGATTGATGCAGTCGATACTCGTGGTCGGTGGTGCGGGCTATATCGGCTCGCACATGGTGAAATATCTCGCTCGTGCGGGCCACCATGTTGTTGTTCTCGATAATCTTTCTACCGGTCATGCTGATGCCGTGCGCTACGGCGAACTGGTCGTTGGAGATATGGCCGATACCGAACTACTGGATCGGTTGTTCCATTCCCATCGATTCGATGCCGTCATGCACTTTGCCGCTTTTAGCCTCGTCGGCGAATCGGTTAGTGATCCCGGTAAGTACTACCGCAACAATGTTGCCAATACGCTCAATCTTCTGGATGCGATGGTTCGCCACCAAGTAAAGCATTTTGTCTTTTCTTCCACGGCGGCGACATTCGGAGAACCCCAAACTGATCGGATTGACGAATCTCACCGGCAAAATCCGATCAACCCCTACGGCCGTAGTAAGTTGGTGGTTGAGCACATTCTTGCGGATTATGATCGCGCTTATGGTTTGAGATCCGTGTGTCTGCGCTACTTCAACGCTGCTGGGGCCGATCCTGAAGGGGAACTGGGCGAGCGCCACAATCCGGAAACGCATCTCATTCCTCTGGTGTTACAGGCTGCTTCAGGTCGCCGTTCGCATATTCATGTGTTCGGTACAGATTACGAAACCCCGGATGGTAGTTGCCTGCGGGACTATATCCATGTACAGGATCTCTGTTCTGCTCATCAGTTGGCATTGGAGTGGTTGCAAAAGCATGATCAAAGCCAGCAATTCAACCTGGGTAATGGCGATGGCTATTCGGTACTTGAGGTCATCACGACAGCCCGCGAAGTGACCGGCAAGGAAATCCCTGTCCTGATCGGCGATCGCCGGGTCGGAGACCCCGCTCGTTTGATTGCCGATGCTACTCTGGCGCACCAACAGCTTGGTTGGAAACCCGATTATCCCGCCCTGGCGGATATGATTGCTCATGCATGGCACTGGGAACAATCTATCTAAAACCGGTTATATCGGGTTATTGCCCTGTTGCGTAAACCTGTCGACTTATTAATCCCGCCCAAAAATCCTTGAGATGACATCTTCCTGTCACAAGGTAGTATGGCTAGATGTCCGCCAATTCTTCATAAGAAAGAAAGTGCTGGGTTCAAACGAGAAATCAAACGGGGTAATGCAGGATGCAGATGTCAAAACACGTTTTTCGTGCCTTGGCCTGGGGTATGGTGACAATGGGCGTGGTTATGGGGGCTGCGTTCCCCGTGTTCGTGATGGGTTTCGGTGTTCCAAAATCAACCGCCTTTTCACCTACTTTCGTCATTGCCACACTCGTGGCAGGGCTTGTCGTCGGTGGGCTGAACTTCGCCCTTGCCAGCCGTATCGTCCGACCGCGCTTGCGGCAACTGAGCGCAAGAATGCAGCAAGTACGTGCGGCCATGCAGTTGGCAACCTTCAGTGGAGACTGGACGGCTTGCAACCCGGCCGTTTGCCGTCTGCATGAACAGGACGAAGATGAACTCGGGGCTGTTGCTCAAAGTTACAATGCTTTACTTCATGCTTTGCATGAAGCGCACATGGTCGAGGCACGGATTCGGGACTTCACCCAGACGCTCTCAAGCAAGCTTGATTTGCATGAGTTGGGCGATCAGGCGCTGGGGCTGTTGCAGGCTAATGCACATGCTCAGGGTGGAGCGATTGTGCTTGAGCGTCAGGGCGAGTGGACAGTACTGGCATCAAGAGGCCTCTCCCATCCTGAAAAGCTCGTTGAGAATAAAGTCTTTTTCAACTCGAAGGATGAGGCGGTTCAGATGAGAATCACCTTGCCGCCTGGCGTGACCGTTGATGCCATCCTTTCCCATTTCGTCCCCAGTGATGTCTTGCTGACGCCGATCGAGAACCACGGTTTTGTGTTGGGGTGGGTGGTCCTTGCCTCGGCTACCCCTTTTGCCGAGGATGTGCCTAGATTGATGCCTTTATTGATGCAAGGACTTGGTCTGGCGCTCAATAATGCGCTTCTGCATGATGATCTTCAGCGTGTTGCCGCCCTTGATCCGCTAACAGGCATTTATAACCGTCGATTCGGCTACAAGCGCTTGGAAGAAGAACTGACGCGCGCCTCCCGTGACCATACTTCTTTGTCCGTGTTACTGCTTGATCTGGACTATTTCAAGCGGGTGAACGATACGTATGGACATTTGAGTGGCGATAAAGTGCTCATTCGCACGGCCAACGTCTGCCGGGAAATCTTGCGAGAGGGTGATGTGCTGATGCGGTATGGGGGGGAGGAGTTCGTCGTGGTCTTGCCCGGTGCGAGTATTCAGGACGCACGCGAAGTGGCAGAGCGCATTCGCTTCGCCATCAGTCAGTCCCAAATCAATCTGGGCGACCAACTGCTCCAGGTGACATCGAGTATTGGTGTGGCGGCAACTACAGGGCAAAAGTCCATCGCCGCCGATGAATTGATTGCGCTGGCTGACGAGCGCTTGTACAAGGCAAAAGCGACTGGCCGAAACAAAGTCGTATCAGATGCCGTGATGGCGGCAAAACCTGTAGTGGCAACTAAAGCGGCACAATGACAGTTCCCGCTGCATGGAAATGAAATCAGCCCTTGACAACATTTTAGAAATCTATAATATGCGCCTCCTACTGACGCGGGATGGAGCAGCTCGGTAGCTCGTCGGGCTCATAACCCGAAGGTCGTAGGTTCAAATCCTACTCCCGCAACCAAACCTAAGCCCTTGATCGATAAGAAATTATCATCAGGGGCTTTTTCTATGGCTCAAATCTTGTTCGGTTCACGCTTGGCGACAAACAAGGTTTGGGCAGCCTTTGTTTTATGTGTGTGCTCTGAATACTTATAAATCGTTCATAATCAAAATGAAGCGACAAGAAACAGACCTGGCACTGTGAATCTGGCCAGATCAACAGGAGCGGATATGCGTAATTACACTACCTTTAGGCAACTTGAAATTTTCGAAGCTATTGCTCGGCTCGGAAGTTTTACCCGTGCCTCTGAAGAGCTTTTTCTGACGCAGCCAACGGTGTCCATGCAAATGAAGAAGCTATCGGAAATGGTTGGTGTTCCTTTGATCGAACAGTCGGGGAAGAAGATCTACCTGACAGAGGACGGACAGGAACTGGCGCAGGCAACGCGTGAAATTTTCGGCATCATGGATCGGTTTACAATGTCGGTTGCCGAAAGACAGGGTTTGAAGAAGGGCCAATTGCGTCTGATGGCGATTACCACTGCTTCGTATTTTGCACCGCGTTTACTGGGCGAGTTCGCCAAGCTCTATCCGGGAATCGATGTGAGTTTGCGCGTCACCAACAAGGAACAGGTATTGGCGAGTATTGCCAATAATCTGGATGATCTTTATCTGCTTGGCCAGCCACCCGAGGATATGGAAATCGAATCCACGCCCATCATGGATAACCCAATTATCGTGCTGGCCGCGCCGGATCACCCTTTGGCCAATGAGAAAAACATAAGCCTCAAGCGCCTGGCCCAAGAACCGTGGCTGATGCGTGAAAAAGGCTCCGGTACCCGCAACGCCATTGAGCGAAGGTTCGCTGAATTGGGCATTACGGTTCGTCCACGACTGGAGTTGGGTAGTAACGAGGCCATCAAGCAGGCGATTCTTACCGGACTCGGTATTTCAGCATTGTCGCGCGACACGCTTACACTCAATCAACCCGGTCAGTTCGCAATTCTGGACGTGCAGGGGTTTCCGATTCTGCGGCATTGGTATGCCATCTATCCTGCCGGTCGGAAACTTTCGGTTGCCGCGCGGGCATTCCTGGATTATTTGTTGGAGCGCCCCGAGCAAGTCAACACCTGAGTCGGTGTTTTCTCCAATGCACGCCTGACCTCAGGGTTTGTCATCAGGGTCGATAGACTATTTGGTCAACGCCATAAACAGCTGCGGTAAGCGTTCGGGCAGGCGCTCGATATGGTCGATGATCGTGTACTGCTGGCCGAATATGTCGCGAACATAATCGTCATCGCCGGTTTTCAAGCTGGCATCCAAACTTATGCAATAGGGGAAAATCCCCTGTTGATCGAGTTCCTTGACCGCTTGGCGAGCGTCCTCAATCAAAAGACGATCATCTGAAGTGTCCACGTCCGAAGGCTTGCCGTCGGTAAGGATCAGCATGAGTTTCTTGTCTGCCTTTTGGGCGCTGAGGTAATGGGCTGCGTGGCGCATTGCCGCGCCCATGCGGGTTGAATAGCCAGCTTCCATTTTCGCCAGACGGGCTTTGACCTCATCGTCCCAGCGTTCGCTGTAGCCTTTGATGTGCTGATAACGTACTTCGTGACGGGTGTTGGAATGAAAGCCAGCGATGGCGAAGGGGTCGCCGAGCTTGTCGATGGCCCAGGCCAGAAGTGATACGGCCTCCTGGCTGAGTTCAAGAATGGTCTGTTCACTACCCGCCGCCTTTTCATTGAGCGATTCCGACAGGTCGAGTAGCAGCATGACGGCAATGCTGCGACCGTTGGTACGGTGACTCATATTGATGCGAGGGTCGGGGTTTGCGCCACTTTTGTAGTCGATCAGTGAGCGGATGGCCACGTCAAGATCCAGCTCACTGCCTTCTTCCTGATAGCGGATACGAACCTTGTCCTGCGGCTTGAGTGCGTCGAGCATTTTCTGGAGATGTTTCGCGAGAGCCGCATGTTTTTGCAGTAGACGGTCAATATCGGCGGCATTACCACTGGGGTGTAGTGCTTCATAGACGCTCACCCAATCCGGACGATAGCTTTGGCTGTTGTAATCCCACTCGGAATAATGGCGCGGTGGAAGGCCCTGAATTTCCTGTGGTTCGATCTTGCGTTGTTCGTCGAAGGCTTCTTCCTCGTCGCCCGCTTCGATGAATTTCCACAGTTGACGGTTATCGTCACGGTACTCAATGACGGTATTATCGAAATGAACCTTGGCGAACTGATCGCTCTGGCGACGCGTACGGGCCACATAACTCAGTGCCAGAAGGGCAACCTCATTGGTCGTTGTGGTTTCTTGCGCCATGAGCGTATTGAAACGCGCGACGAATTCATTGAGGTCGGCATCGTGGTAGCCGTGATCCGGGTCGAGCAGAGCCCGTGAGAGCATGGCGAGCCGATGGCGCAGACAGGAGGTGGTCTCCGGGTCGCAGGCATTCTCTTCCGGTTTGGGATGCAGTGCGAGAAAGAGTTTCCGCATACCGGGATATTCGCGAATCAGTAGCGTGTCGATGCGACAGTCTTCAAAGAACTCGACCGCCATGCGCTGGAATGGACTCCAGTTGTCAGCGATCTGCGCTTCGGACCAGCGACGGTGCCCAACGATGTGCGCGAGCATGGCACGGTAGCGATCAATGCCTCGGATACCATTACTGTCGTCGCATACATCCGGCAGTCGAATGCCGAGTTTGTCGTAATAAGGAATGGGCTTTCGTATTTCATCAAACGCGGTGGAGTAGGGCACCAATTGCTCGCTGTCCTGCCACAAAGCGCGCAGATACATATCAAGATTTCGCTCGTTGTCGACCAGTAGCGTGCCATGCCGTTCGCGTTGTAGCACGGCGCGGCTGTCCGCTGATTGCAGGCTGAAGTAATCCTTCTGGCGTTCGGGATGGTTGTTGTAGTTGCGGATTCCATAATCCACCCAATTCTTCATGCCGGAGAGCGTGAGCAAGCTGAGCAGGTTCGGTGCCTGAGTCAGAAAGTCAGGTAATCCGGGACTGGGGAATGTGGTGTGATGCCCATGGATCGAACCAGTGGTTTTCTCCATCAGATCCAGTGTGATATCCAGATATCCCTGAAGTTGTTCTGCCGATTGCAGCCGACGCGCTACTGGTGCCAGTGTGCGGATAAACGGATCAATGGCTCGGCCATTGGGCGATTTTTGCATGACACGGATGGTGCCCATAACGGCCGGAAGTGCGTATTCACCTACTGCTCTTGCCGTTGCGGGCCATTCCTCCAAGAACGCCAGCAGTGGCTCCACCCCGCGCCCGAGTTTGCCAATCACGCGAGCGGCTTCGAGATAGGCATCGATCCCTTCGGTTCCGAGAGATGCGAGTGCTTCGGTTATGCAGTCTTCGAAGATGGCTTCAGCCTGGGGAAACCGGGTGTCGAGCTTTGTCCAATATGCCTGGAGCTGGGGATCCTGGGAAAGCGTGTTATCCATGGCAGCCGCAGCTTCCTTTGCCGGAAATTTGGATGGGGGGGCACGGAACGCTGCCATAGGAGCAGAAGACACAGCAATCACCCGGCTTAGGGCGTAGCAACTCGTGACATTGCGTGCATTCATAAAACCATTGGCAAGCGTCGGTAGGCATGGTTTCTTGTTGCGCAAAGCCGCAATGCGGACAGGTGAGAACGGAGGTTGTGATGATTGATTGCTCCATTTCCACCTCGAGTAGGTTAGGCAAAGGTTGTGTCGATCGCATGATCCAGTGTTTCACGGATGTCGACATCATCGGTGATTGGGCAAACCAGCGCCATGCGGCAAGCATCTTGTGGCGACACACCATCCTTGATCAGGGTTGCTGCATAGACAAGCAGACGGGTTGAAATACCTTCGTCGAGTCCGTGTCCTTTCAGATTGCGGGCCACGTTGCCGATTTTCACCAACTTGGCGACCGTATCGGACGCCATGCCGGTTTCCTTGGCCACAATCTCGGTTTCAAGTGCTGCATCCGGATAATCGAAATCGAAGGCGGTAAAACGCTGCTTGGTGGATTGCTTCAAATCCTTCATCAAGGTCTGATAGCCGGGATTATAGGAAATCACCAACTGGAAATCAGGATGTGCGTGGATCAGTTCGCCCTTTTTGTCCAGTGGCAGGGTGCGGCGATGATCGGTCAGAGGATGAATAACCACCGTGGTGTCCTGTCGAGCTTCAACTACTTCATCGAGATAGCAGATGGCACCGATACGAGCGGCGGTAGTCAACGGGCCATCAAGCCAGCGCGTGCCACCTTCGTCAAGCAGGTAGCGACCCACGAGGTCTGAGGCCGTCATGTCTTCATTACACGCCACCGTGATCAGCGGTTTGCCCAGCTTCCACGCCATGTATTCGACAAAACGGGATTTGCCACAGCCGGTCGGACCTTTAACCATAACAGGCAGATGATTGCGGTAGGCCGACTCATACAGCGCCACTTCGTTTTTCTGCTGTTGATAGAAAGGTTCATGCTGGATTTTGTATTGTTCTGTATCGGTCATGGCGTTGTTCCCTATCGATTTGGCTCGGAAGATTGCCCCTGTATGGTCGTCCTGAGAGGGCGGTCAAGGGCGGTGGGACTGAAGAAGCAAGCTGGGCGATGCACACATCTCGGCATGTGCATGGCTCAGATGGCCATAAGTCAGGCGTAAAACACCCCCGGCGAACCGAGGGTGTGTGTCTTACGCTAGGCGTCGATTACTTGTGGACGCCCAGTTTTTCGCGCCAGCCCGGATAGAGCTTGTCGGCGTCTTTCGGGAAGGATTCGAATGCACGCGCAAATTCTTTGTGCTCTTTAGCGTATTCGATCGGATCGGCACCGGCTTTCCAGCACTCGTAGGATTGACGCAGAGAGATCGCGCCAGCCGCCGGGCTGTCGATGTGGCCGTAAGAACCACCACCTGCGGTGTTGATGACGTTGCCGTGGCCCAGGTTCTCGAAGAAGCCGGGCAGACGCAGTGCGTTCATGCCGCCGGAGATGATTGGCGTGGTGGGCTTCATGCCGTACCACTTTTGGAAGTACACCGGACCTTGCGCTTCGTCACGCTCAATCATGTACGCGATGTTGCGGTCGTCGCCTTCGCCTTCCATCTTGCCGTAGCCCATGGTGCCCACGTGGATACCGGAAGCACCTTGCAGACGGGAGATCTTCGCCAGAACGAACGCGGTGTAACCACGCTTGGATGATGGAGAAGTGATCATGCCGTGACCGGCACGGTGGTAGTGCAGATACTGACTTGGGTATTGACGACGGGCCGTGGTGATCATGCCTGGGCCGCCAACGAAACCGTCGACGAGGAAGGCGAGTTTGTCGGCATCGGGACCGAATACTTCCAGTGCGTAATCGGCACGGGCCAGCATTTCATAATGGTCGTCAGCGGTGATGTTCATGGAGAACAACTTGGCTTGACCGGTTTCGTCTTGGGCACGTTTCATTGAGTCGTACACGAGCGGCAGAACTTTCTTCAGCGGGCAGAATACCTGGTTGCCTTGTGGTTCATCGTTCTTGATGAAGTCGCCACCCAGCCAGAACTGGTATGCAGCAGCGGCAAATGGCTCAGGGCGCAGGCCCAGTTTCGGCTTGATGATGGTACCGGCAATGTAACCGCCGTTTTCGATCGGACGACCGAGGATGCGCCACAGGTTGGAGATGTCGGTGGCTGGGCCGTCGAACATCTGGATGCAACGCTCTGGAACATAGAAATCGATCATCTGACCGTATTCGATGTCGCCCATGCCTTGGTTGTTACCGATAACCAGGGTCAGGAACGACACGATCATGAAGCGACCGTCAGTGACGTTGCGGTCGAACAGTTCGATCGGATATGCAATGCGCATGTCTTCGGTGGCTTCATCGATGTGATAAACCAGCGCGTCAACACCTTTGGTGAAGTCGTCAGTGGTTGAAACTTCTACGTTGGTACCGGTTGAAGATTCAGCCGCGAAGTGAGCGGCGGCTTCGAGGTAACCGTGGCCTGCTTTTGGCTTCATTTTGTAGGCGACAAGAATGTGCTTGCCACCGGCAATCAGATCTTCTTCTTTCAGGCTGAGGTCGGCGTAACGCGCGGATTGATCCATGATGTAACTCCTCTGTTTATAAAAAATTCAGGACGAACCCTGAACACGCCGCTGCACTTTAAAACCCGCCTGATATAATTAATAATCAATAATCTTTAGATAAAGCATAAGGCTGAACTTATACAATGCGCCGACTAACTTTGCGTCAATTGGTGGTCTTTGAGGCCGTGGCAAGACATCTGTCCTTCTCCAAGGCAGCGGCAGAACTTCACTTGAGCCAGCCCGGTGTTTCCATGCAGGTACGTAAGATTGAATCATTCGTTGGGTTGCCACTCACGGAACAGGTCGGAAAACAAATCTTTCTGACCGAAGCGGGGCGAAATGTTCAGCATGCAGCCGGAAACATATCAGCTCAGCTGACTGATCTTGGCAATGCCCTGGCGCGACTCAAAGGCGTTGAAGAGGGGCAATTGAATATTGCGGTGACCTCTACGGTGAATGCGGTGGCAACGGGAATCCTAGCCGGATTCCGTGGACGTTACCCTAAAGTGTCGATCCACCTTGAAGTATCCAACCGGGCCGAAGTGTTGAGTTTGTTGTCAGAAAACCGGATTGACCTAGCTATCATGGGGCAGGTTCCCGATGGTTTGGGTCTTGAGGCGACACAATTCATGGATAACCCGCTGGTTGTGATCGCACCGGTCGATCACCCCTGGGTCGGCCGGTCTGATATTCCGATCGCCGAACTTGCGAACGAATCCTTTCTCGTGCGAGAGGATGGCTCGGGTACACAGGGCGCTATGGAGCGGTTCTTTTCAGCCAGAGAGTTGAAAATCCACAAAAGCATGCAAATGAACAGTAACGAGGCGATCAAAATGGCCGTTCAGGCCGGATTGGGCTTGGGGATCATCTCGAAACAGACATTGGAAATGGAGTTGATGCTCAAGCGTCTGGCCGTACTTTCTGTAGAAGGATTCCCGATCATGCGTCATTGGTTCATCGTTCACCGCAGTGACAAACTCCTCTCACCAGTTGCCTCGGCTTTCAAGACCTACCTATTGGCTGAGTCGGCCACCCTTGTGCAGTGATTTTTCTTCCGGCGAATTTTCTGGATGGGTCTAAAAGACTGCCAACCTTTTGGGGAAAGCCTCTGTTCTGAATTCAGTCGCCAAGCTGTAATCAATAACGGTTACGGTGGTTTTTTTATCAGCTGCAAAGTATGGGTTCGAATGCGCGTTAATTGACGATAAGAGATACAGTGGAAGAAATGTGATCTGTATCCGATTCGGGGGCGTTATGAGCAGTCATCAAACGGTAGCCGATCAGCATCGTATTCCTCTTGAAGATCTGACGCGGCGATTGAACTGCGATCTCGAGGGGCTTGCCAGCCGCGATGCGGAAAAGCGGCTTTCTGAATTTGGCAGCAACGAACTGCATGTTCAGAAAGATACGCCTGAAATAATCAAATTCTTACGTCAATTCAGCAACTTCTTTGCTCTCCTGCTGATTGCAGGTTCCATTCTGGCCTTCCTTGCGGATTATCTGCAGCCGGGTGAAGGCAACTTTTATATTGGGGTCGCGCTGCTGGTAGTGGTATTCCTGAATGCGCTGTTTTCTTACATACAGCAGCATCAAGTCGACCGCATCATGGAAAGTTTCCGCCACATGCTCCCGTCCATGGTCTCCGTATGGCGTGATGGGGCAATGGTTCGTATTGATGCTCGATTCGTCGTGCCGGGCGATGTGATTGTGGTGGAGGAGGGCGATCGCATACCGGCTGATGGTCGCCTGATTGAGGTGAGCCAACTCAAGGTCGATCACTCATCCTTGACCGGTGAGAGCGAGCCACAGCTTCGCACGCTGGAATGTACCAGTGACGATCTGCTGGAAAGTCGAAATATGGTGTTTTCCGGCACACTGGTTCATAGCGGTAATGGCAAGGTGCTGGTTTACGGCACGGGTATGAACACGCAAATAGGGCAGATCGTTCAACTCACAAAAGAAACCGGATCGGTTGAAACGCCGATACGAAAGGAGTTGAGTTATTTCATCCATATCATTTCCGGCATTGCCATTACGCTCGGTCTGTTGTTTTTTGTCCTCAGTATTCTTCTGGGTAAACCACTTATCGGTAGCCTGATTTTCGCGATCGGAATCATTGTCGCCAACGTGCCGGAAGGTCTGTTGCCTACGGTGACACTGGCACTCACCATGGCGTCCAAACGCATGGCCAAAAAGAATGCGCTGATCAAGAATCTGGAAGCGGTTGAAACTTTGGGCTCCACCACCGTGGTGTGTACCGACAAAACCGGGACGATAACCCAGAACCGAATGAAGGTAACGACACTGGTATTGGGTGAACACGAGTGGTCAGCCTATCAGGATGGTCTGGCCGAAGCGGACGGTTTCGACGAGGCCTGGGCAACTATCGTTCATTGCAATAACGCACGTTTGAATGAGGACGGTTATCTCGGTGACCCGACTGAAGGATCCATGTTGGTTTTCGCGAAACGGGTGAAGCCTGAAAGGGGTTTTACGAACCTCTTGCCACGCATCCACGAAAGTCCATTCGACTCTTCAACCAAACGAATGATTACCACCCATCGTGGTGAGCATGGGGTGCCCAATCTTGCGTACATGAAGGGCGCTCCTGAAATTGTTTTCGAAAAATGCTCGCATATGCTGCGTTATGGCGAGCTTGCCGAGTTTGATGTCGGTGCTCGTCAAAAGGCGCTGGAACTTTATGAAGTCCTGGCTGCACGTGGGGAGCGTGTCCTTGCTTTGGCATACAAGACGACCTTGGCGGAAGAGTCCGATGAGCATGGATTCATCTATATCGGTTTGCTTGGTATGCTTGATCCGCCACGTACCGAAATTCCGGACGCAATCGAAAAGTGCCGCAACGCGGGCATTCGCGTATTCATGATCACAGGCGATTACCACACCACCGCCGAGTCCATTGCCCGCCAGGTTGGACTTTATACCGGTGATGGTCAGGTGATCGTCGGCGATAAATTGCTTGAAATGAATGACGACGAGCTATCTCACCTGCTGGATAGTCGTGAGCTTGTTTTTGCCCGTACCACGCCATTGCAAAAACTCATGATTGTTCAGGCTCTACAAAAGAAAGGTGAAATTGTTACGGTCACCGGCGATGGTGTGAATGATGCGCCGGCGTTGAAGAATGCCGACATGGGCGTGGCCATGGGCGTGTCGGGAACGGAGGTCGCAAAGGAGGCGGCCGACATGGTATTGATGGACGACAATTTCGCCACCATCGTCAATGCTATTGAAGAAGGGCGCACCATCTTCTCAAACATCAAAAAGTTCATCGCCTACATTCTGACCAGCAACATTCCAGAGATATTGCCCTTCATTGCCTTTGTCGCACTCGGTGCACCATTGGCGCTCACCGTCGTACTGATACTGTCGATCGACCTCGGAACCGATCTCTTGCCGGCACTTGGGTTGGGGCGGGAACGGCCTGAAAGCGATGTGATGAAACAACCGCCTAGAAAACGTGATGAACGGTTGCTCACCTGGCCGTTGCTGGGCATGAGTTATGGCGTAATCGGTGTCATTCAGGCAGCCGCCGGTTTCTTTGCCTTTTTTGTCGTACTGCATCGGGGCGGATGGACCTGGGGAGCTCCATTGCCTGAAACTGACCTGCTCTACAGAACCGCGGTCACCGCATTTTTCGCAGCCGTCGTCATTTGCCAGGTCGCTGATGTGCTGATTTGCCGAACGCGTAGACAAAGTATTCTTTCAGCCGGTATTTTCAGCAACAAGCTGATCTGGTTCGGGATTTTTGTTGAATTGGCTTTAGTGGCCGCAATCTCTCACCTTTCTTTCCTGCAACCGTTCTTCGGGACGGCGCCGATTGGCTGGTTTGAAGTTTCACTCGCATTACCTTTCGCTGCGGCTATTTTGCTTGGTGATGAATTCCGACGCTGGATGATTCGGCGCGGAAATGGTTTTGTACAGCGTTGGTTTTCCTGGTGAGTGTGGGCTATCTGCAATAGACGCTCTTTTGTCTCCCAGATCCAGAAAGCATTCCGCGAATGACGCTAGCTTATTTCTTGACTTTCAATAGCTTGTCTATGCATACGAATGCCCGCGATCGCCTGAATATCCTATAGATTTACTCTGATTTTATCTGCACAATTGCGCAATTAATTTGAATCGAATGGAGTTGATTTGTGCCCGATACGCTCGAAAGGCTGAAAAAGGAACTTCATAGCGCCCAGCGAGCCCTGTCTGAGGCAGAGCAGCGTTGCGCCCGGGACTTTGCAAAGCAACAATCCAAAACCAAAGAATTACTGGAGACTTGCTCCAAGGTTGAGCATGCCTATCAGGAATGGCTGGCAGCCCTGGATGTCGTTGACGACCCAATCTTCCTGTATGACTCAGATTTTCGGATTCTTCGCTGCAATCAGGCTTACAAGCTCCGCGCGGGTTTGCCCATAGATAAAATCAGCGGTCAGATTTACTTCGATATTTACCCCAAAAATGACGGCCCGATCAGATTTGGTGCTTCGTCCGGCAAAGTGCCCAGCAAGAAGGAATCCGGGATATTTGTGGTGGATGACACCATCTACCGCTCGCGCGCATTCCCGGTGAAGAGCCAATCCGGCTCGCATTCATACATCATCCATACCCTCGTAGACATCACTGAGCAAAGACAGGCCCAGTCACGTTTGAGCGCGTCTCACGATCTGATGAAGTCGATTGTCGAGAATGTCCCGCTTCGTATCTATTGGAAAGATAAGGATCTTCGTTATCTTGGCGGGAATACCGCATTTGCTCATGAAATGGGTGTAGAAACCTCGGCAGAACTATTAGGGTTGAGTGATGCTGAGCTGAAGAATGGCGCACAGAGTCCATGCACTGTAGAACGTGAATTGCGGGTAATTGATTCGGGTGCGCCTGAAGTCGGTTATGAAGTAGCGCATACCACACTGGACGGACGTGAGGTCTGGCTGCGTTGTTCAACCGTGCCCTTGTGTTCTGCTGAAAGAGACATTTTCGGTGTGCTCAACTTGTATGAGGACATCACCGAGCGAAGAGCGAACCTTGAACGGCTAAAGCTTTTCCGCACCCTGCTGGATCATTCCCGCGACGCGATTGAGGTGATCGATCCGGTCACCACGAGATTCTATGACGTGAATGACACTGAGTGCCGAGCGCTCGGCTACAGCAGGGAAGAAATGCTTTCCATGCGCGTTTCAGATATTGATCCTTCATTCACCCCTGAGATGTTTCAGGAACTCAATACAAAGATCAATCAAACAGGAAGTGCCCGATTCGAGGGGGTGCATCGACGAAAGGATGGAACGACTTTCCCGGTTGAAATCAGTGCCCAGATTGTCCATCTCGACAAGCCCTATTCGGTAAATATCGTTCGTGACATCACCGAGCGGAGACTGGCTGAGGAGAAAACGCGTCTGGCAGCCCGCGTATTCACACATGCACGGGAAGGGATAATGATTACTGGTGCCGACGGGGCGATCGTTGATGTCAATGAATCGTTTACCCGCATTACCGGTTATGAGCGTGATGAGGTGATCGGGCAGAACCCACGGCTGCTGAGCTCTGGCCGTCAGGGAGCGTCCTTCTACAAGGCGCTTTGGCGGGAGCTTCTGGATCAGGGTTACTGGTTTGGCGAGATATGGAATCGCCGCAAGAACGGTGAAGTCTATGCCGAGATGCTGACAATCAGTGTCGTCCGAGACGATGAAGGTCAACCCAGAAACTTTATCGCCTTGTTCTCAGATATCACAGCGACAAAGAAGTACGAGCAGCAATTGGAGCACGTCGCTCACTACGACGCGCTTACGAATCTGCCCAATCGAGTGTTGCTTGCTGATCGTCTGCACCAGGGCATGGTTCATGCCCAGCGGCACGGGCAGTCACTGGCTGTCGTCTATCTGGATCTTGATGGGTTCAAATCTGTTAACGACAATCATGGTCACAATGTGGGCGATCAACTGTTGATGGCCGTTGCTCAGAATATGAAGCTGACCCTTCGCGAAGAAGACACCCTGGCTCGAATCGGTGGGGACGAGTTCATCGTTATTCTTCAGGACCTTTCAGACGTGAACTCCTGTGTTCCTTCGCTCAATCGATTGTTAGCCGCTGCGTCGCAAGAGGTTCTGGTTGGGACGAATCCACTAAAGGTCTCGGCAAGCCTTGGTATTACGTTTTATCCGCAATCATTTTCAGAAGATGTGGATGCTGATCAACTGATTCGCCAGGCTGATCAGGCGATGTATCTGGCTAAACAAGCAGGCAAGAACCGATATCACGTATTCGACGAAGTTCTGGATCGCAGAGTCCGAAGTCATTACGAAAATGTGGAACGCCTGCGTCAGGCCCTCAATCAGAGGGAGTTCGTCCTCTATTATCAGCCCAAGGTGAATATGCGCAGCGGGGAGATTGTCGGTGCCGAGGCCCTGATCCGCTGGCAGCATCCGGAACGGGGTGTCCTTCCACCTTCTGAATTTCTGCCCGACATCGAAGAGCAGCCTCTGAGTGTCGAATTGGGTGAATGGGTGATTAATACCGCATTGGAGCAGGTCACGAACTGGAAGGCACAGGGTTTGGTTGTCCCGGTGAGTGTCAACGTGGGCGCCCGCCAGTTGCTGCAAGGGGATTTCGTGAACCGTCTACGGCTGATTCTCGACAATCACCCTGACTTTAACCCGCAAGATCTGACGCTCGAAATTCTTGAAACCAGCGCATTGGAAGATCTAACCCGTGCGTCGCAGGTGCTTGAGAGTTGTCATGCGTTCGGAGTTCATTTCGCCTTGGACGATTTCGGTACCGGCTATTCATCTCTTTCTTACCTTAAGAAATTGCCAGTCGCCGAGATCAAGATCGATCAAACTTTCGTTTGTGACATGCTGGACGATCCCGATGATCTATCCATCCTGGAAGGTGTGATGGGATTGTCGCGGGCTTTTCGTCGCTCAGTGATTGCAGAGGGCGTTGAAACAGTTGCTCATGGTGAAATGCTGTTGAGACTGGGATGTGATTTGGGGCAGGGCTATGGGATAGCCCGTCCGATGAAGAGAGAAGACTTTCCGGCATGGGTTGCATCGTGGAAGCCTGAGCCCAGTTGGATTAATTTGCCCACGATCAGGCGGGTCGATGAGCCTTTACTGTTCGCAGGGGTTGATCACCGTGCCTGGATTACGGCCCTTGCCCGGTTCCTGAAGGAAGAGGAACTGGCGCTGCCTCCCTTGGATCATCGCCATTGCAAGTTCGGGATGTGGTTAGGGTCTGAAGGACGCTCTCGTTACGGAAATAGCTCGGTATTTCAGAGCATCGTCGAATTGCATCACAAAGTTCATTCATTGGCGGAAGAATTATTGGCGCTGAGTGCCGAATGCGGTAAGACAGTGGCTTTGAACCGACTCGGAGAGTTGTTTACCTTACGAGATACATTGCTGAATAAATTGAGCCAGTTGCTACGGGAAATATCTTCCTGATCGGATTCAGTTGGTGGCAGATGCAGTCTTCACTCGTTGTCTCCCGCGTGAACCCGTGATCTTTACCGTGATGGAGTGATGAGTCCATCTTTCGCTTTTTTTCGAGTAAAGAAAAAGAAGCCCCGCGAACGGGGCTTATCATCAAGTTAGAACCGAAGAATTCGCCTTCAGATTGTTGCTTCAGGTATTACTGTTGCCAGTAGCCCTGTAGCCTTTCTTTCTGCTCTTTTGTCAGCACTTCATCCATTTTCTGGTGAGCATCTACGGCATTCTGATACATCTGCTGCTGCAATTTTGAAATGTCCTTTTCGGCCTTCTCAATGGCTGCATTATCTGGAGATGGCGCTTCACTCAGTTCACCGATTTTAGCTTGTTGATCCTGAATTTGACCCATTAACGCCCAGTTGGATTTGCGGGTCTGATTCTGAATGGCGTTAATTTTCGTTCTCTGGTCATTGCTCAGAGCCAGCGGATTTCGCGCTACGCCACCTCTTGCTCCTGGGCCGAAACCTGGGCCATATCCATTCATCATGCCTGGGCCATAACCAGGACCGTAGCCACCCATCATGCCGGGGCCGAAACCTGGGCCATATCCATACATCATGCTGCGGCCATAGCCTGGGCCGTAACCACCACCCATCATGCCTGGTCCATAACCGGGTCCGTAGCCGTTCATCATTCCCGCTCCATAACCCGGACCGTAACCGCCCATCATGCCTGGGCCATAGCCTTGGCCGTACCCACCCATCATCCAAGGGCCATAGCTCGGACCGTATCCATTCATCATGCCCGGGCCATAGCCTTGGCCGTACCCGCCCATCATTCCGGGGCCATATCCTGGGCCATATCCGCCGTTGTATGTGCTTGTGTTGGGGGCAGGTGTATCCGTCTGTTCTGCCAGAGCACTCGTTGCTGTTCCAGCCAAAACTGCTGCAAAAGCCAAGGTTACGAGCTTATTAGGATGTCGAAAGCGTTTCATGATTATTCCTTCTCCTACGTTGACGATATGGGGCATGCATTCTGCTCCCACTTTGTACGTGCTGGGCGAGGTCGACCAGTACTCCCTGACAAACACCCAAAGGTTCAATCCTAAAGGTATTTATTTCTGATTTATTAAAAGATCGTTTGAAAATACAAGTACGTTGCATTGTTGTCTGATGCTGAGTTCTTGTCACCGGCAAATTTCGTATAAAAGGTGTACTGAAGGCCGAGTCTCAGGTTGATGTATGGCTGATTCCAGCTCGTATTCTTGCCAAAAGGTACCCAACTGATTTCTGCAACGCCCCCCTCTGTATTCGGTGATCCGCCATAGAGCAAAGCATCAGAGCTGCCATCATTGGCTATCGCTGCCAGCGTAGCGCCGTACGTATTTTCATACCAGTAGGACGCATTTACATTCGTCGCATTAAGATGATTGTGCAGGTTTGATGCGGCGCCCTCAGCGAATGTGTTGTTCAACGTTTGTTTTTCATACACATACAGACCCTGCAGCGTGATGCTGTGCTTGAGGTCACTGCTGGACCACTGATAATTGGCATCAACACCATAATCCTTGTAATCGTCGGTACCGACCCCCAGCCCCATCGGTTGAATTTGTGGGGAAAAGTACATGCCGCCAACTTCCAGATTGCTCTGTGAACTCAGGTTGGTCTGATATGCCAGTCGCAGATAAGGCGCGGTCTGATAGAGTCGACCAATGTAATCTGCATTGACCTTATTCAGGAAAGATTGTGACAGTGTCCGATAGCCACCAGCTTCCAGGTACCACTTGTCATCGATTTGAGTGTAGGCGGTTAGGCCTAGAGAGGCGTTTGCAAAGGCATCCATGATAATGGGGGTGGCCGGTGCTCCCGGGGCGAGATCGCCGCTGGAATAGGGGTATTGCCATGCAGGCGCCGTATTGTATATGTCCGTGATTGTGGGGGCGTTGTTCAGTGAAATCCCCCATATGGCTGAATGTGTGCCCAGTTCGCTTGTTCGTGCATACCGCAGATCAGTCATGTCCCAACCAACTTTATGTCCATTCTGTGAATAGGAGGCGAGGGTAAACAGACCCATGTGGTCGCTAATGGGACCTGCAAGGTACAAATCGACGGTTTGCAGTTCCCAATTGTTATTGGTGTTGAAACCGGGGGCAGGTGGTGTTGCCTGATCTTTTTGTGTGTGAAGGAACGATTCAAGAACTTGTGCTGAAATTTTCGGGTTGAATCCTCCTCCCGATTTCAGCATATAGCCCTTGAGTTTGAACTCGCGACCCAATGGGGTCAGTTGCGGACCAAAAGCGCCGACATGGCATGCAGCGCAGGATAATCCCGTTTGTCTTGAAAAGGCAGGGATAGCTTGTACTTCAGGGATTGACCCCAGTAGCAATAGAATCAGTAGAGACCAAGTGGGCCATGTTTTTTGCGAGATCATAAAACTGCCTCCTGCCGATAGTTGTTAAATTTGCACAACCATCTCTGAATGTTCTCGACCGCATCAAAAAGCGATGTTAATAACCAGTGGACAACGTTCTACAAAATTCCAAATCGCAATTCTAGTAGGGCGCATACTTAGCCAAGTATCTAATGATTTCATCAGTTTGCTGAGCGTCCGGCTCAGGCATGCGACGATAGTGCATATAGTTGTTCATTCGAGCCACGACATATGGCCATTGCTGGGCAGTATGTTGCCGTGGATCCGGCATCGCGTGGCATTGGATGCAGAACTCCTGCTCGAGTCGCTCTCCATGAGAGATGCTTTCGTTCTGGGTAATGTGCTGGTGATCCGCATCGCGGTTAGCTCCATTAGAGTTGCCCATCATCATGCCCGTGCCGTTCCCGTCCATCATGCCTTGACCATTACCATATTCGCCACCCTGGACGGGGGCTTCTGGTTGATCGGCAGCGGCGACCGAACTCCCCCCTGCTACTACAGTAGCGAGGACAAAAGCTCTTAAAAATTGAATTTTCCTCACAATAGACCCCCTCTATCGAATGATCTATCTTGGATAGTGAATTACCGGGGATGTACCCGAGCGCCGGGATGATTACCGGCCGTCTTTAAGGATTTGTCTGCGTTTGACGAACTCATCTTCGTCAATCTCCCCATGAGCGAAACGCTTCTCCAATATATGTAACGCTTCATCCAAACGAGCCTGGCGCGTGATTTGAGAATTGTCAGCTGGATTGGTGTGGTGGATGCCTGAACCGGCTAGCCAACGAAGTAATCCAACGATGAGTGCGATAAGAATAACCAGACCCAGCAGCATGAATATGAAACCGAAGCCGTTCATTCCCCATCCGCCACCAAACATCGGACCGTAACCATTGTAATACCCCATCGATCATTCCCCTCTGAAAGTAGGTGTGTTAAATCCCGTCAAATACGTCCGCGTCACAAATCCATTGTTCAACAAGTTTCTGGCTTGATCCGATGATTTCAGTATTGAAAGTTGGGTCCAAACGGATATCAGTTTTGTACGGATAATGAGAAAGACCCCTTGGATACATTCCATCACACCAGAAAATCATGTCTTACAATTCGTACCATAAGCTTATTATTTTTCTGTGTAAACAATGCATCTATACGGGTTCGTACGTAGATTCACGTGCAGCAAAATTCCCCTGGATTCATAAATCAGAAATATAACTTCGCCATGTTGATGATTTTATTAGATGTTCTTTTGCGCTGGTTTGATGCAGGGCATGCCGAGTACTTCTTGCGGATTTCTGCGAAAATATCGATTAATAATCATGGAGCCTATGTTGGCTGGATACATTTATATCTGAGTATGGCTTGTTACAGGTTAAAGCGATGCGATTGAAAATCTTTAAAACCTTCTGGGGTTTCACAAGTGACCATGAGGCCCTGGTTGCCTGTGCGGTGGAGCAGGGATATGACGGCGTCGAAGCGCCTGCGCCAGAGGATGATCGTCAAAGGGAACGTTTTGCCCAGGCATTGAAGCAAAGTGGCTTGTCCTACATTGCCGAGATCTGTACCGCGGGAAGCTTCGTTCCGGATCGACGAGCCACGCCGCAAATGCATTTGGATTCATTGGCTCAGAAGCTTGAATCCAGCGTTGAGTTTTCACCCTTGTTCGTCACCAGTTTGGCTGGGTGTGACGCCTGGCCTGAAGAGCAAAGCATGCGTTTTTTTGAACAGGCGATGGCGTTGGCCGATGACCATCATATCGACATAAATTTCGAAACTCACCGCAGCAGATCTTTTTTCAATCCGTGGGTTACGGCTCGTATCGCTAGTGCTTTGCCACAATTGCGATTAACTGCGGATTTTAGCCACTGGTGCGTGGTGTGTGAGCGGCTTATGGATACCGAGATTGATGTGATCCGGACGTTGGCGCCGCGAGTCCGACACATACATGCGCGCGTCGGCTATGACCAGGGTGCGCAAGTCCCGCATCCTGCTGCACCTGAGTATTCAGCTGCTTTAAAAGCGCATCAGTGCTGGTGGCAGATGATATGGCAGAGCCAGAAAGATGCCGGAGTAAGCGTCACGACCATGACACCGGAGTTCGGTCCAGACGGTTACCTTCATCAATTACCGTTTACCGGCGCACCGGTGGCCGATCTGGAAGAAATAAACCTCTGGATGGCTGGCACTGAACGTCAACAATTTTCAGCCTTCCTGAATAAAAACGCTGTAGAGGACTAAGTATTCGGCATCTTTTTGAATCGTTGTTGGAGAATGTTCGCTCGTTGAAATTTGCCGAATGGTCTTGCGCAGTTTGGCAAGTCATCCACGATGAATGCCATAGAGAAACCTCACCATGACCTTCACACCACCATCAAACGCATCGTAGATCTCAACCGCGCGGGCAAAACGACAAAACGACATTGGCTAGCACACAATTGCTCCAGGTTGATCGATGTTCCGACGAGGTAGTCTTCAATTGGAGAAATTGAAATCAGCGGTCTCATTTACCTACCGAACAGATTTCGATTTGACTGCGAGAATTGCCTGGTTGCGCAGTGTGCGTAAGCTATTGGCGTTACCTTCGTGAAAGACGTTATTTTTGCCTTCCAGGTAGATAAGTCCGAATGGTGCCCGATTGATGTAAAGCGGCAAGACTTCTGCCATATCCGATTTCCCCGAAAATTGCCAATCTGCGATGTCATCACTAGGCATGGCGGGGCGGGGTAGGGCTCGATCCTCGGCCGACTGGAACGTTTGAGCAATCCGGGAATTTCCCTTCAACGATATAGGCATTTGTGTACGAAGCCGTGCGTACAGGGGGCCTTCACCCATTTTCGGTACTAGTTGCCAGTTATTCCGATCAAGCATGTAGAGCGCAGCCAAGTCCAGATTGAGTCCCTCGGCCATTGCTTTCAGAATCAGACCGAATATATCGCCCAGTTTGTAATCGCTCATCAATTTGACGGTGACATCTTCAATGCAGCGAGTCAGTACTTCCGAGCGCTGTTCGTTTGAGGCGGCTGTCGGCATGGTGTCTATGGGCAGTTGATCATCATTTTCCATGCTCATGCGTTGTAAAAACGCCGGCTTCGCCTGGGTTTGAACCAGCATGGACTCGTATTCTTGGATGTGCGCACGGGCATCGTTTACTGCTTCTTGATACAGCATTGGATCGATCCCCGCGGCTTTGGCCAGCTCAGCCATTCCCTGCTGCATTTGCGCAAAGGTGGCCGCATTGGCCATGATCGATGCCGTCTCGTTAGCCAAGCGACCGATTGCCTGAGCTTTTGCCGTGGGGTTGAGACCCATAAGCTTGCCGGGCGTAGCGCGTGTGGTCAGAAAACGTCGTGCAGATTCGGGCAATCCCCATTGCTGACAGACATCCCGGGCAAGCGCCGCTGGTAGAACACCGGTCACGGCATGTATCGCGCTCGATTCATCCAAACCATCAACATTCTGGGCGCGCTCAATTTCCGAAAGCACCTCTGGCGCATGGCGGTAGATCAGTAAGGCGCCAAAGTCCTGGAATAGTGCACTTAGAAACATCTCCTCTACAGTGAAACCCCCTATATGACTGGCTAGGTTCTTGGCAAGGAAGGCCTGAAAGAGGGCTTGCAAGAAACGGCTTTGAAGCAATTTACCGTGTTGCTTGCACTCGATTTGCTCGAAAAGCGACATGGCCAGTGCCGCCATGCGGATTTCTTCGAACCCCATCAGAGTAACTGCGCGGGAGATTGTCGTTACCTGACCACCAAGATGTCGATATTCAACGGCGTTGGCCAGGCGCAAAATCCGATGCGTAAGTGCCGGATCCTTGAGGATGAGCTTGACGAGTTCGTCCGACGAGGCGAGATCATTTTCTATGACGCGATAGGCCTCCTGAACAGTACGCGCAAAGGCGGGAAAATCAGGACTGGCAGCAATGCGTTTGAGTAAAATTTGGTGGAAATCGTCTTTCAAGGGATAGGCTTACTGAAATGGGTACTTAACGCGCCGTAATCTACCATGTTTTGAGCTGGAATTAGCTGATCCACCGTGTCAAAGCTGCATAGTGCCAAGAAAATTCAGGTTACCATGACTACAGCACTCAGTTTGATAACCTAATGTGTAGTATAACAATGTAAATAGGCATTCCCTGTGGCTGCGTGCTCTGAACTGGCTTGCGCTTGATTCTGAAGAGTTTCTTATGTTCAGGTGCGTTCATAACTTGGAAGCCGGATTCTCTATTGGCAATGGTTTACTCTTTAATCATGAATTTATTACTACCATGTGAGCGTCGATTGCTGTGACAAAATTCAGTGAACTGGATATTGGTGTAGATGGCATGACTTGCGCGTCGTGTAGCTCGCGAGTGGAGCGTGGTCTTGCCAGCCTTCCAGGTGTGGCTTCCGCCAGTGTGAATCTCGCCACTGAACAGGCAACGATCCAATTCGACCCACAACAGGTAAGTCCTGCCGAGGTAGTCGAAGTCATCAGGGATGTTGGATATACACCTGTTGTTGCCGAGATAGATCTCGCTATCGAAGGGATGACGTGCGCTTCTTGCGTCGGGCGAGTTGAGCGTGCACTGAAACATTTGCCTGCTGTACTGGATGCCGAGGTGAATCTAGCGACCGAACGCGCCCATGTTCGCTATATTCCAGCGATGGTTGGTCCGGATGAGTTGATTGTCGCGGTAACTGGGGCTGGCTATGGTGCCAGCCTTGCCGAAGGTGTTGAGTCGGGTGATAACCGTCAGCATGAGAACCTCATCGCCATGAAGCGTGATGTGATTCTGGCTGTTAGCTTCTCCCTGATGATCATGTTGTTGTCCATGGGCGTCATGTTCATACCGGCATTGGGACGAATGTTGGTTGGAATCAGCCCGTTCCAGGATTTTTGGGATTGGGTCCAACTGCTCCTTGCCTCAGTTGTACTGTTCGGCCCCGGTCGCCGTTTTTTCAAACCGGGGCTCATCGCCTATCGCCACCTATCGCCTGACATGAACTCACTTGTCGCGACCGGTACTGGCGCGGCCTACGCTTATAGTGTGTTGGTTCTCGTTCTGCCTGCCTTGTTTCCGACCGAGGCCAGGCATGTTTATTTTGACTCGTCTGCGGTGGTCATCGCGGCCGTATTGGCAGGCAAATATCTTGAGGCACTTGCCAAAGGCAGAACGTCCGCTGCTATTCGCAAACTCATCGATTTACAGGCGAAAATGGCACACATCCTGGATGAGTCCGATGTCGAGCGAGACGTGCCTTTGGCTCAGTTGCACAAAGGTGATCGATTTGTCGTGCGCCCTGGAGAGCGAATTCCGACGGATGGGCGAGTAATTGAGGGACGCGCCCATATCGACCAATCGATGCTGACGGGAGAACCATTGCCTGTCGCCAAAGGGCAGGGCGATGAGGTCGTCGGGGGTACGGTCGATCAGGATGGACGGTTGGTGATTGAGGCGACTTCAGTTGGTCGTGATACCGTTCTGGCTCAGATCATCAAGCTGGTTGAAAGTGCTCAGACAGGTAAGCTGCCGATACAGGGTCTGGCCGATCGCGTTGTTCGCGTGTTTACGCCCGTTGTGCTGGCCATAGCGCTTATTACATTCATCACCTGGATTGTACTGACCGGCAATGTGAGTGTGGCGCTTGTCGCCGCAGTCGCCGTGCTGGTGGTTGCCTGTCCCTGTGCCATGGGATTGGCAACGCCCGCCGCCATTATGGTGGGCACGGGGCGTGCAGCAGAGTTGGGTGTGCTTTTTCGCAAAGGTGAAGCATTGGAAGCACTTTCCCGAGTGGATACGGTTCTGTTCGATAAGACGGGGACATTGACTGAAGGTCGTCCGACTTTATCGGATATCGGTGGCCCATCACCCGATGAAGCGCTACGTATGGCGGCGGCTCTTGAAGGTGCATCCGAGCATCCTCTGGGGCGTGCTATTGTGACTGCTGCAGCACAGCGCGGTGTCGTTACGCTTGTTGCCGAGGACTTTCGTTCAGTCGTCGGTGATGGGATTGAAGGCATGATTGAAGGACGCAAGGTGCGTGTCGGTTCCCGCCATTTTCTCGAGCGTGAAGGTGTGGAGCTTGGCTCAAATCTAACTGAAGCCGCACGGTTTGAAGAAGCTGGCCAAACGGCAGTATTTGTCTCTGCAGATAGCACGTTTCTCGGCTGGCTGGCGATTGCTGATCGAGTCAAACCCGAAGCAAAAAGCGTGGTTGATGCCTTGCGCCAGCGTGGTATCAACATCGCCATGGTGACCGGCGATGCCCAGCGGACCGCTCGAACGGTTGCCGCATCGCTGGGTATTGATGAAGTGCACGCAGAAATTCGACCACAGGATAAGGCCAAGGTGGTCATCGAATTTCAATCTAAAGGACGTCGCATTGCATTCGTTGGCGACGGTATCAATGATGCGCCTGCTTTGGCTCAAGCTGATGTCGGCATTGCGCTGGCTTCGGGAACAGATATCGCCATCGAGGCAGCCGATGTCACCCTTACTCGTGGCCAATTGCGCGAGGTGGTTACGGCAATAACGGTCGCTCGACACACCTTATCCAATATTCGAGGCAATCTGTTTTGGGCCTTCTTTTACAATATTCTTTTGATCCCCATTGCTGCGGGCGTAGCCGTTTCAATCGGCATTCATCTGAATCCGATGGTGGCCGGTGTGGCAATGGGCTTATCCTCCGTGTTTGTACTGGGGAACAGTCTTCGTCTCAAAGGGCTCAAAGCGTTTCAACCAGACCAGATCACCCAATCAACCGATATTTCGTCTCACCCTAAAACCTAGAGGTATTACCCATGAGTTCTTATGTTTTCTCCGTCACCAGCCCTAAAGATTACGAATCAACCATACCAATGGTTACCGAGGCGTTGAAGCAGGAGGGTTTTGGTGTGCTGACTACGATCGATGTGGCTGCCACACTCAAAGCAAAATTAGGTATCGAACGAAAGCCTTACATTATCCTGGGTGCCTGTAACCCGAACTTTGCCCATCAGGCATTGGAAGCCGAACCGGATATCGGTGCTCTGTTGCCCTGTAACGTTGTCGTGCGAACCGAACCGGATGACACGGTAAGTGTCGTATTTATGGATCCGGTATCCGTTCTGGGGATGGTCAGCCGCCCCGGGGTGGACAAACTCGGTCACGAGGTTCGTGAAAGGCTCATGCGTGTTGCTGAATCAGTACGCGGTTAGTGGAAGCACTTCGAATCAGGGGGATCAACAATGAGTGAAATCAAGTTGAAGATTACCGGCATGACCTGCGAACACTGCGTTCGCGCGGTTACCAAAGTACTAAAAGGTGTGCCGGGTGTAACCGATGCTGAAGTTACCTTGCAGCCGGGTTCCGCAGTCGTTCATGGCGAGATGGCCCCGGCGGATCTTATTTCAGCAGTGACCAGTGAAGGTTATGCAGCAGAGGTTCAGTCTTGAGTACCGCACCTCAGATCACGAGCGCCTCTGTATTGCTTTACACCAGTCCCGGTTGTCCTGATTGTGCAGCCATCCGCAGCTATCTCAATGCACATCAGATTGATTTCGAAGAGCGCAGCGTGGCAACCCCTGGTGTGGCCGATGAGGCCAAATCCCGTTATGGCGTGCGTGTCGCACCGATTACTGTTATTGCAGGCAATGCAATATGGGGGACCTTCACTGAACAGAAGCCGAGGCTTGATGCCATGTTCGGGAAAACTGTAACGCGATAGACATTGCTCCTGGTTCCCCACCTTAACCTAAAGGCAATCTGAACATTGATTGGGACGTGCCACAAACCGGTGACAAAACCTGCTCTATGGTGTGATTTTTCGGTATTCGTGGTTGTCCGTGTCGCCAACGTAGACATTGCCCAACGCATCAGTTGCCACGCCAACGGGGTTGTTGAACGAAGCACTCGCGGCGGGGCCATCTGTCGATCCTGGTGTTGTTGAACCCGCCAGCGTGGTGACCATACGTGTTGCCAGATCTATTTTTCTAATCTCATTATTGCCGTCTGCGACATAGAGGACGGTGTCATCGGTGCTAAGTGCCACGCCCTTGGGTGCCGAGAATGAGGCAGCCGTACCAATACCATCCGAGGAACCAGCCGTGGTTGAACCTGCCAATGTCGTCGCAACACCAGCCGGCGTGATTTTTCGAATTTCGTTGTTGTCGACATCACCGACATACACATTGCCATTGGTATCGACAGCAATCCCCTTGGGATGATTGAACGATGCGGCAGAACCTACACCATCCGCGGAGCCAGCTGTGACAGAACCCGCCAATGTCGTCACAACACCAGCCGGTGTTATTTTGCGGATGGCGTTGTTATTGAAATCGGCAATGTAGAAGTTGCCGTTTCTGTCCAGCTTAACGCCTTTGGGATAGTGAAAGGAGGCGGCCGTACCGGTGCCATCAACAAAACCTGGAGTCGTTGACCCGGCAAAAGTGCTGACTGCACCGGTCGCTAAATCGATTTTGCGAATTTCGTTGTTATACGAATCGGCAACATAGAGGGTTGCTCCATCGTTGGACAAGGCCACATCGGTTGGATAGTTGAATCCTGCGGCACCGCCGATGCCGTCAGCACTTCCAGAGGTTGTTGAACCCGCCAGGGTGCTTACCATGCCGATCGGAGAGATTTTTCGAATTTCGAAATTGTTGGTGTCGGCGACGTACAGATTGCCACTGGTATCGACTACAACACCAGTTGGATAGTAAAAGGACGCTGCAGGACCGAGTCCATCGGCCGAGCCATAAGTCGTGGAGCCTGCCAATGTCGATACCGTCGGTGGGGAGCAAACAACGCTGATATTCGTGACATTGGTTGCATTGATGATGCCGCTGCCATTCGTTATGTTGCAGGTTTCACCATTAGGTTGCGTACCAACCGTTACGGTGTAGGCCGTCCCATTTCCGAACATTCTAGCGAACGAAAAGTCACCATTGGCTGTTAGGACCAGTGTTTCTCCCCCACCTTCCACTAGCGTAAGCGAAGCGGCGCTATCAAGCCCGGATACTGACCCTCCCAAGGTGTAAAAGGTCGCGTTACAGGCGGCCAAACCGAGGGAAAGCGCAACTACGGTTACTTTAGGAATAAGACATTTGAGGGGCGTCATTCAACGGGTTCCTTACCTTTTTTAGTGCGAGCAATCCGACTGTAGGCCTTGGAAGCGAAAAGCTCATTGTTTTAGAACGCTGAATTTACCACGGGATTTTGAAATATCGTCAGGATACTTTTTACGTCAAAGTTATTGAGTGGTTGCCAGAATGCATTCCTGCGCGGGTTATTGTTTTCCTATGGAAGGTTTAATCAAACGCCCATAGTTAGCCAACATTCGGCCTCTCGCAGGAAGCCAGTGATCTGTTCTTCACTAAAATGCTTCTTCATGTCTAATCTCCTTTGTTAATGGGATTGGACTCTAATTCCGGTTGCTACTCAATTTGGGGGAGACGTGGCTCACGATCAGACCTAGTCCGCATCAACAACAGGAACGCTTGTACGGTAAAAAGCATCGATGCGATCAGCAGGTGTAGAGGCTGGGCGATTATGGGCAGATCCTTCACGATCAGGATAATGCCCAAGAGAATCTGGGTGAGCACGATCAAGGTAAGGGCAACAAGAGTGCGTTTCACCAGTGGCCCGCCTCCAACCAGCCGTGTGATCAGCCAAAGATTGACCAGGAACACAACCACTGCCCCAGCGATGTGGATGTTCAGCACCGGGCCAATTTTGTCCAGCCAATGCGCCCCGACATGGAGATCGCCCGAGTTCGCTCCGATCTGATCGACACGTTCGCGAACCTGCGCACCGAGACCGGTCTGCACCAGGGTGACCAGGGTCGCAAGCGGCAAGGCGGGGAACCAGCGGTGCTTTATATCTGCTGCGACACCGCAGGATTCCGGCAAGGTCAGCGAAACCACGGCCACCAACAGCAGAATGACACCATAGGAAAGCATCATATGGGTGGTGACCACCGCCGCATGTAGATTCGTCTCGATGACGACTGCGCCCAGCCAGCCATTCAGGGTGACGAGAAAAAAGGCACCGCCAGCCAGCCAGGGCAGCCGAGCGTCATGGCGACGCGTCAAGAAAGAAAGCGCGAATGTCAGGATCGATAGAAGCCCGATGAGCGTTCCAGTCAAGCGATTGAGGTATTCTGTCCAGGTCTTTATCGGATCGAATTTCATCTTGTCATAGCCAAGCCGCGCATAAGTGTGCCTGTAGTCGGGCGGCAGATCGGCCTCGCTGAATGGCGGGACAATGCGGCCGAAGCAGGTCGGCCAATCCGGACAGCCCATGCCGGCACCCGTAGCCCGTACGGTGCTACCCACCCATATCAGGAATAGCACGGCCAGTACCGTCACGATGGCCATGATGCGCAGTTGTTTCAGTCGTTTCATGCCTTGGCATCCCTCGTATCAATCCAAATATCTTCCCGGCATCCTGTACGGTGCCGTACTTACCCACTGCGTTCGCGACCGTGCTGTACCCATGCAGTCCAACGTGCCTTGAAAAAACGTCACTGCAAAATCCGAGTGCAAGGAACCATCTCATGGGGGTCCGAGCCCGACAGGATGTTAATTCTGCCTATTCAGGTTGCGGGTTAATGTTCGGGTTTCGCGCCCGCTTTTGCCAGGCTAGCAGGCCGGACAGCATGGCAATCGGTAGGATGAGTACACCCCAGAACCAGAGTACCCGCCCACCAATACCCAGTATTCCTCCGGTGTGCAGTGCGGCCAGCCAATCGCCCATCGAAAGGCTTGTCGGCTCTCGTGCACCGTTGCGATAGCTCTGGCCAAATGGTCCAACACTACCGGGTGCGGTGCATCGAGCCAAAGTAGTGCCGTCCGCACGCCACCAGATCATGTTGATCCGTTGCCCGGAACAGATACCCGTTAGATCCTGAGAAGCCTGGAATAGCGCCTTGTTCGGCGGTTGTAACGTGTCAAAGGAAACCCCGTCGAATACGGCCACCACGCCCGTGGTCGCGCAGACTAGCCAGACCCAGGCCGCGATTGCCACCATTCGAAAATGTAACGTCACGGAGCGTCTTCCATTTCGACGTCGCCGACTCAACCACCCGAAAAGGAACAGAACGATCACGCCCATCGACGAAATGACCACAAGCACCTGGCCTGGTAGACCGGTGCTCAGTGATCTATGAAACCGCCCGAGCCAGTACAGGGAGTCATCGTCGGCAAGACGTTGGTCGACGATGTGTTGCCGGTATGGATCGATGAAGATCTCCCTGGTTAGCCCTTGGGGGGCACGCACGGTTGCGACAATGGTGTCCTGGGGACGATCGGGCATTTCAAGGCTCAGCAGACGGTCTTTCGTCTGCCACTGGTGAATGAAATGCACCACTTCCGCTGGGGACATGACTTGCCCTTCGCCGACGGCCGAGACAGTCCAACGGTCGGGGGTAATCACGCGCTCGAATTCGCGGGCGAAAGCCAAACCCACACCCGAAAGTGCGACCAGCGTCACCGGAATCAATAGCACCACCCCAAGCCAGGTGTGCAGGCGAAAGGCCCAGGGCTTGCGGACACTTGGAGCCGGATTAGGCTGGAAACTCATGCCGTTAGATGCCGAAATGATAGGTGGTCACGTTGGGTGCCTCGATAAGCCAACCGCTGGCAAGTCTACGCCAACTCAACGCGAAGAGGGTGTCAGCATGCTGGCGGATCACTGTTCAGGCCAGGATTGGGCAATCAGTTGCTTAAGGTCGGCGGTGATCTGTGCGCTGGTTTCCTGTTGGTCTACCAGCAGTCGCGCATTACCCTTGGGATCGAATATGTAGATCGAAGCGCTGTGATTGACCTCGTAGAACGTCTTCTTGTCTGGATAACCCTTGCCATAGCTGTAGGCAACACGATAACGCTTGGTCACGTCTTTCAATTGGGATTGAGTGCCGGTCAGCCCGAGCATCCGGGGCGAGAAATACTTGACGTATTCGCGTAATACTTTGGGCGTGTCCCGGTTGGGATCGACCGAGACGAAAAGCACCTGGACCTTCTCTGCCTGTTTACCCAGGGCCAGAAGGGAAGCCGCAAGCCGAGTCAGGGTTTGCGGGCATACATCCGGGCAAAAGGTATAACCGAAGTACAGCATGACCACCTTGCCACGATAATCCTTGCCAGTGACGGACTTGCCGTGGTCATCTGTGAGGTTGAATGTCAGCGGTTCCATCACCCCCGAAATGTCGGTTGCGTTCCACTTGACCGGCTCCTTGCCGCTACACCCCGCCAAAATCACTGAAAGAATCAGGGTGGCCAGTGCAGGCGCAATAAACCGTGCGCTCACTCTGGTGCGAACTCCATGCAATTGCATACGTTTACCTCAGGTTGCTCTGCACGAATCCCCGAGTGGATTCGCGTCGTTCCGACTGTCGTGAAATGAATTGATGTCCTCCACCGGACTTTCCTGTGTTACGCGTGACCAACGACCCAGGAGTACCAGTGCACTCAGTACACTCATCATGGCGGCTGGAATCCAGGTCACTAGGCCACCCAACTCCTGCTCTTGGAGCGCATTCATTGGCAATACACGCCCGCACAAGGCATAAATGCTATACAAATCCGTTGGGCTGAGCGCAATGAATGCGCCAAGCACGATCTGAGGAAACATGACCAGGAACAAGACCAGCATCCGCACCCCATAGTGACGCACATCCGGCTCACCCGGTCGACGCAGGTTGAAGATCATCCACCAGAACAGCAGCCCATCGATGGCCATACCCCAGTTCATGGCGTTGTAGAGCGGGATGCTGAGCATGGCGTAGAAATGAATGCTCGGTATCAGCCAAAAGTAGATGATGGCGACAAACAGAAATCCAGCGACAAAAGGCTGCTGAATCACCCGAAATGGCCCACGGATCAACGGACTGCGCACGATTGGGTCGACCAGGTAGCGCCGGATGGCGTTTGGCAGACCGGCTTCGATCACCGGCGCTGGTGCTGACACCGCGATTAGGAATGGTCCGAGATGATGCAGCACCAGATGCTGAGTCCGATGGATGAAGAAACTGAAGTGGCCGTAGTAATCCACTTGGGTTTGCAGAACGACGTAGATACTGATAAGCCCGATCCAGAAAAGCAGGACGCCCCAGCCGAAACGGCGCTCTAGACGTCGTTGGCCGCGATAGTAAAGGTAGCCACTCAGTAGGCAGACGACCAGGATGGTCGGGGAAAACTCATACGGCAGCAAAAAATCCGCGATAGGGAGCAGGTTTTGATAAAGAAATTCTACCACCGCCCAGTCACCGTGCGTATAGCATCGGGCACAGAGACAAGAGCATGATGGTCGATTTTGCCCTGGTTCATCATGACCGTTCCGTTTGGGTTACCAAGATGACCAGCCACTCACGGGCAGGTAGTGATCGACCAGTAACAAGGCAAATAGTACAGTCAGGTAGGTGATTGAAAAACCAAACAACCGCATCGCTAGGCGGTCGCTGTCGACGTACATGAGGTGATAGGCACGTACGGCAAATATGCCGCCGAGAATGGTTGCACCTATCAGATAGAAGGGACCGCTCAGCCCCACCGTTACCGGCAGATAGCTCACCGGAATAAGGACCATGGCATAGGCGAAGATGCTTCGTTTGGTATAAGCAACACCATGTATCACCGGCATCATGGGCACCCCGGCTTTTGCATACTCCTCGCGGCGCGCTATTGCCAGGGCCCAGAAATGTGGCGGGGTCCAGACAAAAATGATCAGGAACAGGGCTAGGGCCTCCCAGCCAATCGTCCCTGTGATGGCACACCAGCCCAGCATCGCAGGCGCCGCACCGGAAGCGCCACCGAGAACGATATTCTGGGGCCCGATCCATTTGAGGTAGCGGGTGTAAATCACGGCATAGCCAATCAGCGTCAACAATGTGAGTACGGCGGTTAGCGGATTAACAAGAGTCCACAGAATCAAAAGGGCCACCGTACCAAGCATGGTGGCGAATAGGGTGGCCGAGCTGCGGGTGATATTGCCCGTCGGCAATGGTCTATTTTGTGTGCGCCCCATGACCGTGTCGATTTCACGATCGGCAATGTGGTTGAAAGCAGCGGCGGACGCGCCTGCGAGAGCGATACCAATCGTTGCGGCCAACACGGTTGCCCAGGGCAGACTGCCCGGTGGTGACGCAAGCACCATGGACACCAGGGCAGTAAATACAACGAGCGAGACGACTTTTATCTTGCACAGTTTCAAATAACTGCGCCAAGAAGCTGTCGGTACAAGGGGGAGAGATTGGGTACGGATCGTCATTGGATAGCTCCACTTCGATATGTTCTTCTGCCGTTGGTCGGCAAATTTTTGTAATCGTGTGTCATGCGATTCATGGTTTAGTTGCCAGCGAGCTTGAGTAGGAGTTTCAGGTCCTTGAGCAACCCGTTCGGGATGAATCCCGGGGGGTAACGCATCACCAGAAATCCCTGTGGATCAATGAGATAAACTGACCCTGCGTGCAGCGGCCAGTCATCTGCTGTGACGACGTGCAAGCCTTTGTCGAACTGATCCGCGAGGCCTGGAACCTGCTCCGCGTACTGCGGTAGAACCAGCACAAGTCGAACTTCACGCATCGAACGATCCTGTGCAATGCGAATTCGGCGCAGGGTATCCATCAGCGCTAGACAATCCTTGTCACAAGGATTGGCAAGCCCGTTAGAGGTTCCGGCTTTACGGTCCGGGATGTGGTAGACCAGAGTCCACTTGCCGCGAAATAAATCGGGGGAAACGGCATTGCCCTGAAGGTCGTGTATCAGGGGCGGGGCAAGTTTTTGGCCAGAGGGCAGGAGTTCGCCGTGCTCCAAGCCACCCTTAAAAATACCGGCGTAGTAATGGAAGACTAGCCACGCCAGCACCAGTGGTATACCGAAGATCAATAGCAAGCTGCCGACGACGGGACCTTTGCGCTGAGGCAATATGCTGCTTACGCCTTCCATTGTTTTTCTCCTTGGTTTCTGGCCCGCTTGAATCCATGCCAGAGGTAAATGCCGACCAGAATTGTTGCAAAGCCGAACCACTGCGCGGCATAGCCATAGTGACGAGTCGGCCCAAAGGCGTGCATGGATTTCTCGCGTTCCTGCAACACCTCCGATCCATCGGGGTAAATCACGACAGGTAGTAGCGAATACCCCAGTGTCTTTGCCATCTGTTCCGGTTGTACGTTTTGCACGACCTTGGGCCAGCCCGATGAAAATTCCTCGCGATTCGTCAAATGGAATGGCGGAGAGTCCGAGGGCAATGCGAGCCCAGCCACTGTCACAGGTAGATCTGGCACAGTTACCTTGGGTAGTTGCTGACGGCTCTCGCCTTGGGGTATCCAGCCAAGGTTGACCAACACGGATTTGGTATCCGTACCGGAAGACGCCAGTCGCAACGGTGCCAGCAGGAAATAACCTACCTGGCCATCACGCACCCGGTTATCCAGAAGGAAAAGATGGTGCTTGTCGTACTGGCCGTGCGCCTGAACATGCAAAGAAAGTTTGTTAGAACTCGACGAATCAAGCACTTGTGGTATCGCTTTCTCAGCTGTGGCTTCAGATGCGAACAAGAGTTTTTTCTCGACCGCACGATGCATCTGCCACACACCGAGTGCAATAAAGCCCGGCAAAAGAAGGATCGTCACAATGGTCTGCACTCGTGCGGGACGAAAACGCATGACGTCCTCTCTAGTCGGTTTCTGTACTTCGGAGAAATCAGTTTTCAATTTGGCTAACTCACTTCAAGCGTTTGAAGGGGGGGTGTTGCAATAACCAGGTTTTTGCGGGACACCCCTGCCAGGACAACCCAACCTTATAAAAGGGGGTGCCCCGGGTTAGTGACTTTCATAAGCCTTTGGACCTTCATCATGGAGCTGCTTCTCCGTCGGTGGGGTGGTAAAGGTATGGTAGGGCACCGGTGAGGGGAGAACCCATTCCAGACCCTTCGCTCCATCCCAGGGACGAACCCCCGCTGGTTGCCCGCTGCGTAATGTCTTGATCAACAGCACGATAAACAGCAACTGGGAAAAGCCGAAAATGAAGGCACCCACGGTAGAGATCATATTGAAATCCGTGAACTGAACCGCGTAGTCCGGAATTCGGCGCGGCATTCCCGCCAACCCGGCAAAATGCATCGGGAAGAAGGTGATATTCATGGAGATAGCGGACAACCAGAAATGCCATTGCGCCAGCCGTTCGTTATACATACGGCCAGTCCACTTTGGCAGCCAGTAGTACACGCCCGCGAAGATGCCAAACAGGGAGCCGCTCACCAGTACATAGTGGAAGTGTGCAACCACGAAGTAGGTGTCTTGATACTGGTAGTCAGCAGCCACGTTGGCCAGCATCAACCCGGAAAATCCGCCGATGGTGAACAGGATGATGAACGCAAGCGCCCAAAGCATCGGTGTTTCGAAGGTAAGTGAACCGCGCCACATGGTCGCGACCCAGTTGAATATCTTGATGCCGGTAGGAATCGAGATCAGCATGGTTGAGTACATGAAGAACAACTGCCCCCAGACCGGCAGACCTACGGTGAACATGTGGTGCGCCCAGACAATGGTTGCCAAGAAGGTGATCGCAGCTGTCGCATAGAACATAGACTTGCGACCAAAGATCGGCTTGCGGGAGAATGCCGGTACCACCTCGGAGATAATGCCGAAGGCTGGCAGAATCATGATGTACACCTCGGGATGGCCGAAGAACCAGAAAATGTGCTGGAACAACACTGGATTTCCACTAGCTTCGAAGAAGTGCGTCCCCCAGTGACGATCCGATAGCACCATGGTCGCGGCAATGGCCAAGGTGGGCATCGCCAGCAAGAACAGGAACCCGGTGATCAGCCAAGACCAACTGAACAAGGGCATATCCATCAGCTTCATGCCCGGAGCACGCATCTTGAGGATGGTCAAGATGATGTTCAAAGCCCCGAAGAACGAGGAAATCCCCATGATGTGGATGGCTATGATCATCCAGTCGACCGACTCCGGCCCATAAGTGGTCGATAACGGCGGGTAGAAGGTCCAGCCACCACTCGGAGCGCCCCCATGAATGAAGAAGGTGCTCCAAAGGATGATGGCGGCAGGCGGCATAGCCCAAAAAGCCCAGTTGTTGACCCGTGGCCAGTACATGTCAGCGGCACCGATCTGAAGCGGTACCATCCAGTTCGCCAGGCCGGTCAAACCAGGCATGATCGCCAGGAAGATCATGGTCAAGCCGTGCATGGTGGTCAGTGAGTTGAAAAACTGAGGTTGCATCAGCTGCATGCCCGGCTCGAATAACTCTGAGCGGATCATCAACGCCATGACGCCGCCAACCATCAGCCCCACCAAGCTGAGCACCAAGTACATGGTACCCACATCCTTGTGATTGACTGTCAACAGCCAACGCATCAAGCCCTTGCGCGGTCCATGTTGAGCATGATCAGCGTGCGCGTGACTGATCTGATCGATTGACGCTCCAGCAGCCGTGTTCTGCATGATATTTTCAGATGTATGATTCATCGTGCTGCCTCTACTTCTTTGGGAGTAATGAGATCCCCGGTGTGATTACTCCAGGAGTTGCGTTCATAAGTTATGACGGCGGCAATATCGCGATCGCTCAACTGCTTGCCATAGGCCTGCATGACGGGGTTCTTTTTGCTGCCGTGAACCACGATATTTATATGATCCTTGACCGATAGCGTCATGCCGTCGAGGGGTGGGAATGCCCCCTTGATCCCCTTACCGTTAGCTTGGTGACAGGCGATACAAATCGAGCCATAGACGTTCTTGCCCTGCGCCATTGCGGTTTTCATGTCCCAAGGGCCAGTTGCTTCGGCTTTCGTGGCTGCTGCAACCGCGTGTTCCTTATTAACCCATTCGGCAAACTCGGCGGGCATAACCGCCTTGACCGAGATCGGCATGAAGGCGTGTCCGGCACCACACAGTTCTGCGCACTGTCCACGGTATGTACCTGGCTTATCGATGACAAAAGTCATTTTGTTGATCTTTCCTGGGATAGCGTCTGTCTTGAAACCAAGCTGTGGTACCCACCAGGAATGGATGACATCGTCGCTGGTCACCTGAACCTGAATGGTTTTGCCCACCGGCACGACCATCGGGTTATCGACGTTCAGGAGGTAGTAGGGAACATTTGCGGGGGATTCTTTGGCGCCAAGCTGGCTGGCATCGCGGCTGGAAGAGGCTAGGTTGCTAAAGAACGATATATCCTGATCGGGATACGTGTAATGCCACTTCCACTGCGAGCCGTGGACATCGACAATCACATCGGGCTTGGCGGGCTGCGCATTTGCCGCAATGATTGCCTTGGTGGCAGGAATGGCAATGGCGATCAGAATCAGGGCCGGAACCAGTGTCCAGATAATTTCGATCGCAGTGTTTTCATGGAATTTGGCCGCCACAGCACCGCGCGAACGACGATGGCGCACGAGCGACCAAGCCATGACACTAAAAACACCCACCCCGATAAACACACAAATCCAGAACACCAGCATATGCAGGTCGTATGCCGTCTTACTGGTTGCTGTCACACCATAGGGCATGTTGAAACTGAACGGATCCTCTTTCGCGGCCATGGCCGGCGCAAAAGGGGTTAATAACCCCAATGCCAGCGGAATTAATCGCTTTACCATCCTGACTCCTTTTCGAATTTTTCGAATTTTTAAGCAACGTCAAAATCTGTTTTTAATGATTTGAATCATGCCAACCAACTGCACGATGAAACCAAAACATTCTACATGCGCAGATGATTCATTTGTCAATCTAAATATTGAGCATTGCTATTTTATTGGGTATAAATAATGTCATTAAAATCAGAATTGCACTTAATTATAAATTAATGAAATACTAATGAAGCATGCTTTCTCCTGCTCTGGATTGGTGTTTAATCGACGCTTTTTCCATAAATTTGATAATGTTTTTATAGTTAATTACCTTGTATTTTATAATGTTTTGTACCCTATGCTGCCAGGTTTTGGTGGACTCAATTTGCAAGGACGAGATCGGCTTGTCTGCAACACTCCGCGCAGTGGGTCGTAGTGTAAATGCGCGGCTGTGCATGATTTAGCCTGGTACCAACACATTGCTTTTAAAGGATTCATCCTTGGGATCATGGTGTATCTTTGGCCAATCCCAAGTCCGAGCGCAGGCTTAAACATGCCTTGACCTCGGCGTGTTCAGGCCGCAGGCGGCTTGAAAGTTTTTTTCAGGAGTGATTGTTCAACCCCCTTTTTATAAATTAAATAGCCAGTAGAATTGATATATTTAATAGGCAATTATTTACGGTTTGCATAATATGCAAACGTGATAACCCTCACGCACTGGAGATAAGGATATGCACTACATTGGCAAGCTTATGAAAATGCCAGGAGTCATCGCTACAGGATATTTCACCTATAAGGGGGAGGTAAGGGAATATATAGGCCAACTGACAGAGGGCGAAGCACAAAAACTGTCGTCTATGTGTTACGCCAACCTTAGAATGGTTCGCATGCAAGGTAATATGCTGCAAGCACTCACTTCCTACAAGCCGAATAATGAACTCTGTGGTTTACATTCTGCTAAAGGGTGGGTTGTACGTGGAGCACAAAGAACCGTGTGCGTCATTTCGAATTCTTTTTGCATCCTCAGCAATGCCGATGGATCCCTGAACGATGTTTTGCACTTCATGCTCAACGAGACAAAGGAATCTCAAGACCATTTAATTTGACCCATACAAAAAGGCCTGACCACTTTGTTGGCACATGGGCCGAAAACCTACCTGCAGAGTGTACCCATCACGGAGGACCATCATGGCCACAATCAATGAATTGACCCAAGTTCCCGGCGCAGTTGCTGGCTTCAAGTTTTCACCTTCCGGAGCGCTCATTGAGTCCGGTATCAAACCAGGCAAGCATGAACTCGATGAGTCAACCCTGGAAATGCTCGCGCATATCTGCGTTGCCAATCTGGCGATCAGCAACATGCAGGCGACAGGCTGGGAAAAAACCAGCGACCTCAAGGGCTTTTATCCAGTCGAAGGATTCACCTTTGTCTGTCTCGATATGTCGGTCGTTGCGCGTGGAAATCAGGCAGTCGTCCTTATCAACAAAAGCGCCGATTATGACAAGGCCTTTCAAGCCCTTGCCGGTTAAGGAGAGAGCATGATCAATCAACTGAAGAAAATCGATGGCGTCAAGGCTGTGGTCATTTTCAGTGAAGGACTGAATCCTGAGCCTATGACCATCCACGGCGAATTGCCACTTGATGAGGTCAAGCGCTTGTCACGCTTTGCCAACGACTATATGCGATTGTTGCAAGGTCTGATCGACCAATTTGCCCAATTCACGCCGTCAAGGCAATGGGCGCTCGTGAACGGCTGGGCCGTGCATGGCCCCGCGTTCTCAGTTTATGGTTGGGGGAATCTAGTCTGCGTTGTGGACAACAGTAAGGTTAATCACAACATCATCAACGAGGTCAAAGAAGCCTTTGTGAACATGTAAATGTTCAGTTGGGTTTTACCCCGTTTCCACGGACGGTGGAAATTTTCCAGGTTTTAAAGTTTGCTGACGATAAAACTGTAGAAGTTGACGATACACGTCCGGGTAGTGATTAACGAGTATTTGCGGCGCTGTGAAAAAATATTCGCTGACGACCGCAAAGAATTCAGCCGGATTGGTTGCTGCATAAGCATCAATGTATGGGTGGTGGCCCGAAGTCAATTGATGATGCAAGTTCTGATAGGCCGTTGAGAGGCTTTGTGTCCAGTTCTTACGAATCATCAAGCGATGCAGCGGCGGCATGCCGTTCATCGCGCCATTAAGCCCATCAAGTTTGTGGGCGATTTCATGAATGACTACATTGTGCCCCGATAGGGGTTTGAATGCGTTTTGCTCAACATCTTCCCACGATAGGATGAGAGGGCCGTGCAACCAGGCTTGACCACTTAACGCATTGGTTTCTTCATGCACAAGTCCCGTCTCATCCATCAGGACGTGGTTTGCACGAAACGCCCCAGGATAAAGGATAACCTCAGACCATCCGTCGAGATAGGATGTACCCAGCTTTAATACGGGCAGACAGGCCAGAACCGAGACTGTGATCTTCATCTCGGTTGTAATTTCGAGCCCATGAGCACCGGATATTGTCTTATGAAATAGAAACCAGGCAACCAATGCACGTAATTGAGACCGTTCTACCGAATCGAGATGTTGAAGCGCCTGAATGCGTTGCGTTACGGCATTCCAGATGTGATGTGGAATAGGGTGCTTTTTAATCAAATGGTGCAGGCGCCATCGCTGAACAAAAGTAGAAATGGGGTGTCGTGCTGTGAACATCGGTGGCCCTGCAGGAGGCGTTAATGCCTTGGAAATGGATGCCGGCGTGAATAGTGGTTAAGCAGTACGGTTTCTATACATGCTTGAGTGGAAGAAATGACTCATCAACAAATAGTGACCGATCATATTTAATAGATCCCCCCCCTCCTTAGTGGAATGTCAGCCAGCGTGCATTGGTCGAGCTCTTCCAGAAATGCATTTAGTGCCCGCTGAAACACATGTTTTAGTTGGCAACTCGGCAGGATCTGGCAATTTTGTCTTTCAGGGGAGAAGCATTCCACTAAATTCCAGTGATTTTCCAGTGCGCGTACAACATCGCCTATACGAATCTCATTGCTTGGGCGGCTAAGCCTTAACCCGCCATTCTTCCCTCGTTTTGCTTCGACAAAATTTTGTTCTACCAGTGTGTTGATGACCTTCATCATATGGTTGCGCGAAATACGATGAAATTCTGAGATCTCTCGAATTGTGAGGAGGCGCGGCGGGGTGCTCTTTTCCTCTTCCGCTAACAGGATGAGCGCACGCAGAGCGAAGTCGGTCTGTTGGTTGAGTTGCATACAAAATTCCTGATCAAACATGATGCATTTTTCTTGCATCATAGCTGTGCCATGTGAAAACAACCAGTATTCTGCTTGCAATGTTAAATGATGCATATAATATGCATCTATAAATGCAGATTTATGGCTCCAGCCGCAGGAGACGACGATGAGAAGACATGCACAACTTCAGCCACTTTCTCGCTCACACCACCAGACTTTGCGTCTGGCCCGCCAGCTGAAGCAAGGGCAGTGGGATCTGACCGACCTGCGTGCGAAAAAAACAGATCTATCACGCCACTTCACCGAGGAAGAAGATTCATTTTCGAGCATGGTATATGGATTACCTGATACACATCCGATTATGGCGCAACTATCCCGCATGATCTTTGACCATATTGTGATTATGGCGATGATTTCGTGTATTGAGCACAGCAAGTCCATGAGAAATCCAGAACAGCTAGCCACCTTGGGGGCGTTGCTTTCCGAGCATATTGCCTTCGAAGAACGAGAGCTATTTCCTAGCCTTGAACAGTGTTGCTTGACTAATTCAGCATCTCACGGACTCATCTGATGAAATCGCCCGTTTTGTTCAGTGTTGGATTTCGGCCATGGTTCTTACTGTTCCTGGCCGGTGGCGGTCTGATGTTTACAGCTTGGGGATTATCTTGGCTGATTGCACCGATGAGCTTACACATTAACCTTGAGTTACTGCCAGTGCTAATGGATTGGCGATGGCATGCCCATGAAATGATTTACGGGTTGGGGGTTGCTCTTCTTGCAGGCTTCCTGTTGACTGCGGTGCAAAACTGGACAGGTATAAAGCCTCTGCCGCCGATTGGGCTGCTTGCAACAAGTGTCGTATGGCTGTGCGCCCGTGGCGCTTTCATGATCTTTGGAATGCATAGCGTATGGGCTTACCTGCTATCAATAACCCCAGAGGTGATTGTTGGTTCGGCCATTTTGACTGTCATTCTTCGTGCCAGACAATGGCACAACCTCTTATTTCCATTTTCTTTACTGCTTATGGCTTTATTGGATGGCTATTTTGGTGTCCATATCAATGAACCTGATTTACATGGGCAAGTCGCGATTATGGGGCTCTGGCCACTACTTGCCATCCTGTTATTTGTTTCGCAACGCATAATCCCGGCGTTTACTACCGGCCGTGCAGGCATACGTTCCAAGTCATTGGGAAAGTATGCAGCCGTTATTTTTGGCGCAGGGCCCCTGGTGTTATTGCTTTTGAGCCTTATTCCGACATTTGTGGGTCATGAACTTCTATGGAGTATGGTTTCGACAGTGCTCATCCTGTTTGGCTGGTGGGGAATTTTTCGTTGGTGGCATGCAGTAGTACTTCGTGAACCGATGTTACTGGTGCTGTATGCGGGATTCGCACTGACACTGACAGGCTTGATGATCATGACGCTGGATGTGTTGATTATTAAGCAGACAAACATGGCCGCAGCCTGGTGGGATGCAGGAATTCACGGTATGAGTCTCGGAATATTAGGTGTCCTGGGACCCGGAATGTTGTTGCGCGTGAGTGCGGGGCATAGCGGTCGTGTAATAGCCATGCCCACTTGGCTACGGGTTATTTTTATCGCTACCCCGCTTATTTGGTTAGTACGCGTATTTGCACCAGCTTGGGGATTTAACCCCCTTATGCTCGGGGTGTCTGCTTGGGGTATGGCTGCTGTTTATTTTTCGTTGTTAGTTGCTGTGGGGCCCTGGCTAGTACTACCGCGGGCCGATGGACGACCTTAGCATTTTCAAAAAGTGGTTGATTGCCAAATTACAGAGAGGTTTATATCGTGAACGAATTTGATAATGAAAATAAAGATGATCAAAAAATTGCCAGTGCAGATTCGTCTCGCCGTGCGGCGAAATGGTTTAATTATGGAACTATAGTTGCGGCATTGATCCCCGTGCCATTATTTATTTTTTGGACCGGACTCTCGATGCTGATCTATGCACTAAACAAACATCACCCGAACCCAATGGTTGGAAACTACACTCAAAAGGCGGCATACCGATTCTACGGCGTTGCGGGCGCTTCTGTCGCCGTTGCGGTCTTCTTCCCTCCACACATTGTTTACTACCTCGTGGTTTGGGTGATTGCTGCCTTGATTCTCATTCCTACTTCGCTGAGGGATATTTACCTTATAAACCATGATTCATGGCACGATGTAACAATTGAGCCGCACAAACCATTTGCTGATTTTGAGCGTATTTGAATTAATATGGAGTCAAATACGCACGCGATACAACTTCTGTAAGATTGAGACTGCTAAAAATTCAACTTGAGACTAGCTATGGCTAAACAATACTCTCGGCTTAAGCCGACTCACCTTGAATTTATTGAAAAACAAAAAATATATTTTGTTGCGTCTGCTACAGAGGAAAGCCGAGTGAATCTATCGCCGAAGGGGCTGGACACCCTCAAGGTTCTGAGCGATAACCGGTTAATTTGGTTGAATTTAACTGGGAGCGGCAATGAAACTGCTGCCCATGTGTCATTGAATTCACGAATTACAATTATGTTTTGCGCCTTTGTCGGCAGCCCTCTCATTCTGCGAGTGTATGGAAATGCTCGAGTAGTCCATCCTTATAATGCGGAATGGGGGGAGTTACTGTCTCATTTTCCAAAGCAGCCAGGTCCTCGGCAAATTTTTGATGTCCAAATTGATCTTGTTCAGACTTCGTGTGGGTTCGGTGTGCCTTTGTTCGATTTGGTAGCAGACCGGGAAATGATCAACGATTGGGCAGAAGCCAAAGGTCCTGATGGTATCGAGGAATACTGGGTCAAGAAAAACCAGACGAGCATTGATGGCCTGCCGACCCACATTCTGACTAATTCCTCAGATGATTAACATGCATTGTGTGGCATTGGGCTTGTATCACAAACAGAATGAGACTCCAGGGAAGTACTGCCTAGGTAACCCATCGGTTTTCTCATTTGCTTCGTACAGACAATGCATCCAGCCGGGCCTTAAGATCCGATGGTGTGCAAACAGGGGTCAGAGACACTACGTTGCCTGATTGCAACCGTATCCAGTTCAGACAGCCTTTCTCCGGTTTAGTCAGCACCGGGGATTCCGGTGCTTCGCGTATCAAGGCCACAGAATATGGACGTTTCCGCAGTGCGGGCAGCGCAATCATTTTGCTAATCAGCCACGGCATACGATGAATATCTGAAAGGTAGACCAGATGATCTGCTTGCATCTGCTGCTTTCCAAATGCGGTCAACACAGGATCGGCCCATTCATCAACTTCCTTGGTATCTGTAAACACAATCACCGATGCGGTGCCCGGCAAGGTAATGGGCATGTCATGCTGATCACGAATGTGCAGGCTAGGGAAAGAAGCACCCACTATCGCAGATGTTGATGGATTCACCGTTGTGGATGATTCCGCGAAAACCGGTGAACCCCCTAAGCTTATCAAGGCAATAAGTCCTATCAACAAATTCTGCATACACATTCCTCTGCGGTAGTTATGAAGTTAACTGATACCTGGCCCTCGGTAGCAGCTTCAGGTGGAAGAAGTGGGAAAGAGGGTGATCGCTCGGTTTCGTTCGTTTTCCTGATTTTATATTTTGGTTTGACCCGAACGAGCACACGTTTGAAATTTGCACAGTAAAAGTTATTTCAGATCTTCTTCATATCTTAAGATTTCAGCCGGTTTTGGCAAAATTGACTTGGCTGAATTGAGTACGAAATCGTGAAATGCTTGTGCAATGGGCGACATCCGCTTGCCCGTGCGATAAACCAGATACCATTTCTTCATGACCGGGAAGCCTTCGACATCGAGGATGGCAATCCGGTTCAGCGCCAGTTCCAATTCAAGCGCGTGCAGCGAGATGATCCCCAATCCCAACCCCGCCATGACGGAATGTTTGACCGCTTCGTTTCGGCTCATTTCCATCGACGTGTTGAGTTGCATGTTGCGTTGTTCGAAGAAGTCTTCCACCGCGTTGCGCGTGCCTGAACCGCGCTCCCGAAGAATGAAGTTTTCTTCCATTAATCGACTGATGGGAATGTTCTTTTCCTTAGCCAAGGGGTGATCCGGGCGAGAAAAGACGACCAAAGGGTTGTTCATGAATTCCTGCGAACTCAATTCCAACGTATTGGGTGGTCGTCCCATGATCGCCATGTTTGGAATGTTTTCTTGCAACTCAACGAGAATCTCTTCGCGGTTCGTGACCTCAAGGTGGACTTTCGTGCCCGGGTGAAGCTTTACGAACTCAGCAAGGAGATACGGCGCAAAATATTTGCCTGTACTGGTGACGGAGAGTGACAAGTTGCCGCGTTTCACACCCTTCAAGTCATCAAAGACCGATTCAATGTCGCGAACCTGCTGCGCGATGCCGCGACTGAATTCGTACATTTCCTTTCCTGCTTCAGTCAGGTAGATCTTTTTTCCCAGTTGCTCGAAGAGCGGCAGGCCGACTTCTTGCTCCAGCTGTTTTATTTGAGTCGATACCGCGGGCTGAGTTAAGTGAAGCTCTTCAGATGCGCGTGTATAGCTGGCATTCCGGGCAACTGACTCCAATAAGCGCAGCTGGCGAAAGGTTATTTTCATTGGCTTTTTCTTTGGTTGTTTAAGAATTCGTTCATTAGGTTTTCTGGATGATTACGGTAATTATTATTAATTATCAATATTGGTTCAGCCTCCGTATATTCCAAATCAAGGGCGGGTTCTGTGGACGCCCAATCCTAATGATTAACAGATGAGCATAAGGAATCAATCCATGAACCAAGATAGTACAAGCACGAACTCAGAGAAACTCTCTAACCGTGATGCCGCGTTGGCCCGGAGAAGAGCCCTGTCTCTTTACGGTAAAAAAGGCCTGCCAGCAGGCGAAGCAACGCGTAAACCCACCCCAAGCGCCAAGCCGACCAGTGCCAGCAAGGTAGCAGAAACGTCTTCTGCTCCGGCACCCACGCCGGTTGCGACTCAGAACACCAGCACAGCTCCTGCTGGTGCCGAACCGCATGTTTGCAATTGCGGGACTCAAGCGACACACGAAGTCAAAACGACCGTGCTCGTATCCAATCCTGCCCCGATTTCCGCAGCACAGCAACGCCGGATCAATCAATCGCTGCGTGGACGTGGGAACAATCCCCCGGCACGTCCTTGCGGCCGTGTCCCGCAGAAGGTCAATTTCGGCACAACGCTATCAGGCGCCCAGGTCAGCGGTAGTCAGCTTGAGCGGTCTGCTGTCACTACAGGCAACGAGTCCGGCAGCTGCCGCACGATCACCGGCACCGAGTACATCGGGGCGGAGCAATATAACGAGTTTTGCGGCACGAAACCATCACCATCTCCAGCGAAGGTCAGTTCGAGCAGCACAAGCCGCGGTGGCCGTGTAACGGGCACCGAGATTGGTCGCAGCCAGAAGGTTTCAGGTGACGAAACGGGCACTTGCTCACGCGTTACCGGGACCGAATATCTGGCCGCCGAACAAACCCGTACATTCTGTGGCACATCACCCGAGCCGCATCATGAAAAATCCGGCTTCGGCATGACTGCTCTGAAGAACAAGGTAAGCGGCACTGATTTGAATCGTGGCGTCGAGGTAACTGGCGGGGAAACCGGTGCGAACCGTGTCATCACCGGTAGCGATTACACCGATACCACCGCGTTGCGCCGTAAAACCGACGCTGCGCCGAAGAAAGTTGAAATCACCCACACCAGTGCGGGTGGCACAGTCAGCGGAACCGTCGTCGGTCGCTCTGCGAAAGTATCCGGTTCTGAGAAAGGTGCGTGCGAACGCATTACCGGCTCCGATTATTTGAGTAGCGAGGAATTCTCTTCCTTTTGCCGTGAGCAGCCGTATCAGCCGCCTGCGAAAGTAGGTGTATCACCCACACTCAACGGCCAAAACGTATCAGGTACGCAGCTGGGCCGCTCATACAGCGTGACTGGCGATGAATACGGCGCATGCAAACCCGTAACCGGCTCGTCCTATATCGGCGCGGATCAATACGCCGAGTTTTGCGCAGACCGAGAAGTCACTGAAGCGAGTAACCGTATGCAGCGTGCTCAGTACGTGATTCCGGCGAGTCGCCAATCGACGAACTCCACCGATGCGTCTACGGATTCTGTTCGTAAAACTCAGTGTGGCGGCTTTTCAATCGTCTCACCTGCGCACTCGTCTCAAGACGCTGCCCAGCGGATTACCGGCAGTGCCTATGGTGGTACCGATCGAATCACCGGGTCACTCGCACGGGCCACCGGCAAGGTTTCCGGTACGCCTGAATTTCGTTACCGCGATGGCGTTCAATCCTCTGGTGAAGCCATGACAGAGGAGGCAAAGGAACGCGGCCCGGAGCGCATTACCGGTGACGGTCGCGAACGCAACGTCACAGGCGATGCCTGGGATCGTGGCGACCGAGTCACCGGTACTGAAGGTTTGTCGGCTGCACGTCGCAACCCGACCTGGCGTGGCGAGATGCGCCCTAGCGGTCCATCACGCAGTGCACGGGAATTCCGCAAGGCTGAACAGCCGGAAGCCAAGCCAAGTCGTGTCACGGGTTGCAGCGGCAGCAGCATGACGGGTGCCGCTGTCACGATGTCTGGCGGCGCGCGCGGCTAACCAATTGATATTACGGAGCCCATTATGGATACCCGCCATCGCCTGAAATGTCAGCCTAAGCCGAGAGCCCCGATCGGGTTGGCGACAACCGTTCGAGCAGAGACTGTCCAGCACAGTAGCATCCCGAGCTGGCCTCAGCGAGTCAGTTTCTGCCCGCCGGGTTTCGCCCAAGATCGAGACGGTGAGTGTGTCAGCACGCAGTGTGCTCCAGGCGCTCATCCTCTGGCTGACTTGAAGCAGAACGAGCGTCTTGCTGAGTATGAATGCCTTGTGAAAGCAAGCTTTTCAGACATCGTGCCGACACTGAAGCAGATTGCTGCACTGCGGCAAGAGGCTGATTTCGAAACCCGCGCGCAGGAAATTGCACGTGTGCGTCTGGGCATCGATCTGGATGGGTCGGTTCTGGCCAATGCCTGGATCGCTCCGCTTGATATGAAAAAGCTCTACGGCAGCAGTGTGCTGAAGACGTTCTGCAAGCTGGCACAGGAAGATGTCCTGCAACAAGACGGTTGCACCGAGGCCGAGGAAGTTATCCGCTTCTTCATCGAATGCGGCTTCCATGAAGTGAATGTCAGTGCCTGCGCTGATGGTCGGCTCAAAGGATTCATTAATTACATCCTGCGCCTGCCTCAGGAAGCGGTACCCCGGCATCAGTTCTACGCGGGCACGTCGTTCGATGTCGAGGTGAACGTCAAGCAGTGGACGGCGACGGAGTTGCGTCGTTTCCGAGAAGGTTTGCCGACGACCACTGATTCGGGAACCCGGTATCTCAAGATCGCTGCGTACCACTTCAGCGGTTCAGATCCTGACCATGAAGGGTGTGCCGCTCACGGGAGTTCGGATGCCAAGGCCATGCAGGCAGCGCTTGATCGGTTGCGTGCATTCAGCACAGCGATTCAAAACGGGTTCTGCTGCGGGGCTTCGGTCGCCACGCTGTTGATTGGTGTAGACACTGACAACGATGCCATTCGTATTCATGTGCCTGATGCCAATGGCGACATCAGTCTGGATTGCTACATCGACAACATGGCCTTGTATCAAGAGACGGCTCAACTGACCAAGCTCGAAGCACAGTGGAAACTGAATGCCATTGTTGAGGAAACCGCGCGTCGGTTCCAACGGAGTGCGCCTGAAACAGGCATGCGTCGTCTGATCAAGCAGTTGCTTACCAACAACTTGTCCCAGATCGACTACGTCTGTCAGTACCACAACGGTCGTTATGAGGATATTGGCCACGCCGAGCGATTCATCAGTGTCGGTGACGGTTTTGAAGAAGTTCATTTACGCAACCTTGCCTACTTCAGCTTCATGCAGACGTTGGAAGAAGGGGCGGCGGACATGGACGTCGGTATCAAGATCTTCACTCGGTTGAACATCGCCAAGGGTTTGCCCGTACCGGTAGCCATTCACTACCGATACGACGACCAAGTGCCGGGCGCGAGAGAGCGGGCAGTGGCACGTTGCCATCGGGTCAAGGCAGCCATCGCGGCGCGCTATCCGGATCTGATGCACGAGGGGTTGCTGGTTTTCGGCATGAGCGTGCAGGCAGAACAGTCCGGTAGCGCACTGGAAACCGTGTCAGATAACGACCAAAACAACCAGGCGCATTGAGGGTTATGAAATGAAAATCATGCGAGTGGAAAAAACGCTTGTTTCGACCAACCGCGTCCGTGAACTGGGTCACCGTCCTTTGCTGGTGGTTCGCGAAAAGAACGGTGGAACGCCCAGTGTCGCAGTCGACGCCATTGGTTGCATCCCGGGGGATTGGGTCATCTGTGTTGGAAGCTCCGCTGCACGCGAGGCTGCGGGTAGCAAGGAGTTCCCGAGTGACCTGACGATCGTTGGAATCATTGATCACTGGCAGGAGAGTTGAGATGGAAATCATGTGTGTCATTTCCGATCTGGTCGCATCACGCCGGATCCCTGGGCTCTCCAGCAGCTCGCTTCGGGTGCTTGCAGATATGAAAGGGAAGATCTCGGTGGCCGTCGATCCTGTCGGTGTGCCTGCGGGCAAATGGGTTTTTACCGCCGGGGGATCTGCTGCGCGAATCGCCACGGGCGACAAGAGCATCCTCACGGACTTAACCATATGCGGAATTATCGATAACTGGAGTGCGGAGGAAACCATCATTAAAGCTTCTGAGAATGTTAATTAACACTTTGTTTTTTAGGAGAAATAAAATGGCTACAGGTATTACAGGTATTGCTCTGGGCATGATTGAAACCCGCGGTCTGGTTCCTGCGATTGAAGCAGCGGACGCGATGACCAAAGCGGCAGAAGTTCGTCTGGTCGGTCGTCAGTTTGTCGGCGGCGGTTACGTCACCGTTCTGGTCCGTGGCGAAACCGGTGCGGTCAATGCGGCGGTTCGTGCCGGTGCCGATGCGTGCGAGCGCGTAGGTGACGGTCTGGTTGCGGCGCACATCATTGCGCGCGTGCACAGCGAAGTTGAAAGCATTTTGCAGAACACCACTGCAGCTGCTTGATTTACTGAAATTAATTACGTTTAGGTTAGGAGAAAGAAATGGCTACAGGTATTACAGGTATTGCTCTGGGCATGATTGAAACCCGCGGTCTGGTTCCTGCGATTGAAGCAGCGGACGCGATGACCAAAGCGGCAGAAGTTCGTCTGGTCGGTCGTCAGTTTGTCGGCGGCGGTTACGTCACCGTTCTGGTCCGTGGCGAAACCGGTGCGGTCAATGCGGCGGTTCGTGCTGGTGCCGATGCGTGCGAGCGCGTAGGTGACGGTCTGGTCGCTGCTCACATCATTGCGCGCGTGCACAGTGAAGTCGAGAGCGTACTGTCTGCTGAAGGCAACGCCATCAACTGCACTATGATGAATCAAGCCATTCTCTAAGAATTACTGATTGTCGTTCTAGGGGTAGTGGTGGCAGGACATTGGATACCGGGCTGACTGAAAGGTCGCGGTATCTGATCGATATGTCCTGAATGATATGTAAGTACTGTCCGTATCACGAGGCACCGAGGAGCACAATTATGCAGGAACATGACAATCCGATCCCCGATTGGACCAGGCAAGATTTGCCACCGATGTTGAGTCGACGATTCGAATTCGAAAGCTATTCCGCGACTCGCGCTTTTCTGGATAACGTCGCGAAAATTGCCGAAGAGGCAAAGAATTATCCGAATCTGAGCTTTGGCAAGACTTATGTCAGCGTCACATTGGACGAGGGCGGAAGCAAAATTGGCCCCGAATCGGTGGCGTTGGCTCAGAAGATCGACGCACTCGTCTCGAATGAAGGCAAGTAGTGCCATGAGTAGTAGCTTGCGCGTTGCCATTGTGAACCAGAAGGGCGGGACGGGGAAAACGACCTTATCCGTCAACCTAGGCGCCGGATTCAGTCAACGCGGCACCACCGTGTTGCTGGATGCTGATCCACAAGAATCAGCCGGTCACTGGGCAAGAGTCAGCGGCAACGACGGCGACCTGCCACACATCGAAGGCGTTGTGGCGGGCGAGGTGCGTGAACGCATCCAGCATCTATCCGCTACACACCGGTATGTGCTCATCGACTGCCCGCCGCATCTGGATTCGGACATCCTGCGTCGTGTTCTGTCTTTCGTGGATATGGTCTTGATTCCAATACAGCCTTCCCCTCTGGATGTGTGGGCAAGTATTGGCATGGCGGGCGCCGTGCAGGATGCGCGTGTTAGCAATCCTGATCTGCGTGCGTACATGGTTCTCAATCAACAGGATCACCGCAACGCACTTTCGCGATCCATGCATGAGGCACTGGCTGATTTCGAAATCCCGGTGCTCAAAAACGGCCTGGCGCGTCGTGCCGCTTTCCGAAGTGCTGCACTGGAAGGCTGTAGTGTTTACCGACTTGGCAAACGCGGTTCCAGTGCCGTGAACGACATAGAAGCAATTATTGAAGAGGTTTTAGACTTATGACGACAGTAAGCAACAAACTGACGGCCGGACTCGACAAGGTTCGCGACACCAAACCAACCGAGGCGCCGGCAATTGAAAAAAACACTCAACCAAAGTCCCCGGTACGTCGCAAACCGGAGCAACCCAAATCGAGTGGAACCCAGACCGCGGATGTCGTGCAGAAGCAAATCATCCCAGCCGCTCGCGTTTGGCCGGATTGATTGATTTGGCGTGTTGCAGCTATCGAAACACATTGGTTTATCGGCCGGTTTTTAAAAATCACTGCCATGAGTTTTAAATGGGCAGGAGTTTCTGAAGCAGCATGCAAAGCGCATTACCTTCAACGTTCGAATGGACACTCTTGCTCATCACCTTTGGCCGGCGGTTTACCAATGACTTCGATATTCAGGGTGTGCTGAGAAACCAGTGACTGCCCCAGCTTGCCGCTCGCAGCGGATTTTGATTCCCGCTCGAAGTCGACAAAAGTCCCACGGTTTCAAACGCATCCCTTGAGCCTGGTACACGCACGATAGAGGATTCCTCCAGATGACACAGGAACTTGCCACGCTATCTAGGAAACTCCTAAGACATGCTTCGTTGCGGCAAATAGAGGTTTTCGAATCGGTAGCACGACTCGAAAGCTTTACCCGTGCCGCGGCTGAATTGAACTTGACCCAACCGAGTGTATCGGCGCAAGTCAAAAGCCTCTCGGAGGTCGTAGGGCTGGATTTGTATGAACAGATCGGCCGTCGCATCTATCTGACCGAGGCTGGGCAAATCGTGTTACGCGGCTGCCGCGAGGCAATGGATGCGCTAGCTAATATCGAAATGTCGCTGAATGACTTGAAAGGGTTACGCAAGGGGAGGTTGCGGCTTTCGGTCATTACCACCGCCAAATATTTCGCCCCGGTCGCCCTGGGTTATTTTGCGGAACAATATCCGGACATCGAACTGGAACTGATCATTTCCAACCGGGATACCCTGATGAGCCGGATCGAGGCAAATGCCTCGGATCTCTACATCATGGGGCAGGTGCCGCAAAGCCGGATTGATCTTGAGGTGATACCCTTTGCGCCCAACCCCTTGCTGGTAATCGCCCACCGCAGCCATCCACTTGCAAATGCACGGAACATTCCGCTCAGTAGGATCGCAGAAGAATCCTTCATCATGCGAGAACCCGGTTCCGGGATTCGGCATAAGACGGAAGAGCTGTTTGCGCGCCACGGGTTGTCGATCAAGACTCGCCTCGTGCTCGATGGCAATGAAGCGATCAAGCATGCGGTAGTCGGGAAGTTGGGTCTGGCTGTGGTCTCCGAGCACGCTCTTAATATTGAAGGCGTCGGTGGACCGCTGGTGAAACTTGATGTTCAAGGATTTCCGTTGGAAAGTTGCTGGAACATCGTGTACCCAAAAGGCAAGGCACTTTCCGTGCTGGCGCGCAAATTTCTGTCCTTTTTGAAAATACACGGCGGCGATTATCTTAAAATTGGTTGAAAACCATTATTTGGATAACGCGCTCAAAACCAATCGATTTGCCCGACGTTATGTCGGGCAAATTTTTTATACTCAATGAAAGCTTGCCGAGGTGTATGAAGACGTTATTCAATCGGTTGTTTCGAGGCATTTCAACCAACAGATAAAGGATGAATCTTTGAAGTCTGGCCAAGAAAAAACACTCGATTTCCATTGAGTGTAGTCTTTTATCGTATAGAGATCAGTCTATGAGAAACAATCCAAATAATTTCCCATATCATTGATTTGTTCTCAGATGTATCGGAATAATTGCTTTGATAAACAAGGGGCTGTGTCGGTTCATTTGACAATGAATAGCTAGTTGGCGTTCAGTTTGATCCAATTATAGATTTAATCCTATGCCAGATTGGCTAAAATCGAATTATACATAGGGTGAATTGGCGCTTATCGTCTCACATATAGGGTAAATGAAATAAGAGACGTGAGGATAAGACGATGACCGCAGAACTGTTGGCCAAGGCTACTGGGCTGATGTTACTGGCCATGCCGGTGACAATGCTCGCTTTCTCGCTTCCGAGTGCCCGCACGGGTGTGGATGCCGCCCTGATTTATCGTCGGCGTGTGGCATCAGCAACCTTAATCGCGTTTGTACTCGCCCTAGTGTCTGTGCTGATGTATGCCTTCGGGTCGCGCAGTGATGTATTCATGCCGACGATACCTTTGCCCGGCTTAGATAGAAGCATCGATCTGCATGTCTCCATTGCCGTCAATGGTATGACCCTATTGTTGGCTTCGCTGGTCAGTTTTGTATTGATGATCATCGCGCGATTCAGCATTCAGTATCTCGATGGTGATCCGCACCAGGCGCGTTTTTTCCGTTTGTTAGGGTTCACCGGCGGCTGGTTTCTGTTGGTTGTTATTGCCGGGAACATGGCATTGTTTACATTCGCGATCCTGATCACCGGTTTTACTCTACATCGGTTGCTGGGGTTTTATTCTGAGCGGCCCCGCGCCATCATGGTCACGCACAAGAAATCGATTTTCAGCCGCACGGCAGATGCGCTGTTGATGATCGCCACGGTGCTAATCGGCCTGCAAGTCGGCAGTCTGGAGTTCTCGGCGATTACCGCCTTTGTGCATACCCACGACCAGTTGCCTCTGGCAATGCATGTGGCCGCCTGGATGATCGTTCTGGCCGCCATTCTCAAGAGCGCCCAGTTTCCCTTTCATGGTTGGCTGATCCAGGTCATGGAAGCGCCGACACCGGTTTCGGCACTGATGCATGCCGGCATCGTCTATAGCGGGGCGATCATCGTACTTCGTACCAGCAACCTCTTGGTTGCTGACGGGTATGCCCACGTTCTGTTGGCCGTCGTGGGCCTGACCACGCTGATCATCGCCTCGCTTGTCATGTTGACCCAGTCAGCCATCAAGTCGTCACTGGCCTGGTCCACGGCTGCGCAGCTGGGTTTTATGTTGCTGGAACTCGGCCTTGGCCTGTTCGCTCTCGGGTTGCTGCACCTCGTGGGCCACTCGTTATACAAGGCACATGCATTTCTGTCTTCGGGTGGAATTGCCGATCAACTGCGCCAGCCCAAGATTTTCAAATATCGCCCTGTTTCCCTTGCGGCGTGGATGGTCACCTTCCTGGGTAGCCTGGTAATCGTTCTAGGCTTGGTCATCGGCATGGGGTTGAGCTTGCGAGATGAACCCACGCTGCTGGCCTTGGTCGTCATCATCGCGCTGGCTACCGCGCAACTGGTGCTCAAGGTACTAAGCTACGGCACCGGCGGGGAGGTGGTGACGGCTATTGTGACTGCGACGGCCATGTCTGCGATCTACTTTGTCTTGCATGCGTTGTTCATGCACGGTTTTGCCCAGGAATTGGCACCGCTGCCCACCAAGGTATCACCCCTGAACTTGGGCCTGATCGTGTTGACTATAGCCGGATTCGTCGCCGTGGCCTGGTTGCAGGGGCCGGGCCGTGAACGGATGGCGCGCAGCAGTCAGACGGCCTTGTTCATCCACTTGTATAACGGGTTATACGTCGATCGTTGGGTAGAGCGTTTGTCCTATCGTTTGTGGCCGGAAAAAGTAGGGCGCATGACCCGGATGCCGGATGCTGAATTATCTCGAAAGTCCCGTTGTACCAACGATACCCAAGTCTGAGCCCAGCTCGTGAATCGCTAAGGAATCCATAATGAGTACCTCAACGCACACATCTTCACGTCAAAACCCGCAGGCTCTTTTGTCACTGATCGAGGAAACCTGTCGTAAAATCGCGCCGGTCTGGCCGCTGGATTCCTTCGTGGCCGTCAATCCCTATCTTGGACTGATCGATCGGCCTTTCACGGAAGTCGGAAACTATCTGGCCGAAACCACTGGCGAATACCTGTACATGGACCGTGCGTGGTTCGCCAAGAAAATCATCACGGGTGCGATCAAGGCTTCGGATCTGACCGAGGCCGCCAATCAGCTCAAGTGTGATATCAGTGTCAACACCATCAAGCAGGCGGCACAGGTCGAACCGACCCCGAAGAAGCCGCTTCCGCTGCTGGCCCTGGAACTTAACCGTCGTGATGCACCGCCGTTTCTTGCTTTCGTCATTGATCAGATCAGCGGATATCTGGCAGCGCATTATGACCGTGGGCAGGCGCTCTGGCACATGCCTTCAGAGGCGGAAAAGAGACTGTATTCGTCATGGCGGCAATACACCCTGATCGACCGTTCGTCCGGCGCGGCCGGTCTCAAAGGGGTGCGAAAGAACCTGCTTACCGTTCCAGAACATTCGGAAGATGCCCTGAGTTGGGCGCTGGCTCAAATCGATTTACCCGAAGAACAGTTGGCCGATTACTTGTTTGCCACGCTTAAATCAATTGGTGGCTGGGCGAGCTACTGCCGTTATCTGCTCTGGCAGGCTGAGCTTCAGGGCGAGAAAAATCACGACTTGCGTGATCTGATGGTCATTCGACTGGTTTGGGATGCCCTGATCCTGATGGAGATGGACGAGCCGACACGTCAACGGTGGCGGCTGAAAATGGCTGAATGGCAGCGCCAGCGCCATGCCGATACAACCGCCGAAGATGCGCCTATCGACGATATCCTCCTGACGGCAGCTGAAATCGCCTTTCGTCGTCAGGTGGTTAGCGGTCTGAAGTCTGACCGCGCGGATGTACCCGCCAAACTACCGGAGGTACAGGCGGCTTTTTGCATTGATGTGCGCTCAGAAGTCTTCCGACGGCATCTGGAAGCCTGTATGCCCAATCTGGAAACCATCGGCTTTGCCGGGTTCTTCGGAGTGCCGGTTGAATATTGCCGCCTCGACGAGTCCTACACCCGATCCCACACGCCGGTTCTGCTCAAGCCGGTTCTTCGCGCCCAACAAGTGTGCGACGAGGCCATTGCTGAACGGCAACACGCGCGCTTGAGCCGGTCTGCCACCTGGAAGCAGTTCAAACTCTCGGCGGCATCCTGTTTCACCTTTGTTGAGTCAGCAGGGCTGAGTTATGTGCCACGATTGCTTGCCGATACCTTGGGCTGGCACCGGCCATCCTTGCCACCTGATGAGGCAGGTCTGACGGCCAAGGAGCGCTCCCAGCTTCATCCGGTGTTGATTGGTGCCAATGGCGGCGCGCTTTGCGAACAGGAAAAAATCAAACTGGCAGAAGGCATGCTGCGCGGACTCGGATTGATTGATCGGTTCGCCCCCATCGTCCTGCTGGCAGGGCATGGCACTTCTACCACTAACAACCCGCATCGTGCGGGTCTGGATTGCGGTGCCTGCGCTGGGCAGACAGGGGAAGTCAGTGCGCGGGTGGCCGCGTCGCTGCTCAACGAACCCGCTGTACGGCTCGGACTGGCCGCCACGGGTATTCACATTCCGCGGGATACCCGATTTATCGCTGCGCTTCACGATACCACCACGGATCAGGTGTCCCTACTTGATGTGCCGACAACAAATGTTGATCCGGCAATTCTGAAAGCGGTCACGCAAGCGATGGAACAGGCCGGTGAACTGACTCGACTTGAACGGCTGGTCTCACTGGACAAGCAGATTGATCGACAGTCGGCGGCGCGCCATGTCATTCATCGTGGCCGTGATTGGTCGCAGGTGCGGCCAGAATGGGGTCTGGCCGGCAATGGCGCATTCATAGCGGCGCCACGATGGCGTACCAGAGGTCTCGATTTGCGCGGACGTGCATTCCTGCATGATTATGATTGGCGCAAAGATCACGATTTTGGTGTTTTGACCCTGATCATGACCGCGCCGCTCGTGGTTGCCAGTTGGATCAACCTGCAGTATTACGGTTCCACCGTCGATAATGAACGGCTGGGCTGTGGCAACAAAGTCTTGCACAACGTTGTGGGCGGGCTGGTCGGTGTACTCGAAGGCAATAGTGGCGATCTGCGGATCGGCCTGTCGTTGCAATCCCTGCATAACGGCGAAACCTGGAGACATGAGCCACTGCGGTTGAACGCGTTCATCGAAGCCCCCACCGATGCGCTGGATCGAACCATTCAAGATCACCCCATGCTGCGCCAACTGGTGGACAATCACTGGTTGAACCTATGTCAGATTGACGAGAGAGGAGGGGTCAAACGTCGGTTTGCCAATGGTAATTGGCGCGAAGAATAAGTATTCGCGCCACTTCATCCTGCGCGTGCAGCCGCAGTTAGGAACCTCCTATCAACTCCCACGTGGCCGAAACGGACTTCTGAGGGATGAGCCGCAAGGCGTGGTGCGAAACGGGCTTGCGCCAGCTTCGCGTTATATGGTCATTCCATTCGTGGGTATCGCAACACAGCGGTTCGCCCTCAAAAGCCCGTTCCATGGGGGTTGCCGCCCCTTATCCATCCTGTAAGGGGTGCAACACTTCATTATCGGCCCTGGCATAGTAGAGTAACCACGACCGGCGGCTTCTGTCTCGTTTTGCGGCTTTTGGATCAGCAACTCGTATCACGACAGAGTTGATCTGAGGCTTCTTAGTGCGCCCCGCTCAGACGCTGAGCAAAAACTTAAATTACTGTCCGGTTTGTGTTGACCACTACATAATCTTCTTTATTTCCATCCTTGAAAATAGGCTGGAACCCGCTCATGTACAATAGTCAGCAAAGAATATGGGAGGACATCATGAATGACCATGATCTAACCGAGCACGAAATTGCTGATGGTCTCCTCAGTGAGTTGCACCGGTTATGGAATGAATCGTTAGCTTTGGTTGGCCCAGACAAAGAAGAAGAACGTGCGCTGAATCTGCATGAGAGAAAGGTCATTGCATCAATGTTGACGACCATGGGGCTCACGCCGCCTCCATTGTATGACTGACTATCACCGATTGATGCAAACGTCATGTTTCACAAAAAATTCAGTACGCGTCTTGTGACTTTCGTTCTTAATGGCCCAGTAAAAGAGCGAGCAAATTCCGTCCATGCATAACAACCGCCCCTCCTTTATACGGCCCCGCCCACTGCAACTTGTTGTCACTTATGCCACTTTTGCAGGGCTTTGGATCTTGCTCTCCGATTCAATCATAACCTTCTTATTCAAGGATCCATCTTCGGTACATCTGGCCAACACGATCAAAGGTTGGATTTTCGTCGTCGTAACTTCCCTGTTGTTGTATAGATTAGTCGACCGCCTGATCAAAAAATCCACGGCAATGTCGCAGTGCGAGAATGAAACTCTTCATAAACAGGTGCAAACCCAGAAACTTCTTTTTGAAATTGCAGAAAACTCAACCGACGCGATTTATGCCAAAGACCTTGAAGGTAGGTACTTGTTTGTGAATCGTGAAACCTTGCGCATCACAGACAAACGTGAGGGAGAGTTATTGGGTTATCACGATCTGGAATTGTTTCCTCAGGATCAGGCCGAGAGTTTCATCGCAAATGACCAGTCCGTGCTCAGAGACAATCAAACCAAAACCTTCGAAGAAATGGTTTCTACACCGCTTGGGGATGTTACTTTTCTTGCAACCAAAGGGCCGATGGTGGACGAGAAAGGGCGAACTTATGGTCTGTTCGGCATATCCCGCAACATCACTGAGCGCAAGACGATGGAGATGGCGCTGCGGAAAAGTATTCTGCACTCACAACGGCTTAGCGATTTCAATGCACTTCTATCCGAAGCCAATGAAACCATCGCTCGTGCCAGGAATGAAAAAACCCTATTAGAGGATTTATGCGAACTGGCCATACGGCGGGCTAATTTACGATTGGCCTGGATAGCGGCACCCGATGCCGAAGGTTGGTTCCGACCCTTGGCTGCCGCAGGCGCTGTGGGTTACCTGGATGGTATCCGCATTTCCATCTCAGAGAAATTGCCTGAGGGCCGAGGTTCAGCGGGTCAATGTTGGCGAAGCCAAAAATCTGTTTTCAATGTTTCATTTCTCAATGCGCCCCATCGAAAGCCATGGGAAGATCGCACCCGAGCCTATGGCTTCGCATCCAGCGCGTCACTTCCCATTTTACGTGGCGGCAAGCTATGGGCCATTTTGGGCACCTATCTGGGTGAAGAAAATATCCAGGACACCGAGGTTCAGAAAATCTTGACAGATTTGGCGCAGGACATCGGCTATGGCCTTGATCGCTTGGACAGCGAAAACAAAGAGAAGGAAGTCAATGCATTAAATATGGCTCTGCTTGATAGCTTGACCGCAGGCATCAATGTAACGCGTTACCCGGATCGTGTGATCGAACGCGTCAATAAACGTATGCTGGACATTATCGGAGCATCATCGATGTCCGAACTGGTCGGGCATCACGGGAGAGAATTTTACCCAGATGATGAAACCTACGCTCGGGTGGAGGCTCTTGCCAATCATGTCTTGCAGGTGGGCTCGGGCACTTTGAGAGATGTTCCCCACCGACGACAGGATGGCAGCCTTGTCTACATTGATCTTTCCGGACAACTTCTCGGTGGCGTGGGTGAGTTAGCGCATATAGTCTGGACCCATGTTGATGTCTCGGAACGCCATGCCAGAGAACAAACAATCCGTGAACTCAACTCGGCACGCGCAGCACTTTTATCAAACACGGCGGCCGGCATCCTTCTCATGGGGTATCCGGATGAGGTCCTGGTTGAAGTCAATCAAGGTTTCCTCAATATCATGGGTTACCGGAGCTCCGATGAAATTGTGGGCCGAACCGCAAGCGAAATTTCCCCAGATATTAGCCAAAACAGCGACATGATCGTTTTGGCTCAAAAGGTCCTTGATGATGGTCGAGGGAATATGCGTGACCTGAAATTTCAACGCAAGGATGGTCAAATCATCTATCTGGATGTTTCAGGTCAGCGAATCAACGGTGGTGATTCAGCGCAACCAATCATTGTATGGACATGCATCGATGTTACCGAGCGGCGATATTTGACTGAGGAGCTGTCACGACAAGCGTTGACCGACAATCTCACCGGTTTACCCAATCGCCGGGCACTGGATGTGGAGTTGTCAAAGGCGATGGCACGAGCGCGTCGCTATAAGCGGATGTTGGCTTTGGTCATGATGGATATGGATGGCTTTAAACCCATCAATGATACCTATGGCCACGAGAGTGGCGATAGGGTACTGAAGGTCATCGGTAAGCGATTGCAAGAGGCACTTCGCTATACTGATTTTGTAGCCCGTCTGGGTGGTGACGAATTTGTGCTGCTCATTGAGGATTGCAACAATTTCGATGAAATCAAAAAAGTGATGGACAAGATCGGGCAGGCGATTTGTGCTCCAATAACACTCGTTGGAAACGTTAATGTATATGTCGAATTTAGCGCGGGGATTTCCTTATATCCCCAAATTGACACTGACAACCCCGATGCTCTGATGCGGTTCGCCGACCATGCGCTCTATGAGAGCAAGGCCCACAAGACGGATCGTCTCCATTTATGGACGGTTTATGGCGAACAAGGCGCAAAATGAGTAACTGAAGGTCGCCAAGCTTCGTTTGAGAACACCTGAATTGATTCAATCGGTCAATCACTGTTGAATGGCGAGAAAATCGTCCAGATGTTGCATGAAAAGCTCGATCAATTTTGGTTTAAAGCTGTGGTTGACAAGCTTTGTGCACTTTTTAAGTGTGCTGTCGGCGATCTTTTTGAGCACGTGGAAACAGAGCCCACTGAAAGAGGGTAGGGGTCGGAGTTTTTAGAATGACGTTAATTGCCAGTAAATGCTTGGCACAGATTCGTCACAGATTTGTCACAGGAAATTTAACAAGAAGCCAAGAATGGCGTCAGAATTGGTGCGCCCGACTGGATTCGAACCAGTGACCCCCTTCGGAGTGCAACCCCCTACAATCAACCTTTTGGGTGGTTAAAGATCATCTTGTTGTTCTAATTGACATTATATGTTCATGGGGGAGGCCACCCAGAACTGGATTGTGGTGAATTTAATGCACGTTGCCTCCGACCTGAGTCACAGTTTGGCAATTCGGGTTTGGACAAAATATCAGGTAGATGACACTTGTCCTCAGCGTTGCAACAGTTGATTCGGCACGTTGCGATAGGGTGTTATCAAGTTGCTACCGAAATTTAGTGGCACGTATAAGGTTGCCGGACGGTATTGGTCAAATGACTCCTGGGCGCTTCGCTGTCAGGAGCCGTTATACTCTACAAACGCTAATTAGCTGTGATCGGGCTTTCACATGCCTGGTTCGATAGGCTGATCGATCTCGCCACCACTCTCGGCCCAGTCCTTGAACGCACCGAGGTTGAAGACGTGAAGGTATCCCATTTCCTTCAGCACCTTTCCAGCGAGCGCCGAGCGTCCACCAGAGGCGCAATAGACAATGACCGGGCGATCCTTACGAAAGTTCTCGTCGTGATACGGCGAGTCGGGGTCGGCGCGGAACTCGAGCATGCCGCGCGACACGTGGAGTGCGCCTGCTACTCGACCGGTCTTCGCGACCTCTGGCGCATCACGGACATCGACTACCAACGCATGGTCCGATGCCATCTTCGCGCGGGCGGTCGTCATATCGATTTTCGGCACCATAGCGTTGGCGGCTTCTATCATCTGCTTTACGGTCAGCGACATATAGGTTCTCCAAGTTTTAGATGTGAGGTACACGCGCAAATCTAGCACAAGCGATTTAGTAGGGGCCTGAACTGCATAAACCAGCCGACGCTCTTCGCCTACGCGCATGAACCAAAAGCCGTTCGGGCTGGTTTCAGTGGCTCAGAATTTGCCTCCGTTTGAAGCAAGCTGCTCGATTGACTCCATGAGCCGCTTAGCGTTTTTCGGGCTGCGCATCAGATATGCGGTCTCTTCAAGCGCGTTGAAGTCTTGCAATGACATCATTACGACCGGCTGGCCATCTTGGCGAGTGATCAAAACCGGAGCGCGATCATCTGTAACCCTGTTCATCGTCTCTGCTAAATGCTGGCGAGCGTAACTATAAGTTATGGCTTCCACACCACCCTCCTTTGTTGTACAAGTATTGATACAACGTACCCATAATTTCAAGTGAAGCATACTGTTGCTTCTAACCGGGTAATGCTTTGCTCAATCGTCCTGTTTCGCCATCTTTGAGCCAGAATCCCGGGAAATGCTGAGCAATCGAGCGTTAATGGCGACAATCACGGTGCTTGCTGCCATTAGGGCCGCACCCAGTGCGGGAGAAAGAATCACACCCCAGGCGTACAGTGCGCCGCCCGCCAGTGGGATGGCGAATGCGTTATAACCGGTCGCCCAGACCAGATTCTGGATCATCTTGCTGTAGGTGGCTTTGGACAACTTGAGGAGCGCCACGACATCCAATGGGTTGCTGCGTACCAGAATGATATCTGCGGTTTCGACCGCTACATCCGACCCTGCACCGATGGCAATGCCCAAATCCGCCTGCGCCAGTGCGGGTGCATCGTTCACGCCATCACCGGTCATGGCAACCAATATGCCCCGAGACTGGACTTCCTTGACCTTGGCGGCCTTGTCCAGAGGCAGGACTTCGGCGAAATACTCATCCAGCCCAACCTGATCAGAAACCCATTGGGCAACCTGTTTGTTATCCCCGGTGAGCATCATGCACTTGATGCCCATCGCCTTGAGCGCGGCAATCGACTGCTTCGACTCGGGGCGGATGATATCGGCCAGAGCAATCGCACCCATTAACTGCCCATCGATCAGCACAAAGACGACCGTTTTCCCTTGTTCTTTGAGTTCGTCCACGCGCTCGTCGGTCATGTCGATGTTTTGTTCGAGCAAGAATCCAGGACTCACTACCTTGACCTCTTTTCCCTCGACCCGGGCCTCGGCACCTTTTCCTGCAATGCCTTTGAAATTTTCAATGGATAGTTTGTGTTCGGTAGAGTCGGCAATGGCCTTGGCGATGGGGTGTTCGGAATTGGCTTCAACCGAGGCCGCATACTGATGCAGCGTGTCTTCGTTGATGTCCTGTGAGAACAGCAGCGTATCGGTCACGCCAAAGCGGCCTTCGGTGAGGGTGCCCGTCTTGTCGAAAATAATTGCCTGTATTTTCCGGGCTCGCTCGAACGCGGGACGATTGCGAATCAGCAATCCATTGCTTGCGGCCAGAGCCGTGGAGACAGCCACCACTAAGGGCACGGCCAGCCCCAGGGCATGCGGACAGGTGATGACCATGACCGTTACGGCGCGCTCGATGGCAAAGGACAAATCTTTGCCCAAGACGCCAAGCCAGATAAAGAAAGTAATTGCACCGCCGTTCAGGGCAATGATGGTGAGCCACATTGCCGCGGTGTTGGCCAGATCCTGGGTTTTCGATTTGCTTTCTTGGGCCTGTTTGACCAGGTCGATGACCTGCGATAGAAATGAATCCTTGCCGGTTCCTTTGACCGCTATGGTTAGCGATCCTTCGCCGTTGATAGCGCCGCCGATGACCTTGTCATTCGTTTTTTTGGTAACCGGCGTTGATTCCCCGGTGAGCATGGCTTCATTGACCGCGCTTTCGCCTTCGGTGATGACCCCGTCGGCGGGAATCTTTTCGCCTGGTTTGATAAGGACCTTGTCATCCACTGCCAGTTCACTGAGTGGCACGTCCTTCACGCTGCCATCAGGCATGAGTTTGTGGGCGTCGGAGGGCATGAGTTTTGCCAATTCCTCCAAGGCTTTGGATGCACCCATCACTGACCTCATCTCGATCCAGTGCCCAAGCAGCATCACGTCGACGAGGGTGGCCAGCTCCCAGAAGAATACTTTCCCGGTCAAACCGAACACCACGGCGCTGCTGTAGGCATATGCAGTGGTGATAGCGACCGCGACCAAAGTCATCATCCCGGGCTGCTTTGATTTAATCTCCTTGAACAGTCCTTTTAAAAATGGCCAGCCGCCGTAGAAAAACACTGCGGTAGACAGGACGAACAAAACATAGATATCGCCAGAAAAATGGATGACTTCACGTACACCCACCATCTTCTGGAGCAACGGGGAGAGAATCAAAATGGGCAGGGTCAGAATCAGGGAAACCCAGAATCGGTCCCGAAAATCTGCGGCCATGTGCGCGTGATGATTTTTGTGGTCGTGATGGATCGGGTTTTCGTCCACCGTCCTAGATTTATCTGAATGAGGTTCCATTGTGGTGCTCCTTTGTATCCCTGTGTTGGGGATACATGGTGATAGGTGCGATCCCGAAGAAAATATTTCCTTGAAACCCACCTCTAGGCTGTCTCAGCAGCAACGGTTTCATCTCAAATACACCCTCTAGCCGTTTTTCTCCAATATGCTGCGCCGTTCGTTATATTCCACTTCGTCGATTTCACCGTGCGCGAAACGCTCTTCCAGGATACGCAGCGCCTTGTCTTGCTCTTGGTCGTGCCTTGTGGGCGCGGGTGGCTCATTCGCACCTCGCACTGCGCGTACAACAGCCAGAAAAATCACCACCATCAATGCTACGCCGATCAGCATAAAAACCAGGCCGAAACCGCCAAAAAATCCGCCCATGCTGCCATGATTGAAAAATGCCATCTTGAAATCCTCCATTTGGATTTGTTTTCAAATTAACTAAGTCATTTGATCGGGACGCAGCAGAACTGCGCCCGATCAGTCAGAGGTTACCTACCACCAAAGACGTATGCCTGTGATGAACTGCATATCGCTGGTGGCTTCACCGTCGGCACGGGCATAGCTTGCGGTCTGGCCATATTTATTCGTCCATTGAATCCCGATGTAGGGAGCGACCTCGCGGCGGATTTCATATCGCAAGCGCAGGGCTACGCGCGAGTCAGACAGGCCTTTGCCTATGCTGCGTTCAGGATCATTTTTGCCATACAGATTCAGCTCCACGCCCGGCCAGAAGATCAAGCGTTGGGTGATGAAGAAATCATATTCACCGGTCAACCTGAGTGCAGTGCGCCCCGAGTTGCCGATATAGGCTGTGGCGGCTGTGTCGAATTTATACGGAGCAAGTCCTTGAATGCCCAGCCCGAGCCAGTTGCGCCCAGGTATTTTTCCGACCGAAAAGTCATGCCTGGCGCCGATCTGGGCATCCCAGAATGCCGCAATCGCATGACTGTAATAGGCTGCAATGTTGGCATCCTCGGTTCTACCGCCCAGGCGTTTGCCCTCGCCCTTGAGCCAGAGTTTGTCGGTGTCGGTACCGATGTAGGCTTGCCCTTCGAACTGGGTGAAATCGCCCTTGTTGGTGTAATCCCGCTCCAGGCGATCAATCATCACCTTGTAGATGAGTGGATTGTGGGTGCTATGGCGAGCGGACTCTTTGATTTGGGCATCCATATCGGCTCGTTGCTGGGCGAGGGAGGGGGCTTGATAGGTGTCCGCATTGCTTGTTGCGTAGGCGTTATCCGCCTGTGCGACCCCAGCCAAGAGTGTGGTTGAAAGAGCTAGGGCGAGCGCAGTCGCCGGCGCACGGTAAGACGTATATTTTTTCATGATGTGTTCTCCTGTTTGAAACCTGATTAGCGCACGCGAACTTCACGGAACATGCCGGCGTTCATGTGGTACAGCAGGTGACAGTGGTAGGCCCAGCGACCGATGGCATTGGCATGCACGCGATAACTGATCGCATGACCGGGCGCGACACTCAGGGTATGTTTTCGGGCAAGGTATTCGCCTTGATCGTTTTCAAGTTCACTCCACATACCATGCAGGTGGATGGGGTGGTTCATCATGGTGTCGTTGATCAGCACGATGCGAACGGTTTCGCCATACTCGAGATCGATGGGTGCTGCATCGCGATAACTGACGCCGTTGAAGCCCCAGATGTACCGATCCATGTTGCCCGTGAGATGCAGTTCGATGCCCCGTTCAGGTTCGCGATTGCTGATCGGGCCATCAATGCTGCGCAGGTCGGCGTAGGTGAGTACTTTGCGACCATTGTTGCGTAGCCCCGCCCCCGGATCGCTCAGGCTCATGGAGACCTGTTGCGCCCTCATGCCGACCCCAACGCCGTGTTCGGTGTCCGGGTGCCAGTCCAGAGTGAGCATGCCATCTTTGAGTTGGTGGTTATGTAGGCCAGGGAGATCGAGTGGATTGGTGGATGTCTTTGCGGGCATCTGGCCTTGATTGTTCATTCCTGTCATGGCGTTGGAACTCATCGGTTTTTCTGCTGTATGAGTCAGACCCATTTCACCCATGACTGGTGTGTGTCCGCCGTTGTGTACGGCACCAGATAGGTTCTTGTCTTTCATATCCATGCCAGATGCGACAGGTTTGGGTGCCATATTCATGGTAGTCATCGCGGTCTGAGGTTTGGAGCTCTCCATGACAGCACCAGGCATGGCTTGAGTTTTCTTGTCCATTCCGACCATGGTGGGTTGAGGTTTGTTGGTGCTCATATTGTTCATTCCGGTTGGGCTGTTCGTCCCAACACCGGTTGGCATGCCGTTCATGGCTTGCCCAGTCGTATTTCCTCCACCCATGTTCATGCCGGGCATGTTCATCGCGCCCATGTCCATACCCATATCCGCCATACCCAGTGTGGGAACAGGGTCCATGGGTGGTACTGGCGCGCGCTGATCAGGATGAGGCGTCAGGGTGCCCCTGGCATAACCGGATCGATCCAGCGACTGGGCAAAAATGCAGTACGCCTGATCGCTACTTGGCTCGACGATGACATCGTAGATTTCAGCCACACCGATGCGGAACTCATCCACGGTGACGGGGTGCACATCCTGGCCATCAGCCGCGACAACAGTCATCTTCAATCCCGGGATACGGACATCGAAATAACTCATCGACGAACCATTGATAAACCGTAACCGTATCCGCTCGCCTGGACGGAAAAGCGCAGTCCAATCACCGGCAGGCGTGCTGCCGTTCATTAAATAGGTATAAGTGGCGCCGGTTACGTCCGAAAGATCGCGTGGACTCATGCGCATCCGATCCCATCTCAGGCGATCACTCACTGCCGTGCCGAAGCCTTCCTCTTCCGATTGATGAATCAGATCCATCAGATCTGGTTTGACGTAGTTGTAGTAACCATCGGCGGTTTTGAGCCGATTGAAGATGAACTCCGGGCTAGAATCGCTCCAGTCATTAAGCATGACGACATGATCCTGGTCGTAAGAGACGCGATCCGATGAGGCCGGATCAATCACGATGGCGCCGTAGACAGCATTCTGTTCCTGAAAACCGCTATGGCTGTGATACCAGTAGGTGCCCGATTGTTGAACCCTGAAGCGATAGGTAAAGGTTGTGCCGGGGGCAATGCCCGCGTAAGTCAAACCCGGAACGCCATCCATCTCGAAGGGTAGAATGATGCCGTGCCAGTGCAGGGAAGTTGAGACATTGAGGCGATTGGTTACGCGCAGGGTGACGACTTCACCCTCACGCCAGCGCAGGGTTGGGCCGGGGATCGAGCCATTGATGGTCATGGCCTTGCGTGTTTGACCGGTGAAATTGACCGGCATCTCGTCGATCACCAAGTCGAACTCAGTGCCACGCAGGACAGGAGATTCTACTCTTCCTGTTGAGGCCAAGGCGCGCGCCGGATTAAGCCCCAACGCGGTCATTACGCCGCCTGCGACAAGTCCTTGCAGGAAAATCCTCCGCGAAGGATTCGGTTGGGAAAGGTCTTTCTTAACTGTTTTCATCTTATAGTCCTCAAAATCATGATCAAAGCGTTAGAGCGTGATTTGAGGCGATGGACGACGGATATAGCTGACCCAATATCAGCCACGGTAGGCGTGACTAGTGGACATGGTCGAGCTGAGGTTTTGGCAGCCGTCGCCATCGCCCTTAACCAGATTCCCGTTAAGCAGGACTAATCATCCAACTGAACTGGGAACGGGTAGCGGGGCGTTTAAATGATGGGAGGACGGAAGGGGGGGGTAACAATGCCCACAGGCGCTTGCGTTTGAGCAGCAGCTTGATAACTAGCGGGGTAGGTGAAAAAGGTCGGTGCGGTATGCATGCTAGAGAGCGCAGCACCGCCAAGGAGCAGGCAAACAGCGCAATGATCGCAGCAGCCATGCGCATGATCGGACAGAGTCGTCTGCTGTGGCAGAAAAGTTATGCCGTGCATCGCGGTCATAACGTTGTGGTTTGAGGTAGCGGGATCAAGCGTTGCCTGCAATCCTTCTTCGAAGGCATGTGACATCATCGGGCAATCAGCAATGACCGCGCTCGCTACAGCGTTGTCCAGCGGGAGCCAGACAGCGAGTAGCAGGATCAGGTAATGCAGAAAGCGCGGAGTCTTCATTAATTTCAATTGTAATACGAAAAAAAATTATTGCTACCGAGTTAGCGTACGAGCAACTCACGTACCGGGGCCATCAACGTCATATTGGTGGATCTGGGACGCGAAATGATCGACCTCAATCCAGATCTTGAAATCGTGGCCTATTGCCGGGGTGCTTACTGCACCGTGTCATTTGAGGCTATTGAGCGACTTCGCGCACACGGATTTCGGGCAAGACGCCTGGCGGACGGCTTTCCGGAGTGGAAGCTCGAACATCTCCCGGTGGAAATCGGCACCGGGGATAACAGCGGAAGTCATTCCATCATTTAGTAGGCCGTGAATAACTCTGCCATCATGGGTTGGGTTTAACGGTCTGTTATCGCAATTTGTACGTGGTATGACAGGCGACGCAGGCTTGGGTAATGCTCGCCAATGCCTGCAAAGATGGCTGTATATCTCCTGTGACATCAGCATTCTGCGCAATTACCGCAAACTGAGCGACGGAACGGTGCATGTTCGCACCGAGTTTTTTCATGTCGGCAGGCATATAGCGTATTACATCTTGCATGGATTGCCGGTTCAACGGTGAGGATACGCCTAAATACTCGACGGCCGCCGCTGCCGCTGCATCAAAATGCTTTTCAGCCAAAGCCTGTTGAATAGCTGCCATACCCTCTAAATGTCGACGCATTGTGGCAAGCGTGCCAATCAGCGTCGAAAATTGAGCACCCAACAGCGTCCAATTTTGACCAAGGTGTCAGGCTGACTTCCCACGCTGTTTGAAGCGGTAGGAGTCGTTGCCGGTTTCGAGGGCGTCGCAGTGGTGCGGAATACGATTAAGCAAAGCGGTGGTCATTTTGGCGTCGCCGAATGCGCTGAAAAGACATGTTCGGCCAACATGCCAAGGTGTTTTTGACCGTAATATTCGAGATATTCAAAGAACGGGCGATGGCGCTGATACTCTCCCCGCCTACATAATGTCGCCGGCCAGTCTTGCCGATGGTTTCAATGAAAACACTCCAGGATGACTTCTACCAAAACTGCGGAGTATGGCATAGCCAAGGGTGGTCAAATTTGGACGCTGTTTCCCCGGATTTCTGCTCACTTTTACACGCTGTTTTACAGTAGAGAATTTTCCGTCCTCCGAATGGACGGATGTAATGACGGCCTTCAAGAAGTACGCTGTCTTTGAGCGCGTTTCGGATGGTCCGAGCGTTGTACTTTATGCGCAAGGCCAGTTCTTCGGTTGTCAGATAGGTATGTGACATTGATATAACTCCTTTGTTACTCTGTATGTCTGTTTTCGATTTAGGATGTTTATTTGTCATCCTGAAAGACATATTAAGCGACAAAAATGCACATTGCAAGAGTTTTTGTCATCCAGAATGATATTTTATTGAGGGAAGGCGATGATCAGATGTCATCTATCAACATTGATGGGACGGAATAAGCTAAAAATAGCTGACGTAGCCAGAGTTACAGGCCTTCATCGCAATACTATTACTCTGCTCTATAACGAAACAGCAACTCGAGTGGATTTGGACGCGGTTGACAAGCTTTGTGCACTTTTTAAGTGTGCTGTCGGAGATCTTTTTGAGCACGTGGAAACAGAGCCCACTGAAAGAGGGTAGGGGTCGGAGTTTTTAGAATGACGTTAATTGCCAGTAAATGCTTGGCACAGATTCGTCACAGATTTGGCACAGGAAAAATGTAGGGAAGTCTAGAATGGCGTCAGAATTGGTGCGCCCGACTGGATTCGAACCAGTGACCCCAGCCTTCGGAGGGCTGTACTCTATCCATCTGAGCTACGGGCGCAATTTTTGTGCGCGCATCATAGCCTCTTGATCTTGTACTGTCCACAGAAAAAGCTTGGCGCCACCCATCGGGGTTGGTGTTAACCATCTGTATTTAATGGTTTATTTTTCTGAGCAAGAAATAAAACCCATACCTTGCTGATAATCCAATTCGAATCACTGTAAATCCACGATCAGAGATACATCCATGATGTGCGAGCTTCGCGTTTAAAAACAGCACGGCCCTTACTGGTTGCCGTTTGCATCCATCGGTTGGTAAACCGGCAAATTTACAGTCTGTTGGGATTCCGGTAAGATGCGCTGCCTCTCTGCCCGGGTGGTGAAACTGGTAGACACAAGAGACTTAAAATCTCTCGAAGGAAACTTCGTGCCGGTTCGATTCCGGCCCCGGGCACCAAACAAATCAAGCACTTGCTTTATTTCTGCTTAGCTGAATTTAGCTGTGTTTATATCAGTTTTTCATGCTTGGTGTGCCGAAATTGCACCAAGCTAAGATCTCGCAACTCATTGATTGAATAGAATCTGCCTCAGTATTCCCCTTTGCATTTGTGCCAGAATATCTGAGTTGATTCCATCATTGGTTGTGATACCTTACAAGTCATGAAATTTGATGGCTACAAACTGATGACTGATTTAGGGGCGGGGTTATTCTTGCTCCTCATCATGCTTGGCTTCTCTGAAGCATGGCTCAAAGCGATAGCCCTGAAATTTTCGACCAATTTCGTCAAAGAACGCGATATGCGAGAAGGGTCTGCTATTCGTCCAACGTGGGCCAAGGTTTACATGTTGGGATTGGCCCTCTTGGCCGCATTTCTGCTGTTCAAGAGTAGTCATAGTTTCTTCACATTTATTCAATTACTTGTTTGTACCTTCGGCGTTCTAATCTCCCTAGGGTTGTCTTATGGATATGGCTCGTCCAAGAAGTTCATGTTGATTCTGAGCCCTGAAATCGGGGCGGCACCAATCGAAGTTAGAACCCTACCTGATTCCGATTCGATTCACCCCGGCACATATCCAGCCGACACACCGCCTCCTCGTAATACCTCGACTGCCGATTAAACGCCTCGCGCCAATTAAGGTGCGTGGAATGTCTAATAGTGCAGTCGAGGGGCAGTACTTCCTTTTCTCCCAATCACTTGCTGCACCCTCGACTCCGTATCGCGTGAGAGCACGATCATGGTTTCGAATACCCAATCCGTACAGACAGAGGATGTACTCCGTCTTCTTTCTGACATCCTGCAAAGACAACCTCAAGACAACGACATCATCAGTGGCATTGATGCGATAGCAGTGGAGCTGTCTATCTCCTATCACCATGCGCGAAATGGTCTTATGACCGGGCAGATTCCCGCACGACGACTCGGTGAAAAATGGCTGGCTTCGCGCAGCGCGTTACGTCGCTGGGCCTCTGGTGAGTTGGTGGCAGTCACCCCAGTTCAAAGACAACCTGGTAGACCGCGTAAGCAGCCCAAACGGGGGGAGGCGGCATGAAAGATCGCAACTCACCAGCCATAATCCGCCGGCGGGTTAAGGACAATTTTACTCACCTACCTAATGACGTCATTAAAGACCCTAGACTGTCATTCAAGGGTCTTGGTTTATTGACCTACATACTCCATCTGCCTGACGACTTCCGTTTAAATTTAAAGTTTCTTGCTGGCCAGAAAAAGGATGGTCGTGACAGTACGAGAGCAGGTTTACAGGAGCTGGTACTTGCCGGTTATCTGACCATTATCCAAGAACGCGATGATTCGGGTCTTTTTTCTGGCTCGATATGGGAAGTTACTGATCAACCAATAGGTGGTATCCCCAGAAGGGAAAAAGTTAACACCGGAAGAATGAAGCGCCCGCGTGCGGAAAATCCGAACACGGCTATTCCGAATTCGGGTTCTCCGGATTCGATAAACCCGACACTACTAAGTACTAATAAAGAACAAGTACTAAAAGTAACAACTACTACCCCATGTTCTCAAACCAACATATCTAGTGGCAGTGGCCTTGTTTGGCCATTGTTTTTCCAGGGTGAAATAAGGGAGTCAGCAGAAGAAGTCATTTCTGACTGTCCTGAAGAGCACCTGCAAGAAGTTTTATATGAGCTTGCCGGGATTGCTGATGCTGGTGGTATCCGCACAAGTGCAATTGGTTTGCTGAAAGTGCTTGTCAATCGCGCTAAGAACGGACAGTTCTTCCCTTCAGCGGCGCTGGTATATCGGAGGAAACATGAATCAGACGCCATTGAATATCAAAGCCGAAAGGAAGAAAGGGAGTTTAGAGCCGCTCAATCAACGCCCGATGCTCGCGAGAAATCTAAGAACCACTTAAATGCCGTGAGAGAGCTCCTAAAAGGAGAGCAGAAGCTTCGAAAGGTCAATGGCGACAGCGGCGAAGCAACCGCTAGGTATAAACACGCGCGATCAATGTAGAGCGAAATTGAATTCTGAGTCGGAAGCCAGGAAGACTTGAAGAAAGGGAAAAACCAAAGGTAGAGACATTTAGATTTGCGGGTTTTTCGCCCGAAAAAAATACACCGATGTTTAACAAAAAAGGCCGGGCGTTTAACGGTGTCGCTCAGGTCCGGGTTCCGGGACAGCCATGTGGTGCACTGTCTCTGTGATGGCCCAACGCACATAGCGGCTCAACAAAGCCACTATGTTGTGCGCCCAACCGCGTAATTTACGTAGGTGCTCAAGAATGAATACTTCAAAAAATTTAGCAGCTAAATTTTTGCTGCTTTTGAGCGTGGGTGTCTGTTTGCCCACAATTCCGGCCCAAGCCGGCATCCCCGTTATTGATGTGACGAACCTAACTCAAAACATCATGACGGCTCTGGAAGAGGTGGCCCAAACCGCCAAGCAGATCCAGGAGTACGAAACTCAGTTGCAGCAGTACAAAAACATGCTGCTAAACACTGAGTCTGCGGCCTCTAATATCTGGCCCCAGGCTCAAAGCACGATCCAAAACCTGATTTCGGCAACGGATACGCTGAATGCCTACAAAAACCAGTACGGCAGCCTGTCGGCGTATCTGAATCACTACCAGGATCTAGCTTATTACAAGCAATCGCCTTGCTTCACCTCCGCCGGCTGCACGGCCGCGCAATGGCAGCAGATGCAACAAGATGAGGCTTTGGCCTCTCAGGCTCAGATGAAGGCCAACGCGGCCTCATTGACTGGCCTCGATCAGCAGCAACAGCAGATCCAGGCCGACGCCCAGCAGCTTCAATCGTTGCAATCGAACGCTACGGGGGCACAAGGCCGCATGGCGGCCATCCAGTACGGCAATCAGCTTGCCGGCGCTCAAGCCAACCAGCTTTTGCAGATTCGCCAACTACTGATTACCCAGCAGCAGGCGGTGGCAACCCGACAGGCGGCAGAGGTTGCTCTGGAATCCAGACAAAAAGCCGCCGACGCGTATTCACTGCAAAACCGGATGGTGATGACCACCAATCCTAAAAAATGGTAGGGAGGGAACCCCAATGAAAAATCTGCACATAGTCGCCGCGCTGATCGCAGGCACCGTTCTTCTTTCCGGCTGTAACACTGACAAATCACCCGTCGCATCGTCTGGGTTGGACTGCACTAGTCCAACGACCAAGCAGGACGAACAGCATTGCGCTGATCAGAAGTCACTTGAGAACCGTATGGTTCCAACGAAACAACCGAAGGAATGGTGATCGCAATGAAAAACACACGCTTTTCCCTCTATTCGATTCTTGCCTGTCTGCCTTTATTGGCCTTTTCCACGCAGGCCCATGCAGCACTTCAATCAAGTGGCGTACTGGATCAGGTGGTTCAACAGTTCCACGCACAGGCATCGACATGGCAAAACGCCATTTCTCAAGCAGCAACCTGGCTTTATTGGACGCTCGTGACCATTTCGATGGTCTGGACCTTCGGCATGATGGCTTTACGCAAGGCTGACATTCAGGAGTTTTTTGCAGAGTTTCTTCGCTTCACGATTTTTACTGGCTTCTTCTGGTGGTTACTTATTAATGGGCCTCATTTCGCGGACACCATCATCTCAGGTCTGCGACAACTCGGAGGAGAGGCCGGTGGAACCAACGCATTGACACCAAGCAGTATCGTCGACATCGGGTTCAGCATCATGGGGCGCGCTTCTGATTCAGCAAGTATCTGGAGCCCCGGTCTCACTATCGTCGGATTCATTTTCTCTGGCGTGGTCCTGCTGCTGATGGCTGGTATCGCGGTAAATATGATTCTGTTGCTCGTTTCAGGATGGATGCTAGCCTATGCGGGAATTTTCTTTCTTGGCTTCGGTGGTTCGCGCTGGACATCCGAGATGGCGATCAACTATTACCGCACCGTCTTGGGAATTGGCGTGCAGTTGATGACCATGATTCTGATTATCAGCATTGGGCAACATATCCTTGAGCAATTCTTCAACGAAATGAACAAGGGGCCACTCAATATCGATGAACTGTCGATCATGTTGGTTGTTTCGTTCCTGCTTTACATGCTTGTCGACAAAGTGCCCGCACTATTAGCTGGAGTCATTACCGGTGGTGGTATTGCCGCAGGTGGTGGCATAGGGAGCTTTGGGGGCGGAGCGATTGTAGGAGGTGCTACGACCGCAGGTGGAATGGCATTTGCCGCTTCACAAGTCGCAAAGTCAACCGTCGCCAGCGGAGCGTCCCAGGCGATTGGTGGCGCATCTGCATTGATGGCCGCAGTTCAAAAGGCTCAATCCAATGTCGAATCGGGCGGTGATGTTATGTCCAGCCTTGCTCGGTCTTTTACCGGAGGCGGAGACAATGGCGGTGGCCCAGGGGGAGGGGGCGGCTCGTCTCCGATGGACCGAGCCGCCGGGTTTGATTCCTCTTCTCCAATATCATTTTCTAGTGGGGGCTCCGGTTCCGGTGGTGGGTCCTCATCTTCATCTTCTGGCTCATCCGAAGCAAGCGGCTCAAGCGGTTCAAGCGGTTCAAGCGGTTCAAGCGGTTCAAGCGGTTCAAGTAGTGGGTCTAGTGGCGGCTCTGTTCAGAGCAGCCCATCCGGCTCTGGCTTTGGCAAACTAGCGCGAGTTGCGGCCGACACTGGCGCAAACCTTGCGCGAGGTGCCGGCGCAATGGTTGGAGACAAGGTTTCTCGAACGGTCGAGGCCGCCAAGGCACACATTGACGGAACACCAGGCGGCCGCATGGCGAACGAGATCCGCAACCCCGGATCGCTTGCGCAAGGACGCCAAGACCAAAGAGACATTGCAGCGGCTGAGGCCCTGCAAGAGCAGCAGCGTGGCGATGATGCCCGCACATTTCTTGCCGAACAGGCCAATCCGGCCTTCGAGGCAAACAGCCTGACCGGCTCAGAGCCGGTCGATTTTGAGTCTGAGATTGCGGCTTTTGTGAATCGAAGCGACAAGGATGAGGATTAGCAAAGGAGCGTAATCGCAATCGTTTATGTGATCGCCCGCGAATGCGGGCATCCATGTTTATTTTGGGTATAGCACTGTGCTTTGGGTTGTAAACCCTTAGGAAACCATAGGTGAAGCACAAGGAAAGCATTGGTAAGCCAATGTTTTTACATGGTTCAGTGAGGATTTTGATCTATTCACTGGTTTCCTGCCGGTTTACAACTTTATCCAGCAACATTTTCCTTGGAGTTTACAACGCCGAAAGGCGGGCAAGATGGGCGAAGTTAGCTAATCGGCAAGCCGATTAACCTACTTCGCCGTTAGCCTTATTCGCGCTTCGCACTCAACGGGCATCTTGCTCTGCGAGGCGACGGCTGCCGCCTGACAAACAGAGTTTCAGAAATGACGACACCAAATAAAATAACGAGAAAGGGCAGTCCACCAATCAAGGTGTACTGCCTACCGGATGAGAAGGGGAGAAGGGTTCTACCCCGTTTTCACGGACGGTTGTAAAAAGGCTAAAAACTTCTGATCCT
>CAZZMW010000012.1:0-56216 GCA_964655215.1 uncultured Halothiobacillus sp.
AATGCGGCAGTTTCCTGCCATGGGACCGTTTACACAAAAATTCTTACACCCTCCCTTCCGGCGCTTCGCTCTCATCATACGCTCGATTTTTTTATCATGTTGTTTTTCCTAAATATACCAAGCAGCTCTTATTTGCGAGACCAATGAGGCAGGCAAGAGTGGTCTGATATGCACGAGGACGTACGAACGATTAAAAGGCAGGGATAAACGAGCTGAGGGAGGAATATAAGATAGGTGGACCGGATAGGCGTTGCGCAGCGCTTTTCCGGTCACGTAATAACCCTTTCGGGATTTTTTGCTAGGCCACCGCATCAGTAATCCGGAATCTGTGCCGTGGACCCCCTCAGATTAACAAAGACTGGGACGAATGCAAACAGCCATCAATGCCTGTCTTGATGACACTGGATTAGATAGGCTGAGAACGGAACCCCATTTGGCAAGTGTCCACAAAAACTTCAGTTGTCGACTGGCGCTCCAAAGGATTCCTCCAAAGCGCGCTTTCTGCGTGCAATCCGACTCGCTTCCTCCATTTTCCGGTGGTAACGAGGCACATTCCACCAAGCTAAGAAAAGAAGCGGAGCGCCCCCCCAAAAAAAGATCAGAGTGATCCTGCGCGCATCAATGAGGACTTCGGTCATTTCCCATCAGCCCTAGGGGACTCCACTTTACCGTCTTGCCTGTGCGTTCCAAGGCACCATGTCCTGGGATACTAGCTTTACATGCATGTAAAGTTAACATGAATGTAAGTCATTGTTTTATTGTTGGAGGCTTCTCCCTGAACTCTATCACCTGATTGGTTTGCCTTGTCGTAGTATCGACATCCCTGCGGGGTATTACGATATTGAAGCAACTTCGCCTTCTCCTGACTCCGATAATGTGGATGCCATGTAGTACCATACTGATGCTGGCACAGGGGTTCGGAAGTGGCGGCATGCAAGAAAGTCGATCGGCCAAAGACCGATGGCGAGTGCGGGCGAATTCTCTTCCCACCGTAATACTCGGCTCGCATTGAACGCCTTAATACGCGCACGCAGCGTGGATGCATCTGGCGGCATCAAGTAAGGTGCCTCGCTTGAACCATGCCGATGATGCCTTGGCTCGAAGTACCATGTGAGGTGCCAATCCGTAGCCGGATGCCATAGTTGTGCGCCAACTTCCGGATAATTGACCGCTGCACCATGAGCCAAAACCGAATACAGATTGTCGAACCCAAGCATGGCACACCAACTGGCAAGGGTTGCCAGCAACCACGATGTCTGCTTGCACTTCGTCTTAATTTCGTCGTCTCCCTCGACATCCAGTTCGACGAGATCGTCGAGCGAGTCGGTACCGACCGGCAGTTCACTCTCTACCATGAAAACGAAATTAAGGCGCACAACGAGTTCCCTCATCCACCACTGCACTGTTTCACGATGCCCTGTCATATTGAGCAGAACCAACGCAAGACAAATATCGATCACGTGCTCATCCAGCCGCGGAGACGCCGCTGCACTGTGATTCCGCAGCAGCGCAGCCAAAGCATCGGCTACCTTGCGAGCACTTTCCATAGTTGTTTGGCACTCCCCCCCCTCGATGTCGGTCAGCGCCTCCGCGAGCCCGGTGCTGGCCAGTAGACCGATCTGTTCGAAGAGCACAAGAGAGTACTCGGCACCCTCGCGACAATAGCCCGATAAACCGTCCTTGACGACGAGATGAGGATGAATGACCTCATAAAACCGTTTCGCTATCTCAGCGTGCGACTTCCAGATGTCAAAGATCTCCAGCTGCACTTTCTCGTTCATGTGCTCATCCTGGACTTGTACGCGGTGGAAGCACCACAGCATCGTGCGCTCTAACACCCATAGCGCCTGGCGCCTCTCACTCTCCGCATCCGCCCAATAGGCGCAAATCCGTGCCGCCAAATGAACGCGACGCAGTGCCTTGATCAGGTCTTTGCGAGACTGTGCAAGACCTTGAGCACTGAGCGATCCATCTGGGTTCAGACCAAGTTGGCGTAACAACAACCGACTCAGGTCAGTGAATCGGTAATCAGTGTCGCCTGCCAGAGCAAGTGATTTGCGAAGATCACTGCGATCAAGCGAGTCGAACAGGTTTTCATTGAGCAGGTGTTGCTCCAGCAATCCAGCAACCTTATCGGCTCCCCAAAAATCGAAGGCGACCGCAGCATGCCGCTCGGTAAAGCCACTCCAGTTCGGCAGCGTGTCTTGGCTGAGATCGCCGGTGGTGGCGACTACGATTACCTTGCGATGGGTTTCGTAGCCGGGAGGGACGTGACTGGCAAGATACACATCCATAATTTCTTCCATGCTTTGGCGCACGGCGTTTTGCCCACCACTCCATTCCTGCCGTCCGATGTCACCTTGCTTGATCACAAACAGCAACAATTCGTCTGTGCCGTCTTTGAGCGACTTGCCTGCTGCGGGGAAGTCGACACCGAACTGGCGCGTACCTGTTTGCGGCTTGACCAGTGGAATGTAGCCCATCTCAGATAGCAGTTCTGGGAGCAAGCGATCAAACTCGTCACGTTCGCGAAGCGTGCGCAGGTATTGGGAGAGCACCAGTCTCATTTGTCACCACGTTTGGCGGAGCGGTATCCATGCAAGCGGATTGCATTGCCTACTGGATCAAGTGCCTCGCGCCGGGGCATCTCGAACGAGACCGACATCGACTTCATCTGCGTAGGCTCGGTGTACGTTTGGTATTCCGGCTGATATTGGAAAAAACGATCGCCCCCTTTGAGGTGAACACTCGTCGCTATGTGCTGAAAGATTGACTTGGATCTCGCGTCAGCCATCAGGCGAGCCATCTGCTTATCTCGTGCCTTTTGAAAAGCACGGCGTAGCATCGGCGGTGGTGCAAGCTCCTTGAGCCGTGGGATTGCTTTCAGTTGTGCTATGTCGGTTTCAATGCTCCCGCGGATTTCTGCGAGTAGCTGTTGTATGAGCGGTTGAGCCCCTTGTTCCGCTTCCTTCAGTCTTCGAATCGTCGTTTCTGGATAGTCGTAGCCGATTTCGTCTCGCAGCAGCGAGTGCATCATCGGGAACACTCTCTGCTGCGCTCGTGGCACCAACAATAAAGACAGTGCAAGCGACAGGAGTTGCTCGGAGTCGTGCACATGGCCAAGGAGTCGACGCGCCAGGTAGATCAGATCAGAGTCAGGCACGCTGTCGATGAGTAGTGCATCAAAGCTGGGATTTAATGTCTTGTTGTTTCTTACTCTGGACAATAGACCAGTGACCGCTGCGGCAGGAGCCTTGCTGTCCGCCAGTAGCCATTTAGTTATAACGCGAGACAGCAACGATGGCTTGTTCAGAATGTTGCCCGCGCACATGCTGAACAGTTCCGCGAATTGGTGTTTGTTCGAGCCTTCAATAGGTTGAGCCTCAATCCAGTCAATGAGGAATGCAAGTGTGGCTTCTTGCTCGATAGGGGTTGCCTGGAGCAGGTGTGACAATACGAAATCGAGCTGACTGATCGCCTCCTTGTATGTGACACCAAGACGCTTGCAAGGGGCAAGCCATCTGAAAAATAAGTTGGTAGAGCGTAAGACGCTATCCTCGCGCGCAAGGGCAATCGCTATGTAGCCCAGAGCGTCCTGATCAGGCACCGCGGCGAGCCGCTGCAACTCGTTATCGAAGCTGCGGCGCATATGTAGCAGCCCGGTCGCCGCATCCAACGCTGCATTGCGCTCAGCTTGATCGTGGCTTGCGAGACGGTTTAGTATCACCTCATCAAGTTTCTGCGCGGTTTGCTTAGACAAGTTGTCCTGATGCAGCATTCGGCCTGCTATCCAGGTTGTAACAACCGGAAGTGGAAGCTCATTACGACTGGCTACACTTATCAGAGACTGCGCTGCCGCCTCAGGTTCGCTCTTGAACCAGCCTAACCAGGCCGCCCCCATCAGGGATCCGCGTGACTCTAGTGGTTCGGCCAGAAGCATCCCGAGTAGTTCCTGCGCAGTCGCGGTACGCGAGATGAGCCACTCTTGTAAGTCCCCGAAAAACACACCTGCAGCCAGGTCGCCTCGAGTGAGGTCGTATTGAGCATCATTCAGCTCGATCAAGGAGGGCATTGGTAACGCGTCGCAATGCGGTAGCATGTGCTTGATGACTTGAAGCACGTCGAACACTCGCATGCCTCCGGCGATCGCATTCGTGGCCGCTTGGAGCACGTCTGTCCCGGCAACCTGCACCGCCGCGAGTAGACGGCCGGAAGCCGAGTCTGTATGACCGATTTCATGGCGTCTCAATGCATTGGCCGCACCAAAGAGTCGCTCGGCATCTGACATACCATCAGCACCGAGCTCGCGCTGGACTTCGGCCGCCACAATGCGATTCAAACTTGCTCGGCTCAAAAATCGAAGTTTGACACCGTCGACCTGAACTTCTGGGTGTCCTTCCGGATCGATCCTTGCGTTCGTGGGCAGGTCGATCTCAAGCGATGTGTCGCCGCGCTCATGTAGCTCCCGTGCTATCTCACCTATCCTGAGCGGCGGCGAAGTCATGTCATCTCGCTTGAAGTCGTTGCTGATCTTCTTCGAACAGCACTTGGGGGAGGAATTTCATGTGTCTTTGTCGCATAGTCATTTATTGGGAATGCTCGGGATAGAATACAACAACTATTCCATTTGACCGGCAACTCGCTGTCCATCCGTAGTTTAGTAGGGATGACTGCTTTGCTCTGTGGATTCAACGTATCGCATGTCGACTGATTGATAGCAATTTTTGTGCGCTGAACATCACGAACGACCAGAAGACGAGGCTCGGCCACTCCTTCGCGCTTAATTTGTGCGGGTTTCTACTCAAGTACAATCTCGGGCACATCCAGCAACTTCTAATCCCAAGGGTTTGAACAAAAGAGGACAACGGTTTGATGTTTGTGATTAGCTCATGGGAAGCAATTTCCAGACACTATGGAGACACGATTCTCCTTGGCAACGGCGCTAGCATTGCCGTTGATCCCCGCTTTTCTTACAAATCTCTGCTAAAGCACGCTATTGAACAGCGACTTCTCCCAGCTGATACCCAACAGTTATTTGACTTCTTCAAGACCGAAGATTTCGAGTTGATCCTTCGGATCGTCTGGCAGGCGGCGAACGTCAATCAGTCGTTGCAGATACCAGACAAGAAAACGCATAGCGCCTATGTAAATCTAAGGGACTGCCTGATCCAGACTGTTCGTGATATTCATCCCGAGCACTATCAGGTCAGTGCCTACCTGCCGAGCATCTACCAGTTCCTCAAGCGCTTCCAAACAGTCATCTCGCTCAACTATGACTTGGTGGTGTACTGGGCCATGACCTATGGCTTGGGTATTGACGACCAGCATGCATTCAAGGATTGCTTCGTTGGAGGGGGTATCTTCTACGATGATTGGCAACGGTTCAGGCAGCCGGTCTTCGGCGAGCGTTCAACCACACTGGTGTTCTATGCCCATGGCAGTCTTGTGTTGTGCAGGAACATTGTCGAGCAGGAGTTGAAGATTCACAACGGAGACTCCGGCCTCCTTGAGGCAGTACTGCAGCACTGGCAAAGCGAGCAGGTCGTCCCTCTCTTTGTGAGCGAAGGCAGGTGGCAGCAAAAAGTCGCTTCCATCCGGAACAGCTACTACTTGTCCACCGTTTACAGGGAGGTTCTGACATCGCAGCGGGACACGCTTGTCGTCTATGGTTGGGGGTTTGCAGAGCAAGACCTCCACCTTCTGCAACGAATGCGAGGAAGCAGGATCAATCGCGTGGCGGTGTCAGTCTACCGAGATCGAGGAGATCAGGCTTATTGCTACAGGGTCTCTCAATTGATTCGCGATACCCTAGGGCCTCAAGTTTTGGTGGAGTTCTTCGATAGCGAAAGCCCTGGTTGCTGGATTCACCCGCCCCACTAAAGGTTAGGAAACTTGGGAGCCCATTGTGTCATCAATACTAGACAGGCTCTACGAGCGTTCCGCTCATCTGAACGGCTTGCTGGACAGCAATCCTGCTGAGGCGGTGAAACAGGCTCGAGTGATCAATTTAGATATCGATACAAAGAACGATTCAGCCTAATGAATCTGCGCGCGGCACCTCTCCTCGATTTAGAACTGGCTCGATGAAATCTGTGACCGCAGTTTCAAGAACCGACGCTTCCCGCGCAAGTGCCTCACTTGGTGTGGTCACCTCAATCATCCCTTAGATACGGTTTACCTAGAACGAGCAGCTCATGAGCTGAGTAATACGCGGCATATCTAAAACGACTGTTTCCCTCCCCAGATGCTTTTTCAACACCCAGTCCATGCCTAATGGACGGTGAGGGCCACACAGCATATTGGCGTTATTCCAGATGAGGCCGACTAGGTGTTAGTGTTGTCTATTAACTCCACCTTTGGTTTAAAAAATTCGTAGCCAAATGAGAAAAAATTTACCAAATTCAAGCGCAACCGCACAGAAAGCAATCTGAAATAATCATAAAACCAACTTGACCGAAGGGCTCTCAATCCATTTTTGGACAACCTCATCACCACTTAAATGGTTCCAATTAGTCAATCCCCCCAAGATGTAATAGCTGGTGAAGAACTCAATTTTAGACACAGTCATAAAGTCAGGCAATTGTATTGGGTATGGGATCTTTGCATTTAACTCTAAATACTCAATATAAGACTCAATGAACCGGCAAAGATATTTATTGGCAATATAGAATTGAGTATTTTTGCTTGCATGCAATTTTGCCGCCACGCGCGCAGATTGATAATTAATAATATTAAAAACAACCGGCATTGGATATTTTTTTACAAGCCTCATTAACACTGCATTCAACCTAACCCCTTTATCAACTGGAACATTATACTTGCCAACAGAAATATTTAACAATAAGTAAGCCTGGTGCAACTTTATACTAAAAACAAGCTCTTCGATAGAGTCAATATCGACTTGTTTGATTTTAGCCAAACTTACATCACCGAGTAAATTTGATTTATATTCACAAAAGGATCCAATCGATTTTGGAAACAAAAAATACAAACCAGCATCGTAAGTAGATGATAATAACCCGTTATATCTTTCGATAATATCATTGCCAATAAGTTTTTTATTATCAAAAATTAATTTTACCAGCTCACCATAACCCCTTTGATTTTTAACCAAGTTGTGCTCAAAAAAATAAATAATACGCCCGGTTTCAAATAAATTGTTTATTATCTCGGTATCTAAGTCGTCATTACCAGAAATATTCAAATCATCAAAGGTGGTTTGTATCGGAAGCCCGGAAACATCAAGCATCAAAGATGCTAGATAAATCTTTTCAAGATAGCTTAAAATTGGGAAATCATCTTTTTCGAAATAACTATTAAGAACATCTGCAAGCGACTCTAAAAAATTTAACTCACCCAACACATCTATATTAGTTGCAAGTTGCTTACAAGATTCGCATATTGAATCTGATTTTTTTCTTAATTTGAGAAAATCAGCTCTATTGATTGCAGTATTTTTTTTACCACAAGATCTGCAGTTAAATTCTTGCGAGCCTGATGAAATAAATGAACTATGGGCAACGAAATTTGACAAAGCCTGGCGATTTTTAAAATCAAAAAAAATTTGCAGGTCATCCAGCCGATATTTGAATGGATAAATTTTATCCCCACCAAGCTCCCAATATTTATTAATAATATCAAGTTCATCTTGATCAAGCGATCTAGTGTAACACAAATATAAATCAACAACACTCATTGAACAAATCCATTAATTAAATTTAGTGAAATAGTTCCTTTTTTGATCAGATTAAAAATGCAAATTCAAGTCTTGCAACGCTTGAGATTCTTTAAAAACTTAGAGCCCACATCTAGGAATCCCTGACCTTCAAAATACTGACGAGTCAAACGGACAGTATATCCAAGTATGATATGTAACAACAATATTGTATTGTTTTACTTAAATAAACCTACAAATAGTATAGATATAGGGGTTATTTTAGTAACTCGGCATTTTCCGAGCGATCACCCAGAGCAGCGGCTTCGGAAACAGCCTGAACGACAAGGCGACGCTCCACCCGCCACAGGTGATCGAGCTCCACCTGCAAGCGAGCATGTCCACGCGCAGAAATAACAGCCGTACTCATCGGTACGCACAGATCAAATTGAAGCCCATTATTTCTTTTGGGCGCCTTTTCTTGGCGGCTGGATAGTAATCATGCTACCCAGTTTGGCTGTGGCTACCGGCGGTGCCGGATTGATGGTTTGCTTGATGACGGAAACCGCGTGATCCAAGTCACGCAAACGATTTTCCTTCAATTCACCGCCCGCAGCGCCGGGGTGACCACCTCCTTTAAAATATTTAGCCGAAATCGCACCTGCATCCACGCCAGGATTGGCGCGGAGGGAGAGCTTGCCATTACCCCGAACGCCGATCGCCATATCCATTTTGTGGCGAGTCTCCATCATGTCCATGATCACGCCGCGCCACACATCATGTGGCCAGTTGAAGAAAATACCGGTGCGTACACCATCGATATCGAGCATGGGCACCGTGGTCTCATCCAGCACGGATGCGGAAAGAATGTGGAATTTATCGTTGAGGGGCAGTTCGTGATTATTCAGATCCTGCTCGTCGATGCGACCAACGAGAAAGTTTTTGCGCACGTCATACAGGCCGCGTTCGATTGACTCCAGATTCTCGCCCCGCTCATGCGCCAGAAAGAACTGCTCAATCAAGTGGAACCGGTAACTGCGTTTGATATCCGCAAGGGGCGGAGCCAGGTGATCATCCTGCATCACTAATCCGAGCAGATATAAAGACTTGCGGAACAACGGCTCATCTTTCAACCAGCGGTCGCCCATATCAACGAAATCTGCCCGCAACGCATATTTGCCCCGTTGCGCTTCGGGCATCAAATCCGCTACAGCCTCAAAAGCCAGCTTGGTCGCACAGCGCTCAGTATCGAGGTAGTACCAATCGAATTTGGCGGCGCAATCGGCACCAGTCGCGTGATGGTCGAGCAATTGCAGTGTTGTCGGGACTTTCAGCTTCTTGATGCGTTTGTCGATCTGCTCGGCCTGATCGAGCGTTAGATTGAGGTCAGTCAGCAACAAGGAAGCCGGTTCGCCCTCTTCGATGATTTGCTCGACGATTTTATCGACCGCCAGCGGAATATCGCGGTAATCGGCATTGAAACAGCGTGTCTTGACACCGGCGGCCTTGAGCATGAACTGCGCGCCATAACCGTCGAGGTCGGTATGCGACAAATGGTAAATCCAGCCTTCGGCGTTGTTGTCTGCAGAGTTTTGGGGGCGAATCAGTTTAGGCGTGCTCATAAATGCTCGTTCAGGTATCTAGAAATATTTTTTGGGGTGGCAGTGTAACAGCCTGCCACGGCGGCGTTCGAATCTCGCCTTAGTCAGGCGCGCCGCCAAGTGGTTTGACCCGCCTTGTCTTCGAGCACAATTCCTGCCGCCTGAAGTTCATCACGAATCCGATCCGATGCCGCAAAATCCTTGTTGGCTCGTGCTTCGGCACGTTCGGAAATTTTCTGTTCGATGGCCTCGTCGCTCAATTGATCCGAAGAGGATGGTGCCCAACGCAAAAAACTTTCCGGGTCGTGCTGACCGAGATTCAGAATTTCACCGATGGCCTGTATCGTCGCAGCGCAATTCGCATCCTTGCTGCGGTTCAACTCGCTGATCTGCTCGAACACGATAGCCAAGGCTTCCGGTGTATTGAAATCGTCGTCCATCACCTCATTGAAACGAGCCATGACATCTGCCTTGGGTGTTCCGTTCGCAGGCGCATCTTTGATCGCCGTATACCATCTCGTCAGACTTGTTCGTGCCGCATCCAGATTCTGATCCGAATAATTAAGCGGGCTGCGGTAATGACTGGACAGCACGAACAGACGGATCACTTCCGGGTGATATTCCTTCATCACCTCTGCCACGGTGAAGAAATTGCCCAGGGATTTGGACATCTTCTCTTCATTGATCCGCACGAAACCGTTATGCATCCAGTAATTGACGTAGTGATGGCCCGTCGCACATTCGCTTTGAGCAATTTCATTCTCATGATGCGGGAACTGCAAATCCTGACCTCCCCCATGAATATCGAAGGTCGCACCCAGCGCACGGGTAGACATGGCAGAGCATTCGATATGCCATCCCGGTCGACCGGGGCCAAATGGCGCATCCCAACTTGGGTCACCCGGCTTTTCAGCCTTCCAGAGTACAAAATCGAGGGGGTCGGTTTTGGCCTCATCCACCTCGACGCGCGCACCGGCACGCAAATCGTCGGGATTGCGGTTGGAAAGTTCGCCGTATCGGTCAAACGTGGAGACATCAAAATACACATCACCATTGGACGCGCGGTAGGCGTGACCAATGTCGATCAGGCTTTCAATCATCGCCACCATATCCCCCACCGATTCGGTAGCGCGCGGCTCGGCCGATGGCGGCAGGCAGCCCAAGGCGGCGGCGTCATCATGCATGGCTTCGATATAACGCTCGGTCAGGCTACGAATGCTTTCCCTGTTCTGGGCGGCACGTGCAATGATCTTGTCGTCGATATCCGTGATGTTGCGCACGTAGTGCACCACATAACCGCTTGCCCTGAGATAGCGGACAACCATATCGAATACGACCATCACCCGCGCATGACCAATATGGCAGCGGTCGTAAACCGTCATACCGCAGACATACATCCCCACAGTTTTCGGTTTAATCGGCACGAATTCGCGCTTTGCGCGTGCGTGGGAGTCATAAATAACCAACATAATGTGACTTTTCTCGTTAATAGGGCCAAATGTTGCGTGTATGATTGCGGCTTTATCGTGCAATCTCAACCGGAAAATCGAAGCAGGCATGCAGTATGCGAGTTCTGCCTTTCCTTTCCAAACACCACTTTTGCTATCTGGAGTATTAAATAAATGAGCAACCCACAACCTCGCGTCGCCCTCACCACCCGTCTTGGCACCATCATTCTGGAATTGAATGCAGAGAAGGCGCCCGCCACAGTAGCCAACTTCCTGGCCTACGTGGATAGCGGCCACTTCGTCGGCACCACGTTTCACCGTGTCATCCCGGGCTTTATGGCGCAGGGTGGTGGCATGACAGCGGATATGGAACAAAAGAAAACCATGCCCCCGATTGCCAACGAAGCAGACAACGGCTTGAAAAATGTCCGCGGCAGCATCGCCATGGCGCGTACCGGCGATCCACACTCCGCCACCAGTCAGTTCTTCATCAATCTCAAGGACAATAGCTTCCTCGATTTCACTTCACCGAACCCGCAAGGTTATGGCTACGCCGTATTCGGTCAGGTTGTTGATGGCATGGCGGTTGTCGATGCCATGGCTACTCTGCCTACCGGCCGCCGCAATGGCCATAGCGATGTTCCAGCCGAAGATGTGATCATCACGGCTGCAGAACGCGTTACAGCCTGATTGTTCTCAGGTTCTGATCAAGCATATTGAAGGAAGGATCCCAGTGGCCGAAATTCTGGTTATAGCCGACATCCACCTCTCGCCGGCCAATGCGCAGACCGAAACATTCGCAGCGCTTTTGGCCCGGGCGGCCGAGGTGGATGCGCTTTATATTCTCGGCGATTTGTTTGATTACTGGGTCGGCGATGATCAGCCACTTCCTGACGTTATCGGTCACACGCTTGATCAAATTTCAGCCCTGCCCTGCAAAAAATATTTTCAGGCGGGCAACCGAGATTTCCTGATCGGGCAGAATCTGCTCGACCGAATCGGAGCAGAAAATCTGCCCGATGTATTTCCGCTCCCTTATCAAGGCCAGACCATTCTGCTTTGCCACGGCGACTCACTCTGCACGGATGATCTCGCCTATCAGGCCATGCGTCAGCAATTGCGGTCACCTGCATTTCGGTGTGACTTCCTCGCCAAGCCACTGGCCGAACGCATTGCGATCGCCGAAGGGTTGCGCGTTCGGAGTAAAACCGAATCCAGCAGCAAGCCTGAAGACATCATGGATGTGAATGCCAGCGCCGTTTCAACATTGATGCAGTCAGAAGGGTCCAAGGTGTTGATTCACGGTCACACCCACCGTCCGGCCATCCATCAATTGGAAGGCGGTGGTGTACGTGTTGTAACGGGTGACTGGTCCACCCACGGCTGGTTGGTTGCACTCAATACAGATGTGATCACGCTGGAACGTTTTGATTCGAACAGCACCGAAATCATTGATAGCATCAAGCTGCCCGAATCAAGTAAAACAGCAAGGGAAACCACCCGATGACATTACCGCTATTTCTCACATGGTTGCGAATCGCGGCCATCCCGTTACTGGTGTTGGTATACCTGTTCGCCCCGTTTGATGCCGCTCGCCCCTTGTCCGCCTGGATTTTCGGTCTGGCTGCGGCTACCGACTTTCTGGATGGGTATCTGGCGCGTCGCTGGAACCAGCAATCGTCGTTTGGTGCCTTTCTCGACCCGGTGGCGGACAAGCTCATTGTCGCTGCCGCACTGATTTTGCTGGTACTTTCCGCCAAGGGGGACTGGCTGATTGCGCTCTCCGCCATCATCATCATCGGGCGTGAGATTTTCATTTCGGCCTTGCGTGAATGGATGGCGGAAACGGGGAACCGTGCAGCAGTCGCCGTATCGCAAATCGGCAAGCTCAAAACCGTGGCGCAGATGTTCGCCATCATGTTCATGTTGAACTGGTTCCCGCTCTGGGATGTGGTGCCGGTCTATCAAATCGGTTACTGGCTTCTGGTTGTCGCAGCACTGCTCACGTTACTTTCCGGGGCCTTGTACGGAATGGCTGCGTGGCGTGCCGTACGAGCACGTAATAAAACCGCCTGATTATCTTTATGTGGTGGATCCCTTTTCGGGCGGCACGCCTTGCTACCCATGTACTGAGGGGAATATATCTTACCCGTGGGCAGCAACGCCGCAGCGCCGAAATGCAGGCCCAATTGGTGCGCGACTGGCATGACCGGTTGATGCGAATTCTCAATATAGAAGTAAGCATCACGGGCCACTTGCCAACCGATGCGCCACATCTCTGGATTGCCAATCACATCAGCTGGCTGGATATCCCATTGCTGGGCAGTCTGGCACCTCATGCCGTTTTTGTTTCCAAACAGGAAGTCCGGTCCTGGCCGGTCATAGGCAGCCTCGCCGCGGCAGCAGGGACGCTGTTCATGCAACGGGGTTCCGGAAGCGAGGGTGCCCGCTCAGCCATCACCGAAGGCCTGTCGACCGGAAGGCACATCGTCATATTTCCGGAAGGCACTACGACTAATGGTCACAAGGTGAAACGCTTCCACGCCAGGCTGTTTCAGCCCGCCATCGATTGCCGGGCATCATTACTCCCCATCGCCATCCGTTATATCTCCCACGACGGCAAACTCGCAAGAACGGCAGCGTACATCGACGATGATCATATTCTAGGTTCGATCGGACGCGTGCTCGCGACACGAAAACTGTTTGCGCAGGTTCACCTGCTTGAAACCATCGATACGCATGAACCCGCACCGCGGAACCAACTGGCCGAGCTGGCTAAACACCGCATATCTCAAGCGTTACGCCCCCAGGGCAAAAACCAAGCCCAATAGACTGTTCGTCTGCGCGTGAATCGGAGACAGGCCTCAGGGTTGATCTGACCGGAACATGGCCTTGAAAGTCGCATATACCTTTCACCCACAACACGTATGTTCCGACCGATAAGCAGAAAACCGGCACCGTCACTTCGGCAAACCTTGTTTACGCCTTCGGTGACAAATATGACGTACACCGACTAAACTTCGGGCTCTTCTAAATTTAGGGTTTTCTTGCCCTGCGGAGCTTTTGCATGCCCTTTGTCTGCCCTCCCCAACTGGATGGAACGGATGTCGAAGCCAAGCGCGATGAAATCCGCGCCTATATGCATGCGACAATGGACACCTTCGAAAGGTTGTTCACCCTGTTTGTTGACGACAATGTGTTCTACCAGCGGCCGGAACGTCTGCGTCACCCGCACATATTCTATTTCGGCCATACGGCGGTTTTCTTCGTCAACAAACTGATACTCGCGAAATTACTCCCTGAACGGATCAACCCTCGGCTGGAGTCAGTTTTCGCTGTTGGTGTAGACGAGATGAGCTGGGATGATCTGAACGACGCGCATTACGACTGGCCCACCGTCGATGAAACAAGAGCCTATCGACAACAGGTCCGAGCAACCGTTGATCAACTCATCCAAACGCTGCCACTCAGTCTACCGATCGACTGGAACTCCCCTTTCTGGCCGATCTTGATGGGCATCGAGCATGAACGAATTCATCTCGAAACATCCTCCGTGCTCATTCGACAAACACCGATTGAATCAGTACGACCTCAACCAACCCACTGGCCGATTTGTGAAGAAGTGGGCCCAGACCATTCAAATGAACTGGTTTCCGTACCCGCCGGGAAAGTCGTCTTGGGGAAACAAGATCGGTTTTACGGCTGGGATAATGAATACGGTCGCCATGAGGCTGAAATCCCCGCTTTCTCTGCCAGCCGGTTCTTGGTCAGTCATGGCGAGTTCCTTGAATTCGTTCGCGATGGTGGCTACCAGCAGGATGTCCATTGGGGCGAAGAAGGCCTCGCATGGCGGAAATTCAGGCAACCCGAACATCCTGTATTCTGGATCGCAGACACATCTCAACCGGATGGGTTCCGCTACCGGACACTCGCAACGGAAATCCCGCTGCCGCTGAACTGGCCGGTGGATGTCAATCAACTCGAGGCCGAAGCGTTCTGCAACTGGTTATCCGCCAAAACGGGCCGAACCATACGCCTACCCTACGAAGATGAATGGCGGCGCCTTCTGGATGAATCCGGACTACCCGACCAAGGCGACTGGGAAGGCATCCCGCCCGGCAACATTGCGCTGGGCTATGAAGCCAGTGCCTGCCCGGTGAACCGGTTCAGGCAAGGAGACTTTTACGATGTTGTCGGAAATGTCTGGCAATGGACAAATACGCCGATTTATCCGTTTGAAGGCTTCGAGGTTCATCCACTCTACGACGATTTCACCACCCCCACCTTCGACGGCAAACACAATCTGATCAAAGGCGGTTCGTTCATCAGCACGGGCAACGAGGCGCTCCAGTCGGCCCGCTATGCCTTCAGACGCCATTTCTTTCAGCATGCCGGCTTCCGCTACGTTCAAAGCGATTACGTTGAACGCATCAATGCCGGCATGTACGAAACCGACGCTCTGGTGAGTCAATATGCTGAATTCGGCTGGGGCGATCGCTACTTCGATGTCGAAAGCTTCCCCGCAGAGTGTGCAAGACTTTGCCTTGAGGCGGTTGCCAGCAGCCTGGAGCAACACACAGGTAATCACCCTACCCGCGCGCTGGATGTGGGCTGCGCCACCGGACGCAGCAGCTTTGAGCTGGCACGAGTTTTTGATGAGGTTACTGGTCTGGATTTCTCTGCCCGTTTCGTTCGAGTTGCCGAGCAGATGAAGACCGAAGGTCGTATTCGCTATACCCTGCCCACAGAAGGCGAGCTGGTTGAGTTCCGCGAAGCCACCCTGCCCGCCCATTTGTCATCAACACCCGAAAAAGTTACGTTCTGGCAGGCCGATGCCTGTAACCTCAAACCCCAATTCACGGGATACGATCTGATTTTCGCAGGTAATTTGATCGATCGACTCTATGATCCGGGCAAATTCCTGAGTGATGCAGCCGAACGACTGAATCCAGGTGGCCTGCTGATCCTGACTTCACCCTACACATGGCTGGAAGAACACACGCCCAAGGCCCAGTGGCTGGGCGGTATTCGTCAGGATGGCGAATCAATCACCAGTTTCGAGGGGCTGTCTCAGCGACTGAACGCTCAATTCAAGCTGCTCGCCCGACATGACGTTCCATTCGTCATCCGCGAAACGGCACGCAAGTTCCAGCACAGCATCTCGGAAATGACGATCTGGAAAAAAAAGAATGACTGAAGAGACCAAACCTGATTTCACGCACGGTGTTGACCGAGCCGGCAGTGATTGCGTCAAATTCGACGCACGCGCAGCTCGGTTTGGTCGGGATGATGTGATTCCGCTTTGGGTGGCGGATATGGATTTCGCGGCACCCGCAGCAGTTCAGCACGCTCTTAAAGCCCGTGCAGAGCACCCCGTATATGGTTATGCCATATACCCGCCAGACTTTTATTCGGCAATTCAAAACTGGTTAGCCACCCACCACCGCTGGTCTGTCGACACCAAATCCATAGTGCCTTTGCCGGGCGTTGTTCCCACATTGAGTCTGTTGGTGCATATGTTCAGCCAGCCTGGTGATGGCGTGCTCGTACAAACACCGGTGTATCCCCCAATTCAGCAAATGCCAGTCAGCCACCATCGGCAACTGCTGGAAAATACCCTGCGCTGGACAACTGAAGGATACGAAATCGACTGGGATGGTTTCAAAGCCAAGGTACGACAGGCACGGTTATTCATTCTCTGCTCGCCTCATAACCCGGTTGGGCGGGTATGGCGAAATGATGAACTAGTCCGAATGGCCGAGATATGTATCGATGCAGGCGTCTTGATCCTTGTTGATGAAATCCACGCTGATCTCGCGTACGAACCCAACAGGCATATCCCCATTGCCTCGCTATCACCCGAAATAGCCGCAAATTGCATCACACTGAATGCGCCGTCCAAAACCTTCAATATTGCGGGTTTGAACACATCATTCGCAGTGGTTGAAAACCCCGATCTGCGCCATCGACTGCAGGAAGGCATCGTCAATGCCGGTTTGGGATCCGGCAACGTATTCGGCATTACCGCTCTGATTGCGGCATACCAATCCGGTGCCGACTGGCTGTCCGCATTGATGAATCAACTCAAGGAGAATCGTGACCGGGCATGCCGCTTTTTTGAAATGGAAGATCTGGGAATCGACGTCAAGACGCCAGAAGCCACGTTCTTACTGTGGCTGGATTGTCGTGAACTGATGCAAAAACTCGGCCTGAAAGATGACGATGCGCTTTCAAGCTTTTTTGTTGAACAGGCCGGACTGGGGCTCAACCCGGGAATCAGCTTCGGTCAAGCCGGTAGTGGATTCATGCGACTGAATATCGGCTGTTCGCCGGACACGCTTGTGCGTTCACTCGACCAATTAAAAAAGGCAATTTCCTCAGCTGGAACTTAGCGTGATGGTTTACGCCAATAGACCATGCTGCCGTCCGCATCTCCTAGTATCCGTGCCAATACAAACAGTGCATCGGAAAGACGATTGAGATAGACCGCAACGGGTTCAATCGAAGCATCTTCCTCTACCAGTGCCCAGAGATACCGCTCGGCACGTCGAGCCGTCACACGGGCAACGTGCGATTGGGCTAGCATCATTGATCCGCCCGGCAAGATGAACTCCTTGAGGGGCGGCAAACCAGCATTGCTTTGCTCCACCCATTGTTCGAGTGCATCCAAATCCGGCAGCATGGAACTATCGGCCAGACTCGCCATCGCGATAAAACCACCCAAGTCGAACAGCGCGTGCTGCTGCACTTCCAGAAAATGATCAAGTTGAGTGTATTCCACAGGCTCCATATAGCTGCGCAACAAGCCGATGTGCGCGTTGAGTTCATCCAACTCACCCAGAGCCACGACACGTTGATGGGTTTTCGGAAGGCGCGCACCATCCGCCATGCCAGTCATCCCGCCATCTCCGGTTCGGGTCACGATGCGGGAAAGGCGGTTTTTGAATTCGGCGGAGTCGCTCATCAATGAACCGTTCACGCTGACGGCGGGGACATGGGCATGGAGCCGCTTGTCGGGACATCAGTCGGATGCTTGATCTCTCGACCAATCAGGGCATGAGCAGCATAGACCCACATCGCGGCGATCCCGTAAATAAGACCTGCGACGACACCCATATCGACGATTCCACGCCAAGGTTGCGGCAACCAGTGAACAGCAACAATCAGCACGACAATCCCCGTCGTGACGGATATGGCGACGATGCGGCGTTTACGGGTGGCGTGGATATAACCCATGCAGTACAAGGGGGCCAACAGCACATGCCACCAGACTGCGTTCTTGGACAGGTGTGCGGCACGTGCGACCACTCGAGGAGAAAAGCCCTTCTGGAAACCCTTGTATCCCTCGCCGTAAAGCATGAACACCATCCAGAAAGCAAAAAAGGCCATTTCGTACCAGTGCCAGGGTTCATGTGTCGCCTCGAGCGCAAAGGGATACACCCGGTATACCGCCCAACCCAACAGGGCCGTCAAACCCAACACACCCCACGCCGCACCGACGCGTCCCCAAAATTTCTGCATAACCATCGCCTCTTGACACACAATCCGCGGCTCAGTGCCACGAATTCAACATTTACCGGTAAGATGATTCCCGTACTTTTACAGTCAAACGGGAAAACAAGCTGCAAGGTTGATCCGAAAAATCCATTATGGATACATTCAGTCCTCACAAGGCACTACTGAATTCATTCAATGCCAGCTATAAAAGAAGATAGCGCGAGCAACCATTAGTTCCACAATGAATAAAAATACCCGCCGCATATTTTTTGAACGATTGGCAGCACAGCGCCCAACACCGACCACAGAACTGTTGTTCGACAACGGGTTCGAACTCCTGATCGCCGTTATGCTCTCCGCTCAATCGACCGATGTCGCAGTGAACAAAGTCACCCGCCAATTATATCCGGTTGCCAACACGCCAGAAGCCCTATTGGCACTGGGTGAAGAACAGCTGGAATCTTATTTGAAAACATTGGGGCTATACCGTGCCAAAACCCGCAATGTTCTGGCTACATGTCAGATCCTACAGGAGCAGTACGCCAGTGAGGTTCCACAAGATCGTGCGGCACTTGAATCACTTCCTGGCGTCGGTCGAAAGACAGCGAATGTCGTGCTCAACACCCTGTATCGCGAGCCGGTAATGGCGGTAGACACCCATATCTTTCGTGTAGCCAACCGTACAGGTCTCGCGCCGGGGAAAACCGTACTCGCGGTTGAAAAAGGATTAATGAAACACGTCCCGAATGAATACCTGATCGACGCCCATCACTGGCTGATTCTGCATGGTCGCTATACCTGTAAGGCACGCAAGCCGGACTGCGGCGCCTGCATTGTCTGTGATCTCTGTGATTACCGTCATAAAACAGAAGGTTGCAACCCGGAGTTCACCGGCAAATACTCTCTATCCGAATCGTCGCCAATGGAAACCACCCATGTACAGTAACGACAGACGTCAGATGCGCCAGCCCTTTCTGGACGCATGGCAAAAGCATCGAGAAGGTCGTCCCATGACGGCGCTCGAGCTTAAGATCACTGATGTGATAGGTCAACACCCCGAATACCAGGACCTGATGAGTGATCCGGAACGCGCCCTGGAAAAGGATTGGCTACCGGAAAATGGGGAAACCAACCCCTTTCTACACCTTGGGTTTCATCTGTCGATTCGGGAAATGGTGGAAATAGACCAGCCGCCTGGGTTCCGGAAACAATACCAGAAGCTTTCTCGCAAAACGGGTGACATACTGGCTGCGGAACATCTGATCATGGAATGCCTGAGCGAAGCGCTCTGGCGAGCGCAACGTGACGGCACGGAACCGGACAGTGCTGCGCTTCTCCGTTGTATTTCTGAAATCCGGACATAACAGGATCGCTGAATCATGACCGACAACAACGGCAAAGATGGGCAAGACGACCTCTGGATCGAAATCAACGCTGAACAGAAGCATCGCGCCGCAGAGAAGCTGGAAGCATTAGGCCTCGGCAGTATGCGGCTCGACACGCGTCACGAGTTGGCTCATCGACATTTGGTCACCATCTACCGCTCCGGTCAGCACTCCCATACGGTTGCCAGCGATACGATTCGAGAAGAACATATCATTCTGCTGATGGGGCCCGCAGGTGACACGGGGCTTGTGGCCGGTGAACAGGTCGAAATCAACTTCGACCACACCAGGCTGACCGTTTCCGTAGAAAAGATCGAGCCCGCCAGACGACTGGATGACCAACCCGGCAATGAAATTGTGTGGCTGCACATCGTTACGCCTGAACTCTGATTCCATCGACAGAGGAGTCACAAATACGGCACCTAGAGCCATAGCTCCAGAGGCGCGTAATTTACCAAGGCTCGAAGAATATCGCCTCGCGTCACCACGCCGACCACTTCGCCGACATCATTAACGATAGGAATGCCGCGGATATCCTGCGCAAGCAACACACGAGCAAGTTCGCGAATATTGGTATTCGTTGTGGCAGTCAACACACTGGGGCTTGCGATGGTATACACGGCCCGAGGTGCGAGGTCCGTGTAGCGCACACGTTGCCGGGATAAGTCACCTTTGGTCACAATGCCGACGAGTCTTTTCTGTGCATCAATCAATGGCACCAAGCCGATTTTTCGTCGTATGCACAACTCACGAAATTCGGATATTCGTGCGTCAGGCGTCAGACTCAGTACAGGCGATGTCATGATCTGCTCTGCAAACTGTACGGGACCCAACTCTCGCTGAGCATGCCGCACCGACTCGTATGCACCAATGGCCGGTGTTCGCGGTGCGGGTCCAGCCGCCAATTCATCTCGCCAGGCTTCACGCCCCGTGGGATCATCATCCGTGCCTTGCACTCGCCGCGTAACATTCACAGGAACGACGGCCTGAGGCAGGCTGGGCATAGCAGAAGGTGACAATGCCTGATTCAGCGTTAGGTGGTCACTGATGCCCGGTCCAAAGATGATGAAACTCATATCCAGCCCACTCTTTCCAAAATGTGAATATGCCGCAAATGGGGCAATTCCATTGGTTAATTACTTAGTCCCTTTCAGACCAGAGTGCACTATGATCGAATTCGCGTTTCTCCCCAGGCTTTGAGTTGAGTCAGTAGCTCTAGAGTCGTTTCATCTCGACATGCCGTATCTGCCATCAGGGCATCAATTGTTGCAAAAAACCCCGCAAAACCCAGATGCGGCTGGTCAGGGTCGGCGTTCAAGCGTGAATCTACCCAGCTCTGCCATTGAGTCTGTTCATCCTCATTCAACAAATCAGGCCGCAAGCGGGCGACGAACCTGAACACGAGTTCGGGCAGTCGCGCATCCTGCCACGACCGGCCCAATAATTTACTCAAGGCCTCAGTCACCAGCACATCCTGTGCATCGCGTCCCGCGGTAATGGCCTGATCGAAAACGCGGTTGAAATCATCAAGCTGATATCGATCCGCATTTGGCATGAAACCTTCATACAAGGCACATTCCGAATCCTGGGATGAAAAAGCCGACTGCTCAGCCATTACCGCATGTAACTTATCGGCAACCTCCTGATTAAATTGAGCCATTACGCGTTGATTCTTTTGCACAGCCTCTAGATTGAGTTGCATGCGCTCAACAATATCCCCTTCTTTGAGGATGGCAGTGGAAACCACCACCGGGGCACGGTTAAGGTGCAACAGCTTGATTGGCAGCCGATGATTGTCGGGCTCCGTATCCGCGTCCCGCAGGAAACGCCGTGCCGCAAGCACCTCGATATCTTCATCAAGCACTTCAGTAGGATCAAATCTGAGATCCCAAAGCAGACGCTGCGTATTGATGCCCTGCACCTGCCCAAGGTTGGCAAATACGGACGCACTGCCGAGTACCGATGAGATACGTCCGGATACATGCACAAATGATTCCCGCTCCGGGTTATCCACGAAATCGGCCACAACGGACTTTTTACGCAGGCTCAGGAGGTAGTCGAACAGTTTCGGCGACTGCGCCCGCATCAGTCGCGCAAAGGCAAGCGTGGCCTCGACGTCACCCAAGGCATCATGGGCATTGGCGTGGGCGATGCCATTGGCTTTGGTCAATGCCTCAAGCCGCAAGGTGGGAGCCCCCTGCTCGTCCGTGGGCCATTGAATTCCTTCAGGTCGCAACAGGCGGAACGCACGGGCTGCATCAAGCACATCCCAGCGACTGTTACCGGATTTCCATTCATGGGCATAGGGATCACGTAAATTACGCCAGAACATGAAGCGCAACATCTCAGCATCAAAACGCAGGCTGTTGAAACCCACTGCGCAGGTGCCTGGCTCCATCATCTCGGCATGGATGAGCGCAGCAAACTCAGCCTCGGGCCGACCGCCCGATGAAGCCAGCGTTTGAGGAAGAATGCCCGTAACCAGTACGGCTTGGGGATGCGGCAACACTTCGGGTGAAAGTGTTGCATAGAGCATAATGGGTGAGTCGATGGGTTCGAGTTCATCGTTGGTCCGCAATGCCGCGAACTGTATTGGACGATCGCAACGTGGATCAGCGCCTGTGGTCTCGAAATCGTAGAACAGAAAACTCATCGGTCACCCGCACCTCGATCGGCAACGATAGTGGCAGCGGGTTTAACTGAAGACGGAGCGGTTGGATTGCTTGCCTGAACAGGTGTGAGCAATGAAAGCAGATTATCCGTACTCTGCGTTGGTTTGTTCGACTCACGCCACGAGTAAATCAAGGTGGCAGACAGCACTGCACGCACATAGTTACGTGTTTCATCAAACAATATCGTATCCACCCAGACATCACCCGGTAGATTCCGATCTTCTGGCAACCACTGGCGCACCCTGCCGGGACCGGCGTTATAAGCAGCGATCGCCAGTGGCAGTTGACCGTTGAACTTGTCTTTAAGATAGGACAGATAGGCTGCGCCAAGGGTGATACTGGTCTTGGGATCATGCAGGTCTATCGCCGACAGTCCCAGATCGGCCTTACGATTGATCCACTGTGCGGTATCCGGCATCAATTGCATCAATCCTTGTGCACCCGCGCCTGACCCTACATCGCTCATGAACAAACTTTCGCGCCGGATCACCCCATAAAGCCAGTTTGAGGCGATGCCTTGCGCCTTGGCCTGAGCATCTACCGTAGATTGCCAAGGGGTCGGAAAGCGCGCCGCAAACCAGAGCGGATCGTCCTGTTTGTTCATCCGGGCAATGGCGATGGAAACACGATCATGCCATCGGGACTGTTCGGCCAGCAGGGTCAGTTCCGGAATCTGTTCGGGTGGTAACTCTTTGAGTGCAGACAGGAATGCCCGCCGGGCATCATCCGTCAACCCCGCAGCATGCAGATAAAACGCAAGTTGGACGGTCGGGTTTTTCTCCACCGCGCCGGTATTCATAATGGGCAGCGGATGAGTTTTCGGCCACGGATAGGCAACTCCCAAACGATCAGCGGCGAGCAAGCCGTAATAATCAGGGGTATGAACCAATGCCTCCCAACGCGCCTTGGCACCCTGGCTCTGGCCCAGTTCAGCATCTGCACGCGCAAGCCAGTACTGCCACTCCGGCATTTGGGCCAGGTCGACGGGCATGGCCTGAATAGCCACTTTCAACCGATCCCAATCCTCCACACGCAATGCTGCCCGAGCAGTCCAGGTGCGGGTTTCTTCATCCTGAACCGCTTCAGGCAAAGCCATCAGCCAAGCATAAGCCTGAGGCATACGCGTATAGGCGGCCTTAAGGGCGATAGCACGGGCAATTTCGGCCTGATCATCCGGATTGATACGCCAGGACTTCGGCAACTGGGTGAGCAAATCATGTGCGGCTTGTGGGTCACTACGCCCCAGCCACTTCAATGCCTGAATGAGAAGCGCCTGTTCATCGTAACCAGGAAATGAATGATACCGTTGTATCGCCTGCTGCAAGGTACTTTGAGGATCCTGTCGAGCCGCTTCCCAGTGTTTGAAATAGGCGTCCAATCCACTGATCTTTCTTGATTTACCATCCCGAACCAGATATGAAGCGAAGCTTGGATTTCCTGCAATCATTGCCGATTGAATCCGCTGACGATAAAGATTTCGCGTCAGTTTGTTATGGGCCTGCAACCACTTGAAGATCGGATCGCAATAGGATGGTTGGTTGCGACCTTGAGCCCAGAGTTGTTCCGCATCCTTGACCTGCTGAGCAGACAAAGTCCCTAACTCTAATGCGGCCTGCCACCCCTGACAGCTGAGCCGTTGACTGGGTTTAAGTTCTGGAGCGACTGATACCAGTCGTTGATAGTCCGCAAACTGTTGCTGTCTGATGAGGCTATTCAACGTCTGACTTTTCAATTGAGCGCTGAATACGTAATCCGGGTGGGCCTGCAAAAATGCAATAACGGGGGCAGGATCGGAGGTCGGCGGATCAAGCAGGAAGCGGAAGCGAAGGTAGGTCGCCAATGGATTATCTTTCAGTGCAAGTATTGCCGTATCCACTGCGGCAGAATCACCTTGTGCGATGGCCGCCATCCCGGCCAGAAAGGCTGGTGGCGGTGTCCAATCGGTAGTGACGCTGGTGGTAGATGGGCTTGAGGTCGGCAAGGAAGGTTTGGCATCTGCATACGCGATAGCGGGCGCCCACACCATCGTCGTGAGTACCATGATCGGTGGCAACAATCTCAACCGCCGAACGATGAGTTTGAGCAATAATCGATCTATATTCGTCTTCATATCCACTCACATGCGGCTAGTGCACCGCTAGAACCAGAGCCAAGGTTGGCACATATACGGCCTCCCCCATAGTAACGAGATAATGGACAGAACGAAACGACATACCACCATCGAAACGCCCCAACCTTATATCGGTCGATTTGCACCGACGCCTTCGGGTGCATTGCATCTGGGTTCACTGGTGGCTGCGCTCGGCAGCTATCTGGATGCGCGCGCGCATAGAGGGATATGGAAATTACGAATTGACGACCTGGACGAACAACGATGCCATCCCGCAATAACCGACCAAATCATTACCCAACTCACGGCCCATGGGCTGGTGCCCGATGACGAAATTGTCCGGCAGCGATCCAGACATGAGGTCTATTCAGAGGCATTGAGCAAATTGGGTGATAACGCCCTCATCTACCGCTGCCGCTGCACGCGCAAGCAACTCCGTGATGCAATGGAAACAGGGCAGGCAATCGAAGGTCTGGCGGGCCCGATATATCCGGGTACGTGCCGAGGACTCGCCCTTTCGGAACACGAAATGTCAGGGAGTCGATTTATCGTGCCGCAAGAAACCATCAAATTCACCGATCGCTTCCTGGGGCAGTTAGAACAATCATTACCCACAACCATCGGTGACCCGATTTTGCGGCGGTCGGACGGTGTTTTTGCCTACCATCTGGCAGAAGTTGTCGACAACCAAGCGATGGGCATCACCCACGTGGTTCGCGGCGCTGATCTCTCCCCACTTACACCGCTTCACATCGCTCTCCATCACGCTCTGTTCCCGGATACGCCTTCACCGGTGTATGGGCACCTGCCGCTTGTGATGGGGAGCAATGGACTCAAACTCAGCAAGACCAATCAAGCACCTGCGCTGGATGTTCGCCGTGCTCGGGAAAATCTATCTGCAGCAGCGGGACATCTTGGATTGGATACCCCGACAGTGCATACCGACATTGAAGAGATGCTCGCCAACTGGGCCGGACAATGGGCGAAGCAGTATCGAACATCTAAGGACAACTAATTACCGTTGATTAGCTCTGAGCGACTACAGGAAGTTCATCGGCCAAAAGTTTGGATTGGCCGGATTAACAAAACAATCCGCACCCAATCTATGGACTTTCCTCTAAAGGCCAGTCGGCAATATGTTCCGGCCAGTCTTCTTCATCCAGACCGTCAACGTTCCGTGCTCGCCCCGTCACTGCAAAGCCAGCTGTGCGGGCTGAATCAGCTTTTCCCGTCTTAAGCGGATGCCACTCGGGCAGATCCCGACCTTCAGACAAACGACGATAGGCACACGTCGCCGGCAACCAATGAAATTCATCCAAATCCTCGGGTTTGAGCCAAACACACGTAGGCACCTTCTCATGTCGGTTCTGATAATCACCGCAACGGCAGGTGTTCAAATCCAGTAAATCGCAGGCCAGATCGGTGTAGTACACCGTGCCTTCAATATCGTCATCATCGAAAATTTTCTGCAGGCAGCACTTCGCACAACCATCACAGAGCGACTCCCACTCTTCGGATGTCATTTCAGATAAACGTTTACTCAGCCAGAACGGCTTCTCATGCTCAGTCATTCGTACGCCTTACTGCTGATCTGCTTGCTTGAGCCGTTGATCCTGCAACTTTTGAGCAGCATCAATCTGCTGTTTGGCCGAATCCAAATCCTGCTTGGCAGCCTTGGCTGCTTCAGCCTCGGCGGCGGCATTTGTAGCGGTACCACCCGCACCACACCCCGTCAGAGTCAGAATCAAAGGCAACACGGCTGCACCAGCCAATACACGTCCCAAGAATATCCGCTTTACCACTATTGAACTCATATCCAGAACCTCCAAACTACCGTCTACCCGTATATAAACGGCTCTTGTCATTATCGACATGGTGACATGATCCATGGCAATCAGTCACAAGAAATCAAACTAAAAACCCAGTCCCAAGACAGTTAAGCGCCTATGTGAATTACAAGGCGACTTACCCAAGCGCGGGCTTTACGGTACTATTCCCGGTCACGATTTTCCGGAGCAGAACCTCATGGGCAGAGCCTACCAGAACCGCAAAGAATCCATGGCCAAAACGGCCGATGCCAAAGCCAAGGTCTACAGCAAATACGGCCGCGAGATTTATGTCGTCGCTAAATCTGGTGGAACTGATCCAAACGGCAATCTGGCGCTCCGCAGCATGATCGATCGCGCAAAAAAGGATCAGGTACCTGCCCACGTCATCGAAAAGGCCATTGAAAAGGCCAAGGGCGGTGTTGGAGAGGATTATAGTCCGGCACGTTATGAAGGATTTGGTCCCGGCGGCGTTGTGGTTCTGGTCGATTGTCTGACCGACAACCCCAATCGCACCATCGGAGATGTACGCAACTGCTTCACAAAGACCAAAACCAAGCTCGGCACGCCCGGCACGGTCATGCATCAGTTCGATCACTCCGCCATTTTTTCGTTCAACGGCGAAGAAAATGCCGTGCTCGAAGCCCTGTTGATGGAAGATGTCGATGTTACCGATATCGAAAGTGAAAACGGCAAGGTAACCGTTTTTGTGCCTAACACCGAATACAACAGGGCCCGTCAGGCACTCTTCAACACCTTCGGTGAAATCGATTTCGATGTGGACGAGATCCAGTTCGTGCCTAAAACATCAACGCCTATCAGTGGTGACGATGTAGCAACCATGGAAAAACTGCTGGACATGCTCAACGACGTCGAGGACGTACAGAGCGTATATCACGACGCTGTTTACTAACCCTTGCAAGCGTGATCAGAATCACAGTCCGACTCTGATCCAGTATGCATCAGCAAAAAAAACCCCGGAGCGTCATGCCCCGGGTTTTTTAATCGCTAACAGAGGCTATTCGGCTGTTAAATCGTGACTACCGGAATATCCTTGATCATCTGCAGGCCTTTAACCGCTTCTTTCTGATACTCCGCAATCTCGTTGAAATTGAGATAGCGGTAGATATCGTCAGCCAGAGGTTTGAGGCCCGCAACCTGCGCTTGGTATTCCTCATTGGTCGGCAACCGGCCCAGCAAGGCGGCTACGGCCGACAGTTCCGCCGATGCAAGATACACGAAGGTGTCCTTACCCATACGGTTCGGGAAGTTCCGTGTGGAAGTGGAGACAACGGTAGCGCCATCCGCTACGCGAGCCTGGTTACCCATGCACAGCGAGCAGCCCGGCATTTCGGTACGAGCCCCTGATTTCCCGAAGATACTGTAATAGCCTTCTTCGGTGAGTTGGTGCTCGTCCATACGGGTTGGCGGCGCGATCCACAGACGGGTCGGAACCGATCCGCCATGCGCTTCGAGCACCTTACCCGCCGCGCGGTAGTGACCGATATTGGTCATGCACGAACCGATAAAGACTTCATCGATGTGGGCACCCTGCACTTCTGACAATGGTTTGATGTCGTCCGGATCGTTCGGACAGGCCAGCAAAGGCTCGGTGATTGTCGCCAGATCGATTTCGATGATTTCGGCGTATTCGGCATCGGCATCGGGTTCGAGCAACTCGGGGTTGGCGAGCCAATGTTCCATGGCTTCGATACGGCGCGCGAGCGTACGCTTGTCTTCGTACCCATTGGCGATCATCCATTGCAACAGAGTAATGTTACTGGTCAGGAACTCGACAATCGGTTCTCGTGCGAGGCGAACAGTACAGCCGTTGGCCGAACGTTCGGCAGACGCATCGGCGAATTCGAACGCTTGCTCTACCTTGAGATTCGGCAGACCTTCAATTTCAAGAACGCGGCCATTGAAGACATTCTTCTTGCCTTTTTTCTCAACCGTCATCAAACCGCGCTGAATGGCGACATAGGGAATAGCGTTGACGAGATCACGCAGGGTAATGCCCGGCTGCATTTCGCCTTTGAAGCGAACCAGGACGGACTCTGGCATATCCAGCGGCATCACCCCCAGCGCAGCGGCGAAGGCAACCAGACCGGAACCGGCCGGGAAGGAAATACCGATGGGGAAACGGGTATGCGAATCACCGCCGGTACCAACAGTATCCGGCAGAATCATGCGGTTGAGCCAGCTATGAATCACACCGTCGCCGGGACGCAAGGAAACACCACCACGGGTGCTGATGAATTCAGGCAGTTCGTGCTGCAACGCGATATCGACCGGCTTCGGATAGGCCGCAGTGTGGCAGAATGATTGCATGACGAGATCTGCAGAAAAGCCGAGGCAGGCCAACTCTTTTAACTCGTCACGCGTCATGGCACCCGTGGTGTCCTGGCTACCAACGGTCGCCATACGCGGTTCACAGTACGTACCGGGACGCACACCTTCCACGCCACAGGCTCGTCCGACCATTTTCTGGGCCAAAGTAAATCCTTTGCCCGTGTCCTTGGGTTGAATCGGGCGACGGAACACGTCGAACGAGGGGAGGTTCAAAGCAGCACGTGCACGATCCGTCAACGCACGACCAATGATCAGCATGATTCGACCACCGGCTCGCACTTCATCCGGAAGTGTTGTCGGCTTGAGTTCAAATGTTTCGATGACCTTGCCATTCTTCAACAACTCACCCGCATACGGGCGGATGGTGATGACATCACCTGTTTCAAGCTGGTCGACATTCACCTCGATGGGCAGGGCGCCAGAATCTTCAGCCGTATTGAAGAAAATAGGGGCGATCTTGCTGCCCAGAACCACACCACCGGTGCGCTTGTTGGGCACATGGGGAATATCTCGGCCCATCGCCCACTGCACGGAGTTGATTGCAGATTTGCGCGATGAACCGGTACCGACCACATCGCCAACATAAGCGACAGGGTTACCCTTTTCCTTCAGTGTTTCGATGGTTTTCAGGCCATCGGGCATTTTGCTGACCAGCATAGCCAAGGCATGCAAGGGAATATCCGGGCGGCTCCATGCATCTTGGGCGGGAGAAAGGTCATCGGTGTTGGTTTCGCCCGGCACCTTGAATACCGTCACGGTGATTTCTTCGGCCAATGCGGGCTTGTTCAGGAACCATTCTGCGGCAGCCCAGGATGCGATCACGCCTTTCGCTCGGGCATTACCTGCACGCATTTTGTCTTCTACATCCCGGAACGCGTCGTAGATCAACACAGTGCCTTTCAACGCTTCTGCGGCCGCATTTCCAACCACATCATCGTCGAGCATCGCCACGAGCGGATCGATGTTGTAACCACCAATCATGGTGCCGAGCCACTTCACTGCCTGCACCCGATCGATCAATGGTGAACTGGCCTTGCCGTTCGCCACATCGGCCAGAAAAGCAGCCTTCACGTAGGCGGCCTGATCGACCCCCGGCGGTACGCACTCGATCAACAGGTGCAGCAGGAACGCCGTATCCTCCCCGACCGGCGGGTTTTTGATCAGTTCGATCAGGCTGGCCGTCTGCTCGACCGTCAACGCTTTGGGTGGAATCCCCTGCTGCTGTCGTTCAATTTGATGGGTGCGATAGGCTTCAAGCATGACAGTTTCCTCAAATTCAAAATTCTTATTTGCTGTAATCATACGGGAACCCTTGAGCGATGCCGCATTAACGGCCTTCACCAGGGGCAACCCTGTTCAATGTATTTGATTGTCGGGTTTATCTCGATAGCCGCAAACGAATCACGAGATACGCGACAAAACACAACTTCTGCACAACTTTCTCGCAAAGCCACCTCAATATGAGGACAAACAAAATGTTAATAAACATTCGGTTACCACATAATCGGCCTATGAGAGGAGTTTGTGCGTCAAAAAAAAAGCAGATCCTAATTGTCACAAAATTGCGACAGATGTCGATCAAGCCATTGCAGGGCGATAATCGGGGCCGCCGAACAGATGATGCCGGAATCGATACGGGCCAAAGCTTCATCCAGGGACATGGCATGCAGCTTGATGTCTTCGTGCTCTTCGGGCAGACCAAAAAAAGTATCGGTCGGGGCTGCATCGATCAGGGCGAGAAACAAATAGATGCTTTCCGTCGTTCCACCGGGACTCACCCAATAGCGCGTGATCGGTATCAGGCTGACGGGCTCGAGTCCTGATTCTTCTTCCATTTCTCGTCGGGCAACAGACTCTACTGATTCATTCGGCTCGATCATGCCCGCCACAATTTCAGTCAGCCATGGCCCGCCTGGCGCTTCGAACGCACCAGGGCGGAACTGTTCAATCATCACGACTTCGCGTCGTTTGGGATCGAAAGGCAGGACGGCCACAGCGTGACCACGCTCGAACATCTCCCGACTGATTTCCGGCGACCAGCTACCGTCATAACGCTCGAAGCGAAGACGGTAGCGGTTCAACTCAAAGAAACCACGGTGCAAAGGTTCTATATTCAGTAATTCGTACTGCATCGTCATCCTGATCGGTTAATGATGTGACCGGGCGGGTTATGCTGCCCGAAGTTCACTGGACTTTAACGGCCAAACGGAAAACCAGAAGGTACCCCATGTCCTCATCCTTGATCCAACTACTGGAACCCCTGATCGGTAGCACGCTGACTATCGACCATCACCGCGGAACGGTGATTGATATTCTCGAAGATCCACCCTCACTGGTGATGAGCAGCTCCGAGACGCTCGAAGAAATCCGTCTAGATCACCTGGGAAGACCTCAAGAAACCAGCGTACCCAGTTGGACCGTGAGCCTGTTCAGCAAATCCGGAAACGCCCTGCACCCGGATTTACAAAGACAACTCGATCCTGATCTGGCACTCAAAGCGCATGAGTTTCTAAATAGCAAAGATTAGAAGCCTGCGCTAAGTGCTCGAATCGCATCGTCAATTTCCTGGTCAATCAGGCTCACGCTCAAATCGAGACCCAGTTTTTCAGCGGCAGGAATAGGCTTACCATCTGATGTTTCATTCAACCCCTTGGCCTGAGCGATTGCAGCGATGACAACATCGGCATGATTGGCCGAACCCTCGTGCGTATAGTTGAGATTATTCGCTTCACGCACCACGTCTTCATACATCGGAGGGAAATCCCAAGCCTGAACGATCTTGGCACCCAGCCGCGGTTGAAGACTCATCACCAGTTCGTTCAACAGAGCTGGGGCTTCCTGTAGCTTGGGAATATCTTCAGCCACCACAATCACCGGGATTCCCCCAACACCGTGGAGCAATCCGGCCAACAAAGCCTGATCGACGTCGAGCTTGGTGTACTCCCTGGCAATACGGTGCGATATCGCCGCAATCTGAGCAGAGAAGGACCAATGCTCCTGCATCGCCTTCTTAACCACGGGATGATTCGCCTTGAAAAGTTGTTGCGTTGATAGCGACACGATCAACTGGCTGACTGTACGCATACCAAGGCGAGTAATAACCTGGTGCAACCCGTCAATCTTCTGTATACCCCGGTACATTGCGCTGTTGGCGACCTGAATCAGACGAGCTGCAATGGCTGGATCCTGTGCGACCACATCCACCAGATCCTGAATCGTGCTGTCCGGTTGCTCCGCCACACGCCTTGAGCGGATAGCAACATCGGGGAGGACAGGAAGGGCAATGCCCTTCTCCATAATTTTATTGATGATGGCTTGTTCCAATGCTGGATTAACCATTTCAAGCTCCTTGTATTAACTGGCACATAAGCGTGCCAGAGATCGGTATTTCGCTGCTGAGTTCCCGCACAATATGAAAACGATCAAGCCAATCGAGTGTACTTGATCCGTTTTGGTTGATCGGCGTCCGATCCCAACCGCTTGTGGCGATCCGCTTCGTAATCCTGGAAATTTCCCTGAAAGAAGACCACTGAGCCGTCATCTTCGAATGCCAGAATATGCGTCGCGATCCGATCAAGGAACCAACGGTCATGCGAAATGACCAGCGCAGAGCCCGGGAAATCAAGGATCGCCTGTTCCAGCGCACGCAAGGTTTCAATATCGAGATCATTTGTTGGTTCATCGAGCAACAGCACGTTACCGCCGGACTTGAGCAACTTGGCCAGATGAACACGATTGCGCTCACCGCCAGACAAATCCTTCATGAACTTCTGCTGGTCCTGACCTTTGAAGTTGAAGCGGCCAAGATAGGCCCGTGATGGCATCTCGTATTTGCCGACCGTGATGTTGTCGTAACCGCCGGAAATCTCTTCCCAGACTGTCTTGTTGTTCTCAAGGTCATCTCGACCTTGAGCCACATAGGAAATCTGTACCGATTCACCGATTGAAATTTCACCGGAATCTGGTTTTTCTTCGCCAATCAACATTTTGAACAGTGTCGATTTACCCACACCGTTGGGACCGATGATCCCGACAATCCCACCCTTGGGCACGGAGAATGACAGACCTTGATACAAGACCCGGTCACCAAACTTCTTGGACAGATTGGTGACTTCAATCACCTTGTCGCCCAAACGAGGTCCTGGCGGAATGTAAATCTCGTTGGTCTCAGAGCGCTTCTGGAATTCTTCGGACTGGAGCTCCTCGAACCGGGCCAGACGTGCCTTGGATTTGGCTTGACGCCCCTTGGGATTCTGACGAACCCACTCCAGTTCCTGCTCCATGGCCTTGCGCTTGGCAGATTCTGTTTTCTCTTCCTGTGCCAGACGCTTTTCCTTGCTGTCGAGCCACTGGGAGTAGTTACCCTCGAATGGGATGCCCTGACCGCGGTCGAGTTCGAGAATCCAGCCAGCCACGTTATCTAGGAAGTATCGATCGTGGGTTACTGCAACCACGGTACCGTTGAACTCTTGCAGAAAACGCTCAAGCCAGGCAACAGATTCCGCATCCAGATGGTTGGTTGGTTCATCGAGAATCAACATATCCGGGTTGGAGAGCAGAAGACGGCAAAGTGCCACCCGCCGGCGTTCACCACCGGAGAGCTTGGTGACGTCTGCATCCCAAGGCGGTAGGCGCAGAGCATCGGCAGCGATCTCGAGTTTGCGATCGAGGTCCCACCCACCGGCAGCATCGATTTTGTCTTGCAATTCGGCCTGTTCAGCCAGCAAGGCATCAAAATCGGCATCCGGGTTGGCAAACTCATTGCTTATCTCATTGAAGCGTTCGAGCAAGCGCGCTGTTTCACCCGCACCATCCATGACATTGCCGCGCACGTCTTTGGAGGGATCGAGATCAGGCTCCTGCTTGAGATAGCCAATTTGAATACCGGGTTGAGGACGCGCTTCACCAACGATGTCCTTGTCGACACCGGCCATAATGCGGAGCAGAGTAGACTTACCCGCACCGTTGTAACCAAGTACGCCGATTTTGGCGCCAGGGAAGAAATTGAGGTAAATGTCTTTGAGGATAAATTTTTTCGGAGGGACGAGTTTGCCGACCCCATTCATCGTGAAGATATATTGCGCCATACGACCTTTGATTTTCAGAGTAAAATGTCCGGGTATTATCAATCAGATCGAGGTAAGGATGCCAGTACCACCGACAAGCCCTATCATCAGAATGCATCCACCCACAATTTGGGGGTTACTTATTCTGCTGATTATCGGGCTCGCTTCCGGTCCCGTTCTAGCAACCACACCACCAGAACTTCATGTTTTGATAGACGTTTCGGGCAGCATGAAACAAACGGACCCGCACAATCTCAGACGCCCCGCCTTGCGATTGCTGGGGGATTTGCTGCCTCCTTCTGCGCAAATTGGCATCTGGTTTTTCGGCGACAAGGTCAGCCCCATGCTAAAAACAGCCCGCGCTGATCCACAGGTAAAGGAGCGCGTCCGACAAACCTCCGGGAAAATCCAATCCAACGAACCCTTCACCGATATTCCCGCCGCTCTGACAGCAGCAGCAGCCACCTGGAACGATGGCACGGACCGCAACATACTGTTGCTGTCCGATGGCATGGTTGATATCTCACCAGACAAAACCATTAATGTTCGAGCCCAGACAGAGCTTTTGCAGAAATTCGTGCCACAACTCAGGGCCGAACATATTCGAGTTCACACAATTGCCTTATCGAAAGATGCCGACAGCAAACTACTTTCCCAGATTGCGGCCGACACTGGCGGCATTTTTGTCGAAGCCGATTCGGCCGACGCATTGCAACGCGCTTTTCTCAAGATATTTGAAGCGGCGGCCCCACGTGACGGCCTCCCGCTGAAAGACAACAAGTTTCTGGTTGATAGTGCCGTCAAAGAACTGACCATCCTAGCGTTCCGTGATAAATCGGACAAACCGACCAAACTCAAGCCACCTAAAGGTCAAATCGTTGACGCCCAAGGCAGCAAATCCAAAACAGGTTGGCGTTGGGATGACAGTGGCGGTCGTGATCTGGTCACAATAGAAAACCCGCCCGCTGGAGAATGGCAGATTATCGGCGCACTCGATCCGGATAACCGGGCGCTGATCATCACCGACCTCAAGCTTCACCTGACCCCCTTCCCGACGCGTATCTATCCCGGTGAACAGATTGATGGCGCCCTGATACTGACCAATCATGATCAGCCGATCACCAAGGCCGAACTGACCCAGAACATCAAAGCGAGGATCGACGAACAAAAGGGAAGCGAGCTCATCCAGTCGATCAAACTCAACGATCAGGGTGCAGATCCAGACATCATTGGCGGTGATGGGAAATTCAACTATGAACTCCATCTGATTGACCCAGCAGGTATTTACAGCCTGGTTGCCACTGTGAGTGGCCCGACCTTCCAACGCGATTGGCGCCAGAATTTTGCTATGGCGCCGTTGCCACCAGTGCAACTCAAGCTTGATGAATCTGAAGTCGAAGTCCCACCCCCTGCAAATGCGCACGGGCCGGATGGACACCCCGCCTCACCGATCAAAAAGACCATGCGCCTTGTACAAGTAACACAGGACCCTACTCTGCTTGAAGCCAATACGGCCAAGTTAACTGGGCAATGGCAATGTGAACTTCCCCATTCAGATAAGCAAATCGCCCCCATACCCATTGAATGGAATTTGACCGACACCACCATGACATTCCCTACGCCCACTGAGACAACGGCTAACTGTGTCCTTAACGCCGTGCTCCAAGCTAAACTGTCAACGCACAGGGATATCAACTTGGTGCTTGAACCTTTCAAACTGACAGCCCTAGTCCTCCCTGCACCACAAACCAAACATGCAGAACCTGTCGAACAGGAGCATGAAGGTGCTGTGAGTCAAATTAACTGGATTCTCATCATCGTTATCAACGCCGTGGCGCTGCTCCTGATCGGGCTGGGCATATGGCTTTGGCAACGGAATGTAAAACGCACACACCGCCAACTGCTTGAAGAGGCACAATCAGTATGACAACGCCAACGACGACAGCCACCACACACAGTGTGCTCACTCAGGACTGGGCAATTCTGGCAACGGAAGCTGCTGCTGTTTTATTGGTTTTGGTACTGATAATTGGTCTGATCAGCTGGCTTGGCCGCCGCAAACGGATCAATGCCGCCCGCACCCTTCTCGACGATCGAGATAATTTGGCAGAAACCGCCACCGAAACCTTTCATACCCATGTTCAAGCGCTGACAACAGGTCGGACACTGACACCCGATGAACTCGATGATTACGAGCAGCGCAGCCTGCAAGTGGTCAACGAACTGGTTGAACCCTGGCTTGATCCGTCTGCGGAGCACCTGCGTGAAGCCGTGCGTCAAATCATGACGATCCGTCATAACGACCTACACCAGATTGCGGCCATATTCCGCCAGCAACAAGCGGCCGCACCAGTTACCGACAACTCGGCGACCGCGCCCCAGATTCAACAATTGCAAACCGAACTCGCCGCCAGCCAGAAAGCCGAGGCTGAACGCTCGGCTCAACTGGCTGAAGCATTGAAATCGGTAAGCATTATTGTCGGTGAATACGGACGGAAATTCGGTGTCGAAGCCGATTATCGCGTTCCACAGATCTTGCGTGCACTGATTTATCTTCAATCCATTGATAAGGGCATGAATCAGCAGGAAGCGGCGGATGCTGCCGATGCCAGCATGGACAATGGCATTGATGTGTTCGAAGAAGAAATTCTGGCTGACGAAAGTGTGGTGGCTGTTCCGACAACACCTGCTCCAGCACCACCGTCGGCTCCGGAACCTCGACTTGTATCCAAGGCTCCGAAAAGTGAACCTGAAGTTGCAGCCGCCACTGTCAGCACAGCCAGTATAGAAAGCGCACCAGTAGCTGATAAAGCGCCCTCTACACCTGTCGAATCCGTCGAGATGAAAAATGCGGAAGTAGCACCAGTTGAAACGGAAACTCGAATCGAAGCCCAAGTGGCACCTGCCAAAGCGACTGTAACCGCAACAGTGAAACAACCGGAAGAGCCAAATGTTGTTGATCTTGCAGAAACCAGCCGTACTCTAGACTCCGATGAAGTCCAATCGGTCGATAAAGACGGCGAAGAAGAACTCGAAACCAGTGGAGTGCAAATTGATCTGGATGCCGTTGAGCTGCCTGAAAAAGCGCCAGATACCACAGAATTCAACCTCGACCTGGATGACATCGATGCTCTTCTGGATGCTGAAATTAGCCGTCAGCAGGAAAAGGCAGCCGCGACACCTCCCACGCTCCCCAATCTGGATGACGACGAGCTCGATTTAAGCAAAAAACCCTAACTCCAGATCACCGCAAGGAACTGAATGGGCTCTGAGCGTCTAAAATAGATAGCCTAACAACCAAACCAGAGCTTCATCTCATGTTCGATCTTCACCCTAGCCGATCCAACCGACAGCGACTGTTCCCATTCTGGGCCAGTATGCTCATAACACTTTTTCTTTTTAATGCATCGGCTTATGCAAAGTCGGCAACAGCAGCACAAGATCGAGTGGTCGCCGAACACCTGATGAATGATCTTGTCGATTCCAGCTGGATTCAGGATGGCGACGGGTCAAAAATCGTCTATCTGTTTTTCGATCCAAACTGCCCCTACTGTCATCATGTTTTCGACTCATTGATGAAGATTCGTAAAGACATGCCTGATCTGCAATTTCGCTGGGCGCCGTTGGGCATGCTGGGCGGCAATTCGGCTGGCAAGGCAGCAGCGATCATTCAGGCACAGGATCCACTCAAAGCCTTTCTGACCAGCGAACAAAATTACGGCTTTCTCAACTCAGACACCGGCGGTGGCATTCCACCCGCCAAGCACATCGCGGATAGCACCAACAGCATCCTGAATGAGAATCTCTCGATTCTGCAGGGCCAGAATATGTATGGCATCCCAATCGTAGTGTTTCAAGCAGACGACGGCAAACCGTTCTATTTCTCAGGGGAACGCAGCGAAGCGCAATTACGGCAAATCATGGCCCATGTTGCCTCAGGCAATTACGGCGGAGGCCAACCCATCCGGGGCGGTAAGCATTAAGTCCTTCTGAACGACCAGCACCGAAGATAAAAGCGAGCTTCAGCTTCTTGTGCCGTTGCAGGCAACGAAACAATGGCCCTTTGTCTCCAGGCGCCAGCTTTCCGGCGTAACAACGCCATGCTTGCTCGATGTTTGCAGTGCCCTCACCAGACGAAGAATTTCCGGGATGGATCGACTGTTACTCGTCCGGCAACACCCACCAAGCCGAACTTATCCGTTTACCTATAGCCGAATACGGAGCCAAGGACAGGTGCCGGTGTCAGCATACTTACAGGATCGTGGGCTCTGGCTGCAACTGAACTCCGAATTTATCCAGAACGTCAGCCTGAATTGCTTGGGCCAACTGCAAGAGTTGCGCACCTCGTGCGCCACCATGGTTTACAAGAACCAAGGCATGGCGATCGTAAACACCGGCGGGGCCTGACGACCGCCCTCGCCACCCTGCTCGTTCAATCAACCATCCAGCTGACAACTTGGACATTGAAGGATTATCCAGAGGATAAACAGGCAAATCGGGCCATGCGTTCTTCAAGGTTGAGGCATGCTGCATTGATACGATGGGATTCTGGAAGAAACTTCCAAGGCTCCCTGGCAAGGTCTTCCGCCAGTCAGGTAGCTTTTGGCGTCGAACACGCGTTACCACCTCCGCCATATCCTGTGGCGAGAACTCGGATGATTGTTGCCCTGCATAGCGTGCATAAAAGGCTGCTTCTTGGGCAAGTCCCGGGTAATTAAACAGCGGCCAATCCAGTGGCGGATTCCTTTGCAGTCGGATCCATACCCGTAATACGAGCCACCGGTTCGGTTCAGATTTGAAACGGCTGTTTCGATAGCTTAAATGGCATTCTTCGGCAGTCCAGCGAAGTCGTGCTTGTTGCTGGCGATCCCATAGCTCGACGGAATCCAGTACATCAGACAATTGCATGCCATAGGCACCCACGTTCTGAATGGGAGCAGCGCCCACGGTGCCAGGAATTTCTGCAAGACGCTCAAGCCCATACCACCCCTGTGCAGCGGTCAAACGAACCCAGTCATCCAGGCCCAGACCCGCTTCGGCAAACGCCAGTACTGTTTCACCCTCATCAACAAATCCATGATCAGCCGCATTGATACTGACCACTTTGCCGATTCGATCGCGAACGAAAAGGATGTTACTGCCCCCGCCTACGACCAGTGTTTCCGGATCGGCAAGCCACACATCGCGCACCTCAGGATTAGCCAAAGCGTGTTCAATATGGTCAATTTGTATGAACTGATCCGCGCAGGCAGCAACCCGCATGGTGTTGCCAACTGGTTCGTTTAAAAGACGGATAAACCCAGAATTCACCAAAAAAGCACCCTAAAATACATCTCGAAGTCGACATTCATTTGAAAGCTGATCAGACACCCACCAGTACTATCTCAAAAAATAATCGGGACTCTATGTATGCATATATTTGAGCCGCAATACAAGAATACATTCGGATACCGGTTATCTCGACTTTACACGCACGTGCAGCCAGATTTCACGGGAGAATCAACTCTGCAAAGAGTTAATCATGGCTGCCGCGCCACCTTTAACGAACCAATAATTTTTCACGTCATGTGACTTCAACCAATACTGAAGCCAAATGACTTGTTTTCCCTTGACGTCGAGGAAATACAACGTTCTGCCCTGATCTTTTGCTTTAAGAATACTTGATTGGAGTGCCGGTGCATCCGAGTACGGAATATTCACATCCCGCATTTGAAACCAGGAAATGCCCGCTCTTTGCCACTTTTCCCGAATGTCAATGATTGCAGCATTCGGGTCGGAATTAACAAGACCCATGATTTTATCTGGAGACAAAAGATGTGAGTCGAACTCCGCCTTGGTAATCATCTGGCTTGCGGACTTCATCGGTTTTCCTTCCAGAACGCAATCTGTCGGATGCTCCTTGGCCATCGGCATAATGCCAGTATCGAAGACCAGAACGTTACTCATTCCGGCATTCTTCATATATACCGCAGCCTTGAATGCCATGACGCAAAGCTTGAAATTGCAATAAAACACCACGGGTTTTTTAGTTTCTTGCACCAACTTTTTCACCTCAGACACAAATTCATTCTGAGTTGTGGAAAAGGATATGGAGTGAGCTCCTTTTATATGCAGGACATCGTATGAGAATGAAGGTCTAAGGTCGATTATCGTGTAATCATCTAGCTTTTTGACCAAATCATCCATTTCGATATATTTCAGGTTGAATGCAGAGAATACCTGACGCGGGGGTGCCTGGTGTATAGCTGGAGGGGCGACTTCTGCCGCCAAAACCAATTGTGATGAAACGAGCATCACGGCAGACACCATCAACAACCAAATCCTTCCTTGATACATAAAAATTACCTGTTTTCAATTGATATCAAAAAACCAAGACCACCAAAGCCATCACTCGATGCGGGCAACGCAGGTTGCGGCGAATAATAGCAAAGCAATATAAACTTGTGCGCTGACGCACTCACCTTAGTAAGGCGCTGAATAAATACATATCGGTTAATCCGAATTGCGATCCCTTGTACTGACTATGGCCATGTTGAAAACTCATTCCGCACCTGACGCCGAGGTCGATTGGCGTTGCAGTACCTGAATAATGGATTCCACAACGATATTGGGCTGATTAAATGGGGGGTGATCCAAATTGATCATCTGTTGAGTGGCCCAACGGGTTGAAATAACCCCCATGCTGCTGGCTGTATCATCGGGACACAAGCACAGCCCGGGCCGACCTAGCGCGGCAGCGAGCCACGCACTTCCATTCAACCCAGTAAGGATATAGTGCGCCGTACAAATCTTTGTCCAGTTTTTCAGCAATCGTTGAGCCGGGTTAAGACTGTTCTCTTCTTCGAGGTAGGTCACGCGTAACGAGGTCTCGGAAATCCGATCTTTAAATTGCTGAAATAAATCTGCATTCCAAGTTAGCGAACTGACATCTACAATTAAATCAACTTCTGAACTCTCTGCGGCTTGTTCCTCGTTAACCGGTGACCTCAACAAACCGTAGTTGGGAACGAGATCATGGAGGGAGTAGTTCAATGCGGCCGCGAACAAAACCCGGATGGCCTGGAGCGGGTGGAGTTCTGACGGAAGCGGGAAGACCGATGAATAATCTTTGTCTCTCTTGGATTCTGAAAGATCGGCGATACCGACGCGCCGCATTTTCACAAGCCGAGCTGCAGCACGAGTACCCAGTGTGCCGAACGGGTCGATCAATACATCCGGCATGGGAAGCAAAGCACCACAGGCTGACTTGGCCTCACGCCGTGCCGCCCAACCAGAAGGATGCCAGAGCGGCAGAGTCAGTATCTTCTCGTCAATCGCCACTTTACCGGTTACTGCCGGGTGCGCCTTAATGCAGCGAATTATCTCAGGCGCACCAAGAACCGAAATCTTTAACCCAGGGATAGCAGCTTGTGCGTCAGTAAATGCGGCCCATACGGGCAAACAACGTATGGGATCAGAGTCTAAACAAACTAAAATATGCATCCTTGAAACACCGTCCATCACGGACCAAAGGCTGAGTGAGGATTTTGCAACGGAATGCATCTATCACCTTTCACTTCGCCTCAACGGCCTTTTATTGAGTCCACATGCTAAACTTCGCGCCCCGGTTTTCCTAGACATTTATCCTGGAACTTTTGCGCTTTATGACACTTCAAGCCCCTCGTCGCATTCTGGTGACATCCGCCCTCCCCTATGCCAATGGCCCACTGCACTTGGGGCATATCATCGAAACCATCCAGACTGACATTTGGGTGCGTGCGCAAAAACTGTTTGGTAATGAATGCCGTTATCTGTGTGCAGACGATACACATGGCACCCCCATCATGCTCAAAGCACAGCAGGAAGGCATTACGCCCGAAGAACTCATTACGCGTATAGGTAATAGCCACAAAGCCGATTTCGCCGATTTCATGATTGGCTTTGACATATTTCACAGTACGCATTCGGAAGAAAACCGGCGCATGGCCAGTGAAATATTCAAGAGGCTCGACACTCGTGGCTTGATCAGTCGCAAAACCATCAAGCAAGCCTATGATCCGGAAAAGGAAATGTTCCTACCTGATCGCTTCATAAAGGGTGAATGCCCGAAATGTGGTGCTGCCGATCAATACGGCGACAACTGCGAGAAATGCGGGGCCACCTACAGCCCGACCGAACTGAAGAATCCGCGCTCCGTACTTTCCGGTGCAACCCCCGTTGAACGTGATTCAGAGCACTATTTCTTCGATCTCCCGAAAATGGCAGACCAACTCAAGCAATGGCTTAGTGAGGATCGGGTACAGCCCGCGATTCGCGCCAAATTGCAGGAATGGTTCGATAGCGGCTTGCAAGCCTGGGATATCTCCCGTGATGCGCCCTATTTCGGTTTTGAAATTCCCGGTGCGCCTGGCAAATTCTTCTATGTGTGGCTGGATGCACCCATCGGCTATATCGGGGCCTTCCTGAAACTGGCCGAATCGACAGGTCTAGATTTCGACGAGTATTGGGGCGAGAACGCCGAGACCGAACTAATCCATTTCATCGGCAAGGATATAGCGTACTTCCATACGCTGTTCTGGCCCGCCACACTCATGGGTGCCGGATTGCGCACGCCGACAGCGGTGTATGCACATGGCTTCCTGACCCTCAACGGCGAAAAGATGAGCAAATCGCGCGGCACTTTCATCCAGGCCCGCACCTACCTCGAACACCTCGATCCACAGGCCTTGCGCTACTACTTCGCCGCCAAACTCAGCAGTGGTATCGATGACATTGATCTGTCCCTCGACGATTTCCGTCTGCGGGTCAACTCGGATCTGGTCGGCAAGGTAGTCAACATTGCCAGCCGTTGCGCCGGTTTCATTCACAAGCAGTTCAATAGTGAATTGAGCACCGAACTCGCACACAGCATACTCCACGAACAACTCGCGGGCGCAGCCGAATCCATCAAGACACGCTACGAGCGCCGTGAAACCGGTCAAGCCATGCGTGAGATCATGGCCTTAGCAGACTTGGTCAATCAATACATTGACGAACAGAAGCCATGGGCCATGGCCAAGTCGCCCGACACCCTCGCCGCAGTTCAAGGGGTATGTACCGATGGTCTGAATGCCTTCCGCATCTTGATGACCTACCTCACTCCCGTATTACCTGCCATGAGCGCGAAGGCTGCCCAATTCTTGAACCTGCCTGAATTCCGTTGGTCGGATCTTGAGCACCCGATGGTTGGACACAAAATAAACGTTTTTGAACCGCTCATGACGCGCATCGAACAAACCTCGACGGATGCCCTGATCAAAGCGACACAAGAAGAAGCACAAGCCATGAATCAAGCGAACCCAGCGCCAACTGCGGAAGAAAAAGCCCCACGCGCTGAAATCGAACCGATTGCGGAAGAAATCACGATCGATCAATTCACGGCAGTCGATTTGCGTGTAGCACGCATCGTCAATGCAGAGCATGTCGAGGGTGCAGCGAAATTATTACGTTTGACACTGGATATCGGCGAAGAAAAAACACGACAGGTCTTCGCAGGCATCAAATCGGCATATGATCCGGCCACGCTTGTTGGCCGACATACGGTGATGGTCGCCAACCTGAAACCGAGGCAGATGAAATTCGGCCTGTCCGAAGGTATGGTTTTAGCTGCTGGCGATGGTAAGGGCGGGTTATTCATCCTGTCACCAGATGAAGGCGCCACCGCAGGCATGCGCGTCAAATAACTCGTTTGACGATATTCAGCCAAACAAAAACCGCCAGTTGGCGGTTTTTTCATATCAAGGGCAAACGATCATCAAGAGCTACATACGACCCACGACGATTAGCTGTTGGGCTTTCCTGGTTTCTTCTCAGAATCAGCCTCATCAAACTCATGAGGTTGTGTCGGAATACGCGGGTCATCGTCATCCATCAGAATCCGATGGGCCGGACCTTCCAGATCTTCATATTGGTTATTCTTGATCGCCCAAAAGGCCGCCCAGACCAGAATCCCGGCAATAACCATGCTCAATGGGACGAATAAATATAAAACTGTCATCAAAAACCCCTGAAACGTTCAGCGTGGTCTCTTGGGCACCACTATTTTCTGTTTGAGACTACGCGAAAAACACAAGTTCCGCATCATGCAAACAAAAAGCCCGCAAACAGCGGGCTTAATTGCTGGCCACCTAGTGGCTCAATGATGAGTCAGCAAATTACTGTACGGTACCGGCACGCGCCCCAAAGCCAGAGGATTGACCGTGACGCAAGGCTGCAATGCGCTCATCCAGAGGCGGGTGGGACATGAACAAGCGGCCGAATGAACCACGGTGCCCTGAAATACCGAAGGCGGTCATCTGGGATGGAAGCTGGGCAGGCGTATCGTAATTCAACTTCAACCGCTCCAATGCCGCGATCATCTTCTGACGGCTGGCAAAACGGGCGCCCGCTTCGTCTGCACGGAACTCACGCTGACGGGAGAACCACATCACGATGACGCTGGCCAAAATACCGAAGATAATTTCCGCCACAATGGTAGCTACATAAAAGCCGATGCCCGGTCCGTCGCTCTGATTTTTGAGCAGGACGCGATCAACAAAATAGCCGACGATTCGAGCAAAGAAGATAACGAATGTATTCACCACACCCTGAATAAGGGTCAATGTGATCATGTCGCCATTAGAAACGTGGCCGATCTCATGCCCGAGTACCGCTTCTGCTTCATCGCGAGTCATGTTGGCGAGCAAGCCGGTCGAAACGGCGACCAGCGCGTTGTTCCGATTCGCGCCCGTGGCGAATGCATTGATCTCCGGAGAGTCATAGATGGCGACTTCCGGCATACCGATGCCCGCCATCTTGGCCTGACGCTCAACGGTTTGCAGCAACCAGCGTTCGGCTTCATTGCGGGGCTGGTCGATTACTTCGGCACCCACACTTCGCTTTGCCATCCACTTGGACATCATCAGCGAAATCAGGGAACCACCAAAGCCGAATACAGCGGCCAGTACAAGGGTGGAGCCATAATTGATGCCAGTCTTATCCATTGTCACACCAAGGCCGAACACCTTGGAGATTACAAACCAGGCGACGGACAGGATCACCATGACAGCCAGGTTGGTCAGTAAAAACAGAATAATTCGTTTCATGGCAGGAATTCTTTCTCCAATAAGTTAAAGCACGTCCGGTTCATTCAGAACCTGATGCGTGTGATCAATACTCTAGCTTAAAGTTTGGTTAATTTGATTTTTTTCAAGTAGCTTTGCATATCATCTCCTGGTGCAGCATCTGGGGGCGCAGGACCAAGTGCTCCAAGGGTCTCAAGGCAGCCGTCCGGTTTTCAGATAGACGACCAACCGAGCCTCTTGCTCAAGATCCACCCATGTTTGCCGCACGTCTCGCGGCACCGGGAACAAGGGAAGGTTTTTCAACAGGGCAATCTTTCGTAAAAGATTCAGATAATCGGTGCTCGATATATGTGCCGAGGCAACGGCCGAGGCGGAATCCAACATGGGGATCGCTCGATCGAAACGCCAGCTCAACCAGAGCATGCCGATGACATATTCGGCCACCAATCGCTGATCTTCGCGCCGGCCCGCCCCCGCATGGAGAAGCTCGGCCTCGCTGACACTCGGCATTTTTGAATTCCCATGGTCCAAAAATATCCGCACTTGTCGCTCGAATTGCGGATCGATTTTGGATTTGATCGGCAAAATCAGCTCTTCGTCCACAAGAAAGCCACCCTGTTATGAATAACGGCTCAGTGTAGCTCCATCCTTCGGAAGAGCGATCAAACAGTTTGTCCTTTCAGCGATTCAGGCCGCCTGACGTGGTTTGACCGAATCAAGTACGCCATCTTGTTTTCGCTGAACAAAATGCCGGACATAACGTCGTTGAAGATTGGACCGGGCTAACCAGATGAAGACATCTGCCGTATTGAAGTCTTCATCCCAGAACGGTTCACCGCCGATCTGAGCACCAAGACGAAGGTAGGCCTTCAACAGAGGGGGCATACGAACATCCTGGGCGAGTAATGCCGTGTCATCTTCCATACGTGGAAGTGCCCGCAGAGAATCGACGCGTAACGACTCCGGCGTGAGATACCGATCACGTAATTGATTCATGATGAGATTGGCTTGAATACCACCGTCTTCCAGAGAAATACTGGCGCATCCCATCAGGTACATGAACCGGTTGTTTTCCATGAATTGCGCGAGACCGGACCATAGACAACTGATCGTGGCTCCATTGCGATAAGCCGGGTCGACACAGGTTCGACCAATTTCCATGACGCGACCATCAACATCACGCAGACGGGAGAGATCAAACTCTTTCGCAGAATAATATCCTCCGGCAACCTGAGCCTGGGTATCCGTAAGAATACGCGTACAAGCCACCGCTTCGCCTGAATCCAGATCCCTCACCAGCATGTGGTGGCAATAGTCGTCAAAATGATCGCTTTCCAGCCCCAAAGGCAAAGCACAGTCGATTTTTGCTCCTAATTCTTCAACAAAGACTCGATAACGTAGACGGAAGCAGGCATCAATCTGCTCCTGGCCCAGCGCCAACTCAACCTGTAGTCGGCGTTCTGAGTCAGATTTGTTTTTTTGCCCCTTTGGAGACGCCACATCGCGATCTAAATTCATTGCACACCACACCTAGATTGATATGTGGCTCAAGTTAATAGGCGGATATGTCATTACTGTGTTCGATTTGTTTCACCGCACTGACATGATCATGAAATTTTGATGAATACCCGAATTCAGGGGGCCGGATTGCGCCACGCACAAGGTCACGGCAAACTACACAACCATTCTGACGCCAAGTGATCATGCCCTTATGAATCTTTACCCGTTGATTCGCGCCCTGCTGTTCCGGTTCGAACCAGAAACGGCCCACCGACTGACTTTTGCCCTACTCGATCTGGCGGCCAAAACGCCTTGGTGCAACTACTCACGCGGAAAGGTTCCGTCGAGTCCGCTAGAAGTCATGGGGTTGACCTTTCCTAACCGAATCGGCCTGGCGGCCGGACTCGACAAGAACGGCGATCATATCGATGCCTTGTCATGCCTCGGATTCGGATTTCTAGAAATCGGCACCGTCACTCCACGCGCCCAACCCGGCAACCCGCGACCGCGGCTGTTCCGTCTGCCCGATGCCGAAGCACTGATCAACCGAATGGGCTTCAACAACGATGGCCTCGAAACATTTCTTAACAATGTTCAAGGTCGTAGCAGCAAAGGCATTTTGGGCCTGAATATCGGCAAGAATTTTGACACGCCTATCGAGCGGGCGCTGGATGACTATCTGATCGGGTTGAGAGAAGTTCATCGTTTCGCCGACTATGTCACGATTAATATTTCATCTCCGAACACAAAGAACCTCCGACAATTGCAGGCAGCCGACCAGTTCGCCCCCTTGCTCACAGCATTGAAGAAAGAAAAAGATGAACTTGACAAGCAGAATGACCGTCAAGTCCCCATCGTAGTCAAGATTGCGCCCGATCTGAGCGGTGAGGAAATCGAATCCATGGCCCGCCTTCTCCTTAATGAAGGCATGGATGGCGTGATCGCCACCAACACTACGATTGATCGCACCATGGTGACCGGTCTTCCACATGCAGATGAGGCTGGTGGGCTGAGTGGTCGCCCGGTTCGCAAGGCCTCGACCGAAGTCATCCGTCACCTTCGCGCCACGCTGCCCGCAGATTTCCCCATCATTGGCGTAGGTGGGATCGATAGCGCCGCTGCCGCTCAGGAGAAGATCGAGGCCGGAGCAGACTTGCTGCAACTTTATACGGGTTTCATTTACCGTGGGCCGGATCTGATTCGGGAAATTGCACAGGCTTTAGCGTCGGCAGATCGAGCTAAAGAAATCTCTGACTAGGAACAGAATCCAGCAAACTATTCAGTCAGGCCGGGACGGTCTTTACAGACAGGGCAATCAGGAACACGGCGATAACGAATCGTTCTGAACTCGGACCGCTTGAGATCGAATATGGCGAGTCGTCCCACCAGGGGGTCACCAAAACCGGCCAACATCTTGATGGCCTCACTGGCCTGCGCACTTCCAATCATCCCGACCAGGGGAGAAAGCACGCCCGTTTCACTACAACGCAGCGCGTCTTCGCCCTCCTCCTGATACAGGCAACGGTAGCAGGGGGAATCGGGCTGTCGCGTATCGAACACCGTCACCTGTCCGTCCATACGGATCGCGGCTCCGGAAACCAGAGGCTTTTGAGCGTCGACACAGGCCGCATTGAGCGCAAAACGCAGTGCGAAATTATCCGAACAATCACAGACCAGATCGACATCGGCCAACAGGGCTGGCAAGCTTTCAGCGGTGAGTTTGTCAGGAACAAGCCTGAGTTTTACATCCGGATTTATAGAGGCAATTCGTCGAGCGGCCGAGTCGATCTTGAGATCGCCCACGGAAGCTGTGTCGTGAATGACCTGTCGTTGCAGATTGCTCAAATCAACCGAATCAAAATCGGCCAACACCAATTCGCCCACACCGGCCGCTGCAAGATACAAGGCGACAGGCGAACCCAAGCCGCCCAATCCGGCGATCAACACGCGGGCTCCTCGCAGACGCTCTTGCCCCTCGTAGTCGATTTCAGTCAGCATGATGTGGCGGCTGTAGCGCAGTAATTGCTCGTCGTTCATTATATTTACAAAGGGGTGAAACAGATTTTGAGATGTTCTTAGAGGTAGTGCTGCCACGGATCATCACCACGCTCAGTTGAGCCGTGATGGCGCGAGAAACGCTGGCAGGCGGAAAGCTGCTCCGCTGTTGGTTTGAATGCTTGATTGGGCATAGGGCAGTTCCCCAACCCCATGGCTTCACGCTGATTCTCTTCCGAATACTCTACGAGGGCGATCTTCAGCTTGTTCAGCAAGGAAGCATCCAGATGAAAACCTGCCAGTTGCAGATGACGCCGCAAAACTTTGAGGCAGATCATCTGCAGGTCATATTCAACCCACATGCAGGCAGGGGTTTTGGGTTGTGCATCCTGCACACCTTCCAGATGAACGGCAAATGCGCACGCACCAGCCGCCTGATCCCCGTTGTGATGAGGCCCGCGAAAATTGATCTCACGATGCTTTATTCGTTCGGAACTGTCCATCATCCACTCCTGCGCCCCGGAAATTTTACATGGGGTGAGCTGAACCCGTGGAATCAGATTAGCGCAATTTGAGCACTTTGTGACCTTCAAGTGACATGAAACCGATCATTGATGATGAAAAGTGTCCGCCACGTTGGTATCAACCAGCAGAAAAACTGGACTCAACCGCGCTGTGCAGCAGTGTTACGCTCATGACCGGCAAGATCGGTTCGATGAGAAATATTCTGAAACCCCTGTTGAGCCAGACACTCAGCCACAGGCTGTGCCTGATCATAGCCATGCTCAAACAGGATCCAGCCGCCCGGCTTCAACAATGTTGCAGCCTGAGAGACGATCAAACTGTAATCGGCCATCCCGTTATCTTCCGCTACCAGCGCAGCCTGAGGCTCGAAGCGCAGGTCGCCGGTACTGAGGTGCGGATCACCAGGACGGATATACGGTGGGTTGCTGACAACCACGTCCAGGCTTTCCGGCTTCAACATCGCCCCCCAGAACCCCTGGAGCCACCCGATCGGCAAAGCTGAATCAGGACGCAATCGCCGTTCATTTTCACGCGCGACCTGCAATGCCTCACTACTCAGATCACAACCGAAAACCTGTACCTGTGGTCGCTCAAAAGCCAGGCTGATGGCAAGCACGCCTGATCCGGTACCCAGATCCGCTATCGTCAATGCCTGCTGCGGAGGAATCTTCTCCAGCGCCCACTCAAGAAGGTGTTCGGTTTCAGGGCGAGGAATTAATGTTGCGGGTGTGACCAGAAATTCATGGCGCCAGAAATGCCTGAATCCGGTGATATAGGCAATTGGTTCACCTGCCGCACGACGCTCGAAAGCGTTACGCAACTGTTGAGCCTTAGAGAATGACAAGGGCCGTTCCGGTTCCATCAGTTGACGTGCACGATCGAGTCCAGCCAATTGAGTCACCAGGCTGCGGATATCGACCATCGCGTCAGCATCATTACCGAGCAAACCCTTGGCTTCGTCGATCAACTGGGCGAGAGAAACATCCTGTGTTTGCGCGTGGGTCATATGATCCATATCGCGAATCAGAGGGGTGCCTGAGCCAGGGCGGCCAATTGGTCAGCCTGATCGGTCTGGCGCAGGGGGTGAATAATGGGATCTAGATCACCCAACAGCACCCTATCAAGCTGATACAAAGTCAGGTTGATTCGGTGATCCGTAACGCGCCCCTGTGGGAAGTTGTAGGTACGAATCCGCTCTGAACGATCTCCCGAACCAACCAATGCTTTTCGTGTCGCTGCCTGTTCTGCATGAACTTTCTGCCGTTCTGCATCAGCCAGTCGTGCTGCCAGCACACTCAATGCCCTAGCCTTGTTCTTGTGCTGCGATCGCTCGTCCTGACACTCCACCACCATACCGGTCGGCAAGTGGGTAACCCGGATTGCCGAATCGGTTTTGTTGATGTGCTGTCCCCCCGCACCTGATGCACGGAAAGTATCGATTCGCAAGGTGGAAGGATCGAGCGTGATGGCCTGCGATTCCGGTACGACAGGCATCACGGCCACAGTAGCAGCAGAGGTATGGACACGACCCTGCGTTTCCGTGGTCGGCACGCGTTGTACGCGATGGGCGCCGGATTCGAACTTGAGTGCCGCATACACACCATCGCCGCTGATTTGAGCGATGACTTCACGGTAACCGCCATGCTCACCCGGTTGCTCGGAAAGGATTTCACTGCGCCAGCCTTGCGCATCAGCGTATTTCAAATACATTCGCAACAAGTCACCGGCAAAGATGGCTGCTTCGTCCCCGCCTGTGCCCGCACGAATTTCGAGAATGATGTCACCATCGTCGGCCGGGTCATGTGGCAACAAATGAACCTTGAGGGCCGCATCCAGCGATTCGATTTCCGTCTGCAATTCCTTCATTTCTTCTACGGCCATCGCGGCCATTTCACGGTCGGATTCCTTGCTCATCTGTTCGGCCGCCTGTAAATCGGCTTTTGCCTTCTGATAGCGATCCAGAACCACGACCAGATCATGCAGACGCGCGTGTTCTTTCGACAAGGCACGAAAACGCTCCTGATTCTGGATCACTTCCGGTTCGGACAACAAAGCGTTCAACTCGTCGTACCGTTCGGACAAGGCGAATAATCGATTTAAAAGAGCGGATGGCAGCATAGAAAATTCAACAAGAGGGAATTAAGAAACCGACAAGCAGTATGAAGGACGAAAGTCGAGAATACGTCGCAGCTAACGCGATGGGGATTCGCCAAGACCCAATACATTCTGCACCGCGTGAACGGCCGTGAGGTCACCTGTGGCGCAAGCTTCACGCAGCACGACGGTAGGGTGATGAATCAGACGATTGGTGAGCGTGTGGGCAAGATATTCGAGCGTATCCTCGGGCGACTTCCCGGCTGCCAACAGCGCTTTAGCACGGAACAACACATCATCACGGGATTGCTCGGACTGCTGGCGGTAGGACTTGATCAGCTCCGCGCCCGTCTGCAATTGAACCCATTCAAGGAAATGCTCGACTTGCAGGCTGATGATTTCTTCAGCCTGTTCAGCCGCAGCGGCACGGGATTTCTGGCCTTCTTCGATGACCGATTTCAGATCATCAACGGTATACAGGTAGACATCCTGCAAATCGGCCACTTGCGGCTCAATATCGCGCGGAACGGCTATATCGACCATAAAGATCGGACGGCGTTTACGCTGCTTCAGTGCCTGCTCAACAGCCCCCTTGCCCAGCACCGGCAACGGACTGGCGGTAGAGGAAATAACGACGTCTGCCTTGTGCAGATGTGCCGGGATGTCGGTGAGGCCGATGGCAAGCCCGCCAAACTGTTCAGCCAGGTGGTGGGCGCGATCAATTGACCGGTTGGCCACAATGACCTGCTTCAGCCCACTGCCCTGAAGATGACGGGCGCACAGTTCGATTGTTTCACCTGCGCCAATCAGCAAAGCTGTCTTTTGGGATAGATCTCCGAAAATCTGTTTGGCGAGACTCACGGCTGCAAATGCCACCGACACCGGACTGGCACCAATTTGCGTATCGGTGCGTACTTGCTTTGCTACCGAGAAGGTATGCTGGAACAACCGACTCAAAACGGGGCCAAGCGCTTGGGCGTCTTGGGCGATGGTGAAGGCATCCTTGATCTGGCCGAGAATTTGCGGCTCACCCAGAACCATGGAATCCAACCCGCAGGCAACCCGCATCAGGTGCCGAATGGCGAGTTCATCACGGTGATCGTACACATACGGGGCAATGGATTCGGGCGGCAACTGGTGAAACGCCGCCAGCCACTCGACCAGATTCTCACGCACGCACTCAGAACGGGTATAGATTTCGGTCCGATTGCAGGTAGAAACGATGGCCGCTTCCTTAGCGCCACAACCGTGAATCAGCCCCTCAAGGGCGGAAGACATGCGCTCGGGCCCGAAGGCGATGCGCTCACGCACATCCACCGGGGCCGTTTTATGATTCAAACCAAACGCAATAAGTGACATAGGAGCGAATTATAGCCTGTCGGAGTCGTATTGAGCAGCAGCACAATATAGCAAGCCAGTCATTATATAAGTAAACACTGAAATATGGCCGAGTAAATTTGCATGGCTAATCATTTACGCCTCAAATCGTTCAAGGGCAAACGCTGCCGATTGCGGTATTGCGGCCAGTAGCGCAACGAAGCCAAGAACAGGGCAGACAGGCCCAATCCAGCGACCGACCAATTGGCCCACTCGCCTAGGGGATAACCGGCATTGAACCATGGCGAAGACAGTGCACAGATCGCAGTGACAACGATCCCGGCAGGTAGCGGCCATCGCGCATGCTTCAAACTTGACCAGCGATTCAACCACAGCTGCGCCAGCATGACCGAGATCAGGCCAATCACAGACCCCGCAAGCACATCTGTCGGCCAATGCACGCCCACCGCCATTCGAGACACGCCCAGCAACGCAGCCGCAAGCAGAACCAGAGCTGACCATCCAGCAGACAAACGCAATCCGACAATCAACAATCCAGCCAACGTGAACGCCGTAACGGCATGGCCAGAGGGGAAGCTGCCGTGATCGAGCCGGTGCCCGATGAGATGCATGGCATCAGCAGCCAAGACGGCCGGAGGCCGAGGCACGTCGAGGATCGGCTTGATCGTGTGGGTGATCGCCGTCGCGATAAGAGCTGAAAGCAGCAGCAGAGCCCCCAGTCTCGGACGCCAGAGCATGATCGGCAAAAGCAGGCCCAGTGCCAGATAGGTATCAGCCAGAGAAGTCATCCCTGACCAGAAACCCGGTGCCAATGGCCCCAGATTGTTGAAGGCATGAAAAATTGCAACCCTCGCACCGGGTACGGCGGTGACCAGAATCAACGCCAATGCCGCCGTAATGCTGAAACCACAGGCCAGACGAACACCCGGTAATTGGCCAAAAAATTGATTATCGTTCATGTTCGAAGTGACGTGGTGTTCAGAAAGACTCATAGATCAGACTCATCAGTACGTGAGTCCGATTGACACCATTTGGCGTCCTCAAGTTCAGTCAGAGCGGATTGACGCACATGATAGGACTTCACTTCCTTGGATTCGTAATACGTGCGCGACAACATTTCGGAAAGAACGCCAGTGGTCAGAATCTGGACTGCGATCAACACCAGCATGATGCCGACCATGAATAACGGCCGATCACCAATCTGTGCGCCCAGCATTTTCAGCACAAGAAGATAGCCAAGGATCAGGCTTCCAAGCGTGCCGAACCCCATGCCCAGCATCCCGAAAAAATGCGCGGGACGTGCGGAAAAGCGCATGAAGAAATACACAGAAATCAGATCGATAATGACCCGAAACGTGCGTGACAAACCATATTTTGACGTACCCGCAGTACGTGGATGATGAGCGACCACTTCCTCCTGAATCCGGCTGGGGGATGTTTGAGTTGCCAGCCAGGCAGGGATAAAACGGTGCATCTCACCGTAAAGACGGACTCCCTTGATGATCTCTGCACGGAATACTTTCAAGCTACAACCGTAATCATGCAGCGTGACACCCGTGATACGCCGAATCAGTCGATTGGCAATTTTGGAAGGGACCTTGCGCAGCCAGAGATTGTCTTGCCGGTTCTTGCGCCAGCCCGCCACCAGATCAAGGTCTTCACGCAACAGACGATCCACCATGCGCGGAATATCCATCGGATCATTTTGGAGGTCACCGTCCAGGGTGGCAATCACCTCGCCACGGGCAAAGTCTATTCCAGCCTGCATTGCAGCAGTCTGGCCAAAGTTACGCGCCAGTGGCACCAGTCGCACATGTGAGCCGAACTCAGCCCTACCCTGCTCGATCGCCTTCACGGTGCGGTCACTCGAGCCATCATCCACCAGCAGCAATTCCCAGGGAGCGGTGTAGCCCGCCAACGCCTCATGCACACGCTTTATTAATGGCGCGATGTTTTCCTGCTCATTGAATACTGGAATCACCAGGGACAGACTTGCTGATTTGTGCGATTTCGACTTTGCCGAATCCATCAACTCTGAATTCATCGGAGCAGAGGATGTAGGGGATTCTGAGTGCGGCATGAGCAAATATCCTGAGCGAAACCGTAAAATGCGGCCCGACAATGGTGGTCTGAAGACAAAAGGTGGCTGATTTTAAGCCATTTCAGGCATAAATGCGCCCCCGGAAGCTTTACTGGGGTTTGTCAACATCATCCGGGCGTGGTGGCAACTACCATTAAATCCTCATACGCGTTCAAACGTACGTGGCAGCTTGAGTGTAAACACCAAGCCACTGGCATCCACTCTGTTACTGACAAACACCTCACCGCCTACTTTATCGGCAGCCTCTCTGGCTATTGCCAGACCAAGCCCGCTCCCCTCCCCCGTTGCGTTCTGCAGGCGATGGAATGGGGCGAAAACCGCTGCCTGATTTTCAGCTGGAATGCCCGGCCCAGTGTCAACAACTTCGATCAACACATCGTCAGCCTCTGCTCGCAACCTGAGCGTGACGTCCCCACCTGATGGCGTGTATTTCAGGGCATTCTCCAACGCATTTCGCACAATCAGACCAAGCCCTTGTGCATCAGAATGAATACGTATCGGACCAGATACATCCATACCCAAATCAATCAGCCTGGCTTCAGCCAATGGGATGAACTCAGCCAGCCACTCGCGCGCAAGAACTTCAAGATCAATGACCTTAAGGGATTTCTCACCAGCCTGAATTCTGGCCAGATCAAGCAGTTGAATCGTCAACTTTCGAACCCTCTCGATTCCGGCCTGCAGTGGCACAAGACGTTCTCGCACCATTTCAGGAGAGCTGGCCGTGGAGAGATTCTGCGCCTGGAGAGACAAGGCCGTGAGTGGGGTGCGTAGTTCATGGGCGGCATCGGCGATAAAACGACGTTGCTCAACCACCATCCTGTCCACTCGCTTCAACAAACGATTGATGGCTTCGATGAATGGAACTACTTCTTCCGGTAAGTTTTTCACCGGCAATGTCTGCGGTCGTTCCGCCGACTGCTGGTCAATATCCTTTGAAAGTTGTTTGAGCGGCCTCAACTCACTACGCACGATGAATGCAATCGCGCCGATGAGAATCGGCAGCATGAGCAAAGATGGAATCAAGGTGCGGAGTGCACTGTTAAGTGCGATTTCGTTTCGACTATCCGTGGATTGAGCAACAATAAGCCGCGCTCCTCCTCCCGTATCGCGCACAAATACCCGAATGGATTCAGGGCCCGCGGGATTCACCAGAGTGTGGAATCCTGCATCGATACGCTCCGGCAACCAAGATGGACGAGCACGACCAGGCAGACGATAGATCTGGATCAATGACTCGGGATCTTCTACTAACTTGCTGACCGCGTCTAGCTGCTGGCGCTCGGTTTGCCCCGATGCCCGGAAGTCAACACTAAGCGCTGCAACCTGCCGCAGAGTGTCATCCTGAAATTCCTGCGCCTCGTCATAGGCGAAATAGAAAGAAGCGAGCGAAGCGATGACTCCCGTAATAAGAACGGCAACTGCCAGCATTTTCGACAGGCGAATCTGGAGTGAGCGTCTCTTGATCGAACGTTCTTGTGATGGTCGTGTCATGGCGCTGTACCTACTCGCCATCCGGAGCCGCGCACGTTCTTGATGACACCTGCCCCCAACTTCCTGCGGACACCATGGATCAGGAAATCAATCGCGTTACTCTCGACCTCCTCATTCCAACCGTAAATCCGCTCCTCAAGTTCTGCCCGAGTCAGAATCTGCCCCGGTCGCAACAGCAACGAATGAAGCAAGGCAAATTCACGCGCACTCATTAACGCCGTAACGCCGCTACACGTGGCCTCGCGAGTGGCCGGGTCAAGATTGACATAACCATTACTGAGGATGGGAGAAGATTGGCCACTCTGCCGACGAATCACCGCGCGCATCCTCGCCAGCAACTCATTCACATCGAATGGCTTGACCAGATAGTCGTCCGCCCCCAGATCCAGCCCACAAACACGATCATCCACGCCATCACGAGCCGTGATGATAATCACCGGCAGGTCGCGTCCCGCCTGCCTCAATCTCTTTAACACT
>CAZZMW010000013.1:0-45864 GCA_964655215.1 uncultured Halothiobacillus sp.
CTTCGGCTTCGGCTTCGGCTTCGGCTTCGGCTTCGGCTTCGGCTTCGGCTTCGGCTTCGGCATGAGTATCGAGCGAAACTTCCTGATAGGAAGCCGTTTCAGACTCGAACACCTCTGCTTCATGAAGCATTTCTTCTGATGGCGAGATCTCCCCAAGGATCTTTTCTTCGGCTACAGACGGTGCTTCTTCAACAAGTTCATGCGCCTCAACCGTGAGCATATCTGCTTCTGTAAGCGGAGTTTCAGCTTCAGGGGCTGATTCCGTAACGGCTGGTTCAGAGGTGGATTCATCCTCCGGCTGGCCATTGCTCCAGGCCTCAGCCGAGCTCAATGACTCCTGCCAATACGACACAGGAGGTTGCTGTCCCTTAGATAGGGCTGGCAATGCCTCGTTCATCAGAGATACGGCCGAAAGCACATCGGCACGCAACGCAGGCGAGCTGGTTACACGATCGTCCAGAACCTGATTCAGCAGATGCTCATATGACCAACCCCAGTCGCCAATCGCGGTCAAACCAACCATCCGGCTACTGCCCTTGATGGTGTGGAAACCACGACGGAGCGTGACCAGATGATCTCGTCCACCTTGCTTGGACCATGCTTCGGCCGCTTCCAGAAGTGCGGGTACCTCTTCTTGCATCTCTTCTGCAAAAACTTCCCGCATCTCAATAGCAAGATCATCCAGAGTTTCTTCGAACTCTGGTGCTGAAGAAGCGGCACTGGTCTCCTCCACCTCGGCACCGGACGCCATTTCAGTTTCTGCTCCCTGCTCGTGCGCAGACACTTGCTCAGTGTCCGGCAATGAAGGGATTTCAAGCGCCAGATCGGGATTGAAGGTATCCGCCAGGAAAGACGGATGTTCAGGTTCCTGTGGTTCGCTCGGGGGCAGTGACAAATCAATTGCAGGCTCGGAAGCATCTTGCAGGAATGACCACTCGACTGATGATGCGACTGGTTCCGTCTCCTCCGAAATCAGAGAAAGATCGAGTGTCTGAAAGTCTGGCAGCGGCTCAACTTCCCCTGCCGTCGTGTCAACAGATTCCGCTTCTACTACAGATTCATGTTGTTCAAGATCAACTGTCGACTCTAGTGTCAGTGCCGCAGGCATCTCGATACTTGTCTCGGTTTCGAATTCGGATTCTTCAATAGCCGCTTCCTCGATCGCTTCGGCTTCCTGCTCACTCTCTATCAGTTCCAGATCGCTGAGATAGGGGGCAGCCTCAGTAGACGCCTCTATCAGTTCACTGGATGGCTCTTCTACCGACACTTCTTCGATTACTTCATGAGTGACAAGTGCCGTTACCGGCTCACTCTCAGATTGCGAGTGCTGATCGGCTCCTTCATCAAGGTTCGTTTCTCCCGAAACCTCCAGCATGAGGTCTTCATCCAGTATGGGTTGTGGAGGCTGTGGTTCACCGGTCTCAACTGCTGCTGTCTCTACAGTTCCAGGCAGGTCGAGGGTTTCTACCGTTATCTCGTCAACTGCCATTTCTTCAGCATGAAGGACTTCGGAGGCTTCCGACTCTTCAAGAACCTCCTCTGGGCTCGGCATAGACAACTGTGCAATAAGCTCGTCCATACTCGCCAAGGACTCATCCACTGGCAGCATGGGCTCTTCGTCGATCGGAGTTTGTACGCCGAGATCGAGATTTTTCGGTTCGTGGATTTCTCCGGCAAGTGCGCCTTCGACAGCTTCTGTTCCTTCGCCCAAGACAGGCAGCATCTGCAAGGCACCATCCAAAAACTGCACCATCTCCTTCTGATGGTCTCGCAAATTCTCGAGATAGAACTCAACAGCCGCCGAGACTTCGGCGAGCGCCGACATAGCCTCAGCTTCCACGAGCTGCAGATTATTGACGTGTAGGTAAAGCCAGCGATGCAGGCCATCAATCAAAGGCATTGCAGCTCGGAGTTCTGCCACCTCCAGCACATTGCGCACACCCGCTATCAGGCGCACGGCATTAGTCAGTGTATCTGGAGCTACCGGCTGTCCGGTTGGCTTCAATGCCATATTTACCGCTTCCTTGGAAGCAATTACGTCTTCATAACATGCAGTGGCGAGCGGGATAAGCGCATCGGAGACAACACGATCGACAGACGTTAACGACTTGTTATCGTCCACAATCAACTGCCCGATTTGCGACACGACCTGCTCTGTGGTCATGATCGCCACTGCCATTTGCATCAGGAAATCATCATCAAGTAGAACGCTTCCGCGCGTCACCTGAATCAGGTGCTCCAATGCCCCTTGAATCAATGCTGACTCATGGTCGTAATTCAATGCAGCGAGCACACCGACGATTTGCTCGAGCCTCGGTTGAATGCGTACGAGAGGCTCAAGATCGGACTTGGCGCCACGAACAAACAAATCAAGAACGTCTTGTGCCGCATTAAGCTCTTCAGTCAGAACTTCCGCGACCTGCGTCAGGGCAGACGTTTCCAGTCCCAGGAAGCGGACACGCTCACCTTCAGTAGAAAGCAGCTCTTGCCAGTAGCTGACCCGCTCTCCACACAATTCACGGTCTTCCGGCAACACACTGACCAACTCAAGGAGCATATCCGTCGCAAACTCAATCGCCTCGAAACGAATAGGTAGCGAATCACGCCCCTGGATTTCCATTCGGAATAATCGGAGTACTCGTCCGATCATGCGCTTGGCCAAAGGCAGATAACGTTCCTGATCTTGGTGAACTGCGCCCAGCAATTCTTCAAAGGAACGAGTGGCTACAACCACTGCTCGATTGACTTCCCGTTCGATGATCCGATCAAACGTCTGGATCAACCCAGGGATCGCGGCCACATCACCGCGCATCAGCAGAAGAATCTGCTGCTCCATGGAGGCAAGCAATTGATTCGACTTGGTCTTCTCTTCCGATTTGGCGGCGATCTGCCCGACATAGGGATTGACGAATACGCGACTCTCTGACCACAGTACGGTCGATCGCGCCAACACATTTTCCGTATCGACTTCCGCGAGCCCTTGCGACTGTCTCAACCGATTGATCATCGGAAGCAGACTCATGGCGTTTACTGTTGCACCTACACTCAAACGATCCAGCAAAGCACGCAGCATCCACGCTGCTTCTGTCACTGACGTAACCAGTGAAGTGGCTTGTTCAGGCCTGGTTTCCAGTTGTGTAAGCGCGGACATTTGCTCTTTGAGCATGACGCGCAAAAGTTGGTAATCGGAGACAGCCAGAACGGCATCAATGGCTTTGACGGCCTGCAAGGACTCGAAAACGAGCTCATTACCGCCCGCACCGCTGCTCAAATCTTCAAGTGCACGCAGTAACTGATCGATTTTCTCGTTCAGCCCTTCCTTGAGCCAATCGAGAACAATTGAGTCCACCTTTGATTCTGTGCGCATAGTCACAAACCGCTCCTAGGATGTGATCGACAGTCCTTTGACCACCGAATCCGCCGTTCCTTCAGTCAATCTAACGACTGAGAAAACGATCATTCTTTAAGAATTCGAGTCCAACCCGTGACAACGCAGGACAGCCTTGGTCACGAATCGAAATTAACACCCTCACGTTATAAGGGAGAACAACGTCCGGATACTACCGATCAGGCATCTTGAAGCCCGCTACCGAGTTATTAAGCTCTTGCGACAGAGACCCCAGCGCACCGATTTCATCCGCTGCACGAGTCGCCTTATCCGTTGTTTCCTGGGTTTCAGTTCGAATGTGGTTCACTGTTTCTCGAAGGTTCGTAGCCACGAGTGCTTCTTGCTCGGTAACCTTCGCAATCTCACTGATCTGCTCGGAAAGGTTCAGTGAAACAGTCTCAATCTCACGGAGTGCCTTACCGGCGTTCTCAGCCAGAGTTGCACCGCTAACCACGTTGGTCGTGGTTTGTTCCATCGCCAACATGGCTTCTGAGGTATCGGTTTGAATCGTGTTAACCAGCAATTCGATCTGACGTGTCGCTTTACCGACACGTTCCGCAAGACGCTGCACCTCATCGGCAACCACCGCAAAACCACGCCCTGCTTCACCGGCCATTGCCGCTTGAATCGCAGCATTCAAGGCCAGAATGTTGGTTTGGTCAGCAATGTCGGTAATCAGGCCAACGATGTCACCAATTTCCTGGGAAGATTCACCCAGTCGCTTGATTCGTTTGGCAGTTTCCTGAATCTGTTCACGAATGTTGACCATCCCGGCAATCGTTTCACGCACGGCGTCACCACCACGGTGCGCCACGTCAACCGAAGACTGTGCGATCGTTGCAGATTGTTGCGCGTTGAAGGATACCGCTTCGATCTGATCGGACATTTGCGCGATGGCATCGGATACCGAGCTGATCTTCTCCGCTTGTGCACGTGATGTCTCAGCCAGTGCGCGCGAATCGGCTTGTGAGCGCTGTACGGCACTTGCTACGCGGACCGATGTGTCGTTAATCGTTCCAACCAGATCACGTAGCGCGTCGATAGAGTAGTTGACCGAGTCGGCAATCGCACCCGTAATCTCCTCTGTCACCGTGGTATGTGAGGACAAATCGCCATCCGCCAATGTCATCATCTCATCGAGCAAACGCAGAATGGCTTGTTGGTTCCGTTGATTCTGATTTTCAGTCATCTTCATCGCATAACGAGAATCACGAACCAACACCACGCCCAGCCAAGCCAGCAGCAACAGCACGATCAAACCGGTGAGATAACCGAAATAAGCCAACTGTCCGGCATTCGCCTGATCCTGGGCCAAAGCGGAAGAAAGCTTGGACACGTCGCCCGTAAACGCACCGGCAATCTTGTCGATCTTGATCGCGGCTTGGTTGGCTGCCAGCAAAGTCGGTGCCTCAGACAGCAAATCGGAACCACCCTGGTTGACGGTGGCGAACAACACCGCCACATCACGCAATTTCGCACGTGCTGCGGAATCGTTGATTTGTGGTGCCATCCGATTCCCATTCAGGAAACCATTCAATACACCACCGAACAAGGCCACGTCACGCCCGAAGCGGTCAGAAGCATTCGCAGCATTCTGTCCGCCCGATGTAATTTCACCCATGGTCAAACCGATACGCTCGACCAGCATGAGCTGCCGGGTAGCCAAATAGACAACCTGCGGGCTGGCCTGACCCGCAATAAGTGTTTGCACGACATCGTCGGAGCTCGACAACAGATCCGGCAGCAACTGGTTGATTTGAGATGCCAGATCACCTACACCCAAAATCGCTTTTTGCCCTTCCAGCACCTTGGCCAAGGCGAGGTTGTATTCATCCCAGCTCTTCTGAACCTGTGCCAGTTCCGCTTTACGCTCGCCTGGAACTCGTGCGTCTGGACGCTTGGGGTCTTTACCACTGAGCGCGCTCAGATCGGAGATGAACTGGGCGCGCAGGGAGAGCACGGTATCGAAAGAAGTCTTGTTACCGCGAACAGCGCGCAGTGTTTCAATCGTCATTTCCTGTGACGAACGCTCAAGCTGGGAAGCCACGAGACGACGTTCCAACAGGGTCTGGTCGTTCTTTGCGGAAAGAATAAAAATCGCAACAGTGACCAACAAGGTAATAGCCGCGACCACGACCAGCACGATGACCTGACGGCTCAGACCGCCTAACCTAACTCCAAGACTCATAGCTACTGCCCACTCCTAGCTGTATAACAGGCCAAATCCCTGTTGTGAAATCGATCGACATTCCAATCTTTTAAATGTATCTAAGCGACCGCGTTCATGAATTGATCACTTTCTATCAGTGCTTCCAGATTCAAGATTGGCAACCAGTCATTATCCATGCGCACTTCCCTTAGAACCCCTTGCAAATGCGGTTCCTTCACTGCGCGCTCGGCACTGAACGGGATCTGGCGAATACCGTAGGAACGGTCGACAATGAAAGCGGCGCTGAACCGCTGCGTTTTGGCAAGCAAGACGACTGAGTGTCGGCCGGGTTCTGATGGGAGATCAAAGAACAAGCGCGCCAGATCGTAAACCCCAGTCAACTCACCTCGCATATTGGCCAAGCCGACAACCCAAGGCTTTGCGCCCGGGATATGAACCTGCCGGGGCGGGGGAAGAATGGCTCGAACCTGAACCAATGGCACCAGCATTCTTCTTCCACCTGCACGGAACAACACAGCCTGCCAGGTTGACTCGACCTTATCCGTCTTTGGCATACCGACCGCATGGGCGACCGCCTCGGATTCAACCCAACACAGATATTCAAATAGATTCACAAGTCACCCCCGACTTGAGTCAATGCAGAACCGCCCCAAGAATACCCATCAAGTCCGCCTCATTGACCGGCTTGACCAAGTAATCCTTGGCACCTTGTCGCATGCCCCATATTTTGTCGGTTTGCTGATCTTTCGTCGTCACAATGATGACGGGGATGTGTGATGTTTCCGGATTCTTGTTCAGCTCACGTGTCGCTTGGAATCCGTTCATGCCTGGCATGACCACATCCATCAACACTGCATTTGGCTGAGCTTGCTTGACCAGAGCAATGCCCTCTTCAGCATTCTTCGCAACCGAAACCTGATGTCCGTTACGTTCTAGCATCGTTTGCAGAACATAAACTTCAGTTGGTGAATCATCGATAACAACGATATGTGCCACAGTAACCTTCCCTTACAAATTTTCAATTCATCCAAAAATCGTCAAAACCAATCCGCTCGATAACTCATTAGGAATCAAGCTGCGTTGGTAGACGTGCCCGCGCACTCGGTAGCAAACCGGCCAATCGCGCCGAAGAGCTCCTCACTGGTAAACGGTTTGGTCAGATAATCAGAAGCGCCGACGATGTTTCCCCGAGCCTTGTCGAAGATGCTGTCTTTGCTCGACAGCAGGATGACCGGCGTCCGGGAGAACCGCGCGTTGTGTTTGATAATTGCCGTCGTTTGATAGCCATCAAGCCGCGGCATCAGAATGTCGATGATGACGATGTCGGGTGAGAAATCACCGATTTTTGCCAGTGCGTCAAAGCCGTCAACCGCGCTTTCGATCACGCAACCCGCTTTGGACAGCAGGCTGTCTGCTGTGCGACGAATGGTTTTACTGTCATCGACTATCAGGACTTTGAGCCCAGGGAACGCAAGGGCGCCCGCTGTCGTTTCGTTCGATTGATCCATGGTGTGATACCCAGTAGTGGTGAGAAGCCCGTCAAACAGGCGATTCGCAAAATCCAATGGAGCGAATGTACCCAAGGCAAGCTACTTTGGCAATTAATTCGCACACCAGCATAGTTTGCAAACGAGTGCGCCCTCATCTCCTTGCATCGAAACTGTTCAGATTGGTGTATTTTCTTTGCTCCACCTGCCGCATGGACGATTGCCACGAGCGAATCGATTACAGGTATGCTGCCCCATTACATCCCGATAAGCAGGGATAAACCGGCACGAAAGACCATACTCAACCTATTGATACAGAATAGAGAAAAACCAACGATGCCTTCCGAAGCACTGCGTACCCCACACCCAGAACTGGACGCTCACTATTGTGGTCCCTTGTTGCATATCGAATCTCACATCATCCGATGTCACCGGCAAATCGAAGCCTGGTTCCGTGCTCAATGGCTCAAGCACCCCGCGCCGTTTTATGCGTCCGTCGACCTGAGGAACGCCGGTTTCAAGCTCGCGCCGGTCGACACCAACCTTTTCCCGGCCGGCTTCAACAACCTCAATCATATTTTCGACCCACTGATGGTGCAGGCCATTCAGGCCGCTGTTGAACATGCCTGCCCGGAAGCGAAGGACATCCTGATCATCCCTGAACGTCATACACGCAATCTTTTTTACCTCGAATCATTGGCCGCACTGGTCGCATTCGTTCAAATGGCGGGTTTCGGGGTACGCGTCGGCTCACTGGAACCCATCACGGAACCGGTTCATTTCGACCTGCCATCGGGGCGCACGCTCACTCAACATCCAATTTGCCGCGTCGGTAGACGGATCGAAGTGGACGGATTCTCTCCTTGCACCATCCTGCTGAATAACGACCTCTCGGGTGGGCGTCCGGAAATTCTGGACAATCTCGAACAAACCGTGATTCCACCGGTCGAACTTGGCTGGTGGAAACGTTCGAAATTCGAGCACTTCTCGATCTATCAGAACTTGACCAAGGAACTCTGCGCAACCATTAACCTCGACCCTTGGTATTTGTCACCTTTGATGCGCGACTGCGGGCATATCGACTTCCTCAAACGCGAGGGCGAGACCTGCTTACAGTCTCAGGTTCAGGAGTTGTTGGCCGAAATTCAGGCCAAATACGACGAGCATCAGATCAAGGAAAAGCCGTTCGTTGTCATCAAGGCGGATGCGGGCACATACGGCATGGGCGTGATGACTGCGCAATCTGCGGAGGAAGTCACTCACCTCAACCGTAAGCAGCGCACCCGCATGAGTGCGAGCAAAGAAGGGTTGGGCATCGATCGAGTACTGATACAGGAAGGCGTACACAGTTTCGAAAAAGTCTCCATACATCAGAACGATGATCGCTATGTGGCCGAACCGGTCATCTACATGGTTGATCACTTTGTAGTCGGCGGTTTCTACCGTGTGCACACGGAAAAGGGTGTCAATGAAAGCTTGAACTCTCCAGGCGCGGCTTTTGTACCACTGCCGTTCAACGAAGCATGCAGCCTGCCTTCACCAGATAGCTCTCCGGACAGCGAGCGCAATCGACTTTATGTATACGGGGTGGTTGCGCGACTCGCCCTGCTCGCGGCCGCTTATGAATATCAGATGATCCGAGAAGCGGATGCCGCCGCCGAACAAATGACGGGCTATGCCTCATGAAGATCGGCATCCTGATGGATCCCATTTCCGGGATCAAACCATACAAGGACACCTCGTTCGCACTGTTGCTGGCCGCACAAAGTCGCGGGTGGTCCGTGTTCTATCTGGAACCAGACTGGCTGCATGCCGAGCAAGGCCGTCCTCACTCGCGAATGCACCCCATTACGGTATTTGATCGCAACACCGACTGGTTCGAACTCGGTCCCGCTCAAACACGTGATCTGGACGAACTCGACATCATCATTCAGCGTCAGGACCCACCCGTAACCCTGAATTATCACTATGTCACCGCTCTGTTAGCGCTGGCCGAGCGTCGGGGGGTTCTGGTTGCCAATCGCCCCAATGCGTTGCGCGCAGCGAATGAAAAACTGCTGGCCCAGCATTATCCGGACTTGTGTCCACCGACACTGGTAACGCGCGATCCGTCCCAGCTTCGCGACTTTTTGAGCCAACACGGGCACATCGTGCTCAAACCACTCGATGCCATGGGCGGCAGTTCCGTGTTCCAGATTCAGGCGGGCGACCTCAATACCTCCGTGATCATCGAAACCATGATTCAGCATGGGTTGATCATGGCGCAGAAATTCCTGCCCGCCGTACGTGAAGGCGATCGGCGTATTCTGCTGATCAACGGCGAACCCGTCGATCACGCCCTCCTGCGCGTACCACAGGCGGATGAATTCCGGGCGAATCTTGCCGCGGGTGGGCGCGGGCAGGTCGTACCCCTTCGAGATCGAGACCGGGAAATTGCCGCCCGAGTCGGCCCGGACATGGCCGCGGCGGGGTTCTGGTTCGTCGGTCTGGATGTGATTGGCGACTACCTGACGGAAGTCAACGTCACGAGCCCGACCTGTGCACGTGAAATTGACGCGGTTTGCCACAATGATCCCGCCGGACAGCTGCTCGATTTTCTGGCAGCCGAACGCCTGAGACATCAACACGAACAGAACTTGGGCTCCCATCATTAGTCGAACCGAGCCCAACCACGCATCACGGAACCTTCATGCTGACTCGACGCCAATTCATGGCCACGCTGGCCTCCCTGTCCGCAAGCCCGCTCTTGATTTCAGGCTGCGCCAAGTCGGAGACTCAAATCGTCGAAGAAGGATTCACCGTCTTCAACATGCCGATGACGCTGCGCTTCGCGAATGAGTCACCCGAAGCCATCACACAGACGGTGAACGCCGCGGCGGGAATCGTCGAGCCACTGTACCGACGAATACACCCATGGAAACCCAGTGATCTGACACGGCTGAACGCACAACTGGCCGCCCATGGCAAGGCGACGGCCACGCCCGAGCTCATCGAGCTCATCGACATATCCCGAACGCTGTTCGAAGGCACCGATGGAGCGTTCGATCCCACCATCGGCGCGCTGATCGCCGCCTGGGGATTTCACAACAGCCACGTCACCGAATCACACACACTGCCAACCGAAGCGTTCCTTGATACCTGGCTGGAACATCGGCCAACCATGAACGATGTGCACGTCGAAGGCCTGGAAGTCAATGTCACCAACCGACGCGTTCAATTCGACTTCAATGGTTGCGCGGAAGGCTACGCTGGGCACCTCGTGATTCAAGCTGCAGAGAAGGCAGGCATCAGGAACTGCCTGTTCGACACGGGGGGCGATCTGTTCATGATCGGGCAGGCGGGCGACAAACCCTGGCACTTGGCTATCGAAAACCCCCTGAAGCGCGGCGTACTCGCCAGCATGGATCTTTCAGGGAACACGGCGACCAACGGCCACCAGTCCCTCAACAGTTCCGGCAACTACGAACATCGTTTTATCTACAAAGGCGAAGCGTATTCGCATATCATCGACCCGAAAACCGCGCGCCCCGTTCGCCGCATTGCGGGCAGCACGGTATGGGCGAACCATTACGCGATCAGCGATGGTGCGACCAAAGGGGTCATGATGCTGAAGCCGGAACAGGTGCCGGGCATGGTGCGAAAACTCAAGCTCGACGGCGTGCTGTTCATGGAAGAAAACGGTCAACTCTGGATGAATGAGCGCATGCAGAAAAAGCTGCGTTTCGTCGAACCGGTAGCCGGTCTGACCTCTACCCGCCTCGTCCCCGACTAGACCGGAACGGAAAGAACCAGAGCGAACGACCAGGGCTGACGACATCAACTCACGCGCAACCACAAGGAAGAACGATGGATCATTGGGCGCTCGATCAAAACTTCATCGATAGCGACAAACGCTTTGGCGCTGCACTGTTCGTGGCATTGGTCGTTCACGCATTATTTTTCACGATCTACTTCACCGGCTACAAGCCCGCCCCGCCTCCACCTCACCCAATCGAGCTGACGCTGGATGCCCCGCTGGCCGCCAAGACCAACGATGCCAGCCCCGCACCTTCCGAACAGATCAACGACAAAGTAACGACTCAAGCCCAAGCCAGCGCCGCTGGGGAACAGACCAACACCATACAAAAACCAAAATCGGGCAAGGGCATTACCACCACGGGCAACAACGGCATCACCGACACACCCGCGACGAATGCAGCACCGGATGCCTTCAACCGTCTGAACGAGGCCGTGAGTCGCTCCCTGAAAACCGGTTTCCTGACCAGCAGAACAGTCAATGGCCCGGCCGGGGATTACCTGTCGCGCTGGAAGCGGCAGGTCGAAACCTACGGCAACGAGCACTACCCCGAAGACCTGGTCTCGCAAAAAATATCCGGGCAGTTAATTCTTGCCGTGACGATCGACAAAGAAGGGCATGTCATGGATATCGCCATCCAGCAATCGTCGGGCAATTCGAAAATCGACACAGCCGCTCGACGATTGGTTCAGTTGGCCTCGCCCTATCCGCCTTTCCCCCCCGCACTGGCCAGTCGCTTCGATCAAATTGTAATTACGCGTACCTGGCAGTTTTCCAGCGGACACGAGCTATCTACACGCTGAGCCCCGCCACCGAAGCCACTTGGCGACGGGCATCATTCAAGGATTGCGCAGGTTGAACGGTATACCTATACTCACGAGCTGTTTGTGCGTCGACAGCTTGTGTTTTCACTCGACGGCGCGCTTGGTTTTTAGACAACGGTGCGCTCAACGCGCGCCGGAATGAGGTTTTGGTACATGGCAGTCACGCTCCCACCCGGTTACAAGCCTTCGGAATCCGAAGAATACATGAACCCCTTGCAGCTCGAATATTTCAAGCAGAAGCTGCTGACTTGGCGCGACGAATTGCTTGAAGAATCCGAGACCACAGTCAACCATCTGCGCGAAGAAAACTGGCAGGAACCGGATATCAATGACCGGGCATCGCTCGAATCGGATGCTGCATTGGAGCTTCGCACACGTGACCGATATCGCAAGTTGATCAACAAGATCGACAAGGCTCTGAAACAGATCGCTGAAGGCAGCTACGGTTTCTGCGAAGAAACCGGTGATGAGATCGGCATCCGTCGCCTCGAAGCGCGCCCGATCGCCACACTGACCATCGAGGCTCAGGAGCGGCACGAGCGACTGGAGCGCGTACAACGTGATGAATAAAACCCGTCGCCTGTTCTCGGCCCTCGCCGTCGCCTCCCTTCTTGGCTCAACTTCGTCCGTCTTTGCAACCGAAGCGACGAAGGCCGAACCTGTTTCCGTCAAAATCGTCACCAACATGGGGGCGATAACCGTTGAACTGGATGCCACCAAGGCACCGAAGACCGTCGAGAACTTCCTCAGTTACGTGAAGTCAGGATTTTACAACGGCACGATTTTCCATCGCGTCATTCCCGGTTTCATGATTCAGGGTGGTGGTTTCACACCTGATTTCCGCCAGAAACCCACCCAAGCGCCGATCGTCAACGAAGCCAACAACGGCTTGAGCAACCTGCGCGGCACCATCGCCATGGCGCGCACCAGCTTCCCCAATTCGGCCACCAGCCAGTTTTTCATCAACGTGGCTGACAACAAATTCCTGGATTACAGCGCCCCCACCATGCAGGGTGCAGGGTATGCCGTTTTCGGTCATGTGACATCCGGGATGAATGTCGTCGATCAAATCGTTAGCACGCCAACCAGCGCAGCGGGCCCCTTCCCTCAGGACGTACCCAAAAAGACGGTCCTGATCGAATCCATCAAGGTTCTACCCTGATCTCGTGACCACTACGGATCGGTCCGAGCGAGCGCAGCAGCCCCGCTTTATTCAATCTTCCTCAGCACTGCAAGACGTTTGTGGCCAGTTTGTCGAATCAACCTGGGCCACAATCGACACGGAGTTCATGCGGGAATCCACCTATTTCCCGCAACTGTGTCTGGTACAGATCGCCGTCCCTGACGCCATCTGGCTGATCGATCCGCTGGCCGTACCGTTGGCTCCTTTGTGGCACGAGCTGAATCGAACATCATCTCCACTGGTCTTCCATGCCGCCGAGCAGGACCTGGAACTGATTTATCTCGACTCCGGTGCCCTGCCGCAGACACTTAGGGACAGCCAGATCGCTGCGGCCTTTCTGGGCCTCGGCGAACAAATCGGCTACGCCAACCTTGTGCACCGCCTGCTGAATGTTGAACTCGACAAATCACAAAGCCGAACAGACTGGGCCCAGCGCCCACTCACGGCAGAACAGCAACAATACGCAGCTGATGACGTCCGCTTTTTACGCACCTTGTACCCCTTGCTTCGCGAGCAGTTGGCCACCAAAAACCGACTGGCATGGTTCGACGAGGAATGCGCTGCACTGAGCGCCCCCCAACGTTTCCAACCCCAGATGGCTGGTCTCTGGCGCAAGGTGCGTGGTCAACAGACCTTGCGGGCCGCTCAGCGAGCTGTACTTGATGCAATCACGACTTGGCGCGAAGTCTGGGCACGCGAACTCAACCTACCCCGGCGGTGGGTCCTGAGTGACGAACAGGCGCTTGAGTTGGCTGGTTCGCGTCAGTTCCGACAGAACCTGTTGAATCATAAAAATGCACGACATCACCTGAGCGACGAGCAAGTGGATGAGTTACGAGCAACGATCGATCGAGCCAAACAGTTACCGCCTGAAGCTTTCCCCCAGTGGCAGGCGTTCCAACGCACCGACCCCGAAACTAACGCCATTCTGGGCCGCATGCAGGCTTTGGTGCAGGAACTCAGCAAGCAAATGGAAATCAGCCCATCACTGCTCGCTACCACTGACGATATGCTCCGCCTGATACGAGCACCCGATGCCCCGAACAAACTCACAACTGGCTGGCGCAGCGACGTGATCGGTTTACCGCTAAAATCACTGCTGGATTGAGAAAGTTTGAACCCACTCATTGAAGTTGGCTCGAACGGAACCGAATGCAAACAGTCGGCACACAACTCGTGCCCCAGAAATGCTGATTTCTTCAGCCCGGTCCATAGAATAGAGGTTATGCCATGAGTCCCGCCGAAATCGTTTCCATGATCCAAAGTGAAATACCCGATGCGCAAGTCCACCCCGAAGGTGAAGGCTGCAGCTTCAAGATCACGGTAGTGAGCTCTGAGTTTGCGGGCAAAACGATGCTGCAACAGCACCAACGCGTGAACAAGATACTGTCGCCGTCTTTGGCTTCCGGCGCTCTGCACGCCGTGACCCTGGTCACCCGGACGCCCACCTGACACCCTGACCGAATGTCCGATCTATTTCTGGAAACAAACCGATGAATGAGAACACAACCCAACCCGCTGATGTACAAAACAAACTCGAGTGGGAAGCCGCCGCCTTTCGCCGCCTGGTCACGCATTTGCAGCAACGTACCGACGTTCAGAATATCGACATGATGAACCTGACCGGATTTTGCCGTAACTGCCTCTCGCGGTGGTATCGCGAAGCCGCCGAGGAACGGGGCACCAAGCTTAGCGACCACGATGCGCGCGTAGCGATTTACGGCATGCCCTACGACGAATGGAAAAAGCGCTACCAAAGCGAAGCAAGTCCGGCTCAGCAAGAACAATTCAAAACTGCGATCAAGCAACATGAGTGAGCTTGACGCTCACGGTCCATTGCGACGAGCCGTCCTGTGGGTGGCATTACTGAACTTCAGTTATTTCTGGGTGGAATTCGGTGTCGCACAGTCGATCGGCTCGGTTTCCCTGTTCGCGGATTCCATCGATTTTCTGGAAGATACCGCGATCAATCTACTGATCCTCATCGGCATTGGGCTTAGCCTCGCTTACCGTGCCCGATTGGGCATGTTCCTGGCAGGCGTCATACTCATTCCAGGAGTTGCCACCTTGTGGATGGCCTGGAACAAGGTTGTCAGTCTGGCACCACCCGATGCCTTCGATTTAAGCCTGACAGGGCTCGGTGCGTTATTCGTCAATTTGACCTGTGCGTTTCTGCTCGTCCGATTCAGACATCACCAAGGCAGTCTGACGCGCGCGGCCTTTCTTTCCGCCCGAAACGATGCACTGGCCAACGTCGCCATCATTGCGGCGGGCTTGCTCACCCTCGTGTGGCATTCGGCTTTGCCCGACCTGATCGTGGGGTTGGGTATTTTCCTGATGAATCTGGACGCAGCTCGTGAGGTCTATCAGGCGGCCCGGCGGGAACATGCCGAAACGCGACAACTACAACCGTAAATAGGCATAACCTAGAACTTGGGCCAATGACCACCTAGGATAGCTTGCGCCACCTTGTCGCTGAAGTAAGCGACCTTGGCGTTCTCATAAGGCTGAGTATTGTTTGCCGTCATCATCCGGTAGTAGCCCGTGTAGATCGCGATCAGTTCCGCTGGTGTATAGCCGGGGACTTTCATGGGGTCGGGGTTGTCGCTGGCCAGCTGAGCCAATTGCTTTTGCGTCAAGTCGGCGATGTGCACAATGGCCTCGACCAAAAGATCCTTGCTGTGCGGCGGAGCTGTCTTTGCCAGTATGGCCGATGCATCGGTCACGGCATTCGGGTGCGATTGAACCAGCGCGGCGACGTTGTCCAGCATCTGTGCCGCCCCATGCAAGGCACGGCTGGCCGGGACCGGGAAGCCATTTCCTCCCGTCGATTCCACCTGCAGTTTGGCGACAGCTACAACGACGCGTACCCGTGGCAAATCCAGCTCACGCGCCCGACGATCAGCGATATCCAACGAATTGGGCGTGATGGCCATGCCACTGCCCAGCCAGCGTTGGAGTGTGGTCGACAGATTTTCCCGTTCGACATACTGAAACTGACCGATCGTCCAAGGTAAAATCTTGTCGGTGGGCACTTCCTTGACGACCTCCTTCACGCTGGCAGTCGGCGCCGTCATGATTTTTTCGGAAGCGCCCGACGGGCTGCAAGTACCATACATGGTCTTATTTTCACCATTCACGACATCGGATAGCCGGATATTGACGCTGCCATCGGGGTTCATGCTCTGGATGATTCCATCAGCGTAGCCGTCATCCAGCAGGTTCTCGGAATAGAGTGGAATGAACACCCGGTCGCCCACCTTGAAGCTGACCGCAAAAGAAGTGCCGACGGACATCAACGATAAACAGATGCCGGCAACAAAAGGAATGAATCGTGAATTGCTCATATAACACTCTTAATCTCATCGTGCATTGGTTATAGCAGATGGCAGTCAAAAAATTGTCAGTGCGCGATGCATGGGGGCTGATTGAAGTCATCGAAAGCGCCGGGGAAACCACCCTGCATTTCGGCAACCACACCGCGCAATCCGGCTGGTATCCCGCACAACCGACCGAACTGGCCTTTGGTTATTACCGCGCCCTGCTGACGGGGCTGGTTTTGCACCCCAACCCGAGCCGTCTGAATCTGTACGGTCTGGGGGGCGGCGCACTAGCGCGATATTTATTGGAATATACCGATATTTCCGTTCACGCGCACGATCTTCGCCCCTCACTGGCGCCCATCGCCCAGCAATACTTCGGACTGGATCTCGATCATCCCCGCCTGAAGCTCCGATTTGGCGACATCTGCGCGAGCGACGAACTGGAAGATATTCCAGCCGCGGATATCATCTGGGTCGATATTTTCGATGAGCAGGGCATGGTGCCGATCCCGACGCGCAGCCTGGCGCAATTGGCCTCGCAACTGGGCGACCACGGCATTCTATGCATCAATATCTGGCGCAATGAACTGGGCGATGTAACGGATCTGACCCGTGCACTGGAGCGTTTCTTCGCACCCGACCCGCTTACGTTGCACGTACCGGACCGATACAACACCGTACTTTGCTATCGCGTGGAACCCTGGGTACAGAATGATGTGATGCAAAGCCACGGACGCATCAAGCGCTTTTCACCCCCGGTACAGGAAACGCTCAGGGAAGCACTGGGATGGCTGCAACCCCTGCCCCAAAGGCGCCCCCGTTAAACAAGTCTTTAGAAATCCATTTCAACGACGTACTTAGATTACAGCGCCGCGAGCACCGCCTCGGCGGATGAATTGGCCAGACCGGATTCGTCCACCCCAAGCCACTCGACCACGCCATTGTCCACGATCATGGCGTAGCGCTTGGATCGAATGCCCATCGCGCCGCCACGCATATCCCGCTCCATCCCCAGCGCCTGGGTGAATGCCCCATTGCCGTCGGAAAGCATGCGGACCGCATCACCCACGTTCAGGTACTCGCCCCAGAACTTCATCACGAAGGGATCATTGACCGCTACGCAATAGATTTTGTCGACACCCTTGGCTCGAATCGCGTCATTGAGTGCGATGAAACCCGGTACATGGGCGTCCGAACAGGTAGGCGTAAATGCACCCGGCACGGCAAACAGCACAATGCGCTGAGAACCCGTCAACTCAGCTACAGAGCAACCATTCAAGCCCTGTTCCCCTCGGTAGTACAAGGTGGCTTCCGGTAGTTTTTGTCCGACTTCGATCATGGCTCAATCTCCCGTACATTTTGCTTTTACAGAAAAAACCCGCGTCCGATTGAACGCGGGTCGTTGGACACTTCTCGGCATTCGATCAGATGCGACCGTACACTTCCGCGCCCTTTTTCACAAACTCAACCGACTTTTCTTCCATGCCTTTCTTGATCGCTTCGATTTCATCGAGCCCAAGCGTTTCGGCATAGTCGCGTACGTCCTGCGTAATCTTCATCGAGCAGAAATGCGGCCCGCACATGGAGCAGAAATGCGCCACCTTGTGCGCTTCGGCCGGCAGGGTTTCATCGTGATATTCACGCGCACGCTCCGGATCGAGGCCCAGATTGAACTGGTCAGCCCAACGGAACTCGAAGCGGGCCTTGGACAAGGCGTTATCGCGCACCTGCGCGCCAGGGAATCCCTTGGCTAAGTCGGAAGCGTGGGCGGCGATCTTGTAGGTGATTACCCCTTCACGCACGTCGTCCTTGTCCGGCAGACCCAAATGCTCTTTCGGTGTCACGTAGCACAGCATCGCGGTGCCATACCAACCGATGTTCGCCGCGCCGATGCCACTGGTGATGTGGTCATAGCCGGGGGCAATATCGGTCACCAGCGGGCCGAGTGTATAGAAAGGCGCCTCGTAGCAATCGGCCAATTCCTTGTCCATGTTCTCCTTGATCATCTGCAATGGCACATGGCCGGGGCCTTCGATCATCACCTGCACGTCGTGCTCCCAGGCGATTTTCGTCAGCTCGCCCAGCGTTTGCAGTTCGCCGAACTGCGCCGCATCGTTCGCATCAGCCAGGCAGCCCGGGCGCAACCCATCGCCCAAGGAGAAGGACACGTCATAGGCCTTCATGATTTCGCAGATGTCTTCGAAATGCGTGTACAGGAAGTTTTCCTTGTGATGCGCCAGGCACCATTTCGCCATGATCGAACCACCGCGGGACACGATACCCGTCACACGTTCGGCCGTCAGCGGGACATAGCGCAGCAGGACACCGGCGTGAATGGTGAAGTAATCCACGCCCTGCTCCGCCTGTTCGATCAGCGTGTCGCGGAATATCTCCCACGTGAGGTCTTCGGCCTTGCCGTTGACCTTTTCCAATGCCTGATAAATCGGAACGGTGCCGATCGGCACAGGTGAATTGCGCAGAATCCACTCGCGGGTTTCGTGAATGTTCTTGCCGGTGGACAGATCCATGATGGTGTCCGCACCCCAGCGAATGCCCCAGACCATCTTCTCGACCTCTTCCGCAATACCGGAAGTCGTAGCCGAGTTGCCGAGGTTGCCGTTGATTTTGGTCCGGAAATTACGGCCGATGATCATTGGCTCGATTTCAGGGTGATTGATGTTCGCGGGGATGATGGCTCGTCCGCGTGCAATTTCATCCCGCACAAACTCAGGGGTAATCTGGTCGGGAATCGCCGCACCGAAGGACTCGCCCTTGTGCTGACGGAGCAATGCCTTGTAGCGTGGATCGGCACGCATTTCTTGCAGTCGATTGTTTTCGCGGATCGCCACGAATTCCATTTCAGGCGTGACAATGCCCTGGCGGGCGTAGTGCATCTGCGACACATTCTTGCCAGGCTTGGCCTTGATGGGGGTACGGATATGACCAAAACGCAGACCCGCTGTTTTGGGGTCGTTCAACCGCGCAAGACCATATTCAGATGACGGGCCGCTCAGGGTTTCGGTATCGGCACGCTCGGCGATCCAGTTCGCGCGCAGGGGATCGAGCCCCTTGAGCAGGTCAATCTTGACCGTAGGGTCGGTGTAAGGGCCAGAAGTATCATAAATAGTGATCGGTGGATTGATTTCCACACCGCGATCGCTGCGGGTCGGCGTCAACGTCACTTCACGCATTGGAACGCGAATATCCGGGCGAGAACCCGTCTGGAAAATTTTGGTACTGGCAGGAAACGGTGCGATGACCGACTCGGACAACCCCGCCGTTTTGGCTAAAAAATCACTCGGCACAGCGCTCATGTCAAACCCCATATAAATTTAATGAGTGACTTGCAGGCGAGGAGGGGCGCAGGACTTAACGGCCGACTTCCCTCCGCCGGTGCAAGCCGGATCAGGTTCCAAGGGACTCTCTCAGCGACACACAGAACGAATGTGCGCCGCACCCCCAGTCGATGGAAGAGAACGTATCCCAGGCGAGACCAAAAGTCCAACTTGATTAGCAGGGTATTTATCGCCGCATCAGATTATCCTGATCGATGCGACACGCAGTGACCGCCGGGAAGTACGCGGAATCGGGCATGGTCACCGATCAGCATGCACACCCACTTCACCCCACCATAATCATGGTCATAGCCGTCTGCATTCGGTATATTGGCGGGCTGATTGACCATTCGATCCGAAGGTTTTCCGGTCGGATCGAACCCGAACATTATTCGACAGGCAAAAATTGACAGGATCTCCTCGCATGATGGCTTTTGATACTGAACGCGCCCGCTTCAATATGGTTGAACAACAAATTCGCCCCTGGGATGTATTGGACAAACGGGTGTTAGAAGCCCTATTCAAGATTCCACGCGAACATTTTGTGCCCACTGAGCAGCGCTCGTTCGCCTTCTCGGACACAGCGCTGCCGATCGGCCACGGTGAAACCATGTTGCCACCGGTTGTCGAAGGTCGAATCCTGCAATCATTGGCCGTAGCACCCAACGAACGCGTACTGGAAATCGGCACAGGCAGCGGATTCTTCACCGCCTGCCTGGCTCATTTGGGGCAAAGTGTCCATAGCGTGGACATTCACCCTGATTTCACCCAATCGGCTGCAGAAAAACTCGCCGCGCTGAACATTGATCGGGTCGTGCTCGAGACCGGCGATGCCGTCAACGGCTGGGCCAGCAACGAACGCTTTGATGTGATCGTGCTTACCGGTGCCGTGCAACGCATTCCCGAATCCTATCGGCAGCAGCTCAATGTCGGTGGCCGTCTGTTTGCCATCGTTGGCTCGGAACAGAATATGTCGGGCATCATGGTGACACGCCAAGCCAACGATCAGTTCGATACGCAGAACCTGTTTGAAACACACACGCGCTATCTCAAAGGTGCCGAACCCAAACCCCAGTTCTCCTTTGCATGAGTCGAAACCGGATTCGACATCAGTACCGACACAATATGGCTCCCTTTGAGCTAGAGTAGACACTGATAGCTGGCTAATAATATGGCGAGGAAATTAATCATGGCGAGTCAACCCCACCCTTACCGGCTGAAAAAAGCAATTCTTGCTGGTCTCGTGGTCGTGAGCGCTTATGGTGTACCCGCCTTTTCCGCCAACTTGATGGATATGGTGACGCTGGCAGAGCAGAACGACCAGACCTTACTCGCCGCCGAGCAGAAGCGCCTCTCCATTCAGGAAAACAAGCCCATTGCACGGGGCAACCTGCTTCCACAAATCGGTGCCGGCGCTGGCTTGAGTTACAGCCGGATGGACATCAAATCCAATGGCATCCCCGGTGCACCGACAACCATCAAGGGCACTGGCCGCAACCTCGGCCTGAGTTTGAACCAGGTGATTTACAGCCGGATCGACAATCTCAATCTGGGCATTGCCGATCTCCAGGCCAAGCAAGCCGATCTGGACTACGCCGCAGCTCAGCAGAATCTGCTTTTGCGTACCAGCACTGCCTACTTCGCCGTGCTGCAGGCAAATGCAGGCCTGCAACTCTCCATCGCAAGTCAAAAGGCATTCAAAAACCAGTTGGAGCAGGCACAAAAACGCTATGAAGTCGGCCTGGTTGCCGTCACTGATGTGGCCAATGCGCAAGCCAATTACGACAAGGCCAACGCCGACATCATCACCGCTCGAAATGCACTTGAGAATGCACAATCCGCACTGGCGACCATCACCGGCAAAGAGCCGACCGAACTCGACGATGTCCGAACAAGCCTGTCAACGCCTCGCCCGGATCCGGCCAACCCCAATGACTGGGTCACGCTGGCAGCCAAACAGAATATCTCGCTGCAGAGTGCAGAAATCGGTGGCCAGATCAGCCAGGAGAATGTCGCCATCAACCGGGCGGCACGAATGCCCACAGTCGATCTGACGGGGCAATACGGCTACAACAGCACACCAAGCCAGTTCAATGGTAGTGAGTCCAGCAATGTGGCTGCCAGCATCGGGTTGCAAGTTTCCGTACCGCTTTATACCGGCGGACGGATCAACGCCAAGTCACGTCAGGCTGCCTACCAATACCAGCAGGCACAGAACGAGATCGAAAACCTGCGTCGCACCGTGCAACAAGGCACAGCAAATGACTATCGTGGCGTATTGACCAGCATCAGCGAAATCAACGCGTACGGACAATCGGTAGAGTCTGCCCGCACCAGCCTGGCTGCGACCGAAGCCGGTTATCAGGTTGGAACCCGAACCATTGTTGATGTACTCAATGCACAGATTCAGGTGTTCAGTGCCATGGCGAATTTCCTGAATGCCCGCTACAGCTATCTCACGAACTATCTGAAACTCAAAGGGGATACGGGTCAACTTTCACTCGACGACATCAAGGCCGTCAACGCCCAACTCGTTCCCGGGAAAATCAATGCATTGATCGCACCATTGATGAATGGCGATCAGGGTGACCAGAAATCTCAGCAGCAAATGATCGAGCGCGTCATTCAACGCGCAGCGAAAACCGTCGAGTCCAAAGCAGCTGATCAGTAATCGCCCAATCCCTATTCAATCGCATTACATCGTCTATTCATCATGCCCGACTCTGCCCACCCCGTTCGCGCCATGATCCTCGCCGCGGGGCGGGGTGAACGCCTCCGTCCGCTGACCGATCACACCCCCAAGCCGCTGCTTCCCGTGCAGGGCAAATCGCTGATCGTCCATCACATCGAACGGCTGGCCCAAGCGGGTATCACCGACATTGTCATCAACCTCAATCACCTGGCCGAGCAGATTCCTGCAACCCTGGGCAATGGCGACCGCTGGAACGTTCGCCTGCACTTTTCATGGGAAAACCACCTGAGCGAGAATCTTGAAACTGCGGGCGGCATTCGCCACGCCCTGTCCCTGCTCAGTGACACATTTATCCTGGTAAATGGCGACATCTTCACCGACTTTCCGTTTGAAGAATTGCTCAATAACGCCCTCAACCCTGAAATCGATTTTCGACTGGTGATGGTCGCCAATCCCGAACATCATCCCAAGGGCGATTTTTCCCTCGGCCCACAAAGCCTGGAATTGTGCGCGGCGGACATGCCTGAAGCGAGCACTTGCCTGACCTATGCCGGCATCGGCCTCTATAAAAAAACGATGTTTTCCGGATTACCGGAAGGACGGCGTGCGCTAGGGACGCTGTTACGGGAAAAAATCACCGCCCGACGTGGCCAGGGACAAATTTTTTCGGGCTTATGGATCGATGTCGGTACCGATGAACGCCTGCAGCAAGCCGAACTCTCCATCAACAGCACCGTCTGAAATTTCATTTTTTCCTAAGGATATAGGTATAGACTGTGCGAATACCCCTACAGGCTCCGCCGAGTGACTTCCTGTTTCTCTTCCAGTCATCTCATCTGCCGTTTGCTTAACGCCCCAAGGGCCAATAGGGATATAGGGTTAACCCAAGGTAGCAACAACAAAACGGAGGATGCGAGGCAGGCCACCATTGGTGGACGCTACCCCCTTCGCCATCACCGGTGAAGTTTCTCGCGAAGACGACCATGAAGAGAAAAATTCTAGCGATTGCGGTTTTTTTGTCTTTGTCCGGCGGTGCTTTTGCCGAAGGCGCATATGTGGGTGCAGGCGTCTTGGAGGGCCACGCATCCATTCCTTCGGCCTCAGGAACGTATTCAGGGTACGTCTACGATTTTTCGGGTGATAAAACCCGTGATACTGGATTTAACTTGTTTGGTGGATACAATTTCACACAGAATTTCGGTGTCGAGGTTGGATATAACTATCTAGGCAACTCATATTCCATCCGCGGTACGTTTGGTGGCCTTCCTGTTACGAGCTCAGGAATGAAGGTCTACAACTACTACGCAGCCCTGACAGGCACATTGCCGCTCAGCGATGGTTTTTCTCTGTTTGCAAAAGCCGGCGTGGTTCGCAACCACATGTCGATGTCCACCGTTTGCGTGTCAAGCACCTGTGTCGACGCATCAGGCAGCGACAACAGGAACCAGTTCATGTTTGGCGCCGGAGCCTCTTATGCGATTACCAGCAACTGGGCGGCTCAACTTGAATACCAAAACTATGGCAAGGTGACACAGAATGACGTCTGGGGAACCGGCAATAGCGACGCCGCGAAATCCTATGCCATCTCCCTTTCAGCCAAGTATTCGTTCTAACCGGCTGACCTGAGCAAATAGACTCAAACTTGAGGGAGGAGGAAGAGGGGCTCCATTAAATGGCAGCCCCCTTTGGTTTATCTGTCTTCATCCCACCTATTTACTGAACAAGTCGGAAATATGCAACAGCTTGAATCATCAAAATGCGCAACGGAACTTAAAACAGCGCCAAATACGACAGGGTATGGGCACCCACGAAAAGGTATAATGCTTATTTTTTAGAGCTCATTACTGAATGAATCCCTTATATTCGTTATTAATAGTGGCACCCGCACTTTATCTGGTGCATGTCCTGTCGGATCGAGCAGAGCCTAAACATTATCGTAGATACGAGAATCTAGATGGGCTTCGGGGATTTGCGGCCCTAGGCGTATATCTAGCGCATGCATCTCTATATTACTTCTATAAAGAGACAGGCTCATGGTCTTTCGCCGCATCTAATTTTTCCAACAGCTTTTATAACAATTGCGGATTTGGCGCTGTAGCCATGTTTTTTATGATGTCCTCATTTTTGTTCTATGGGAAAGTTAGGGAGCAAGCTTCTGTTGATTGGATAAAATTATACACATCCAGGGTGTTGCGCCTTTCTCCCATGTATTTTCTTTCATCTGCAGTGGGTGCCGCTCTTGTGTTTTTTGCATTTAAGAAAAACAGCAACATTACCATTGGAGACATTTTTCATATCTTGGAGTTTAGAGGAGTTTGAAATATATTTGGCGCGGAAAATGTGGCGTTGGTTACTAATGGAACTGCATGGACACTCCCATATGAATGGTGTCTTTATTTATCCCTGCCCGTGGTGTGTATTTTATTGCACAAAAAGGTTAATTTCACGAGCGTTTCAATTGCCGGACTGGCTGCTTTGATAGCTGCTCTATATATTAAAAACGTCGCCACATTCCACGAGTTGTTCTGGTATTTTTTAACCGGCGTCATTGCATACGAAATTAGTGTATCGAAGATAAAAGACACATGCAGAGAGCTCGCATCAACAAAAACAGCCTCTGTCGTTATTTTAGTTGCTTCAACTATTGCCATATATTTGACATACGACAAAGGGGCCATAAACATTCAACCAAACTCATCGATTGTCTCCCTGACTTCCATTGCCCTATATTCATTTATATTTATTTTAATTTCCCTTGGAAATGACATGTTTGGCATTCTTGTTTCCCGAACCGCAATAAAGCTAGGGGAAATTTCATATAGCTTCTACATCCTGCAGTTTATTTTCCTTGGCTTATTCTTAGAAATTATATTCCGCGGGATTAAATTCCCTCCTGTCGAGCATTTTGCTATATGCTCAGTGGCGTGCATTTTATTGATCATTACATCCAGTTTTACGTTTTCTCAAATAGAGAAGCGCTCAATGAACCATGTTGCAACAGCAACAAATTTCATCCGTAACAATAAGTTATCCTTGTGGGCACGCGCAATTCGCAGTGAGAGATCACAGTGGTGCTTCTGAGTTATTAGTGACTTCCGCCCCGTACCCTAGAAACTCCTCCAGTTCAATATAAAGTCCGTCAAAGAAAGGGAGACGGACAGCAATGCTGCCCTCGATTCAGCGAAGGGCGGCTATTTCCTGGGGGGATTACACATTGACCGGAGAATGAGTTTTCACCACCGGCTGGCTAGCTGAACCAAGGCGAGTCTGACAGCAGACATCCAGCCGCATCCTTTGCAGAAAGTTCCGGCGCGGCACATAGTGGCCACTGGATATTGAGGGTCGGATCGTCCCAGCGAATGCAGTGCTCATACTCCGGCGCGTAATAATCTGTTGTCTTGTACAGAAAATCCGCTGACTCGCTCAACACCAAAAAGCCATGAGCGAAACCGGCAGGAACCCAGAGTTGTCGGAAATTCTCTGCGGTTAACTCTACCCCGACCCACTGTCCAAAACTTGGCGAGCTTTTGCGAATATCAACTGCCACATCGAATACAGCGCCACGCACAACCCGAACAAGTTTGCCTTGAGGCTGCTGCACTTGATAATGCAGCCCCCTCAATACCCCTTTACTTGAACGCGAATGGTTGTCTTGTACAAACTTCTCATCCAAACCAGTTGCTTGGTGAAACTTACGCTGGTTGAAGCTTTCCATAAAAAACCCGCGCTCATCTCCAAAAACTTTAGGTTCAAGGATCAACACTTCAGGAATTTCGGTAGAGGTGACTTTCATCAATACACACGCTCGTTTAACAATTGTAGTAAAAATTGCCCATAGCTACTTTTTGCGAGCGGCTGAGCTAATCTCTCAAGCTCGGCATCTGTAATCCAGTGCTGACGCCAAGCAATTTCCTCAGGGCAAGCAATCTTCATACCTTGGCGATGTTCAATTGTTTGGATGAATTGCCCAGCCTCCAGTAATGATTCATGTGTGCCGGTATCTAACCAAGCATCGCCTCTTCCCATCATCTGTACATTTAGCTGCTCACACTCAAGGTACATCCGATTAAGGTCAGTAATCTCTAACTCCCCTCGGACCGAAGGCTTGAGATTTTTGGCAAACTCGACAACCTGTTCATCATAAAAATATAAACCTGTTACAGCGTAGTGACTCTTAGGCTGAATCGGTTTTTCTTCTAGACTTATGGCACGACCTGTATCGCTAAACTCAACCACGCCATATCGCTCAGGATCTTTCACTCGATAAGCAAATACAGTTGCCCCTTTCTCTTTGCTATCTGCTTCTAGAAGCCGCCTCTGCAAATCGTGTCCGTAGAAGAGGTTGTCCCCCAACACCAGCGCCGAAGGCGAATTGCCTAAAAACTCCGCGCCGATTGTGAATGCCTGTGCCAAACCATCCGGGGATGGCTGAACGGCATAGCTCAAGTTGATCCCCCATTGGCGGCCATCCCCCAACAACTGTGTAAACCGGGGAGTATCTTGCGGCGTTGAAATAATCAGAATGTCGCGAATACCTGCCAGCAAGAGTGTGCTCAACGGGTAGTAGATCATTGGCTTGTCGTAGACTGGCATGAGTTGCTTGCTCACGGCCAAGGTCACTGGATGTAAACGTGTACCGCTACCACCAGCGAGAATAATCCCTTTGCGTTGACTCATTGTCCCTGATCCTTGAGTTCGTTCAACATCCGTTCCACGCCCTGCGTCCAATGAGGCAGACGCAAGCCGAAAGTCGATTTCAATTTAGTCGTATCCAAACGTGAGTTGAGTGGTCGTGTCGCAGGCGTGGGATACTGGCTGGTGGGAATCGGGTTGATCTCAGCCACGATCCATCCCTGCTCCTGACGACGCGCCACTTCAATCACGAATTGCGCATAGGCACACCATGAAGTCTCCCCGTCCGCCGCCAGATGATACACCCCGGACAAATCGGGATTGGAGATCGCTGCTCGAATGGCGTGCGCAGAGACATCACTGATCAACTCCGCACCGGTGGGTGCCCCGACCTGATCGTCAATCACATTCAATTTTTCTCGTTCTTTCGCCAATCTCAGCATGGTCTTGGCAAAATTTTTGCCTCGAGCAGCGTAGACCCAACTAGTGCGAAAAATCAGATAGCGGCAATGGCTACCAGTGATGGCCTGCTCACCACTCAATTTGGTTTGCCCATACACGGACAAGGGAGCAGTTGGATCGGTTTCCCGCCAGGGACTATCGCCACGACCATTGAATACATAGTCGGAAGAATAATGCACCAACAATGCACCTATTCTGGCTGCCTCATGTGCCATTACCTGCACGGCCTGTGAATTGATCAGCGCGGCTAAATCCGGCTCACTTTCCGCCTTATCCACAGCAGTGTATGCAGCCGAATTGACGATTACGTCCGGCGCAACCCTCTGAATCGTATTGGTGATACCCTCCAAATTCGACAGATCACCGCAGAGGCTTCCTTCTCCTTGCCGATCCAAGGCGATCAGTTCACCCAACGGGGCAAGCGATCGTTGCAACTCCCAACCCACCTGGCCGTTTTTACCGAAAATTAGAATTTTCATGATTGATACTGCTTTGCGGTCCATTCGCGATAGGTGCCACTGGTGACATTTGCCACCCAGTCCTGGTTATCCAGGTACCAGCGCACTGTTTTGCGGATACCCGTTTCGAAGGTTTCTGCCGGCTTCCAACCCAGTTCGCGCTCCAATTTAGTGGCGTCAATCGCATAACGACGATCATGACCGGGGCGATCAGTCACAAAGGTGATCTGCTCGGCATAGGATCTACCGTCAACCCGCGGTTGCTCTTCATCCAAAATGTGACACAAGGTATTCACGACATCGAGGTTCGCCTTTTCATTCCAACCGCCAACGTTATACACCTCGCCCAAACGACCCGCCTCGAGCACCCGACGAATGGCACTGCAATGATCTTTCACATACAGCCAATCACGGATCTGCTGACCATCTCCGTAAATCGGCAACGGCTTTCCTGCCAAAGCATTGTGGATGCACAAGGGAATGAGCTTTTCCGGGAAATGATACGGGCCGTAATTGTTCGAGCAGTTCGTCGTCAACACCGGAAGACCATAAGTGTGATGATAGGCACGCACAAGATGGTCTGAAGCGGCCTTGCTGGCCGAGTAGGGACTGTTAGGTTCGTAGCGGTGGGTTTCAGTAAAAGCTGGGGCGCTTGGCGCAAGTGAACCGTAAACTTCATCGGTTGAAACATGCAGAAAACGGAATGAAGCTCGTTCCTTCTCAGATAACGCGCCCCAATACGCGCGCACCGCTTCCAAGAGCCCAAATGTTCCAACGACATTTGTCTGAATAAAATCACCCGGTCCCAGAATGGAACGGTCTACATGGCTTTCAGCCGCAAAGTTGACGACCGCCCGCGGTTGATACTTCGTCAACAACTGGCTAACCAGCGCTGAATCGCCAATATCCCCCTGCACGAAAACATGTCGATCATCACCAGACAATGTGGCCAAATTCTCGAGATTACCCGCATAGGTGAGCTTGTCGAGGTTTACCACCGACTCGCCACCAGCCGCCAACCAGTCAAGCACAAAATTGCTACCGATAAACCCGGCACCGCCCGTTACCAACACCATATAAGCAATTGCCTCTAAAACATCTAAGTTAATACGCATTCTTGTGGACAAAACCACGAAACACCGTGAGAAATATGATTTTCAAATCAAAAGCCAGTGACCAATGTTCGATATAGTACAGATCACACTCAATGCGCTTTTGCATTTTATCCAGGGTGTCCGTTTCACCCCGCCAACCGTTAATCTGCGCCCAGCCCGTGATCCCGGGTTTGACCTTATGCCGTAGCATATAGCCATCAATTTGTGACTTATACAATTCGTTATGTTCAACCGCATGCGGACGCGGGCCAACAATGGACATCCGCCCTTGCAATACATTAATGAATTGCGGCAACTCATCCAGGCTCGTCTTCCGCAGGAAAGCCCCGAAGCGAGTTACTCGACTGTCGCCTTTTACGGCTTGGAGGACTTCACCTTCTTCATCCGCACCATCTTTCATGCTGCGGAATTTATAAATATTGAAGGGCTGACCGTCCCAACCGTGACGTTTCTGTTTGTACAGTACAGGCCCTTTCGAACCAAGCTTAACGCCCAATGCTATCGCAAGTAATATCGGACTGATCAACAATAAAATCAGCAAGGCTAGGACACGATCCTCAATGCCTTTCACTATCCGATTTGCCCCTGTCATGGGTGTAGCAGACAAATCGATCATCGGCACATCCATAATCTCGGATACACCGTGGTTAATCAGAAAGACTCCGAACAAATCCGGTACGAAACGCACATTGGCCGTAGAAAACCGCAGATCTTCAAGCACACTCTTCAGTTGTTGGCTTTGATCCAGCGGCACCGCGATCCACACTTCATCAATCTGATGTGATGACACGTAATCGAACAACTCAGCCAGTGGCTGGATTTCGCGCCCCGCAATGCTCACATCATTGGTACGTTCGCCAAATACACGCACCACATCAAATCCGGCCCATCCCTCTTTTTCTGCACGGTTGATCAAATTCAACGCTTGGGGGCCGCACCCCACAACCACCGCCTTACGATGGTTCATCCCTCGTTGGCGCAGTCCGCGTAAAACGTAGTAAACCGCCACCCGTTCGCTGGCCAGTGACAAGCCGCTGATCAGCCACCACTGAGCCAACCAGAGCCGAGAGAAGGTCTCTGCTTCCTTCACCAGCACCAGCGAAATCAGAACAATCATCAACACCAACGACCATGCGCCCACCACACGTAGGGCAGGAGAAGCCAAGCCTCTTGCTCGCCACGAGTCGTACACGCCCAGCAATGGGAATACCAATGCCACGAGCAGGCCACCAATCACGATCAAGGAGCCATAGGCGGTGGGTAGATCAAAGACTTCTCCACCAAAACGCAACCAAAACGCGAACAAGCCCCCCAATCCGATCAACAGCACATCCAAAGTGCGCGTGACCGCCGAGATCAAAGCCGAACGTGAACGTAAAAGCGCAGTGGACATAAATTGAAGGGGACCCAAATTAGTTTAAGCAGTTACCCAATATAAACACTTAACCAAGCAAGGAAAGCACCCATGACAGCAATTTCCAACCTAACATCCGTGATTGCCCGTCAATGAGGCATATAGCGCCAAAGTATCCACGGCCATCCGTTCGACGTTGTATTGTTCCAGTGCGCGTTTTCTACCGGCTTCACCCAGTGTCTGCGCATATTCTGGCGACTCAATGAACGTGTTCAAAGCACCTGCCAAAGCGTCATCATCACCCGGTTGCACGGTGAGTGCACACACGCCCTTTGGCGCCACTTCGTTCACGCCCGTGCCCAAATCCGTATTTACGATTGGTTTTCCGCAGAGCATCGCTTCGGTCTGAACGATGCCAAACGCTTCCGTCGTCGCCACCGAAGGCAAACAGAATATATCGCAGGCATGGTAGTAAACAGGCAACTCTGCCTCGAGTATTGAGCCAACAAACACCACCTGCCCGGCAGATTCGGTCGAAAGCCGTTCAGCCAGTTGCGTCAGTTCCGCTGTCAACGGTCCATCGCCGCCAAGCAACAGAACAGCAGGCACCCGAGCCATGGCCCGGATCAGCACATCGAACCCCTTGTAATAAACATGCCGCCCCAACGCGAATACGATGGGGCGGCCCTCATAACGGGCACGGAGAGCCGCAACGGAGTTGTTCACTGCAGCTGTCAATTCGAACGGTGCGGGGTCGATTCCATACGGAATCACATAACGACGTGCCGCATCGGCAAAGAGATCAATTTGCGCAGAGGCCATATGCGTCTTTGTAGCGCCAATAACCGCATCCGGCTTTCGCAAGAACAGTGGTGCCAACGTCCGATAAACCGGACCGAGGACATGTTGCTTCACAATGTCGCTATGCCAACTCACCACCAATGCGGGGTGACCGGGAATCAGGCTGGCAACGAGATGGGCAAAAGGATCCGGCCAATGCTGATGCACGACATCGAAGGGTTTTTTCCTGGCCAACTGCCGAGCACGTAGAATCAATCCCAGCGCAAGCGGTTGACTGGAAAAACGTACGCGGACAAAAACCGGTTCGATCTGCACACCATCGACACGACGAGGCCTGGCATTCGCGTCCAATGTATAGGCGAGAACGGTGACATCCGCACCCTGTGCCGCCTGGGCACGCGCCAGTACTTCAACATGACGCTCGATACCGCCCGCGCGTTCGAATGCAAATTTACCGAAGTGAAGAACGCGAATGGTCAAATTTCCAGCCCCTGCAACTAAATTACACCAGCTCTCGATAGAGAGCCAATGTCTGGTCAACCATGGCATCCCAGCTCAATGACCTTGCTCGAACACGCCCCGCATCGACGCGATGTTGACGATCTACCCCCGTAACTGACTGAAAGATGGCTTCTGCAATCGCATCGACAGAGGTAGGGTCGACTTCATACGCAATACCCATGGAAACTTCCGGTAATGACGTCGTATTGGAAGTAACAACAGAGACCCCGCTAGCAAATGCTTCCAATACTGGCAGACCAAAGCCCTCATAAAGAGAAGGAAATACAAACGTATCAGCTGCGGCGTAGAGGGCTCGCAGTTCAAACATATCAGCAACATTCGACAACCAGCGAACTTCACCCACTGCTTCCTTTCGCCTCAATGTTTCTACCAATTCGTCACATCGCCAACCTGGCCGTCCGACCACTACAAGTGGGTGCTGCTTTCGAATATCCTCAGGCAAACGAGCATGTGCCTCAACTACCCTTTCAACATTCTTTCTGGGCTGCAATGTACCTACCGAAAGAAAATAACCAGGCCTCAAGCCATATGTCGCCAAAGTTTGGTCAATGAATGCAGGTTGCAGGGGTTCTAACCATGCCGAATCGACACCGCAGTGAATTACACGAATACGCGACTCATCAACATGGTAGTGCTCAACCAGTTCCGCCACTGCATAGGTTGAAATAGCGATAACAGCATCAGCGTAACTAGCAAGTTTCCGCATCAGTGCATTCTTCAATGCTCGAAACTGTGGATTAGCCATTGCTGGATCGACCATTGGAATAGCATCATAGAGCGTGGCCACAACTGGGCATCGCATTGGAAGCACCCGGTAATCAGTTGAGTGGTAAATATCTACTTTGGGTCCCTGACGCCAAAACCCGCCAGAAAACACGCCACCCAAAGCAGCCACAGGAAATGGCATACCAAATGATTGACCCACTGATAGTTGCCCAGCTTTCCCTAACTTAGGAAAAGATAACGGCTCAACGATCTGCCCTCTTGCTTTCAACCCATCGAACAAATGCTGGGTATACACCCCCATCCCATCCAATCGACCACCTGTTCGAGAGGGTTCCAGCACGGTTGTCGACAACCCAACTTTCATGACTGGTACATCCACGCCAACGTTTCTTCTAGGTGCCGAGGTCTAGAACAATCCACCAACGACTCCAACCGAGCCCGGCTTCCTCGCAACACAGGGATTTCATTCGCACGAACAAAAGCGGGGTTTACACGCACTTCTATTTCATATCCAGCCAAACGCCCCACCTCGCTCAGTACGGTGCGCAGGGCGATAGCACGTCCACTGCACACATTCACCGCCTGCGAATGCGCATCAGACTCCAAAAGTGCCAAATAGGCATCAACCGTATCCCGGACATCTGAAAAATCCCGGCTCACGTCCAAGTTCCCCAACTCGATCACCGGTGCCTTGCGTTTGAAATGCCCGACAATTTTCGGGATCAGAAACTGCTCGGTCTGACCGACGCCCGTATAGTTGAATGGTCGAGCAATCACAATCGAACACCGATCGAAATAGGTGTGCACCATATGCTCCATCGCCAACTTGCTGGTTGCGTAGTGGTTTACGGGTGCCGGACATACCGACTCATCAATGACTTCAATATCCGGCGTGCCATAAATGTTGGCCGAACTAGCGATCAGCACACGAGGGGGTTTTGGAAGTTCCACGAGTGCCAACAAAAGGTTGAGGGTGCCCAAGAGGTTTACTTGATAAAAATCATCTGGCTTGCCGTGCCCCACAAAAGCTATTCCAGCCAAGTGGACAACGTGCGTGGGCTGAACTTGGTGTACAGCTATCCGAACCGCTTCAGCATCGGTCAAATCTACGGAAAGGCATGAATCCGCTCCACAGTCTTGACTACCAAACCCCACAACCCGGTAGCCGCGCATCTTCAGCGTAGAAATCAAGTACCGGCCCGTGAAGCCTGAGGCACCGGTAACCAAGGCAATATTCATAGGACAAAACTCAGATGAGAAGAGGTCCGACGAGACCTCCCCGGGAGTGACTAAAACGAGAAGCCTATTTCATTACGACGCAAGTCGGCTTCAACCATCATCCGGCACAACTCTTCCAGAGTGGTTTTAGGCTCCCAACCCAATTCGCGTTTGGCCTTTTCGGGGTTACCGATCAGCAGCTCGACTTCTGCCGGGCGATAGAATTTGGGATTGATTGCAACAATCGTCTTGCCGGTGGCCGAATCGATACCACGTTCTTGCTCGTTCGCGCCTTCCCAGACAATGTTGATATCCGCAGCCTTACAGGCCATTGTCACGAAATCGCGTACTGTTTCCGTTCTGTTAGTTGCCAGCACGTAGGTATCAGGCTTATCCGCCTGCAGCATACGCCACATGCCTTCGACATAATCCTTGGCGTAGCCCCAATCGCGCTTCGCATCCAAATTGCCCAATTCCAACACGTCCTGCTTGCCCAATTTGATTTTGGCAATACTGTCGGTGATTTTACGGGTTACGAACTCACGCCCGCGCAACGGAGATTCATGATTGAACAGAATACCGCTACAGCCAAAGATGCCGTAACTCTCACGGTAATTGATCGTGATCCAATGAGCATAGAGCTTGGCTACACCATAGGGACTACGCGGATAGAACGGTGTGCTTTCGATCTGAGGGATCGCCTGCACCTTGCCGAACATTTCGGAAGTCGAGGCTTGGTAAAAGCGAATTTTCGGGTTCACGATACGAATCGCTTCTAGCAAATTCAGGGGACCAATACCAGTAATCTCAGCTGTTGCAACGGGTTGATCAAACGAGACACCAACAAAGCTCTGAGCCGCGAGGTTATAGACCTCAGTAGCTCCTGTGGTTTGCAACAGGCGAATCGCTGAACTCATGTCAGTCAAGTCGAACTCGACCAAGTGCAGGTTCGGGTGCTTGTCGATACCCAACTCTTCAATACGCCAGAAGTTGACCGAACTTGTACGACGATAGGTACCATAAACAACGCAGCCTTTCTCCAACAGAAGTTCCGCCAGATATGCTCCATCCTGACCTGTAATGCCTGTTACAATCGATACTTTCATCACTTCACTCTCTCAAACTTTGGACACGAACACCCATAATCTCTTTCATAAACAGAGACAATAATCTCCTCAAGCTTATTGAGAGAAGGAACCCAATCAAATAGAATCGGTTTTCGAGCACCGACACCATTGGCCACTGTCTTTATCCAAGATACAGCCACCTCCAAATCATTGGAGGTTTCAATACCAAATGCCTTATGTGCAGGTATATCAGAAGCAAAGGTAGGCAACCCCATTGCGAGGGACTGAGCTATTCCCAAATTATACCCCTCCCATTTGGAAAAATTCATATACGCATCCGCAGCGCAATACAACTCAAACATCTCAGCATCAGTAACATTCGCAAAAACTCGTAAACCACTGGCAGTCATCACTCGAACATCTTCTGGATCACCTTTACCACAAAGCACAAAAATAATTTCTTTAGAAAAATCCTGAATTCTACTAGCAAATTTCGAGCAAAGATTGGAGTACACATCGACGCCTTTATAAACACGCTCACCCTCGTGAAACCTGCAAACATTAAGCACAACAAAACAGTCAGAAAAACCGAATTTATTTCTTGCCCTGTTACGAATAACCTCAGCACCCTCACTCCATACACCAAGATGAGTGTTACCAAGAGGAATTACACCAGTAACGGGAGTACGGCTTTCATTTAAGATTGCCTCAGATATTGTATAAACTTCGGCAGACATCAAAAGCCCGATATCTTTCTCTTCCAAAATAGTCTGCCTTTGTTCACTATCAGCAAACCAATGCGTCGGCGGTTCACCATAATCATACGACAAAACAGGAGGGTAATTACCAAGCCACCGAGCAACACTAAAGAAAGGCGGCGTGTGAGCTATCACCAAATCCACTGACATTTCTGCCGCAAGCACAGCAGCATCCATTGGATCATTGACATCTACACGGGTACAGCCTGGATAAATATAGTCATTCTGAGATACTGGGCCAGCTATGACCACTTCATATCCATTGGACACCAAGTAATCCGCGTGCATCTTTAGTACCGCAGCAACTCCATGCCCGATAGCATGCGTACAAGAAAGCAAAAGCAGCTTTATTGGTTTTGAGAGATATCTCCGTTCCCTAGCCAACAAAGATGGTCGCCGAGGGGCGAAGCTTAGGGCATAAGGGGAATACAAAGACAAATTGGGCGAATAAAAAGGATCGTCTTTAATAATATCCGCATGTAAAGCAAGGACTTTCTTCATCTCCTCACGATTACGCGCTTGTTTTTCTGGCGTATCGTCGTATCCACGAGATTTACTTTCATGATGGATCAATAAAGCATCTGAGACATAAACATTATAAAAACCCATCTTCAGCAAAGAAAAACAAAAAACAATATCATTAAATGCGACTTTAAAGGCCTCATCAAAGCCACCAGTAGCAACAAACTTATTCCTTTCAACAGCGAGGCAAGCACCAGTTACCGCACTAACTTCGTGAGTTAGCACCGCAAGGTTTTGATACCCCCCATCATTTTCATTGATAAATAAATGAGCATGACCTGCCCCACCATGAATCCCTGCCACAACCCCTCCATGCTGGACAGTTAAATCAGGATAAAGCAACTTACAACCCACGGCACCAATCTCGGGCTTTGACGCAAAATAAACCAGCTTATTAATCCACTCTGGGTCGTGAACTTCCGTATCATTATTAAGGAAAATAAGAAAATCGCCAGAAGAGTAACTCCCGGCCAGATTATTCAAACGAGACCAATTGAACTCACCATCATCCTTAAAAACTTTAATCTTTCCAGATTCTTCTAGACGGGAAAGAGACTGTAAGGTCATCCTATCAACAGAACCATTATCAACAATAATGATTTCCAATAAATCTAGCGGCCACTTACTAGTCCAAATGCTCTCAAGACATGCTCCGAGTAGATCCCAGCGATCCTTGGTAGGAATAATTATTGTAACCACAGGATAAGTATGGCCATGTTTAAGATCAACACCATACGACAAACCACGCAGCACGGGCTGTTTTACAGAGTGGTATAAAACATGAGGAATCCGTATAACTTTACTAAATTCAGTAGCGCCAAAATGATCAACAAAATAAAGTGAAACCTGATCTCCGCTCACCTTATTCAATCCGCCAGCATGGGGCTTGAAATATATAGACCGAACGGCGAACATTGGCCCTATTAGCTTATTCTGCTGAGCCAACAACGGTGAAAAACATGGCTTGAACCAAGGGTCAGAAACGACACCGCCACCAAGAGAGATATCCTCATCAGAATAGGCTAAAATCGCCTCAGGCGAATCAATCAAAGCATAAACAAACATTGCCAAAGCATGTATCTTTGGCAACGAACCTTCGCTTATTATGACAATAAATTCCGAGTCCCAAAACTCATCACAAAAACCCTGTGAAAATCTATCATCATCCGCACAAACCGACTTTATGAATTCTATCAACCTATTGTTGTCTTCAGTAGCACTGACCACAAACACGACATTTAAACTCGGGCCAATACTTTGCTTAAGCCGATCCGTGACTCTCTCAATATATCCCAAATCAACGCCATCGACCCAAACCGCAACGCTAACACTCACGGAGGAGGCACGGCTTGAATCAATCAACACCAGATCATCTTCACTTGGCGTATCGAACGCTTGGGTCCAGCGAGGATAGCTCGAAGAAAAAATATGCCATAAGGGAACACCACTACCGACAACCTTTGGATCAGGTTGAGTAGAATTCAATTTACCAACCAACTTTGAATAAATGCGCCTCAGCCTTGCTTTATTTATGAATAGAAGTGCAATTTTTTTGGCAGAAGGGTTTCTTCGAAACCACCCGCGCACGGAGCGCAAAGCTGGAACGGATATATTAAATGCACACGCTTTTACCTTTGCTCTCGATGATTCGCCATGAGACCTTAATAATGACACAAAATATCTCAGAGGCTGGGTCAGCTTCCAGCTCCTTGAGCTCTTGATTAACTCAATACTAGTCTCTAACGCATATTTCTCAGAATTAACTTTTAAAAGAGAATTATTAACATCAGACAAAGCACTCTTCAAACCATATAACTCGGAAGCCAGCCGATCCTTTTCGAGCATGATGCGTTCTAACTCTAGCGACAAGAAGGCCGGCCTATACCACGCATCTGAATATTTATTATCCACCTGACTTGGCGGCTTATTTTCGGCCCCATTCAAGCCTACAATTCCGCCCCACACTGTAAAGTCATCACCCACAATTGTCCGTGTGCCTAACCCACTGCATCCCGCCTTAAATCTTATCACGCACATCGAGTTCAAAAATTCAACCGAATGAATATGCTTCATTTTCCCGATATGAATATCTATTCCATAGGCTTCGGAGAATTCTTTAAAAATATCAACATCCCTGCGCAAACGCCCCCAGTGCTCAGCATTAATAACATCAATAATTAGCTTAAAAAAGCTTATCGATGATAAGGGGTGATAAACCCCGCCTTCAAAATCAGCCCAATAAGAGCAATGTAGATCCTCAACAACATAAATAGCTTCATCCGCAATTACATCTAGAGAGCCGCAAAATGTACGAATTATATCCGATGACAAATGCGACCCATCATCTATGATTACATCATACTTACTAGATATATTGCGTATCGCAGACTGTGCTCCCTGTGAGTTAACACCCCCAATAACCAATGATATACGACGGTCTTCATAGCTTAACTTTGCACAATTTGGATTAATATCACAACCAACAACATTAGCAGCATCCGCAAAAAAATTTGCCCAAATTTCCAGCGAACCTCCATTTTGCACTCCAATCTCAAGGAAATTAATATTCCTCCCCCTAAGCTCAGAAAATAAATTATTATATTCCGTCAAATATGACGACCATTTATCTGACACTTTCCCTTTATGGGTCTCATATATTTTTTCCAAACTATCCATACAACAACCACACTTTACTGAAAAAACAGCCTAATTAATAATTTGATCCAAACATTTCAAGTAGCCATCAACCGGAGCCCCTCTTGCTTCAATATTCAATCTCAATAGTGGCTCTGTATTTGATCCTCTCAAATTGAAGCGCCACCCTTGAAACTCGATGCTCACGCCATCTGTGTGATCAATTTTTGAGGGATCCAGTGCAGCAAAGTGATTTAAAACACGTTCGATCGTTGCAGGAGCATTATGTACGCGGTAATTGATTTCCCCACTGCAGGGATAGGCAGCCATACGCTCATCGACCAATTCGGCGAGCGTTTTACCGGTTTTGCTCATCAACTCCGTAATCAACAGCCAAGGGATCATGCCTGAATCACAGTAGGCGAAATCACGGAAGTAGTGATGTGCGCTCATCTCGCCACCGTAAACGGCATCTTGCTCGCGCATGATTTGCTTGATGAAAGCGTGACCGGTTTTGGACTGGATGGGGGTGCCGCCCGCCTGTTTGACTTGCTCAATCGTGTTCCAGGTAAGGCGTGGGTCGTGAATGATTTTCCCACCAGGATGCTTGGCAAGCAGGGTTTCCGCCAACAAGCCGACCAGATAGTAACCTTCGATGAATCGCCCTTTGGCATCGAACAGGAAGCAGCGATCAAAGTCGCCATCCCACGCGATACCAAGATCGGCGCCTTGCTCGACAACAGCCTGTGACGTCGCGTCGCGCATCTCGGGCAGGAGCGGATTTGGTACGCCGTGAGGGAAGTTGCCGTCCGGCTGTTCATGGATGTAGTGAATATCGAACGGCAGATGCTTTTCCAACAACCGCATGACCGGCCCGGCACCTCCGTTGCCGGGATCGGCCACGATTTTCAGCGGTTTGAGCGCAGAGGTATCGACATAGCCCAGCAAGTGCTGGATATAGGCCGTTTTGTCAGTATCGACATGTACGCGCCCAACCTTGCTCGGCGTCTTGAATTGATCTGCTTTTACCCGATCACGAATGGCAAACAAACCCGTGTCACCACTCACCGGACGCGCGCCTTCGCGCACGAGCTTCATGCCGTTGTAGCCCTTGGGGTTATGGCTGGCCGTAATCATGATGCCGCCGCCGACACCCTGACTCTCTCGATGAAATGTTTGGAAATAGACTTCTTCGGTACCGCAGAGGCCGATATCGATCACATCAGCGCCCGCTTCGGTAATGCCGCGCCTAAGGGCTTCGGCCAGCATGGGGCTTTCCAGGCGCACATCGAACCCGACAACCACGGTACCAGGGTTGATTTCGTCCACAAACGCCCGTCCGATCTGATAGGCAAGTTCGGCATCCAGTTGCGCCGGGACCTGACCACGAATGTCGTAGGCCTTGAAACAGCTCAAATCCATATCAGGAACGTCCATAGTTGTCTTGCGCGCGGACAATATCGTCCTCACCCAAATAGTCGCCACTTTGTACTTCGATCATCACCAGATTGATGACCCCGGGGTTTTCCAATCGGTGCATATGCCCAGCTGGAATGAATGTAGATTCATTGGTATTCAATAAAAACACCTTGTCGCCATTGGTGACGCGCGCCATGCCATTGACGACAATCCAGTGCTCACTGCGATGATGGTGCATCTGCAATGAGAGTGTTGCACCGGGCTTCACTTCGATGCGCTTCATTTTGAAGCGCTCACCCTCTTCCAGCACCGTGTATGTACCCCAAGGACGGTGCACAGTTTGGTGCAGAAGATGGCTTTCATGACCGCGCTCCTTGAGCTCGGCCACCACGTCGCGCACGTCTTGAGCGCGATCTTTGTGTGCGATCAACAGCGCGTCGGGCGTATCGACAACAATCAGGTTATCGACACCCACGGTCGCCACGAGGCGATGCGGACTACGGACAAGACAGTTATGTGTGTTGATGGCGATAACTTCCCCATCAAACACATTACCCTCGGCATCAGAAGGCGACGCATCGGCAAAAGCGGTCCAGGAACCGATGTCGGACCAACCCATGTCGGCGGCAACAACGGCCACGCGCTCGGAGCGCTCCATGATGGCGTAATCAATCGAGATATCAGCCATCCGCTCAAAATCTTCGGACTGGAATTCAACCATGTCCATACCAGCTACATGAATGTGATTGGCGTGTTCAACCGCGACTTGGCAAGCTGCGAGCAACTCAGGCGCATGGCGTTCGAACTCGGCAAGGATCGTGCTGACCTTGAAGCAGAACATGCCGCCATTCCAGGAATACCGGCCAGAATCTATGTACGCTTGGGCCGTTTCCAGATCCGGCTTTTCCACAAACTTGCGAACGCGATAGGCCACACCTTTTTCAAGCGCAAGTGGTTGTGCATCACGTTCGATATACCCGAATCCGGTCTCGGGTGATTGCGGAGCGATACCAAAAGTCACAAGCCAATCTTGATTGGCAACACTTGCCGCCACCTGCACGGCCTCGGAGAAAGCATCTACTTGCTCAATCAGATGATCTGCAGGCAAGACAAGCATCAACGCATCGGACCCTGTACGGGCTTGTAAATCCAGTGCGGCCAGAGCGATTGCCGCTGCCGTATTTTTTCCCGCGGGTTCCAGCAACAAACGGGGTTGTTTTGCTATGGAGCTGCGCAGCGCGTCTGCAGTCAGAAACCGCAGAGACTCGTTCGTGATCACCGTCAACGGGGCAACAGAAGGAAGCTGTTTGATTCGTTCAATCGTTTTATCGAACAGGGTTTTCCCATCAACCAATGGCATGAACGGCTTGGGAAATGCCTTGCGCGATGCGGGCCATAAACGCGTACCGGCCCCGCCACTTAATATGAACGGATAAATCATCAGATTGCTTCCCTATTTTCATTAAATCCAGATGCCAGGGTCATTTTGCCATGGCTCAATTCGAATACACGATCGCATAACTCACCCAAAAGCGCGTGATCATGCGAGGCAAACACAAAGATTTCGGCATTCGCAATTAAATCCCTCATCCGGGCTTTCGCCCGTTCCTGAAACCCTGCATCGCCCGTGCCGAACATTTCATCGACCAGCAGAATTTCCGGCTGACCGCTGGTGGCTACGGCAAACATGAGCCGCATGGTCATACCGGATGAATAGGTGCGCACGGGCAGGCTGAGGAAATCGCCCAGCTCGGTGAATTCCTCGATATCCGGGATTTTCGTGCGCATTTCCTTGAGCGGGATACCCATGAGCATGCCCATACGCAGAATGTTCTCATAACCGGACAACTCGGGATCCATGCCCGAACCGATTTCGAGCACCGTGGCTGTTCGCCCTTCACGAATTACTCGCCCACTGTCGGGGGTGTAGATACCCGCCATGGTGCGCAACAGTGTGCTCTTACCCGCGCCGTTGTGGCCGATCAAACCAATCGAATCGCCACTTTTCAATTCGAAGCTGACACCATCCAAAGCAGTGACAGCAACGGTTTGCCCCGCCTCTGCCGCGATTTTCCCGCCCGTGGCGATACGCATGAATTGATGCCGCAACGATTGCGCGCGGGCATTGTAGATGGGGTAACGGATCGAGACATTGTCAAAAATCAAGTGCGCCATAAATCAGATCCAGTAAGGAATGCGGGTACGGCGGGTGTGGAACAACCACAGTGTCACGAGCCAACCGATCACAGTCATGCCCAACAACACAGGCCAAACGAACCACGGACTGGTGTGCCCCAAGAGCGGGTCGCGCACGGTGGTAATGAAATAGCTGAAGGGGTTGATCCACAAGATCCAGCTACCGACGCCCAACTGCTCGGCCTTGAACAGAACCGGCGACATGAAGAACAGTAATGGCATGAAGTTGGCAATGGCCGTTTCGGTATCGCGATAGCGGGCGGCGAACATGCCGATAAACAGGCTCATCCAACTCAAGTTGAGCACGGTAAGCAAAAAAGCGGGTAACGCCAGCCATGCACTCCAATGCCATGCGGGGGGATAAATCAGCAAGACAATCACGATCACGACAGCGTTATGTGCCAAGTTAATCAGATGCCGCAGAATGAGTTTCAACGGATGGAAAAACATCGGCAACTGCACATTGCGAATGAGTTGCGCATTCTGCACGAAGACCTGACTACTCTCTGTAATGATCCCTGCTATAAAGCCCCATAGAATCAAACCAATGGTCAACAGCGGGATGAACACTGTTTTATCCATGTGGAGCAAGGTACTCCAGACAAACCCCAACCCGCCGACGCCGATGGCCGTGCCGAGCGTTAACCAGAACGGGCCAAGCATGCTGCGCTTATAACGTGCCTTGGTATCACTCCAGGAAAGAAACAATGCGGCGGGCATATTGGTCAACGCGCGAACGATATCGGAACGAGTGTCACCTAAGCGGGTATTCATGCGGAAATCTTATTGAACGAAAGACGGCATGATAGCGGTTTATGCAGGGGCGATAAACCAAAACCCAAAATCAGAAACTTGGGTGGAATGGAAGAAAGTCAAACGCTCTCCTCCTGAACAAACAACTGCCACCATTGCGCACGGGTACTTTTCCGTGTTTTGGAGTGATACATGGTGGCATCGGCCTTGCGCAGCAGGGTGTCGCCATCCTCACCATCCTTCGGGTATAGGGCGAACCCGCCAGACAAACCAACGGTTGCCAACCTATCCGGTGCTACCTGAAAGCCTTCTTCAACCGCTTCGTGCAGACGACTGAGCGCCAACTGCAAATGGGGGATGGCATGATCCGGATCGATATCGCCGATCACGACGACGAATTTATCCCCACCCAGGCGCACAAGGAAATCCTGCGCGCGCAGACGTGAACGCAAACGCGCTGCCAGTTCTCTTAAAAGGCGATCGCCCGTTTCATGCCCGAACTGATCGTTGACTGGTTTGAAATCATCCAGATCCATCATGCCAAGCGCCAGCACCCGGCCGTTGTTTCGAGCCCGCGCGAGCGCTTGAGGCAAATATTGCTCCAAGGCGAAGCGGTTGGGCAGATCAGTCAGACGATCGTGTCGGGCGCGATAAGCCTCTTCAGACTGAAGCGTAACAAGACGCTGTTTGTTGTCCAATTCATCCAAACCACGCCCCAGCAGTTCAGCCACCCGTTCGCACAGTTCGATGGTCTGAGGATCGAAGACGTCATGCTCCTCGGAGACGAATCCCATGACCGACCATATCTCCCCACCTCGCCATACGGGAGTGACCAACGCAGAATGCCACCGATGCGCTCTGAGAAACGGATGGTATTCAGCCAGGCGCGCGTTACCCAGCAAATCATTTTCAATTGCCGTCTTCTGGGTCAGCCATGCCCGCACGATGAGCTGATCCCTCGCATCTTCGGCGACCACCGAGATGACATTTGGCAACTCTTCGGCGCCACTGCCGGTAGAAGCGAGGACATCCATTACGCCATCGGCATTTGGCTTCCTCAAGTAGATGGCATTAAAGGGAGTTTCCTGAACAAGCTTTTCGCACGTGCCCACGAGCATATCGGACGCTGTTTGCGTGCGCAGCACGACGTCTGCCTGCTGCATAAGCGCACGGTACAGCCCCTGCAAGCGCATGATCTGGTTCCGCTGCCGGATGTTCTGCAAGCCACGCTCGATGCTCAGCACGAGGTTATCAAAAAATGAAATAGCGTCCTGATCGAGCACGTCTTCGCTATGGCCACATACCGTGAGCACAGCCGAAAGTGCACCGCCAATACGAATCGGCAAGGAGACGGTACTTCGTGCAACACTTCCCTCGCCACTATCGTCTGTCGAAGGACTCTCATACGTAAGGAATATGGTTTGATTTTCGCGCCAGCATCGCTGAGCCGGATGCTCTTTCCCCAATTGGCTGGAAGACAACGGCTGCTCACTCTGAATGGGGAGACAATCCGAATGCCAATTCACCTCGCCTGAGGTTGCCAGAACATTAAAGCCGCTCCCATTCAGCTGCGGTGAACCGATCCAGGCCAGTTTTAGAGCATTGTTCTGACTCAGGACGCGACAGACGAATTCGTACAAATCATGGTCTGTGACTTGCTGCATGGTGGCCGGATCGGCACTGAACTGATTGAGCTCAGCCAGTAGCTCCCGAAAACCGGCAATACGATGCAGACGTTGTGACTGCGCTTCACGCTCGGTCGCATCCAGAACGGTCCAGACACTGTGCATCCCCTCGTTATCGGTAAACAGCCGACCCGATACATCACATATCACCACACGCCCGTCCCTGCGCACGCAAACCGCGGACTGCAGTTGCACGGCATGTGATTTGGTAATTTTGGAGAAGGCCTTGTCGAGGCGCGCATACTCAATATCGCTGACAAAAAAATCCCGAACCGGCATCCCCACCATTTCACCAAGGGTATAGCCAAACATGTGGGCTGCCTGAGGATTACAGCTTTTGATCACCCGCCCCTTAACCAAAAACACGCCAACCAGCGCGTTGTTGAACAGGGCGTTTTGCAACTTCCGGGCATCCAGCCGATCCAGACCACGCGAGATACTCAAGGCCAGTTCTCGAAGTACATCCTGCAATGGCCCATCAAAGACATCAGGTTCAGCGTGGTAAACGGCCAGTACAGCGAACATTTTCCCACCGCGTAAAACCGGCAATGTGGCCGTAGCCTTCAACCCGAACTGACGCGCCCTCGCCCGCCACGGACGCAAGAACTCAGTGGTACCGATAGAGGAGTTGAAATACGCCTTTCCCTCTCGCCAGGAGCGGCCGATCGTGCCCTGTCCCTCCGGTAACTCGGGGTCGGCTGAAATGAACAGATCGTCGGTGTAGCCGGTCGCCCCTGAAGCCGCCAGAAAGCGGAACCGGAGGGTGTCATCGGGGCGAGCAAGCAGAACCAGCTTCAGATGCGCGTATCGCACGGCAAGATCGCAGAGGGGCTGAAACAGTTCCCGCTCGCTCTCGGCCGAAACGATCTTCTGGTTCACTTTCGCCAACATGTGATTGAAATCGATCAAGCGGTTTTTCTGGTCAGTCAACCGCTGACGCTCTCTGGCCTGATACTCATGATGCAACAGGGCGCTGACAAGCGTCGCAGCAAACTGGAGCAGCAGGATATCTTCCTCCGTAGGTACGTCAGAGACCATCCCGGACAAGGCAAAGGTGCCCAGCAGGCGATCGTTATGGAACACAGGGAAGGACCAGCAGGAGCGCAGATGCCATTGCTGCGCCAGCGGGCGTAAATCATCCCAACGCGAGTCCTTTTCGACATCGGACACCAGGGCGGGCACCCCGGAATGAGCCGCGTTACCACATGAACCGGAATGCTCACCGGGAGTCAATCCATCGAGATCGTCAATCAGCCCCTGTGGTGCACTGGGTGCGGCAAACACGTGCAGTCTCTCGTCACCGTCCCCCGACCACATGACGCTGGCGATCTTTCCCGGGCGCAT
>CAZZMW010000014.1:0-40982 GCA_964655215.1 uncultured Halothiobacillus sp.
TCGATGAAGAACGGCTTCGAATGAGCCAGCTTCGAGAATTTGGTAGTCGCGAGTGCTACCGAATACCCAGGTTTTATGATGGTTTTAAGGCTATTTTATCTAATATACCGTCAAATCTACCGTCATCTTTCGGGTGCCACGAAAAAAAGTCGACTCCCTTCGGAGTGCAACCACCTACAATCACCCTCTTTGGCCCGTGAATTACATCTTTTGTTTTATTTGACATTGTCTGTCGCTACATGAGGCAGAGCACTGCAGGATTGCGGTGTATTTAAGGCACGTTGTTTCTGACAGAAGTCACAATGGGCTTCCCACAATCTTAAGGACGGTTGTGAAAAGGATCCAAAGCCGAACTCAACGGGTATAAAGACAATCGTCCGCTTCGGCCGAATTCCGGACGATTGCACCCATAACAGTGATAGTCAGGAATTCGGCCATTGCTGCCGGTGGCGTCGCCTCAGATGAATGACCGGTGTCGCGCAGGTTGCCGACGGTTAGGGAGTACGCCGCCGAATGGCTGTATTATGGACTCCACCTCGTTTGCAAGTAATCCGTTTTGACTGGTAGGTTCGACTGCTCACGTATATCCGGTCTCTAACTACTGCACCCCGGTTTGAGATGCGGGACTCGACCCGCTGCAGCCGGTCGATGTCTCAAAGGCAACGACCGGTGTGCCGCGGATCCAGTCAATTAGCCTCGACTCGTACCCAAAGTCTCGTCCAGTTACCTGCCGACCATCGCGACCAGTAGGCGCTGATGATGGCTTCGTATGGTCTATGAGTGTCAAGTACCGGCTCAGAGCTTCATGAACGAATAGCGATTCTTAATGTTCGCGTGAAGATACTTACCCTTGGAATCCGCGTTCATGAAACCCTCGTATTCGCCGGACGGAACGCCCGAGTACGAATACACCGATCCATTGGTGAACTCGACTTCAAGGATATGGTTGTCTGCGTCGTAACCAATCGCAGAGATGTTGCTTGAGCTGACAGGTGTTCGTTCCATGGTGTATCGCCTTCCTAGTTGAAATGTTATGTTTTCGGAGCCACAGGCGCCACTGGATTGCCCGCAGTGGGGTCTTGCTTTCGCCAAGCCTCGACCAACGGCTTGTAGTTTTCGTTCAGTACGGGCTCGGTCCAGCCGCCGCTTCTCACCCGGTTGCCGTCCGCACCCTTCGGCACCACTACGACGGGATCATCACTATCAGGTCGACGCCCCTCAGGAGGACGGTCGATGATTGCGCGGATCGGCATATTGACTGCTTCGCCAACAATGAGTGCTTCCCCAGTGCGAAGAACCGGAAGCATCGAAAACAGACCTTTAAGGTTGTCCGACGCACTTGAAGTAACCTGAGCACGGTCAGAATCATTCGTGAGGCGAAGTGCAATGACGGTACCGCACTGCGACAGGATCGTCGAGTCTACTTCCGATGGGCGCTGACTCACCAGCATCAAGCCAACCCCGTATTTCCGACCTTCCTTCGCTATACGCCGAGCCGCGGTGGCCGCACGACTCTTCGTTTGGGCACTGAGGTAAACATGCGCTTCTTCCAGAACGATGAGTAACGGTCTTTCACGCCCACCCTCCTGCTTCATGCGACCCCAGAACACCGCGTCGTAGAGTATTCGTAGAACGGCTCCGACCATGTCGTCAACAATGGCCGTGGGAATGCCCGATAGATCGAAAACGGAAATGGGAGCATCGGCTCCGATCCAAGACGAAAGCAGCGCATCGAGATCAGCTTGGGTCACTCCCTCCTTCGACACTGCCCACTCGCCAGGATTGAAAAGAAACTGCATGCGAGGATCGCGGAGCTTACCCTCCAACACGTCAAGATGCGCCCTAGGTAAGTCGCTGTAGAGGCCCTTGAAGACCTTGTTGGCACCGGCCTCCGTGGTCACTGGCTGAAATCGGGGGCGAACAAGACTGTCTGCATCACCAACGGCATTCTTCGATGGAGCACCGTCTTCAATATAAGAGCGTGTAGCTTCTGTTTGATTTTGGTTGCTGCTAACCGTGTGAGTTGCACAATGCAACGAATAGAGGTCATGCCAGAGCTGATACACGGAGAACGGTAGCGGCGTATCGACTGTCACGGCAAGGTCTGACAAGCCGTGCGGGGTGCCGCCAGGCTTCGATGCCCGTTTAGCAGATAGCAGCCGCTCCTGAAGCAGCGTCAACGGCGTTCCAGATACCGGCCCCATTGCAATGGAAATAAACTCCTCCGCCGTCAGCGCCCAGAAAGGGACATGTAATTCCCGCTCTCCCGCATGGGCATTTGCGCCCACACGAAACACCCTAGCCTGATCGCCAAACGCCTTTGCGTACTCACCATGCAAGTCAAACAGGACGACTCGTGCGGCCTTGAATTGCTCGGGCTCAGAAACGGCACCAAGAAGTTTGGCGACTGCGTTTGACTTTCCCGATCCCGTACTGCCGACGACCGCAGAATGACGACTTACAAGACGGTTCAGATCTACATAAGCGCGGATAGACTCAGCGCTGGCGACACGCCCCACGGCAACGTAGCCATCGTCATCACCCGGCGCATAGACCGTCTTCAAGTTGGACTCGGTGACTACGTGGACGGAATCTCCAATCGAGGGGTATTGCGCAATGCCTCGCTCGAATTTTGTACCGCGCCGTCCTTGCCCGACCAGTTCAACCCTCAACCATCGATTGCCGAATTGCGGCGCAAGCTCCGGGGGCCCCGGTGCAGCGCCAGCTCCAACCTGTGAGATCACTCCGTATAGATCGACGTACCCAGACGGAATTCGCACAAAGCCCCCGACTTGTCCAACGCGGTAGGCCTCGCCGTTGACGAAAAGAAGCCCGCCCGGCGTGCTGTCTGACAGCTTCACGCTGACGCTCGACCCGTTCACGTCCTCGACCGTACCAAGTCGGGACGGGTCCGGATTAGACGGCTGGTTGCGTGTCATAACCGGTCCCACCGCAAAGTTGTTCAAGGAAGAGGCCGAAGTAGTGAAAATCGCCAAGACGAGAGCGTGGGTGCATTATCTTTGGATCCCCCCCTGGCAATGCCTCTTCCAGTAGCCAAGGCGCATGTTCAGTGCCGCCCGTCGTTCCGGTTCGATAGCCACCGACACGTGTTCCGACTACAGCCCCATCCCAAGCAAGAACCGTCAGATTGCTCTGCTTCTCTGCGTATCCAACAACCCTAGGATGTTTGTCCAGCCCTGAATACATCAATGCGAAGCATTGAGCATTGCGATTGCCTCGAAGCCCATCGAGCAGCACTTCATTGAGGTGATCGTCCAGAAAGGAATAGCCGCACACGACAAGCCTCGGTGCGTCTTTCCCGTGGAAAAAGGCGCGGAGTCGATCCAGCATGGCAAGGTACGGCATCCGTCGGCTCTGGTCATACTTGAGATGCGAAGGAAAGATCATCACTTTACCGGCTGCAGCCTCGCGGGTAACACGGACAACCTTAGTGACCTTGTTTCCGTTCACTATCTCTTCGTTTTTTTCCCAATTGATGGAACCGTGGAGCTTCCACAGCCGCGTCCATCGTGCCGGGATCGTGTCATGTTCGATCGACGCTAGGTCAAACCACGGCTCACGCGAGCCTACGAAGCCGTCAAAATGCGGAAGCGGATGCTGCTCAAGAGCCTGTTCAAAAAGCAAGTCATAGTTGGGTGTGAAGATCTCTGCGGGTGAATCTCTGTGAACACCGCCAATCCACGACGCAAAACGGTTGTATGCGTTGCGGTACCCCGGAAGTGGTTTCCGCATTTCCGCTGAGATGATCGCGCAAACCTTGTCATCGAGTTCGCCCAAATCCTTCTTGCTCATCCCAAGGATTTCGGCACTGCCCCGGCGATTGGCAAGTGTCCGTAGTTCCGTCAACACGTCCTCGACGGTTGGATCTTGGCCGTCCGACGGCTTGCATTCAGCGCAGAGCGCGTCCCAGTTGGCTTTTAACTTCGAAGTGGCACCGAGCGCGGTGTCTGTTGCATGAAGTCCGTCTGCGACTCGCTTGGTCAACTCGACAACTGCCGGAATGAGCACCACGCTTTTGCTACCTGCCTCGTCGTATACGCCAAGTGGGCACCCCGCACCTAGGAAGCAGCCGATACGCTGTTTGTCGTCTTGGAGTACCTGCCGCAGGTTCCTTGCCTGCTGGGCGGCATCATGAATCGCAGGCAGCGATTTGGGGGTCGCTGTCGCTGGGGCAGCCGCAGTGACCGGCCCGGCGATTGTATCTACGTTTGCTTTAGGGATGCTCACAGGGACTCGCCTCCTTGATAGTCTTCATCGGGCCTGTTTCCTTACCTATTCGGCATCGGAAGGATTTTGATTCTTGAGTTCGGCAAACTTGGCAGCCATCGTTGCATTGCCCCGAGTCAGCTTCTTGATCGTCACGTCCTGCGCCTTGTCGTTCGCAAGTCGAAGGTTCCGATCGGTGCCGAGGAGGGCATCCTTCGTCTTCTGCAGGTGGTCGATTGACTTGTCGATCTCTGCGATGGCCTTTTGGAAGTGCCCGGAGGCGAGGTCGTAATTTCTCGCGAATGCTACCTTAAAAGTCTCAAGCTCAGTTTCGAAATTCGTGATGTCAATGTTCTGCGCCTTAACGAGCGCCAGCTCTGACTTGTACTTGAGCGAGTTCATCGCAGCATTCCGCAGCAGCGTGATGATCGGAATGAAGAACTGCGGCCGGACGACGTACGTCTTCGGGAAGCGGTGGAACACGTCAATGATCCCAGTGTTATAGAGCTCACTGTCTGGCTCCAGCAGGGAGACCAGCACCGCATATTCGCACCCCTTCTCGGTGCGATCTTTGTCGAGCTCCTTCAGGAAGTCCTCGTTCCTGTTCTTCGTCGCCGTTCGATCGTTCTCGTTCTTCATTTCGAACATGATGGAAACGATTTCGGTGCCGGCTTCGTCCGTGTCGCGGAAGATGTAGTCGCCCTTGCTACCGGTCCGTGCATCGTTGTCCTTCTCAAAATAGGCCCTCGGAAATGCCGTCGCTCGGATGCGGTTGAACTCGGTCTCGCAATGCTGTTCGAGAGTTTCGCCAACCATTTTGGTCGACAGGCGAGCCTTCATGTCACGGAGACGCTCGATCGCATCATCACGATCTTTGATCTGCGTCTCGTACTTGTCCTTGAGCGACTTCTCGGCAAGCTGCTTCTCAAGCTCCACTCGATCGAGGCCATTTTTCAATGCGTCACGTTCCTTTTCGACCACACTTACTGCCTCGGTGATAGCGAGCTTCTGCGCAACCTCGAAAGCGCCGAGCTGTGCCTTCAGGCCCTGTATCTCCGCCTCCTTCGTTGCTGCGGCTTTCTGCAATTCGTTAACACGCTTCGCCTCGGCTAGCTCGACGGCGGCATGCTTGTCATGCTTCGCCTGCGCAAGCTCGTTCGCGAGCACGTCACGCTCTTTTTCCACGATGCTCAGTGCCTCGGCCACAGCGAGTTTCCGCGCGACCTCACCGGCATCGAGCCTGGCCTTCAGGTTCTGAATCTCGGCGTCCTTGGCTGCGGCAGTCTTCTGCGATTCACTTACAGCTTTGGTTTTGGCGAGCTCAACGGCATTCCGCTTGTCTTGCTCGGCCAACTCAAGCCGCTCGTGCAACTGCTGCTCGAACTCGCTGTCGCGAACCTGCTTCAGGATGTCCGCGTACCCGGCCTCGTCAATCTTGAATGCTTTCCCGCAGTGCGGGCAGATGATTTCCTGCATGACTACTTACCCTCCACTTTCTGTTCGGTTTGAGTTGACCACTACAAGACGTTCAAAATCACCGACCTGTAATAATTAGAAAATGGAGGCCGCAGTCCGAACTCGTCATTGAAGCTTGCGGCTTAAATCCAAGCGGCAACCCATAGTGCCACACATTACTCACATACCTATGAAGAGAAAATTCCAAATGGCAGCCTTTGGCTAGAGCAGTCGTTGGTAAGCCCTAGCCGGATGTCTGCCTTGGCCGGATTCTGTTGAAATCCAGACCATCGCATCAATATCTCAACACCGTCCGTGTAAACGAGATAGAACCCCTTTGTCATCCACCAACATCACAGCCCATCGCTCTTAGGGTGCGTATCCTGAACTGAGCTTGTATAGTCAATCCCGTTTGCCAACAGATCACCCCCATCGGTGCACTATGACCCTGACTCCATTACAACGCCTGCTCGAAACCTATCGTGATGCCGCCCAAACCGAGCGCGAGAAAGGCACCTACTTTGAGCATCTCATCATTGCGTATCTGCGTAACGAAGCCAGTTATGTCGATCTGTATGAACGGGTATGGACGTATTCCGACTGGGCGGATGAGCAGGGTTTGGACAAGCGGGATACAGGCATTGACCTAGTCGCCCAGGTGCGTGGCACCGGGGAATTTCATGCTATCCAGTGTAAGTTCTATGCGCCGGATTACCGTGTGCAAAAGAGTGACATTGATTCATTTTTCACCGCATCGGGCAAGAAGCCGTTTTCTCATCGGGTGATTGTCAGCACGACTGACAAATGGAGTGAACACGCCGAAGACGCGCTACAAAATCAGCAACCGCCGGTCAGCAAGATTGATCTGCACGACCTTGAAAACAGCCAGATTGATTGGTCGCGGTATCAGCCCGACACCGCTTTGGTCATCAAACCCAAGAAGTCATTGCGGGATCACCAGACAAGTGCGCTGAACGCCGTCAACAAAGGGTTGGCGATGGCCAGCCGGGGCAAGCTCATCATGGCCTGCGGCACGGGGAAAACCTTCACCAGCCTAAAGATCGCCGAGTCCTTGGCCGGGGCCGGTAAGCGGGTGTTGTTCCTTGTGCCGAGCCTGTCCCTGTTGTCGCAGACGCTAACCGAGTGGACGCAGGAGTCAGCCATTCCCCTGCACAGCTTCGCGGTCTGCTCCGATAGCGATGTGGGCAAGAAGCGCAAGAAAGATGACGACATGGTCACCACCTTCACCCATGAGTTACGTTATCCGGCTACGACCGAGGCTAACCGTCTCGCCTTTGAAATGAACAAGCGTCACGATGCCACACACATGAGCGTCGTGTTCAGCACCTACCACTCGCTGGCCGTGGTGCATGATGCCCAAGCAGAATATGGCCTGGCTGACTTTGACCTAGTGATCTGTGATGAAGCCCACCGCACCACCGGCGCGGCATTCGATGGCGAGGACGAAAGCGCCTTCGTCAAAATCCACGATGGTGACTACATCAAAGCCGCCAAGCGCATGTATATGACCGCCACACCGCGCATCTATAGCGATGTAGCGGAAGCCAAGGCAGAGAAAGAAAACGCCACCCTGTTCGGCATGAACAACGAAGCCGTGTTCGGTAAAGAGTTGTTCGTCATTACCTTCTCCGAGGCGGTCAAGCGCAAGCTCCTGGTGGATTACAAGGTCATCGTGCTGGCCGTGGAAGAACAACACGTCAACCGCCGCCTGCAAAAACTACTGGCTGATGATGACAACCAGCTTAAAGTTGACGATGCCGCCAAGATTATCGGTTGCTGGAAAGCCCTATCAAAGCAAGGTTTGACCGATGAACTGGCCACCGACGCCGCAGCTATGCGCCGAGCGGTTGCTTTCTGTCAGGTGATCGAAACCAGCGTGGGTTCCAAAACCCATAAGGTCAGTTCCAAACAGATCGCCGGCATGTTCCAGGCCGTGGTGGAGGAATATCAAAAGCAGGAATTGCTGGAGAACCCCGACACAGCCGAAGACATTGCTCAAACTCTGATCTGTGAGGCCGCGCATGTTGATGGTGGGATGAACGCCAGCGCCAAGGAAGCCAAACTGGACTGGCTCAAGGCCGAAACACCAGACAACACCTGCCGCATCCTCTCCAACGTACGCTGCCTGTCCGAAGGCGTGGATGTCCCCGCTTTGGATGCCGTTCTGTTTCTGACCCCGCGCAACTCACAGGTGGATGTCGTGCAGTCAGTCGGCCGGGTGATGCGTAACGCCCCTGGCAAAGAGCGTGGCTACATCATCCTGCCCGTGGTCATCCCGGCGGGGGTAGAGCCGCATGAAGCCCTCAACGACAACAAAACCTACAAGGTTGTATGGGAAGTGTTGCAAGCCCTGCGCTCGCACGATGACCGTTTCGATGCAATGGTCAACAAACTCGACCTGATCGGTAAAGACCCCACCAAGATGGAAGTCATCGCCATCAGCGATCACTTCCAGAAAAAGGTCGAGAAAACTTCTAAAGCCCAAGGCGAAGCTAACAGGGCGCGCGGTGGGCAAAGTATCGGTGCGAAGCCCAATAAACTTACCCGACCAGAGAATCTTGAAATCCAGTTTGAAATCGGTGAAATCGAGCGAGCCATCTATGCCAAGTTAGTGCAAAAGGTCGGCAACCGCCACCACTGGGAAGACTGGGCCAACGACATCGCCAAGATTGCCCGCACCCATATTGACCGCATCACAGCCATCCTGGAAAACTCGGAATACACCAACGAGCGAGCTGCGTTTGAAGCCTTTGCCGCCGAACTGCGTGATGACCTGAACGACAGCATCAGCGACGGTGAGATCATCGAAATGCTGGCTCAGCACCTCATCACCAAACCGGTGTTCGATGCGCTGTTTGAAGGCTATAGTTTCGCCCAGCACAACCCTATGAGTCAGGCCATGCAGGCTGTGCTGGATGCGCTGAACGAACACCGACTCGACAAGGAAGCAGACACCCTCAAGTCCTTCTATGAAAGCGTCAAGCTACGCGCCGAAGGCATCGACAGCGCTGCTGGCAAACAGAAGATCGTGGTCGAGCTCTATGACAAGTTCTTCCGCAATGCATTCCCCAAGATGACAGAGCGACTGGGTATCGTCTACACCCCGGTCGAGGTCGTGGACTTCATCATCCACAGCGTCAGCCACATCCTGCAAACCGAGTTCGGCCAGACCCTCGGCAGTGAAGGCGTGCATATCCTCGACCCGTTCACCGGCACCGGTACCTTCATCACCCGCCTGCTGCAAAGCGGCCTCATCGCCACTGAGCAACTGCCGTACAAATACAAGAATGAAATCCACGCCAACGAACTTGTGCTACTGGCCTACTACATCGCAGCCATCAATATCGAAGCGGTGTACCACAGCATCGTTGGCGGCGACTACCAACCGTTTGAGGGCATCTGCCTCACCGACACCTTCCAGATGTACGAAAAGGGCGACATGGTAGACACCCTGTTGGAAGAAAACAGTGCCCGCCGCAAACGTCAGAAGGCTCTGGATATTCGAGTGATTATTGGCAACCCGCCGTACTCCGCCGGGCAGGCCAGTGCAAATGACAACAACCAGAATGTGGAATACCCACACTTGGATGAGCGCATTCGCACAACCTATGCCGAGCGCTCCTCCGCAACCAACAAGAATGCCCTCTATGACAGCTACATTCGAGCAATCCGCTGGGCAAGTGATCGGATTGGCGACAGTGGTGTCATTGGTTTTGTAACTAATGCAGGGTTTCTGGAAGCCAACACTGCCGATGGTTTACGCCAATGCCTGCACGAGGAATTTAGTACGATCCATGTGTTTCATTTGCGGGGGAATCAACGAACATCCGGTGAATTATCTCGAAAGGAAGGCGGTAAGATTTTCGGCAGTGGTAGTCGTGCGCCAATTGCCATCTCCCTGTTGGTTAAGAACCCATCTGCCAACCAGCGAGGCCAAATCCATTTTCACGACATTGGCGATTACCTGAGCCAGTCCGATAAGCTCGGCATCATCGAAGCTTTCGGCAGCATTGCTGGTATCAGCGAAGCCAATGCTTGGCAAACCCTTACACCCGATATCCACGGCGACTGGTTAAAGCAGAGGGACGACAGCTTTGGGAAATTTATAAAGGTGGGGGGTAAAGATGGGAAGGAAACCAAAACTCTGTTCGCTAATTTTTCCCGGGGATTGGAAACAGGACGTGATGCATGGTGTTACAACGCCTCAAAAACTGCCGTAAACGCCGCCATGACAAGGATGATTGATTTTTACAATCAAGAAGTCACCCGTTTTAACTCAGCATTTGCAGAGCTAAATAAAGCAGAACGGGAAGCCAGAGTTGACGACTTTATCAATACCGACCCCAACCAAATCAGTTGGACCAGTAGCTTAAAACAACACCTAGTTAGTGGCCGCAGCTTCGCTTTTGAAGGCAGTAGCCTTACCCGAAGCCTTTATCGCCCATTTACAAAGCAATGGGTTTACTACAGAACTGAGTTTAATCACCGTGTAGGCCAAATGCCACGCATCTTCCCAGCTACCCAGGAAGAGAACCGGGTAATCGTCCTGCGTGGCCCCGGCGAAGATCGAGCCTTTTCTGTACTTATGTCAGATTGTTTACCTGACCTTCATGCAATTCACGGCGGGCAAAATTTTCCCCTCAACCTCTACGACGAGTCTGAAGCCTCGCCACCTAATGACCTTTTTGGCAACGCCGCAACGCCATCGCATCGTACCCGCCGGGATGCACTCACCGACGAAGGGCTGGCACATTTTCAGGCGGCATATCCAGATGCGGCAATCAGCAAGGAGGACATCTTCTATTACATCTATGGTCTACTGCACTCCCCGGATTACCGCGAGCGCTACGCCGACAACCTGAGCAAGGAACTGCCGCGCATTCCCTGCGTCAAGACCGCTGCTGACTTCTGGTTCTTTTCCAAAGCTGGTCGCAAGCTGGCTGAGCTGCACCTGAATTACGAAACGGTAGAACCTTATCCACTCAAGATCGAAACGGGCGGCAAAACCCTGAACGCCGCTGATTACCGGGTCGAAAAGATGAAGTACGGTAAAAATGGCAAAGACAAAGACCTCTCAACGCTCATCTATAACAGCAAGATTACGCTGACCGGGATCCCGCTCGAAGCCTACGACTATGTGGTCAACGGCAAACCCGCCCTGGACTGGGTGGTTGAACGCCAATGCGTGAAACCAGACAAGGCCAGTGGCATCACCAACGATGCCAACGACTGGGCCATAGAGACCATGGGCAACCCACGCTACCCGCTGGAACTGTTCATGCGCGTAATCACCGTGAGTCTGGAGACAATGAAGATCGTGCGAAACTTGCCGGTGCTGGATATTTGATATTGCCTAATAGGGCCCTTCCGCTAGGTAACGCGTGATCGGTGGTGAAACCAAAAAAAATGAGCTTTTAGCGCGCTGCGCGGGCGGCGCGGGCGAGTGTGAACCACTAGCGGAACACAAATATGCAAGAAAACTGATGAGCGAAGCGAAGAAGTAAAACCCTGTCGCTTTTAAGTTTTACCCTAATTACTAGGTGCAGTCATATTGTAAGAGACAGCCCCAGATTCTAGATATATCTTAGATATATCTTAAATGGATTTTTTCGACATGGCTGGAACCCGCATCCCTGCTTGGTTTGAGAGATTTGGTTGGGTACAGTTACCGTGGGGGTTGGGTCTGCTGATTTTCAATTTTCCCTTGTCATACTCTTCTACCTTCCAGCCGACTCTGACTAGCTCTGTCAGAGCACGGCGAGCGGTGCTACGCCGCCGTTTCATTGCGTTGCCGTTGATTTCATCAGGCCAGACGTAGCTGCAGAGCCTGTCCAGTTCCACCACCCTAGATTTACCGGGGTTGATCCAGCCGCACAGGCGTTGGTGCATAAGCCGCGCCGGGTCGGTCTGTAGTGCCCTCACCTCGTTCATACTGATGCGCACATGCTGCCCGCCGCCAATGACGGCGCGTGCAATCAAGGGATTCAGTGCCACATACAGCTTGCCATCCTGCTCGTCGGTTGCATATTCCGACAGTAGTCGGAAGCCTTGTCGTTTCTTGCCGCTCTGGGCAATGATAGACACCTTCCAGAGCCGCTCGATGCACTCCCGCACAGGCTTGGTGTCGTCGGGGTTGGCATACCCAATTTCGCGAGCAAGTGCTCGGTAGCTACCCTTGACCACCATTGCATCCTGCTGGACGGCCTCCCATTTGGGTTCAAGGAATAACCGGAGTTGCTGTCTGGCTTCTGTGTTCGGAGCCGGTGATAGCACAAGGCCACGCGGACCAGCCATCGCAACAAGTCCTTGGAGTACGCGAAGATCATCAGCGCCCAGCGGCTCTGGGCCGCTGAACTCGATCCGCTTGTCGATGCCATATTCATATGGCACGTCGAGCTTAAGTCTCTTCCTGTCACCTTTTTTCAAACTCCGAAAAAGACCGGGTGCAAGACAATGGGCAGAATCATGCCTCGCATGGGTCAAAGAAAAATTAGGGAGGGGGTTATGGTTAAGCTTTTCCACGGTTAAACCCTCCCTTTTTTTCAGAATCCAGCACGGTTGGCTCAAGCGCACCGCCCGCAGCTTTCTTGAACCAAATCCCGCCACCATTGGCTCCGTAATTTGATTTGACGCTAGTTTCGAGACAGACGTACTTGCGTCTCAGTTCATGATTTTCGTCGTTAAAATAGCGTTTTGACTCATCTGATGACATTGCTCGTAGACGAACGAGCCATCTTGCATTATCAATAATGGCAGAAGCACCACGAACAGCTGATTGGTTACCATCTGAGTTGTTTAAGCCGGATTTGTTTTCATGGTGAGGTAGAGCAACAGCGCATTTATAACCTTTTGCGAGTGCTTCGAAGTTCTTCAAGACTTTTGACATTTTTCCGTTATCGTTTTCGTCGCTGTCATGAAAACGACGAAGAGTGTCGATAAAAATAATATCCGGCTTGTGCTTCTGTATGAGCGCGTGAAGTGACTGCATTTTGTCGGTTACTTCGCCATCAAAATCCACTAAAGAGAAGTCAATTCCGGTTGTCGGAATAACTGCGATGCGCTCTAAAGCGTCGTCAAGATCTGTCTGCGATGTTGGTGATGGATGACGTGCTAACAAAATTGAAGTGATGCTGTGTAGACGATGATGAAGAATCTCAGCCGGATCTTCAGCAGTCAGCCATAAGACTCTGAGCGGTCGCGTTGTGACAGAGTCGTAGTCGCTGTGCACTGAGAAAACGTGACCGCTCGCAATACTGATCGCAAGCTGAAAAGTGAGAAAAGACTTGCCAACTCCACCGGGTCCAGTAATCAGTCCAACGGTGCCGCGAAGCAGCCCCGGCAGAATAAAATCCAACGGCGGTGGTGGTAGCTTCGACATTGACAATAAGTCAAGTTTTTGTACAATCAGATCAGACATATGCACCTCCTATCGATGCTTGTGTTGTGATTTGCGACTGGGTCTAAGCAGTCGCAAATCTGTTAAAAAATCGATTCAAAATAGTCACACTCACCCGCCGCCGCCGCCGGCGTTAAACTCTCATTTTTTCTGACTTCACCATGGATGAGCGACGCTCACTTTCGAGTGCTTCTTGTGCTTTTGCGACAGTGCGCTGTGCATACGCTTGAGCGTTCGCATGACGAGAAGAAATATCCGGCGAGAGTTCGATGATTGCGTTCACAACATCACGCTGTGAGTGATTTTTCAGTAGTTCTTTTGCGAATCTGAAGTCAATGACTGACATGTCGATTTCAGCGAAATTAGATGCGTTTTTGATCAAACGACGATAAAGATCACCGTTGTTCGATGTCGCACTCAGTACTTTTTTCGAATCAACGTGATTTTCTCGATATTGAGTGAAGCTTCGTGTCTCGCTTTGCTCGACATGCTCAGAAACGTACTTATTCTCGTTTTTAAGCGACTTTCTTATGTCAGCAAGCATCTGTGCTGATTTTTCACAAAGTCGATCTATCGCGAGTATGAGCGTCGTAAATGTATTATTTCGATTAAGCTTTTTGTTTGAAAAGCCCGCGAGTCTAAACGGATGAATGACGCCAGAGAACTGTTCATCACCGAATTTCTGATTCAGATTTAGAACGAGTTTGTTTGCTGCGGACTGTTCTGATTTTGACGACTCTGCTTTATCGATTTTGATGATTGCTTGGCAGTTGTTTTCTGATGATTCTTGGATGATTGACGGCTTAAATCCGTCGTTAAGAAGTGTCATATAATCACGGACGTCATCAACGACAATGTAGTGATTTTTTGTGTCGATTGGAGTGACGTAAATATCGTGATTTTGTGCATTTTTACGGCTTAAGAAAGGTATCTGAGAAATAACTTCTTTTTTTGCAAAAAAGCGTTCTTCTTCGTCATTCTTGGATTTGCCAAGATTGAAGCTCTTTGACTTATCTGAACGCGATATGAGAGTCAGTCTGTATAAAGGTGAATCAAGTGCATTGAGCTGTTTCGTGACCGCATCGACTTTTGCTTTTTGTGCTGCCGTTAGTGACTTACTTTCCAGAGCGCCTGGAGTAGCGACGGCTGCAAGAGAAGTAATGTCATCAGCAGTAGCGCGCCAGTTATCAAGCCGATCGTGAATATCATGGCTGTCAATTTTCGAGTGTGATTCTTGGATAGAATCTTTATTTGCTGCTTCAGTTCTTGCGTCGCTGTTAATGTCTCCGTGATCAAACTGTTCATGTCCATGCGACTCTTTTTCAGTGCTGACATATGACGCATGGATGCTGTTTCCATTTTCTGCTCTAGTGACTGGATTTGCGCTGCTGACTCTTCGCTCAGTGCTGTCATCGCTACTGCTGTCTCGAGCATTGCTGCTTGTATCTCTGACTCTGATCTCACTGCTTGCACTAGATGCTCGCTCTGTTGCTGCGATAATCGCTGAACTGTCTCTAATTTGCTCATAATTTAATCCGTTTTTTATTAGGTTTGAAACGCTGTATTGCTTGCCGAGATCGGATCCTTTAAACCAGATTTGAGCGTCAAGTGAAAATGAAAAACCATTAAGTCTGCCTGTACTTGCTACCGATGGTTTCACATAGACCGAAGCAGCATGTAGACGCTCGATGAACGCAGAAACTGTGATCGCTGGTGAAGACATAACTTCATCGAGAATCGACTGCAATATGACTCGCGGCGGGGCGGAGTCGGTTCTAATGGATTTTTCGGTCTCATTCTTTTTTGGTTTACTACGATCAGGCATGGACACGGAACCATCCGGCTCAAGATCGCGTCCCTTTGTGATTGTCAGACCATGAATTTTTTCTAGTATTTCTACTTGACGTGTACTTTCTAGGTTTTCGTTTTGACCTGTATATAAAGAGCCATCAATGCCGATTCGGCTGGCGACTATATGAATGTGCTGTCCGTCTGCATCGTCGTGTAGGACATAGCACCGCATATGAGCGTCACTAAAGCCCATACGGCTCATGTAGTCATCGCCGGTTTTCACCCATTGATCATCTGAGATATGGTCGCCGGCGGGTAAACGCAAACTGTTGTGCCAAACAGGTTTTTTGATTTCATATCGTAATTTGCGTGTGACGCCAAATTCACTTGCGAGTGTTGTGGGGTCAATGCCGGACATGTTTCCACCGAGCAAGCGCCCAGGTTGCTTTCCATTTTCTCGGTCAAAGACATAATCTAGAACGCCCTTAAAACCAGAACCTCTAATTATTTTACGCATCGCTTTCATTCGTTTAACCCCTCGTTGTTATCAAGGCTTAAACGGATGAGTGTTGCTCGTAAGTTATCTAGAACCTTTCTTATATATACAATTTCAACTTGTTCATGTGAGTTCAATGCATGCGCAATTTGATTCAGGTTGCTGCCGACTTTGCCAAGCTCAATCCATTTTTCTAGATTAATTGCAGGAATAACAGCCGGTAACTTATCAAGGGAATCCAATGCAGATTCACGAACATAAATGGATGGCTTTGTCCTTGAGATTGATGCACGCTGATGTATTGAGCTAAGCTCATTTTCATTAAAAGCGATATTTATGTAATGACTTCTTTTCTCTGCGGGGCTCAGTTTTTTTCTGCCTCTTTTCATACTAGAAAACTCCTCAAAAGTAATGGTGAAATCCCATAGCAACCCCCTGAGCGAAGCGAACGGGGGCGGGTGAGCGAAGCGATCCCGGATGATTCTGACGAAGTCGGAATAGCTCTTGCTCCTCTTAAAATAATTGAGAAAAAATCATGCATTTACTGATTCGATCCTATTCTTTTGTTCTTTGCTATCAAGCCAGGATCGAATGCTTGATTCGCGCCAACCGACTGCACGTTCACTGATATTGAATTGTTGAGGAAATCTGTTTTTTGATATTAAATCGTAAATCGTAGACTTGGATAAACCCGTTACACCCATGACTTCTTTTAATCTAACCAATCTGTCTAATTGGTGCTGTTGGTTAATTTGCATTTATGTTTCTCCTTTTGTTTTGTGTCTCCATAATTATGTTAAGCATTAATATTTTCTACGCAAAATTTCTAACTAAAATATTTTGTTTCGTAACGCAATTTTTGGTGGATAAATCCGGATGCATTAATGAAAAAAGCCGCTTGTTAAGCGGCTTTTCTAATGTTTTGAAATTTTTTCTAGATTTTTTGATTTTGTGCGATTTATGCCGCACTTTTGTGCCGTATCCTGCCTCTCAGGACTTCACTAAACGCAGTTCATCGAGATAATCCGCCCACACTTGCATCATTCGGCGGCGCTCAACAAGATGCATGGTGCGGTTGTATGCCCTGCCCAATGGATCACGGACAGCATGTGCAAGCTGAAGCTCGGTCACTTCCGGCCTAAACCCGTGGACTTCCTCCAATACTGTTCGCGCCATCGCTCGGAAACCGTGACCGGTTAATTCAGTTTGTGTATCGATACCCAGTGTTTGTAATGCAGCATTGATGGTATTTTCTGATATAGGTCGAGTGTCAGAACGTGCACCCATAAAAACGAATTCTGTCTGTCCGGTTATCGGCTGCAACCAGCGCAAAACTTCTATAACTTGCTCCGCTAAAGGAACGATATGCAGTTGTCCAGTTTTAGACGCATAACTCCACCGAGCTGCTTCAAAGTCAATATGTGACCACCGCATCGTGCGAAGCTCACCCGGACGCACGAAAACGTATGGCATAATTTTCAATGCCGAGCAAACCACTGGTGACCCGTTATATCCGTGAATTTTTCTCAGTAATGGGCCGATTTCTTCCGGATCAGTGATAGATGCAAAATGCCCTTTAATCTTCGGCTTAAGTGCATCTGTAAGTGAAGCGGCCGGATTGTTAATCGCGCGACTTGTCGAAATCGCATAGTTAAAAACACGGTTAACATCTTGCTTTGCTCTATGAGCAGTATCAATTGCATCGCGTTCTTCAATACGACGAAGTGCTTCTAGAACTTCGGACGAAGTTATTTCAGTGATCGGTTTTTTCCCCAGGAAGGGAAACATATCGTTTTTGAGACGTGCTAAGACTTTTTCTGCATGTGTTGGCTTCCAGAGTGTTCTTTTGTTTTCAAACCACTCCATTGAAATCACTTCAAAAGTGCATGTGGCATCTTTTTCTTCTTTGAGCTTTGCATTTATGACCGCCTCTTTTTTTTCTTTTCTTGCTTCAGAAGGGTCTATGTCATGTGCTAGTTGCTTACGTGCGTCACCATGGCGCTCACGAGCGTCTTTCAAGCTGACGGCAGGATATGAGCCGAGTGCTAGAGTTTTACGTTTGCCGTTGAAGCGATAGTCAAACCGCCAAAGCTTGCCACCAGACGGTTGAATAAGCAGATACAAGCCTTTTTCATCCGTAAGCTTGAACGGCTTGCTAGAAGACTTTGCTGATTTGATTGCGGTATCTGTAAGTGCCATGACGGTATCTCCTAGCAACGGTGACAGTGAAAATACCGTCATACCGTCAAACATACCGTCAGTAGATGCCGGATTGCAAGCCACTCTCTCGGACTTCGCTGGACAACAAAAAACCCGCAAAGCAATACTTGGTGCGGGTTTGAGTGTGTTTTTCGGACTTCCTTGGACGTCAAAAAACTTGAATTTGGTAGTCGCGAGTGGGATCGAACCACCGACCACCACCATGTCAAGGTGATGCTCTACCACTGAGCTACGCGACTAAATTGAGTGCGGCACTTTACTCGTCCGGCTATTTCTAGTCAAGAGGAAAACGCGCTCTGCGCCGCCTTCAGCGGCGTGTCTGGAACACGGGTTTTCAGTTGTTTTGCAAGGTAATCGACCAGCACGCTCACGCGGTGCGGTATGTAGCGGTTGCTCGGATAAACGGCATAGATTCCCAGTTCAGTCGTCGAAAATTCGGGCAGCAGGACTTCCAGTTTTCCTTCTCGGACGGCCTGATCGGCCATGAACAGGGGCGCGTTTGTGATACCCAAACCGGAAATCGCCGCGGCAAGCAGGGCATCGCCGCTGCTTGCCTGCAGCCGCCCCTGGATCGGGAACCATTGAAGGTGCCCATCGACAATGAACGACCAGCTGGCTCGGGTGGCCAGCAGGTAGCCGAAACACTCGTGATGGATCAATTCGCTGGGGTGTTTGGGGCGACCGTTCTTATCCAGGTAACTCGGTGCCGCGACGATGACTTCGTGGCTTTTGGAGATCTTTCTGGCCACGTCGCCGGGGCTCAGTCGGTCAGAAATCCGGATCGCGAGATCAAAACCGCCTTCGATCAGGTTGATTCTCTGATCGCTGAATTCCAGTTCAAGCGATATATCCGGATATGTATTGAGAAACTCGCCAAACATCGGCATGAGTTTATGAATGCCGAACGAAAAGGACAGCGTGATCCGGATATGGCCGCGCGGCGATTGCTCGTCTGCGAGCACGTTGGATTCGGCCTGTTCCACCAATTGAAGAATTTCGCGGCACTTCTCCAGATACGCGGAACCAGCCGATGTCAGGCTCAGACGCCGTGTGCTTCGCGCAAGCAGCTTGACGCCCAAATGCTTTTCCAGCGCCACCAGTTGCCGCGTGACCACCGAACGAGCCACGTTCAGCTGCTGGGCTGCCGCAGAGAAACTCCCCAGTTCGGAAATCCTGATGAAGAGTCGCATGCTATCCAGACGATCCATGGTCACCTCTCTTTTGATTGTTGCAAATTTAGCAACAATTATTGCCGACTTGTAGGCTATTTCCCATGATCTTCTAGGCGTAGATTGCACTCACTGCACTACGTTGCCCAGGGGGATCAGTATGGAACAACCAATCAGCTATACGCGAACGGCAATCAGTTTGCACTGGCTGGTCGCATTCGCTTTGTTGGCGACGTTCAGTCTTGGCCTGTACATGCACGATCTTCCTCTGTCGCCCGAGAAGCTGAAGCTGTACTCGTGGCACAAGTGGGCGGGGGTGACCATTTTCCTGTTGGTTCTATTACGGTTGATCTGGCGATGGACGCATCAACCGCCGGAACTGCCCGAGACGATGGCGCCATGGACCAGAACGGCGGCCAAACTGATGCACTGGCTGCTCTATTTCCTGATGGCAGCCATTCCGATCAGTGGTTGGCTCATGAGTTCGGCGGATGGGTTTCAGGTCGTTTATTTCGGCGTTCTGCCTTTGCCCGATCTGCTCTCCAAGAACAAAGAGTTGGGCGCGGTGCTGACCATGGTTCATCAGGTTCTGAATTTTACGTTGGCCACGCTGGTTGTGGGTCATGTTCTAGCGGCACTCAAACACTATTTCGTTGACCGTGACGACATTCTCAGCCGGATGCTGCCGTTCCTCAAAAAAACTGGAAATTAGGAGGCGACACATGAAATTGACGCCCAGAAATTTAAGTGCCCTCGCGGGCCTGGCGCTGATTCCATTCAGCATGGTGCCAGCCTTGGCAGCTGATTTCACCGTGCTGGATGCAAGCAAGAGCACGATCGGTTTTGCGTTCAAGCAGATGAATGTGCCGTCCAGCGGGGCGTTCAGGAAGGTGTCGGGAACGATTGATTTCGATCCGGATAAACCGGCCCAGGCAAAGGCCGAGATCAATGTCGCATTGGCGAGTGTGGACGCTGGTTCGGACGAGGCCAGCGAGGCATTGGCCGATTCACTCTGGTTCGATACCAAGGCCTTTCCTGTAGCACGATTTGTCGCCACGTCGTTCACCCCGTTGTCGACCGACAAACAGGGGGATCGTCAGTACACGGTGGCTGGGGATATGACCATCAAGGGGCAAACCCATCCGATCGAATCGGTCGCCACTTTCCATCAGGAAGGGGATACCGGAGTGTTTGAAGGCGCGTTCACGCTCAAACGGGCCGAGTTCAAGATCGGTACCGGCATGTGGGCCGATTTCGGCACTGTAGCCAATGAAGTCCAGATCAAGTTTCGACTCGTCACCCACGCGGCGGCCAGTCAAAAGTAGTTCGTTGTCACATTGTTATTGTCAGGAGATCATCCATGAAAAACATCGCTTTATCCCTTGCCCTTGTCACCATCGCTCCTTGCGCGATTGCCGCACCGACGACTTATGTCATCGACGTGCCGCATACTCAACCGCGATTTGAGTACAACCACTTCGGCTTCTCCAATCAGGTTCACAGCTTTGACAAGACGACGGGAACCATCGTCTACGATCCGGTCGCCAAGACCGGTTCAGTGGACATCACTATTGATCCCAAGTCGGTGAATACGGGGATGGCGTTGCTGAATGAACACCTGCAGGACAAAGACTTCTTCGATTCCGCCCAATATCCGGTAATTACCTTCAAGTCGACTTCCGTGAAATTCAAAGGCGACAAGCCTTCGAAGATTTATGGCAACTTGACCATCAAAGGCATTACCAAGCCGGTGACGTTGACGGTGACCTCATTTCAGAACAAGCCAAATCCCTTGTACAAGAAGGATGAAATCGGCGCCAATGCCTACACGCGTGTGAAGCGTTCGGAGTTCAACATGGGTTTGTATGCACCGGGTGTCTCGGATGAAGTCACCATCAATATCCCTGTCGAAGCGCTGAAAGAGTAAACCGTGTCATGAACACAGCAATCATGCCGGTGGTTTTCGTTTCCCATGGTGCGCCGGATGCCCTTCTGAACGCACCAGACGCGCTGGAAGATTGGCGGAAGATCAGTCAGCGGTGCCCCAGACCGTCGGCGATCCTGGTGATTTCGGCACACTGGGAGGCGCAGCTACCCGTTGCGAGTCTCGCCGAATCCCCAGAAACGATTCATGATTTCGGTGGGTTCGCTCCCGAACTGTACCGAATGACTTATCCCGCACCAGGCGCGCCGGAATTGGCTCGGCGCGCTGTCGAGCTCTTTTCCGAAAGGCAAATCGATGCGGGTTTGAGTCAGAACAGGGGACTTGATCATGGTGCCTGGATCCCGTTGACGGTCATGTATCCGGACGCGGATATTCCCGTTACTCAACTCTCGTTGATCCATAACGGCAGCCCCATGGCGCATCTCAAGCTCGGGGAAGCCTTGGTACCGCTACGCCAGGAAGGAGTGCTCATCGTGGCGACGGGCTCGATCACGCATAATTTCAGTTGGCTGTCATGGCCGCAGAAAAAGGAAGTTGCCCCCGCACTTGAAGCAAAGGCGCTGCGATTCAATGACTGGGTTGCGGAGCAGGTCGCCAAGCATGATATTCAATCATTGCTGGATTATCGGTCCGCTCCCAATGGCGCGGATGCGCATCCTACAGCAGAGCATTTCCTGCCCCTATTCGTCGCGTTGGGGGCGGCAGGAGATTCGACGCCGATTCATTATCACCCCCCGTTTTCTTATGGGGGGTTGTCCATGGATGCCTATCTGTGGGAATAGCGTCGGTATTCTCCAGAGCGGATAAAACAAAGCCATGCGACGTCAAATGGTTTCCCATCGACATCGCATGGCTTGATGATGCTTGCGGTGATGAGCCTTGATCACTGAAGGCTCATCTAACCAGGCTAAATTACAGTCTGAAGTGACTGATTCGTTCTTGAAGACCCTCGGCTAATCGCGCCAACTCCTCAGAGGCGATCCGGGTTTGTCCGGCACCTTGAGCAGATTGTTCACTGATGGTCGAAATTTTCTGAACATTTCGGTTCATGTCTTCTGTTACCGCGCTTTGCTCTTCAGCCGCACTGGCAATCTGGAAGTTCAAGTCGTTGATGGTCTGTACGGATTGCGTAATCTCCATCAGCGCCTTCTCGGTTTCAGTCATCGTGTTGATGCTGGTTTCGACCTGCATTTTCCCTTGTTTCATGGCGCTAACCGCATCGCCGGAACCAGACTGCAGGCGCTCAATCATCTGGCGGATTTCTTCGGTAGAGCCCTGGGTACGAGAAGCCAGTGAGCGCACTTCCTCGGCAACAACGGCGAAACCGCGTCCATGCTCACCGGCACGCGCCGCTTCAATCGCCGCATTCAGTGCCAATAGGTTGGTTTGTTCGGCAATGGCTCGAATGACGTCCAGAACTTTACCGATTTCATGAGATTCCCCTTCAAGGGTGGTAATGGCTTGGGCCACATTTTCGACATTCTCGGCCAGTTGGTTGATGGTTGATACAGAACGTTTGACGACACTTTGCCCTGATATCGCAGCCGTGTTGGCTATGCCCGCTGCATTTGACGCTTCAGAAGCATTACGTGCGATGTCTTGAACAGTCGCGCTCATTTCATTCATTGCAGCCGCAACCATATCGATTTCCAGTTGTTGCTGTTGCACACCCTGATCCGTTTGGCTCGACACGGCAGAGGTTTCCTCCGCTGCAGAGGCCAATTGAATGGATGCGCTGCCAATTTGACTCAAGGTTTGGCGAAGGGCCTCACGGGCATTGTTCATGTGATGCAGGATTTCAGCAATCTCGTCTTTGGTATCAATGGTGACCGGGCGATCCAACTTGCCCTCAGCAAAAGCCAGCGCCATTTGATCTGCTGCGTTCAAGCCTTTGGTTATGCCGCGAATTACCAGGGCAGCAATGCCAATGATAATAAGAATGACGAGTGGCAGCGTGATGCCATAAAGGATGGTATCCCGTTCAATTCTTGCCATATTCTTCGCGGTTTCAGCTTGAAGGTTGTGGTCGATCATGGATTGAAGTTTTTTCGACAGATCAATGATCTCTCGAATGCCTGGCTCAACCGATGTATCAATGGCTTTGCGTGCATCAATCATGTTTCCGGCCTTTATAAGATTTGATGCCGGGGTTATCTTTTCCTGAATAATTGATTCACTCTCCGTAATAATATCAAGTCGAGTTTTATTCACTAGAGGATTCTTGTTTTTTAGCGCGGCCAATCCACTGGTTATGCTGGATAGTTCTTTGGACTCGTCCTGAATATTATTCAGATAAGGGTCTATTGAATCGGACTTGCCTTCGGTGGAAGGGAGGGTATTGGTGTCAACAGCCCGTTTGAGCTGGTTCTGGATGTTGCTTAAAAGTCGAATGGTTTCAGATGTATAGAGTAATGTCGCAATTCCATTGGATTGGATTTTTGCTTGTCTCGCCCCCGTTGAGCGTTCATGCAATATGCCATAAGAGCCAATCGTGATCAGTGCAACTACTGAAATTATGGTGGTTATTATTAATTGTTGTTTAATTTTCATCTGGTTTCCTCTTTGAGCCCTGAATATCAACTTGGGGTATTTTCCCCATAAAAAATCTTAGGGCTTTGCCCGCATCGATTTCAGAAAAATCAATCGCCCGTACACTATTATCAATCGCTAAAGTATAGGGCTATCAATGATAAAATCCTGCGTACTCTACCACCCGAACAAGTCTTTGTTCATGTTTTTTGACGGTCGATGACCAGGCCTTTTCCCATCAGTGATCGAATGGGTGGATGACCTCGCCTCCCTCAAAATTCGGGCAATCGAAGGTGAAGGTCATCACTTCCTGGCCATGTTCTGCTCATATCTGACTACCGGTTAGCCTGTGATAAGCCGATGTTATTTTCCAGATTGCCATCCCGGCTGAGCGGGGTGATTCTGTCGATTCTGCTGTTGGGTGGTGGTATCCAAAAGCAGCGCTTCTTGAGCTAGATGCGACAAGATGGTGATACGTAAATGCCTTTAATGCGCATAGGGGCTTATTCATTATTTAATGAAATACTGCATAAATCATGATTATGTGTATCGTTGTAATTTCAATTTGCCTACTGTTTTACTGGGGATAATGATGATAGCCACTCTGTAATCAACCTCTGGAGCAATAGCATGCAACGTAGAACTTTTCTCGCCAACCTTATTGGGATCGCCACCGTCACCAGTCTGACCAGTATTTCCGCTTGGGCCAGCACTGATCGCCATCTCAAGCATGTGGTGTATGAACTGGATGAGAAGAATCCTGATCGTGAGCTTGCCGTGTTACGGAATGTGCGCAACAACATCAAAGCCAGCGGTGCCAAGAATATGCACATTGAAGTGGTTATTCACGGTGGCGGTATCGAATTGCTGAAACGTGCGGTCATGGATGCGGATCTGCAGGCAACCATCGATGGCATGAAGAAAGAGGGTGTTCTGTTCAGGGTGTGTCACAACACGATTGTTGCCAACAAACTCGATTACAAAAAAGATTTGTACGATGTACACGACAAGGACATTGTTCCATCCGGTGTGGCCTATCTGGTTGATCGTCAACTGCAGGGTTGGGCGTACATGCACCCCTGATCCATTTGCTGATGGCAAATAACAAAAGCCCCGCATTGAGTGGGGCATTTTTATGGTTAAGAGTCTGACTCTTTTCAGAGTCGGCTTACTCGACTCATCGGGTAAATAAAGCAGGGAGAGTACTTCCTGCCCCAATGCCAGTTCCGGCAACACCTTCACTGGTGCCAGTCGGAACTGCGCTCACCTCGATTGCTCGAATTAATAACCAAGAATCAGATTATCAATGCCATTGGCATCCGGGGTGCCTGCAAGATGGAATGCACTCGGGAAGTAGGTGACATATGCGCCCGCCCAGTCGGCAGACGAGGCAGTCAGCGTCAGCCAGCCATTCCGTAGGCCCTCGCGTTCGATGGCAACCGATGTGATCGGTAAGCCATCACGTTCAGCGGCATCCAGTGTAGTCATCAGGTCACCTGTAGCGATTACCTTGAAGGTGGTGCCGAGTGTGTTCGTGTTCTTGTCGAACGGTACACCATAAATTCCCGAGACTGTGGATGCGGTCGGTGAGCCCTTGAAGAGCACGCCCCGGCTGCCATCTACTGCGGCAAATGCCGAGGCACGCCAATGGGGTGGTTCAGCGTCGCCACCTTGGGGTGAACCGGAGTAAACCCAGTACATAAAGCCCTGGAATTGAGGGGCGCTTCCACCCAGTGGGCCTGTGTACCCATATTCTCCGCGGGCCACCATCCAGACTTTCTTGGTCTGAGAGTCGACTAAGAAGATGCCCTGATTATCCGGCTCATATTCTGTGGCTTGGCCGGAGGGATAATCCTTCATACAGGCATTCCGTAGCGCTTGGCTGCCATCGGTCGGGCAGTTGAGTGTGACGGCGTGCATCCCACCAGGTGGTGTTGTCTTGAAATCCTGACCCCAGGCACCCCAGAAGGCTACATATTGCCCATCAAAAGCGAGCGCTTCGCCGATTTGAGTGAAGGTTGAAGTGCCCAGTGGCGCGCCGGTCTTGTCCGGTACTTGTTCACCAATAGTTACCAGCGGGGTAGGTCCTGTTTTGATTTTGACCGGGATGGTGTCCATATAGATGCCGCCCATGGTCGGCGCGCCTTCATTATCCAAACCGACGAACACGACTTTGCCGCCTTCCGCGCTTGGCGGTGCCGTGGAACCAAATGTGGTCGCGGTTGTTTGACCGGGAATAACCGTATTTGTATTAGCTATCGTTGTTACTGGTGATCCTGAGACGCTCAGATCACGGTAGTACACGCCCGTTTTGGAAGCGCCATCGGTGTAGTTCCCTTTGAATACGAGGTACTTGTTGTCTGTGACGCTCGGCGAGCCGGGAAACTGATCGAACTTGATCCCGGTCGTGCTCGCGTCCGGTACCTGCATATAAGAGAATTCCGGCACATTGCCAAGTATCCCGACGCCAGTGGCGAGCTCCGTGGGCATGGTCACGTACAAACCGGAAGTCCCTACCTTCGTATCGAGCAACGTGACCGGATCCGTATAAGTCCAAACGGGTGCTGATTGCCCCCGAGTGGCAATCAAACCGGAGTGGGCATCGATTCTGGGAATGGATGGAAACTCATTAAAGGTCGCGTTGGTGTTGTTAGGGGCCGGAACCTGGGTATTCGCCGTATCGGCAACGGTGTAGATGGTTATCGGTTTGCAGGCATTGGTCGCATAAACACCCCGTTGAATTTCACCTGAACCGCTCGTGGCGCTTTTGGCGCGCCCACGGAAGACGACGATGCCATCGCTGTTCACAGACGGCTGGTTGTAACTGAAGAAGGGTAGCTGAGGCGAATCAGGCATCAAAGTCTGATTATTGGAGACGACCTTCCATGTACCGATGACATCATTTCCGGGGGTACAGGGTGCGTCCAGTCCAGGTAAATAAGGGTCATATGGCGTGTAGGCGACGGAAGACGAACCACCTCCACCACATGCACTGAGTATTGATGCAACGCCAATGGTTGTTAGTGCTAAAGACAGTTTGGTAAAACGGGACATGATGGGACTCCAATTGTTTTACTACTACTTTCCGATTCCCAGATTCACTTTGGTGAAGTGTCCAGTCTTCGGGTGCGCTGAGACAGTAATTGCTGCTCTCATACGAGAAAAGCTATCTGAAATTCCGGTAAAAAAAAAGATGGAATTGAAGAAATATTAAGTTTTCGAATTAAAAAGAATTTTAATGATGGAAACTTATTTTATGAGCTGATTCCCTGTTCTCCCATTTCGTTTTTTCTGGGCTGGCCGGGTTATCAAAAAAGACAGATATTAGGTGCTCGACTGAAAGTAGAGAGCACCTGATTACCAGTAATGGTAATAAATGTTGGTTACTAATTATTAGTTAATTAATAACCTTTGTGGAATAAAGTGCCGCTGCATTTCGGGCAGGGGGGAACGTGCCCCGTGTGCTTGAGGTGCACCTTCTGCCCGCAGGATTGGCAGGTCAATGTGCCAGCCGAAGTTATTTCCCCGGTTTTGTAGGTAATCGTTTTTTGTGCTTCATCGCTCAGCGTGCGTAGTGCATGGCTGCCCAATTCCAGCACGGCGGCGATGGAAGCGAGTGCCCCCGCTCCCAAGCGGGACGGGTGGAGACGATCCTTGGCTTCCTCCCCCAGATGATGGGCGGCGGAAATGGTCAGATCCAGGTCGCGGGCAAGACTTGCTTTCAATGCCGCTCCACGTTCTACGCTGAATGTACCAAGCGCGGTCAATTGATCCTGGGCCTTATCCAGCGCCTCAGACATCGCCTCACGTCCCCTTTCCTTGCTGGACAGATATATCTCGTTGAATTTGCTGGCCAGCTTGTCGTACTGCTCGGCCAGCTTGTTCTTGTCGTGATCGTTACTTTCCATGGCTCGTCTCCTGTCAATACGGTGTGGATACACCAACGAATATGTCGGGTGATTAAGCTAACCGATATTCCTGTCCGGGGGCAATCGGTCGGCCATGAATGTTTGAAGATAGGGAATTTAGAACCTGTTGGCGTCGGCAAGATTTGCCTTGTTATCGGCCAGATTTTCCGATTTTTCCTGGCTGTATTGCAGGTAAAGAAGGACAAATGAGATGACGGGTAAAAAGATATCCGTCCAGAAGATAATGCCGGCGTTTCCCGGTGCAAAATTGTGGCTTGTGATCATCTGGTACACATGCCCGCCTGCCGCGCCCCAAAGAAAGAATGATGGCCCGATGATAGATGCGGCACGGAACGCGAGACCTTGTCGAAACGCAAGCAAACCCACAATTGCAAAACCCAGGCTGGCGAACCCCACCTCATATTGAAATGGACTGTTCGCCCAGCCGATGAAAGCTGCCGTTATCTCCGCAAAAAAGACATGCATAACGAAATTGTAGAGATAACTGATTCCGATACTGAATAGCAAAAAGTAAGAAAAAATTGCTTCGATGATTTGCTTTTTCTGCAATGGCTTGTGTTTGAACACAAGAGAAATGAAGGCAAAGATAAAACCGACCACGAGAAAGGTCAGCGTAAAGTTGCTCAGTACAAATTGAATAAAATCAGCCATGACTTCCGATTCCCATAATTGATTAAACGAACTCTGTTTTACTTATCGTGATGCGATCGCCCCATTGTTCCAAATGGCCTGAACCAGAGGGCAGGGGGATTGTGGCATGAGACGGTATGCTGGTGGAGTACTTCTCGGCGAACTCGATGACTCGATGTGCCAACCTGATTCACTGACCGGTGCTGGAAAAATCGCATCGGTATGTTGCCGACACTCAGGCAGGAGCAGGTACAACGCAACATTCACAGTAGTTCGATTTCAATCATCGATCTCGCATCTCAGCCGGTTCAGCCTCTGAGTTCTGATACCGCCCAGGAACAATCCTGACCATTCCGTTGAGCGCCACAATTGCTTGGTCTCGGCATTGGTTATTGCCATGTAAACCCCTGAATTAGAACAGAGCAAAATACTTTCTCCACCGTCACATATCCGTAACTGAGCGATGAAATAGTGTCTTCGCCACCATTGCCTAGGCTAATTAATACCCTGCCTAAAATAAGGAGTTATGCAGTCTGGCCGGGTGGGTAACTCGCTTTGACTCTTGTTTGCGCACACCCATTGGACCCATGTCCAACTAATCGGAGGACTTGATCATGAAACTCGGAATGACGCTCGGAAAGTACGCTCACGGATTGTCTGCATTTCTTGCGGTGTTGGCTTGCCACACCGGTACGGTGCAAGCGGATACATCAAGCACAATCACCACTACGCCCATCAAGCACGTCATCATTGTCGTTGGTGAGAACCACAGCTTTGACAATCTGTTCGGCACCTACAAACCCACCGATGGTCAAACCATCAGGAACCTGCGGAGCGAGGGCATCGTCGACGCCGATGGTTCGCCCGGCCCCAATTTTGACAAGGCCGCACAAAACATCGGCCTGGATTTGACCCAATACCACACCAAGACACCTTCGGTGGACACGTACACCACCCTTCCTCAGCCGTATACCACCTGGGCCGATCCGCGCACGACAGGGCAGGCGCAGTACGTTCCGGATACGCGTTTCCCGGCTGACATGCCGAACGGACCGTTCCAGATCAGCAAGTACGTCCCTTATACCGCGTACACCGGTGATCCTGTTCATCGCTTCTTCCAAATGTGGCAGGACGTCGATGGTGGCAAGCACGACAAGTTTGCATGGGTAGAACAGACCATCGGCACAGGTTCCAATGGCAATCCACCACCTGCTGGCGGGTTCAATCCGAAGGAAGGTGCGATCTCCATGGGTTTCTACAACATGAATCCCTACATCGACGCCAAGGGGCAACAACAGCCTGGCGATGCACCGATCTTCAAATCCCTGGCCGATCATTACGCCATCAGCGACAACTACCATCAGGCCATCATGGGTGGCACGGGTGCGAACTTCCAGGCAATTGTGTCTGGTGACGTCGCATTCTTCACCAACCCCGACACGCTTGATGGTACTGCCGCTGTTCCGTACGCGAACCAGATCGAGAACCCCGACCCGGTACCGAGAACCAACAACTACTACACCCAGGATGGTTATAGCGGCGGCTCATACGTCAACTGCTCGGACCTCTCGGCTCCCGGTGTTGCCAGCGTGATGTCGCAGCTCAGAAAAGGCGGCGTGCATAAGGCGAACTGCGCCCCTGACCACTACTATCTGTTGAATAACTACAACCTGTACTGGAACCAGGACGGTTCAACCAACGCGTTGGGTGCGGATCACTTCATTCTGCCGCCGCAAAGTATTCCAACCATCGCGGATGTGATGACGGCTCACCATGTATCGTGGAAATATTACTCGGCTGACCGTGGCGACGATGTCACTCGGTTCGCACATTCCGTGGACGGTATTCCGCTGGCGTTCCATTCTTACTGCGGCATTTGCGATCCACTCACCGCATACAGCAGCATCGAGACCACCTCACAAAAGGACAACCTGCAAAATTACGGGGCTTTCCTGAACGACGTGCATAACGACACATTGCCCGCAGTCTCATTCGTTCGTCCGTTCGAGGCGCTCGCCGGTCACCCGGCAGATTCCACGACCGATCTGTATGGACAGTTCCTCCAGGATCTCATCAAGCAAGTCAAGGCTAACCCGACACTGTGGAAATCGACGGCCATTATCATCACCACCGATGAAGGTGGCGGATACTATGACTCGGGTTATATCCAACCTGTCGACTTCTTCGGTGATGGCACACGTATTCCGCTCATCGTCGTTTCACCCTACGCCAAGCGTGGATACGTTGACCATACGTACTACGATCATGCCTCTCTGCTGAAATTCATCGAAGCAAACTGGATGTTGCCGACCATTTCAAATCGCAGTCGAGACAACCTGCCCAATCCGGTGCAGCATAAGGAAGGCAATCGTTACAAGCCGGTCAATCAGCCTGCCATCGGCAACCTGATGAACCTGTTCGACTTCCCGGACCACGATCAGGATTCTGAGCACTCAGACGACGCTGATCATTCGGAACACGAACGCCACAGGCTGTAAAACGTCGCTTGTAAACGGCAATCAGGGTCCGGTCGAAGCCATTTCGGCTGGACCTTTTCTTATGCCACCACGGGTGAATGCAACAGTCCGGATTTACCCTGACGCCAACGATCGCCTGTCTACCGCCCGGTTGGGTGCAAACCAAACACCGATCGTCTTCCTCAATAACGACGCTATAAACAGGCTTCAATCAGTACACACCTCGTCTCTGACTTTTGAGTTGGATCTCAGATCGGCAGCAATCCGGGTGTCATCATTTGTTCATAAAAAATTCACAGAAAATTCAAAAACCTATTTTTGATTGCATGGGTCCTAGTTGCTGCAATGAATTATTTGTTGCGCTATCTGTATGTGTTTTTAGTTTAAGAGGTGAGTCATGTTGAAGATGAGCAAAACGATGCGCGGCACGAGCGTTGCAGTGGTCGCCGGTGTGGCAATGTTGGCCACGGGTTCGGCAATGGCCGGCACGGTATCGGTGTTGGAAACAGGTTCGAGCTTGCTGTATCCACTATTTAACTTATGGCAACCGGTCTACACCAAAGCGAACCCGGATGTTCAACTCACCACCGCCAGCACGGGCAGTGGTACCGGCCAAGCGCAATCGATGCAAGGTTTGGCGCAAATCGGTGCCTCTGATGCCTATTTAAGCAATGCGCAAATGAAGCAGCATCCAAGTATGTTGAACATTCCGATGGCTATTTCCAGCCAGATGGTTAATTACAACGTGCCGGGCTTGAATGGTGATCATCTGAAATTAAGTGGCCCGGTGTTGGCTGGCATTTACAGCGGAAAGATCACGCAGTGGGATGATGCGGCCATTGCCAAATTGAATCCCGGTTTGAAGCTGCCTCACCACGCCATTATCACCGTGCATCGCACTGATGGTTCCGGCGATACCTTTATTTTCACCCAATATTTAACCGACTCGACCCCTTCCTGGGCGAACGATTACAGCTATGGCGTAACCGTAAGCTGGGCGCCGGTACAGGGCAATATCGGCGCGGTAGGCAACCCTGGCATGGTCGATGCGGTCAAGAACAACCCGTATTCCATCGCATACATCGGTGTGAGCTTCAAAAAGCAGATTATGGATGACAAGCTCGGCGAAGCCCGACTTGAAAACAAGGATGGCAAGTTTGTGTTGCCTGAAATCAAAAACGTGAAAGCGGCTGCGGCCGAGATGGTTCCACAAACCCCGGCAAATCAGCGCATCAGCCTGATTTTCGCCCCGGGTGCGTCAAGTTACCCCATCATCAACTACGAGTATGCATTGGTCGATTCCAAGCAACCTTCTGCCGAGATGGCGGCCACATTGAAGAAGTTTCTGACTTGGGCCATCACACCCAAAGGCGGCAATGCTGAACACTTTATGAATAAAGTGAACTTTGTGGCCTTGCCCCCGAGCGTGGTCAAGCAGTCCGAAGCTCAAATTGCCAAAATTAGCGGCTAACCGTTTGCGAATATTTTGATGCAAATCCATCGCGGCGGGTACGATCCCGCCGCCCTTATTCCCCAAAGCAACCCAAAGATTTCTTTCGGTTGCTTTTTGTGTTTTCCAGGAGCCACCTTATGCGCATGGTAGTGCCCCGTTTCCGCTTCCCCTTTTCATGGACGCTCGGAAGTGTTGCCGCATTGTTACCATTATCCCTAATCGTGATTATTGCCTTTTTATTGCACGCGGCCTGGCCCGCCATTGAATTTAACGGCTGGGGGGTTTTAATCCACAACAGTTGGAATCTCGGCAATATGTATGCCGATCCGATTACTGTGCGCGGCATCGAAGTACTGCCGCGCGCCAATTATGGCGTGCTGTTTCTTATTGTGGGTACGCTACTTACCTCTTTGATCGCACTGGTTTTAGCGCTACCCATCGGTATTTATGCCGCCATTTTTCTAGCTGAAGGCCTGCAGGGTTGGCCGCGAACGCTAGGATCATTTTTAGTGGAACTCCTGGCAGCCGTACCTAGCGTAGTCTATGGCCTGTGGGGTTATGTGGTGCTTATTCCGTTTTTAGGCAAACAGGCATTCCCATGGTTGGCACATACGCTTGGCGTTGTGCTACCGATATTTCGAGGACCACTTGGCAGTGGTTATGGATTGCTCACCGCAGGGATTTTACTGGCGCTGATGGTAACGCCTTTGATTACGGCCAGCTTGCGCGATGCGATTGTGGCCACCCCGACCGCTTTGCGAGAAGCAGGGATGAGCATGGGGGCCAGCCGTATGGAAGTGGTACGACGGATTATTCTGCCCGGACAAAAGCCCTTACTGTTCGGCGTGTCCATATTGGCGCTGGGACGCGCACTGGGCGAAACCATGGCCGTGCTGATGGTGAGTGGCAATGCACTCAATAGCTTGCCCGGGAATATTTATGATCCCGTATCGACGATGGCCTCGTTTATTGCCTCCCAACTCGATAGCGCTTTGCAGGACCCCACCGGTATGGCGGTTCACGCGCTTGCTGAAGTGGCTTTATTGCTGATGCTCATCTCAGTTTTCGTGAATGCGTCCGCACGTGGCCTGTTGTGGCTGTCGGGGAATCGAGTATGACTGAGCATGCAACCATGCTGGTGAACAAAACAGGAAAGGGCGCATTCGCCATGTCCCTCGGTAGACGGCTGATTGATGTCATGACCTGGGGCCTGGCTGCCTTGAGTTTCGCCGTACTGATCTTTGCGCTGCTGCACATATTGATTTATGTGCTCATCAACGGACTACCCGCCATAGATCTTAAAACTTTCACTGAAGATACCCAGGGTATTGCTGGCGGGTTACGCAATGCCTTGCTCGGCTCGCTGGCCTTATCCACCTTAGCCTTGATGATAGCTGTCCCCATCGGGGTGAGTGCTGGCGTGTATTTATCCGAGCATGGCGAAGGATGGTCGGGCAGGCTTTCACGCTTTTTATCCGATGTGCTGGTCGGCGTGCCTTCGATTGTGTTGGGTTACTTCGGTTATATCGTCATGGTGATTGGTTTTGGCTGGAAGTTCTCCCTGCTGGCAGGGGCAATTACCCTGGCGATTTTAATGTTGCCGTATATCGCCCGTACCAGTGAAATGGCATTACGGGCAGTGCCACAAACCCTGCGCGAATCGGCCTACGCGTTGGGCTGCCCGGAGTGGCGGCTAATCGTGTCAGTGTTGTTGCCTGCCGCGCGTATTCCCATCCTCACGGGTATCTTGATGGCCTTAGCCATCGCCTTGGGTGAAACCGCGCCTCTGCTCTATACGGCTGGATGGTCGAATTACTTATGGAACGGCCATTTCACCCATGAGGGTGTGGGGTACTTAACCTATGTGATTTGGAGCTTTATTGGTGAACCGTACCAATCTGCCCATCAATTAGCCTTTGCCGCCGCATTTTTAATAACCATCATGGTCTTGCTGATTAATATCAGTGCGCGGTTATTACTACTCAAGTGGCGGCGGTGATTTTTTAGTGTTTTAAAAAAGATTACCGAATCTTCGCCAGCCTGAGATTACATCCTCGGTGTCCTGAGCTCCTGTCATCTCACGGTTGGTGTTCACAACTACCGTTCCTGAAGGAGAATGACTTTCCTCCTTTTAAGTGAAGCTTGACCTATTTTTGGTCTATTTGATCTTTCACAAAGACCCTGGACAGATTCGAGACCACGTTATTGATTGCCTCAAGAATTCTGGCATTTTGCTTCTCCAGCCATTCTGGTGACAGGGGCGCATGAAAGAGAACCTTCACGGCGTCATCCTTTGGTGGGCTAAATTGCACGAGATAGGGATGATTTTCCTCTGATAGCGGCTTGGTGGAAAAAACACGCCCATGAGCCATGGCTTCGCGAAGATCTACCAGTGATTCGTCGATTTTAATACCACCTGACGTTGCCATATGTCTGTTGTACTTGCTGATCACTCTTCCCAGCGTGTCATAGTCGGTGAAGCTACAGATAGGTAGTGATGTACCAACATGCCATTGTTCGGCATCTGGTATCAGGACACCAACACTGGATATGGGTTCCTGGGATCTCAGATACTGCCTCAGAAGGAATTCCATTGCCTGCAGATTAACGACGATTTGCCCCATGAGTATTTCGTAAGGCGTAATGGTGCGGGTCGTCTTTTGCGGAGTGTCGGATTGCTGCATGGATGTATATCTCCGGTCAGATCGGCACACGGTTACCGTGCGAACAGTAGGGTAGGGTATCAGAGTCTGGGCGCGGCCTGATACCCTCAAAAATACCCTAGAAGAAGGGCATTGAATCGGACCAGACTGGACAGAACTGGACAATAAAAAAGCCGGAGATCGCATTGTGTTGCAATTCCGGCTTTTGATTGTGGGTTATTTGGTGGCGGAAGGTTCCCGCCCGAAAAACCGTCTACCTGGATTAGATAGCACTTCTGCGGGTAGCTGCGGGCGGGAGAGAAAATTGCAGGCGTCTGCAATTTCGCGGGTTCATCCCACGGCTCCGCTGCCATCCACCCGATATCCCATCGCCCGGTAGCCGCGCTGCCGCTTGTCCCACATCCGCAGCAGTGCCGGGTGACCAGTGTCCACGAAATCGATGATCCACACGTCGGTCTTGCTGGCGTGCTCGCGGTGCAGGCGCCCCGCGTACTGCTGCATTCGGCGCACTTGCCCACCAGCAGCAAGTCGCCGCCCTTGATGGTTCCGTTGAAATTGGTGATCGTTGTTTCGTGACTGCAGTGGCCGCACCAGACGTTGGACAGCAGACGCTTGCGGATGTCGGCGGGGATGGTTTCCCAGCGCTGACGGGCGGGTTTGGTGAAAGTCGGCAGTGATTCTATGGGCATGGTTCAGCGAACCCAGCGACGGGCGTCCTTCAAGAGCAGCAGCAATTGCTGCTCGCGCAGCGGCGATGCAATGAAACCGAACCGGGTGTAGAAGCGCGCTGCTTCTTCATCGATGGGATGGGTCAGCATAGCCCGGATACCGGCCTGCTCGGCAATCAGTATCGTGCGGCGAATTGCGTCCTGCAGCAGGCCAAAGCCAATGCCTCGCCCCTGATCGTGAATTGATACTGCCAGCCTCGCCAGGATCACCACTGGCAAAGGGTACTGCCCCATCCCCTTGCGGATGCGCTCCGGCGCCTCCAGCGTGTCGACTTGACCCACGGTCAGGCTGAAGTAGCCAGCCACTCGGCCATCGTCCTCGGCAACAACGAAGGTCTTGGCCGAGCCACTGCCCTGCGCCTGGCGAGCGTGGCGCAGCAGCCAGTCGTTCAGCGCGGGCTTGCCGCAATCAAAACCCTCCAGCCGATGCTGCGCGGCCAGAGGCTCCGGTGCGCGCAACGTCACTTCGTGTCCCAGGGCGCCTTGCGGGCAAACAGGTCACGCAACCCCTCGTTGGCTTGTTCGGGGCGATCCAGCAGATCCATCAGGGCCTGGTACTGGCTGCCCGAGACCATGAACAATCGTTGGTCCAGCAGGGTCTGCTCGGCGGCCAGGCATGCGCTGTCGAGGATGAAGTCGGTCAACGACTTGTGGGCCACCTCGGCGGCACGGCGCAGCACCACCTCTTGTTCGGGGGTGGCGCGCAGCCCAAGTCGAGCAGAGCGTGCGGAAGGCGACGATGCAACAGCAGTCATGGCAGTACCTATTTTGTTAGATCAATTGCCGCAATGTTAGTACAAGTGACGCACATCGTCTAGTTGTACTGGTGACCTTGGTTGACGATGAACCGCCGCGCGTAAGTTGTTGATTTCGCCAGACCTGCATCTGCGCCTACCCGCAGGCCAAACGGAGAACAGAGACGGCTCTGGCCGAGAAAGTGGCCGATTTCGGGCGTTTCGGCTGGGGGCCACCCGCAGCACAAGTGGCCGGAACCCCGCGTGGCGCGGGGATTTAACGCAAGAAAAAGGGCCCGGAGACTATCCGAGCCCTTGTGTATGGTGGAGGTGGGGGGAATTGAACCCCCGTCCGCAAATCCTACGCTTTCGGTACTACATGTTTTTCCTGTTTTTCATTTTAACCAGGAGCTACCCAACAGGCAGGGAAAACCACTGGCGATTCCGGATAAGTTTTAGCCAATCCACGCCGGACACGCTTCATGACGATCTTGTGAGAGTCGACGCCTGGAACCTGAACGCACAAGCACGGCTTCAGTCAGACGGCACCCTACTGGTTATTAAGCAGCGAGTGCGTAGTTGTCGTCGTTGGCAACTAAATTTTTTGCAGATTTTTACGAGGCTCTACCCCTCGACATGCACCTAGAGTTTCGTGACCCGCGTCGAAGCCATGTCACCCCCTTGGTTTTGCATACATGGTGACGATTTGATCAATTTCAAGCCTGCGCTATATCAGAGTAGGCAAGGGTTTGTATCGATCGTCCACCAGAACGCGGTCTGGATTCTACTCCCTTCGCCCAAGGGGGGAAAGGATGAATCGGTGATGTACCATGGTCGCCTGGCCGGCTCGGCGATTCTCTGACCAACTCGATCGTCGCTGCGGGTTCGTCTTAGGGCAGCGGTATATCCGGCAGAGGCGGGGATGGTGATGAACACGTTGAGATGGGTATCGTCTGGCTGATTCGGGAGTGGTTTCGATTCCCGGCGGTTTGGCTTGCGTCGTCCATGAAGTAAAAAATGCCTGATTAGCAATGAGTTAACAGGACGCAGGTTGTCCGAAAAAATCGACAGATTTTGCCGCCTCTGCCGTACTTGGCGAAATGCAGGCGGTTCCGAAATAACGGCGTCAAGTTACTGATTGCAGCAATCTTTCTGCGTGTTACCATGCTTTGCAGTGGCTTTTTCAATCGCACGCCTTCATCGTACTTCTGCCCCTCATGAAATTTCTGCGTCTGCTTCGACCAATTGTTGCTCTTGCGTTTGTGCCCGCGCTGTTCGGGCTTTCGGGCTGCTCTTCTCCGCCCAAAGTGCCTTTTTATTCGAACGATAGTTTCGGAAGCGACAGTCCGTATCAGAAACATGTGCCTGATGATGCCGCTACCGCCTGTTCGGCGGCTGAGCGGACGCTGCTTGGTGACGGTTACATCATTGAAGGGGACAGCAGCAAAGGCAGTTTCAAGGGGCGGAAGGCCTACCGGATCGACGGTGATCGCAGTTCGTTCCTTGAAATGAATATCGTCTGCTTGTCCGATTCGACGGGAAGTACGATTTATGCCAATGGCGTGAACTCGACCTATGACCTGAAAAAGGCGTCCAGTTCGGCGAGTGTCGGTGTCTCCGTGTTGGGATCAGTTTCGTTGCCGATTGGGCAAACGGTTGATTCCATGGTCAAAGTGGCCAACGAGACCATTACGGATCGGGTTTTCTACCAGCGGTTTTTCGAGTCTGTGGAAAAGAACCTCGTCAGCGTACGCGTTGAAAACCAGTCGAAGAAGCCCAAAGAGGACGAGCTGCCGACGTCAGTAGTGCCTGTGCTCCCATCGATGCCCACACCGGTTCCGCCGGCAGAACCCGTTCCAGCGGCACCGGCCGTTCCTGCGTCCCGACCCGAGTCCTCGTCAGAGCCTGTACCTAAACCTGTACCCAGTGGCGATCTGGCGACAACACCAGCCACACACGAGCCGGCTCCCGTTCCGAGCGCATCCCCGGTTCCTGTCGTGACTCCGCCGCCGGTTCAGGAATCAGCGGAGACGGCACCCGCGCTTCTCCCCGCGATCGAGTCCACGTCTGCTCCAGCATCCAGTAGCGGCCTGGTGACAACGCCAGCTACGCCCAAACCATCTCCCGCCCCGGGCGCTTCTCCGGCTCCCGTTGTGACGCAAACGCCCACCCGTGAATCAACGGAGACGGTACCCGCACCGTCATCGACATCGCCTGCATCTGAATCCGAATCCGTTGCCGTACCACCTTTGATTCCGGATACCTCCGTACAGCCCAGTACTACGGGTACAGATGCGGAGAAAACGCCTGCTCCCTGAATCGATTGATCCGGTTCCGGCCGGATGTTCTGAATCGTTTTTTCCACGCCATAAAAAACACCGCGCTGCCACCAATCGAAGATCGGGGCATTGCGGTGTGAGTGAGTCGCAGGGGAATAACTTCGTGCGTTATGCCGACAGCCAACCTGCGATTATGTGAGGATCAAGTGCTTAGTTGCCCATGTCCGTGAAGTCCAGATCCGCGTGGGGCGTATCGGCTACGTTCTCGTCAATCATTGCGTAGATTTCTTCATCGACGATGTCTTCTGCAGGATGGTGAGCAAAAGCGGACAACGAGGTGAACGCTGTGGCAAAAAGTGCAACTTGGATCGCTTTCTTCATAATCAAATTCCTCTACTGTTTAGGACAATCAGTCGGTGTTTTTGTGACCCATCGCGTTTCCCCGATCGAGGCAGAAACGCTGTGGTCGCCGCTGATGGGTGAACAGTAAGATGAAGATGTATTCATGCTATGTCCCGTAGGTAACAGGGTGTAACCATTTGTTTCGATTCAGAATGTTTTCGAGAGGCAAATTCGTTCATGTGGGGTTGAGTCGATCGGCTTGCTTGCGCGTTGTTAAACCATATAAAACGTAGTGTTTTAGTGCCCTGCAAGGGGTGTTGAGAAATCCGACTCCTGTTTCTGACCCCTGTGTTTTAATTTGTAACCGCAGTGGAAATCATGATTCGTTGAGAGGCATGAAAATACATGGTTGTGGAAAATAAGTGGTCGCAGCAGGTTACCCGGCACAGTAATGCGCTGGATCTGGAACCCGGTGTCTTTACCTGGGACGATCCGAAAAGGATTGCGGCTTCACTCAAGCGCTCGGCGGAGATCAGTCGTCGCCGAAAGGCTGATCCGTTCCGTTCCGCCATGTCCATGCTGACGTTTTATATGAATCGGGCGGGCAAGAATCTTCCTGGCGAACAAAGAGCACGATTGGAGCAGGCCAAACAAGAGCTGCGTCGGTTGTTCGGCAAGCTTCCGGGAAGTGCTTAGACGCACGCATGGGTGTGCTGCGGGTGGCCCCGTGTTTCTGCAGATGCTGCCGAGTCGATACCATAACGATGAACGTTCCTTACCGTTACCAGGTGAACTATGGATTTACCCCCCACACTGACAACCAACCACGATGGACGGCCTCGCTGCGCCTGGTGTGCCTCTGCACCTGAGTTTCCGGAATATCACGATAATGAATGGGGTTTCCCTGTCGACGATGACATCCGTTTATTCGAAAAGGTCTGTCTGGAAGGATTTCAGTCCGGTTTAAGCTGGCGCACGATCCTCGCGAAACGCCCGGCATTTCGAGATGCGTTCCTTGATTTCGATTTTCATCGTATAGCCCAATTTACCGAGCAAGACGTTGTCAACCTGCTGCGCAATCAAGGCATTGTGCGGCATCGGGGCAAGATCGAGGCTGTGATCAATAATGCAGGGCGGGCAATTGAAATGGTGCAAAATCACGGCTCATTGTCTGCTTTTTTCTGGCGCTATGAACCCGATCCGATTCAACTGCCCGAACCTCAAACAGTGACCACTTGCCCTGAAGCCATTGCCTTATCCAAGGATCTGAAAAAGCTGGGTTGGCAGTTCGTCGGTCCGACGACCATGTTCGCTTTCATGCAGGCGATGGGGATGGTCAATGACCATGTGCATGGTTGTATCACCCGAGATGCCGTGGAGCAGACTCGGCAGGGCTTCAAACGTCCCGGCTGATTACAGCAGTTCCACCTTGGCCGTACCGCTTTGGCGTTCAATCGTCAGTTCCAGTTCGCAATATTCCGGCAGGATATTCTCGGGCGTCGGATCATCGATGCAGCTGCAGCCCGTAATAATGCTGGTGTACTGAACGCTCACCCGCACGAGCAACTGGCCGTCCTGTGCCTCGGTGTGCAGCACCCGCACCATCATATCGTTATCCAGCGCCACACTACCGTTCGACAAAGCTCTTTGCAGAGGCAAGCCCCGAGCCCCCAGAGCACGCACGGCTTCAGTCAGTTGTGGCACGAAATCGTCGGTATCCCAGGCGGCGACGGTGGATGAAAAATGGGACATGGGCGGTGCTCTCGTGGACAGTAACCGTTCTCGACGAACGAAGGCCGTCAGTGAATAAAAAAGGCCACAAAACGGTTTTGCAGCCCTTTGAGTAAAGTCGAACTGGTGCCGGAAATAGGAATCGAACCTACGACCTTCGCGTTACGAATGCGCTGCTCTACCAACTGAGCTATACCGGCAGGACCTGAAATTTTCTAGGTTTGGGCTTTGTTTCTAACGAGAGTGTGCCTCACCAGTCACCCTGCTGTCACCCGGAGCAGCAGAAGATGGCAACGATTAGACAAAGAAACAAACGATGGCAGGTAATCATTAAGCGCAAGGGATTCCCACTTCAGTCTAAAACTTTTGACCTTCGCAAAGACGCTGAGAAATGGGCAAGACAGCAAGAGCGATTACTAGACACTGGGCATTGGACTAATAAGTCGGAAGCTGAGAAGACAACACTTTGCTCTCTGCTCGAGCGATACAAGCAGGAAGTCAGTAGTAAGAAAAGAGGACATCGTGCAGAGGCTTACCGTATTGAACAACTTCAAAGGTCAGAGATTTCAAGAAACCCAGTAGCAGCAATAACCAGCCACATGGTTGCTAAATGGAGGGACGAAAGACTTAAGCAGGTCTCTCCGGGGACAGTGCTCAGAGAGCTTCAGCTGTTTAGTCATGTCTTCACGGTAGCAATACATGAATGGTGTTTTGAATCGCCCCGGGTTTGAACTGACCCCCAGAAGTTGGACAAACTACAAGGGGGT
>CAZZMW010000015.1:0-25020 GCA_964655215.1 uncultured Halothiobacillus sp.
CAATGCGGCAGTTTCCTGCCATGGGACCGTTTACACAAAAATTCTTACACCCTCACCTGAGGGATCAGTCTCCTTCTCAGTGTTCATTGGTCCGGTGGATTTCACACCGCAGGGAGGCGCGATCAGGCTAGGGTATGAAGCTGAGGGTTACTCCGTTGTGGTGCAAGTATATTCCGATATATTCGCCGTACCGGTGGACCTAAATGAGCACTTTATTACGATGACTCCCACTAGTGGCCCATTTGCTCAGCAGCAGATGGCGGAAGATCAGGCAATGATCGCGCACCACCAGGCCCTGACCGGGACCTCTGGCATAATCTTGAGCACGCCAAATGGTCAAGGGGTATTCCGGATGATCTTTGCTGTGCCGATGAGAATTGCTCCTCGGTTCAATATCGAATTCGTCGACCCCGATCTTCATGTTTCAGATCAAGACGTCCAGCGTGACGGAAGATCAGAGAAGGTGATGCTCAAGTTCAAGGTTAGAAATCGGAAGACCAAGCAGATAATTCGACAAGCGGTTGAGATCAAGTCGATCGAGCTGGATGCAGAACTGTGAGTGAAGTCCACACAGTTGCTGGCGGCTAAGCGGCAAGACGCACACTCGAGTTGCTGATTGATGTCCAGATTCGGGAAATATGGCTACATCCGTGGTTACATCCAGATTGGAGGTAAAAGAAAAGGCCTGGGTTGTTAAATCTAAGCCTTTGTTTTGTATGGTGGGCCCAGCAGGACTTGAACCTGCGACCAATCGATTATGAGTCGACTGCTCTAACCAACTGAGCTATGGGCCCTGAGAGTGGTGCGGCAGAGTGCCGCGTGATTTTCTGTTAGAGGTCAGTCGATATTCATTTCGATGAAACTGCGCAGCCGCTCTGAGCGAGACGGATGACGCAGTTTGCGTAACGCCTTGGCCTCTATCTGCCGGATACGTTCGCGCGTTACATCGAATTGTTTGCCGACTTCTTCCAATGTGTGGTCGGTATTCATGCCGATGCCGAAGCGCATCATCAGCACTTTGGCCTCACGGGGCGTGAGTGAGGCAAGAATTTCGCGCACAATCTCGGACAGGCTGGCGTTTGTTGCCGAATCCATCGGAGAAATGGCGCTTTGATCTTCGATGAAATCGCCCAGATTGGAGTCGTCGTCTTCGCCGATCGGGGTTTCCATTGAAATCGGTTCTTTGGCGATTTTCAGCACCTTGCGGATTTTGTCTTCCGGCAGATCCATGCGCTCGGCCAGTTCTTCCGGCGTGGCTTCTCGCCCCATTTCCTGCAACATCTGACGGCTGATGCGGTTCAGCTTGTTGATGGTTTCGATCATGTGCACCGGAATCCGGATGGTGCGCGCTTGATCGGCAATCGAACGAGTGATTGCCTGACGAATCCACCAGGTGGCATAGGTCGAGAACTTGTAGCCGCGACGGTATTCGAACTTGTCAACCGCTTTCATCAGACCGATGTTGCCTTCCTGAATCAAATCCAGGAATTGCAGGCCACGGTTGGTGTATTTCTTGGCGATGGAGATCACGAGGCGCAAGTTGGCTTCGATCATTTCCTTCTTCGCGCGACGCGCCTTGGCTTCGCCCAAGGTGATAAGGCGATGCACTTCACGGGTTTGCGCCACGGTCAGCTTGCTGTCGCGCGCGACGGTGTTCAGGCGTTTTTGCAGTCGTTCGATTTCCGGCTGAACCTGAATGAACTTAGCCGTTGGCTTGCCTTTGGTCGCAATGTTGACCCAGCCGATATCCGACTCGTTGCTGCGGAATGCTTCAATGAACGTTTCGCGCTTGAGGCCACCTTTCTCCACGGCCTGATGCATGATTTGCTTTTCAAGCAGACGAATTCGGGCGATGGCCTGACGAATCTGTTCGAGCAGTTTTTCATTGAACGCCGGGTTGAGCTTGAGCTGGACCAACTGGTCGGCCAGGCTGGCGAGGTATTCCGGTGAGCGCTCGTCGAGGTTCTCGGCCAGCCGCTTGATTTCCATCAGGTGGGTTCGAACGAGTTCGGGGTCGAGCGTGTTATCGACTACCGCTTCTTCTTCGGTATCGTTTTCCTCATCCTCGTCGTCCTCGTCGTCGGTGCTGCTTGCTTTCCCTTCGACGACGTCCAACGGTTTTTCTTCGGCGTCTTCGGGGATTTCAACTTCAGGTTCGATGATGCCGACAATGACGTCCTGCATACGCAAATCACCGGCTTCAATACGCGCGTAGTGTTCGAGCAGGGTTTCGATGGTCGGGGGGTAGAAGGCCAGCGCACGGGTGACGTCAATCAGGCCTTCTTCGATGCGTTTGGCGATTTCAATTTCGCCTTGGCGATTGAGCAGGTCCACCGTACCCATTTCGCGCATGTACATACGCACGGGGTCGGTGGTGCGGCCGAATTCGGCATCGACTTGCGATGCGAGTACGGCGACAGCTTCTTCGGTGGCATCTTCGTCGCTGGCAGCGCGGGATTCGTCGGCCAGCCCAAGGTCATCGCCATCGGGTGCGACTTCGGAAACGGAAATGCCCATTTCCTGAATCATGCCGATAATGTCTTCGATCTGGTCGGCATCGACAAGGGCTTCGGGTAAATGGTCACTGATCTCCGCGTAGGTCAGGTAGCCCTGTTCCCGGCCGCGAGCGATGAGTGATTTGATGCTGGCCTGCTGGTCTTCGTACATGTGCGGCATTCACCTGGTTGGCGTAAATTTTCGAACCGTGGATTATAGCGGCTCTAAAAAAAATTGCCGCAGTTTCTGTGGGTTCATTGGATGGTTAGGTGTTTATGGTCAGTGTTCGACAATTCAATCCCCTACGTCTTCTGATTTTTCCCTTGCTCTGCCATGAAGCGCGCGAGCGCCTGCCGTGACGCCTGTTTGCTGGCGGAATCCGATTCACTACGGTGCAGTTGGATCAGGGTGTCGTGGAGGATGACCTGTGCGGTTTCGGAAGTCTCGATGCCCTGAAATTCGATGGCGAGCGCGGTCTTCGTTTCTTCCGCTCCCCAGAATTCGGTGGCCGATTGCACCCACTGCGCGCGCGGTTGTGAGGCCAGCAGCCGGAACCCTTCCGGAATCTTGGCATTGAACCAGGCTTCCGGTTCAAGAACGCGCTGCAACAGGTCAGGGTGTTTGAGCACGATCGAGAGAATCAGGGTCTGTTTTGCGTAACTTTGCGGTTTGCTGCGCGGCAAAGTGGGTTCGGTGGGGGGCGAGTTTTTCTTCTGAGCGCGCCACACGCCAGTATGTTCGTTGATGCGTCGTTGGGTGATGCGCTTGAGCGCGCCGTCTGGTAGGGTGCGAATCCAGTCGTTGCCCTGTTTGGATTTTTTCGCCATGGCCGCTGTATCCTGCCCCGGTTCCATTTGGTCGAGCAGTTGCAGGATGAAATTGTCGAACGACAGACTGTGGTGCTCGATCAGCTCGACAAAAGCTGATTTGCCCTTGGCTTGAATGAAGCTATCCGGGTCCTCGCCATCGGGCAGAAACAAAAAACGCAGATCGCGACCATCAGTGAGATGGGGCAGGGCAGCGTGCAGCGCCTTGGCCGCCGCCCTGCGCCCGGCGGCATCCCCATCGAAACAGAACACCAGGCTGGGGCTGAAACGATAGAGACTTTGTGTCTGCTCGTCGGTTGTCGCCGTGCCCATGGTCGCGACTACGTTTCGCACGCCGTGTTGAGCCAGCATGACCACGTCCATGTAGCCCTCCACGATGATGACGCGAGCAGGTCTGGCATCGTCGAGCCTCGCTTCGTACAGGCCGTACAGGTTCTGGCCTTTGTGGAACAGTCTCGATTCGGGGGAGTTGAGATACTTGGGTTCGCCCGGTCCGAGGATGCGGCCACCGAAGCCGATGATCTGGCCGCGTTTGTCCCGGATCGGGAACATGATGCGTCGTCTGAATCGGTCGTACTGTTCGCCATCGTCCTTCTGCACGATCAGGCCCAGTTCCAACAGCTCGTCGCGTACTTTCGGCTGCGATTCGCAGTGGGCCAGCAGTTGGTTGCCGTTGGGGGCGAAGCCCAGTTCAAACAGGGCCGCCGTCGTGCCGTTCACACCCCGTTGCTTGAGATAATCGATGGCTTCCTGATGTGCGCGGAGTTGTCGCTTGAAGTGGGCGTTGGCGAAGCTCATGCTGTCGAGCATTGCGGCCTGTTCTTCCAGCGCCTTATGATCCACTTCGCTGACAGGCAGCGTCATGCCTGCGCGTATCGCCAGCTCTTCGATCGCGCCGCGAAAGTCCCGATGTTCATAATCCATCAGGAAACTGACGGCATTGCCATGCGCCCCGCAGCCGAAGCAGTGATAGAACTGTTTATCCGGGTTTACATAGAAAGAAGGCGTCTTTTCCTGATGAAACGGGCAGCAGGCCGTGTATTCCTTGCCCTTTTTCTTGAGCGGTACCTGGCGATGGATCAGCTCGACCAGATCCGTTCGGGCCAGGACATCGTCAATAAAGGATTCGGGGATGAAGCTCATGTCACGCATTGTAGAGTAACCACCAAATCTCGCCACCGGGCTGGTGATCTCGGGTGAGGCCGGTCGATAAATTTCACCGTGCGGTTTGTTAATCGGGCGCTGTGGTTGCGGCGGCAAATCGAAAGATGTTTGTCAGTGTATTGCAGCGCGCGCCATTGCTTGCCTCTGTTTCAGATTATTCTTATGTTCGCTAAGTGATAAACATCCTAATCATCATGGGGTTAGATCCGATGTTGGCGGGAGGTGAGCAATTTCCATTTGTTGCTTGAGTGTTGTTGGATTTGGGGCCACACTATGAACAAAAAAACAGTTGATTGATCGCTTTTGATTGATCGTGAACGACGGATTTGGCGGAGTATTCCAAATGCAATGGTCAAAATGGGTTATGTGGGGTTTTGCGAGCGCGATGCTTGCCAGCCCCTTGTGGGCGCAGGCTTCCAATAAGCCAGCAGCAAAACATGCGGCTGTGCCTGTTCCTGAAGCGAAAACCGAAGATTTGTATGCGGGTAATAGCCTTGAGCGCTGGATGCCGAAGGCAGAGCACGGGGATATTTTCGCTCAATACGTTTTAGGCCATATGTACTGTGTGGGGCAGGGCGTACCGAAGGATATGGAGAAGGGGTTGTCCTGGTATCAGCGCGCTGCTGATCAGGGGTTTGCCCCGGGGCAATTGGCGCTTGGAACCATGTATTACAACGGCGAAGGTGTGAAGCAGGATTATACCGTGGCGGCCAAGTGGTTCCGCCTCGCCGCCGAGCGTGGCTATGACCGGGCACAGAGCAATCTGGCGGCGATGTACATGAATGGCACAGGCGTAGCGAGAGATTACACACAAGCCATCAAATGGTTCCGCGCTGCAGCAAATCAGGGTTATGCCACTGCCCAGTATACGTTGGGCAAGATGTATTCGGACGGCACGGGCATGAGCAAGCCGGATATGGTCGCTGCCTATGGGTTGCTGCGTCCGCTGGTGGAAAAAGGCAATGCCGCTGCCGTCGCTGCCATGAAGGAGTTGCTGCCGAAGATGAACAAGGATCAGGTTAAGCAGGGGCAGGAACTCGCCGAGCAGATTCGCGGCAAGAACCGTTTGAACAAAGCGTTGGATGCGTACGAGAAAGTCGCATCGCGTTAATAACGTGTGTTCGTTTTGAATAGTAAAAGGGGCTTCGGCCCCTTTTGTTTTTCGGATGGAATTGCAGCCAGCTTGGCTTAGAGCAGGGGCGTGGTCAGGCGGGCCAGATTCTGGACGATGACCTCGCGGCGACTGCGCAGCGCCCAGGATTCGATGCTCAGAATGCGGGCAGAGTCGCGGTAACGTGCCAGAAGTCGGTTGAGTGTCTGGGCGGTTTGTGGCGCATAGAACAGCAGACCGAGTTCGGCATTGATGAGTGAAGAGCGCACATCCAGATTGGCGCTGCCGATCAATGAAATCCGATCATCAAACAGAGCGAATTTGGTGTGCAGGAAATAACGGGGATAGCGCCGGATGATGATGCCTTCTTCCAGCAGCTCGGCGTAATAGGATTCCTGTGCCCACTGAACCAGACGCTGGTCGAGTCGTTCCGACAGAATCAGCTCCACCTCTACGCCGCGTTGTGCCGCTGTTTTTAGTGCCAGCAACATCGGGTCGTCCGGTACGAAATAGGGTGTGACGAGCCGGATCGATTCGGTGCTGACGTGTATCAGTGACAGCAGCAGTTGTTGCTGAACCGGATCGGGGTATTCCGGGCCGCTGGGCAGCCCGAGGCAGATTTCATCACCAGCCGCCTCGGGGATTGGGAAATACTGCACTCCGGTGAGCATGGCGTTGCGTTCGATATACCAGTCACCGGCGAAGATGGTTTGCAATTCCAGTGCAATGGGGCCTCGCAAGCGCAGCATAATGTCTTCGTAGATGATTTTTGGTTTGAAATTCGGGCGGATCAGATTCATGGAGCCGGCGTAGCCGATCAGTCCATCGATAACCACCAGCTTGCGGTGATTACGCAAATCGAAACGAGCTGCCTGACGGGGGAGTTTGCTGCGCGGGAAGGCACGCCCAACGCGAATGCCTTGTGCCTCCAATGCCAGCAAAGGCGCCATGAACGCCTTGCTGCCGTAGTCATCCACCAGCAGGCGTACTTCCACGCCACGCTTCACTGCCCGGAGCATGGCGGCGAATACAGGCTCCGTTGAGTCATCTCGAGCGGCGATATAAAAAAGAAGGTGCACCGAATGGTTGGCGCTGTCGATGTCGGCGGCCAATTGACGAACCAGTTCGGGGAGTTGCTCGATCACAGCGACCGCATTGCCGCCAAATTCGGGGAATATGCGCCAATGTCGCGCCAGTTGTACGATTGGACGCCACTGATCCGGCAGGGTCGTGCGATGGTGCAGGCTTTGTTGTTTCTGCAGATGGTTCAGGTTCGGAGCCAGGGCTTTTTCCAGGTCGTCGATCTTTTGTTGTCGAGCGGGTGAAACACGTGGGCGACCGACAAACAGATAGATGATCCCCCCAATGAGCGGCTGGAAGAAGATCAGCAGCAGCCAGGCCGTAGCCGTGACTGGCGGGCGCCTCATGGGTACGACGATCAGAGCGAACAAGCGCACCAGCCATTCGACCAGAACATAAAGGGCGGCCCAGTGTGGGTTGTGCAGATCGAACAGTTCGAGCATCAGCGTCGTCCTCCGCCCGAGGCCGCGAGTAATACGCGGTCCATCCAGCGCGAGGGCAGAAGACGACGCAGTATGGAAAACAGGTAAGTGGGTACGGTCACCGGATAGCGTGCCTTGGGGTGGCGCGATTCGAGCGCATGAATCACACGATCGAGTACGGCCTCAGGTGGCAGGGTAAAGGGGGCGGCCGGACCGGGCTTGTTGAGTCGTTCAAGCTGCTTGCGATAGGCATCGGCATGAAAGGAAGACTCGATCGGGATGAATCGGAGGAATGCGGCCTGAGCGTTGGCGCGGAAGCGGGAAGTGATGGGCCCCGGTTCGATCAGGGATACATCAATGCCCGTGCCATTGAGTTCCAGCCGGAGTGTGTCGCTCAACCCTTCCAGTGCAAATTTGCTGGCGACATAGGCGCCGCGAAACGGTAGTGCCGCAATGCCGAGCACCGAGCTGTTCTGGATGATTCTTCCGAAGCCTTGGGTGCGCATCAGTGGGATGACTCGGTTTGTCAGTACCTGCCAGCCAAAGAGATTGGTCTCGAACTGGGTGCGCAGTGCTTCGCGCGATAAATCTTCCACAGCGCCGGGCAGACCGAAAGCGCCGTTGTTGAACAACGCGTCGAGCGAACCATCGGTGTGCGCAAGCGCTGCATTCAGGCCGGATTCTATGGATTGATCGTCCGTGAGATCCAGTAGCACAACCGGAATATCGGCATGGGGCCAGGTCCTGAGATCTTTTTCCTGCCGTACCGAAGCGACGACCCGGTGTCCCCGATCGGCCAGGCCGCGTGCCACACACAGGCCGATGCCGGATGAGCAGCCGGTGATCAGGATTGAGCGAGGGATTCGGGCGGTGTTTGGCACGTCGGTGTTACCTTGGTTAAAACAGCAGGTATCTTAGCCCAATCCCGGCGCTCCATCCGCTGCGGCATTGAACTTGGCGCTATGGTATGGTGTCCATAACACAGTGTTTTTACCATGATAGGAGCGCGCCATGAGCCTGCAGAATTCAACCGTAAGCCCAAGCAGAGAGTCGTTGCTGGCTACCAACCAGCTGATTCGAAATACCTATCTCATGCTGTCGATGACCCTGTTGTTCAGTGCGGCCATGGCTGGCGTATCGATGTGGATGAACCTGCCGCCGATGATTTCCCTGGTGTCAATGTTCGGTGCCATGGCGTTGATCTGGTTCGTTCTGCCGCGCACGGCTCGTTCCGGCGCAGGGTTGGTGACCGTCTTTGCCATTACCGGCCTGATGGGGCTGGGTCTTGGGCCAACAATCAATTACTACCTGCATCTCGCCGGTGGTGATCAGATCGTGATGACGGCGTTGGGCGGTACGGGCGCCATTTTCCTTGCGCTCTCGGCCTATGCGCTGATCTCCCGTCGTGATTTTTCGTTCATGGGCGGCTTCTTGATGGTCGGCATGATTGTCGTGCTGCTCGCCATGCTGGGGAACCTGTTCTTCCATCTGCCGGCATTGTCCATGGCACTCTCCGGCGCGGTCATTCTGTTGATGAGCGGGTTTATCCTGTTCGACACCAGTCGTATGGTGAACTCCGGTGAGGACAACTACCTGATGATGACGGTGAGCCTGTATCTCAGTATCTTCAACATCTTCGTCAGCCTGCTGAATATTCTGGGTGCCAGCCGGGACTGAGTCTGTCTCGGGCTGACCATGCAAAAGCTCCGCTGGTCGGGGCTTTTTTGTTATTCAATCAGGTTTTATGTGATGAGCGGGAGGTTCTGGAATGGATTGGCTCAAGATCTTTTCTGCCATTTTTATCGTGGCGATGCTGGTTTTCCTGTGGCCGCGGGCGGGGCAGATGATTCGAGAGAGTCGCAAAGGCACGATGCATGAATGGCTTTGGGTTGGCCTGTTGCTGCTCGGAGTGGCGGCCTTTGTCGCCTTTTTGATGCACAGCATGCACTCGACAGTGGTTTGATTATTCTTGCATGAGGTGAATGCATTGATTTGCCTCGACAGGCTATGATGCGCTTTTCTTGACGAATCAGGTTTACTCATGACCGAAGCCGCTCCGAACCGATTGCCGGATGAGGATGTCCGTGCCGCCATGCGCGCCATGTCCGGTTACATCGATATCACCCCCGAAGATTTTCGTGAAATCTATGAACTGGCGCATGAGCATGCCCTCAAGCGCCTATTCGCGAAGATGGACGTGCCACACCTGATGCGACGGGATTTGTCTGCGCTTCGCCCGGATCAATCGTTGACCGAAGCGGCTGAGCAGATGGCCTTGATGCATGCACATACACTGCCGGTCGTGGATGAGACCGGACTGGTGTTGGGTGATGTCAGCGAATGGAATTTCCTGCGCGGCTATGGCGCCGATACTTTCTTCTCCCTCGTGTTCCGTTTGATGGCGCACGATGAGCGATTCATCGAGTACTGCCAGAGAACCACTGTGGCGGAAGTGATGACCCAGCCGGCGGTCACGCTGCCGGAGCAGGGGACATTCGCCGATATCGTGAGTGCCTTCCATCGGGTGGAAGAAAAGCGCCTGCCGGTAGTCGACGCGAATAACCGCATCGTAGGCGTGGTGATGCGCCGCGATTTTCTCGAGTGCTTCCACTGGGATCAGTGGTTGTGAGCCGCCCGTTGAGCGATCCTGCCCAACAGACAGGTTGGTCGGGTTACTGGCGCAAGTGGCGAGGGCGTGGTCATGGCTCGCCGCCACGGGTGAGTTGGGCCGAAGTTTTCTGGTCTGGTCTGGGTGGCGTGTTGGGGCTGGTGGCCGTCGGAGTGTGCGCACTGGCATTTACCGGGCTGGATCGCATCCTGATTATCGGTTCGATCGGCGCATCGGCCGTGTTGCTGTTCGGTGCCATCCGTAGCCCGTTGGCGCAGCCGCGCAACCTGGTTGGTGGTCATGCATTGTCGGCGCTGATCGGCGTGACCCTTCATATGCTGCTCGTCCGTGAGGTGGTTGATCCGGGTGTCCTGTCCGGTATCCAACCTTTTATCACTTCGGTCTTTGCTCCGGCTTTGGCGGTGGGGCTGGCCATTGCCGCGATGCACGCCACCCGAACCCTTCATCCACCCGGCGGTGCCACAGCTTTGGTCGCGGTCATCGGTAGTCAGCAGATACATGCCATGGGCTACTGGTTCGTGCTTTTCCCCGGCATCCTCGCACCGTTGATCTTGTTGTTGATTGCGCTGATTTTTAACAATCTGGTGCCCAAACGGGTTTATCCGGAATTCTGGTGGTAGTCGGCACGGCGGCACGCTTTCGCTCAAGTAATGCCGCCATCTGCCGATACGCCCAACTACATTGCATTCCTATAAATACAACGAGGGGAAACTTCATCAATGAACCGCTGGATCTCGCATTTTTCGATCGCGCAAAAAAATCTGTTCAGTTATGGACTGATTTTGGTGCTGATGTGTTCGATGGCCATTCTGACCTATTTCAACATGAGCCGTATTCAGGGCATGACGAAAGAGGTCATCGGCCAGCGACAGCCTGCGGCATTCGCGGCGGATGGTGTTCGTGTCCAGCTTGAGCGGGCGATGGCTTCCGTCGGTCTGTATCTGCAGAGCAAAAGCCCCGCGGACAAAAAGCGATTTGACGAAGCCATTGCCGGCATCAGCCAGGAACAGGCGGCGTTAAAGCAGCATTCCGATGAATCACTGGATGGCCTGGATGCCGGTCTGAAAACCTTTGTTACCGATGCCAACGAGGTGATGAAGATCTCTGCTGACGATAAGTTGAACATGCCCGGCATGGAGTTCGCGAATGAGAACGTCAACCCGATGGCGATTCAGATTTCCGGATTGATGGGGACCTTGATTTCGGCTGAGGCAGATGCGGAGGCGGGTGTTTATCCACGCCGGGCGCTGGTGCTCGATTTGGCTCGGCTGCGCGGCGAGTGGGGCGATGTTGTCGCGGGATTGCGCGGTTTCATGGCGTTTCGAAGCCCGGCATTGGAGAAGAACTTCAATCTGTATTCGGCTGAAGCGCTCAAGCGTACACGAGATATCAATGCCAATTACGGCAAGCTGCTGACATTCGAACAGCAGGATGCGATTGATCAGTTGATGAAACTGTTGCCACAGTTCATCGATCAGGCAGGGAAGGCGTTTGCGATTCACAAGTCGGATAAATGGCGAATGGATGCCTATCTTGTTCGAACCAAACTCACGCCGGCGTTTACTCAGGTCGAATCCAGCGTGGATGAGATCGTGAAACATGAACAGTCGCTGATCGATGGACAATCGAAGGTGATGGATCAGACCATCAGCAACATTGCCTTTGGGCAGGTGGGTCTGGTTTTGCTGGGGATTGTCGTCATCGTTGCCTCCGCCTTGCTGTCGATGTTCTCGATCTCTTCGCCTTTGCGTCAGGTAGCGGAACGGATGCGCGATATCGCCGAGGGCGACGGAGATCTGACGCGTCGCCTGCCGGTGAACGGCAAGGATGAAATTGCCGATGTCAGCCGGGCATTCAATACATTTGCCGAGACTGCCCACAAACTGGTTTCCCAGGTCGTGATGACCACTCGCTCCTTGAGTGATTCGGCCGACCGGTTGAACGATGCATCGGCTCGTGCGCAACAGGGTGCCGCCCGACAGGCGCGAGATACCGAAGCGCTCGTGACCGGTATGAGTCAAACGCTGGAGGCCGCAGAAGATGTGGCACGCAGTGCCGAAGCGGCCAGTGCGTCCGTGCAGGAGGCAAACGACAAGCTGAGCGAAGGCCTGTCGAAGGTGGATGTCAGTACGCAAAGTGCTGAACAGCTCGATTCGGTGCTGCTGCGTGCCGAACAGAAAATCCATGAGCTCTCCAACCAGAGCCAGACAATCGGCAAGGTACTGGATGTCATCCGGGGAATCGCCGACCAGACCAATCTTCTGGCATTGAATGCAGCGATTGAGGCGGCGCGGGCCGGTGAACACGGGCGGGGGTTCGCCGTCGTGGCGGAAGAAGTCCGCTCGCTGGCGACACGTACTCAGGAATCTACCCAGGAAATCTCCGGAATTATCAGCCAGTTGCAATCAGGTGCGCATGAAGCTGTTTCCGCAATGGGTGAAGGTCGCGAAGTGAGTCACGAAAGTCTGGATGCCATTACCCAGGCCAACCAAATGCTGATCAATATCGCGCAGGCTTTCGGGCACTTGGGTGATATGAGTGTACGCATTGCCGCCGCCGCCGAGGAGCAGACCGCTGTCGCAAGCGGAATGAAGCAGAATATCGAATCCATCAACGTCACGGCCGCTGATGCAGCCAAACGGGGTGAGGAGATATCCTCTTCCGGCTCGGATGTGTCCCAGCAGGCGCGTACGCTGGCGGAGCTGGTCCGACAGTTCAAGATCTAGTTTCCTGATCGGGTGATTTGATTGTGAGCGCGAAGCCATCATTGATCGATGAGGTTCGCGCATGTCGTATCTGCGCGGATCACCTGCCGTTTCCTCCCCGACCCATCCTGCAGTTCGCACCACAGGCGAAAATCCTGATTGCCGGACAGGCGCCTGGGCGGGTGGCCCATCACGCGGGCCTTCCCTTTGACGACGTGAGTGGCGTGCGTTTGCGCACATGGCTTGGTCTGACGAGGGAACAGTTTTACGATCCGGAAAAAGTGGCCATCTTGCCAATGGGGTTCTGTTACCCCGGTACCGGGAAATCGGGTGATTTTCCGCCTCGCCCTGAGTGCGCCCCCGCATGGCGAGGCGCATTACTTGGTGAATTGGAGCAATTGGAACTGACGTTGGCGATCGGCCGCTACGCGCAGGATTACCATTTTGGTGCGACACGTACCACGCTTACGGAGCAGGTCGCGTCCTGGCGAGATCATTGGCCCGACAAGGTGCCGCTGCCCCATCCCAGCCCAAGAAACATGCTCTGGCTCAAACGCAACCCCTGGTTCGAGCGCGAGCTTGTACCTGTTCTGCAGGCGCGCGTCGCCGAGATCATGGCCTCGTAACTCTGTTGATTCTTTTGAACTCTGGTGCTTTCAATTCCGGTTCTGTTGGTGGTCGTTAACCGCTATAGTGGTCAAGGAACCTGTCGTCGATTCAGGGATTCCTTGAAGGATGGATTTGTCATCAGAAAACCTCGGAATGAATTCATACGGAGTTTTCTGATGACACCAGAGGTAAGAGGGGATCATGCGAATTCTGACTTTCTTTTTGGGTCTGGCGGGCGTGTTGCCATTCATCGGTGTCGCGGCGGCGAGCTGGTTGGCTCCGGTGAGTTGGCACACCGCAATCGTGCATGCCCTGTCGGTATATGCCGCTCTGATCGTTTCCTTTCTGGGTGGCGTGCGTTGGGGCGTGGTGTTTAGTCAGCCCGCATTTGCGCGCCGACATTTGCTTTGGGGTATGGCTTTGGCCGCGATGGCGTGGGGCGCTGTCTTGCTGCCCTGGGCAATATTGAGCCTGTCCGCGTTTGTTTTGTTGTTATTGTTGTCGTGGCGCGTCGATCGCTCGTGGCCGGTTCACATCGACCTGCCACGGAAATACGGTACGCTTTGCACGGTGTTGACGGCAGTAGCTGCACTCAGTCTTTTATTGGCAATCGGCTCCTATGGCCGCGTCGGAATTTTGTGAGCATGATTTATGAGTGAAGTGGGTAGTAAAGTGTCAACCCTGCGTAAGTGGTTGGTGGCGGGTATCCTGATATGGGCGCCGTTGGTGATCACTTATTGGGTGATCAACTCCGTGATCGGCTTTATGGATCAAACCATTTTGCTTCTACCCCCGGGTTATCGACCGGAGGCGGTGTTGGGCTTCAATGTTCCCGGTCTGGGTGCGGTTCTGGCAGTTACCGTGGTGCTGTTGACCGGGGCTTTGGTCGCCAACTTCCTCGGCCGTAAACTGGTTGCCATGGGGGAGTCGGTTCTACACCGGATCCCGTTGGTTCGCAGTGTGTACTCTGCCGTTAAGCAGGTGATTGAAACCTTCGTTTCTCAGGATTCACGCTCATTCCGCAAAGTGGTCCTCGTGGAATACCCGCGAAAAAACTGTTGGTCTATAGCCTTTCTGGCAGGTGAACCGGTCGGCGAAGTTCAGGATAAAACGGCACAACAAGTAATCACCGTTTTTGTGCCGACGGCCCCGAACCCGACATCCGGCTTTGTGATCATGGTGCCGGAGCATGAAATCATTCCCCTGGATATGTCGGTTGAAGAAGGTTTCCGTATGGTGATTTCTCTCGGGGTGGTTACGCCCAAATCGCAGGTGACGAAACCGGTGCTTGCGACACCCGAACTCGAAAAACCGCCCATATCCGGCTAATATGCCCGCCTTTACAGAACATGAACGGATCCACCTTATGAGTATGCGTAGCCACACGGCTGGTCAAGTTGACTTGGCTGTTTTAGATCAAGAAGTCACCCTCGTCGGCTGGGTCAATCGTCGCCGCGACCACGGCGGGGTGATTTTTGTGGATCTGCGCGACCGTGACGGCATGGTGCAGATCGTTTTCGATCCGGATGACATGGACGTGTTCACTACGGCCGAAAGCCTGCGCAGCGAGTTCGTGATTCGCGTGCGCGGCAAGGTGCGTCGTCGTCCTGCCGGTACCGAAAACCCCAATATCGTCAGTGGACAGATCGAGGTGCTGGGTCTGGGGCTGGAAGTACTCAATCGCTCCGAGCCACTGCCATTCCAGCTGGACGATGAGCGCGTAAGCGAAGAACACCGTCTGCGTTATCGTTACCTCGATCTGCGTCGTCCGGAGATGCTGGCGCGTCTGAAATTGCGTCATCAGGTCACCCGTGCCATGCGCGAGTATCTGGATAACGCCGGATTCATGGATGTGGAAACACCGGTGCTTACCCGTGCGACGCCTGAAGGCGCGCGCGACTATCTGGTGCCTTCACGCACGCATCCGGGCGAGTTTTTTGCCCTGCCGCAGTCACCGCAAATCTTCAAGCAGTTGCTCATGGTGGCGGGCATCGAACGTTACTACCAGATTGTAAAATGCTTCCGCGACGAGGACTTGCGTGCCGATCGCCAGCCGGAATTCACCCAGCTGGATATTGAAACAAGCTTCCTCAATGAAGAGGAGGTGATGGCGCTGATCGAAGACATGATGCGTCATCTGTTCGCGCAAACCATCGAGCTGGCGTTGCCGAATCCGCTGCCTCGCCTGACCTGGGCCGAAGCGATGCGTCGATTCGGTTCCGACAAGCCGGATCTGCGAATCCCGCTGGAACTGGTCGATGTGGGCGATTTGCTGGTCGCGGTGGACTTCAAGGTGTTCTCCGGCCCGGCCAATGATCCACGCGGTCGTATTGCCGCACTGCGTGTGCCGAATGGTAATTCTCTGCCCCGTAGCGCGATTGACGACTACACCAAGTTTGTCTCGATTTACGGCGCGAAAGGCTTGGCCTACATCAAGGTCAACGATGCCGCTGCGGGTCGCGAAGGCTTGCAGTCGCCCATTCTCAAGTTCCTGACCGACGAAGCCATCGAAGGCATTATGAGCCGCACGGGCGCGCAAACGGGTGATGTTGTGTTCTTCGGCGCCGATAAGGCCAAGATCGTCAATGAATCGCTGGGTGCGCTACGGGTCAAGATCGGGCAGGACATGGGTCTGGTCGAGCAGGGCTTCCGCGCCCTGTGGGTCACCGAATTCCCGATGTTCGAGTACGACGAGAAAGAAGGTCGGTATTACGCCCTGCATCACCCCTTCACGGCACCGAACCAGGACGACTTGCACCTGTTGGAAACCGATCCGGAAGCGGTTCGTTCACGCGCCTACGATTTCGTATTGAACGGCTTCGAACTCGGCGGTGGCTCGGTTCGTATTCACGATCAAACGATGCAGAAACGCGTATTCGAATTGCTGGGTATTTCGGCGGAACAGGCCGCAGAGAAGTTCGGCTTCCTGCTCGATGCGCTCAAATTCGGCGCGCCGCCGATGGCTGGCTTGGCGTTTGGCGTTGATCGGGTTGTGATGCTCATGAGCGGTGCGACTTCGATTCGAGAAGTCATCGCGTTCCCGAAAACGCAATCGGCAGCATGCCTGCTCACCGATGCGCCGGGCGAAGTGGACGAAGCGCAATTGCGCGAACTGTACATTCGTGTGCGCAAGCCGGTGGTAGAGAAGACCGAATAAGCGGATTGGTCGGGTTTGTCCTATCTTGATAGGGAACCCTGCTGGTGTGTTTTGTCTGTTTTCTGGCTGCAAATACAGGAGGCGATAATGTCTACCAAACTCGACGCCGCAACCCAGATTCCTGCCTCATTGGCCGCCCGCATTCAGGCATTGGCGAGTCACAGTGCGCCTGCGCCCAAATTATCCGGGGCGCAGGAAAATGAGCTGATTGAGCGAATCAAGGCCGAACTCATTCGTCAGAACGCCGTGATGGTCGTACATTTTTATGTCGATGCCGCCTTGCAAAAACTCGCGGACGAAACCGGTGGTCGCGTATCCGATTCGCTCGATATGGCTGCATTTGGTGCAGCGCACCCTGCCCAGACTCTCGTGGTCTGCGGCGTGCGGTTCATGGGAGAAACGGCCAAGATTCTGAGCCCGGAAAAACGTGTGCTGATGCCGACACTCAGTGCCGAATGTTCACTTGATCTGGGCTGCCCTGCCGACGAGTTCACGGCATTCTGTGATGAGCACCCGGATCGTACCGTGGTGGTCTATGCCAACACTTCTGCTGCGGTAAAGGCACGTGCGGACTGGGTCGTCACCAGTTCGAACGCATTGCAGATCGTCGGTCATCTGAAAGAGCAGGGCGAGAAAATCATCTGGGCGCCCGATCGTCACCTGGGGCGGTATATTCAGGAAAAAACCGGTGCCGACATGCTGCTCTGGCAAGCCGATTGTCTGGTGCATAACGAATTTGCCGCCGAAGCGCTCGTCGACCTCAAGCGGCAACACCCCGAGGCCGCTGTGCTGGTTCATCCGGAATCGCCAAAGGCAGTTGTCGATCTGGCCGATGTGGTTGGCTCGACGAGCCAGCTCATTCGTGCGGCGCATGATCTGCCAAATCCGGAACTCATCGTTGCGACGGATAATGGCATTTTCTACAAGATGCAGCAGGCGGTGCCTGGCAAGACGCTCATTGAGGCACCGACCGGTGATGGCAGTCACTGCATTTCGTGTGCGCATTGCCCCTGGATGGCCATGAACGGCCTGCAAGCGGTTTACGATGCGCTTGTCTCACCCGAAGGGCATGAAATCTTTGTACCTGAGTCTATACGTGCAAACGCAGTGCGATCACTTGATCGCATGCTGGCTTTCTCCAAGGCCCAAGGGCTCGTAGCGGCTCGCAAATAATCAATAGTGGGTCCGTTGCGACCCAGCTTGTGCCTGTTTCGAGGTGGATGTTGACCGGATCATGATCCGTCACCACGTTGAAACCAGGCAAAATTAATCTCACCTCATTTCTGGAAGCCCCATACATGGATCAAACCATCTTGATTACCCTTACGGGAATCATCGTGACCGGCATCGGTGCTCAATGGCTTGCCTGGCGACTGAAAGTGCCCGCGATTCTGTTCCTGCTTGGTATCGGTCTTTTTCTGGGACCGGTGACGGGCCTCCTCAATCCGAATGCGTTATTGGGCGATCTGCTTTTCCCGCTCGTCTCGCTGGCGGTAGCGGTCATCTTGTTCGAGGGGGCGCTGACACTTCGGTTCAAGGAGCTGAAGGGTGTAGGAAGTGCGGTGTGGTTGCTGGTAACCCTCGGCGCCTTTGTGACCTGGGTGATTGCCAGTTATGCCGCGTACTACTTCGTCGGGCTTGATCCGTTGGTGGCGGCCTTGTTCGGCGCGATCGTGATCGTGACGGGGCCGACGGTGATCGTGCCGTTACTGCGGATTGTGCGCCCCAGCGTCAAGGTGTCCACCATCCTTCGCTGGGAGGGGATCATCATCGACCCGATTGGCGCGGTTGTGGCTGTTCTGGTGTTCGAGTACATCCTCACACGAGCCACGCCACTGCATTCTGATGCCGGGTTGACGGCGGTTATCGTGCCCTTCTTGCAGCTGATTGGTGTGGGGTTGTTGCTGGGGCTGACTGGTGGTTATCTGCTGGGACAGGTTCTGCGTCGGCACTGGTTGCCCGAGTACCTGATCAATGTCGTCGTGCTGGCCGCTGTGCTGGCCGTATTCACCTTGTCGAACGTGCTTGCCGAGGAATCGGGGTTGATTGCGGTCACTGCGATGGGCATCCTGCTCGCCAATATGCGCGGTGTGCCCTTAACCGACATTCTGCACTTCAAGGAATCGCTCACGGTTCTGCTTATCTCCGGGCTGTTTATTTTGCTGGCGGCGCGCATCGAACCGGCCATGTTCAGCGCGATCGGCTTTGGCGCCCTTCTGGTGTTGCTGGCGGTGCAGTTTGTCGCGCAGCCACTCAAGGTGTGGCTAAGCACCGTTGGTTCGGGGCTTTCCTGGCGAGAAAAGCTTTTGATGGCCTGGATTGGGCCGCGAGGCATCGTTGCCGCCGCCATTTCCGGCCTCTTCGCGCTCAAGCTCGATCAGCAGGGCATTCCCGGCGCCGAGGCGCTGGTGCCGCTCACGTTTATCGTGATTTTCGGTACGGTCGTGAGCGCGTCGCTCACAGCGCGCCCGTTGGCAACTTATCTAGGGGTCGCCCAGCCAGAGGACAAAGGCGTGCTGATGGTCGGGATTAACGCATTTTCCCGCATGCTGGCCCAGGCGCTGAAAAAGCAGGGCTACCGCGTGATTCTGGCGGACAGCAATTATGCGGATATCCGGTCTGCGCGTATGGAAGGACTGGAGACTTTCTATGGCAACCCCGTTTCCGAGGCGGCCGATAGACGTCTGGATCTGGTGGGCATCGGTCGATTGTTTGCCGTTTCCGGGTTGCCTGAAATCAATAACCTGGCTGCCATTCGCTATCGACACGAATTCGGTGCGGGCAATGTGTACGTGCTAAAAACCCCGCAGGAAACATCGGGCTCAGCACAGCAGCGTTTGTCGGATGTATTCACCGGTCGCAGCCTGTTCGGTACTGATGTGTCTTTGGGTGATTTGCTGCTTCTGATCGAGCAAAAAGCGGAGATTTATACCACTCGCCTCACCGAAGCATTTGACTGGGAGAAGTACCAGGCGGCCAATGCTGAACGGGGCCTGCTTCTGCTCATGATCTCACCGAAAGGCATCCTGCATGTCTGTAGCGAAGGCCATATGCCTGTGCCACACGAAGGGTGGCTTCTGATGGGGTTGTATCGTCCGTTGGCCGAGGATACAGCCGCGCATGAGGCCGATAAAACCAATGAGGCGTGAAAAAAGACTTGCACGCCCGTTTTTGGTTTGTATAATGCGCGCTCTGTGACAAACAGCAGCCCTCAAAAGCAGCTGTATGATGTGCGGGAATAGCTCAGCTGGTAGAGCGCAACCTTGCCAAGGTTGAGGTCGCGAGTTCGAACCTCGTTTCCCGCTCCACGGGTGATTAGCTCAGTTGGTAGAGCGGCGCCCTTACAAGGCGTAGGTCGGGAGTTCGAGCCTCTCATCACCCACCACATCAAAATTAGCAGCGGTAGTTCAGTTGGTTAGAATACCGGCCTGTCACGCCGGGGGTCGCGGGTTCGAGTCCCGTCCGCTGCGCCAATCGATGGTTTTGCAACGTCCGAAGAAGTTTTAAAACCTTAATTAAACCCGCATTCCTTCTAGGTTTGCGGGTTTTTTTATGCCTATAGTGTCCTAAGGCATTCCTTTACAGCCAGATGGTTTTGACGGTATGACGGTATTTGTACCGTCACCATGTAAAGAAATACCGTCAAAGGATACCGTCATGGCACTTACAGATACCGCAATCAAAGCAGCAAAGCCTGAAGCCAGGCCATATAAGGTGACGGATGAGACAGGGCTTTATCTAGCCGACCATTCTTGGTAGTAACTTTGTCAGTAACAGTAATTTATCGCCTGAAAAGTTACTGTCACGGAGGGGGGGGCAATCAGGGCATGAATCGCATCGTTTAAATCTGCCTTTTGATTGGGGTGCAATTTCTTGACCGCTTTGGCAAAGCGGCTGGTTTGCTCAATGTGCATCGGTCGTTAGCCGAACTGATAGGCCGAGCGTTGAGTTGCGTCTTTGCTTTCTTCTAGCGCAAGTAGCGTTTCTTGGATAAAGCGGAAGGGTAAATCAGGATTTTCTTCGGCAAGCTTTCCCATGCGGCTCCAATACTCGATCTGTTTGGGCACCGAGCGGTGGCTAATGGCCGCATACAGCTTGGCCTCTTGGGTTAGATCATCGGATAATTTAATGGCGACAGACATGGCCTTCCTCCTGTTAGTGTCGCAATGGATTTTGTTTTACCGCCAAAGGTTTCTTTTTGCAACCTTTTGGCTTTCGCTGCTTCAGTATGATGCGAATTGCATAATTTGCTCACCAATTACTCGTATGGTCTGGTTGCGCTTCAGGCGGGATCATGCTGATTTAAGCCCGCGTCCCTCATTGGGGGATATATGGCGCAGAGAAAATAGGCACTGGAAAAGCAGCTGATGTGGTTGAACCATGAAACGCATGCAAGGTTGTCAATTCCGGCTGACGCCGAAGCCAGAACAAGTCAAAACATATTTCCAGGATCCGCGTGTGAAATATGCGGCTTGATACCATTTTCTGGCCGGATCAATAAGTCCAAGTAATGTAGTTGGTTGAAGCCCATTAGGTGTTTATATAGCATCGCAAACCATTTATAGGCCCGATTATGGTTCGGAATGGCGCGGATGCGCCCCGCGACGATGCGATATCGGTATCGACATTCTTCTGAGGTGGACGCGAAAACAGATGAAAACAATTAAATCATTTATTCTGTTGGCTTCTTTACTGGTGTCGATATTGTTCTTTGGTGGCACCTACCTTGTCGTTTCCGATATTTTCAATCAGTCAATTACCCAGAGCGCCTTGAGGGACTCTAATCTGCTGGCGAAGTCCACATTCAGCTCCATGTACCAATTAATGAGCACGGGTTGGAGCCGGGCCCAACTGGAGTCGTTTCTTGCGGCGAATCGAGAAGCATTGGCCGGTAGCGGGTATTCGCTCGACATTTTCCGAGGTGAAGTGGTTGCGGCACGATTCGGGCATGTCCCTCAGAGTCCGATGGACAATCCGGTTAAGGCAGTGTTTCAGTCAGGAACGCCCGAGAACCTGCATGCGCAGGATCAGGTTCGGTATCTTTTTCCGCTCAAGGCCGAGCAGAAATGCCTGACTTGTCATACCAATGCCAGGGTGGGGGATGTGCTGGGTGTGATTGACGTCAAGCAGAATATGCAGAGGACGATCGATAAAACCCGTGATTATTTTTTCTATTCATTATTATTTCTTGCCCCGCTCCCTTTGCTGATTGCGCTTCTGGTAACCGTGTTTGTGAATCGAAAGATTACGCGTTCAATTGATTTGCTCGACCAAATGGCGCAAAAGGTCAACAAGGTTTCGGATCTCAGGCATTTATCCCTGAACAAAACCGATCTCGGTTTCATGGAACTCAATCGGGTATTCAATCATTTTGATGATCTTGTCGGAAAATTGAAATCAATTGCCGTTGATCGGGATTTGCTGGAATTTGAAATCAAGCTTCTTGAGCGATTCATCATCACCTCGGAAGTGGTCAAGGATTGGCATGAATACATTTCCCGGTTATTGATCGACATTAACGGCGTGATTGATGCCTATATGCTTTTTTCCATTTTCAAGGTGGATGATGAGCTCTTTGACCTGGATGTTTTTTGGCGGGGCCCGCCGACGGTAGCAACTCGGAATCTGGTGGAAGAAACAGTTCGAGAGCACATGAGCAACCATCCCATTTTTTCCGGGGTATCGCAGGTCAACATCAAGCACCATGTGGCTGTGGTTGATGCGCCGGCGATTCATCTTGGTGAGGAGGAAGTACGGGTTCAGGTTAAATCCCTGCTGGTTGAAACCCCGAAAATCGGTGGGATTGTCGGGATTGGCGTACAGGCAGATGTGGTGCGGGATGAAACCCGTTTGCTGGTGATGGAAAGCGTGTTGTCCACTCTGCTGAATGTCGTCGGCTCGGTCAAGGCCATCTTTAAATACACGCGCGATCTCGAGTATTACGCCACCCGTGATCCACTGACTGATCTATACAACCAGCGCATGTTTTGGGAATTGCTGAATTATGAGGTCAAGAGAGCATCTCAACACAATCAGAAATTCGTTTTGATGCTGATCGATCTGGATAACTTCAAGCTGGTCAACGATAGCTACGGGCATATTTTTGGCGATAATTTTTTACGCGCCTTTTCTGAAACCGTGGCTGCAGCCTTGGGCAAGGGCGATATTTTCGCCCGGTACGGCGGTGATGAGTTCGTTATTGTTCTGCCTGAATCTGATCTAACCAAAGGCTGTGCCGTTGCCAATCGCGTGCTGGCCGAAATCAAGAAAGTGGAAATCCCTGCGCCCGATGATCGTCGGGTAACGGCATCGGCATCGATTGGTCTGGCGGTATATCCTGATCATGCTCAGGAACCCAAGGATATATTCCTGTTTGCCGATAACATGATGTACAAGGCCAAGTCAGAGGGTAAATCCCGGGTTGGGATACCCACAGATGATGACGTGATGGATGTATTCCGCACGATTAGCGAGAAGGGGCTGCTGATCCTTAATGCGGTTGAAGAGAAACGAATTCTGCCGTTCTTCCAGCCACTCATGAATACGGCTACCCAGCAAATCGAGGCGGTCGAAATTCTTTCCCGAATCAAAACACGCGATGGCCAGATCATGGGGGCCGGTGAATTCATTGAAATCGCCGAGAAAATGGGCGTGATTGATCAGGTGGACTATATCGTTATCGAAAAAGCCCTGCATGAACTCAGTCGATGTGGATTCCCCGGGTTGGTGTTCATCAATCTTTCGCCGCGCGCCCTGATGCTTTCCGAATTTTTACCAACGGTCCGCAAACTCGTTATGGATGCGGGAATTGCCAATCAGCGGATTGTCTTTGAAATTACTGAACGAGACACCGTGAAGAACTTCAGCATGCTCGAAAAATTTGTGCATGAATTACGCATGGAAGGGTTTCGGTTTGCCATCGATGATTTTGGCTCGGGTTTTTCTTCCTTCCATTACTTGAAACATTTTCCGATTGATTTTCTCAAGATCGAGGGTGATTTCATCCTGAATATGCTGAAGGACAAGAAGGATCGGGCATTTGTCCGCACCATGGTCATACTCGCCAAGGAATTGAATATCCGCACTGTCGCCGAGTATGTTGAAAATGAAGAAGTGTTCGAGCAGGTCAGGGAACTGGGGATCGATCTCGCTCAGGGTTATCTGATCGGCCGACCGGCGGACAGTCCGCCCCAAGGCTAGTCGAACGGATTGTTGCTCTCGAAGAGCACTCGTGCAAAGAATGACCATGTGCAAATGAGTTTGTGACGTGATCAAATCTGCATCTCGCCAAGGGATGCGGGTTATTCATGTCTCTTGTATGTGCATCAGCTAAAACAAGCAAGATTGAAAAAGGGCGCGCACTGCCGCGCATGATTCGATTGCTTGGCTTATTATTAACTACATTGTTGCCCGCCCACTTTCTGATTTTGCTCCAGATGCCGGTTTGATTAGAGGTTCCTTGAGATCTGAGGACTTCACATGCCGCCAACCGTCGGGCGAGTGTTCAGAATGACCGGGGCGTTTCCTATCGTTCGATGGAGGAGTGTGTATGTCTCAGCAGAAAAGTACGTTAACCCAGAGTGATTACTCGGCTGATCACACGTTCTCCCGCATCGCCATCGTAACGGGTGCCACTTCGGGGATTGGCGAAGCAACTGTCAGGAAATTCGTCCAGAGTGGCTACGGAGTGATCGGCAATGCCCGCAGTGCCGAGAAGCTTGAGGCGCTGGCTATCGAATTGGGCGATTCCTTTTTTGGTGTGGCGGGCGATGCGGGTGAAGCATTGGTGGTCGATCAACTTCTGGATGCCGCGCAAGCCTATTTTGCGCGTCCGGCGGATATTGTTGTGGCCAATGCTGGCCGCGGATTGAGCGGTTTGTTGACTGAAGTCGATCTGGCGGAGTACGAACAGGTACTCAATCTCAATGTGTTGGGTGCTGCCCTGTTGATGCAGAAGGCGGCACATGCACTAGTTGAAAAGCAGGCTGCGGATTTCCCTCGGCAGGCAGCCGATATCGTGCTGATCGGCTCGGTTGTTGGGCGCAATATTTCACCTTTCAGTGCCGTCTATGGTTCGACCAAGTTTGCCGTTCAGGCGCTGGCAGAAGGGTTGCGGCGTGAAGTGGGTAAGAAGGGTGTCCGGGTTACGGTTATCGAGCCGGGTATTGTTGTCAGTGGATTTCAGGATGCGGCCGGTTACAACGATGAGCTGGTGCAAAAATTCAATACGGATTTCGGACCACTGCTCTATGGCGAGGATGTCGCCAATGCCATTGATTTCGTCGTTGCCCAGCCGCCGCACATTCACATTAACGAGTTGATGATTCGCCCGACACGGCAAGATTACCCCTGATTTTTTTGATTGCTTCCAACGTAACCGTTCAGGGGTAAATTCGTTCCGTATCCAGGCTGGATATGTGCCTCTGGCGCCGTAGTGGAATAACCTATCTCGAGCCTGAAGTGCGAGCAGTGGTCGTTGAGGAAAATGAAAAGATGGCGCGAGTGCACCCACACTTGAGTGCTTGAATGCGTAAATTCGTTATGATGAGGCGTGTAGAGGCCAGTTAGGCCTTAAATGAAGACCGCTGAAGGCTGATCGCTCCGTACATCCGATCGAGAAGCGCATTGATATCAAGGAATCGACCAGGTTCATGAGTACCCCCGCAGACGCTTTTCTTGACCTGTCCACGTCCGTTCTGCGGGATCTTGTGGCTGGCCAGTCGCCGAAGGATCTGGCGGCGCGTGTCTGTCTTCGAATAGAGCAGATGCGCCCGGGAAAGATCGCCAGCGTCATGTGGTCGGGGGACGGTGACGAGAGAC
>CAZZMW010000016.1:0-20090 GCA_964655215.1 uncultured Halothiobacillus sp.
AAGCCGAAGCCGAAGCCGAAGCCGAAGCCGAAGCCGAAGCCGAAGCCGAAGCCGAGCACGTTGAAGTGTCTCCAACAGCCGCCGCCGTTGATGAAGTTATTGCTACTCCAGAGCCTGAACCGGAGCCAGAGGAAGAGACGGCTCAGGAAATAGTGCCTCAACCATTGCCGGTTATCGAAGATCCGGTATTGCGAGAAATCTTCGATCAGGAATCCTCGGGTTATATACAGCAGTTGCGACTGCAGATTGATCACGCTGTGATAAATCGGGTTTCTCTACCCTGTGACAAGGAGTTGGTGCGGCTGGTACATACACTTCTGGGTTCTGCCAGAACGGCGGGAGTGCAGCCGATCGCGCGTATATCCAACCGGCTTGAAGAGTGGATTCGCTTGCTTGAAGAGCACCATCATTCACTTGAACATGCGGACCTGGTGATATTCCAGCGTTCGTTGTTGATGATGGATCGTTTGCGTCAATGGGCGATTGAGCCGACCTTCGACCAACCGGACGAAGAGCCGATTGAAGTCGAAATTGCCGCTCGTATCGATCAGTTGTTGGTCGAGTTGCTTTCCACTGATTCCGTAACGGAAGAGGTGGTGGATGAGTACGCTGAATTTGCTTTGCCAGAAGAGGGTAAGTTCTCAGAGGAAGAAACCGCAGAAACTGTTCAGGCGGCACCGGAGGCCTCAACGCCTTTGTTCGGGCGAAACACCGATATCGGTATGTCCGTTCGTCCCGACGATATGCCGGGGGATCAGGATCCGGATATCCTGCAAATCTTCCTGGAGGAAGCCGAAGAACTTCTGGAAAAGGCAGATGGGTACATCGCCCACTGGCGTCAGCACCCGCACGATCTCGATTCCATCCGGTTGTTGCATCGGAACCTGCACACCCTTAAGGGTGGAGCACGCATGGCGGGGCTTTTGAATCTGGCCGATGTCACCCACTTGCTGGAGGATCGACTGGATCGCGCCAGAGATCGGGGCGGTGAACAGGCCGATGTCCTGATTGCCTTGGTTCAGCACACCTATGATGCATTGAGCAAGATGCTGGATCTGGTTCGACGTCAGGCACCAATTCCTGCCCAGATCAAGCTGTTGGCCGAGATTGCGAACGAAGGTTCGGCTCATGCAATTGAAGTGCTCGTCTCGGATGACGAGGCATTGCGGGAACCAGTAGCAGCTCAGGTAGAAAAACCTGTCGCAGTTGCTTCATTCGAGAAACCGGTCGAAGCACCTGCTGATGTGTCGGCAGTTACCGAATCAGTCGAGGCGACCGAGCCGGCCGACACCACCGCGCCCCATGCCGCGGCAGTGGCGAACGAAGTGCGAAGAGAGCAAATTCGTGTTGATGCAGACCGAATCGATGATCTGGTCAACCAGGTCGGTGAGAACGTCCTGTTGCAGGCGCGAGTGGATCGACAGGTCAATGGTTTCGAACGGCAGTTGTTCGAGTTGCAGCAAACGTTGACTCGTCTGCGCGGGCAGTTACGGCGTCTGGAAATTCAAACCGAGTCGCAGATGAAAGCCGAGTTGATGGCTGAAACGGGCTTGCGTGCCGAGGAATTTGATCCACTCGAATTCGACCGGTTTACGCAGGTTCAGGAACTGAGCCGCGGCATCATGGAAAGCTTGGGTGATATTTCAAGTATTGAAGAAGCCATGAGCGATATCACCGAGCAGTCTCAGTTGCTCTTGCTGCAGCAATCTCGTTTGGGGCGCAAACTGCAGGATGGCATGCTTGCACTGCGTATGGTTCGCTTCAATGACGTAGTTGGGCGTTTGCGCCGGATCGTCCGTCAGGTGGGCGATGAAATGGGGCGCAATGCCGAGTTGATCATCCACAATGGCGAGACCGAGCTTGACCGGGTCACGATCGTAGGGTTGCTGCCTTCGCTGGAACATATGATCCGGAACAGTCTGGCCCATGGTATCGAGTCGCCGGAAGAGCGGCGTGTACTGGGCAAGCCGGAAGTGGGTCAAATCGAGATCACCATTGAAAGTGCGGGCGGTAACGTCACCCTGGAGATGAAAGATGATGGTCGGGGACTTGATCTGGATACCATTCGTCGCAAGGCAGTTGATCGCAAGCTGATTCCGGCCGATATCGATCTCTCCGATGATGAAGCGCGCGCCCTGATTTTCCTGCCGGGCTTCTCAACTGCGGGCAATGTATCTCAAGTGGCAGGCCGTGGCGTGGGTATGGATGTGGTTGCGGGCTCTGTCCGGGAGATGGGCGGTTTTGTCGACTTGCAGTCCGAGTTCGGCAAGTTCACACGGATTCAGCTCAACTTGCCGCTGACGCAGGCCATGACGCGCGGGATTCTGGTCTCGGTTGGTGACGACCAATTCGCTATCCCATACAAGGGCGTCGTATCCGTAACCCGGATGACTTCTATTCAGTTGGCCGAACAGTATGCGAGTCCGAAACCGGCTGTGACTCTGAATGGGGAGCAATACCCTCTGTTCTATCTGGGCGAGTTGCTTCGCCATGAACCGTTCAATGCCAACGCACAAGAAGTGGGTGTACGTGCTGTCTTCCTGTTCAAGCTGGGTGAACGTCGTTTTGCCGTACAGGTCGACCACCAATTGGGTGGCATCCAGCTGTTCGTGAAATCGTTGGGGCCACAGCTCGGTCGTATCCCTGGCCTATCCGGGGCCACTATCTCCGATGATGGTAATGTGATCCTGGTGCTTGAGTTATTCGAGCTGGTGCGTCAGTTCCAGCGTCGGGATGATCGCCATCTTGATCTCACTGCCCAGGTTGGTGCGCGTCGTCGTCCTGTCGTGCTCGTGGTCGATGATTCTCTGACCGTGCGGAAGGTTACCGCGCGCACGCTGGAGCGGAATAATCTGGATGTGATCCTCGCACGAGATGGCGTCGAGGCACTGGGCTTCCTGCATGAACAAAAACCGGATGTGGTTCTAACCGATATCGAAATGCCGCGGATGGATGGTTTCGAATTGTTGGGGGCCATCCGGAACGACGAGCAGACACGTAACGTGCCGGTCATCATGATTTCATCGCGAACCGGTCAGAAGCACCGTAGCCGTGCGGAAGCGTTGGGTGTTAGTGCCTATTTGGGCAAACCTTATGCCGAAGCGGATCTGATCGGACGAATCGAGAGCTTCATTACGCAAGCTCGTGGTCGGCCGGGGGCTGGTGGTGCTGTCTTGGCAGAAGGTCGCTATATCCAGAACAATGAGGAGCAGGGATGAGTAATTCGGACGAATCTACTTTCGTCGCTGGGGCAACGGGTACCCACGAGGTTGAAATTGGCGTGGGCCCAGGGCCTGCCGCGACGAAAACCGTGCGGATCGTGCGCCTGCCGACACAGGTCAGCGAGATGGAAGTGATTGTGCCCTACGCCATGGTGGCGGAGATCACCGAGGTCATGCTGCCAGAAGGTGGAACGCATCTCAGTCGACTGGATGCGGCCATGGTCGATTGGCGTGCTCAGCGGATACCCCTGGTCAGCCTGGAAGCCATGTTGAATGAACCGCTGCCCACGATTGGTCAGCGAGTTCGTTGTGCCGTCATGTATGGCACGAATCCTGACATTGCCTTGCCTTATTACGCTGTACTGCTCTCCGGTGTCCCGCGTTCGGAGGGAGTCAATGAGCAAAGCTTTTCTGAAGAGGCTTCAAGCGAAGGGGGGTTCTGGCGTTTGAGTGCGGATCTGGGCGGGCGGCGTGTTGGGATGCCTGACATTCGCTTGCTTGAATCGCAGATAGATGAGATGCGTCTGCGGTTTGATCGGGACACGACTTCCGCCTGAGACGCTGCTCTTTAATCAGTTTTAGTCCCCAAGAACGGAAAGCCCCCATTTATGGGGGCTTATCTTGTATGCCTCTCTCACTCCATCAGGCTTATCCCTTTCGGGCTCAGGCTGTCCTCAATCAATGGACAGCCTGGGGATTGCTCAACCTGATCGCAAGGGTCTGAGCAACAATCATCACGCCCAGACCCAAGCCGACGTAGAGACCGGTGGATGCCATGTAGTGGCCTAAATATCCCATCACTCTCTGAAGATAGTCGCCAAGAGACAAATCGGCGAAATGCCCGGACCATGCCCAGAAGCTGAAGTTGGAGAGAGCGAAAGCCGCCATAACACCCAAGGCCAACCATCCGATTACAGCCAGGATCGTCGCGAAGGCTGATTCATTCGGGCGCATTGAGTGTCGGCCCAGTCGACCGGCACCCCAAAGGGCACCATATGCCAGCAGCAAACCGGGATAGGCGGGCGAGAAGCACCCGGTCAGGCCAAGACCGTCTGTCCACACGGCGGCCAGATCAATGACTAGGGCCAACCCCATCAACGCAACAAACATCCAGCGCGCACGCAGGTAGAGGCCTGCGAGGAAAAAAACCGCCCAGGAAGTGTCGGCGATATGCAGAACTGAACTGAAGTGGTGATAACGCGTGGCGGCCATCGACAGGACAAGTACGGCGAATAAAGCCAATTGGGTATGGGCTGTCGTGTGGCTCGGCATGATGGCGGATGTTTGATCCGCGAATGGTCTGTGTTGGGCAATCGTTTTCATAGGGGATCCTGAACGAAGTGGCGCAAGGACGAAGACTTGCATCGTAAACTTTAATGACCCCGATAAATTGATCGTGGTCATGGTCATGGTTGATTATCGCAGCATAAACGCCACATGGAAGAACGGATTCATTGCCTCGGTCCAGTTATTGGCCAAGTCTCCTGCCAGATGGAGAGGATGAATCCGTTTCCGCCCATTCATCGGGAGAGGGGTTCGTGCTTAGATGCCGTAACGTAGCGTGAACAATACGGTACGACCCGCCTGATTGTAGTCGTAGGCAGTCTGGTATTTCTTGTCCAGCACATTGCACAGTTTCGCCTCAATGCGCCAGTTGCGATCATAGGCGTAGCTCAGTCGCAGGTCTGCGGTGGCGAAGCCGTGATTCACTTGGCTAAAGATGGATTCGTGCGTTGTCGTCTGACCTCGAACAGTCACGCCCATGCGCCATACGCCGAACTGGCGGTCTACATCGATTCGGCCACTCCATTTGGGTTGACGAGGAATGCTGACGCCGGTTTGGCGATCGACGGCCGATATCCACGTGGCACTGCTGTTGAGCGTCCAGTCCTCATCATGCCACCCCAGTTGCCACTCCGTTCCCAATGACTGTGCCTGGTTGATGTTATAGGGCACATAGTTCGTGCTCGCACTGGACGCAATTAAGTCGCGGGTACGTGTACGGAATGTAGTCAGGCTGGATGTCCAGCCAGTGTCGTTCTGCCACTTGAATCCAAAGCGCGCGGTACGCGAGTGTTCCGGTTGGAGATCCGGATTGGCATAACCGCCCGGGTAGTACAGAAAGTTGAAGCTCGGGACATGGAAGCCGGTGCCATAGCCACCGGTCAGAGCCAAGGAAGGATTCAGTTGCCAGCTTAAATCGATCGAGCCGGTGTTGGCGGTCCCGAACTGACTGTTGCTGTCATGGCGTAGGGCAGTTTGAATGGATAGATCGGCAATCTGAGTTGCGTATTGGGCAAACAAGCCATTGTTATGGCGGCTGGTCACATCATATAGCGTGCTGCTGGATATATGATCGTTCAGGCGGTCAGCACCCAGCGTCAGCAACCCCTGACTGAAACTGAAGTCATTGGCGAGGCTGAAAGAGTCCTGACGGCTGTTGTATTCGGAGACATATTTACCGTCATAGTACTGGGTCTGGCGGTCGATATTGCGTCCGGCACTCGCGCGCAACTGCCATAGGCCGATTTTCATCAGTGCGCCATCCATTCCGAAATTCTGTTGTCGGGAATGCTGCTGATTCCCCACGTAGCTACTGCCGTCGTAATCGGTGAACGCGTTCGTGCCGAGCCAATGGACGCCGATGCGCGCGCCGTTGTCGCCCGTATAGTCAATGCGACCGTTTACCGAATTGTTACGATAGCCGTCATTGTCCGGTTGATTGACCGCGTAGGGGGAGCCGGTAGTGTCGGTGTAGGCGTTGAACCCGCCTGTACCCTGGTGTGATGCGCCGATCGAGTAATCGAACGGGCCGTTGCCTCCACTGATATTGGCCGAGGTCTCGAAGGTTTTGTTGCTACCCCCGGCGATACTGAACGAAGGATGCACACCGGTTTTGCCCCTGCGGGTGAAAATCTGGATCACGCCACCCATGGCGTCCGCGCCGTATTGTCCTGAGCGCGGGCCTTTGATGATATCGATATGATCGATCAGGGCGACCGGCAGGTTCTCAAGGTAGGCGGCACCGGCCGTGAGCGAACCCATCCGAACACCATCGATGAGTACCAGTGTCTGGCTGCCGCTCAAGCCCCACATCGAAGCGGTCGTTAATTGTCCGACTCCGCCCTGATTGACCAGATTCAGGCCCGCACGATTTGCGAGCAGGGATAAAACCGAAGTGGCTTGCAGGCGATTGATTTCTGCGCGTGTGATGACCGTTTCGGGGACACCTGCAAAAGTGACGGGCGCTCCATGACTGGCCGTGATATTGATGTCAGGCAGAGCGGTTGAAGATTCAGCCCAGGCAGACAAGTGAAAGGAAGAGGCAGCCATGCAGGCGCAGGCGAGCATGGTGCGACGTGTCCATGGATGATTGGACATGTGGAATACGGACATGATGAAAACTCACGATCTGGGCGCGCCCACCGCACGCCGATGTGGAAGGAACACGAGGCCGGTCTCCGGGCTTGTGCTTCATCTACATGAAACACCTACCGTTGCGGGGGCAGCGCAGGACTCACCTGCTTCCCAGTTTCACCCAATTCCAGCAATGTTATATTCATGTGAAATAACACTGGGGAATCGGACACCTCGTGCACGAGGCGCGCATTTTGAAGCAAGCGGTGTCTGGGTCAAGTGTCAATCGTTTGAATTTTTGTCATCTTCAGTATGAATCAGCGGATGTGTTGAGTGGGGTGGTCTGATTCAGCTTGAATGGTCCAGTATTTCTCCCCTGAAAGAATCGGGCAAACGGTATACTGGTCAGCAAGAATCAGTTTTTAAGTGGATGTCGATATGCCGGTGGAACAGCCTCCAAAGATGTGCGCGGTGCGACCGTTGGCTGCTACAGGCTTGTTCACCGTCGAAGCGGTCGATCTCGTTTTTTCCAATGGAATCGAGGTGACGTTCGAACGCCTGGCGGCTAAAGGGCAGGGGGCGGTTCTGGTGGTGCCGATCCTCGATGACGGGCGGATCGTTCTGATTCGCGAATATGCCTGTGGTACGGAGCGTTATGAGCTTGGTCTGCCCAAGGGGCGGATCGATGGCGACGAGCCGGTGCTGGAAGCGGCAAATCGTGAACTGATGGAAGAGGCGGGCTTCAGTGCAGCACGTCTGACACTGCTGCGAGAAGTGACGTCGTCTCCCGCCTATTCGGCACAACGGACACACATCGTTCTGGCGACCGGGCTTTCCCCCCAGAGTTTGCCGGGCGATGAGCCCGAGCCGTTGGAAGTGGTGACCTGGCCACTGGATGACCTTGACCGGCTGGCTTTCGAGGGGCAGTGCAGTGAAGCCCGTTCGATTGCGGCGATGTACCTCGCGCGCGCTTATCTGGCCCAGGCTCAGATAACTGATCAGAAGAAATCCGTGAGATGATGATTTACCCCAAAGGCCGCTTGACTCATGAATGACTGGTTATCTCTTCGTGATCCCGTACGCACCATCGCCGCGCAGGCTGGTGAGGCGATCATGCGCGTTTATGCCGGGGATTTTGACATCATGCACAAGGCCGATGATTCGCCTGTCACGGAGGCCGATCTGTCGGCGCATCGGGTCATCAAGGCCGGTTTGCGAGCATTGACCCCGCAACTCCCGGTGCTTACGGAAGAGGGAGGGCTACCAGATTGGTCAGTGCGTCAACATTGGTCGGACTATTGGTTGGTTGATCCGCTCGATGGCACCCGCGAATTCGTGAAACGCAACGGTGAATTCTCCGTCAATATCGCGTTGATCCACCAGAACCAGCCGGTTCTGGGTGTGGTGTACGCGCCGGCTACCGGTGCCGAGTTTGCGGGTGTTCGGGGCGTGGGCAGTTGGCGTTTCACCTCGCAAGGGGCGCAACCGCTCAGGGTTCGTTCTTTGCCAAATCCAACGATAACGCTGGCTTTGAGTCGTTCGCACGGCAGCCGTCGCGAACAGGCGCTGATCGATGCACTGATCGAGGGCGTGGGCGAACCGCAGGTAATCCGTTGCGGCAGCGCCTTGAAAACCTGCTTGGTGGCCGAAGGGCTAGCGGATCTGTATCCCCGATTCGGGCCGACCTCTGAATGGGACACCGCCGCCTCGCAATGTGTGCTGGAGGCAGCAGGCGGGCAATTGGTCGACCTCAATGGTCAGCGGCTCACCTATAATCGTCGTGCTTCGGTGCTCAATCCATCTTTCCTCGCTTATGGCGAGAGCCTGCCATTGCCATTGGAGCAATTGGCGCGGATTTCGGCCGATTAAGCTGGACTAGCTTATTCTTTTGATGTTGTTTTTCAGGAATTTCAGATCATGGTTTTAATGCTCGACAACTACGATTCGTTCACCTTCAATCTGGTCCAGTATCTGGGAGAGTTGGGTGTCGAGGTCTGGGTGGCGCGCAACGATCAGGTCACGGTTGAGGAGATCACGGCGCGCGCGCCGTCGCATATCGTCATTTCTCCGGGTCCGTGCTCGCCGACAGAAGCAGGTATCTCCATTGATGTCATCCACGCTTTTGCGGGGAAAATCCCGATCTTCGGTGTTTGCCTGGGCCACCAGGCGATCGGTCAGGCGTTTGGCGGGAAGGTGATTCGCGCCAAGGAAGTGATGCACGGCAAGGTTTCCCCGATCTATCACAGCGGCGAAGGCGTGTTCTCCGGCTTGCCGAATCCATTTGATGCTACGCGCTACCACTCTCTTGTGGTGGAGCACGCGAGCCTGCCGGATGTGCTCGAGGTCACTGCGTGGACGCAATATCCTGACGGTTCTTTTGATGAAATCATGGGCTTGCGTCACCGGACGTTTGTCGTTGAAGGCGTGCAGTTCCATCCGGAATCGATCTTGACCGAACACGGTCATCAACAACTCAAGACCTTTTTGGGTTATCAAAGCGCGGTGCGAGAACCCGCGCTCGCATGAACTCGCCGGAGGCGCGGATGGCGCCGAAGGCTTTTCTGATCGTACCGCTGGTGGCGAGTCTGCTCATGATCGCCCCGTTTACCGTGGATGCCTATCTGCCGTCGTTCACAGCCATCGGCCAGGAGTTCAGTGTCGATCAGGCGACCATGCAGTTGACGTTGAGCCTGTATCTCTGGTTTTTCGGCGGCATGATGTTGGTGCACGGGCCACTTTCCGATACGTTCGGGCGCAGGCGAATGGTGCTGATTTCCCTGACCGTGTATGCGCTGGCTTCCGTAGGCGCGGCTATGGCGGGGAATATCAATGAGCTGATTGCTGCCCGTATCGTTCAGGGGGTCGCCGCGGGCGCAGGTGTGGTGATCGGCCGCGCCCTGGTGCGGGATTTGTTCGAAGGAGCCACGGCACAGCGGGTGATGTCGAACATCACGCTGGTCTTTGCGATCGCGCCGGCGATTGCCCCAATCATCGGAGGCATGCTGGATACCTGGTGGGGGTGGCGGTCGGTATTCTGGTTTTTGGCTCTGTTTGCCGGGGTGTCGATGCTGGGCGTGCTCGCGTTCATGCCCGAAACGGTTGGGGCGCACAATCGTCAGTCCATCGCGCCACTGTTCATTCTGCAAAGTTATGGCCGTGCATTACGTCACGCGCCCTTCATGGGGCTGACTCTGGTGTTCGCGCTACTGTTTTCGGGTATGTTCCTGTACATTGCCGCCGCGCCGATGATTTTGGTTGGGCACTTGCAGCAAACGCCGACCGACTTCTGGAAGTTTTTCGTGCCTTTGGTGGCCGGATTGATTCTGGGGAGTCGGGTCAGCAACGTTCTGGCCAGTCGCTTTGCACCGATGACCACCGTCAGTATCGGCATCGGGTTTGTCGCTCTGGCGGTCATTTTTAATGTGGCGCAAAGCTTTTGGTTTGCGCATCCTCCTTTTGAGGTGGGCGAGTGGCGCGTTTGGTGGACGGTCTCGCCCATCATGTTCTATGCCATGGGTATGGCGACCGCCATGCCATCGCTCAATTTGATGGGGCTAGATTACATCCCCGCGCAACGTGGACTGGCCTCTGCCCTGCAGGGATTTACCCAGATGATGTTGGCCGGGATCGTTTCCGGTTTCGCTGTCGCGCATCTCGCCCAGAATCTGCTCTGGTTGGCCTGGGGGATGGCTGCGTTGTGGTTCCTGGCTGCGTTGATCTGGATCGCATGGTATCGCCAGGCGCCGCGACTGGGTTTTGCGAGCGAGACACGACATGTCTGAGTTCGTTTTGAAACCGTGCTTCGGCGTGTGCCCATGGATTCTGTGGGGGCGTACTCCGGTTGCCCAGTTGAGTGCCGACTTGGGCCACGGCTCAGATGATAGAATGCGGTTTTGGATTGATCGACAGTACGAGGAAGGCAGCGATGGCCGGCCATAGCAAATGGGCAAACATCAAACACCGCAAAGCGCGTCAGGACAACAAGCGTGGCAAAATATGGACGAAGATTATCCGTGAGATCACGGCTGCGGCGCGGATCGGCAAATCTTCGGACCCCGCCGTCAACCCCCGGTTACGGCTGGCGTGGGACAAGGCGCTTTCGGCCAACATGCCCAAGGATACGATGGAGCGTGCGGCCAAGCGGGGCGTAGGCGCCGGTGACGGAGAGCAGTATGAAGAGATGCTCTACGAGGGTTACGGTCCGGGCGGCGTGGCCGTGCTGGTGTTCTGCATGACCGACAATCACAACCGCACGGTATCGGATGTGCGCCATGCATTCAGCAAATTTGGCGGAAATCTGGGTACGGATGGCTCGGTCGCATATCTGTTCAGCAAGCAGGGCGTCCTGTATTACCCGCCGGGTCTGGACGAAGATGCCTTGATGGAAGCCGCGCTCGATGCCGGTGCGGACGATGTGCAGGTCGGTGAGGAAGGCGCGGTCGAGGTCATCACGACACCGGAGGATTATGTGTCCATCAAGGATGCCCTGACGGCGGCTGGTTTCCCGCCCGAAGAAAGCGAGTTGGCGATGCGGGCGGCGGTCACTGCCCCGGTCGAGGGCGATCAGGCCGTCAAGTTGGTCAAGATGATCGACATGCTTGAAGATCTGGATGACGTTCAGGAAGTGTTCCACAACGCGGAAATTCCTGAAGAGGCGTACGCATAACGTGGCCCGTTTACGCGTCATGGGCATCGATCCCGGCTCGGTTACCATGGGGGTGGCCGTGCTCGACTTCGAGCGGGGGCGCGCGACACACGTCCATCTGCAAAGCGTCTCACTCAAGCCGCACGGCCAGTTCTGCGCGCGACTCGGAGCGATTTATGCCGAAGTCGATCGATTGATTGACGCTCATGCGCCGGATGAATTCGCCATCGAGCAGATTTTCATGTATCGCAGTCCTGAATCCTCGCTCAAGCTGGCGCAGGCACGAGGCGTAGCGATTGCCGCTGCTGTCGGTCACCATTTGCCGGTGCACGAATATATGCCCGCCGTGGTCAAACAGGCCGTGGTCGGCACGGGGCGCGCAGACAAACTGCAGGTGCAGCATATGGTCAAGCGCCTGCTGTCATTGACCGAGCACCCGCCCGCCGACGGTGCGGACGCCGCGGCGGTGGCGTTGTGCCATTGCTATCGGCGGACCTCGTTGGCCGGAGTTTCGGCGGATGAAGTCGGGGTCGAAAAAACCGCCATGCAATTGCTGGCACAGTCACGTTACCGGAGACGCAGTCGATGATCGGTCGCCTCAAGGGCATTTTAGTCAACAAGCAACCTCCCTGGATCCTGCTGGATGTGCAGGGCGTGGGGTATGAAGTCGAAGTACCGTTATCCACGTTGTTCGATTTGCCCGCCAACGGGCAGGAAGCCACGCTCCTGATTCACACCGTCGTGCGGGAAGATGCCTTCCTTCTGTACGGGTTCTCGCGCGAGATCGAGCGCAAGCTGTTCCGGTACTTGCTGAAAGTCACCGGTGTGGGTGCCAAACTGGCGCTCGGCGTGCTTTCCGGCATGAATGCCGAAGAATTCGCGGGCGCGATTGCCCGCAATGACATCGCGGCCCTGATCAGACTGCCCGGTATCGGTCGAAAAACGGCCGAGCGGTTGGTGATTGAAATGCGCGATCGATTGGCGGAAGGCTTTTTCGAAGGCGTTGCGGCAGATGCACCGGTTGGTCAAGTTGGCAGGATCGCACCACTTGCCGGCGCGGATCAGGAAGCCATGAGCGCGCTGGAAGCCTTGGGTTACAAGCCCGCCGAAGCGCAGCGTATGGTCAAGGCCGTGACGGATGCCGAGGGGTTGCCCGTTGAGCAGATCATCCGGCTGGCACTCAAGCCACTCGCTGGTAAAGCATGATGACCGATCGTCTTATTACCGCTGAAAGCGTGATTGACGACGAGGCCATCGAGCGTGCCTTGCGTCCCAAACGGCTGGTGGACTACGTCGGTCAGCCTGCGGTGGTCGAGCAGATGGAGATCTTCATTCCAGCGGCACGGCAACGGGGCGAGGCACTGGATCATGTGCTGATTTTTGGTCCGCCCGGACTCGGGAAAACCACGCTCGCCAATATTATTGCCTACGAGATGGGTGTGGGACTGAAACAGACGTCCGGCCCGGTGCTTGAGCGTCCGGGCGATCTGGCAGCGCTGCTCACCAATCTCGAGCCCAATGATGTGTTGTTCATCGACGAGATTCACCGGCTTTCCGCGGTAGTGGAAGAAATTCTCTACCCTGCCATGGAAGACCATCAAATCGATATCATGATCGGCGAAGGACCTGCCGCACGGTCGATCAAGCTGGATTTGCCGCCCTTTACCCTTGTTGGCGCCACAACTCGCGCGGGGATGCTGACCGGCCCGCTGCGTGATCGGTTCGGCATTATCCAGCGTCTGGAGTTTTACTCTGTGGTGGATTTGACGCGTATTGTCAGCCGATCTGCCCAGTTGATGGGGGTCACGATCGATGCAGGTGGTGCTCAAGAAATTGCCGCCCGGGCACGGGGTACGCCGCGAATTGCGAATCGTCTTTTGCGCCGGGTGCGGGATTTCGCCGAAGTCCGAGGCAATGGCACGGTCGATCAACCGTTGGCGAACGCGGCTTTGAACTTGTTGCAGGTGGATGCACGTGGATTCGACCAACAGGATCGTCGACTGCTTGAAGCATTGATTCACAAGTTTGATGGTGGTCCCGTCGGGCTGGATAATATTGCCGCCGCCATCGGCGAAGCGCGCGACACGATCGAAGACGTGCTGGAACCGTTCCTGATTCAGCAGGGTTTTCTGGTACGAACGGCGCGAGGGCGGATGGCGACGCGCCAGACCTATGCGCACTTCGGTTTCCGTCCGCCCAGTGCGTTTGAATCACAGCAAGGCACGCTGCTGCCGGAGGGGGAACCGCAGTGACGGCGACCGATATTTTTCTTTGGCCAGTGCGAGTGTATTACGAAGACACTGACGCGGCGGGCGTGGTTTACTACGCCAATTATCTGAAGTTTTTCGAGCGTGCACGCACTGAATGGTTGCGCTCGCGCGGTTTCGAGCAGGATCTGATGCGTGAAGAACACGGTGTCGTTTTCGTCGTATCCAAGCTGCAGGTAGAATATCAGCGTCCGGCGAAATTTAACGAAGCACTTCGTGTCAGTTGTGTGATGCAAAAATGTGGTGCCGCTTCGATGAATTTTCATCAAGTGGCCGAACGAACTTCCGATTTGATGCCATTGTCAGAGGCGAAGGTGCAAATCGTGTGTGTTAATGCCGACAGTTTCAAACCAACCCCTATTCCTAACGCTATGCGGAGCCTTTTTTTGTGAGTACAGAACCCTCGGTAATGCACCTTGTTTTGGGTGCGAGTCTGCCCGTGCAACTCGTGCTTTTGATCCTGCTATTGGCCTCCGTGGCGTCTTGGGCGTTGATCTTTCATAAGTCTTCAGTCCTGCGTCGTGCCCGTGCGCAGGCCAAGCGGTTCGAGGAAAGTTTCTGGAGTGGCGGCAGCCTGAATGATTTTTACGACCGGATCAGTCGCGACGCACGTCCGCGTGAGGGGCAGGAAGCGATTTTTGAATCCGGCTTCCGGGAATTCAAGCGGTTGCGGCAAGTCGAGGGGCGTAGTTCTTCCGAATTGATCGAAGGTGTCGAGCGCGCCATGCGAGTGACCTTGCATCGACAGATCGAGAAGTTCGAGGAAGGCTTGCCCGTTTTGGCAACCATCGGCTCGGTCAGTCCGTATGTTGGTCTCTTCGGGACTGTCTGGGGCATCATGAGCGCGTTCATGAATCTGGGTAATGCTCAAAATGCCACCTTGGCCACGGTCGCTCCGCCGATTGCCGAGGCACTGATCGCCACTGCGATGGGTCTGTTCGCAGCCATCCCTGCCGTCGTGGCCTATAACCGTTATTCGACTCAAATCGATGAGCTGTTCGGTCGCTACGACCGATTCACCGACGAGTTCCTCGGCTTGCTCCAGCGCCAGATCGGGGGGCAGTAAGTCATGGATCGTCGCGCGCGTCGTTCCCGTCGTGTGGTCGCCGAAATCAACGTCGTTCCCTATATCGATGTGATGTTGGTGTTGCTTGTGATTTTCATGGTCACAGCGCCCATGCTGCAGCAAGGGGTGGAAGTAACACCACCGAGCGCCGCGTCCAAGGCGCTGCCGCAAACCGACGATGTGCCTATTGTCGTTGCAGTGAACAAGATGGGTGAGTACTCCGTATCCGGCAAAGATGCGCCCTCCGGAGCCATTCCTCTTGCTGAAATTCAGGCGTTCGTTGTGGCCGCCCGACAGCTCAATCCGAAAATTCCCGTGCTGGTTAAGGGAGATAAGGATGCCAGCTACCAGTTTGTGATGGATGCCATGGTGGCCATGCAGAAAGCCGGGGTGGATAAGGTGGGGCTCGTGACCGATCAGCCGTCGACGACAAATAAAGCATCCGGCGGAGGCAAGTAAGCATGTTCCGATGGTTTGCACGTATGCCCCTCGCTATTCTGTTGGCGATTGCGCTTCATTTATTGATCATCCTGTCTGTGCTGATCGCCTGGAAACTGGATGCTTTTTCACCGGCATCGGAGGCGTCAAACACCCCGAGTGAACCGGTCATTCAGGCGCAATCCGTCTCACAAACTGCGATCGATCAGCAGGTCAACCGACTGAAGCAGGCTGATGAACAGCGCGAAAAGTCGCTCAAGCAGCAGCAGGCCGAAGCCCAGCAGGCCGCCGCAGCTCGTCGTGCCGAGCAGGCCCGCTTGCAGCAGCTTGAGGCGATGCGGGAAGCCAAGCAAAAAGCAGCTGCCGAACAGGAACAGCAGTTGAAAGCCTTGCAGGATGCACAGAAGAAGGCACAGGAATCTGTTCAGGCGCAAAAACAGGCGTTGGCAAAGATGCAGGAAGAGGCCGCCAAGGCTGCCGCTGAAAAGCAGGCCGCTCAGGCAGCCGCAGCCAAAGAACAGGCTGCGGCTGCAGCTGCGAAGAAAGCGGCGGACGCAGTGGCAGCGAAGGCAGCAGAGGCCAAGAAACAGGCCGCGGCTGAGAAGGTCGCAGCCGAAAAGGTAGCCAAGGAACAAGAGGCCAAAGAGAAAGCTGCCAAGGCCGCCGCAGACAAAGCAGCGAAAGAGAAAGCCGCCAAGTTGGCGGCCCAGAAAGCCGATCAGGCTCGCAAGGCGGCGTTGCAACAGCAGCTTCAGGATGAGTTGCGTGCCAGCCAGTCCAAAGGCATTTTGGATGCCTACGGGGCAGCGATTAAGGCGAAGGTCCAGTCACAATGGTTCAAACCGCCGGGTTGGCAACCTGACTGGACATGTGATGTCAAAATCTCGCAAGCCAATGATGGCACAGTGCTAAATGTAAAAATATTGCGGTGTGATGGCGATCAATTGTTCCAGAGCTCTGTTCAGCAGGCTGTCGAGCGGGCATCACCGTTACCATTGCCTTCGGACATGACGCTGTTCCAGCCGACGATCAACTTCAAGTTCAAGGCGAGCGCACAGTAGATTTTTTTCGCCATTGCTTTGATGGATGGCGACCATTTTGAAGAATTGAATATACAAGGTGATAAGCATGAAAGCGCGCATTCAACGCTGGGGTTTGTGGATTTTGAGCGGCTTGCTGTTCCTCGCACCGGCGGTCAGTCAGGCGGAGTTGAACATCGTGATCAGTGGTGGTCAGGAAAGCGGTGTTCCGATCGCGATCGTTCCGTTCTCCACCACAACAAACACAAACTTCTCCTCAATCATCGATGCCGATCTGGCGCGTTCGGGACAGTTTGCCCCGCTGCCTACCAGCCAGATGCCGAGCCAGCCATCCGCACCTGAGCAGGTTCAATTCGATCAATGGCGCACAGGTAAGGCCCAATATCTGGTTGTCGGTAAAGTGGAGCAGCAAGGCGGCAATTACCAGGCAACTTTCTATCTTTTGAATGTCACCAACGGCCAGCAAATGACCGGGCGCGTAATCTCTGCACCGATTTCTGCCGAGCGTAGTATCGCGCACCGTATCGCCGATATCATCTTCAAGCAGATCACCGGTGTGCGTGGAGCATTCGATACGAAGATCGCCTATGTGACCGAGACGGACGGCCCGAGCAGCAAGCGCCGCTATACTTTGGAAGTGGCAGATTCAGACGGTGCCAACCCGCAGACGGTTCTGAGCTCCAACTTCCCGCTGATGTCACCGACCTGGTCACCTGATGGCAGTAAATTGGCCTATGTGTCGTTCGAAGGTCGTCGCTCAGGTATCTGGGTTCAGGATTTACGTACAGGGCAGCGTTATCAACTGACGAAATTCCCCGGTATCAATGGGGCGCCAAGCTGGTCACCGAAGGGCAATAAGATCGCACTCACTCTGTCCAAGTATCACAGCCCGAATATTTATGTTGTCGAACTGGACACACGAAATCTGACGCAGATCACCAACGATGGTGCGATCAATACGGAAGCTTGCTGGTTGCCAGACAACCAGACCTTGGTATTCACCTCGGATCGTTCCGGTTCGCCGCAAATATTCGAAAAGCCAATCGGCTCATCTTCCGCGCAGCGTCTGACTTTCGGTCTGTCTTATGCGGCCGGCGGCGCGATTTCTCCAGATGGTAAAACCCTGGCTCTGTTGGCGGGTGGCAATGGCGGCTTCCGTGTAGCCGTTCAGTCTTTGTCCGGAGGCGGTAGTGATTTGCGCTACATCAGTAACGGCGGTGCAGAAGAGCGCCCGAGCTTCGCGCCCAACGGTACGATGCTGATCTATGCTTCACAGGTAGGTGGAAGCTCGGTGTTGAAAGTCAGCCCTGTTTCGGGCGGGGAGAGCCAGACCTTGCGCTTTGCCCGTGGTAAGGTGCGTGACCCGGCCTGGGGACCATTTCAAGGCGACGAATAGTTGAAATAGAGCAGTCGCAAGGGCGGGCAAACAGTAGCTTGGCCGTGCGATGTTCACATATATAGGAAATCCCCATGAATCGCTTGATGATGAAACGTAGCGCTAAAAATTTAACTTTGCTGGCCGTATTGGGCATGGCTGCAACACAGACAGCTTGGGCTCAGACACCACCCAGTTGGCTCAACTGGAGTGATAAATCGGACGCAGCCCCGGCGGCCACTACGCAAGCACCCCAAACGGACTCGCAGGCAGCAACTCCGCAGCCACTAGCATCGCAGCCGCTGGGCACGGGAGAAACGGGTGCAAATACGGCTTCTGGGCAGACAGTAATCATTCAGAATTTGCTGGATAGCGTGTCGCGCTTGCAAGAACAGGTGCAGGATCTCCGCGGGCAGAATGAAGTGCAGGAAAATCAGATCCAGCGTCTACAGAAAGCACAGCAGTCCGCATTCAGCTCGTTTGATGATCGCCTGTCAAAACTCGAGCAACCGGGAGGCAGCGCTGCTGCACCGAATGCGCCGGCTGCACCGGTTCCACCTACGGTCCCAGCAACCAAGAACCCTGCCGCTTCAGTGCCGACGGTGCCTGCGCCAGCGTCCACCGTACCAACGTCACCTGTTTCTGTAGCGCCCGCATCTCCTGCGCCTGCATCCGGTCAAGATGCAGCGGCCAGTGCAAAGCAACAGGCACTGTATAACGCAGCCTTTGCTCAGTTGAAGGATGGAAAATACGATCAGGCGATTACCGGCTTTCAGGCTGCTATCGATGCTGATTCACAGGGGCAATGGACGCCTAGTGCACTGTTCTGGCAGGGTGAGACCTATTATGTAGAACAAAAGCGGGATAAGGCAGAAGCGGCTTATCAGAAAATACTGACCCAATTTCCGAATAGCGATCGGGTGCCGGATGCTCTGTTGAAAACGGGCTATATCGCCTATGACGGAAACAAAAACAAAGAAGCACGAGCTATTTTTCAGCAAGTAATCAGCAAATATCCCCAAAGTCAGGCGGCCAATCTGGCGAAACAGCGGTTGGCGCGTATGGATGCTGAAAAAAGATGATCTCAGCCTTGGACGATATTGCTGTACAAGAGAAGGCTTCACTTCAGTTGCGGATTACGGAGATATTCCGTTCATTGCAGGGAGAGTCTGAAAGCGCAGGCTGGCCGACAGTATTTGTACGGCTTACGGGGTGCCCGCTGCGTTGCGTCTATTGCGATACGGCTTACGCTTTTACCGGCGGTGAGCGACTGAGTTTGTCGTCCATTCTTGAGCAGGTTGCTTCTTATCGTACCCAGGATGTGTGCGTGACAGGTGGCGAGCCATTGGCTCAACCTGCCTGCCTGCCTTTGTTGACGTCCCTCTGTGATGAGGGGTATTCGGTGAGCCTGGAAACCAGTGGCGCACTTTCCATTGAGGGCGTTGATCCGCGTGTACGCGTGGTGATGGATCTGAAGACACCGAGCTCGGGTGAAGCTGAAAAGAATCGATTTGAGAATATTGAGCTACTCAAGCCTGATGATGAAATTAAATTCGTCATTGGCAGCGCTGATGACTTCAAATGGGCAATCCAGCATGTGCGCCAATATCAGATGGACAAGCGGCTTAGTGTCCTGATGTCTCCTGTATTTGGAGAGGTGACTCCTTTGGAGCTGGCTGAGTGGATACTGGAGAGCGGGTTGCGTCTGCGTTTCCAGCAGCAGTTGCACAAATTGATATGGGGAAATGAACCTGGTCACTGAAAACATACAGCCAAAGGCGGTAGTGCTTTTATCCGGAGGCCTCGACTCGGCCACGGTAGCTGCTATTGCGAAAAGTGATGGTTACCAAGTGTATGCCGTCAGTTTTGATTACGGTCAGCGTCATAAGGTAGAGCTGACAGCGGCATATCGTGTCGCACATCAGTTAGGTATTCAGCATCACAAGATGATCAGTATCAACCTGAATGATGTCGGTGGCTCGGCGCTAACCGATAGCTCACTGGCTGTGCCAGATTATGATGCTCAGGCTGTTGAACACATACCGATAACCTATGTGCCGGCAAGAAACCTTACTTTTCTTTCGCTGGCATTGGGGTGGGCTGAGATTCTGGGCGCTCGCCGTATATACATAGGTGTCAATGCAGTGGACTACTCTGGCTATCCGGATTGTCGCCCAGAATTTATCAAACAGTTTGAGGTAACGGCCAATCTGGCTACGGCGGCAGGTCTTGAAGGCGAGCCGTTTAAGATCGTGGCGCCGTTGCAAATGCTGACCAAGGCCGAGATTATCCAATGGGGTACGCGGCTTGGCGTCGACTATGCGCAAACTATCTCCTGCTACAACCCAGATGAGCAGGGAAAGGCATGTGGACGATGCGATGCCTGTCATTATAGAAAACAAGGTTTTATGGACGCAGGTATTCCGGATGTCACACTTTATGCTCCTGAATGATTAAAAAGGGGGTTGCGCCCTAATTCAGGATATGTAAAATACGCACCTCCTTAACGGGTCGTTAGCTCAGTTGGTAGAGCAGTTGACTTTTAATCAATTGGTCGCAGGTTCGAGTCCCGCACGACCCACCAAATTCAGCGTTGAATTAAGGTTTGACGCAAACAGGAAAAGGCGTATAGTTCGCCTCCCTGCTGCGACGGAGTGGCGGGGCGGTCTGGAAGGACCGGG
>CAZZMW010000017.1:0-16910 GCA_964655215.1 uncultured Halothiobacillus sp.
CGCAACAAATTATGCCAGTCAGAGCGGAAAATGGGGTTTTTCTACAGCCTCAACGATTAAGCTAAGGGGCCGGCTTCGCCGGTCCCAGCGAGTGAAACGAGCGATTTGAGCGCATTGTTAGAGGGCACCTGCACGATATACCTCTACCTCATATTGCTTGATTTCGAATGTATATGGGCCAACGCCTGAAATTGGCCTTGGATCTTCATAGCCATTTTCATATGCAAAGTTTCGCCAGACGTAGGTGCCACCTGCACGCTCAACGAAAGCACTGTAAGCACCGCAGCCAATATCCCCGCACTCTGGGCAAACGTATAGAAGGACTCTTCCCGATTCTGAGTCTGGAGATGCCACGCACGTGAGTCGCTCCACTGCTTGAGCGTTTTGCTTCGGGAAGCCGCGTACTAAGCAACCCATAAAGTCATCGTGACCGCCATCAATTTTTACGATGCTTGTAAGTAGAGATGTGCCGTTAATGAGGAAATCAACCGATAACCGCTCTTGCGTAGTGGTTGCTCCGGTATCTGTACCTAGTCTCGCCAGGAATTTGTGTGATAGCACATCCATTGCCGTGATCTCTAACACCTGAGTTAAGCCGCGCCGCGAAGCGGCGTCGGCTTGGACGAATTGTTAGGCCACGCCCCAAGTTCGAGAACTGCGCCGGCGAGCACCCAACTACCAGGCGCGATAGTACGACGGCCTGAGATAAGGATGGTGCGGCCGCCAGGGCGCCGAAGGTGAGAGCTGCGAGCGCGATGTGTGGACGCAGATGTGGCCGTGAGCGACGCGGCTGAACCGGCGAGCGCGACGGGAACAACGCTTGCGGAAGACCTGCAAGGAGCTGCCGCCGAAGACCGAGCGTTTCGAGCCGCGACGAGCCCGGCTCTGCCGATCGGCTCCACGGTGTTTGGAGCCGCAGTGCGTGGCCTAACAAGCAATATACACCTTGACAGGTGTATATTTCGGTGAGGGGTGGGTGTATAACAAGGTCGTTATTTGTATATCCATATGTTTCTATTGGTATTTACAAAAATGGAGGGCTCCATGGATGGGTGTAAACACACCTTCCGGCCAATTTCCTTTCACGAACCCAAGGATCACAGTAATCGCGGGCAAACTCAATAGCCATGCGAATAAATACTTCTGGAATCACGTGTGTGCGTCCACGCCCTGTTCAATTGGAGCTATGCACTCAGTCGATAGACCTCGTTGAAGTCGAAGTCGATGAACATCCGGGCGCGGTGGTCAGACCGACGATGGCTTCCTGAGATTTTTCCGCACGATCTCAAGCGCAAATTTCATCCGTCATGTACTGTATCTGCCCGGGGTGTGGCGGATGTCGATGGCATCAAGTACCCTCGCTCGCAGTACCTTCTGACCCGAACATTTCTTCTGAGCCCCGGTGCGTTGGGCCCATGAAATGTTTCTGCCATTGACGTGGGATAAGGTATGGGCATGTAGAGAACTGCATAACGAAAACTAAGGAAAGTTTGATATGTCGCATTCATCCGAGCCGCATACGGGATCCGATCAATCTGCCGAAACCGGGGCAGATGCCACGAGAAAGTCTTCACGCTTCGCCCGATTATTCTGTGGCTTGTGGCGGGTGTTGGTCACTGTATGGGTCGCATTGTTCGGAGCGGTTTCCTGGCGTGCGCCGCGATGGCTTCAGCATCTGGTCTGCGCTGCTGTCAGGCGGCCCGCTCGTACAACCGGTATTGTGGCCGTCCTGTTGGCGGTAGCGGGCGGAGGCTGGTGGGGATATCAGTGGTACCAGAATCGCCCGAAACCCATCGAACCACCGAAGATTCAGGTTCGGCTCACGCCGCCGTCACTAACGGACTACACCCAGACACCGCTGGTCGTGCAGCCGCTGGTTGTTGATTTTTCGGCTTCGGTTGCGCCAATTGCCTTGGTTGGCAAGCCTGCGAAGGCGGGTATCGAGCTGAGTCCGCCCGTGGCGGGCCAGTGGATATGGCACACCGACAGGGAACTGATGTTCACGCCCGCTGCTGATTGGCCGATTGGGCAGAAATATCGACTGAACCTCGTGCCCGGCACGGCCACCACGCAGGGCGTGCGTCTGGCGCAGACGCAGTTCGATTTTTCTACCGTGCCGTTCCAGGTGGAAATCAGCAGCCGGGAGTTCTACCAAGACCCGCAGGATCCACTGAAGAAATCGGCCATTTTTGGTGTGAGTTTCAATTATCCGGTCGATACCGCGACGTTTGAAAAAGCCGTTTCCCTCGCGATGCTTCTGCCGGATCCGACCAAGAAAAACGTGCTGAAAGAGGGCCCTCCGCAGAAATTCACCGTCACCTACGATGTGCGGCACCTGAACGCTTATGTACATTCCGCGCCGTTGAGCCTGCCGCTGGATCAGCAGTTGATGCAACTGACCTTGCGTAAGGGGATCGCCAGTGTACGCGGTGGCGCAGGTACGGCGACGGAGCTGACGGGCGTGGCGAGCATTCCCGGTTTGTACAGTCTTGGCATCAACAACGCGTCGATCACGTTGGTGGATAACGAACGTTTCGAGCCGACTCAGACGTTGGTAATCGGTACGACTTCTCCCGTGACCGGCAAGGAATTGAATGCGAAGGTCAAAGTCTGGTTGCTGCCGGTGAACGGGCCGGAGCAACAAATGAATTACTCCTGGTATCCGGGGCGGATCAACCAAAGTGTCTTGGCGCGTTCCCAGGTCTTACCGTTGGACATTCAGCCAACCGAGCGGGACTACGATAGCGTGCACGGATTCCGTTTTTCCGCCCCGCCCGGCCGTCAGGTGTATGTCTCCATTGACCGCGGTTTGGTCGGCTTTGGCGGTTATCAACTGGGTAAGGCACAAAGTTTCGTGTTGCGCGTGCCGCCGTATCCGAAGTTGTTGAAGTTCCTGGGGCAGGGTGCCTTGCTGCCGATGAGCGGAGACCATCGCGTGTCCGTGGTAGCACGCAACATGCCGGGGATGCGTCTCAGTATCGCGCGTCTGTTGCCGGATCAGTTGCAGCATCTTGTATCGATGAATCAGGGCAATTTCGAACATCCCCGGCTGAGCATCAGCCCGGATCATCTGGTGCAGCGCTTTACCCAGACCGAGCCTTTGTCGGACGCCGATCCGACCAAAGCCGTGTATTCCGGCGTGGATTTGGGACAGTATCTGGGGTCGGGGCCAAACCGTAAACGCGGTGTGTTCCTGTTGCATCTGTCGGCATGGAATCCGAATAATCCGGATCAGGGCGATAGCGACGACTCATCCGATCCGTTTGATGCCGAAAGTTATCAGCAGCCGGGACCGGGTGACAGTCGACTGATCGTGGTGACCGACCTTGGCCTGCTGGCAAAGCGTTCCCTGGATGGTAGCCGCGACGTGTTCGTCCAATCGTTGAGCACCGGGCAGCCGGTGACTGGAGCCACCGTGAAGGTGGTGGCTGAGAATGGCCAAACGTTGCTTTCTGCCACCACGGGCAGCGATGGCCATGTGCACTTCCCAACCCTGAGCGGCTTTAAGCGCGAACTCAGACCGGTGATGTTCACGGTGTCTCACCATGATGAGACACAAGGAGCGATGCAGCCGGGCGAGACCGGCAGCAACGAGGATTTCTCCTTTTTGCCCATCGGCAGCAGCGACCGGATGCTGAATTTCTCCCGATTCGATATCGGCGGTGCACCCAACGCCCAAAGTACGGGCGAATTGAGTGCCTATCTGTTCTCTGACCGCGGGTTGTACCGACCGGGTGATGAGCTCCATATCGGATTGATCGTTCGGGCGGCGAGCTGGCAGCAGAACATTTCGGGTTTGCCTTTGGTGCTGGAACTGGTCGACCCGCGCGGTCTGACGGTAACGCGCAAGCACATTTCGCCCGACCAGAGCGGTTTCATGCAGTGGAGTTACACAACGCCGGAAACTGCTCCGACCGGCGGTTGGTCGGTGAATCTCTACCTCATCAAGAAAGACCACGACGAAACCCTGCTTGGCTCCACTACCGTGCAGGTCAAGGAGTTCGAGCCGGATCAGACGCGCGTGAGTGCGCGCCTCCAGCCGGATGCGGGAGCGGGCTGGGTGAAGCCGGGCAATCTGCACGCGCTGATTCAGGCTAATACACTTTACGGTACGGCGGCGGATCACCGCCGCGTGACGGCGACGATGACGCTGCGTCCGGCCTTCCCATCGTTCCCGCTTTGGCGCGATTACAGCTTCTACGATCCGCACCGCGCCAAGGATGGATACACGGAAACCCTGCAAACACAAACTACGGACGACAAGGGTGCGGCGGATTTCGCGTTGGATCTATCGAGCTTCGCCAGTGCGACCTATTCGCTGCGTTTCTATGCCCAGGTATTCGAGCCGAATAGCGGGCGGAATGTCTCAGCTGCGGCTACCGCGCTGGTGTCGAGCGCGGATTATCTTGTGGGTGTGAAGACGGATGGCGATCTCGATTTCATCGACCGCGACGCCAAACGTGCCGTTCACGTGCTGGCGGTTAATCCGCAACTCAAATCCATCGCCGTGCCGAGTCTCAAGGCGGTGATTCTGGATCGGCATTATGTTTCCGTACTCACGCGGCAGGATTCCGGCGTGTTCAAGTACGAATCCAAACTCAAGGAAACGCCGGTCAGCAGCCAGCCGCTGACGATCGCCGCCGGTGGCAGCGACCTACCGCTGCCGACCAGTCAGCCCGGCAGTTATGCGCTGGTGATCGAGGACGCGGAGGGTACGCAACTCAACCGCATCGATTTCACCGTGGCGGGGAACGCCAATGTCAGCCGTTCGCTGGAACGTAACGCCGAATTGCAACTGGCGCTGAACAAAAAGGATTACGCACCGGGTGAAACCATCGATGTGGCCGTACGCGCGCCGTATGCGGGCAGCGGCCTGATTACGATCGAGCGTGACAAGGTCTACGCCTGGGTGTGGTTCCACAGCGATACGGCCAGTTCCGTGCAGCACATCACCGTGCCGAAAGACTTTGAGGGCAACGGTTATATCAATGTGCAGTTCCTGCGCGATCCATCCTCATCCGCGATTTACATGAGTCCGCTGAGTTACGGGGTGGTGCCGTTCTCAGTCGATCTGAGCGCCCATCGTGAAGCCGTGAGCGTGACCACACCGAGTCTCATCAAGCCCGGCCAGACACTGGATATGACCGTCAACATGGCCGATACGGCACAGGTGGCCCTGTTCGCGATCGATGCGGGGATTCTGCAAGTGGCGAATTACAAGCTTGGCGACCCGCTGGATTATTTCTTCCGCAAGCGGATGTTGCAGGTCGATTCCTCGCAGATTCTCGATCTGATGTTGCCCTCGTTCGATCAGCTCACCAGCATGAGCACGACCGGCGGCGATGGCGATACATTGCGTCAGCAGCAGCTCAACCCTTTCCGTCGCAAGCATGAGCAGCCGGTGGCGTACTGGTCCGGCGTCGTCACGGTCAAGGGGAGCCACACGTTCCACTATGCCGTACCCGATTCATTCAATGGCGAACTGAAAGTGATGGTGGTGGCCGTTACACCGCAAAAAATCGGTATTAACGAAACCGAAGCCACGGTGCGCGGCGATTTTGTGCTTTCGCCGAATCTGCCGGTGGCCGTTGCGCCGGGCGATGTGTTCGATGCCAGCGTGAATGTCGTCAACAACCTGCCGGCTACCAGCGATGCGCCCGATCAGACCATGCCCATTCGCGTGCAGATCAACGCCGGTTCCGCCTTTGCCGTGCAGGGTGAGTCCGTGCAAATGATCGATCTGGCCGCAGGCAAGTCCGGTGTGGTGGATTTCAAGCTGAAGGCCTTGGAACATCTGGGTTCGGCGCCGGTGAAATTCACCGCGACTTATGAGCAGAAGCAGGCGATGCGCAGTACGGAAGTATCCGTGCGTCCCGCCGTCCCGTTCCAGACCAGGATAGATGTGGGCCGCCTCTCGCCTGGTCAATCCGTCACCATCAAGCCATTACGGGATCTGTTCGTAGAACGCTCCGAACGACATGCAGCCGTTTCCTTCCTTCCGTTGGTGATGATGCGCGGCCTGAGTACGTATCTCGAACATTATTCGAACTACTGCACGGAACAGACGGTTTCTGCCGCCACGCCGGGGTTGATTGCTGCTGTACGACCCGAGTTCGCACTCAATGCGGCCGATGCGGCACGCGCACCGTTGGTGGTGAATCGCGCGATTGCCACCCTGCGCAACCGGCAGAACGGCGAGGGTGGTTTCGGCATCTGGACGGCCACACCGGTCGCCGATCCCTTTGTCTCCGTGTATGCGATGCATTACCTGCTTCTGGCGCGTCAGGCCGGGATAAACGTACCTGCCGATATGCTCGAACGAGGCATGGGTTATTTGCAGCGCATGGCGGCGGACGAATCGTTGGGTGATCTGGATGGATTACGCGCCCGTGCATTCGCCATTTACCTGCTGACTTCCTCGGGGCAAGTGACGACCAACTTCATTGCTTCCGTGCAACAGGGCTTGCAGTCACGCTATCCGGCCGTCTGGAAGACCGATCTTGCGGCCGTGTACCTGGCTTCGTCCTACCATCTGCTCAAGCAGGACGCCGAAGCGAACCGGCTGATCCAGGCGCCGTACAATCAACTGATCAAACCGCGTCCGGCCCAGTTGCCCTGGAGTTATGCCTATTACTACGATCCGTTGATTGCCGATGCGCAAACGTTGTATCTGATCGAGAAGAACTTCCCGGCGTTGGCGGCGAAGGTGTCGGAAGCGACGCTGATGCACATCATCGAACCGATCCAGCAGGAGCGGTACAACACGCTCTCGGCTGCACTCACCATGTTGGCGCTATCCGATCTGCCGCAGGGGCAGGCCAAACCCGATGGATTGAGTCTGCTGCAAAGTGCCGCCAAGCCGGGTGCCGATGCCAACACTGACGCGGTGTTCCAGCCGTTCGGTGATGCGAATGGTGCTGTACTGACGGGCAATCTCGCGTCAGACAGTACTCAGATGCGCTTTGCCTATGCACCTAAGGACGGAGCAACCGCACCGGCGTGGTATTCGTTGTCGCAGGCCGGTTACGACCGTGTACAACCGGTTAAGACCGTCAAGGACGGGTTGGAAATCGTGCGTGAATACACGGATGAATCCGGCAAGCCGATCCGAAAGGTCGCGCTCGGCCAGACCATTGACGTGCACATCAGTCTGCGTGCATTGGGTGATCGGGCCGTCGGCGATGTGGCCATTGTCGATATTCTGCCGGGCGGGTTTGAAGTGGTGAGCAATCCACTGCCCGCGCCGTCGGATCAGGATTCGTCAACGGAGCAGTCCGCAGACGAGCAGGATGCCGGGGCAGCCGATCAAAATACGGACGACGACGCTGCATCGACGCTTGAAAACGACCCGCTCGCTCAACCGGGGAGCAATATGGAAGTCAGCTATGTCGAGCCACGCGAAGATCGTGTGCTCATTTACGCCATGGCGAACCGCGATGTGCAGCAGTATATCTACCGCATCAGGCCGACTAATACCGGTCGGTTCGTCATACCGCCTGAATACGCCGCATCCATGTACGACCGGACATTGCGGGCCTATACGCCGGGCGAGGGGGTTTTGACTGTGACGTCACCCGGTGATGACGTGCTCGGACCCGGTACGCCCTCGGACGCTTCGAAAAAACATCGGGAGTAAGTTAGACCAAAAGCCTGAATTAGGGATAAGCGAGCGACTCGGTAGAAATTGAGAGGTGATGGTTGGGACATTGGATATTGCTTACGGCGTCATTTCTGTTACTGGTGCCTTTGACCGTAAATCAGTGGAGTTCAAGCGGATATCCAAAGGAAGCGGTTTCTGCGGTTGCCGCACTGGTGTGTCTGGTTCTGGTCGCAGAAACACCGAACATGGTGGTGGCCGGGGGGATATTGTCGATATGGGGACTTCGTTTCGTTCTTGAGTCGAAGTATTCGCCGTTGGTTGCGGGCGGTGTCGTTGGTGTCATCGGCTTGGTGCACGCGATCGCGGGCGGCCATGCCGATTACGGTCACGCCATTACCGTATCCCATGCGGATGCGGCGTTCCTGACAACACACTTGAATCCCGTTACCTTCTTCGCGGCAACACAGTTGGTTCTGCTTAATCGAGGGATTCGTGGTTCTACGCGGAACGATTGGCTGTCGATACGTCCCGGTCTGGTGTTATTGATAACCCTGAGCATCGTGATGGCATTTGCATTGGGCTTGTTCACGGGTGGCGTGGAAATCGACCATCTGAAAATTGATGCACTGACGAGACCATCCGGATCAGGCGACCTTTTGCTGTTCGCCTCCATGATGCTCATGCATGCCCTGATTGTCGCCACGATCGAGGAATCCCTGTTCCGTGGTGTGCTGCAGAACGGGATTAGGAATCTGGTTGAGAAGAGCATTGGCCGCACACAGACAATATGGGCTTCCATTCTGCTCAGCAGCGTTCTGTTCGGTTTGGTCCATTTCAAACTGGGTATCGACTGGGTGATCGGCGCGGCGATAGCCGGGATTGGCTACGGGCTTGTCTACGAAATTTCCAAGGGCAAGTTGCCGATCGTGGTGATGATTCACGCGCTGGTCATCCTCTTGATAACGACGATTCTTCGAAATGGTTAGTTGGGGCAGTAGCGGGATGGGGGCGGAGTAACTTTTTGAACGGGGCCTTGAAATCTACCCGGCGTTGGCTGATGGGCCTGTCAGTGGTCGTTTTGCTGGCGGCATCGGCTGTGTTGGGCTTGCGACAGTGGCTGCATTCCCGGCCCCATTTGCCGTTGGCTGAGTGGTTGCCTTCATCCACAGCCGTGCTGGATGATCGTGGCCATTTGTTGCGCCTCACGTTGGCTGCCGACGAGCAGTATCGACTGTGGACGCCATTGCACGATATCTCGCCGTTACTCGTACAGGCCATCCTGCTGCATGAAGATCGTCATTTCTATCTGGAGCCGGGCTTCAATCCGTTCAGTCTGCTGCGCGGGGCGTTCAAGACTTATGTATTGAGACGCCATCCACAGGGCGGTTCGACAATCACCATGCAATTGGCGCGGTTGCTTTGGCGCATGGATACCCGCAGCCCCTCGGGAAAACTGGAGCAGATTGCCCGTGCGGTACAACTTGAACTGACCTATTCCAAGGACGAGATTCTGGAGGCCTATCTCAACGATGCCCCCTTCGGCGGGAACATTCAGGGCATTGGTGCGGCGAGTCTGGTGTACTTCAATCACCCGCCATCCGACCTCACATTGCCAGAAGCACTCACATTGGCCGTGTTACCGCAAAACCCGAGTTTGCGAGGGAAAATTGATGCGGACCGTGCCAACTCTTTCCTGATTGTCGCGCGCAACCGTCTGTTCCAGCGCTGGCGGCTGCACCACTCAGTCGCTCAATCGGTTGCAACCCTGTTCGATTTGCCGCTGTTAATGCGCAGTTCGAGCCAGTTGCCATTCAACGCACCGTGGTTTGTCGACCAACTGCTCGCGGAGCGTACGGTTGCCGCTTCGCAGCGACACAACAAGTCGTCCGGCATGGTGAATTACTGGTTATACAGCACGCTCGACCTGCGGCTGCAGCGCCTGCTTCAGCGTCAGGTGACGGCCTATGTCCATCAGCACCGCCAGCAGGGCATCAACAACGCAGCGGCACTGTTGGTTGATACGCGGGATATGGGTATCAAGGCCATGATCGGCTCTGCCGATTATTTCGATACGGCAATCGACGGGCAGGTCAATGGCACCAACGCCAAGCGCTCGCCGGGATCAGCGCTCAAGCCGTTCATTTACGGTCTGGCCTTCGATCAGGGCGTGGCGATTCCCGCGACGGTTCTGCGCGATGTACCAACCTCGTTCGGCCCGTATTCACCGGAAAATTTCGATGGCCGGTTCGAAGGCCCGATTACCGTGACACAGGCACTGATTCGCAGCCGGAACATTCCCGCCGTGGATGTGGCTGCGCAACTCAGTCACCCCAGCTTCTACAGTTTTCTGCGAACCGCCGGCGTGTCGGATATGGCTCCGGAGGCACACTATGGGTTGGCGCTGGCGTTGGGCGGCGGCGAAGTGACCATGCAGGAAATGGCCAGACTCTACGCGATGCTGGCAAACCAGGGGGTGCTGCAACCGCTGGACATGCGCACGAGCGCGAAGGGAATTGAGCCGATGCCTGATTCTGAAAAAGGGCAGGGCACACGACTGCTCAGCGCTTCGGCCAGCTACATGGTGCTCGATATTTTGCGGCAAAACCCACCGCCGCTTTTGTCGCCTACCGGGCAACCCAGTCGTCTCCCCGTGGCCTGGAAAACCGGAACTTCGTCGGGATTCCGTGATGCCTGGAGTGCTGGCGTGTTCGGGCCGTATGTGCTCATCGTCTGGCTGGGCAATTTCGATGGCAGCGCCAATCCTGCATTGGTGGGCGGCGATACGGCAGCGCCGCTGTTCTTCAATATCGTCGAGGCACTCAAGGCAGCCAACCCCGGGCTTGGCCACTTGCCTCAAACCGTCCCGGCACGATTGAAGCTGGTGGATGTTTGTCTTGCCAGCGGTGCGCTCCCGACCGTCTGGTGTCCGCGTCGAGGCAAGAGCTGGTTCATTCCCGGTATATCACCGATCAAGGTCGATACCGTCTATCGCCCGGTCTGGGTGGACAAGACGACTCAACAGGCGGTCTGCCCACCGTTCGATTCCACGCGGGACGAGCGTAAGGTGTTCGAATTCTGGCCGAGTGACTTGCAGCAGGTGTTCGCGGCCGCCGGGCTTGCTCGTGCCAAGCCACCGCAAGCCGCCAACTGCCAGTTCAATGGCAACCCTGTAGCGGGAATGGCACCGAAAATCACTTCCCCCTTGATTGGGAGTGTCTATACCCTGCAACTCACTGCCCCGACCCAATCGCGTATTGCGCTGACCGCTGATACCGATGCCGATGTCCGTGTGATTTACTGGTTCGCTGACCGCAGTTATCTGGGGCAGAGTGAAGTAGGGCAGCCCCTGTTCTGGACACCCGACCAGCCGGGTACTTATACCCTGCGCGCCGTGGATGACCATGGCCGGGCAGACAGCCGGGAAATCCGTGTGGCCGCAGTGCCATGATGTGGGACTTTGTTCAGAGGCCCCTTGGTTGTGTTTTGTAATATCTTGATTTCAAAGCACAATTGCAGCGAGGTTCGGGGTATCGGACTGGATGAAAATAAGGATTCTCATGTAATACGGGGGTAACCTCCGAGAGACATACTGCGTACAGTATTGTTACGAAACAGAGAAAAATCATGAGCATCGATAACAGACGCGATTTCTTACGCGTTGTCGCCGGAACCGTCGGGGCCGCAGCTGCCATCTCCTTTTTGCCGCCAGCTATCCGCAAAGCACTTTCCATTGAAGCCAATAACCGTACCGGTACCATCAAGGATGTCGAGCATATTGTCGTATTGATGCAGGAAAACCGGTCGTTCGATCATTATTTCGGAACGATGGCCGGTGTACGCGGATTCAGCGACCGCTTTCCTATTCCTATTGCCGACGCTCATGGGAATAAAGGCAAGAACGTCTGGTATCAGACCAACGATACCGACCCGGCCAACCCTCAGGTTATTCCCCCGTTTCGTCTGAATACGGTGCAAACGTTCAATTACATGCGCGTAACCGGAACACCACACTCCTGGCTCGACGCCCAGGGCGCCTGGAATAACGGCAAGATGAACACTTGGCCGACGTACAAGCACAACCATTCCATGGGGTATTTCACGGCTGAAGACATCCCGTTTCAGCATGCGCTGGCCAACGCTTTTACATTGTGCGATGCCTATCATTGTTCGTTTCAAGGCGGCACGAACACCAACCGTCTTTTCCATTGGACCGGTACGAACGATCCTTTCGGCAAAGGCAATGGGCCAGCTACCTATAACAACTATGATCATTTTGACGCCGATCCGGGTAACAACGGCGGTTACACCTGGACGACATACCCAGAGCGTCTGGATAAAGCCGGCATTACCTGGCAAGTCTATGAAAACATGGACGACAACTACACCGATAACCCTTTGGCGGGTTTCCAGTCCTTCCGCGATGCGTGGTTTGTAAAGCCGGGTTACTCCAAATCACTAAAGGAGCGTGGTGTCAGCACGCGCGATCTGGATAAGCTGAAGGAAGATGTACTTGCCGACAGGCTGCCCCAGGTTTCATGGATTGTCGCTACGGCGGACGGTTCCGAACATCCGGACGCTTCAAGTCCAGCACAGGGAGCGGATTACACGGCTCAAGTGATTGATGCGCTGACAGCCAATCCCGATGTCTGGAGCAAGACGGTATTGATCGTCAATTTTGACGAGAACGATGGCTTTTTTGATCATGTTCCACCCCCTTCAGCGCCTGCTTACATAAAATACGACTCAGATCCTGAGAAAGCAGCATTCGCCGGTGCATCCACCGTCGATACCACGGGGGAGTATCATGAAATCATCCTTCCGTATCAGACCAAACCTGAGGAACCGCTAGCCCTTCACCGCACGTACGGCCTGGGACCGCGCGTACCCATGTATGTGATTTCCCCCTGGTCCAAGGGTGGTTGGGTGAACTCTCAGGTATTCGATCACACCTCGGTGATCCGCTTTATCGAGCAACGCTTTGGTGTGATGGAACCTAATATCAGTCCGTGGCGCCGCGCAGTTTGCGGGGACCTGACCAGCACACTGAACTTCAAGGACCCGGACAATACCGAGTTTTTCAAGAAATTCCCCGATACCGTCGAGCGTGCAAAGCGTGCGCGTGCATTGACCGAAAAAACCACGCCAGCCACGCCAACGAAAATCACAATGCCTGTTCAGGCCACGGGAACGCGGCCGGCACGTGCACTCCCGTACGAGTTGCACACTTCAGCCAAGGTGCTGTCCGAAAGTCAGATTGAACTCACGTTTGGCAATACGGGTTCAGCTGCGGCGGTTTTCCATGTTTATGATCGCAAGCATCTGAATGAAGTGCCCCGCCGGTATACGGTCGAAGCGAACAAGCAACTCAAAGGCAGTTGGGATCTTGCGACCGATGATGGCATCTACGATCTTTGGGTGCTCGGCCCGAACGGGTACCACCGCCACTTTACCGGTAGTGCTGCCACTCCACATCTTGAGGTACAGGTGCGCTATGACGTTGCGGAAGGAATAGTTGCCCTGCATCTGAGCAACAGCGGTAATGCGGCGGCTGATTACACTGTCACTGCCAACGCCTACTTTGATGAAAATCCGTGGGTAGGTACGGTTGCAGCCAATAGCCAGATCGTACTGGACTGGCCTTTACATTCCAGCAGCCACTGGTACGATTTTACCCTCACGATCAAGAACCTACCCGGATACGCACGGCGTTTTTCCGGTCATATGGAAACTGGCAACCCCAGCATCAGTGACCCGGCATTGGGTGGCGCGGCGATCAGTGATCAGGAGCGTATCGCCTAAATATCGGTTGCCTGCTTCCAAGCCATCCTGATTCAACTCAACGGCGTCATCACATGCCAATTCGGCTCTGGTGATCGACGCATGCCTGATTGAGCGTTGAAAGAATGCAATCTGCCAGGAAACTGGCGGGGCTTCATTTCGTGACATGGCAGGTAAACCGACCTTCCAAGGCCAAATACCAATCTCTGAATTTATCGGCCGATAGTGGGCGCGAAATCATATAACCCTGCGCGATATCGCAACTCAGGGTTTCAAGCAGGTTGCAGACTTTCTCATCTTCCACGCCCTCGGCAATAGCCTTGATGCCCATTTTGTGCGCAAGAGAAATGGCTGCTTCCAGAATGTGCCCGGCTCTGGTGTCCGCGAGGGAGGATCGAACAAAGGATTGATCTATTTTGATATAGGAAATGGGCAATCGATACAGATACTGCAGCGATGAAAAGCCTGTGCCGAAATCGTCGATAGAAATACAGACCGAAGTGGCGGCCAAATCGGTCAATACTTCAATCGCGCGCGCCATATCCACCATCAGGGCTCGCTCCGTCACCTCCAGTTCTAGCGACTCTCCCTGAAGTCCATGACGTGCAAGTATCCGTCTTACCAAGTCCGGGAAACCGGGGTGAAGCAAATTACGGGGGGATACATTGACGGCGATCGGCAAATTGATGCCATGCTGCCGCCATTCCACTACCTGCCGCATGGCCTGCTCAAGCGCAAACTCCGTAATTGAATGAATCAACGTGCTCTGTTCGGCCAGAGGGATAAATACATCTGGCGGGATGTTTCCATGCTCCGGGTGGTGCCAGCGCATCAGCGCCTCGACACTATGGATTTCACCCGTCGCGATGTTGACCTTGGGTTGATAGTGCATTGATAGCTGCCCGACTTCGAGTGCATGGACCATCTCGCCAAGCGTTTTCATGTTGTCTCGAACGGTGCGCCGAATTTCTGGGCCAAAAGCGATGTGATCCTGATCCTTCTCGTACGCAACAACCAGAGCTGATTCCGCTTGCTGCATATAGGTTTCGGGTGCCGCCTCCATCGTGCGGAAGGTCACATATCCCATTCGTAAATCAGCATGAATGGGGATTTTCCTGAACGGGAATGCCTGTCGGGATACCTCGGCCAACTCGTCAATCAGATAGTCCACTTGTGTGTCACTATCCAGTTCAATAAACAAACCCATCCGCTCCATGTCCGTGCGGTACACGCTGAGCTTGCCCAACGCGATTTTTTCAAAGCGTTGCGCCGATTGCAGGATGATTGCATCGATCACATTGAAACCAAATGCAGACTTCAGTTCCATGGCCTTGCCCATTGCAACGATGACCAGCAAGAAATTGGCATCGCGCTTCTCATTCGCTATTTCAATCAGCTTGTCGAACAGGGCATTCTGGTTTGGCAGCTTGGTCTCGGGGTCATGTCTTGAAAACCAACGGAGATTTCTCAAATACGACCGGACGCCATCACTGGCCATGCCGCTGAGAAAACCGATCAAAACGAAGAATCCGGTGCGATACAACCAATTGGACGTATCCTGCATCTCGTGAGTGGCCACATTAATCGGCATGAAAGGGCCAAGTATCAGCCCCCCCAAAAGCCCGAAAACAAGCCCACCCCGTATCCCGAATACAAACCCCGACAGGAGGATGGGGATATACATCGAATGGGAATATACGAATTTGATCCCGCCCGTTTCATAAACAAGGGCATAAACCATCCCCATCAATATCAACAGGAAAGGCACCATGAATAGGCGCACCGCACGCTCATGCCGGTCAAGCCATTGGAATGTATGTGTGGCTACCATTTCTAGCGACTCCTTGTGAAGAGATGGTAAACGTGGCGTTCTGAATATTAGCACCTAGAGTGGACGAAGGGCACTAACACTCTGTTGCATAAAGACAAAAGCTCCATTCCTTTGAAAACCGTCATTTCAGACCGGGAATTACATAAATCACCTGCGAAGGTGTTGCGAATATGCTCTTTGGGGGCCCAGCTGTAGTCCCTTGTGCTACTCAGGGCGTGGCAGCTTTTCGGCCAGTCGCGATATCGCAGAGCAGAGCCAGTCCATCACTCATAACTTGAATCATGGGGTCAAACGGATCCAGATCGTATTGAGGAGCGGCCTTGGTGATGTCGTTATACCCGATCCAGACTTGGCCATTTGCATCCTGCCATGCCAGTACGCGCATGGGCAGGTATACCCCAAACATTGGCGCTTCTTTCACCAGCGGCGTCGAATGGGACAACTTGCTGAAGATCAAAAGTGTTTCAGGCCGGATATTGACGCCGACATCCCTGGCGGTTGCCTGGTAGTCAATACGGGCAAAGATACGAATGTGTCTTTTATTCAGCTCACTAACCAGACGATCCATGGTCTCGTTTACGCTATAGGGACTGGTTTCCTTGATCATCGGCTGATGAGCGGCCTGAACCAGGCCAGAAACCAGCAGGCCAAGGATGACTATGGTTGATTGAATCATTCGACGCATGATGAGCCTCCTGCGGCAATGGTTTTGTAATGAACTTATACTACACCCTCATATATATCGCTGCGGTGATAACGGGGTGTTATTCATGCGTTCTCGTCTGGGGCTTTTCTCTCAGAGCACAAAGCCAATGTCGAGCGACACCAGATACACATCGCGATGCTGAATGCGCCGCCCGTCGTGTTCGCTGTCTTCAGAAAGGGAGGGAAGGTGCCGTCGGCGGCGGGCTATAGAAACCTGGTCGAGTAGGCGGGGGCGTGAGTTGACCCCATAAGGTTCGCTCTTGAATGGTTGAGGGAAAAATCAGGAGTATTGTTTCGAATCCTTTCACCTCGTTTTGTGCAATGTGATAGAGAGATATATGGATAAAAAATAAATATGAATCAGTATGATAGGCTGTGTAGATACCTGTCTCTTTATTAAAAAATGTCCGGATCCATGGGTCTCTATATTAACTGTTAGGAGTCAACAACGTTGCTACCTGTCGAATTCGAAAAAGCTCTGATCGGGCGGCAGGTTGCGCACATCTGGCGCGGCCACGGGTCCGCTTTGTTTGTCGAATTTGGTCAACTTGGCCCACCCAGAATTCGGCGCGACGGTTCGCCTGGAAACGCTCCTGGGGAAGTCACGCTGATGATTGAATGGAGTTGGAGGATCGAAAAGCCAAGATCCATCATGGGTGGCAGTTGGAGCAGTGAACGTAGATGGCCCGCAATGTTCAAGAAGCTCAAAGGTTCGAGTGTCAAAGCCGTGAGGGTTTTTGGATCGTTGCCGGAAATAGAAGTAACTTTGTCGAACGGACTGCGCATAGTGTCATTCATGACCGCAGAAGGTCAGCCCGAGTGGGGGCTCATATCCCGTACCGATCCGAAGGCCACGCTTGGCGTCAGCCGTGGCAAGCTGCATGTCGACAAATTGGTTCCTAACCATTCATTCGAACGGACGCCTAACGGCGCCCATTAATTCAAACGTTGAGGCTGTAGAAAAACCCCATTTTCCGCTCTGACTGGCATAATTTG
>CAZZMW010000018.1:0-15924 GCA_964655215.1 uncultured Halothiobacillus sp.
GATCTGCTCCAAAACACTGGAAGGCATTGCACGTCAGCCTGAAATGCGTCCTCAATTGATGACCAACATGTTCATCTTCGCGGGCCTGATGGAATCATTCCCGTTCATCATTCTGGCCTTCGCCATGTGGTTCCTGTTCGCCAACCCGTTCGTTGGTGCGCTGAAATCTGCGATTGGTGCAATGTAATTCGTCCGGGCCGGATCTACATGGCCGGGGCTTGCCCTGGCCGTTTGGCTGATGGTCCAAACCATGAAACTGCAACAATCGAGGTTATGCTGTGAACATTAATATCACACTGGTTGCTCAAATTATCGCCTTCGTGGTGCTGGTTTGGCTGGTCAGCAAATACCTCTGGACGCCGCTCTCCGCATTGATGGAAGCGCGTCGCCAGAAGATTGCCGACGGTCTTTCCGCCTCCGAGCGTGGCAAGCATGAGCTGAAGCTGGCGCAAGAGCGTTCAGCGGAAATGCTGCGCGAAACGAAAGAAAAAGCGAACGATATCGTGGCTCAAGCCAACTCGCGCGCAAATCAGATTCTAGAGGATGCCCGCGTAAATGCGAAAGCAGAAGCTGAGCGTATTGTGGCTCAGGCATCCGCTGAGATCGATCGCGAAGTGAATCGCGCCAAAGAAGCGCTGCGCACGCAGGTGTCTGCTATTGCAGTTACCGGTGCTGAACGCATTCTGAAGCGTGAAGTGACAAACAAGGATCACGAAGTGGCTCTGGCTGATCTGATTGCGCACATTTAAGGATATAGAGGTAATCGTATGTCCGAAAATATCCAAGTGGCACAATCCTATGCCAAGGCCATTCATGAGCTTTGCTCGACACCCGCTTTAGCGGATGTCTGGTCTAAGAGTCTCACGTTTCTGGCGCAAGTCGTTAAGAACCCGGACATGGATCGTTTTCTTGCTGACATTTCCCGTCCTTCCGAAGTGCGTACCAGCAGCTTCCTGTCTGTCGTTTCCAGTGAATTGGAACCACAGGCCGTCAACATGGTGCGCTTGCTGGGCGAAAATGGTCGGCTGGCGATCCTCCCGGAGATCGCGGCTCAGTTTGAGCTGCTGCGTGCCCAGGCCGAGCAGCGGATGACGGCGACAGTCGTATCTGCCTATCCCCTGACCGAAAGCGAAATCAACAACATTAAATCGGCGCTCCACAAGCGATTGACTCGCACGATTGACCTGATTACCGAAACGGACGACTCGCTGATTGCGGGTGCGATTATTCGTGCGGGCGATCTGGTTATCGACGGTTCCATGCGCGGCGGTATCCAAAAACTTGCCACTCAGCTGAGTCGCTAAGGAGATCACATGATCAATCCCTCTGAAATTAGTAGTCTGATTAAGCAACGCATTGAGAACTTTGATCAAAGTGCGGATGCGCAAACTGTAGGCACCATCGTTTCTGTCAGCGACGGTATTCTGCGAATTCACGGTCTCAATGACGTGATGCTTGGTGAAATGATCGAATTGCCAGGCGGTGGCTTTGCCGTTGCCATGAACCTTGAGCGCGATTCAGTTGGTGCCATCGTTCTGGGTGGTTACGACCATCTGCGTGAAGGCGATCAAGTCAAATGCACCCAACGCATTCTCGAAGTGCCGGTAGGTAAAGAACTGTTGGGCCGTGTGGTAAACACACTGGGCCAGCCCATCGATGGCAAAGGTGATATCAACGCGAAGATCACCGCCCCAATCGAGAAAATCGCTCCGGGCGTTATTGAACGTCAAAGCGTTGACCAGCCACTGTTGACCGGTATCAAGGCGTTGGACGCCATGGTTCCAATCGGTCGCGGCCAGCGTGAGCTGATCATTGGCGACCGTCAGACAGGTAAGACTGCCGTGGCGATCGACACAATCATCAACCAGAAAGGCAAGGGCGTCTTCTGCGTCTATGTTGCGATTGGTCAAAAAGCCTCTTCAATTGCGAACGTTGTGCGCAAGCTTGAAGAATACGGTGCGATGGAATACACCATCGTAGTTGCAGCTACCGCTTCTGATCCTGCAGCCATGCAGTATCTGGCAGCCTACGCAGGTTGCACCATGGGCGAATACTTCCGTGACCGCGGTATGGATTCACTGATCGTTTATGACGATCTGACCAAACAAGCATGGGCCTATCGTCAGATTTCCCTGTTGCTGCGTCGTCCACCAGGACGTGAAGCGTATCCAGGTGACGTGTTCTATCTGCACTCACGTCTGCTTGAGCGTGCATCCCGCGTTAACGCCGACTACGTTGCCGAGTTCACCAAGGGTGAAGTTCAAGGCCAGACCGGTTCATTGACCGCGCTGCCGATCATCGAAACCCAAGGTGGTGACGTTTCCGCTTTCGTACCTACCAACGTGATCTCAATCACCGATGGTCAGATCTTCCTGGAAACCGATCTGTTCAACTCTGGTATTCGTCCTGCGATTAACCCAGGTATTTCGGTATCGCGGGTTGGTGGTGCGGCACAAACCAAGGCCATCAAGAAACTTGCTGGTGGTATCCGTACCGACTTGGCGCAGTACCGTGAATTGGCCGCGTTCTCTCAGTTCGCATCAGATCTCGACGAAGTAACCCGTAAGCAGCTCGAACGCGGCAAGCGCGTAACCGAGTTGATGAAGCAGAAGCAGTTCAAACCATTGTCGGTTACAGAAATGTCCCTGTCTTTGACCGCAGCGAACGAAGGTTACCTGGACGATATCCCGGTCGATAAAATCAACGACTTCGAAATCGCCCTGCACGACTACGCTACAACCAACGCCAAAGATCTGGCCGAGAAAATTGGCGACAACGGTGCCTTCAACGATGAAATTGCTGCTCAATTGAAGCAAGTGATCGAAACCTTCAAGGCGAAGGGCGTTTATTAATCAGGGGGCGATGTCATGGCCGTAGGCAAAGAGATTCGCACCAAGATTAAGAGCGTGCAGAACACGCGCAAGATCACCAAGGCGATGGAAATGGTCGCCGCATCTAAAATGCGGCGCGCACAGGAAGCGATGGAAGCAACTCGTCCTTATGCCGAGAAGTTTCTTGAAGTGGTGGGTCATATCACCAATGCGCATCCTGAGTACCGCCATCCCCTGATGGTCGAGCGTGAAGTGAAGCGAGTACTGATGATTGTCGTCACAACCGACAGGGGTTTGTGTGGCGGTCTGAACGTCAACCTTCTTAAGCAGGTGCTCCTTAAAATTAACGAATACCAGAAGAATGGTATTGAAGTGGATGTTATTCCGGTTGGCACCAAAGGCCGAGCGTTCTTCAAGCGTTATGGTGGAAATGTGCGCGCTTCGGTTGTGCACATGGGTGACAAGCCCAGCTATGCCAAAATGCGTGGTGTCATCAACGCCGCCATGGAAGCGTTTGAGCAGGGTCAGGTTGACCGGATCGAGTTGGCGCGTAACTCATTCGTTAATTCGATGGTGCAACGTCCGATGGTTGAGCAGATTGCGCCCTTGGTTTACCAAGAGTCGCCTGAACTCAAGCACCACTGGGATTATCTGTATGAACCAGACTCCCATGCCGTTCTCGCTGCAGTATTGAAGCGGTATATCACTGGTCAGATCGTGGCCAGTGCAATCGAAAACGTGGCCTGTGAAATGGCTGCGCGTCGAATTGCAATGAAGAATGCGACGGACAACGCCGGCGACATGATCAAGTCATTGAAGCTGGTCTATAACAAGGCCCGTCAAGCCGCGATTACGCAAGAGATTTCGGAAATCGTATCCGGTGCAGCGGCTGTTTAACCGCGTAACGGAAAGCCATTTTTATATTTGAGGGTACAGACATGAGTTCTGGAAAAATTGTCGAAATCATCGGTGCCGTCATCGATGTCGAGTTTCCGCGTGATGCGGTTCCCAAGGTCTATGACGCCATCAAGATCGAGCAGACTGGTTTGATCGTTGAAGTGCAGCAGCAAATCGGTGACGGTGTGGTTCGTGGTATTGCCATGGGTTCATCAGACGGTTTGAAGCGCGGCATGACAGCCGTTAACACCGGTTCACCGATTCAGGTTCCTGTGGGCAAAGGCACACTGGGCCGCATCATGGACGTTCTGGGTAACCCCATCGACAACGCTGGCGATGTTGCTTGTGATGAGAAGTGGACCATCCACCGCAAGCCGCCCACATTTGATGAGCAAGCGAACAGCACCGAGCTGCTCGAAACAGGCATCAAGGTAATTGACCTGCTTTGCCCCTTCGCGAAGGGCGGTAAAGTTGGTCTGTTCGGTGGTGCCGGTGTGGGCAAGACCGTTAACATGATGGAATTGATCCGTAACATCGCCGTAGAGCACAGTGGATACTCTGTGTTCGCGGGTGTTGGTGAGCGTACTCGTGAAGGGAATGACTTCTACCACGAGATGAAGGATGGCGGCGTTCTGGACAAAGTTGCCCTGGTGTATGGCCAGATGAACGAGCCGCCCGGAAACCGTCTGCGTGTTGCTCTGACTGGCTTGACCATGGCTGAGTTCTTCCGTGACGAAGGCCGTGACGTGCTGATGTTCATCGATAACATCTACCGTTACACCTTGGCCGGTACTGAAGTATCTGCTTTGTTGGGTCGTATGCCTTCTGCGGTAGGTTACCAGCCGACTCTGGCCGAAGAGATGGGTGTTCTGCAAGAGCGAATCACTTCCACCAAGACTGGTTCTATTACCTCCGTTCAGGCCGTTTACGTTCCTGCGGATGACTTGACCGACCCGTCTCCTGCGACCACGTTCGCTCACTTGGATGCAACTGTAGTTCTGTCACGTGACATCGCTTCTCTGGGTATTTACCCGGCGATCGATCCACTCGACTCAACCAGCCGTCAGTTGGATCCGCAAGTGGTTGGCGATACCCACTACAGCGTGGCTCGTTCAGTACAGAAGACCCTGCAGCGTTACAAAGAGCTGAAAGACATTATTGCGATTCTCGGCATGGACGAATTGTCTGACGACGATAAAGCCACTGTATCCCGTGCTCGTAAAATTCAGCGTTTCATGTCTCAGCCGTTCTTCGTGGCCGAGGTATTCACTGGTGCACCGGGCCGTTATGTTTCACTGAAAGAAACAATTCGCGCGTTCCAAGGCATCGTGGCTGGTGAGTACGATCACCTGCCAGAGCAGGCGTTCTACATGGTCGGCACGATTGACGAAGCTGTCGAAAAAGCTGCGAAACTCGCCGCCAAAGCATAATTGGAGGAGACGATATGGCTATGACCATTCGTGTAGACATCGTGAGTATGGAGAAGCCTATTTTCAGCGGCGAGGCCACGTTTGTGTCCATCCCGACTGAAGCAGGCGAGATGGGTGTTACGCCCATGCATACCCAGACGTTGTCCATTCTTCGTCCTGGCGAGGTTCGTGTCCATCAGCCTGATGGTACTGTTGTGCGTTATTTTGTCGGTTTCGGTGTACTTGAGGTGCAGCCGATGGTGGTCAGCATCATTGCTGACTGGGCACTGACGGAAGCTGATGCACAGGGTATCGACGCGGCCGAGCTCGAAGCGAAGCTGGCTGAAGAAGCTGAGTACATTCATGATTATGAGCAGCGGGGTCAACTGGACTTCACTTCTGCCCAGTCAATCATGATCGAAGCAGAAGAGCGGCTCAAATGGGTGCGTTCCATGCGAGGCTTGGGCGGCGGACGTCATTAACGACCAAATGCTCATTGTGAATCTCGTGCGGAAGCCCCGTAAATAATTCGCAATCATCACAAAGGAGCCTCGGCTCCTTTTTTTTCGCTTCCCTTTGTAGAGGTGTTTATGTCCACTCAATCCCTGCACATCGTTGTTCTGGCAGCTGGAAAGGGCACACGTATGCGGTCCGCCATGCCCAAGGTGCTCCACCCGCTGGCCGGACGGTCTATGCTGGATCGTGTGCTTGATGTGGCCGAATCATTGGATCCTGCGTCATTGCGTGTTGTGATCGGTTATGGCGCAGACCAAATTCGCCAGCACTGTTCGCGCTCTGACATTTCCTGGGTAGATCAGGCAGAACAACATGGAACAGGGCATGCGGTGGCCTGTGCCGTCGCGGATATTCAAGGTCAACCGGATGATCGCGTTTTGGTGCTGTACGGTGATGTCCCCTTATTGGACAGGGATGTTCTCTTATCGCTTTTGAGCTCCGCCACATCCGCTGAACTTGGGGTGCTGACAACGCAGTTGGACGATCCAAGTGGTTATGGTCGAATCATCCGGGATCACGAAAATCGCATGATCGCCATCCGTGAAGATCGCGATGCGACAGCGGATGAAAAGACGATCACCGAGATCAACACTGGCATGCTGGTCGCCAGCTTGGGTGCCTTGCGTACGTGGTTGCCGAGGCTTCAGCCGCATAATGCACAGGGCGAGCTCTACCTGACCGACATCGTGCAGATGGCCGAGGAAGAGGAAAAATCCATTGCAACACACCTCGCTCCCGATCCGTTGCGAGTCGCGGGTGTGAACGATCGTTGGGCGCTCGCCGAAATGGAACGTGCCTGGCAACAGCGTCAGGCCCGGGCATTGGCCATGTCGGGAACGACGATCATCGATCCCGCGCGTATCGATATCCGGGGCGAAGTCGTTTGTGGCCTGGATTGCCTCATCGATATCAATGTCGTGTTCGAGGGCCAGGTGCATTTGGGTGATGGGGTCGTCATCGAGCCCAACTGCGTTTTGCGCAATGTCACCCTGGGCAATGGTGTTCGCGTGCGTGCGTTCAGCCATCTGGATGGCGCTCAACTGGCTGCGGATGTGGAAGTTGGGCCCTATGCCCGTTTACGTCCGGGCACACAGATGGCGGCTGGCAGCAAAGTGGGCAACTTTGTCGAAATCAAAGCCAGCCAGATCGGGGCGGGGTCGAAAATCAACCACCTCAGTTACGTCGGCGACACCCTCATGGGAGCCCACTGCAATATCGGTGCAGGCACCATCACCTGCAATTACGATGGTGCGAACAAGCACCGAACGGAAATTGGCGACTCGGTTTTTGTGGGGTCGAGTTCGCAGTTGGTGGCACCAGTTCACATCGGGGCTGATGTGACGATCGGTGCGGGTTCCACGATCACACGGGATGTGCCGGAAGGGCATTTGGCTGTGGCGCGATCCCGCCAGGTCATGAAGAGCGGTTGGCAACGTCCCAAGAAAAAACCCAAGGCCGAATAAGCCAGGTAGCTGTATCAGTTAGTCTGGCAAGAAGCGCAACAACACATCGTTCAAATAGCGTGTACCGCGTGGCGTCGGGGCGATGCGGGTGATATCCCAGCGAATAAGCTCTTCCTTTTCCAATTGGTGCAGCGTGTCGCTGATTACCTTGATGGGTAAACCGGTGCGTGCCGCAAACAGCGGTACTTCAAAGCCTTCGGTCAAGCGCAGCGCGTTGAGCATGAATTCAAACGGCAATTCATCCGTCGGAATGCTGTGAGCAGTGATCGCTTCATCGGTTCCCGCTTGCACCAGATAGGCTGAGGGGTGACGTACGCGCATCCGTCGCTCAATCCGGTTTTCAGCGGCAAGCGTAATTTTGCCATGCGCGCCCGCACCAATGCCCAGATAGTCACCGAATTCCCAGTAATTGAGGTTGTGCTGGCACTGGTGGTTTTCTCGCGCATAGGCGGAAACCTCATATTGAATCAATCCGGCCTCATGCAGTGCCGCAATTCCTGGCTCCTGCATCAGATCCATTGTGTCGTCATCGGGCAGAACGGGAGGGTGTGCCGCGAACGGCGTGTTCGGTTCCAGCGTAAGTTGGTACCAGGACAGATGCGGCGGCTGCAGGCTGATGGCGGTTTGCAGATCGATCAGTGCTTCCTCGGCTGACTGTTCCGGCAGGCCGAACATGAGGTCGATATTAAAACTGTTGAGCCCCGCGTCATGGGCCGCCTCAATTGCGCGGAAGGCCGCATGGCGATCATGAATTCGCCCGAGTTTCTTCAAATGCCGCTCGTTAAAGCTTTGCACCCCAATAGAGACTCGCGTGACACCGATCGCCCGGTAATCGGCCAGATGCCCGGCCATCTCCGTGCCGGGATTGACCTCCAGCGTTACCTCACGGCAAAAACGCAAATCCAGTAACGCACGCAAGCCGCACATCAAGCGATCAATCGCTTCCGGGCTGAACAGGCTCGGTGTCCCACCCCCCATGAAAATGGTTTCGATCGGGCGCCCCCAGATTAGGGGCAGTTCACGCTCCACATCACGCAACAGCGCATCTATGTAATCGCGTTCCGGTACGGTGTTCCCCTTGAGTCCATGCGAATTGAAGTCGCAATAAGGGCACTTCTCCACACACCAGGGCAGGTGGATATAGAGCGCCAGCGGAGGATTTTCGGTGAATTGCAGCAGTTGCATTAGAAACGCGTATTTCCCAATTGCCGCATGAGGTCGGTCAAAGCGCGGGCGCGATGGCTGATACGGTTTTTGATTTCCGACGGCAGTTCCGCCGCCGCACAATTATGTTCAGGTACATAAAACAGCGGATCGTAACCAAATCCTTCAGATCCCCGAGGCGCGTCCAGAATCTCGCCGGGCCAGAATCCCTCGGCCGTAAGCGGTGTGGTGTCTTTCACCGAGCGCAGCATCGCCAGTGTGCAAACAAATCGAGCCGAACGGTCGGCCTGCGGAAGCTTTGCGAGCTCATGCAGCAGCCGTGCATTGTTCGTGGCATCGTCCGCATCAGTCCCAGCGTAGCGAGCGGAATAAATACCCGGCGCCCCACCCAGTGCAGCAACCTCAAGACCAGAATCATCGGCAATTGCGGGCAATCCGGTCAACGCCGTGGCCGCACGGGCCTTGATCAGCGCGTTTGCCAGAAAGGTATCGCCATTTTCCTCGGGCGGCTCGCCACCCCAGTCCGCGAGTGGAACGAACTCAATATCAGCCAAGGCCGGGAAATCCGGAATCATGGCTGCTCGCATGGCTTCGAATTCACGTAACTTGCCCAAATTGTGAGTAGCGATAACCAGCGTCGTTGTCATAGATTCTTCTTGCTAGAAACGGATAAAACAGGCGCAAGTATAGGTGAAAACGACCGGAGACACCGGCTCAGGTCGTACGGTAGAAAGGGACGCAGGGCGGGCGCTATTACATAACCATCTCCACACGTCGATTGAGTGCGCGGCCCTGTTCTGATGCGTTACTGCTGGTTCAGCCGCTTATTTCCGTTCTTTGTGCGCAGCGTCATGGATACCACTGGGTGGTTCGAGGCGACTCAGTCCGTCTCATTAGGTGTGCGTACTACTTGAGTCTGTCCTCTGCTGCGGGCTAGTATCTGGATCAGGATCAAGGCCACGTCAAGAGGACACAATATGCTGCTCAAGCCCGACCTGCGCGATTTCCAGCGGATGCCTCATCGCGCGCCGATGCGTTATCACAAGGAGCACGATCCGACCTGGCAGTCGGCGGAATTGATGGATCTGTCTGCCAGCGGCCTTGCCATGTACACAATGGAAGCATTGCCCGAAGGTTCGTCGCTGAATATCGAGATTGCGCCGGCACTGGCCGTCGTGCCGCCGCTGCGGGCGGTGGTCGAAGTCAGGCGCTGCGAGCCGGATGGTGAAGGCTATCTCGTTGGTGTGCGTTTTGTCGAAATGTATTGACTGAGCAGGATTTCGCAGGGCCGGCTAACTTATTCAGAGCAGGATGTTTGCCGTTCCCGCCACCGACCATGCCGTCGATGCCCATTGCCGTCACTTCCCGGTAGCAGGGCGTTTTCTTTTCCGGGGCGTTCATGACGGTCTGATCTTTTGTATCGGTTCGGACGACTTGAACACATCGTGTTCAGGTCCGGGTGTGGATTGTTCCGGTTTCCACCGCCGAGTCCGGGCGGGTGGTTTCGGCATAGTGAACTTCGACAGGGCGTCCCACCAGTGTAGACATGACCGCGCTCGCATGACGTGTCGCTGCGGCGGTTGTGAAGAACTGATCCTGGGCGCATCTGCCAGCGGACGCGGCCACTTCGGATGAACTTATTCGCCGCCCGACCTGGCGCGCTACGGCGACAGACGAATCCAGTATGGTCACATCCGGCCCGACGATGGTTCTGATCTGCTGAGTCAGATACACATAGTGCGTGCAGCCCAGAACTAGGGTATCAGCCCCGGCCGCGAGCAATGGTTCGACATAGCGCCGAATGAGGTCGTAGGTATCGGGATGATCCATTTCGCCGCGCTCGACCTGCTCCACAAACCCGGGGCACGGTTGAAGAAGAACACGCGAGTTGGCCCCGTGTGTACGACACAGCCGGTCCACGGCCGGGCTCTCGATCGTTTTGCGGGTGGCGAGCACGCCAATGGTGCCCGATTGGGAGTGTTCAATCGCGGGTTTGATCGCGGGTTCAAGCGCGATGATGGGAATCGAGAACTGCCTGCGCAGTTGATCCACGGCGATCACCGTCGCCGTATTGCAGGCGACGACCACGGCCTTCGCCCCCGCTGCGACAAGAAACTCGGTCATGGCAGTCGCGCGTTCCTGGATGAATTCGGACGAGCGGTCCCCGTACGGTGCATGGCCTGAATCGGCAATGTAAATGATGTCTTCCGCAGGTAGCGCGTGGCGAACGGCCTGATAGACCGACAGGCCACCCACGCCCGAATCGAAAATACCAATGGGCGCCGAGGGGCTGAGAATCGAGGAGGTGAGATTAGTTGATTTCACAGTGCATTCGTGTGGGTATTAGGGGTGTAGCGTTCGACGTCCGTCTGAAATCAACTGGCCGCTCTGTTGGTTTGCTCTCGCGATTAGCGGATTCCATGAGCCGGGCCCAAGCCACCCGAAACGATTCAAGTCGCCGCCACAAGGACATCATCACGTCATTTTACATTTGGTCCGCGCGACATGTAATGGATCGCAGGAATCACACACCATCCGGCAGCTTGGAACGCATCATTTCTCGTCGATCCAATGTCTGCCCGTCCACCACAAAGGTGCCATCGCCCACAGCGTGCAGGGTTCGTTTCTCCACTCGCGCGTTATCGAAATAGGCGGCAACGCCTTCGAGGATCACGATATTGTGCGGTTCGATGATATCGATGACTTTGCATTCGATGTTTGCCAGGCATTCACCGATCAGCGGCGCCTTGACGTGCTCGCCTTTCATGGGGGTCAACCCAAACTTCTCGAATTTGTCGATATCGGTGCCGGAACAGGTGCCCACACCCACGACTCGATCGATCATATCGACCGTGGGAATTGCGATAACGCATTCCCGGGAGGCTTGGAGTGCGCGGTACGAAAAGTTCCAGGGACCCGTGGTCAGGGCGAATAGCGGCGTAAAGTCCACCACCATGGTCCACGAGATGGTCATGATGTTGTTCTTTTCCCCGTCATGCGTCGTAACCAGAACGACCGGCCCCGGTTCAATCAGGGTGAACGCTTTGCTGAGCGGCATGCTTTCCATCATCAGACACCTCCGAATGATTTCAAAAACCCATGGCTACAGCTTGAGCAACATGAGCAGGGTTATCAACACATAAAGCCCCAACTTGATGATAAGCCAACGTTTCAGGGCCGATGTCGAAACGTCTAGGTTGTGCTCAAGTTCATCTTCACGTCGGTCTGCCCAGAAATGATCGAACAACTGGATGGCCACAAATAACGCGATGGAGCACTGCATCCAGGGGGAGGAAATCATCCCGCCACGTTGCAAACCCAGCATGATTCCGCCGGAAATCAACACGAGCCAACCCGCGATCCCGGTGAGTCGATGAAGATCGTGCAATACAGATCGACCTGCTTCATGACGAGCCAGATACAGCCATCTTGGCGCCAGCATGAGTGGTCCAACGAGTGCAAATGCAGTCAGAACATGCAATGCCTTAACGAGGGTGTAGGTGTTCAAAAAGGGACTCCGGTGTTCTGACGAATGTGCCTGCCGCTGGAAACCATGCTCTGACCGTAGGCAGGCAGGGCGATCTTGATCAGAACGGCAGGATCGAAAGCGGGTGCGCCTGCGGCATCGTTCTTGTAGCGGGTATTGAAAGCAGACAGATCGAGCTCGTGATCGACGAGATAGCACAAGGCATACTCGAAACTGCCCGGTTGCACCTGCTTATCAAAATCCACCGGCAGTAGTTTCAGTCCCTTGTGAACCGGTTTGTAGCGTGGGATCGAATAGCATTCCCAGAACAATTCATTCGTAACAAATTATGCCAGTCAGGGCGGAAAATGGGGTTTCTCAACAGCCTCAACGCCTCACATCAGCCGACCGAAAAACGCGTAGCGGTTTTTGGATCGGCTGGATGTTATTGTTATGTAATTATTTGACTGCAATATAAATCTCAATTTTATTGGGGCTTTTGTAAAGTTCAAAATCTGTCGTGTAAGCTCTGGAATATTCTGCGGTATCAGCTGAAAAGTAATCCCAAATTTTTGACCACGTGTTGATAACAGTCTGAGGCATTTCTCCAGCACCTTCAAAAACTAGATAATTTCCTTTTTTGATTGAAGATTGCTCTAGGACATTGCTTACTGATTCATTTACTTTATCGGAACAAGCCATAACAGTAAACTCACCAGAAGCATCAGATTCATAATTGGAATACAAACCCAAAATAGTCGCACCGTTTTGTAATTTTGGGGCAATATCCTGATAAAACTGCTGCCACAATTCTCCAATCTTAGCTGTTTGAGGCTGCATTTCATCCGCGTTCTTCGTTCGAACACTAATACCGAGCACTGTTTTCTCATCAACAGGGACAATTTTCATGTTGGTTTTCCTTGTTACATAACGCCCGGCTCACGCACCGTTTTGGAGCTGCGAAGCAGCGTAAAACGGTCGCCGTGCAGCCGATTGTTAGCGTCGATTTTCTCTTCCGTCACGGGATGCTCCCCCAACTCTTCTGGAAGTTCCTCAAGTATTTCTTTAGAGTGATACTGAAGGACAATTTCACCCTTTGTTAATCTCTCCGTCCAATACCTGCCTACTAGCTTTTGCTTAGGCTTTTCGATGATATTGAACACTGCTGTTCCATCATGCGGAATACTCCGTTCATTCAAACTTAATCTAGGCTTGCTAGAATAGGAATATGCTATGTTTTTAATTTGTCGATCCGGTTCGATAAGAAAGCCCTCAGAATAGGATGAGCTTTCCATTTCGCTTGTATACATCATGCAGCTAATATGGAAAAAAGATTGATTTACAGTGAGCATTACCGGTATGGGAGGCGGCTTTTCTCCGGTCTCTGGATTTTTCCAATCTGAATATATTAAACCCACCCAACTTCCGTTCAAGTTGGGAAAAGGGACGAGCCAGCCTCTAAATATTTTAAATTTCCAGCCCAACTTAATGAACACTGCCACTATCAGAAGATTAATAGTAACCACTTTCGGGACGAGACTAAGAAAGTCTTTAGCTTTTGATAAATCTAGACCATTAAAGTAGGCAAGTGCAATCCATGCAACCGCCGAAATTCCCACTAGTAGATACAACGAACTTTTAAGTGTCACAGTGCGCATTAGCTAAATCCAAGGTAATTCCAAGCTGCATTAGCAAACTCACGACCATCCGCGCGAGACCATTTTTGTCCTGGATGAAATAGATAATAACAACCATTTACTTCAACCCACCGATCAGAAGATGGTTCGTCACCCTGAAGTTGCTCCCAAATATGGATAAGCGTTCCTCGGAGACAGTCCGTCCATGTCGAATGAGAAAATACTGAATCTGGACAATTGTAGGCTAGACACTCCATAAAATAGGATGGCAACTCTCGGAATGAACCATCTTGTGCCATCGCGTTTTCAATACGCTTTAATAAACGCACTCCCTTTTTATATGCGTAGCCCGTCCGCTTGTTTTTAGCTATCCCGTTCTCTAATTGCTGGGCAGGATAATTAACGACAGCACCACCATCAGTCTTGAAGATTTTCGTTCCTTTTCTCGTCTCATATTTCATATAGTACTCGTAGCTGAAACACGGAACGACATCAGCATCAACGCGTGAAGAGCTTGAGTTTACTTGTATAGCTGTCGATCCTGTAGTATCGACTTGATTGGGGAATGTGTCTTTCAAAGCAGCGACAAGCTCTGCTCTAAATTTGGCTGGAGTCCAAATACCTTCATATGGTTTTCCCGGAGTACTTATACCCGGATCTTCTTCCTCCCAATAAAGGACTTCCGCGCATTCTACTGCGATATCTACGTCACTATCTGACCGCACATTGGTATTATTAGCGTAAGACCCCTTCGCAAAAACTTTCAATGAACAATTATTGAATGGCTCATGTGAATCTATCGCTTGGCGAATCATCCGCTCCGTTCTATCCTGTTTTTCCTTCTCAGTGTCACTTGAAGGGCCTGTCCATCCAGACAATTTATCTTCCAGACTCATTACGTATCCTCTTAAAATGCTAACTCTATGCTCACCGGAAAATTGTGAGCGTAGTGAGTAATTTTCCGGTGAGCATAATCTTGTTAACAGTTGTCACCCTGAATTGACTCCCAACAATCATTATCTGACCACTTATTTTGTGATTGCTCAAAAGAGTCAATGTGATCACTACTAGATACTTGTTTTACCCTTATATATCCACGTGTTCCGGCCTGTGTCCAAAAATGACCTTCTAATAACTTAGTTGTGTCTGTTTCCACTAGATCTAACTCCGCAGCACCTTGCCTTGGGCCATGGTCTCCTGTTCGTGAACGCTTTTCAGAAAATAGGTATGCAAGAATCTTTGTACCCTTATTGCCATCTAGCATCAGCGTTTCCACATACGATTCTGTTTTCTGAATGTTCGTGAATGCTCTTACAGATATAGTAAACCAGTGCTGTCGAATAACGAGAACAAACTTTTTTGGTGGATTCACTTGACCCTGTTCATCTTTCCAATCAGATTCAAATTCACCCAACCATGTTCCGTTTAAATTTGGTCGGTATAAAAGCTTTCTTATATAGTTCCATTTCCAAGCCCACCTAAAATATGAAAACCAAAACAGCCCAGCAACTGTAATCCCTAAGTTGACATATTTGAGGCTATCTAGTGAGAGAACCTCAAAGTTATTGAGCATAAATGGAATAATCCAAACGACAGCACCAATTACAATTGATCCGGTCGCAAAAATTTTTATTTATTTTTGATTCATGTGGCGATCAACTCCACAACTCCATTCTTTGCAATATAAACCTCGCCTTGTTGGCTAATAACTATTATTGAAGATACATTCTCATATAGTGAACCATATTGAGCTGTTCGATATCTAGCGCCAACGTTAAATACCGTTTTATTGAAACTTTTAGGGATCAAGGGACTAAAATATTGCGATATTTTTAAGAGACCTAAATCTCGACTAACAACATGAAATCCATCATGCCTCTTGTCTTTAAGGTTAGAGATAGAAAACAGAAAATTGATAATAGTATGAGCATCTAAGCCTGCTGTACTGAATTCTTCTTCACTTAGAAGAGGTGAAATCGGCAGCGTTCCTATGTCTTTGTTTACAAATATAATACCTAGGCCAGTGAAGCCAGTCGGCACCCCTATTCTTAAGTTCTCGGCAATCGCTTTTAAAAATTCTTCTTGCTTCATCAATCAGCTCTAATTTATCCGCGACCCAAGATCGCTAACGTAGAGCTAACCGGCGGCGCTTTAGCGCCGTCCAGCGACCGAAGGGAGCGGGGTTGAGCGCCGGGTTAGGCGAAGGCGGTGGCAGGTGGAATGGAGCTAGGGTCACTTGCGATACCTTGCGGCAAATACGAAGAGGCCAACCGCGGCACTTAGGCTGCCCAAGCAAAGCAAGCCGGCCAATGGCGGCTGACGACACCGAGGGTTTGCTGCCCAAAGCGAATAAGAGCCAGCGCACTCACTGAACGCCATGCTGGAAGATGAGATTACCCAGAGCAATGACCAAGCCGCCAATAAAAGGAGAAGCACCGTAACGGAGAGGCAAGCGATGCGCACGATGAGGACCCGGTTCATTGATTTGCCTAACGACGCTGTAGAAAAACCCATTTATGGGTTCCGTTTGCCACACCCACC
>CAZZMW010000019.1:0-13622 GCA_964655215.1 uncultured Halothiobacillus sp.
GAAAGAATTTAGCAGCTAAATTCGGGTATGGTCGCGATTAGCGAAGCTAGGCGAGTGACTAGATCGAGGTGAGACGAAGTCATTAGCCATTAACGGCGGGGGAGGCGCGAGTATCCCAGATGGCCCGTAGTTCGTCCAGGCTGATCTTCCCACTGGCGTACAGCTTAATCTCCCGGCGTTCTTCCTCGGTGAAGTGAAGCCCCGATAGGCCAAGAGTAGCTATGGCCTCGTTCGTCAACTTGCGGCGGCGGGCAAACTCCTGCTTCGCCCAATCGCTCGATTCCTTCATGTCCTCCAACAGTGCCTCGACCTCGGACGGCGTTAGCCGCATTGATTGCTTCACGGATTCGATCTCGGATCGCATCGACTGATGAGGCTTTTCATCACGTAGCGTCACATAGATGCCTTGAGGAACGATTTCGCTAGGCCCCTCATCATCCAAGAACACCGGCTTATCATCGTCGTGACATGGGCTGTTTTGTCGGAGCTCGTCGAGCTCTTCTGGTGCCAACCTGCTCTCTGGCGTTGAATTTTTCTGCTGTTGTTCGTCTGTCACGCTTCAATCTCCAGTTTCAAATATCCACTCAATTGGGTATAGGTCAAACGTCACGGTTGACGTGAAATTGTCACGTATTATTCGGACAAACGTCTCAGGTCGTTAGTAAGTGATTGATTCTATATCCCGTCTGTGATGGATGACCTAGGATTTTATAGGCACTTGAGGCTGATCGTGACGTTTGACCTAGGGTATATCAACGACCTTCAGGTTCAAATTTTGGTTGTAACTCCGTTCTTGTGGAAGCTCCCCCGATCTGACGCCAATGTTTGGTCATGCCAGCAGGTTGGTTGCACACGCAACAAATCGAATATATGATTCGTATATGTTTTATATGGGGTGAGCCACATGGGTATCGTGAACATCGACGAAGATCTCCACGATCAACTGCGCAAGGCAAGTTCAGTGTCCTGCCGGTCGATCAATGCGCAAGCAACCTTTTGGATCAGGGTTGGCATGCTGTGCGAAATGAACCCAACTTTGAGTTTCAACGAGATAATCGCCCGTGAATTGCAAGCTGCCGGCGTCTCAGTGCAGCTCGACAAGATGGAATTGTTATGACTAAACGGCCGGAAGAAATCGCATTATTGGCAGAATCTGGCAGGTTACTCGCGCATATCTTCGGTTACTTGGATCGATTGAGCCTAATTGGCATGTCTACCATGCAGGTAAACGATCTAGTTGATGACCTTATCGTTAATGAACTTAATGCGTGCCCAGCAAGCAAAGGTCAGTACGGGTACGCCTATGCCATTAACTCTTCCCGCAATAACGTGGTCTGTCATGGCGTTCCTTCACTAACGGATATCCTGCAAGATGGGGATATCGTCAATTTCGACATCACGTTGGAAAAGAACGGCTATATTGCCGACTCCAGCAAGACCTATCTTGTTGGCGAGGTCTCTCAGCCTGCTCGGCGCCTGGTACAGGTGGCCTACGAGGCAATGTGGAAAGGCATACAGGTCGTTCGTCCCGGCGCCACACTCGGTGACGTTGGTCACGCCATTGAGCGGCACGCTAGTAAGAATGGCTATTCAATTGTCAGGGAATACTGTGGACATGGCATCGGACGCGAAATGCACGAGAAACCGCAAGTGTTGCACTGGGGCAGGCCACGAACCGGCCTAACGTTGCGGGAAGGCATGGTTTTCACGATAGAACCCATGGTGAACCAAGGCAGACGGGCCGTCAAAACGGAAGATGATGGCTGGACTGTCATCACCCGTGATGGTCATCTATCGGCACAGTTTGAGCATACCGTGGCTGTCACCGGTGATGGTGTGCGGGTTTTAACTTTGCGCTCAGATGAAAAGAGGCCACATTGAGCCAAGATCGTTGACATAAATACCTCGCTTCGTTGAAAAGACCAGTAGGACAATGACCCTTCAGACCAGCTATTTATCTTAGGTATAGTCACTTATCCGTTCTTAAATTCTTCCTATATGTTCCTATAAATCGGTGGTTTTATGATCGGCTGCCGAAGGCCTAGGTTTTGCCTGTCCAAAGGTACTTTCCGCTGTTAAAATCCCGTTAACTTTTCAATGCTCCGTAATGACATCTTTACAGGACATTCTTGATGTCTAGAAGACGGATGTCGTCAAATGGGGCTGCGCCCGATTCCTGGAAGCCAAAGCTCGGTGCGCAGCAGATCAAGAAATCAAGCTACTGATGTCAAACCGGTCTGCACTATCGCGAAGAGATACCAGGTGTCGCGTATTACAATTTACAAGCTAGTTCCCGTTAGCCGACTCGGCGACCATGAGAGCAGAAGGATATAAATGGACGCCAATACCAAGAAGGGCTACGACCTCATCAACCGACGCCGAAAACAGTGGGACAATGAGGCAGAGGTACGCCACGCCTGGATGAAGGGGCTTGAAGAGGCATTGCAGACTGACCTGGAAGCCGAGCGAGACAAGCGCGACTCCAGCTACAACAACGTCGTCATTGAGTTCAAAGGCCCTGGTCTTTTCAAAGGCAGCGAGACGAGCCCTAAGTTTATTGAAGCGACTGAAGGTCGGTTGCTTACTTACATCCCTCGCTATGCTTCCGAACAAGGACTGGACGAGAAAGACTACATAGGCATTGTCATTGACGGGGAGCATGTGGCCTTCGCACAGGTGCAGGACGGGAAGATTGTCCATCAACCGTTGATGCCGTTCTCGACCATCACCTTCCAGATGGTGGTCGATGCATTGAGAGCCAGTTTCCGGCGAGCCATCACCGCAGAAAATCTGGCCGAGGACTTCGGGCATCTCTCCGGCACCGGTTGCGAGTTCATGCAGGAGCTTTCCAACGCGCTTGCCGACGCACTTGGGCAACCTGGTAATCGCAAAATCAAGATGCTTTTCGAGGAATGGTCAACCCTGTACGGTCAGGCCGCCGACCTTAGTATCCAGCAGCGCAAAAAGATCAATGGATCATTGGGCTTCGACTTCGCGGGTCCAACTGACGTTGACCTGCCCGCCAAGCTCTTCGTTACCCATACCTTCCACTCACTGCTTATGAAGTTGATCGCGGCAGAGATCGTGGCTGCACATGGCATGGCATCCAGCACTTCGCTGATTCATGAGCTGTTAGCACTGGGAACGGATGAGGCGCTAATCGAAGCGCTGCGGTCAGATGTTGAGAACGGTGGTTTCTTCAACGCCGTCGGTTTGCATGGGTTCATCGAAGAGGCCATTTTTAGTTGGTATCTTGACTCGACCTCCAAGAAGTCCATTCGCACGTCTATATGCTTGGCGATTCGCACATTGCTGGCTCAACTCTCGGTTTACCGCTTCGACACAATCAAGAAGACTGGCCGCTCGCGCGATGTTCTGCGTGACTTCTACCAGGACTTAGTGCCAGAGGAGTTGCGAAAAAGCCTTGGAGAGTTTTACACCCCGGACTGGCTGGTTGAGCATGCTGTTGCCAAGCTTGGGTACAAGCGGGATAAATGGCTTTCCGCGCGCCTTCTTGACCCGACATGTGGTTCGGGCTCGTTCCTGCTAGAGGCCATTGAACATAAGCGCCAGGCAGCTCTGGCGGCTGGCTGGACCGCCGAACAGACCGTGGACATGCTGACGGACACGGTCTGGGGTTTTGATCTCAACCCGTTGGCGGTGCAATCCTCCCGCGTTAATTTCCTTATCGCTATTGCTGACTTGTTGCAGCAATGTAAGGGAAAGGATGTTGAGATTCCCGTGCTCCTCGCGGATGCGATCTACTCACCAGCCCCTCATCCGGATGGTGACCAGAAGATTGTTGAGTACAGTATCGGGAGCCAGCAGGCCAACCTACAAGTTGTCCTCCCTGCCGACCTGGCGCGTGATCGCGTACTGTTGGATAACGTGTTCCAACTCATGGGTGAAGAGGTCGAGAATGACACCGAGTACCCACTTGTCGCCAAAGCACTGGTCGAGGCCCAAATTCTGAGCAAGGAACAGGCAGACGAGTGGTATAACCATCTCAAGGTGACCTATGACCAAGTGCTCGCCTTACATCGTCAAAACTGGAATGGCATTTGGTTTAGGATAGTGCGTAACTTTTTCTGGTCAGCTACGGCCGGGCAGTTTGATGCCATTGTCGGCAATCCGCCTTGGGTGCGCTGGTCAAACCTCCCCGAGGCGTACCGTAACCGAGCCAAGCCAACCTGCGAGAAGTACGCCATCTTCTCAGACACCAAATTTCACGGCGGCAATGAGCTGGACATCTCAGCCATCATCACCTACACGACGGCTGACAAGTGGCTAGTCGAGGATGGCAGGCTTGTGTTCCTCATCACGCAGACAGTTTTTCAATCTCCCTCATCTCAAGGCTTTCGGCGCTTCCGCATCAACGCGACCGATCGTTTAGTGCCAATCTCAGTCGATGACATGAAGGAGCTAAAGCCCTTTCCAGACGCAGCCAATAAGACTGCCGTCGCTATGTTTACAAAGGAGGTGCAGGGAGAGACTCATTATCCCTTGGATTACCGAGTATGGCTCGGCAAGCCAAAGACGGACAATGATGGCAATCCGAGGAAAACACGAGGCGGCCAAGTGGCTCGCCTGAAAGCTATAAACCCTTGCTTGAATCGAGCTGAGGTTATTGATCTTGTTGATATAATTCAAATGGAGGCCAACCCCGTTTCCCAGGCGATGGAAGGCGCGCCATGGGCAATCATGAAGCCGGGGCACTTTATGGCTTGTCAGTCGATGTTCGGGCCCTCGACCTGGGTCAATGGGCGCAAGGGCATCACGACTGACCTGAATGGAGTCTATTTTGTTGATGTGGTCGATTCGAACTCGGATATGCAAACGGTGAAAGTGCGAACCCGCCCACATGAAGGCAAGACTGATTTGGGGCAGCCGCGCGAGTTCTGGGTTGAAGCGGAGAGTTTGTTCCCGCTCGCGAAAGGGGCTGGTGATTTGCGCCCGTGCTACTTCCAACCTGAGAGTACCCTGTATGCGTTCGTCCCCAATAAGGGGATCGACCGAGCATCATTAGATGATGCCGCGGCCAGCTATAACAGTCATACGAATCCAAAGACCTACAAGTTCTTCAAGACGTACAAGTCTTTTCTGGAGTCGCGATCAACCTACAGGACGCGCATGAAGACAGCCCCGTTCTTTGCAGTCTATAACGTGGGTGACTATACCTTCGCCCCCTTCAAGGTTATTTGGGCGGAGATGACAAGCAATTTCTCGGCGGCTGTGGTTACCTCAGGTTCAGTGCCTGGTTATGGCTCTCGTGTCTATGTGCCTGACCACAAGCTCTACTTCGCCGACTTTGATCAGCCAGAACCGGCTTACTATCTTTGTGGTCTCCTTCACTCAGAGATCGTCAAAGAGATGATTGAAGCTCACAACGTTTCCACAAACATGGGCGACATCTTCAAACATGTGAGTTTGCCTGCATACAATGCTTCGTCCACAGCCCACGAGGAGCTTGTCGAACTAGTTAAACAGGCCCACCATGAACCCAATCCCAATGATCGCGCTAAAACAGTCACAAAAGTTAGAGTAACTGCTGCAAAGATCATCGACTCAGAAATTGTGCTACGTAGGAAGAATCTTTGAAAGGTTGCTACCAATAGAAAGTTTATCGAGCGGCCTCACTTCGCTCGTCAAGTATCGTTATCGGAGGAGTGGGGAGAAAGATGAGCGATCAATATACTTACGCGAAGTTCTGGCGTTGCGCGCTCCAGGTCAATCCTGTTGGTTACAACAGTACATATAGGGGTAACGACCACGGTTTGAATGAGGCCGAGTATAACCAGTCGCTACTCAATAAGTGTCTTGAGTTGGGCATCAACGTAGTCGGGGTGGCGGATCACGGCAGCGTGGCAAGTATTGATGCATTGCGTGGGGTGCTTCAGCCGCATGGCATTGTGGTGTTTCCTGGCTTCGAAATCGCCTCGAACGACAAAACACACTATGTCTGCCTATTTTCGGAGGAGACTACAGGACAACAGCTCGAGCGATATCTTGGTAATCTCGAACTGCTTGATCCGGCAGATGGTGTTCGTCCCTCTCGGTTAAGTTCCGAACAGTTGATTGAGAGGGTCGATCAGCTTGGTGGCTTCATCTACGCTGCACACTGTACGTCCGATAGCGGCCTTTTAAAGAACCGGCTCAACCATGTGTGGAAGCTCCACAAGCTGCGCGCGGCGCAGATTCCGGGACCGATAGATGACCTAGTGGGAGTCGAGAGCGACTTCTACCGCAAGGTGCTACTGAACAAAGACGATGCCTACCGGCGCGAGCGAGCCATAGCCGTCATTAACGCCAAAGATGTCGCCAAGCCGGAAGATCTTGAGCAGCCTGGTGCGACCTGTCTCATCAAGATGACGAGACCCAATTTCGCAGCATTCAAGGTGGCCTTCCTTGACCCAGGATCTCGAATCCGTTTGAACTCACAGCAAGCACAGAGTCCGATTGGCAAAGTGCTCCGTATGACCGTCACTGGTGGTTACCTTGATGGCATCCGTGTAGATTTCTCAGATCACCTTAATACAGTCATTGGTGGACGAGGGACTGGTAAATCAACCTTGCTCGAATGTCTGCGCTACGCTTTGGATCTTCCGCCGAAAGGCAGGCAGGCATCTAAGCTGCACCAGGAGATCATCAAGGAAAATCTTGGCCGCGCAGCGGGTCGCCTGGAACTAGTGGTGATGTCTTCGGCTCTGAACGGCAAGCATTACACGGTTTCGCGACGATACAGCGAACCTCCTATAGTTCGTGACTTAGAGGGTAACGTCTCAACCCTCATCCCGAGAGACCTTCTGCCCGGCATTGACATCTATGGGCAGAACGAAATTTACGAATTGGCTCAGGATGAAACCAGCCGGGTGCAGTTGCTAGATCGTTTCCTTCCGCAAGATGGGGAATATGAAGCGAAGAGCGTTGACGTTCACCGGCGTTTGATCGAGAACCAACATAAGCTCGTGAAGTCCTTGTCCGACCTCGATGACGTCAGAGCACAGGTGGATCACCTGCCGAAGCTGGAAGAGCAGCTGCAGGGTTTTGAAGAACTAGGCATCAAGGAAAAGCTGGCAAAGACCTCGCTGCTCGCCAGAGAAAGGGAGATTGCCAAAAGTGCCACGGTGAGCACGCAGTCTTTGAGGGATGCTCTTGCCGACTTTCGAGATAGCTTGCCCGATCTTGCTTTCATCAATGATGAGGCTCTCGAGGGACTGCCGGATGCAGCCCAGTTGGTTGCAGTACGCACGACGTTGGAGGGTGTCATTCAAGATTTCACCAGTCATCTGGCAGCCATGGCGGCTTTATTGGATGAGGAGTCAGGCCAGTTCACTAAACAACATGCGGATTGGCAACAGGCCATTCAAACGCATGAGACTGAGCTTGAAAAGGCACTTCGGACGCTACCTTCGGCAGCAGGCAAGAGTGGGCAGGAAGTCGGTACTGCTTATCAGCGGCTCATGGGCGACATTGAGCGTATTAAGCCGATGAGAGCAAAGCTTTCAACGCAGGAAAACCAAGGAAATACTTTGATGCAGGAGCGGCGCAATCTGCTGGCCGAACTGTCCGACGTGCGGGGACAGCGTATCCGGGCTTTACAGAAAGCTGCTAAGCGCTTGAATAGGCGACTTGAAGGTAAGCTTACGGTCGAGATCGTTCCTGAGGCCGACCGTTCTCCTCTGCTAAATTTCCTTCTTGGGTGCGGGCTGGAAGGCGTCGGTGAAAGGCGTTTGGCGTGGATAGATGCTGCTGAGACCATTAGTCCGTTAGCGTTAGCGCAATCTATCCAGAAAGGGGTGGCCGATATTCAACGGAATTGGAGTATCTCGCCGATGGTGGCCGAGGCGCTGACCAAGCTTCAACCATCTCAGCTCATGGAGCTGGAGGCATTGGAGCTGGAGCATCGGGTAGATATTTCGCTGAATGTCGCTCATGGTCAAGTTGACCCAGTATTTCGTCCACTCAATAAGCTGTCGACAGGGCAGCAATGTACTGCGATATTGCATATGCTGCTGTTGGAGAATGTTGATCCGCTGTTAATGGATCAGCCGGAGGATAACTTGGATAACGCCTTCATAGCGGAGAGGATCGTTGCTGAACTGAGGGAGGCAAAGACCAGTCGGCAATTCCTTTTCGCGACGCACAATGCCAACATTCCAGTATTTGGTGACGCAGAGTGGATTGGAGTATTCACCGCCGCTGAGAACCACGGGTGTCTAGGGCTGGATGCACAAGGTTCAATTGATGTCCCGGTGATCCGTGACCAAGTTGCTAGTATCCTCGAAGGTGGGCGTGACGCGTTCGTTCAACGTAAGGAGAAGTACGAGTTCTAGGCTAATTTAGCGTCAGAATACGCGCGGTACTCACTGTGTAATCTTTAAAACAGTCATTGCCGGACATTGGACAAGGTGCAATTCTGTAAGTGGTTACAATATAATGAAAAGCTGAATAATATGGGGTTGGCTGCTACAATTGAAACTGTGTATAACAGGAGCTCATCATGAAGCTTGAAGATCGGATGCGTCAGTCGATCAAGCGTCGTTCGGGTACTGTGGTGTTTCGCTCGGACGTTGCTGCTTTAGGGAGTCGGACGCAGGTAACGCACGCACTAGCCGTATTGCTACATAATGGGGAGCTCATTCGTCTTACTCCCGGAATTTATGCCAAGGCGAAGCGCGAAGTTGCAGAAGGGCCGGTGAGACCGCAAGGGAGTCTTGAGGTAATCATCAGCGATGCGGCCAAAAAGTTGGGTCTAGTGCTGCATGGAATGTCACCCGAATGCCCTTCTGAGGGGGCTAGTGATGTTCCACTAGTGGTCGAGACTGAAACTCCAAGAATTTCACGCACTTTGGTCATCGACGGGAAAACAGTCCAGTTCCGCAGTTATCGGCGCAGACGTCAAGAATGCGGAAGTCGTCCGTCGTTTATGATTCCGACAAAGGGGGTGGCTCGTTTTGTACAAGACCTCGCGTGTCGATACAAAGTTGTCTACACCTGCAATCCAATGGATCAGTGGGCAGAGGCAGTGACACGTTTGGCTGGAGACGAGGTTAGATCAGACAGCACGGAGGATCTTTTGGTTGCATTGAAACGTGCCGGAAAGCTCTCACAGAAAGATGTCGCAAGACTGGCGGTCAATCACTTGAGGGAGCTGGAGCAGAGTGTTCGATCCGTTTAATGACTTTGACCAAGCCGGTTACTTGCGTAATCACTTTAGAGAAAAAAACCCTAAAATCGTTCGCGAGCTTGAACACACCATGTTTCGAGTGGGCTTAGACGAAGCTCTGACCTATGTGGCAAATCGCGAGACGCTTGGTTACGACGATTTTCTCGAGGTTCATCGTATCCTGTTCTCGGCGTTCTATCCTTGGGCCGGCCAGGATCGTGCGATGGTAGCGCCCAGTATCGCCGTATCAAAAGCCAACACAATTTTTTGTCATCCTCTTGATGCACGGCGAGCTGTGGAGGAGGGGCTGCGCATAGGGCAAGATATAGCTGCTCTACGGAAACGCCCAGGGGAAGTGATGGGCTTGTTTGCCTATGGACACCCGTTTCTCGATGGCAACGGGCGCACGATGCTGATCATTCACAGTGAGCTTTGCCATCGCGCAGGTTTCTGCATTGAATGGCAACATACGCACAAGATTGATTACCTGAACGCATTGAGCGCTGAAATTTCTTCTCCTGGCGAAGGGCACTTAGACGATTATCTTGTTCACTTCATTGGGACATCGCTCGACCGAAATCTGTGGAACAGTTCCATTGATGGCATTCAGGGCTTGGATGGAAGCAGTGCCCCGAATGTGGTTGATGGCGAATACTCTGATGAGGAAGTGGCTCAGAAATATCAGGAATTCGAGATGATTCGAAGCCGTTCTATTGTTGGTCGGTACTAATTAATCGGTAGAGCGAGGCATGCGCCCTTTGGGCAATACAAGTCCATCAACCGGGCACCCTAAAAGCTAAGTTTTTAGGATGCCCTTTGCACTTCTAAAGCTATACTTTTGATCCCTTCAAGGGTACCAACCCCACTGGGGGGTTAACCAAGCTTGGCAACCAAATCTTCAGCTCGCAAATGGGTATAACGCGACAGCATGACTGTCGTCTTATGCCCTGTAATTGCAGCAACCTCCATCATCTGCAATCCCTTTTCAAATAAACGGCTTGTTGCTTCATGTCTTAAATCATGAAAACGCAGGTCAAGTAAGTATTGGTCATTGGGATGTATGTTGGCAACCTGGCATTCCTGAACGTATTCAGTACGAGCTGCATCTAAAGCCCGTGAAAATGACCGAATCAAGCCATCCTGTGTGACTCCGAACAGTTTCCCGCCAGGCAAATGGACTGGCAGCTCATCAAGTAACCTCATGGCCGTTTTTGATAGAGGTACGTTGCGTGATTCGTTGCTTTTCGTGTCTTTAAGAAAAGCTATTTGCTTTTGCCGATCTATATCCTGGACACGTAGGCTAAGAATTTCACTCTGCCTCATGGCCGTCTCGATTGCGAAGAGCACGACTGAGGGGATGAACTTGTTGCGTGATTTACTCAGTTCAACCATGAGGCGATCTAGTTCACCAGCTTCAAGTCGACGATCTCGCTTACGCGAAGGAGAGGGCATGGCAATTGATCGGACAGGATTTGATAGTCCCTCCATTTGCCACTCAGTACGCGCCACAGTAAACAGGTGAGAGATGAGGGCCAGATCGAGCCTGATTGTGGAATCGGATACTCCCTCCGCTCTCCTATCATCTCGGAACTTGGCAAAATCTGAACCACGAAGTGATGCCAATGACCTGCTGGCATAGGGATGGCTAAGCCAGTAATTAATTCGAACCCCTTCACGATGCGCACTTTTCTTCCTGAGGGTAACTTCAGAACGGTAACGCCCCAACGCATCCGCGAGCGTAGTTCTTTCGGCTTCGGCACGGCTGACAAAGACTCCTCGAATCATTTCTGATTCGATCACCTTAGCCCAGGCCTCGGCTTCTTTGCGAGTTTCAAACGTTCCTGTTTGAGCAGGGAAACCCTTTCGACGTACCTGCGCACGCCATTGATAGTCTCCGCGTCTTGTGATTGTCGCCATTGATGATTAAGCACTCCATATTTTCATCTTGGTGTGCCAAAACTGTGCCATAAATACCAAAACTCTGCCATGGATGGCTATATGGTGGGATTCGCCATGAGACTTAAAATCTCTCGGAGGAAACTCCGTGCCGGTTCGATTCCGGCCCCGGGCACCAAGTGACTGTTTTATAGCGTCCGATAAGATTCTTAAAACTTAATTAAACCCGCATTCTGTAATGGTTTGCGGGTTTTTTTATGCTCATAACGTCCAGAAAGATTCCTTTACAGCCAGCGGTTCTTGGCGGTAACTTTGACGGTAACAGCGACCTGTCGTCGTAAAGTTACCGTCAAAATTCAGGAGTTACCGTCATGGCCGCACTCACAGATACCGCCATCAAGGCCGCAAAGCCCACCAGCAAGGCGTTCAAGCTATCCGATGAAAAGGGTTTGTATCTGCTGATTCAACCGACTGGCGGTAAGTGGTGGCGTTTTGATTATCGTTTTGACGGTAAGCGCAAGACACTGAGTATGGGCACTTATCCAGATGTGAATCTGAAGCAGGCCCGAGCCTACCGCGATGAAGCCCGTCAACTGGTAGCCAACGGCACTGACCCCGCCGAATTGCGCAAGGCCGAAAAAACCACGATCTCTGAAGCCATGCGCGAAAAAGCCGAAGCTGAAAAGATTGATGCCATGATTCGGGCGGGCGAATCGCTGCCAGGATCATTCGCAGCAGTCGCGCAAGAATGGGCAGAAAAATTCCTTGCCGACAAATCCCTAAAATACCGCGACAAGGTAATCAGGCGTCTTGAGGTGGAGGTGTTCCCGCATATTGGTCGCACACCGGTTGATCAGGTCACCGCACCGGACGTGCTGGCACTCTTGCAGCGGATCGAGTCACGCGGCATTTTTGAAACCACCCACCGCATCAAACAGAACATCGGCCAAGTGATGCGCTATGCCATTGCCACTGGCCGCGCCGTGAATGAGCCGACCCAAGCACTCAGAGGGGCATTAACCCCGAACAAGGCCACTCATCTCGCCAGCCTCACAGAACCCAAAGACATTGGCCCCCTGTTGCGTGTCATGTCGTCCTACGAAGGCTCCCCCATCACCAAAGCCGCATTGGTCATTGCACCACTGGTGTTCGTGCGCCCCGGCGAGCTGCGATCGATGGAATGGGCGCATATTGATTGGGAAGCCAATGAATGGCGGTACACCACACCCAAAACGAAACAGGATCACATTGTCCCGTTGGCACAACAGGTAGTGAAAACCTTGGGCGAATTGCAACCTCTTACCGGCCATGCACGCTATGTATTTCCCAGCGCCCGAAGTGATCAGCGCTGCATGTCGGATAACACCATCAACGCCGCTCTGAAGCGCTTAGGTGTGGATACCAGCAAGGAGATCACCGCACATGGCTTTAGAGCCATGGCGCGTACAGTACTTGAAGAGGTGCATGGCTTTCGGCCGGAGGTCATCGAGCTTCAGCTTGCCCATGCCGTCCGTGATCCACTGGGCAGGGCCTACAACCGCACCAAGCATCTAGAAACCCGAAGGAAGATGATGCAGGCATGGGCGGACTATCTGGATGAACTGCGCGATTCCAAGAATGTGATTCAGGGCCATTTCGGTATGGCGGGATAAGCGATGGCGTTCCGAATTCCTGACTATCACTGTCATGTGATCTCATTGGATTGCAGTATATGGGGGTTATTTCAGACAGATAGCATTCACATCTATTTGATATAGTTGCGTACATTTAACCTTTGCCCATACAGGAAAATCACTATGTCACTCGAAGACCAAATCCTTCAGGCTATCCGAGCTAGGATCCCATCAATTGCGGAAATCAGAGTTATCCCCGGCATAAATTCCTTAGGTTTTGGCGTGTCATGGAAACTCAATGACGACCCGGAGCGTCCGAATAAAATGTCTAAAACCGTTTCTATTTGTGTCTCGCACGAAGCGGCAGAAGACTTCGCAAATGCGTCAGCCGCAAATCAAGATGCCGCGTATATGCGGGTATCAGAATTTCTTTCCGAGAAACTCTCTCATTTTGACCCGCAGCACAACGCGCCGAGGAGGGAATCACCTCCCAACGAAAAATGGGTAATCACCTCGGAAATAGTCCTTGGCCAACACTGAGATCGAGTGGGACGCGGCTTCGATACGCCCGACTCCCTTATCTTGTAGTCACCATACTTTTTAATAAGTTAACCAATCGCGAGTCATGATGAAAAAATCACTTTTAACTTTCTTCATCGGCGCAGCACTGGCGCTGTCTAGTTTAGCGGCGCAGTCGATAACCCAAGAAGATGTAATCAGCTTGGGTGCGCGTGCCATGATGCAAGATGCTTCGGCTTTAGCCAAAATCAAGGACGCTGCCCAATCAGGTGATGTTTATGCTCAAGAGCTTCTTGGCGAAATGTACGATAACGGAGAAGGAGTGCAAAAGGATGAAGCTCAAGCCTTCTACTGGTACAAAGAAGCGGCTGCACTGAATCGCCCCGGGATTGAACTGACCCCCAAAAGTTGGACGGTCGTGGCTTCGC
>CAZZMW010000020.1:0-9629 GCA_964655215.1 uncultured Halothiobacillus sp.
GACCTGCCCCTTAGGAGGGGGCCGCTCTATCCAACTGAGCTACGTAGACGGCGGTCGAATGCTACCACAGCACTATGGATGGACGAAAAGTCATCTCCTAGTCCATTTCCGGCTCGACCCAGACTTCGGGCTCATCGAACATGAACGATACGTGGACGATCATCGGGCGACAACATACGGGGCAGTCTTCAACATATTCCTGCGTGCCGGCGCTGGCGTCCAGCAGCAGATCGATGGTTTCCCAACAGTAGGGGCATTGAACACTGACTTCGGGTTGAAGGTCCATGGTGTGCTCCGGGGTCGAGTGGTGCGGATGTGTCACTCAGTCGTTTGATCACTAACGAGTGGGGCTGTACCAGACAAGTATGGACGAAAAAGCCCGCTCCGGAGAAGTGCCCCGGGCGGGCTGTTCAATCTGACGGTCAGTCGCCGTTTTCTGGCGGTGATCAGTTCATGTACTTGATCATTTCGTCGCCGAAGGCGTCGCTACCGATCTGGGTGGCATCGTCCATGAGGCGGGCGAAGTCGCCGGTGACACGCTTGTTGGCGATCGCACCTTCGACCCCTTTGATGACGAGGTCGGCGGCTTCGAACCAGCCCATATGGCGCAGCATCATTTCGGCAGAAAGAATCAGTGAAGCTGGGTTTGCCAGGTTCTTACCGGCGATGTCGGGTGCGGTGCCATGGGTTGCTTCGAACATGGCGATGGAGTCGGATAGGTTCGCACCGGGGGCAATACCGATACCGCCAACTTGAGCCGCCAGCGCATCGGAGATGTAGTCGCCATTGAGGTTCAGGGTCGCGATGACGTCGTAGTCTTCCGGCTTGAGCAGAATCTGTTGCAGGAAGGCGTCTGCGATGCCGTCCTTGATGATGATTTCACGCCCGGTTTTCGGATTGGTGCATTTGTACCAGCCGCCACTGATTTCGGTTGCGCCGAATTCTTTCTTCACCAGATCGTAACCCCATTGCTTGAAGCTACCTTCGGTGAATTTCATGATGTTGCCTTTGTGCACGAGGGTGAGGGAGCTGCGGTCGTTGTCGATCACATATTCCATCGCCTTGCGCACGAGTCGCTCGGTGCCTTCACGCGAGACGGGCTTGATGCCAATGCCGGAGCTTCCGGGGAAGCGAATCTTGGTGACGCCCATTTCATTCTGCAGGAAGTCGATGACTTTCTTGACTTCCGGCGTGCCCGCAGCCCATTCGATACCGGCGTAGATGTCCTCGGAATTCTCGCGGAAGATGACCATTTCGGTCTTTTCCGGGTGTTTGAGTGGACTGGGTGTGCCGGTGAAATAACGCACGGGACGCAGGCACACATACAAATCGAGCTGTTGGCGCAGGGCGACATTGAGTGAGCGAATGCCTCCGCCGACGGGTGTGGTCAACGGACCTTTGATGGAGACGACGTAATCACGTACGGCGGCCATGGTTTCTGCGGGCAGACCGCTTTTATCGTCGGCATAGACGGTGGTGGCCTTCTCGCCCGCATACACTTCCATCCATGCAATTTTCTTCGTATCGCCATATGCCTTTGCTACCGCGGCATCAATCACCTTTTTCATGACGGGGGTGATATCGACACCGATGCCGTCGCCTTCAATGAACGGAATGATCGGTGTGTTCGGTACGGTGATCGATCCGTCCGGATTGGCAACGATGCGTTCGCCTTGAGGGATTTTGATGTGCTGGGAAGCAGAGTTAGTCATATTAGCGTGTGCCTCTGATGGGGGGTGTAACCGAGTAAAACTGAGCTTTTCATCAGTATATATTGAAGTTTTATCGAAACAGCCCGCTTTTTGTACCTGTGTGAAATTTCACTCTTGAAATTCAAAACAGCACCCCCATGTTGAGCACTCGTTACTGGCGCGCATGGGTCTTGATCGACGGATGCGCAAATTTTTGACTTGAACTTGATACGGAGTGATCACAATGAAAATTCGTCCCCTACATGACCGCGTCTTGATCAAGCGCGTGGAAGAAGAGCGCAAAACGGCGTTTGGTATCGTTCTGCCCGATTCCGCCGCTGAGAAACCGAACCGTGGTGAAGTAGTTGCCGCAGGTCCTGGCAAGAGCAACGACAAAGGCGAAGTTCGTCCTATGGGCGTCAAGACAGGCGACCAAGTCCTGTTCAATCAATATGCCGGCACCAAGGTCAAGGTGGATGGCGAGGAACTGTTGATGATGGGCGAAGACGATCTGCTCGCCGTTATCGAAGGTTAATTTTCCTCATTACGTAAATAAGTTAAGGAGCAATCTCACATGGCTGCTAAAGAAGTTCGTTTTTCCAGTTCTGCTCGCGACCGCATGCTGCGCGGCGTGAATGTATTGGCTGATGCCGTCAAGGTCACCTTGGGTCCAAAAGGCCGTAATGTTGTCATCGAAAAGAGTTTCGGTGCCCCGCACGTCACCAAAGACGGTGTAACTGTTGCGCGTGAGATCGAACTCGAAGACAAATTCGAGAACATGGGCGCGCAGATGGTCAAAGAAGTGACCTCGCAAACTGCCGATATCGCTGGTGACGGTACTACCACAGCGACCGTTCTTGCTGCCGCTATCGTGCGCGAAGGCGTTAAAGCCGTTGCCGCAGGCATGAACCCGATGGATTTGAAGCGCGGTATCGACAAGGCTGTTATCGCTGCGGTCGAAGAACTCAAGAAAATCTCCAAGCCCTGCGCTGACAACCGCGAGATCGCTCAGGTTGCGACCATCTCTGCCAACTCCGATGAAAGCATCGGCAAGATCATTGCTGAAGCAATGGCCAAAGTAGGTAAAGACGGCGTTATCACCGTGGAAGAAGGTTCAGGTTTCGAGAATGAACTGGACGTGGTTGAAGGTATGCAGTTCGATCGCGGCTACCTCTCTCCGTACTTCGTCAACAACCAGAAAACCATGTCTGCTGAATTGGAAGATCCGTTCATCCTGTTGCACGACAAGAAAATCAGCAATATCCGTGAACTGCTGCCAGCACTCGAAGGCGCGGCCAAAGCAGGCAAGCCTTTGCTGATTGTTGCTGAAGACATCGAAGGCGAAGCATTGGCGACTCTGGTCATCAACTCCATGCGCGGTATCGTGAAAGTTGCTGCGGTCAAGGCACCGGGCTTCGGCGATCGTCGTAAAGCCATGCTGCAAGATCTTGCCATTCTGACCGGTGGCCAGGTGATTTCCGATGAGGTGGGCCTGAACCTCGAGAAGATCACTCTGGATGACTTGGGGCGTGCCAAGCGCATCGTGGTCAGCAAAGAAAACACCACCATCATCGGTGGTGCGGGCGACAAGTCGGATATCGATGGTCGCGTGACTCAAATCCGTACGCAAATGGAAACCACAACTTCAGATTACGACAAGGAAAAACTCCAGGAGCGTATCGCCAAGCTGGCTGGCGGCGTGGCTGTCATCAAAGTAGGTGCGGCTACCGAAGTTGAAATGAAAGAGAAGAAAGACCGCGTTGACGATGCGTTGCACGCTACCCGTGCTGCGGTTGAAGAAGGTGTGGTTCCAGGTGGTGGTGTTGCATTGATTCGTGCCCTCGAAGCCATTCGCGGCATGACTGGTGCCAACACCGACCAAAACACCGGTATCGCGATCGCCATGCGTGCGATGGAAGATCCACTGCGCCAGATCGTATTCAACTGTGGCGAAGAGCCTTCAGTTGTCGTGAATCAGGTTCGTTCCGGTGCGGGTAACTTTGGTTACGACGCGGCTAACGGCACCTTCGGTGACATGATCGAAATGGGTATTCTGGATCCAACCAAGGTTACTCGTTCCGCGTTGCAGAACGCAGCTTCCGTTGCTGGCTTGATGATCACCACCGAGTGCATGATTGCCGAACTGCCGAAGGCTGATGCGCCAGCCGCACCTGGTGGCGACATGGGCGGTATGGGCGGCATGATGTAATGCGCCCCGATCTCCGGATTGTCCGGAGATCGCCCGAAAAGACAAAACGCCCCATCGAGGGCGTTTTTTTATGCCTGACGCCATTAGCTACCTGTTGCACAAATAAATATATATCAATATGTTGTTAATCTGCAGCCAATGCTCGCGCAGTCGTTGGTTGTTTTTTGATCTGCACGAAAACCTCATAGGGAAGGGACTCTCTCTGATAGCCATTTTTGGATGGCTGAAAGGTATCTAGCAAACTAGTGGCGATTCACGCCTCTAATCAGCCAACGGTTGAATCGACTCCCCATGCGCAGACACGGTTGCGCCCGGTCTTTTTGGCCGTATAAAGCGCCTGATCGGCTCGATCGATCGATTCTTCAATCGTGATTTCCGCCTCCAGGGTGGTGAGCCCGAACGACGCGGTTACCTTTACTGGCGTTTCCCCATCGTGAGTGAGCACCTGTTCCTCCAATTGCATGCGTATACGCTCAGCGATAGTCCGGGCAGTGGACAGATCCGTATTGGGCAGGAAAATCAGAAATTCTTCGCCGCCATATCTGAATATCCGGTCATAAGGGCGAAGGTGACTTTTAGCATGGCGAACCACCTCTGCCAGAACGATATCCCCGATCACATGGCCGTGGTTGTCATTGACCTCTTTAAAATGATCGAGATCGATGATTGAAATCGAACTGGTGTGACTGCCGCGTTGTATCTGGGCTTGATCCTGCCTTAGTGTCGGTAACATGCCAATGCGATTTTCCGCACCAGTCAGAGGGTCGAGCTTGTACAGCGAATCCTCGAGTTCGCTGATCAGCGATTGCAGTTGCAGCCTGAGTCGATCCACCGAATTGGTAAACCCATCGTATTCGCGAGGCTCAACGATCCCCGTCTGCTCCGATGATAAAAGTAGCTTTGCGGCAAACTCGTGCATGCGCTTGTGCTCAAGTTCGATAGCCGCGAAACCCGGACGCTGCTGAAGAAGCTCTACCGTGGTGGTGTAATACCACTGCCCGAATCGACAATGACGATGAGCATCACTCTTCGTATCGCGTAGGTCATAGGGCAAACGGCAGATAACAGATCGAATCACATCCTTGTACCATTGCTCGTGGCTATATAGCGCTTGTTTCAGTTGCTGAAGTGCTGTTTGCAAAGCTTCCATATTTGCCTCTCATGACATCCTTAAACCTAGACGGGGGGGCAGTGACCAATCTATTTTGTAAATATCATTTCGTTTCTGAGAACTATCCGCGTGTAGTGGCCTTGGGATTGTCGCATGTAATAGTGCAATGCATGAAGATCTCCACGGCCCATGGTCAACTAAAGAAGTACCCAAAATGCTGACAGGTCTATACTGATTGCAATTTCAGGCGAAATATATCGCCAATATCAGTGACTGTACCAACCCGCAAGGAATGAGGGGTAGTAGGATGGGCACACCAATCAATACAGTAGTACGGATCAAGCGTTATTACCCAGTTCTCCTTGCCGCTTTGATCGGTGTTGGACTGACTTTTTGGGTCTACGGAAGCGTATATGACGCCGAAGTGGAAGAGGTATCGCACCAGTTAGAGCTGCAGTCAGGCGATAGGGTCATGGCAGTCCGCCAAGAGTTGAATGTCATGCTGCGCCCGCTCCAACACATCGCCAAGCAGATTCAGACTAATGAGCAAATTCGTGAGCCCAGTGCCTTTCGGCAACTAATCCACTCCATACCGTTGAGTCATAGGCCCGGCATTCAAGCGCTGGGCTGGATTCCTCGGATACCGTTTGCGCAGCGCAACTCCTTCGAGGAGCAGATGCACCACCCGATCACAGCCCTCGCCAACGGCGAAGGCAAGAATACAAATCAGTCACCCCCCTCAATATTCACGCCAGCGCCGGTGAAAGATTCATATTACCCAATCATGTTGGCTGACCCCTTCAGCCCGGCCGGTTTTCCTCTTGCATTTGATTCCAGCTCAGCCCCTGTTCTCTCGCATGCCATGAAGCGCGCTGCCGCGACAGGTGAAATGGCCGCGACTGCCCCCCTTCTACTGCGAAGAGATCATGTCGATGGCTACGGTTTTATGGTTTTCTTGCCGGTAATTTCCAAGGGGGGCTTAGATGAGGATGGTACGCTGCTGGGGTTTGCTTATGAGTTAATCGACATGAATTTCGTCGATATTGGAGCCTCGGACAGCAAGAATTCCAAAAGCATTGACATCAGGGTCTTCGATACGACTCTTCCGGGTGAAAGACAGCCCATGAATGGCTATGCCACGGAAGCAAAGACCACATCCAACCCACTGTCACAGGCCCGGTCGCCAGCCAAACCCTTCCAGATAGTCGTCGAGGTCGCCGGCCGAAAGTGGACTTTCGTCTGCTACCCCATGGATGGGTACTTTATCCCGAAGCAAGAACCTGGAATGCTGGTGTTGATCGCAGGTCTGTTGTTTACGTCGCTACTCTGTCTGTATCTCTTCACCTTGATTCGACAAAACCAAAGAAGTAGTGCCTTGACCACCCAATTGCGCAATGTCAATCAGTCCCTAGAGGTTAAGATTACGGAGCACCAGGCGGCAGAGGCCAAAGTTGCTTATTACGCCACTCACGATACCCTCACAGACCTTCCCAATCGGAAAATGCTGATGACGACGCTGAGTCGATCTCTTGCTCTGGCGCAACGGCACGGAGGGGAAGTCGCGATATTGTTGGTCAATCTGGATGACTTCAAGCTCGTCAATGACACCCAAGGCCACAAGGCAGGTGATGAACTGCTCTGCCAAGTTGTCGCACGCCTGAGCAAGTGTACTCGCGAATCCGATCTGCTGACCCGCCAGGAAGGCGATCAATTCATTTTGATGATGGAAAGTATTAGGGCGGCCTCAATCTACCCACCAATAGATTTTTTCGTCAAAGTAAGTGGTGCAGCCGATCGTATCCTCCAGTCTCTGAAGGCACCCTTCTCGATCAATGACCAACTCTTCTATGTGTCGGCTAGTATCGGCATAAGTCAGTTCCCACAGGATGCGGAGGATGAATCCATCCTGTTGCAACATGCCGACAGCGCCATGCATCAGGTGAAAAACATGGGGGGTGGCAATTACCTGTTCTATTCAAAGGATCTCTCTGATTACCAGCAACGACGGCTTTACTTGGTCAATCAACTCCACAAAGCCATCGAACAACAGACCTTCGTGTTGGAGTATCAACCGGTGGTTGATCTTTCTAGCGGTGAAATGGTTGCTTGTGAGGCATTAATACGCCTGAAGGACGACAATGGCATACCGCTGTCACCCGCAGAGTTCATCCCTGTGGCAGAAGACAGTGGTCTGATTCTCTCGATTGGCGACTGGGTTATGGAAGAGGCCTGTCGACAATTACGTCAGTGGCAAGACAAGGGGATCAGACTGCAACTCGCGGTCAATATGTCGGCACGTCAACTATGGCAGCAGGATGTTTTGAATAAGATTATAGAAATCACGGACCGCATCGGTGTTGATCGAGGCGCGCTTGAGATTGAAGTTACCGAGACCGCAATTATTCAGGATCCAACACGAATGGAATCAACCCTGAAACTTTTTGCAAACAAAGGGCTTCATGTTGCTCTGGACGACTTTGGTACAGGTTATTCCTCACTGAATCGACTCAAAAAACTACCTATCAACAAGATTAAGATTGACCAGTCTTTTGTGTTCGGAATTCCACAAGACACAGACGACGTATCCATTGTCACAGCCATCATTCAGTTATCGCAGGCCTTGGGCCGCACTGCATTGGCAGAAGGGATAGAAACAGCTGAACAATATCATTTGCTGCGCGAAATGGGCTGCCAATATGGACAGGGCTATTATTTCAGCCGCTCCGTGCCCGCTGCTGAAATCGAAGCCATGTACCAAACCAATAAACGCTGGTTATTGGCGCCGTGATACACCTATTACTTCTGAACCGAATACGCGACCAAGAAAAACACTAAACTACGAAACACCAGCAGAGCGATTTAACCATACCGTTGCATCCGCCGGTTGAATCTGCAGTAGCCTTTTTTAATATGGCCTTTTCGCGTTCAAGGCGCTGAATTTTCGCCTCAAGCTCCTGAATCTTCTGCTGCTCGGGCGTCATGCCATGGCGCTCCTGCTGCAGTTGTTGCACCCAGCGGCGCAGAACCGAGTCGCCCCCCCCCCCCCCCCACCGATCGGCTGGCTTCAAGCAAGGTATACCCTTGATCCTGCACCAACAGGGCGGCCTCCCGTTTGAACTCTGTTGAAAATGTACGTCGTTGCTTGCTCATCAGACACCTCTATTCGGCGAGCATTCTCGCCTATATCAATGTCCGGTTTAATTAGACCACTACAGTTTCATCCGATGCTTCCACTCCTGACGTCCTCCTTAAAATAGCCGGACGAAAGTCTTCCTCTCGCCGGACCTGCCAATTCACTCCACCGGCCTCCCCGAACATCTCTTTGAGTCCACTATTTGGAAGGAGAGAAGCGTGCCTAGGGAGTTACTCGCGATCCAGGGTGCTTGGTTGCGAACCTATATTGCTGTGGCGATAGCCCATAATGTGCTCGGAAAACCCGACTGAAATGAGCTTGGCTTTTAAACCCCGACTGGTAAGCGATCAATCCGATAGAGTCTTTAAAAAAATTGGAGCATGACAGCATTGATTTCGCGGCGACAAGTCTACGCTCTAGCACCAGGCGAGAGTACTTTAATCCACGGTGGGCAAATAATTTGTGCAGATATCTTTCCGAAATTCCTATGGCACTAGCACAGGCAGATGATCGTGATGCCTCTGCATCAAATATATGTATATCCAGGTAGTTGAGAATCTGTCCCCAGCGTAATTCGTTATGTGCCTGGGCAGATTCATTTACAACCTCAACCTCATGGTACGCAGCTACAAACATCCAAGGCAGTGCGAGTGCCATATAAGTGTTAGTGATGCATAAAGCCTTATCGGCAATGTGACCTTGCGGCCGTGGCGTGAGTAGTTGGTGAGTTAAACATGAGAATGGGGTGGCATTCTGTACGACTCGTGGTGCCGGTGCCCGTTGATTTAATCCTCCGGCGCCGTGTCGGTTCATCATCGATGATGGGAGCTTCAATGCAAGAAAGTGACAGGGTGTTTCAAAAACAACTTGTGATGGTTGAATGAGATTTCTGAAAGAAATGTCGCCCGCACGGAATTGTATGTGTGAGTTGTTTTGTTTAATAAAACCTTCGCCCTCGATAACCAAATGTGCAATCACGCTTGACCTTTCATGCGCAGGAAGTGAGTCAATGTGTTGGTGTGTGTGGGTAATTATTTGAGGCCAAACAAAGAGTTCTGTCGTCGACAGATAGGTCCCTTCTCTGCCTATTCCAATGCGTCCCGCGGGACCGTCTGAACCTATCGATACCTGACCGGGTACGAATTTGTTTGTTAGTAATCTCTCCCAATCATTAGGGGAGTAGATATGGTCGTTTGGGCCTTTTTCTGCAGCCATTTCACTCATGTTCATTTCTAGTCAACACTCCGGTTCATCAGACGGCAAACAAAACACAAATATAGCAATACTATCCATGTAGTCCACTAAGTACTTTTGTGCAAATAGTTGATGGAGGTATGCGGAAGTGTTGGCTTTAAATGATGTTAGGGATATCGAGACTCAACCTTTCATTCCGGCTTGTACTATTAACAAGTCGGAGCTTTCTGACTGGTTGAGATTGCGAGCAGATCTAGTGTTAACCCACCCTTTGTTAAGTAAGCTTGTAGG
>CAZZMW010000021.1:0-9081 GCA_964655215.1 uncultured Halothiobacillus sp.
AGCTCCGTTTCGGTGAAGGCGGGTTCGGTTTGCATGGCATTTCCTTTCGTCGTTCGTGCCGGGCATTACGGCGACAAACGAGAGGAAAGCCAAGTTGCAGCCCCGAGATTCCCTGGCGGTAGCGGCAACTGCGAGTGCCAATCGGCCTCTCTGAACTTACAATCATGGGCATGTGCGGTTGCGCGAAATCCTTCCCCGGAATCGCGCGAGGGTCTCAAGGCTTCCGACCGGGGCTGAGAGACTCCTGATATGTGGGTTTGGTTTTCTGTTAAACTCCACCACCATTACTTAATCAAGACGCGTTCTGTTGCCAGTGTGAATGGCGATGGAGGCCCAAAAACCCGGTGCAATGACTCCGGGTTTTTGCTTTACGGTACAGGCCACGCGGGCCGCCGGGCGAATGCCCTTGCAGGCGCGCTGGATTTAGGATAAATTGCGCAACCTATTTTTGGTTCGAATTCGATTAGGCTGAGGCTGTTATGAAAATTTTATCTTCTCTGAAGTCTGCCAAGACTCGGCACAAAGACTGTCAGATCGTACGTCGCCGCGGCAAGGTGTATGTAATCAACAAAACCAACCCACGCTTCAAAGCGCGCCAGCGTTAAGCCTGCGTTGACTCTGATCCGGATGGTTGCCATCCGCAGCGAGATCTAACCCGCCAACCGGCGGGTTTTTTTCGCCTGGAACATTTACCCTGCAAGGGATCGGGCAACCTTGTGAGCGCTTGAAATTCAAACGAAAAACCCACACATTCGCCCTATGAATGAAAGGGAACCATTGAGGTCACTGAATTGAAATTCCATGATTACTACGCCACGCTCGGCGTGGAACGCACCGCAACTCAGGCCGAAATCAAGAAGGCCTATCGCAAGGCAGCGCAAAAATATCACCCGGACCGCAACAAGGAAGCCGGCGCCGAGGAGAAGTTCAAGGAAATCAACGAAGCCTACGATGTGCTGGGCGATGAAGAGAAGCGCCAGCGCTATGATGCGCTGGGCTCTAACTATCGCGCGGGCGAAGACTTCCGCCCTCCACCGGGCTTTGACCCCAATCAGTTCGGTGGCCAGTATGGTGGCGCTGGGTTTTCGGATTTTTTCAGCAGCATCTTTGGCGGCGGGTTCGATCCCGGCGCTACGCACGGCGGTCGCCGCACGCGCGCGGCCCGCGGCCCTGATTATGAGATGGCGCTTTCATTGAGTGTTCAGGAGATGATCGAAGGCGGCAGCAAGTCCGTCACCATCGATCACCCCGAGACGGGACGAAAAACGTTAAAGGTCACCATCCCGAAAGGCAGCACACCCGGCAAGCGGATGCGTTTGGGCGGCCAGGGGGGATCAGGCGCGCACGGTGGCCCGGCGGGCGATTTGTATCTTGTCTTCCAGCTGGCCTCCGACAGCCCGTTCACGCTGGATGGCAATGATGTGCTTTACAACCTGCCGGTTACCCCTTGGGAAGCGGCTCTGGGAGAAAAGGTTACCGTGCCGACACCCACCGGCGGCAAGATCAACATGACCATTCCGGCCGGTTCGCAGTCCGGTTCTCGTTTGCGGGTTCGCGGGCGCGGTCTGGCTGGCGGCGACTACTTCGTCACCGTGATGATTCACACACCACCGGCCAAAACGGATGAGGCGCGGGCGTTCTACAAGGAAATGAAGGTCTCGATGCCTTTCGATCCGCGCATCTAGTGATGCCCCTGACGTCCCATCAGGACAGCATCAGCTATTGTCTGGCGGAGGCATGGGGGCGAATACGACGCAATTGCGGCCGGATTTTTTTGCCTGATAAAGCGCGTTGTCCATTCGGATGAACCAGTCCTTCGGCGTTTCACTGGACTGATACTCAGCTACGCCCGCACTAGCGGTGACATGAAGGCCAGGGGCAATCTCGCTGCGGGCAATGGTGTCACGGAGGTCTTCGGCAACCAGCAAAGCCCCCCGACCTGTGGTATCTGGCAAGAGAATGGCAAACTCTTCGCCACCCCAGCGCGTCAGTGTGTCTGCGCCACGCAGGCGCCGCTGAATGAGCTCGGCAAAGTTCTTCAGCACGAGATCGCCGGTCAAATGCCCGTGGTGGTCATTGATTTCTTTGAAATGATCAATATCGAGAATCACGAGTGACAGAGGGGCATCTTTGCGAATGGCTCGACTGAGTTCCTTTTCCAACAAGGCATCGAAGAAATAGCGGTTGTACGCACCGGTTAGCCTGTCGTGTTTGGCTTGATATTCAAGCTGATCCTCCAGACGTTTCTGCTCGGAGATATCCCGGAACACAACCACGACGCCAGTTGCCTCACTCGAAATTTGATAAATGGGTGTGGCAAAGACCTCCACGGGCAGAGGGGTTCCGCTGCGGGTGAAAAAAGTATCTTTCCAAGCAGTTAACGCGATGCCGCTTTGTTGCACTTGGTAAATGGGGCAATCCTGTTCGGGAAAATCACTGCCATCCAAGTGCGCATAATGAAACAGTCTATGACTATTGCGACCGATGAAAGGAGATGAATCTTCATGCTCAAGCAGCTTGAGTGCCACCGGATTAATGAAAGTCAGATTCCCGAGCTTGTCTATACCAAAAACGCCGACGCCAAGGTTTTCCAGTAATTGTTGATTAAAGCGTTCTGCGACTGATCTTGCCGTGATATCCGTCTGAACAGAAACAAAATACCGCACCTTCCCCGATTCATCCTCGACCGGACTTATATTCCAGTGGAGCAAATAAAGTGAACCGTCTTTGCGATAATTCACGGCCTGGTCTTCGAAATATGCCCCATTTTCCAGTTGATGCCTGAGTTGGTAGAGTACATTCCGATCTGTTTCCGGTCCTTGAAGTATTCTTGGTGTCTTGCCGATGACTTCATCGGCTGTGTATCCGGTCATCTTGCAAAAGGCCGGATTGACATAGACGATTTCAGGCCCGGGGAAATCCAGTTCGGCTGTCGTGATGACGACGGCGTTAAAGGCATGATCCATGGCAACGCGGAAAAGATGGTCTTCGGGGATATTCGGCATTTGCTATGAGATCCAACTCTGCTTATTGAGGACTATCACGGCAACTTGGGCTGCCACGACTCTTCAAAATCGGTCAAAACATCAAAGTCGATGGGTATGTCATTGGCGAGAATCCATTCGTACAGATCATTTGCGACAGGGGTTTGGCAGGTGGATTCGGCATCAGGCGAAGTGCTGCAACTACTGCAACCGGTGCCACGGCTACCCGCGGGGGCGGCGGCAATCTTCCGGATGTGATGCCGCTGTTGCCAGAAATCCAGAATGGCCAGCACAGCCTCGGGTGTCGCGTCGAACCGGTTGATGATGTCGCTCAAGGGCGCCGTGCCCCGTTGCTTCATATAGCGCTTAACGTTGCTCGGCGTAAGGACTCTGTCTACAGTGTCGGCGGCTTCATCGGTTGTGTTCATGACGGGATCACCTCGCGATTACCTTCAGACGCTGGCCGATCTTCGCGCCCGTTGCTGCCCATTGCGCTTTAAGGCGACAATGCTGGCGATGAGCGCCGCCAGTATCGTGACCAACCACACCAGTGATTGCATGGGGTGCGCGTTGAAGTTGGCGAACTGATAGAACAGTACCGCCAAACCATAGGCCAGACCAATACCCCAGACAATCGAAAACAGCGTCCACGTCCGGCTGCGCGTCTCGCGGTAGATCGCGGCCATCGTGTTCACGCAGGGAATGTAGAGCAGAATGAAAATCAGATAGGCAATTGCAGCCGACTCGGTGAACAGGCTACCCATGCGCGACAGGGTGGTGGCGTCCAGATTCTGCTGGGCCGCGGCCTGTTGCAGATTGCTGTCCTTGGCTTGTTCCAGACCACCGAACCCCAGTGGGTCGAAAAACCCGTGCGCAAAGGTTTTGAAGTTGTCGGGAATCGTGTGGACGGCATTACCCAGACCACCCCAGAAGTCGAACGCCGGTTTGGGCGCCGTGGCTCCGGCTTTCGCCGCGTCACCGGCATCCATCCGGGTATACACGCCGTTGAGCGTCCCCATCACGATTTCCTTGACGACGAAGCCGGAGAGCAGGCCCACCGCCGCAGGCCAGTTTTCATTCGTGATGCCCATGGGATGGAAGACTGGCGTGATGGTTTTGCCGATGCTCCCCAGGATCGAATCGCCCACTTCGCCTTCGTTCAGCGGCTTGCCGCTGGTGCTGAAGCTCGACAGCAGCGTCACGATGACGGACGCCACGATGATCACCTTGCCGACGCGCAAAATGAAGACCGACAGGCGCTCCCAGGTCGTGAGCAACAGGCCGCGCAATGTCGGCACGTGATAGGTCGGCAGTTCCATGATGAAGGGAGTGGCTTCGCCGCGCAGGGCGGTCTTTTTCAGCAACAACGCCGTCAGGATCGACAGGACGATACCGAGCACATACAACCCGAACACGACCTGGCCGCCGTTTTCACGGAAAAATACGGCCACGAAGGCCATATAGATCACGAGGCGCGCACTGCACGACATGAACGGCTGCATGAGTGCGGAAATCAGCCGTTCGCGGGGATCCTCGAGGGTACGGGTCGCCATCACGGCAGGCACGTTGCATCCGAAACCGACAATCATCGGCACGAAGGCTTTGCCCGGCAGGCCGATCTTGCGCATGAAGCGGTCCATCACGAATGCCGCGCGCGCCATGTAGCCGGAATCTTCCAGTAGGGAGAGAAACAGGAACGTCATGCCGATGGGCGCGATGAAGGTGGACACCAGCTGAATCGCACCGCCGACCGATGTTGCCAGGAACGTGATGAGCCAATCCGGCGCATGCACCAGATGCAGCACATGAGCGAAGCCGCTCACAAAAATGGTGTGCGTGGCCTGATCGAAGAAATCGATGAAGATGCTGCCGCCATTGAAGCTCATGACAAACAGCAGATACATCATCAACAGAAAGATCGGGATACCGAGAAACCGGTTGAGCACGACGGCATCGATACGATCGGTGAGCGAACGACGCAACTGCCCGCGCTGCGTCACGCTGGCGTGTGTAACCTGGTGAATGAAGGTGTAACGCGCATCGGCGATGAACACGTCGGCTTCCTCGTCCAGATGCGCGCGGATCATTTCCTGAGCGGCCTCGACCTCGGCACGCAGGGTGTCGTCGATCGTCGCGAGGGTGAGCCGGTCGCTTTCCAGCAACTTCACCCCCATCCAGCGTGGATCAATGTTCTGCGCGGCGGCTACGGGTTCAATTTTTGGTTTCAGGTCACGAAGGGCAGTTTCGATCAACGCGGCATACTCGATCTTGATACCCGGTTCATCGGAATGGGCCGCACGCTCGACCAGACGACGCTTGAGTTCATCCAACCCTTGTTTTTTGGCTGCCGTAATCGGCACCACAGGGCAACCGATACGTTTTTCCAGAGCCGCAAAATCAATATGAATACCGGCCTCTTCGGCCAGATCGAGCATATTCACCGCCAGGATCAGTGGCACCCGCATTTCCAGCAGCTGTGTGGTGAGGTAGAGGTTCCGCTCCAGATTGCTGCCATCGAGGATATTGATGATGACATCGGCTTCGCCGGACAAGGCATATTCGCGGGCGATGGCTTCATCCAGAGAGGTACTGGAAGCGGCATCCAGCGAATAGGTACCGGGCAGATCGACCAATTCGACCCGATCCGCTCCGACATCGAATGATCCGATCTTGCGATCGACCGTCACGCCCGGCCAGTTCCCGACCTTCTGCCGCATGCCCGTCAAGGCATTGAACAAAGTGGTTTTACCGCAGTTGGGATTGCCGATCAGACCGACGGTGAAAGTCGCCATATGTACTCACAAAGATGTCGGCGCGAAGTGCGCCATAAACAAGAAAGAGGAAGACCCGAAAGAAGCCTTAGGACGCGTCTGCACGCTCGATTCGCAGCAAACGAGCCTCATCCTTACGCAGCGTCAGCGCGGAGTTGCGCACCTGAAGCTGAATCGGATCACCCAGCGGCGCCAGCCGCGTCACGGTAAATCGTGTGCCCGGAGTCAACCCCATTGCCATCAAGCGACGACGGTAATCGGCGTCGCCGGGCGCAAACCCTTTGACGACGCCACCATCCCCTGGCTTGAGATCAAGCAGCGTGATTGACGCATCCGCCGTCATGACAGCGTCGTCACCAGGATTTTGTGCACCATGCCCGTGCCCAGGGCGACACGCGCGCTGCCCACCCGCACGATCAGTGCGCCGCCTTCACGCTGCAGGATTTCCAGTTCGCTACCGGCATGGATGCCCATACCCTCCAGCCGTTTGGCCAATGCCGGATGCTCGCCCGTCAAACCCACCACGCGCACACGCGAACCGCGTGCCGCCAAACCAATGCCGAAACTGGCCGCAGGCGCAGGGCTGTGCTGTGAGGATGTGTGAGGCATCGCGGGGATATCGCTCCGGGAAAGCAACTGAGAGAGGGTCAACATGTTTAATTACCTCATTATACCGAGGGTTAGGGAACCTCTGATTAAATACTTCGTGGCCGAGACGGACTTTTGAGGGATGAGCCGCAAGGCGCGGCACTCACGAATGGTCATTCCATTCGTGAGTGCCGCAACACAGCGGATCGCCCTCAAAAGCCCGTCCCTTCGGGTTGCCGCCCAAAAGTCGCAACACTTCGTTATCGGCCTTGGCATCGTAGAGTAACTACGACCGGCGGCCTCTGCCTCGTTTTGCGACTTTTGGATCAGCAACTCGGCTCACGAAGGATTTAATCAGAGGTTCCTTAGGAACAAACCTAATTAAGCAAACTGTAATGATGAGCAAGACTGTAGCATGCAAAGCCAAATGAGAACAATAGTCATTTACGCAACGTGCCGCGCTGATCACGCACCTCGCCCTGACATGAATACATGGCCTACCCGGTCAGCGTCGACCGGTACCGGCCCTGCGCCCGACCCCGTGGCTCACATACCCCAGACCCAGATGTCCCGGCCCTTCTTCAAGACGTGTTTTACCTTCGGCAAGCAGCCACCAATCGATGGCGCTGAAATCACACGCCAGATCTTCCATCGTCGTCAACATCTCAGGTGCCTTCGGGCCACCGCTGGTGTATCCGTCCAATTGATTCGGGTGAAACTGCTCGATAATCAACCAGCCACCGGGAACCAGTGCCTCCTGCATCCGCGCATGAGCCACCAGCCGATCGGTCGGCGAAAAATGCAGAAATATCGATACCACCGCGTCAAATGCCGCCACCGGCCAGGTCCACGTCATCAGATCGACGCAATGAGTAGTCAGCGACACCTTTCTCTGTGCCGCCAAAGCGCGGGATTTATCGCAGCCTACGCTGGAGCCATCCACCGTCACCACTTCGAACCCTTGTTCCGCCAGCCAGACACCATTGCGCCCCTCACCATCACCGACCACCAGCACGCGCGCACCGGGCGACAGGCGGAATACCTGCGAACGTAAGAATTCGTTCGGCTGCTCACCGTAAAAGTAATCATCGCGCGCGTATTTTTGGTTCCAGAAATCAGACATGGGTTCATCTCGGGTGGAGCGGGCCTTCAATAATAGATCACTCGGTCAGAAATCAAGCGGGCTGACCACCCCGCGCCCGCCTTTATTGAGCACGTGGGTATAAATCATCGTCGTCGCCACATCCTTATGACCGAGTAGCGCCTGAATCGTGCGAATATCCTGCCCACGCTCCAACAAATGGGTGGCGAACGAATGCCGCAAGGTATGGGGTGTGGCAGGCTTGGTCAGACCTGCTGCGCTCACCGCCTTTTTCATGGCGCGTTGCAACAACTTTTCATCCAGATGGTGGCGCCGTTCGGCACCGCTGCGCGGATCAGTAGAATAACTGCCGGAAGGGAATACATACTGCCAACCCCATTCCGTCGGCGCACTCGGGTACTTGGCCGCCAGTGCGTGCGGCAAATACACGCCCGCCTTGCCCTTCTTCAAGTCATCCTCGAATAACGCGCGACACTTTTGCAGGTGAACCTGCAAGGCTGGCACGACTGATTCTGGCAACATTGTCACCCGATCCTTCGCACCTTTGCCATCACGAATCAGAATCTCGCCCCGTGCGAAATCCACATCCTTAACCCGTAACCGGACACACTCCATCAAGCGCATGCCCGTGCCGTACAGGAGCGATGCCATCAGGCCATAAATGCCCGACATACGATCCAGGATCACCCGAACCTCATCACGGGAGAGCACCACAGGCAGGCGTTGCGGACGCTTGGCCCGGGTGACGTTGGCCAGCCAGGGCAAATCGATGCCCAGCACCTCCCGGTATAAAAACAGCAGCGCTGACAACGCCTGGTTTTGCGTGGCCGCAGCCACGTCGCGAGAGACGGCCAGATGGGTTAAAAACGCTTCTACCTCCGGTGCTCCCATGTCACGAGGGTGTCTTTTGCCATGAAACAGGATAAACCGTCTAATCCATTGAAGGTATTGAGTTTCCGTGCGGATACTGTAATGCTTGACCCGAATCAGATCACGGACCTGATCCAGCAGTTTTGGCGGAGGTGTGTTTGCTTCCATCCATGAAGCCCTCTATTTTTGTCGGCATCAATTAAAACATAGGGATAGTTAAATGACGACCTTGTTATACACCCACCTCTCACCGAAATATACACCTGTCAAGGTGTATATTGCTTGTTGGGCGGCTTAAAAACATGGCGAAGCTTCTACCATTCGAGAATGCCATTTTGAGCAAAGTGGGCTCATCACTTTCGCTAGAGCAAAGCGCTCAGTTCGCAGCGCAGATTGCTCACATCAACAAGGTGCAGCGCTTACTGGAGTGGAACGAAATCGAGTTCTACTGCACCCATTGGTTCAAAGTTCGGTGGCCAACCGAAATTCTCTTTCAAAACCACGGTGAGTTTTTGCTTGGCTCTGGCACGCTGCGCGCCATAGGCATCTCAGCACCAGTTAGTGTCTGGGCAGTTGGAGGCCATGTTTTCTCCATCGAGTCCGAGGTGCCCCTTAAGCCATTTCGTGATGCCACAGAAATCTCGTTTGCCTTGGAGGCCGCGCCACCCAACCCATCCATCGAGAGGGACCGCCTATCGGCGGCCCCTCATGTCAAACGTTGAGGCTGTAGAAAAACCCCATTTTCCGCTCTGACTGGCATAATTTG
>CAZZMW010000022.1:0-6977 GCA_964655215.1 uncultured Halothiobacillus sp.
CCTTGGCCCCATTATGAGGCTTCTTTGAAGTGTCCGTGTTATCGGGGTAGAACCCGAATTGAGCAAATAGCTGCACAGGCCGGGATGACTACATCACGCTATTTACGCGAGATCAGCCAGGGCTATCGAGTCACAGGAATAGTGGACTATGTGCAAGTACGGGAATTGGCTCAAATCAATGGCGATCTAGGCCGTCTTGGTGTGGTTAGCTGACGATGCGAAAGTAGCCCGACTTGATGAGCACACAATAAGGGTGTTACCTAATCGGATAGAGGGAACTCAGGACGAGATGGGACGGGTCATGATGAAGATCATCATGCCGTGGGTGACCTTGCGAAAAATTTAGCAGCTAAATTACGTCTAGATGTGGCGACTGCATGGTTGTTCGAAGTTGTTTGGTATGCGGATGATGAAGCCTAACTTAGAGGTAACCGGTGCTTAGCTGGCATTATCGGCTGTGCGTCCGTGTTGATCGCCATGTTATGCAGGCTTTCTCATACGCAAGGTCTTCCGATTGGTGTGTGCGGAAAGCCCGTCGAGATCAGGGAAGAGCACAGACTGGTCTATTCCATAGTCTTCCAGATGTTTGAGAACATCCTCCTTGAGTTTGGCCGGGATCGTTAAAACGTGGAGGTTGGGCTCTCCATTTCCCAACCGAGATTCCTTGACCTCGATTGTTCTAGACGCCGGACAATGCACAGTAAAGATTCCCTTTTGATTCAAGACCCGCGGGTTGATCGATTTCGGGAAGTACCCGAATACGCCAGAGAATCTCTTCAAATCCTCCACGCTATTGTCTTCGCTGACCATCTGATCTGGTGTTTCGCACATATAGATGGCGCCGTCTTTCTCTGCGTGTTCGAAGCACGCAAAGAAGGATGCAACAAGCGGATTCATCGTCCAATCCAAGAGACGGGTAGCCAAACCATGGTGTTGAGCTATTGCCAGTTGTTCCAAGCTGCTTGAAGGTAACGGACAGTACGCTACCGCCTGCCTAGCCCACGCCCACGCCCTACCGAGGTCTCGATTGCCGGGTAGAAAAAACTGCTTTCTCCCTGCCTTTGGCAGCAAGTCCCAAGAAGCGTCGGCCTGCCCTCTAAATAGAAACCCCATCCCATCATGGCTGCGATAACCGCGAAAAACCTGATGGAGCATTTCTAGATCGCTAAGCGTGAGGTATTTGGGTTTCATGGGTGACTAGAGTGAAGCGTAATTGTGGCCAAGTGAAATGTGTTGTTGAGCATTGATTTACTGCGATACCAGCGCATTAATTTTCGCCGCCAAGGGATTGAGGTCAATGCCATTAGTAGCTACTTGGAGCATAACGTGTTGAGGCTTTCGGTGCGGACGAGCGGCTGGCGCTATCCCAATAAACCTTTCCAAGTCATCGGGAAACGTATCAATGCCACCGGTAAACGGATTGCACGCTGCCTGAATCGACGCATCTACTGGGGCGTGCCTCCCATTGTCCGAGTCGTAAAGGACATAGTGTTTAATCCCGAACGACTCAAAAAGCCGCATGAATCGGTGAATGTTGTACTTTCCAATTGCATCCAGGATAAACAGGCCTTTGCAGTTTGGGAGTAGCCCCTGATCAAACATGTATGAGAGAAGTGCTGTTTCGGTAGGCCCCTCAACCAAAAGAACCTTTTCGGAAAAGAATGCTGCGCTTCGTTTCTCGTCTAGCCAAAGTGCATACTTGACCGCTTCCATATCAATTTGCAGATCGGCGGGGTCAATCTGCATTCCGGCAGCGGCCCATGCCTGAGCGTTTTGCTGGTTCTCAGTGAGAACAGCATCCAGATCTTGGCTCGATATTTGATAACTTTTTGTGCAACAGGCTTCTCGCTGCAACCGGCAAATTGCCGTAATTTTCCGAATGCTATGAGTAGCGAACTGGGGATTGTGGGTAGAAAGAAGGACTTGAGAGTCTGGGCTTTCAGCAAGTAACCGTAGATCAGAGTTCAAAGAACTTACTTGTGTTGGGTGTAGAAATGCCTCAGGTTCTTCAAACAATATCCAGGTCAGTTCAGGGGCGAACTCTTTCTTCGTTGGGGTCTTCTTTTTGGCGCTGTATTTTGCTGCCACTCGAATCAACGCATAAATAACACTTCTCTGAAACCCTTGCCCATAAGCCGAGATTGGTTGAGTTTTACCCAATGATTCGTCAATAATCTCATGATTTACGAGCCCTTTTATGATGTCATCAACGCCAACCGGGTTAATATTAAGCTTAAACTCGGCGCCCCAGCCGGATAACTCATTTGAAATGTCGGTTTCGATGCTTTGAAGCGAATAGCCCTCAGTAGTCGTTTCAGTTTTAATCGCTACTTCGAATTGATCAAATGAGTTACTTAGTGCTTTATAGGCGCCAGATTGCTCCATAACTTTGGAAAGAACAGAATTCACGAGATCACGAAGTGCTGAAGGGCCCGTAAGTTTGGTGTGTTCATCAATTTTGGAAACTGCGGGGATATAGATGATTTCACCAAATTTCCCTTGCCCCACATTCTTAAAGCCGTAGAACCGCTCCTCAGACAGCACTCCACCTATATAGGCGTAAACCCCAGATCGTTCCTTATCTTCCTTATCTTTCTGGTCCGAATAGAGGTAATTCCTGACTCGAAAGGTATTGGTTTCGGACCGATACTCATCTTTTAATGTTTCAATTTCCTCGGCAGATGGTTCAAACTCAATTTCAACCCAAGTCTCTGTGCCTTCCGAACCCTTGTGTGGAAAATCCCTAGTCTTATCAAATTTCACTCCTTTTCCGTAGAACGCCCGGATTGCGTCGATAACTGTCGTTTTTCCAGCATTATTGACGCCTACAAGGATTCCATATTCATCTAGTGATATCGTCGCGTCACATATCGAACGGAAGTTGTGGATGGATATCTCGATGGCTTTCACAGTGACTCCTTTCTTGATGCCCAATGCGATGCGTAATCTGCGCCCGATGAAGGTGGGGCGTCAGAGTTAACGCATTTGTTAGGTCTCATGGATCCATTTCTGGTCCATATGGACCAGAGGATGGGCTATGTGATTGTATTTTCCTCAGCTCATTTAGCTGACCAAGATTTTCAAACCGTGTACCAATCACCATTCCGCTATCGTTTCGGCTATATAATATTGAACGAAATGGCACGTCGCGGCCGCCCGCACTCCCGCCCGCGATCTTGTTTAGATGCTCTATATAATCCACGAAGGTTTGGTGATCCACACCAACTGCACCTCTTATAAACTCTGATACGAATTGATCGTGATCGTGATCCAGGGGGGGGGCACAGATGGGTGTCTGAGCTCCACAAGCGACAAACTAGATCAATATAAACGTTAAGCTCGACCTCGGTGTGCACCTGCCGCTTTCCCCATCCTATGAAATGACATAACCGTGAAACAGCGGCCACTTCATTGTTTAAGGTGAGGCAAAGCTTCTTCCGCAGCGGCTTTTCTTGCTCTGCAATGTGCTCTTTTTTTGCTTCTTTAAACTCAATAAGAATATTGTGAGACTTTGTGCCTGCAAAAAAGTCCGCAAACTTTCTGTCCTGACTTCCTGAAAAATTACCAAGTGTATACGGCGCATCCTTTCCGTACTCTTCTCGCAGGATATCGCGCAAATAGGTCGAGAAAAAATCTATAATCTGGGATTCTCCCATTTTTTTCATTCGTAAAACCCTCTCTCCAGATTTAACTATCCATATGTTTTTATTTGACTCTTGTGAAAATAGAGGGCTTCGTGAGCAGGAAGAAATACACCCTATGCTCAATTGCGCATCCGTACTGGCTTTATAAGCATCACTGCAAACGTTTTCAAAATCAATAGCCTTGCTATATTTTGTGCGGGCCGCTGAAGGTGGGCCAGTGCATTCAGTACGAAGCAACCCTTCGCACGGCAAGTCCGCAAGGACCTGCAGACCGAAGGCCGGAGCACGTGAGACAGACAGAGGGTACGGCTTCCAGCCGCAATAACACGTAAACCGCGTTAGCGACGACGCTCAAACGTCTCAAAAAGGGTTGTAGTGGCATGCACCCGACACCTGTTCAGCGGATAAAATGCTGATTTGCTAGTTAAGAAGATATTGCCAGCCCCATAAACAGCCCGGTGAACTCTCCCGTCACCAGCACACTATTGCCAATCGCAAGCTCAGAGAGCTTCTGGCTCCAGTCAAGAGAACATTCACTTGCAATGGAAGGCATGACAATCAGTACGAGGCATTCGCCAGAAGATATATCTATTTTCGTGACAATATTTTTGAAAAAGATATCCGCGCACATGCATATCCTAGAAAAAATGATATGCATCTTCTTGGCTATGGTGGCGCGCTCTAACATGACGCTCAACCTCGCCCCCTTCGGTCGCTGGACGCTGCATGATAAAGTCACGCAAATTCCACGTTAGTCACTTTATGATCTAATACATGAACCGACACGAACTTGAAACCTACCTGCACGAGCACATCCCTCTGTCATTGGCTATGCAGGTTTCTGTGCTCGAAGCAACGCCAGAGCAAGTCATCCTGGGTGCTCCACTGGCACCAAACATCAACCACCGAGAAACAGTATTCGGCGGTAGCGCCTCCGCTCTGACAATCCTTTCGGCGTGGACGCTACTGCATACGAAAATCACTGCCTCTGGTTTTAAGTGCACGCTTGTCATTCAGCGCAACACCATGAGCTACGATAAGGCCGTCACTGGAAGTTTTTCGGCCAAAGCAACAGCGCCATCTGCTGAAGCATGGCAATCATTTACGCGCATGCTTCAGCGAAAGGGCCTCGCCCGAATCTGTATTTCTTCAGTACTTATGCAAGAGGGGAGTGCTGCCGGCCATTTCGAGGGCGATTTTGTAGCTCTGGGAGCAACAAGTGGCTAACCCGACGCTTAAGCGGGACGCCGAAAGTGCGGCGCCCCTTGGCTTTACGTTAGCCCCATGAACCAGCAAGCCGTGCGTATTTATCTGGTTGCTGCGATGGGAGCCAACCGCGTTATCGGGAATGGCCCCGACATCCCATGGAAGATACCTGGCGAGCAAAAGATCTTTCGTAGGCTCACCGAGGGAAAGGTAGTCGTAATGGGGCGAAAGACCTTTGAATCTATCGGTAAGCCTTTGCCAAATCGCCACACCGTAGTAATTTCGCGCCAAACGAACTACCTTGCGTCAGGCTGTACTGTCGCTACAACTCTCGCGCAGGCGATTGCCATCGCTGCTGAAGGTGGTAACGATCTGTACGTCGCCGGCGGAGCTGAAATATACGCCCTCGCCATGCCGCATGCCCACGGCGTCTTTCTTTCTGAGGTGCACCAAACCTTCGACGGTGACGCCTTCTTTCCAAAGCTGGATGAAAAAGACTTCGAGCTTGTCTCGTCAGAAACAATTCAAGCTACTATCCCATATACTTACTCTGTCTATGTGCGTCGAAACGGCTAACAAGTCCGTCAACGGGACGCCAAATTGCTGCGCATTTTGGTTCCCTCGTCTGTCCTCCGGCGCCTATTACGTCCAACGTTGGGCTTCATAAGATGAGTACAGAATTCAGTATACAAAGAGTTGATGCGAGCAATGCCTCAGAAGTCGCAGTCATGGTCGGAGAACTACTCGCAGAAATCATGGCCGCTATCGGCTCTCAGGTATTTAATTTTAGTCTTAGCGAAACAAGTGACCGGCTCGCTGATTTCCTGAATCAGGAAAAATACTTCGTTTTCATCGCACGCGACGCGAGCGGCAAGTCAGCGGGGTTCATTGCGCTTTATGAAAGCTATGCGCTCTATGCTGAGGGCGTGTTTGGCACCATACCCGAGCTTTACGTTCGTCCCGAATTCCGCTCAAACGAACTGGGTTCTCAGCTCGTCTCTCAAGCAAAGGGTTTTGGTGCATCCCGTGGTTGGCGGCGTTTGGAGGTCACAACGCCACCGCTCTCACAATTTGATAGAACCTTGGCCTTTTATGAGCGGGAAGGGTTTACTATCACTGGCGGGCGCAAGCTTAAAGTTGCCTTATGAGTACTAGCCCAACCAATCATCCCTGTGGACCGTCAAAAGTTGCGCTTTTGCCCTCTGCTGAATTCAAACATTAGGCCACAAAGCGTGACTACACTCCTCTATGTCGCTCTAGCCCTTGCCGTCGGCTTCGTCATTGGCCGCTATCGTGCCTCCGCATTCCAGAATCGTGGTGAGGCACTGCTATCTCGTGTGGCGCGGGCTAATTTTGGTCCTCCCGACTATCACCTGATGAATCACGTTACCCTCCAGTTGAAGGATGGCACCACTCAAGTCGATCACATACTCGTTTCAAGGTTTGGGGTGTTTGTTATCGAGACCAAAGACTACAAGGGTTGGATCTTCGCCAATCCGAAACAATCGACTTGGACTCAAGTCCTGTTTAAGCGGAAGTTCAAGTTTCAAAACCCGATATTTCAGAACATTCGGCATGTCCGGGCGGTACAGGACCTGCTTGATTTCTTGCCGTCCGGGGCTGTCAAATCAGTGGTTGTGTTCACAGGCGAAGCGGAATTCAAGACCGAGGTTCCACCTGGCGTGTTTAATGTATCTGAGCTTGTCGACCATATTAGACAACAGACCGATGAGGTCATGTCACTCAATAGAGTGCAATTCTGCGTCGGGCGACTTGAGACCGCACGTTTAGCCATCAGTGGCAAAACAGACGTAGAGCACGTTCAAAACCTTGAGCGGAGGCACGGAAGTGCAGCCTAAACCATCGTTCGAGTCGTTAGCATCGCTCACTGGGGGCGGACACTCGTGGCGGCCAGCGCCTCAACTCACACGTTAGGCCTCAATGACACATGCATCGATTTCTCTCTCCCAGCAAGTACATAGACTTCGAGGATCCTCAGATTTCGGCCCTCGCACGTAGACTCGCGCGTGGCGTGACCACGGAAGACGCGCTAATAAGTGTGTGCTTTGAGTTCGTTCGAGACGAAATTCGTCACAGTTCTGATTTCAAGCTCAACCCAGTAACTTG
>CAZZMW010000023.1:0-4746 GCA_964655215.1 uncultured Halothiobacillus sp.
CGGTGGGTGTGGCAAACGGAACCCATAAATGGGTTTTTCTACAGCGTCGTTAGGCCACAAAGGAGCCAGCACTCGCTGCCACAGTCGCATTCCAAGGAGTTTCATCATGATCGAGCTTTTGTCCAATCTGCCTGCCAATACCGTTGGCATCATCGCCTCCGGACACGTCACCACCACCGACTACGAAACGGTTCTCATACCGGCCGTCGAGGCTGCTTTGAAGCGGCACGACAAGGTGAGGCTGCTATACGAGCTAAGCGGCGACTTCACTGGCTTCACCCCTGGCGCGATGTGGGACGACATGAAGTTGGGCCTGGCTCATTTTCGTGTCTGGGAAAGAGTCGCCGTCGTCACTGACGTTAGTTGGGTCGCGAACGCGATCAGCATGTTTAAATTTGTCATGCCATGCCCAGTGCGAGTTTTTGCTGTTAAGGACCGAGCCCAAGCCGAGGCGTGGATTGCGGCCTAATCCCTCCATCGAGCGCAGCCACAAGCGGGCTTCGCCCACTTGCGTCTGCCGCTCATGTCGAACATTGGGCTCATGAGAATCCGCAATTCAGAAACCATCGCATCAGGTTGACAGCATGTAACGATGGAGGACAAGAATGCAGACAGCAAAATTGGATGAGGTGAGGGCAACTTGGCATAACGTGTCTGCAGAGTCGTCGCTAAAAGAGCTGAAAACCTCCGTCGCTGGTCTGGATCAGCACGAATCCGAGGTGCGCCTTGCAAAATACGGGGCCAATCGTTTACCTGAAACGGCAAAACGCAGCGCGTTGATTCGTTTCCTGCTGCATTTCCATAACATTCTCATCTACGTCCTGCTCGGCTCGGCGCTGATTACTGCGGCACTGGGTCACTGGATCGATACGGGTGTCATCCTGGCCGTGGTGGTAGCCAACACCGTTATCGGCTTCATTCAGGAGGGCAAGGCGGAAAAGGCAATGGATGCGATCCGCCAGATGCTCGCGCCACGTGCCCATGTCATTCGTGGCGGTGAGCGTGTCAGTATTGATGGCGAGCATCTGGTTCTCGGCGATATCGTGCTGCTGGAAGCGGGCGATAAGGTGCCTGCCGATCTGCGTCTGCTTGCCGCGCACGGCATGTCGGTTCAGGAAGCGATTTTGACCGGCGAGTCCGTACCTGTCGAAAAACAGATTAAACCGGTCGCTGAAGACGCACCGCTGGGCGACCGCTCCTGCATGGTTTTTTCCGGCACTCTAGTGGTTTCCGGTCAGGGCAAGGGAGTGGTCGTGGCTACCGGTGGCAGTACCGAGATCGGACGCATCAGCAGCCTGCTTTCTGAAGTGGAAACACTCACCACGCCCCTGGTCAGGCAAATGGATGTCTTTGCCAAATGGTTGACGGTGCTTATCTTACTGATTGCGGTACTGCTGTTGATCTACGGTTATTTTGCCGGACAACACGCTTTCGCGGAAATATTCATGGCGGTAGTAGGCTTGTCGGTTGCCGCCATTCCTGAAGGTTTACCCGCCGTACTCACTATTACCCTTGCGGTTGGCGTACAAGCGATGGCAAGACGGCATGCGATTGTACGGCGACTGCCTGCCATCGAAACACTGGGTTCGGTATCTGTCATCTGTTCGGATAAAACCGGCACGCTGACACGCAATGAAATGATGGTGGCTTCGGTGCTGACGCCGCAGCACCTTTTTACTCTGGAAGGCGACGGTTACGCACCCAAAGGCGTGCTGATGTTGGAAGATTCGAAGATCTCTCCCTCTGAGCATGCGGTGCTGGAAGAGCTCGCCAGGGCTGCCGCGCTCTGCAATGACGCGGCATTACATGAAAGAAGCGGTGTGTGGCATGTGGAAGGTGATCCAATGGAAGGCGCCCTGCTTGCCTTTGCCGGGAAAATGGACATAGATGTCCGCAGGGAACAGGCGACATGGTCACGTACCGATGCCATTCCTTTCGATGCCCGACATCGCTTTATGGCTACCTTGAATCATGATCATGCGCAGCATGCGTTTGTCTTTGTAAAAGGTGCGCCGGAGCGCATGCTCGCCATGTGCCACGATCAGCGTGGAGCGGATGGCAATCGGGAATCGCTGGATATCGATTACTGGGAGCAAAAAGCCGAAACCATTGCCGCACAGGGGCAGCGCGTACTGGCTTTTGCCGTTAAGGCGGTGCAGCCCGAACACACCGTGCTGGAAAATGCGAATGTGGACGGCACGCTCACCTTGCTTGGCATGGTGGGGATGATCGATCCACCGCGGCCCGAAGCGATTGCTGCAGTGGCGGAATGCCATGACGCCGGTATCAGGGTGAAGATGATCACCGGCGATCATGCAAAGACTGCTGCCACGATTGGCAGGCAGATCGGACTGCGAAATTCGAACAAGGTGCTGACCGGCACCGATCTGGATGGCATGGATGATCGTGAATTAAAAGAAATCGTTCTCGACTGTGACATTTTCGCCCGCACCAGTCCGGAACATAAGCTACGCCTTGTCACCGCTCTGCAAGCACACGACATGACAGTGGCGATGACCGGTGATGGGGTCAATGATGCCCCTGCACTGAAGCGGGCAGACGCAGGTATCGCCATGGGGCTTAAAGGTTCCGAGGCTGCCAAAGAAGCAGCGGAACTGGTCCTCGCGGATGATAATTTCGCCTCTATCGTTGCTGCGGTACGAGAAGGCCGTACCGTGTATGACAACCTGAAGAAAGTTATTAGCTGGACCTTGCCTACCAATGCCGGAGAGGCCATGACGATCATAGTGGCGCTGTTCTTCGGCATGACGTTGCCCGTCACACCGGTTCAAATTCTGTGGATCAACCTCATTACCGCTGCGACGCTTGGTATCGCGCTGGCTTTTGAGCCGACGGAAGATAACACCATGCGCCGCCCGCCGCGGTCTCGAGGCGAGCCGCTATTAAGTGGCGAGCTGGTATGGCATATCGTTTTTGTTTCCATGCTGTTTTTAAGCGGGGTTTACGGCATCTTTCACTATGCCATTGATCGCGGTTATTCCCTGGACCTGGCGCGTACGCTGGCTGTAAATACCCTGGTGGTGATGGAAATTTTTCATCTGCTGTTCATCCGGAATATCTACAGCACTTCATTGACGTGGAAGGCAGTACGCGGGACCAAAGTGGTATGGCTGGTAGTGATCGTCATTGCCACGGCGCAGTTTGCCATTACTTATCTGCCGCCGTTACAGACAATTTTCGCCACAGAATCCATTCCGTTTCGCGATGGCGTCCTGGTAATTGCCATCGGCGCAGCGCTATTCGCCATTATCGAGACGGAGAAGCGGATTCGTCTTGCTTTCCGTCGTATGCGGAAGGAGCGACCGACATGGTAATGAGCCTAACAATCAATTTAACCAGGACGGCTTGCTTCGCTGCGTCGCCTGTTAATTGAAACATGATGCAGCAGCCCATGTTCCCATCCGAGCTATCAGACATCATTCTGTCAGTAGCGACCGATAGGTAATTGATTTTCACCGCCTAGACTTCCAACCCACGCAAGAAGGCTATATTTTGGCAACCGCGCGTACCGACACATATCCATTTGCCGGGCGGGCCCTTCGCTTTGCGTGGCGGGTCATCCTATACTTTCCCTGTGTAGCAAAAAAAACGACAGGAACTAGACAAGCTCGAACAACCATTCTTGTCGGAGTAGCTAAAGACAAAAATCCAAGGGTATTTAACTCATGCTGCATAACGACTTGAACGTACGTCGTAATCCGTCCAGGTCACCGCGATCCGTTTCGCATCAGTTGGTCGGCCTGCTCGGTTGGCTGCTGTTGGTCTTTGTCGCTGCGGCCGTCGGGGCAATTGCATCGGTCAACGCACAGGAATTCTATGCTCAGTTGATCAAACCGGCTTGGGCCCCACCAGCAGGTATCTTCGGCCCGGTGTGGTCAGTGCTGTATTCGCTGATGGGCGTTTCTGCTTGGCTGGTGTGGCGGTCGCGTCCCAGTCGAGCGACGTACATCCTGTTCTTTGCTCAGCTTGTGGCCAATGCGCTGTGGTCTTGGCTGTTCTTTGCTTGGCATCACGGTGCTTTTGCAACGGCTGAGGTGTTGATCCTGTTGGTGCTGATCGCTGGCACCATTCGAGCATTCTGGCAAAGTAGCCGTGTGGCTGCGGGCCTGCTGTTACCCTATGTTTTGTGGGTGGCGTTTGCGTCGGCGCTCACATGGTCGGTCTGGCAAGCCAACCCAACTCTCTTGTAGTGGCCGCCAGACTGACCTCATCCATTGAGCGGTGGACGGTAATTGCCGAACACCGGCCAACGAATGAATTAGGTACTGCGTTCCAATATTTGCTTGAGTACCACCGCTTGATTGTGTAACTGATCCTTGGCTGCGTACACAAGAGTGATATCTCTTTGGCGCGAACGCGCTTGAAGCTCTGACAATGCCGGATTATTTTTCAGCTCAGCGCTGTATCGCTTCTTGAACTCAGACCATTTCTCCGGGTCATGCCCGAACCATTGGCGAAGCTCGGTGGATGGGGCGATGTCTTTGAGCCAGAGATCAATCTCGGCTTCGGCTTTGAGCAATCCTCGCGGCCAAAGACGATCTACAAGGATCCGCTCACCATCGGTCTTGGCCGGAGACTCATAAGCTCGCTTCAACATGACGTTCATGACTCGTTCCTGCGGTAGCTAACAGTTAACGTAGAGACCCATGGGGCCGGACATTTTTAATAAACTGAATCGCCCCGGGTTTGAACTGACCCCCAGAAGTTGGACAAACTACAAGGGGG
>CAZZMW010000024.1:0-4235 GCA_964655215.1 uncultured Halothiobacillus sp.
GACACCGATCGCTGCCAGGATAACGGCCAAATAGACGACTCTCTTCACGGTCTCTCCTTTCGACTATGGACGACTGGCTGACCCACTACCCCCATGTGGCCACCGGTTTGTCCGTACCGTCGATTCTAATCCAACACGGGGCGAGTTATCCGCCCACACTGTCGAACCACAAACAGGTGCGGACGCAACAGTGTTGCGCCGTGCCTACGCACCGCTTTTTATTGCCATCCCCACTGCCTGCATCCCGCTTTCGCAGCCCGGCCGCCAGCCCGACAGGGTGGCGGGCACCCGGCGCAGCCGGGCCGGGCGTCTCCGGCGGGATGTGCCAGGAGGCCGCAGGCCGGAGCCCGGAGCGCAGCGCAGGGGCGAGCGGTAGGCGACCCCGAGTCCCCGAGGGGGAGGCGGCGCAGCCGCCTAGCCGTATCCCGCGAGCGGTATCCCGTCCGGGCACCGGCCGTCGCCGCCCGTTTGCCCGGTCGGGCGGCCCGTGCAGCTCGCACGACCGCGCCTGCCGTTCCGGCCCTACGGGGCCGGAAACCGCCATCGTTTGAGGTGTTTGTTGCAGGAAAGCCGCAATTTTTCAGGAAGTTATCCGCCCACCCCCGATTATTTTGCTTGTCCGTGCCGCAGGAACGGTTCTATAGTGCCCGTAAAGAACGCACGGGGCCCATGGGCCTCACACGAGAAGGAGAAGAAAATGTTGATTTTGATTTACTTGATGATTGCCGCCGGCCTGATCGCCGGCGTTGTGTACCTGGCGCGCCTGATGACAGAAGAAACCGCACCTGATGGAAGCCCACTCTCATCTGATGAAACGGGCAACAACAATTTCGAGAATACCGGGCTTGAGGGTGATGCAATTTACAATATTTATAATCACGGTGTTCCCTTTACTCATCACCCACTTTCCTAAGGCGCAATTACATCAGACACCCGCCCGAGGTTTTTGCCTTCATCCTTCGGGCGCGGTGTCACACCGCTTCTTGCCTGAATGGCAGCGAGATCTTCCGAAGAATAGTTGGCTGATCCGCCAGCCGGCATTGCCCCATTACCCGCAAGGATATCTCGCAACACAGGATCGTTCTGGCTGGCATTAAGGATTTGCGCGCCGTAATCCGCAACCCTTGATCGCAAGTCCCCTTGGTCCATGTTGAAATTCTGTCCTCGGGATTCCATTTCCTGCTGAACGATAGCCATCGCAGCACTCTGGGCCCCGAGCATCGCACGGGCTTGTTGCATTTGAGTCTGCATTTCGCCATTCATGGCAACCAGACCAGCCTGAGCACGGGCTATTGCGGCGCCGGCGCTCACCCTTTGCTCTGGGGTAAACCCTGCTTTCTCCAGCATCTCATCACGAACCTGACCGCCATAGCCAGCGTTTGCTGCCTGAACATCCCCCATATACATCGCAGCCGCATTGCTGACGCCAGGCGCAGCGCTTGCGCGAAGCGCGTCGGGAGTTTGAGGCGCCGGCGCGACAGCGTCGAATCCCGATCCGCTTTGCGGAATCGCGTTGGCAAGATGCGCCGCCTCCTGAACTGGGGCTCGCTGAGCCCCTGCCATTGCAGCAAAAACGTTGGGTGGACTTGTGTCTTTTCCGGCTGCTTGTAGGGCTGCAAGCACTGCCGCGGTTTCCGAATTGACCTTAGCATTCGCCGAGAAAGCGGAAGTGTCGCTGACATTGACTCCCGCTTTCTGGGCATCGCTGATGGATTGAGAGAGCCTTTCGGATGCCGAAACTGAGTCTTTCAAGGAGGACGCCAGGTTGTACATGGCTTCACGTGTGCTGCTGTCCTTCATCTCGCCAGCCGTGCGCATGAAAAACCCTGATGCGTTACGCATGAAATTCTGTGCTTCCGAACGCTTGGCGCCATCAAGGCTGTTCAAGTTTTCCATTTGCTGACGGAAGTTATCCGATTCTTGCGTGGAACCCGTTAATCCACCTTTAATCATTCCAAGCAAGTGTGCAGCACGCAACAAGGCAGGACCGCTTCCACCAATCGCCCCTGCGGGCTTGCCGTTTCCGCCATGAAATCCACTTGCACTTCCGGTTCCCTGAGTTCCAACCCCGCCTTCCATCCGCAGAGCATCTGTTTTATCCTGAGCCGCGACAGTTCCCATTCGATTGGTCTGGGTAGTCGTTCCGATCTGCGCTGAACTGGTCTGTCCGCCGCCCATTGCTTCCATGTTCCTGCCACCAGTTGTACTCAACGCTTCCTGCATTGCGCGAGTAGCCCTGAATTGATCGGATTGCTCAAGCGCAGACGTGAGCTGGGTAAGTTTCTCGGCCACCTGTTGCTGGGTAGACGCCACTTCACGCCCGGCGCTCGCCACACGTTGACGTGCCTGAGATGCTTCGCCCCCTATCGAGGCCGCGCCGCCGGAAACGCTCATCAAATTTCCACCGGAATCGTAATGTGCTTTGAAACTACCCATTTCTTCGGTCGTGAAATTCCCACGCCGAGTGACACTCGAATCAAAGGTCGCCCCGCCCCACTGGACACGGCCGGATGATACGTTGCCCATGCCCACTTCGGACCCGACTCGGGCTGCTGCCGATTGCGCCGGCGACATCAGCGAGTTCACGACACCGCTCATCGCGACGGCGCCGCCTTTCACGATCGCCAGGGCAATTGCGGGCACGGAAATCACCATGAGACCGGCCATCCCCTGGTCCGAAACGGTCATCTGCAGGAGATGCGACATGTTCTCGATCGTGCCACCGGTGCCACCCGTGACCTGGTTCATGGCGTCACGCGAAGCATTGAACATGATGCTGTTGATGACGGCGTACAGCGGCGCCCAGAGATGGATCCAGATGGCGGTCATCGCGTACATCGTCAGCACCTTGCCTCCTAGAGCACCAGCGGCGATCACGATAAGGAAAACGATTGGGAATACGGCGTAAATCATGATTTCGATCATGTTACGCAGCTTCGGAAGCGCACCCTCCGCAACTGTCTTCATGGTGAGGTAGCTCGTGTTGAGCTGTGCCGCTGCAGCGGTCGACGCAAAAATCGCACCCTGCTGTTCACTCGCGTTCCGCAACATGTTGATCATCGAGTAATGGCGCAGAGTCTCCTGGGCATTGCGCGTAATGCCCAGCAGGGTGGACTCGAAGTTTGACACCTGTGTATCGATAGTGCTGGCTGCGGTGGCGTTACCGGGATGCAGGCGATTTCCAAGATAGGTGAGCTGCGTCAGCGCATCTGCAAGTCCGTCCGCCCCCAGGAGCTCCACCGCAGAACCCGTCCCGGAGCACGGCACCGCTGTTGCTGTCCCACTCGATGGAACGTACATAGTGATCCGGCCTGGATTCAGCGAAAACCCTGCCGTGGCGCCGGACAGGAATTGCCACACATCGTTTGACTTCACCAACGCTGTCAATGCAGCCGGATTGTCAACGAGTTCCGGGTTCACGCAGTTCTTGACGAATTCAGTCATGTTGTGACGATTACGCGGATCCATGAACTCCTGCATGGGCAGCTCTTCGACTAACCGATTGCCGAACAGGAACCCGTAATGCGAAAACTTTTCGTCATCGACAGCGGTGAAGTATGTTTCGTATGTCTCGGTGAGCCACCAGCCAATATGGCTAGTGACACTGCCGAACAAGGCAAGTCCGAGCGGGACGTTGCTGACTGTGTAGTTCTGATTTTTTCTGACATCGTCGATGTACACCGTGACGGTGGGCAGGAAGAAAATCCCGTAGAAGAACGTCAACGCCATAAACGCCGTTGCAGTGTCGGTCGCCCGCAGCCTTGCCAAGCCCACGCCCAGTGAAACAAAAATCGCAACCAGTGCAACCGAAATCATGAGTTGCCTGTAAGCGTCCCCCTGAGCGCCGCCCGTTACCAGGACAACACTATTGAGAACGTCATAGATTGCGGTGCCGTTCCAGAAGGCGTAGATCGTGTAATCCATGACGATTACCGCACCGAACGACCAAACGCAATGTTGTTCATGACGTTGCGCGCAACGTTGCCGTACACCTTCTTCTCTAGTTCAAGAACGGTGTCTATCGATGCCTGCTGTACGACAATATGCTTGTTGACTTCGACGCGCATCGCAGCCAGGTCTTCACGCACTTTCTGAATGTCGTTACGGTGTGTCGCCAGTTCGGAGGCATTGACGCTGACCCCATCGCTGTAATGCTTGACGGCCTTCTCGACCTCGAGCACTACGGTGGTCACGGTAGTTTGGACAGCCACCGGGGTGGCATAAGCTAAGGTTGG
>CAZZMW010000025.1:0-3405 GCA_964655215.1 uncultured Halothiobacillus sp.
CGGCCGGCAGAAACAACTGGTAACAGGGCGCAACCGAATAAGAAGGCGGTTCACCTAACCACCACCGCGTGAACCACGGACGTTCCAGGGGAGGTTTGGTATTAGCCGGACCAAACCAGTCATTACAGCGATAGGCTTCGTGCCAGTTCTGCTCTCGTTCATTTGGATTTGTGATGTTCAATGCCCATACCGCAATATCTTCAGCTGCGCTCTCGGCAAGTTCAAATCGCTCAATGGAAGTTGCCGCAGTCAACCCTAGCTGGTCATCTTTGTTTGCAAGACTTCCCCACTGGGGCGAATCAGGTGATTTGAGATCTGCCTCAGTGATGATCGTATGCTTAGTCAGCATACTATTGATCATCTGTAGCGGAAACCAGAGCGAGACGTGATGACCATGTGGAGTAATAGCGGGATTACATTCAGGCACCCAAGGTTCATAACCTACATCCCAATAATTATTCCAAGCATATCCATCATTGTGAGTACCATACAAGAAGATGTTTGGCATTTTTTCATAGCCGTGGCTTTCCCCGTCACTCACTGTTCTAGGGACACATTGATTGAAGTCCATTAACTCGGCAAAGGCTTCTTGAGACATTGGCGGTGTAAAGATACTGACCGTTGGATAAGGTAATGTGGCATGAACGTGCGTGTAGACAGCGGTGAAATAGGCATCCATTTCTGTCCAGGCAACAGGATTATCTCGGTGAATATCTCCCTCGAAATCATACCATTCCGCATTAGGTTCATTTGCAGGAAAGAACCCGGTTTCCGTTATGCCGTGCGTAGCGTTCCATTGATGGATCTTGATAATCTCATCGCCAACGTCATCATAGCTGCGCATGCCGCCATACTGCGGCCAGATGTTGCAGCGATTGCCATTGGTCGGAGAAGGGAGCAGAGACAGATGATGACCGGCGTCGAAATTGCCGGGAGAAGGCATGATTCGAATGAATATCTTTACCCCCGCTCTAGCAGCACGCTGCAAATATCCAAGCGAAGCACCCGTGCCGGTCATCAGATCATATTTCCCATTGGCACTCACGATTTTGCAGTCACCTGGTTCATTGCGGTTTATGGTGTACAGATTGAAACTAGGAAAAACGATGACGCTCGGCCAGAGTCCTCCCGGTTTATCTCCATCGATACGTTTAAGCAAGCTTTCATCCCACGGCTCGCCATCTACATGATTGCCCAGATGAAGGCCCCAATAGGTAATATTTGTTCTGGGCATCGGCGTTGACAATGGGGAGGCAAATACGCTCGCGGTTTTTGGTGTTCCAGACTGTGTGGCAAGCAGCAAAAACAACACACCGGCCACTAGAGTAATGACTCGAAGCACACGCTTCGCTGCAAGATTCTTCATAACAGGCATTCCTGATGAGCAAGCTCTATTATTAGCTACCGTGTAACTGGCACTGCAAAAATCTTTACGTCGGAAGTATCGTGATTGAGTGGAAGTCGCCATACCAGATAATCGCCCGTTGCCATCAAGTGATCTCCGATGGACTTTATTGGCTCTGTCACCGCAAGCGGAACAGGCACAGCGGGACGCCAGTCAAGCACCACCCAGTGTTGGGTCGGGCTGTTGTACACAACGAGACCGCTTTTAGCTGATAAGGAAATGTCGGTTGGCGGTCGATTCGGGATAGGTTCTGTCAATGTCCGATCTGTGCGAGTAGTCAGATCGTAGAGATGGAGTTCGCTGACATACTGCGGCCAAGCAGCATCAGTGACCTTTACCCAGGCGACTTTATCTCCATCAAGCGCGTGATACGTTCCCCAGCTGGCATTGTTGGGCGACGGTATCATACCAATTGAAAAATCTTCACCCGTTTTCAAGGAATGGGCGCGCAACTCAATCGTACTTGGCGCTTCGCCAGGACGGTACTGAGTGGGTAGGGTCAAGTAGGTGACCCATTGTCCGGAAACCCTCGGAGCTATTTCCATGCTGATTGTAGCTGTAACTGAGAACTCCTTGCCAGTCTTCAAATCGTAAGCATAAATATCGGTCCCGGACCGATCCTTATTTCGCCGATCCTCCCATACCACAATATCGCCTGAGATGCTGGGACGTTGCTGGTTAGCGTGCGTGTCGCCCAGATCTATTTCTTCGCCGGTATCCATGTCGATAGCTTTGATCCGGATGTAATAGTCCGGCGGCCCTAAAGGTGATTGATCTTCGCCTACCAGCCAATGTCCGGAGAAACGTTCATTAAGCAGTGTCGCATCGGCCACCTTGCTTTCCTCGCCCGTTGTTAAATCAAGCAGCATGGTGGAAGATTTCCCGCTTTGTCGTCCAATGCTCACAAGCTTGTGTTGATCCCCGCTCAGTAGCGATGCTGGGCCTGACGCATGTACGAGAACAGGTTCACCTAGTCTAGCCACCGGCACATTGACGGTAGTTGGCGTTGACAAAGGAGACGCCTGAACTCCTACAATCGTTGGCGTCACAACAGGCGAAACATTAGGCACCGCACTGCCTGATGCTTGACTATTAAATAATGCGATCGCTACCACAACCAACCCAGCCAAGAACACAAACGACAGAATACCGTTAACTCCATTGCGTACGCTGTTCATGATCTCTGGCTCTTTGCGCAGAACATGGTTCTGGCACACCTCATGCCCACAATACGGTTCTCACGCAGAGCATTCACGTTTGTATTAGGGACAACAAGATTTTACCAGCGGACATCACCCACCAATGCAAGTGGCTTAACCGCTTCCATGTTTCTACTTCTTCGCGGCCGCCGCTTTCGCCGCTGGCTTCTTGGCATCCGTCGCGCGCGCTTCGTATTCCGCCTGAAAATGCTGGAAGCTCGACAACACCGGGCTGGTGGAAAATTCGCCCAGCGGGCACAGACACTTGCCCACCATCTGTTTCGCCACGTCTTGCAGCAGCAGCACATCGTTCAACGTCGCCTTGCCGCCCAGAATGCGCTGGTACTGCTTCTCCATCCAGAACGTGCCCTCGCGGCACGGCGTGCACTTGCCGCACGACTCGTGGCGGAAGAAGTGCATCACCTTGCCCGCCGCCCACACCATGTCGATGGAATCGTCCATGATGATCACCGACGCCGAGCCGAGGATCGTGCCCGCCGCTGCCACTGATTCGTAGTCGAGCGGCACGTCAAGAGCGGCCTCCGTCACGATCGGCCCGGACGCGCCCGACGGCAAAATCGCCTTGACTTTGCGCCCTTCGGTCATCATGCCCTGCCCGAACTCCTCGCCGTAGATCAGATCGCGGAAGGTGATTTTGCCCAACTCGGCCTCGTAGTTGCCGGGACGCTTCACGTGACCGCTCAGGCAAAACACCTTGGGGCCGGGGCTTTTCTCGGTGCCCATCTGTTTGTACGCGGCCGCGCCGTGAGTGATGATGTACGGCACATTCGCCATCGTCTC
>CAZZMW010000026.1:0-2147 GCA_964655215.1 uncultured Halothiobacillus sp.
CTTGCAGGGCATCCGATGTACTGCGTCACAAGACGGGCTATTGCTATGCCAAGAGCCATTTGCTCGCTGCCTTGCTCAGAGCCAATGGAGTTCCCACGGGCCTCTGCTATCAGCGCCTTTCAGTAGGCGACAGTGGTCCTCCATACTGTCTACATGGCTTGAATGCTGTTTATCTTCAAGATTTTGGTTGGTACAGAATTGACGCAAGAGGCAATAAACCAGACGTAAACGCACAATTCTGCCCGCCAAACGAAGTGCTTGCGTTTGCCATTAAAGATCCACAGGAGCGCGATCTACCCGAAATTTTGGCCGAACCATTGACCGTCGTGGTGGAAGTACTTGAGCGTTATGACAGCTATGATCAAGTTCTCGCAAATCTCCCCGATGTCGTGCTTGCCTCCTAATAAGTCCTTCACCGGACACTCAAAAAGATGCGCTTTTGGAGTTCCTTCCGCGCCACAACGCGGATTAGGTCCGCCGTTTGGCTAACCCGTAATATACAAAGGGTATCGGGGGACCTGTATCGTTGATTATGAGCAAGTACAAAGCACGCCAGAATCAATGGTGATCTAGGCCGTTCTGGTGGATTGCTTAAATTGTGGCTAACAGACGACGAGAAGGTGGCCCATCTTGAAAAGAGCACTACTTGTCATCGTATTGAAGGCACTCAGGATGAAATGACTCAGATCATGAAAAGATCGTCATGCCGAGAGCCTACCGATGATCGTTTTAGCAGCTAAAATGTTTAAAACTACGGTAGTGCATAATCGTCATCGAGTTCAGCCAAGTTGCGGCTCTACCAGCACTTTAACTGCTGATGGGCGCTTACGTAGCTTATGTATATAAGCAACTAGGTTCGGCACTTTGGCGAAAAAGCCATCAGCAGCTGGCTGGCCTAATAGGTAATCTAACATCGGTGCGGAAATGGCATCGGCGATGGTAAATGCATTGCCAACCAAATAACCGGCCTTAGAGACTTGATCGTCTAAAAGTTTTAGTACGCGCGCCAATTCTGGTTCGATAGCCTTAACAACATCTACTCGCACTGAGCCACTATCTCCTTTGGGGAAAACATACTCAAGCAAATAGCTGCGAACCAATACTTGATCAACGTAGAGTGACAGCATTCCGGTCCATTGATCTACTTGGGCTCGCAACCATGGCTCAGTTGGTTGTAGGGGCGCACCTTCGAATGCGGCATCCAGATACCGGCAAATGCTCGGCGTTTCTATCAGGTGTCGCTCTCCATGCACGAGGATCGGGACCTTGCCGAAGGGGTGTAGGGCGATGTGTTCAGGAGATTGCAGGTGAATGGGATGGCCATTTACTTCAGTTCCCAAGGTGTAGGGGATATCTTTCTCTTCGCAGCACAACTGCACACTGCGCACAAAGGTGCTGAACTGCGGACCAACTATATGAACTGCGTTGGACATGTGATGACTCCTGTCATGATGAAACTGCTGGTATGCTAGCTTTCAGCACCATATGTTCAAGAACATATGGTTCAATTCCGCTCTCCTGATCAGGAGAACTTGGGGGGGAACCGTCGATGCCCTGGAGTGATAAACACAAGCTTAATTCGCGCCATCGAATTCTTAGCTCTGCCGCATTAATATTTAGTCGACAGGGGTTCGAAGCCACCAGTATTGATACCGTGATGCAGAATGCTGGTCTGACAAGAGGGGCTTTCTATGCTCACTTCGCTTCGAAGAGTGAGTTATACGCAGAGGCGCTGCGCTATGCTGCTCAAGCAAATATAGAGCGATTAAAAGAAGCCTCTTTTCGTGAGCGTGTTCTTGGCTATTTAAGCGATGCCCACCGGAATGGAATAGAGATCAATTGCCCGCTGGCTTGTTTAATCAGTGATGTGACTCAGCAGGATGATAGGGTTCGCGACACTTATACCAAGCTCTTTGCTGGTTTTGTCGATCATTTTCAAAGCACTGACTCTGAGCTTGCAGATCGCAAGTTGGCACTGCTGCAAGCAGTCATCTTAATCGGAGGGATTGCAATTTCTCGTAATTTGACCGATGAGTCCCTAGCAGATGAATTGATGGACGTATGCCGAACATTTGCGTTGGACCTGGCTAAGGATAAATCCTGAACCTAGCCTACAATCGAAAAGCCTGACCTGAGTCAGGCGGGAA
>CAZZMW010000027.1:0-1576 GCA_964655215.1 uncultured Halothiobacillus sp.
GGTCTGCAAGGAGCGATCGGTCCAGCGGGCGATGACCTTGGCAGAGATGGCCACGTGGCTGCCGGACCGCCGGTCGAAGACGACGGGGCAGTCGTCGGTCAGATGCACCAGGAGATCCACATCGCTACGCATGTCGGTCATGGCATCCCTGCCGAACGGCGGGCCACGCCCGCCTTGTCCCGGTGCATCAAGATGCACCCTTCTATGAAAGCCTTTTTCCTGTCAAGACACTTTGAGGGGTCCAACCGTTTTGTCCCATTCTTCTATCCGAGCGTCTCCGCGTTAGCGGATAGCCCATGTGGGTTGTTTCGAGACCGCGACGACTGCCCTATCTACGAGACGAGCAGACCATAGGCCGGCCCAAGGGTGCAACGAGCTTGTCGACGCCGATCACAGGACTCGTGGTTTTCTTTCTCAAAGAGCCTTTTCCTCAAAGAGCCTTTTCCTTGGATTGCGTTGATTGTTCCTCATCGTCCATCAAGCGGCCAGTCGATCGGGCTGCATGTGATGAAACAATCCACGCATCCAGCGGTTGGCCACCGCGGCCACCACAAGACATTTTGGTTTTCCTCGCCGGAGAAGGGTTTGCGCAAAGCTGCTCCATCGCGGGTGCACACGGATCATGCGGTGCGCCGCCTCCATCAAGGTGGCGCGAAGTTGCCGATTGCCGGCCTGGATCAGTCCGGCATCGGCCTGACGGTTGCCACTCGATGCGTTGCGGGGACTCAGTCCGCAGAAGCGCGACAGCTGTTTTCCGGTGCGGAAGCGATCGAATCGACCAATCTCGGCCCGAATGGTCCACGCGGTCACGGGGCCAATGCCAACGTCAGCCTGCAATGCCTGAACCATGTTGTCCTTTGCGCTGACCTCTTGCAGGTGCTTCTCAACCTCGGCAACGGCGTCCACCACCACGTCCAATCGCTGCAACTGCCGTTCGATAATCCAGCGGCTTTCCGGGCTCAGGTGGTCGCCTGTCGAAAGCCATTGCTTCCACGCTTTGGTCCAGGGACGCGCGTGAGGGCAACGAGCCCTTTGATCGCGAAGCAAGGCGCGAATGCGAAGCTTGAGATTGCGTCGTTCCTCCGCCAACTGCTGGCGGTATCGCACCAGACGCCGCAGTTCGCGAACCTCCATCGGTGCCAGCCACACGCGGGGCAAATAGCCGACCCGCTCGAGATCTGCCAGAAGGTGGGCATCGCTGAAGTCCGTCTTGTCCGGGTTTTGCTTCATCCGGGAAACGAATCCCGGATGGGCCAGGTGAACCGACCATTGCGCGCGAGTCACCAGTTCATCCGCCAGGCTGGCCGCTCCATTGCACGACTCAATCGCCGCGCTGATCACGTCGCCAAAACGCTCGGCCGCATCCACGATCTCGGCAATGTCGTTGCGACATCGTCGATTCAAAAGAACCGTTCCGTCACGCCCTTCCACGCAAACCTGCACCGAATCCTGGTGATAGTCCAAACCCACAAATACCGGTATCCTGCTCATGCCCGTAGCTCCTTTTTGATGGGAATCAAAAAACACCAGCCGGTATCGTAACCGGCCAGAGCTACGGGCTTTCATCCCCATCTAC